>CAWEZO010000014.1:0-85375 GCA_963813635.1 uncultured Actinomycetes bacterium | reverse complement strand
GCCTCGATCCACCGATGAGTCGGGTGGGTGAGAGTCTCGCGTACCGCGGAAAGTGCCTCCTGAGCTGGGAGGATGACGATGTCTGACGTCGTTATCCGAACAACTCGCGGAGGCACTTTCTGTGCGTGCAGTATCGCGGAGGATCGATCGTATTGACGCGACCTTCGACGACCCGAATCTGGTGGCCAATGCAGGCCTGTTGCGTCGCCACGTTGATGGTCCGGCTCGGCCTGGAGTCGTTGATCAATGACGGTGCGGCTCCGGGAGGGTCGGCGGGGTCGCGACCGGGCCGCAAAATCTTGACGTTGGTGCGACGATCTTGGCGGGTGGCACCCACATTGATCACGCCGACATACTGCGGGCTGGCGCGACGCAAGCTGTCCCCGTTCCGGGTGATGGCGCCGTCGACGATCGGCACGTTCTTGCGCTCGTTCACGTTCGGCCATGTCCGTCAACTCGACGCGGTGATCGCTGAGACGATCCGGCGGGTGTGGGCCCTCGGCGCCGGACCCGGCAGCGACCCCCTGGTGATCGACATCGACTCGACCATCACCGAGGTCCACGGCAAAGCCAAGCAGGGTGCGGGCTACGGCTACACCCGCCAGTTGGGCTACCACCCGCTGCTCGCCACCCGCGCCGACACCGGCGAGATCCTCCACGTCCGGACCCGCAAAGGATCGGCCAACACCCGCGCGGCGCCAAGCGCTTCGTCGAAGAACTCGTCGCCCGCGTCCGCCGGGCCGGCGCCACCGGCGAGGTCGTCGTGCGCGCCGACTCGGGGTTCTACTCGAACAAGACCATCGCCGCGCTCAGCATGTTGGGGGTGCGCTACTCGATCACGATCGCCCAGCACCAGGCGGTCAAGACCGCCATCGCCGGCATCGCCGAGGACAGCCTGGGTCGACATCGTCTACCCCGACGGCGGCGCCGCCCAGGTCGCCGGCCCTCGCGAGTGCCGCTACAAGGGCAACCGGCCGGCTCATCGTGCGCCGCACCCGCCTCACCGGCGCCAGACAGCAACAGCTCTGGCCCGACTGGCGCCACCACGCCTTCGTCACCGACCTGACCATCGACAAGATCGACGCCGACCTGTTCCACCGCCACCACGCCGTGGTCGAGTTGAACGATCCGCGACCTGAAAGAAGGCGCCGGACTCACGCACGTCCCGTCCGGTCACTTCCACGCCAACGCCGCGTGGGTCGGTTGCACGGTGCTCGCCCACAACCTGATCCGCTGGACCGCCACCATCGGCGCCACCGACGACCACGACACCGGCCCTCGTCGTCGCCCGCACCATCCGCACCCAACTCCTCGCCGTCCCCGGCCGCCTCGTCAACCGCAGCGGACGATCCACGCTTCGCCTCCCGGCACGATGGCCCTGGGCCAACGCGTTCCTCAGCGCGGCTCGACAAGCTGCCGCGACACTTCCCGATGCTCACCTGAGCATCGCACCGCGTCGAGCGCGTAAGAGACGGACGGCCAACAGCGAACCACGCCTCGAGCGCGGCGAACGTCACACACTCAGGCGACCACGAACCGAAACCGACCCCACCAGCCGCCCCTCGGCACTCAAACACACGCGACGCACGCACCTCACCGACAAATCGCCAGACGAAACCTCAAATCGGTGGATCGAGGCTAAGACAGTAGCGGCCGTGGCCCAAGCCGCCGCGGGTCGTCGCACCACTCACGGACACAGGCACTCTTTGACTGAGCGTGCTTGAGAACACCGGCGACGGCGCCAAGACTGCCGGCGCACCGGACTTCCAACCGATGTGACCTACGAGCGCAAAGGCGACCGCACGCTCGTGACCACCGCGCGTTGGGAAGCCGACGTCGTCATGCCCGGACCCGGCGTCAACGCACTGCCGACGACGATCGGCGCCGCCCTCCTGCGCAGCACCCAGCCGTACCACGTCGCGAAGATCCGCAGCGTCCTCGTCGGTGACCGCTAGGAGAACACACGCCCTCTGACCTGCCCAAACAAATTAGTTAGTGACGCTAAACAAGGTGGTAAACTCGTCCGCATGAGGACCGCACGAGCCACCGCATCGTCGTGCGGCGAGCTCGCCTCGGGGCCGGCGTAATGGCACGGCTGCGGCGCTTCACCAACGACACGTTCCGTTCGCTGCGAGTGCGCAACTTCCGCCTCTTCTTCGGCGGCCAGATGATCTCGCAGATCGGCAACTGGCTGACGATGGTCGCGTTGACGTTGTTGGTGCTCAAGCTCACCGACAACGGCGTCGCCATCGGCTTCCTCGCCGCGGCGCAGTTCGGTCCGGTGCTGCTCATCGGCCCGTGGGCGGGTCTCATCGCGGATCGTTCCGACAAACGCAAGCTGTTGCTCATCGTGCAGTCGATCGCGATGGCGCAGTCGTTCACGCTCGCGGCGCTGGGATTCATGCACAGCCCACCGCTCGCGGCGATCTACGCCGTCGCGTTGGTCGGTGGCATCACCGTGGCGTTCGACAATCCGGCGCGCCGGTCGTTCGTGGTCGAGATGGTGCCCGAGGCCGACATGAACAACGCGGTCAGCCTCAACAGCGCGGCGATGACCGCGTCACGCATCTTCGGCCCCGCGCTCGCCGGCCTGCTGGTGATCACCGTCGGCTTCGGTTGGGCGTTCCTCGTCGACGGACTGTCGTACATCGCGGTGCTCATCGGACTGGCGATGATCCGCAAGTCGGAGCTTCGCCGGCCTCCGGTCACCCCGCGCGCCAAGGGACAGGTGCGCGAAGGGTTGCGCTACGCGCGCAGCGTGCCCGACTTGTGGGTGCCGCTCGTGATGATGGCGTTCGTCGGCACGCTCGCGTACAACTTCCAGACCGTCTTCCCGTTGTTCGTGACCCGCAGCCTCGGGGGCAGCACCACCACGTTCACGCTTGTTGTTGTCGATCACGAGCGTGGGCGCGCTGGTGGGTGCGCTGGCGACAGCCCGGCGCAAGTCGATCGACGTGCGCATCGTCGCGCTGACGTCGCTCGGGTTCGGCGCCGCGATGGCGCTCATGACGTTCGCGCCCAACGAGGCGGTGGCGTTCCCCATCGCGCTGCTCGTCGGGCTCGGCAGCATCTCGTTCCTGACCGCATCCACCGCGATCGTGCAGATCCGATCCGATCCGAAGATGCGCGGCCGGGTGCTCGCGCTCCAGGCCATGGTGTTCCTCGGCAGCACCCCGATCGGCGGGCCCATCGTCGGCTGGATCTGTCAGAACATCGGGCCGCGCTACGGCGTCGCCGTGGGCGCGATCGCCGCGCTCGGCGCGGGCATGTGGGGCCTCGCGGTGTCGCGCCGCTGCGCGCCGGCCGAACCGCTCACTTCGGAGCAGGCCGTGCAGGCCGTCGAGCAGGCGATCGCCGATCTCGACGACAAGCCGTCCAACGCGCAACGCGACAACGTGCGCCTCGCGCACTGACGGGCACCGCTCGATGAGCCGCGCGCTTACGATTCGACCAACATGACCGAGACAACGGTGTCGCAGGATCTGCACACGGAGCCGACACCGCTCGACCCGCGCCGCTGGTTCACGCCTCGCGATCGTGATCATCGCGGTGCTGATCGTCGCGCTCGACACGACGGTGCTCAACGTCGCGATCCCGACGATCCTGCGCGACCTCCACACGACGCTGCCGAGCCTCCAGTGGGTCATCACCGGCTACTCGTTGACGTTCGCGAGCCTGCTCATCATCGGCGGTCGCCTCGGCGACCTCTACGGCGCCCGTCGCATGTTCATCATCGGCGCCGCGCTCTTCGGCGCCGGGTCGCTCCTGGCCTCGGTCGCGACGTCGGTGACGATCTTGATCATCGGCGAAGCGCTCATCGAAGGCGTGGGCGCGTCGCTCATGATGCCGGCGACGCTCGGGATCCTCTCCTCCACGTTCCACGGCCACGAACGCGCCACCGCCTTTGCGATGTGGGGTGCGGCCGCCGGCGCCGCGGTCGCGTTCGGACCGCTGATCGGCGGGTGGCTCACCACCGACTACTCGTGGCGCTGGGCGTTTCGGATCAACGTGATCGTCGCGCCCGCCGCCATCCTCGGCGCGCTCATTCTGATGCGACGCAGCCCGAGATCCGCCGACCGGGAACGCATCGACGTGCCCGGCGCGTTGCTCGTCGCCACGGGGATGTTCCTGCTCGTGTTCGGGCTCAGCGAGGCCGCCCGCTACGGCTGGTGGCGCTCGCTCGACCACTTCGCCGTCGCCGGCATGCGCGTCTCGCCGGTCGGCGGCAGCCTGTCGGCGGTGCCGATCGCGATCGCGCTCGCATTCGTGCTGCTCGGCGCGTTCTACGTGCTCGAGCGGTGGAAGGAACGAACCGCGCGCGACCCGTTGTTCGAGTTCGGTCAGCTGCGGCATCGTGGCTTTCGCTACGGCCTGCTCACCACGATGATCCTCGCCATGGGCCAGCTCGGCTTTCTCTTCGTGCTGCCCGTGTTCCTGCAGGACGCCAATCACCTCTCCGCCGTGGACAGCGGACTCTGGCTCCTCCCGTCCGGGATCTCGATCATTGTGGGCAGCCAGATCGGCGCCCGACTCACGCGCAGCATCGGCGTGACGAACGTGGTGCGCGTCGGACTCATCTTCGAAGCGGCCGGGCTCTTCGCCATCTGGTCGGCGGTGTCCGCGCACACGACCTTCGTGTCGCTCCTTCCCGGCCTGATCGTGTTCGGCATCGCCATTGGCTTCGCCAGCTCGCAGCTGACCAACGTGGTGCTCTCCGAGATTCCGAATGAGCGGTCGGGCGCGGCGAGCGGCGCGAACACGACCGTCCGCCAGGTCGGCGCCGCACTCGGCATCGCCGTGATCAGTGGGCTTCTGACCAGCCAGACCATCTCGCACGCGATCGCCGGCATCCGCAAGGCCCACCTGTCGGCCGCGCTCCAAACGCACGCGTTGGCGGGGCTTCATGCCAACGGGGTCAACTTCGTCGCTCCGGCCGGCACGCCGGCGAGCGATCTTGCGGCGCTGCATCACACCCTCGACAACGCGCTGGCTTCGGGTAGTCGCAGCGCGCTCCTCTTCGCCACCGGCGTGGTGGTCATCGGTGCGCTCGTGTCGTGGCTGATCCCGACGATCCCGATCGAGCGCGTGCCCCGCCGTGACGAGGGGTACGAGGACGTGGAATCGCTCGGGCCGGTCAGCGCCACCACCGTGGAGCCGACTACCGCGGAGTGGAACGGCTGAAGCGCGACCACCCCCGGCCGCCCGCGTCACGCGCCGGCGGCCGGGGACGGTCGGTGCACTGTTATTCCGCGCGCTCCAGGGGCTTGGCGAAGTCTTCGTTGGTCGCCCAGTCGATGCTCTGCACCGGATCGTCGCCGACGACCCACGCGTCGTGGCCGGGCGGGACGGAATACACATCGCCCGCCTTGAGATCGAACGCGCTGCCGTCGTCCATCTCGATGTGCAAGCACCCCTCGAGCATGATGCCCGTGTGCGCGAACTCGCAGCTCGTCGTGCCCACGAGCGGCCGGAGATCGTTGGACCACCGCCAGCCCGGTTGCAGCTGACCGCGCACCACGGTCGTGCCGCCGACGTTGACGATCGAGCCCTCGCCGGTGCCGTTCGGCATCTTCCGGCGCTCGTCGGGCGTTTCGATGTTCTTCACCATGACGGTCATGGCTCCTCCTTTCACCTGACGTCGACCCTAAAACGGGCCGGTCACGGTGACATGAGGAGTTCTCCCTACGGTTGAGCGGTTTCCCAGCTCGGGAGCAGATCGTTGTGCATCGCGAACATCGCCGCCTCCGCCCGCGTGGAGACGTCGATCTTCGAGTAGATGCGCTCGATGTGGTTGCCGACGGTCTTGGGCGAGATACCGAGCGAGTGCGCGACCGCCTTGCTGGTGCCGCCGCGGGCGACGAGCACGAGCACTTCCACTTCGCGGGGTGTCAACCCCGCCCGAGCACGCGGCGTGCGTCGCACCGAATGCCCGGCGGCTGCGAGCACCGCGTCGACCGACGCACCGTCGAGCTCGCCCTCGCGCGCGGCGCGTCGCAGCTCGTCGCCGGCGTCGTCGCGCGTGAACGCCGGCCGGTGCGCGCGGTCCTCCAGCATCGCGTGGTACACGTCGGCCGCCTCGAGGAACCGCCCGAGGAGTGGGATTGTCGCGCCGGCGATGCCACGCGGATAGCCGGTGCCGCCGCTCCGTTCGTGCGCGGCCGACGCGACCTCGGCCAGCGGCGCGAGCCGGCTCGCACGGTGGAGCACACGGTCGGTGTAGTAGGCGTGCAACCGCACCCGCTCCATCTCCGCTTCGGTGAGCGGACCGGGCTTGTCCCAGATCGTGTTGGGCACGCCGTTGCGGCCGAGGTCGTGGACGAACGCGGCGCGCCGCAGCATCGTGACGTCGCCTTCGGGAAGACGGGCATGGCCCGCAGCGGCGGCCGCGAGTGACGCAACGCCGCGGGAGTGGCCGGTGAGATACGGCGACTTGAGGTCGGCGTAGTCGCCGAGCAGCTCGAGCGCGTCGTCGAGCTCGGCTTCAGTCAGCGGACCCCGCGTTGCCGGTTGGCCGGCGACGACGCGATCCCACGAAGACTCGCTGTCGAGTCCCTCGAGCACCTCCCCCGCAGTCGCGCACCACGCGTCGACCAGCCGGGGATCGAACTGCGTACCGCTGAACTCGCGGACGGTCTCGAACGCCGCGTCGATACCGCGTTCCCGTTCGCTCACCTCCACGAGGTTGGCGATGTTGCCGATGCGGATGGGCAACAGGATGTCGTCGCCGGCCAGGCCGCGCGGCAGGCCCTTGCCGTCCCATCGGGCGAACGTCTGGCGGAGCGACGTGACCACTGACTCGCCCAGCCCGAGGCGCTCTGCCAACTGCGCGCTGACGGCGCAGTGCGCGAGCAGCGATTCTTCGATCGGGCTCATGCGGGTGCGCAGCAGGTCGGCGCGCACCTTGGCCTTGCCCAGCACGCCGCGGCCGCTCCCCGCGTGACCCATCACGTAGCGCAGCACGTCGAGATTGGACGAGCCGACGTTGAACATCCCGGCGCGGAACTCGATGTCGTCGCCGAACACTCTCGACAGCTCGAACGACACACCGGTGCATCCCGCGGTGATGAACAGCGTCACCCAGTAGGTCGCGTCGCGGTCTTCCGGCGATGCACCGAGATTCTCCGCGAAACGTGTCGCGATCACGCACGAACGCAACACGTGTTCCAGCGGCTGGCCGAGCCCGAGGTCGGCCGCGAGTGCGATCGCGGCGACGACCTCCGAGAGTTGGACCCCGGAGCTCACATCAGGGGACCCGGTCTGCGCGGCCGTCATCGCGCGGAAACGCTACGTCGTTCCTGGCATCGAATGCTAGAGCCGGGCGCAGAAGCGCTTGGCGAAGAGATAGGCGTCGCCGGGCCAGCGGGCCGACACGTAATTGCCATCTTCGACGACGAACGCGGATGCGTCATCGGTATCGGTGCCGCGCTTCGTGTAGGCGAGCGGGCCGCGCACGAACTGGTCGGCGTTGGTCAACGCGGCGCGGACCTCGTCCTCCACGTAGGCGGGATACGTGCGGTAGTAGCGGCCGAGCCGCCACGCCGTGAGGAAGAACGCGGAACGCTCCATGTGCTTGGTCAGACACGTCGTGCGTTTGTTGGCGAGCAGGGTCGCGCCTGTATCCGGATCGTGCGTGCGGGCGAGCACGAGCACGCCGTGACAGATCGCGCCGACGGGCCGGTCGAGCTTCCAGAACGCGACGACCTTGGCGCGCAACACCGGCGAGCCGAGGTACTGGCGCATGCCGGGGGCGTGCCCGCCCGGCAGGATCATGCCGTCGAACTCGCTCGGCTCGATGTCGGACCATGCGATGGTGTCGTGGAACTCGGGTGCGCGCGTGATCTGCTCGTAGAACGCCTTGGGTTCATCCGCGGCACCGAGTTGTCCGAAGATCACGCCGGTGAGGAGACGCTGGTCGGCCGCGGGCACCGTGCCGGCTCGTTCCGTCGCGAAGACGACGTGATGACCCGCCGCGGTCAGGATCTTCCACGGCACCGCGACTTCGGTGACGTCGAAGTCGTTGTCGGGGAGGGGCATGAGCACGCGCATGACGCGGCGATCGTATGGCCGCGTAGCTGGTAGCGCTTTCGGAAAGCGCAGAGGCCCGCCGAAGCGGGCCTCGCACCCCGCCACCGAAGCGACGAGGGGGATACCGACAGACTATCGGCCGGATGTCACCGCTGGCCAACCTCCCGGGCTGATCTGACGCCGATCTCGAAGCGCGTCGTGACAGCGCGAGGGTTCAGGTCTTCGCGTGCGTGTGGCTGCAGTTGGGCGTGCCGTCGGGGTTGGTCGCGGCACCGTCGGCACCGAATCCCTGCGCCAGACCTGCGGACGCCGCTCCCCCGCGGCGGGCCAGGTCACCGCGCACCGACGCGCTGTTCTCGAGATCGGCGAACTGGCCGCAGGCGTTGGGGACGACCCAGACGTGGATCATGGGCGCGGTGATACCGAGCGTGCCGCCGGGGATGCAGTGCCCGTTCACCGAGATGCCGGCGAGGCGTGTGCCGGTGGGGTCCCAGCAGAGGTTGTCGTGGATGTGCCATGGGTGGCCGCCGACGTCGGGAACGTCATTGATGTTGGTGCCGGCCTCGGCGATGTACATCGCCGACGCGAGCTTCTTCGTGCCGTCCCTGTTGACGGTGTACACGAGCGACTCGGGGTGCTTGGCGTCGAGCGTCTTGGGGGTGGCCGAGTTGTCGGCGTTGACGAAGTGCTCGAAGCCGGTCATGGCGTCGCCGATCGAGACGAACCCGTCAGCTTCTGCAGCGTGGTAGTCGGCCCATTTCGGGAGGTACCTGTTGGTGTCCCCGAGGAGCTTGTCGGCGCGCGCCTGACTCGCCGCGGTCACGCTCGCCGCAGACGCGGCGTGCGAGTGCGGTGCCGCTGCCGACGCGGTCTCCGCGCCATGCGTGTGACCGGCAGCAGCCTCGTCGTGTGAGTGCCCGGCCGCGAGCGTGGGAACAGCCAGGAGCATGACGCCGACGAGCAGGGCGGCTGCGGGGACGAGGCTGAGCTTGCGGAAGCTCGGAACGACCGTGCGAGGCGCAAGGAGGTAACCCGTCCCGATGATCAGCGCGCCCTCGAGGAGCACGCACGTGAGGTCCTGGAACCCGACGCTCTGAGCGGCGTCGATTCCGAGCGCCGGCAACGCGATCACAAGGCTGGTGCAGTAGACGGCAGCGAACACGAGATTGACGGCGAACCCCACCGCAAGCGTGTCGCGCCTCGGGCGGGCGATCACGAGCAGCGCCCAGCCGCCCTGGATTGCGGCGCTCACCGCGAAGAGCTGGACGAGAGGCGAGATACCCGTGTGTTCGGCCGCCGCCGCGGAGTGGATCAACGCCGCCGCAAGCGAGAGGACCGCGAGAACGAACGCCCACGTCGGGTCGATCGTGGTCTCGGACCGTCGCTCGGCGGTTTCGGCGGCTCGGGGTGCGGCCATACCGGCTCCTCGTCTCGAATGATCCCCGTCGCTACCGTGCCCACGATGCAGCAGGATTGTGTGGTGAGCATACGGCGCCGTTCAGGTTCCCGTGGAGTCGCGCGGATGCCTTCTCCGGGGCGGTTTGGGCTGCGGCAGTGGGATTTCGGTGAGCGCTGACCCGTGAATCGCCGCGTTGTTCTTGCGATTGTGCTCGCGGTTGTCGTAGTCGCCGCAGGGGTCGGCGGTGCGTTCGCGCTCACGAACGGATCCGATTCGGCGCCGCGCCGTGCGCGCGCCGCAACGCGTTCAAGGCCGAAGCCGAGCACCATCAGCTCGTCGACGACCACAACCACGGCGGCGATCGCGACGACCACAACAACGCGCGCCACACCGGTCGCGCCCGCACCGAGCGGCCTGGGCGCGGTGGCCGGCAAGACCATCACCATCGATGCCGGCCACAACGGCAAGAACTACGCCCACACCGCGGAGATCAACCGGATGATCGACATCGGCACCCAGCAACGCGCGTGTGACACCACCGGCACATCCACCAACGACGGCTACACCGAAGCTGCGTACACACTCGACGTCGCCCTGCGTCTCCAAGCCGTGCTCGAACGGGCGGGAGCCCATGTGGTCATGACCCGCTCCGACAACAGCGGCTGGGGACCCTGCATCAACGAGCGCGCCGCGATCGGCAACCGCGCGGCACGCCGACGCGGCCATCTCGATCCACGCCGACGGCGGACCGGCCGACGGGCGCGGCTTCCACGTCATCTACCCGCCGAGCCTCCCCGGACTGACCGGCGACATCGCGGTGGCATCCAAACGCCTCGCGCTCGATGTGCGCGCCGGCTATGCCGCGGGCACCCACGTGCCCTACGCGACCTATCTCGGCAACGCGGGGCTCTCGGAACGCAGCGACCTCGGCGGGCTCAATCTCTCCGACGTGCCCAAGGTGTTCATCGAGACCGGCAACATGCGCAGCGCAACCGATGCCGCGCTGCTCGAGGGCTCGGCGTTTCGCCAACAGGCCGCCCAAGCCCTCGCCGACGGCCTCGCCAACTACCTCGCCGGACGCTGAGCCGTGCCGCACGCCGCGCCGCAGCGGGTGACGACGTCAGACTGGGAAACGACCTGGCCAAGTGCCGTAGGGCGATACCGGAGGCGGACAGCCAGTCACGAGGAGCACGAGCGCCACAACGGGCAGGGCGAGTAGCAGGCGGCGTCGCATCGAAGACGCTCCCTGGCAGGCGAGCGGGGACGGACCGGAACCTATCGACACGCGACTGTCGCAATCGAAGCGTGTACGAGCGCCGGCAGCGCGTCGTGATTATTGTCCCGGCCATGGCCGAGACCGAGATCAACACCGAGCAAACCCGTGAATTCTCCGACGCCCTCGCGGCGGCGTGGGAACGCAACCGTGACCGCCTGTTCGCCACCGGCCGCGCCGTGTCGGACTGGCTGATCGACCAGATCGATCCGCAGCCCGGTCAGACGATCCTCGAGCTCGCGGCCGGTCCCGGCGAGACCGGCTTCCTCGTGGCGGAACGTGTTGGCCCGGACGGACAGGTGATCTCGACGGACCTTGGTCCGGCCATGGTCGCGGCTGCACGGCGGGGAGCCGAGGCACGTGGGCTGACCAACGTGGAGTGTCGCGTCATGGACGCACAGCAGATCGACCTTCCCGACGCGAGTGTCGACGGGGTGCTGAGCCGATTCGGCATCATGCTCGTACCCGAGCCGGCGCGGGTGCTGACCGGGACGCGCCGGGTGCTGCGCGACGGCAGTCGCCTCGCGTACGCCGTGTGGGGCGCGCCGGAGCGCAATCCATGGCTGACGTCGCTCGCCGGCGCGGTCATGCAGAACGGACACCAGCCCGCAGGCAACCCGTTCGGGCCCGGCGGTCCCTTCTCGCTCGCCGCGCCGGACAGCAACCGCGACCTGCTCGCGGCCGCCGGCTTCTCCGATATCCACGTCGAGGAGATCGAAGGCGTCATGCACTACGACACTTTCGACGAGTACTGGGATCTGCACAGTCAGGTGTCGGGCCCGATCGCGCTGTTGATCTCGACGCTCGGGGCCGACGACGTGGACCACATCCGCATGACGCTCCAGCCGATGCTGGCGCCGTTCGAGTCTGCAAGCGGCTACGACCTGCCCTCGCTCGCTGTCGCCGCAGCCGCGCGCTAAGCGAGACGTCGTCCGCTCGGCGGGAAAGACAAAGAAAGTTCCGGGGACGTGTCGATCTCGCGGTCTCCCGTTCGACGTATGGGTAGAGGCTGGATCAGCCAGTCCCCCGACCGGAAGGAGACACCATGCGATTCATGGTTTTCATGCTCCCGAACATCGAGACCGAGGCCGACTGGATGCCGAGCGCCGAAGACGTCGCCGAGATGACCAAGTACAACCAGGAGCTCGAGAAGGCGGGCGTGATGCTCACGGGCGAAGGGCTCCACTCGCAGAACCTGGGTACCCGCATCGAGCTCGCCGACGACGGCAAGCGCACGGTCACCGACGGCCCTTTCACCGAGGCCAAGGAAGCGATCGGCGGCTACTGGATCTTCCAGACGAAGTCGAAGGAAGAGGCGGTCGAGTGGGCGTCACGCTGCCCCGGGAAAGGCTGCACCCTCGAGGTGCGCCAGATCTTCGAGATGGAAGAGTTCCCCGAGGACGTGCAGGCGGCGGCGCGCTGAGGCGCCGCTCCCCGAGGTCGTCGTGACGACCGCCGAGACGCATCGGACGATCGACGCGGTCTGGCGGATCGAGTCACCCAAGCTGATCGCCGGGCTCGCACGCATCGTGCGCGACATCGGTCTCGCCGAGGAGCTCGCGCAGGACGCGCTCGTCGCGGCGCTCGAGCAGTGGCCGGAGTCAGGCGTGCCGGACAACCCGGGCGCCTGGCTCATGGCCACCGCCAAGCACCGGGCCATCGACGTGTTGCGCAGGAAGACAACGCTGGAGCACAAGTACGAGGAGCTCGCACGCGACCTCGAAGTCTCGCTCGACACTGCGGGACCGGATCTCGACCCCGCGCTCGACGACGACATCGGCGACGACCTGTTGCGACTCATGTTCACCGCCTGTCACCCGGTGCTGTCGATGGAGGCGCGCGTCGCGCTCACGCTCCGCCTGCTCGGCGGCTTGACGACCGACGAGATCGCACGGGCGTTTCTCGTGCAGGAGTCGACCGTGGCGCAGCGCGTCGTGCGGGCCAAGCGCACTCTCGCCGAGGCGCACGTGCCGTTCGAAGTCCCCCGCGGCGACGAGCTCGCCGCCCGCCTGTCGTCGGTGCTCGAAGTCATCTATCTCGTGTTCAACGAGGGCTACTCGGCGACGGCCGGCAACGACTGGATGCGGCCCGCGCTGTGCGAGGACGCGCTGCGGCTCGGGCGCGTCCTCGCCGGGCTCCTGCCAACAGAACCGGAAGTGCACGGGCTGGTCGCGCTGATGGAGATCCAAGCGTCGCGCTCACGCACGCGCGGACGGGCGCGTCGGGCGAGCCCGTCCTGCTGCTCGATCAAGACCGCTCGCGTTGGGACTACGTGCTCATCCGCCGTGGGCTTGCGGCGCTGGCGCGTGCGGAGGAGCTGGACGGCGCGCTCGGCCCGTACGCGCTCCAGGCCGCGATCGCCGCGTGTCACGCCCGCGCCCGTACCGCGGCGAAGACCGACTGGGTGCGCATCGCCGCGCTGTACGACGCGCTCGCGCAGCTCGCGCCGTCACCGGTCGTGGAGCTGAACCGTGCGGTCGCGGTCGGCATGGCGTTCGGCCCGGCCGCGGGTCTCGAAGTGGTCGACGCGTCTGACATCGGAGCCGACGCTGCGGAACTACCACCTGTTACCGACCGTGCGCGGTGACCTCCTGGCCAAGCTCGGCCGCTCCGACGAGGCCCGCGCCGAGTTCAAACGGGCAGCGTCGTTGACGCGGAACACCCGCGAGCGCACACTGCTTCTCGCACGCGCCGAGGGGTTGACAAACGATTGAACGGGTAACGAACACGACTCGGCACTACACCGCCTCGAGAAGGAGCACCCGGCCATGCCCAAAGCAAACAAGCAGGAGACCAACGACGCCGTCGCCGCGCCCGGTTTCGAGGGGCGCTACGCCGAGGTCCTCGACTACACCGTCGGGTTCGAGTCCTACAGCGAAGAAGCCGACCTCGCTCCACTCTTTGTCGGACTGCCCGACGACGCCTGCCAGTGCCGGCATCTGGGGTACGTGATCAAGGGCTCGCTCACGTTCAAGACCGCGGACGGCGACGAGACCTTCACCGCCGGCGACGCCTACGTCGTCGGCGCCGGCCACACCCCGGTGCTGCACCCCGGGACCGAGATCGTTGAGTTCAGCCCGACGGCCGAGCTCAACGAGACCATGGCCGTCGTCACGAAGAACATGGAGGCCATGGGCTGACGCAGTGAGACGCCGCCGGCCCGGTTGTCGTCATCGGTGATCCACGGCACGAGACGACAGCGAAGACCAGACACATCACGACGGCGCAGCCTCCCGAGCGAAAGCGGGACCATCCCATGTCCGATCCCAAGATCGACTACGTCGCGCCGACGGCCTCGCTTGCTGAGAGCGCCTGATCACAGAAACCTCATGGCGAGCTCGCGGGACGCTCACGCGACGCGGCGATCATGAGATCGTGAACACCCCTGAGAGGTTGTCGAGACGCATCTCGCCGTTGCTCTGCGCTGCGGTCATCGTGGCCGCGCTGCTCGCCAGTTGTAGCTCGTCCGGAAGTGGGTCGACGCTGCCGAAACCGTCGAGCACGACCACCACGACCCATAACCCGTCCCCCGACACGGCGATCGATCCCGCCGTCGGCGTGGCAACTGGTCCGGTGCGGCCGGTCGTCGCGTTCACCCCGTCGACCTTCGAGGGGTATCACGTGTACTCCTCCATCCCCGACCACCCCGTTGGCGTTGTGTACCTGTTCCACGGCAGCGGCGGAGGCGCCGACTTCGCGACCAAGCTCGAGACCGTCGACGTGCTCAACACGCTGATCAGCCGCGGCTACGGCTTCGTCGCGACCGAGAGCACGAACCGCACCGCGAAGCAATGGAACGTCAGTGATCCGTCGATGACCGCCAACGCCGATCTCGCGCGCATGGCCCGGCTCCGCCAACACATCGTCGACACCACGGCGGTCAATGCCGGCACGCCGACGTTTGGAATCGGGATGTCGAACGGCAGCGCGTTCGCCGCGCTCTGGGCCGCAGCATCGACCAAAGCGGGGATGCCCGTGCGCGCGGTCGCGCTGTACATGGCCGGCCCGACCCGTGCGGTCGACGAGATTGGCGGGCTTCGTGTGCCGACGTTCATGGTCGTCGGGCAGAACGACACCCGAACCAGCCCGCCGAAAGAACGGGACGACCTGGCCGCGATCGCCGCGGCCGGGGTCCCGACCGAGTTGCACGAGGTCAAGGAACGAGCCGTCACCGCCGTCCGCTACCTGCGGATCCCGGGAATCGATCAGGCCACCGCTGACGCGATCGTCGCCGCGTACCGTCAAGCCGGGTTCATCGACGCCAACGGCGAGCTCACCGTCGCACTCCCCAAGATCCTCGCGGGCGCCGAAGGCAACAACCTCAAGAGCCGCGTCAGGCTCCCGGCGAGTCTCACTCCGGCACAACGTCAGGCGGTCGGCAACGAGACCCTCGCCGCGATCGGCGAACACCAGTTCAACGCCGAGTTCAAGATCCAAAACGCCGACTTCTTCGACGCCCACCGCACGCAGTAGCCGTTGCGGGTGTGTCAGTGGCGGCGCAAACCGAGTGCGCTCGCGGCGTAGTCGGGGCGCCTCGATTCAGGCAGCTGTTTCCTTGCCGAGATGGATCGGAACGCGTTGGTCGTCGTCGTCGAAGACGGCGATGAGCTCGAGTCGCGCACCAAGAGCCTCGAGGTACTGGCGGAGCGTCGAGACGCGCACATCGTCGGAGTGCTCGAGCTTCGAGATCGCCCCTTGGGTCACCTCGAGCCACCCGGCCAGCGTCGCTTGGCTCACTGCCTCCCGGTGGCGGAGCTCGTAGAGGCGGATCTCCTCGAGCGTTTCGGCCCGTGCCTGAGCCAGCCGCTCGGTCGCGCCGGGACGGGCGACAACCTCCTTGCGGAGCTTGGTGAACTTGGTTCGAGCCATTAGATCAGTCCTTCGTCTCGAAGCTCTGTCAGATACCGGTCGTAGAGGTCATCGGCGGCGGGCACCGCCGACTCGTACCAGGCGTCCCACTCGCCGGTCTTGTCGCCACCGAGGAGCAGGATCACTGCGCGGCGCGAGTCGAACATGAACAGCACTCGCAGCGCCCCACCTTTGGATGCCCGAAGCTCCTTCATGTTGTGATGCCGCGATGTGTGAATGCGCTCGACCACCGGGCGACCGAGATCCGGGCCGCGCTCGCCGAGCAGATCGACACGATCGGTCAGCGCCTCCCGCTGGTCGTCGTCGAGGCTGCGCCACCACTCCAAGAACTCGTCGGTGACCTCGATCTCCCACACCTACAGAGTATGAACGATAGCTCATAATGAGTCAAGGCTCATACACTGCGAAACCAGACTGCGTGCGGGCGGTCACGCGACAACGGTACCGACGCGGGCATCAACTGGAGCGGACGAACTCGGCGACGATCGCCGCGAGCTCTTCTCCTTTATCTTCCTGGAGGAAGTGTCCGCCCCCGACGACGGTCGGGTGCTCACGGCCGCGGGCGCCCGGAACAACCGACTGGAACACCTTCTCCGCTCCCGCCGTGATCGGATCAGCGTCGCCGAACGCGGTGAGGAACGGCTTCTCCCATTGCTCGAACACCTTCCACGCCGCCCGGTTGGCGTCGGACGCCGGATCGTCGGGTGTGGTCGGCACGAGCATCGGGAACTGTCGCGCGCCTTGCTTGTACGAGTCGTCGGGGAACGGCGCGTCGTACGCGGCGATGACCTCGGGTGCAAGGTCGGTCGCGCACCCGCCGTTCACGATGCGTCCGACGGGGAAGTCGGGTGTTTCCTGCGAGAACCGCTGCCACGCGAGGAACGCGTCGCCGGGGTGACGGTCCCCCGTCGGCAGGAACGTGTTCGCGGCGACGACGCGTGTGAAGCGATTGGGATCCTCGGCAACAATCCGCAGCCCGATCAGTCCACCCCAGTCCTGGCCCACGAACGTCACGTCGCGCGGGCCGATCGCCTCGACCGCGCTCCGAGTCCAGTCGACGTGTCGCTGGTAGGTGTAGTAATCCCGGTGCGCCGGCTTGTCGGAGCGGCCGAACCCGACGAGGTCGACCGCGATGGCGCGCAGGCCGGCGTCGACGAGCGGCGGGATCATCCGGCGGTAGAGATACGACCACGACGGCTCACCGTGCAGCAGCAGCACCGGCGGCGCGTCGGCTGCGCCCTCGTCGATGTAGTGGACGCGCAGCGGCTCGCCGTCGCCGCTCGGTACGTCGACGTAGTGCGGCGCGAACGGGTAGCCGGGGAGGTCGTTGAACCGTTCGTCGGGTGTACGGAGCCTGTCCATCTCAGCTCTTGTACGCGCGCCCTTCGAAGGTGTATCCCCACGGCTTCGGCGCGCCCTTGGCGTAATAGTTTTCGAGCTCTTTGACGACGAAGCCGGCATTTTCGATGTCGTCGGCGATCTTCCTCGTCAAGTGACATCCGCCCGCGAGCCGCATCTCCAAGGGATCAAGACGATCCTGCCAGCGCGCGACGCCGGCGTCGGGCGCGTGACCGTGCTCGACGAAGTGGAAGGTGCCGCCCGGCTTGAGGACGCGACGAACCTCTGCGAGCGCGGCGGCGATGTCGGGAATCGTGCAGAGCGTCCATGTCGACAACGCGGCGTCGAACTGCCCTGACGGCAAGTCGAGACGCTGCCCGTCGAGCCCGGCGAGCTCAATGACTGCCGACGACTTCGCAATCCTCGGTTCGGCGAGGCGCATCGACACCGCCGACGGCTCGACCGCGAAGAGCTTCGTCACCTCCGGCGGGTAGTGCGGCACGTTCAGTCCGCTCCCGAACCCGATCTCCACCACCTCGCCGTGCAGGCCCTCGCAGACGCGTCCGCGGATCTCCCGCTCGACCTTGGTGTCCAGTGCCTTGTTGATGATGCGGGGCAGGACCTTTTCCCTGTAGAAGCCCATCGTTCCTCCGCGAGGTGAACGCATTGATTCTGCACACTTTGGTGCTCAACTCTGCCGCAGTTCAAACCAGCAGCCCGCTACAGGGGCCCGCAGTGTTGACAGAAGGTCAACGATTCCCTTCGTCGCCGACTCGTTTCCCAGTGTCGATTCGGTGTTGCACTGTCGACCACGAGGCCTTCGCGCCCGTGTGACCGATGCGGTAGACCCAATACGTCGACATCCCGGCGACGATGACACTCAATGCTCCAAGCGTGAGCGCGACGCCCCGGACCAGATTGGCGCTCGGGGCGTAGCCTCTCAGCGCTTTGGTCGCGGCGCCGCCGAGACCGCTGGAAACGTCGTCGTCGCGCCACCGGTTGTATTGATCCCAGACGACGACGGCCCCGATGAACCCGAAGAGCAAGAGCGACCAGACGTTGAGGTTCTCGCCGAGACGGGTGTGCTGACGAACCAGGCTGGTGCTGATGACGTAGGGTCGCAACGCCTTGCCGCTCTTCTCCGCGAGGATCGTCGCCACGAAGGCAACTCCGGCCAGCACGACGAGCGCCCACCCAAATCGACGTCGCATCGACGGCCACAAGATCAGCACGGCGCCGGCCGAGACGAGCGGTACCAGGATGACCGGGATGTGCACGAGAAAGACGTGGGCCGGTAAGCCGAAGAGCGACTTGATCTCCACCGCGGTGCACCTCCGTGCAGCTCATCACGCCGAAGTGGCGAAAGCCGACGCGTCGCGGGCGGACGATACTCCGACCCGGTAAGAGCGGAGTGAGAACCGCGCCCGGTCGGAGGATACATTCCGCTCGTGAACGAGTATCCGACGCTGTATGACTGGGCCGGTGGACGTGATGCGTTCGATCGGATGATCAACGCGTTCTACGACAGGGTCGAGACGGACGAGCTGCTGTCGCCGTTCTTTCCCGGTGGCGTGCACGAGGAGCATCGTCGCAATGTGGCCACGTGGTGGAGCGAGGTTTTCGGCGGACCGGCGGCGTACACCGAGCAGCTCGGGGGCTACGAGAGGATGCTGAACAAGCACCGACAGCTCGGCATCACGGAAGAGCAGCGCTTTCGGTTCGCGTCACTCATGAGCCTCGCGGCGGACGATGCCGGGATGCCAAGCGATCCCGAGTTTCGTTCAGCGCTCGTCGCCTATCTCGAATGGGGGACGCGGTTGGCACTCGGGAACTCGCAGGCCGACGCCGAAGTCGTCGAGCATGCGCCCGTTCCCCGGTGGGGTTGGGGTGAAGCTCCGCCGTATCGGCCGTAGCGTCTACTCAGCCCTCGTCGTCGGCCGCGGGCCGTGCGTCTATTGCAGGATCTTGAGGGCGAGCTTGCCGAGGCCGTGCTCGGCTCGTTCGGGGTGTTCGTCGACACCGATGAGGACGCGGTGTGACGTGTCGAGCATCAACCGGCGCAGGATCTTGCCCGGTGGCATGGGCACCGGTTTCTTCGCGGCGAACGGCAGCGCGGTGAGCTCGGTGCCGTCGGTGAGCAGCATGTCGCGCACGACCTTGCCGACGAGCCGGCTCGGGCCGACGCCGTGCCCTGCGTAGCCGAGCGCGTAGAGGATCCGGTCGCCCTTCATCCAGTTGACGCTGGCGATGCAGTCGATGGTGCCGCAGACCGGCCCTGCCCATCCGCGGTCCATCTCGACGTCGCCGAGTTGGGGGAACGTCCAGCGGAAGGTCTCTTCGAGCCGGTCGAAGAGGTGCTGGTTGCGGTCGTGACGTTGGTTGGGACCGTCGGGCATGAACGGCGCATCGCGGCCGCCCCAGAGGATGCGGCCGTCGGCGGTGGGACGGCTGAAGTGCACCATGATGCGCTTGTCTTCGATGCCGCAGCGCGTCTCCCAGTTGACGCGTTCCCACTGCTCGGGCGTCAGCGGTTGGGTGAGGGTGATGTACGCGTAGATGGTGAAGATGAACCGCCGCAGCTCGGGGATCGAATGCGCGTACGCGTTGGTGGCGATCACGGCGCGGTCGGCGTGCACGGTGCCGAACGGGGTGCGCGCCTCGACGCGTTGCCCGCCGACGGTTTCGATCTCGTCGACGGGGGTGAACTCGTAGATCCTCACGCCCCGGGCGCGCGCTGCATCCGCGAGGCCGCGCGCGAGGGCCGCGGGATCGAGGATCAGCGACTGCTGCTCGAAGTGCCCGATGCGGAAGGTCTCACTGTTCACGTACTCGCGGACCTGTTCGGCTTCGAGGAACTCGAAGGGCAGGTCGAGGCGCTGCGCGGCTTCGACGTCCTGGTGGATGCGGATGTCCTGCTCGGGTCCGTTCGACACGGTGACGGTGCCCGAGTGCCAGATGTCGGCCTCGATGCCTTCGGCGCCGGCGAACTCCTCGATCTCGTCGATCGCCTCGTGCATCGCCAGGTAGGTGGCGCGCGCCTGCTCGGGGCCGACCATCTTGTCGAGTTGGTGGATGTTGCGACCCACCATCGTCATCGCGAACCCACCGTTGCGACCGCTGGCGCCGTAGCCGACGACCTTCTGCTCGAGGACGACCACGTCGATCGACGGGTCGGCGTCTTTCAAACAGATCGCCGACCACAGCCCGGTGTAACCGCCGCCGACGATCACGACATCGGCTTGCACGTCACCGTCGAGGCGCGCGCCCGGCTCGTAGTCGCGGTGCTCGAGCCAGAAGCTGCGGGTCTTCCAGTCGCCCGTCATGTCAGTTACTCCTTTCCTGCTTCGCGTCGGAGACGCTGTGGTCGTCGAGCCAGGCTCTGACCTTGGGGAAGACCTCAGCCGGTGACGACGCGACCGGCCACGAGGTCGTCGTGGCCGAAGTCGAGCGAGAAGCCCGACGACACGCCGGCCTCGATCCACGTCTTGTCGGCGCTGCCGATCGCGTCGAAGGTGGCGCGGGTCGCTTCGGATGGGCGTTGGAGGTCGCGGGCGGCGGCCATGATCAGCAGCGGCATGGCGATCTCGTCGAGGTGGTCGCTCCAGACCGTGGCGTGGTCGAGGCTGCGCATGACATCGTTCTCGATCCAGTCGCCGAACTGGTCGGCGAGCACCGTCGCTTCGTCGGGGATCCCGTTGTAGAGGTAGCGCGCGGGACCGATCGGGTCGAAGTTCTCGGGCCGGAAGCTCGACTCCAGTTGCTTCGATTTCGTGAGCGCGAGGACCGGACCGGCGGCGTGGGCACCGCCGCGGAACTTCACCCGCCCGTTGCGTCGCATCTGTGGTTGCGTCGTGACGCCCGGGACCATCGCGCTCGGCGGGGTGAGCACGGGCGAGCCGAACGTGACGCCACCGCGCACCTGGTTGGCGGTGCCCGAGATGGCCGCCGCATACAGCGCCTGGCCACTCATCTCGAGGCCGAGCCAGAACGCCTCGTCGGCGCCCGATCGTTCACAGGCCTTTGCCACCGCGGCCGGCAGGTCGCGGTAGACGAAGTCGTCGAAGCTCCACTGCGAGTCGGTCGCCGACGCATTCGCCGGCCAACTCTCGCCCCGACCCCGCAGGTCGACGGCGTAGAAGTCGTAACCGGCGTCGGCGAGGTACCGGGCGAGGCTGGTCTCGGGTGTGAGATCCCAGATGAGTCGGGTGCCTGCGAATCCGTGACCGGCGACGATCGGGAACGGCTTCCGTTCCCCGCGCGCCGCGTAGCGGTACAGCGCGATGCGCCAGCCGTCTGCGGTCTCGGCGAAGAGCACGTCGTCATGGCCGGTGTCGAAATCCAGCTCGCGGTAGAAGCGCCTGAGCTTGCCCCCGGCCACCGCGCCCGCCGCGGCGCCGAGCAGACCGGCGCCGATCGCGAGCTTCTTTCCTCTGCTCATGCGTTGCGCTCCTCCACCCGACGGACGAGCGATGCGGCGTCCTTTGCCGAATCGCGGAACAAGCCTCTGCGATACAGACTCGGCGCGATGGCCCGCGCGAGGATCCCGGTGCGCAACCACCGCGGGATCGTCTGCTCGAACCGGTCGTCTTCGATCGCCTTGACGATTGCGGCAGCGACACGCTCGGCGGGCACCGGGCGAGGAACCGAACGCTGGAACGGCACGCCGCGAGCGTCGGTGAAATCGGTGTCGACCGGTCCGGGGTTGACCAACGACACCGCGATGCCGAACGGGTGCACCTCGGCGGCCAACGACTCGCTCATCCCCACCACCGCGAACTTGCTGGCCGAATACGCCGCCTCGAACGGCGCGCCCACCTTGCCGGCGATCGACGCCACGTTGACGATGTGCCCACGGCGGCGCGACGCCATCGAGTCGAGAACGGCCAGCGTGGCGTACACGGTGCCCAGGTAGTTGACGCGCATCAGGCGCTCGTACGTGTCGGGTGCTTCCTCGAGCATCGACGCGTACGCACCGATGCCCGCGTTGTTGACCAGGATGTCGACCGGACCCAGCACGCCGGCCAGGTGGTCGATGGCGCTGTCGACCTGGTCGCGGTCGGCGACGTCGGCGGTCGCGATCCCCGCATGCCCGCCGAGCTCGCGGCGAGCTTTGCGAGCTCGTCGCGCGAGCGGGCGATGAGGCCGACGGTCGCACCGCGGTCGTGCAGCGCGCGGGCGGTGGCGCGTCCGATACCGCGGGAGGCACCGGTGACGACGGCGACAGACCCGTCGATCTTCACGACGCCGCCGAGTGTGCCGGTTGGACGGCAAGGGACTGCATACGTCGGGATGCTAGTGATACGTGCAGTGCGAACTGCGAGCGTGGCCGGACCCGCCGGCGTGCTACGAAACGCTCACGGCTCGAGGTCGAGGCGAGCGTTGTCCCAGCTCAGGATGCGGTCGTCCGGGATGATCTCGATCGTCGCCGGTTCGACGCTGTAGTGCGCCCGGGTGTCGTCGGGCATGACCGACCGGCTCGTGCGAAAGGCGCGGTACTTCACCTCGAGCGCGGTGTTGACGCGTGCGAGCAACTCGGGGTCGGTCACGATGCTCGCCGTGCCGGTGACGTGCACCGCGCGCAGCTCGGCCCACCGCTCACCCGACTCGACCAGGAACGAGCATCGCGGGTCGCGCCGGACTCTCGCGAGCTTCTTGTCTCGACCCGGTCCGCTGACGTAGATGCGCTCGTCGAGCGCGACGAACCACACGGGCAGCGCGATGGGTGTGCCGTCGGACCGCAACGTGGTGAGGATCCCGGTGTGTGCCTGTGCGAGCTCGGCCCACGCCTCTTCACGATTCAAGCGGATACTCACCGCGTTGCCCGTCTCACGCGAGACGCCGGCTGACGTCTTCGCCTGCCGCGAGGCGCGCGGCGAGGTCGTCGAGCCACGCATGGAACTCGTCCGACTCGCCGCGGTCGGCTTCGGCGCGGGGAATCGCGGGAATGGCGTAGCCGGGCGGGATGGGCGGGTGATCGGTCGCGAGCTTTCGGGCCATCACCTTCTCGATGACGGGCGCCATTCGCGTCGCCTTGTCGGCGGTGGCCTGCTCGTCGCGCGCTTTGAACTCGGGCAGCACCTCGTCGGCGAACAGCTCGAGACTCTCCATGATGTGCTCATGGCGGTTCTTGCCGGCCGTGCTCGCAAGGATGACCTGGTCGACGCCGCACGCCTCGTACCGGCGGAGGTACTCGCGCACCTGCTCCGGCGTGCCGATCGCGCCGCGCAGCCCGCCGACGCCCTCCTGCACGACCTTGGCCCCGAGCCGGGTCGTGTCACCCTCGGCCGCCTTCGTCACCGTCGGGTCGAAGCCCATCTCGGCGCGCCGGTGTTGGTAGTCGCTCCACAGGTCGGTCTCGTTGGGAACGTGGCGGCCGAAGAGGTAGTAGTGACCGAGGGAGAAGCCGAAGAAGTTGACACCCTCCGAGCCGCGTCGAATCGCTTCGTCCTCGTCGGCGTGACAGAAGAACGTCGTGACGGTCGCGAGGTTCGCGTTGACCGCGTCGCCGATCGGCACCCCTTCCGCTTCGAGTGTCGTGTAGTAGTCGTTGACCCAGTGCTTCGCCTCCTCGGGGTCGAAGAACGCGAAGGCCAGCGCGCCGATGCCGTGTTGCGCGGCCAGGTGAATGGTGTCGCGACGTGAGCACGCCACCCAGACCGGGGGGTGCGGCTTCTGCTTGGGCTTGGGCACGACATTGCGCGGCGGCATGGTGAGGAACTCGCCGCGGTGGCCGGTGAACGGGGCTTCGGCCAGGCAACGCAGCGCGACCCGGAGCCCTTCCTCCCACATCGCGCGCTTGTCGGCGGGATTGACGAGGAACCCTCCCAGCTCGGCCTCCGAGGACGACTCGCCCGTGCCGAAGTCGACGCGGCCATCGGACAAGAGGTCGAGCGTGGCCAGTCGCTCCGCGACGCGCGCCGGGTGGTTGAACGCCGGTGGCGTCTGGACGATGCCGTGCGCCAGCCGGATCCGTTCCGTGCGCTGCGACACGGCCGCGAGAAACACCTCGGGCGCGCTCGAATGGCTGTACTCCTCCAGGAAGTGATGTTCGACCTCCCAGAAGTAGTCGATGCCCAACCGGTCGGCGAGCTCCGCCTGTTCGAGCGCCTGCTCGAGCACCAGCTGCTCCGACCCCTCGGCCCAGGGCCGTGGCACCTGATGCTCGTAGAACACACCGAACTTCATTCGCTGCCTCCCGACCGAATTGCTAGCGCGTCAGGAGCTCGCGAAACAGATCGAGAATCCGGGCCGCGCTCAACATTGGAACGTCCTGGACATTCGTCAGCGAATCGCGGTGAAGGTGGACGCCTCGCCGCTTGAACGAGACCGGGGCGCCCGCGTACTCCCAGGCTCGCATCGAATTCATTGGCGTGACCCACCAACCGTGATCCAGGAATCTGCGTTCGTCGCGAGTCCACTCAGGCGCACACTGACCAACGCTTGCTGCAAGCCACTCCGCGAGAGCTCCGACGAACGCGTCCCACTGTGGGTCGCCGGTTGCCGGCGGATCCGCTGCGATCATTCGCTCCCGAGTCTCAGGGTCGGCATGCAAGAAGCGTTGGGCAAGCTCCGCCCGCGTCTCGGCGCACACGCTTGACGAGCTCCGAAGTCTCCTTTGCCTGTACGCATATACGCTCACACGCAATGCGGAGGCCTGGGTTCTCAGCTCTTGTGCGCGCGCCCTTCGAACGTGTAGCCCCACGACGCGGACTCCATCCTGATCGCACGCGACGTGAGGGGTTGACATGACCGACGACCGCAAGGCCCCGCTCCCCGAGCGGCCCACGCGCCCGGACGCGGTCGGCGGCGACATGGCCGCCATCGTGCACGGGCTGGCGACTCGCGCACGCCTGCCGGCATTACTCCGCCACCACGACCGCCTCACGATCCTCGGACTGTTCGCGATGGTGAACGGCGTCATCTCGATCGGTCTGATGGCGTTCGCCGCGCTCGTCACCGGCGCGCCGTTCATCTTCCCTTCGCTCGGCCCGACGGCGTTCATCCTCTTCTACACACCGATGGTGGCCGCCGCGTGCCCCCGCAACACGCTCGCCGGCCACGCGATCGGTGCCGGCGCGGGCTACTTCGCCCTCGTCGTCTTCGGACTCCAGAATGCTGCACCGGCACTCGCGACCGGCGTCACTGCGTCACGCGTCGGCGCGGCCGCGATCTCACTCGGCCTCACCAGCGGTCTCATGGTGTGGGCGCGCGTGCCCCACCCACCCGCCGGCGCGACGACCCTGATCGTGTCGCTCGGAATCCTCCACGAGCCCTGGCAACTTGCTGTGCTCATGCTCGCCGTCTTCCTCCTCGTGCTCCAGGGCCTCGCGATCAACCGTCTCGCCGGGATCCCCTACCCGCTCTGGGCGCCGGCCGGCGACCTGCCCGCGTCGCCGGGATGAGCGACTCCGCGTCCGGCGCCACGCCCGAGCCGGCGGGGCGTGCGCGCGCCACATGGCGCGCGGTGGCGATACCCGACGAGCACGGGGGCTGGGCCTTGACCGGGGAGCCGGCGCTGCTCGGCATCCTGGTCGCTCCCTCATGGGCGGGCGCCAGTTTGGCCGCGGCCGCGTTCGTCGCGTTCGTCGTGAGGACGCCGCTCAAGCTGGCACTGGTGGACCGGTGGCGGCACCGTTGGCTCCCGCGTTCCCGCCTCGCGGCGCGGATCGCGGCAGCGGAGTTGGTGGTCCTGCTCGTTCTCGCGCTCGCCGCGGTGAGCCTGGCGGGCTGGGAGTGGCTCGTGCCCGTCGCGGTCGCAGCGCCGCTCGTGGGCGTCGAGCTGTGGTTCGACATGCGCAGCCGCAGCCGGCGCCTCGTGCCCGAGCTCTGCGGCGCGGTGGGCATCGCGGCGGTCGCCGCGAGTGTGGCGCTCGCCGGCGGCGCGAGCGCGCGCCTCGCGGTCGGGCTGTGGCTGGCGCTCGCGGCGCGTTCGGTCGCCGCGATTCCGTTCGTGCGCGTCGAGATCGACCGGCTGCGCCACGGAACGGGATCGGTGGCGGTCAGTGACCGCGCGCAGATCGGCGGCGCGGTCGTCGCGGCCGCGGCCGTGGCGGTGGATCCGGCTGTCACCGCGGGCGCGTTGGCCGTCGCCGCGCTACTGGTGGCGCACGTCGTCTGGGTGCGCCGGCCACCCGTGCCGGTCAAGGTGCTCGGCGTGCTCCAGCTCGTCGTGGGCCTCGCCGTCGTCGGGGCCACCGCGGCCGGTGTGCTCGCCTGAGGTTTGCGATCAGAGTCCGGCCATCTCGGCGAACGCGTGCAGCTCCCGCTCCATGTCGGGGCCGGCAGGCTGGTACGCGACTTCGGTGACGCCCAGAACTGCGACGTCGTCGAGGCGCGTGCGCAGCTCGGCTGCCGTGCCGACGAACGACATGGCGCTCGCCAAGGGAACCAGCTCGGCGACGGAGGCACGGTCGCGAACGTTGGTTTCCACGAGGTGGCCTTCGTGCACGGCGAGATGCCGGAGGTTGGCCGGGACCGACTCGATCGCCTCGCGCCACGCACGGCCACCGGGTAATCCGTCGACCGCGTCGTCGCCGCCGCGTTCATAGGTAGCGTGGTACACCACGGCCGCCGTGGGTTCGATCGCCCCAAGCACGCGCTGGCGACGTGAGGTCCTCGCCGTCGTCGAGCACGGTGCCAAAGCACAGCAGCGCACGCCAAGGGGAGACTGCTACCGCGTCCGGCTGCGGCAACGCGACAGAAAAGACGCCGTCAGCCAGCTCGGCAGCGACCGCAAGCCCCTTCGGCCCGTCAGCGCCGATGAGGATGGGCACGTCGACAGGTCGCGCCGCCGTGTATCCGCTGGGATGCAGCATCCGCAGCATCTTTCCTTCCCATTCGGCGTCGGCACCGGTGAGCAACGCGCGCAGCACCCGCACGTACTCGGCCACGTCTTGCCAGCGCATCGGCCGCTCGCCGAGGACGAACCGGCCGCTGAAGCCGGCGCCGACCGCGACCGAGACGCGATCCGGCGCCTGCGCGGCCAGCGTCGCGATCGTGGCGGCGTTGACCATCGGATGACGAAGGCTCGGCACCAGCACTCCGGGTCCGAGGCCGATACGCGACGTGCGCTCCGCGGACAGACCGAGCACCATCCACACGTCGGCGTACACCCCGGGCGAGTCGTAGAGCCACGCGCGCCGGTAGCCGAGCCGTTCGGCGAGCTCCACTTGCTTCGGCGTCTCGATCGACGGTGCGAACGCACACGAGATATCCACCACTTCTCCTCATGACGCGCCGGCGGGCACGGCCCGTTCCTTACTAGATCCATCGTTCGCTTGCCAGAGGAACGGCCCGGGCGCCGAAGTGAGCCGGTCATCGTTCGGTCTCCTTGTCACATCGGCTCGGTCTCATTCGTCTTTGCTATGACGGTACGCGACGAGGGAATGTGACCGATGGACGAGCGTGAACTGCTGGCGGACCAATTCGAGGCGGACCGCGCCCACCTCCGGGCCGTCGCCTACCGCATGCTCGGCTCGCCGAGCGAGGCGGACGACGCGGTGCAGGAGGCCTGGTTGCGGCTCAGTCGCTCCGACACGAGCGGCATCGAGAACCTCGGCGGGTGGCTGACGACGGTCGTCGCGCGCGTGTGCCTCGACATGCTGCGCTCGCGCACCGCGCGGCGTGAGGAGCCCTTGGGCGCGGACGTACCCGAGCCGGTCGCGAGCCGCGAAGAAGGAATCGACCCCGAGCACGAAGCGCTGCTGGCCGACTCGGTCGGTCTCGCGCTGCTCGTGGTGCTCGAAACACTGGCTCCCCGCCGAGCGGGTCGCGTTCGTGCTGCACGACATGTTCGCCGTGCCCTTCGACGAGATCGCTCCCATCGTGGGGCGCTCCCCGACGCGGCACGGCAGCTCGCCAGCCGCGCCCGCCGCCGGGTGCAGGGAGCGACGGCGCCCGACGCCGATCCCACCCGACAGCGAGAAGTCGTCGACGCATTCCTCGCGGCCGCGGCGGCGGTGACTTCGATGCGCTGCTCGCGTTGCTCGACCCCGACGTCATGGTTCGAGCCGACGCCACGGCCGTGCGGATGGGCGCGTCGACGGAGGTCCGCGGCGCGCCGGCCGTGGCCGAGACGTTCTCGGGCCGTGCCCGGGCCGCACAACCGGCGCTCGTGGACGGGGCCGCGGGACTCGTGTGGGCGCAGCGCGGCGAGCCGCAGGTCGTCTTCGGCTTCACGATCACGGGCGGGAAGATCGTCGAGATCGAGATGGTCGCCGACCCCGAGCGCCTGGAAGCGCTCGACCTGGTGCTGCTCGACGATTGACGAGCCGACCTCTGTCGCGCTGGCCGCTCCCCACACTAGAAAGAGTTGGAACACGGACGACAGGAGAACCGCCATGCCCAGGATCACCCCCAACCTCTGGTTCGACACCGAGGGCGAGGAGGCCGCCGAGTTCTACGTGTCGGTGTTCCCGAACTCGAAGATCACCAACGTCACCCACTACGGCGAGGCCGGCCCGCGGACCGGCCGGCACCGTGCTCACCGTCGACTTCGTGCTCGACGGCCAGGAGTACACCGCGATCAACGGCGGCCCGCAGTTCACCTTCGACGAGGCGATCTCGCTGCTCATCAACTGCGCCGACCAGGACGAGGTCGACTACTACTGGGACAAGCTCACCGAGGGCGGCGAGGAGAGCCAGTGCGGATGGCTCAAGGACAAGTACGGCCTGTCGTGGCAGGTCGTGCCGGGCGGCATGGCCGAGATGCTGAACGACCCCGACCCGGCACGCGGCCGAGCGCGCGATGAAGGCCATGCTCGGCATGAAGAAGATCGACCTGGCCGCGCTCCAGGCCGCCGCCGACCAGACCTAGGCGCGACGCTCGCAGACAGGTGTCGGTCGTTTCGCTGTCGGTGATGATCGAACAGTGTGATCGTCGGGGACGACGCGACGCGTGCCGTCGTCATGCCGGCGCCTCGACCTTCAATGAGCGGGTCGGCAGGGCGCCGACGGCGTCGAGCATTTCCGGCAGCAGAGCCCGTACCGCAGGTACCACCGCGGGCGAGGACGATGATCTCGGGCGGGAACCGAAAACCCTTGAACGCTGAGCCTGGCACTTCGGCATCGGACCAGAACGGGCGAGGCATCATCCCGTCACCCTCACCGCCCACCGCGACTCTCCGCCAATGCAACAGTCCCACACGTGCAGGGTTGCGCGTCGGAGGGGCTTGATCGGCGGTGCCTTGGTCTGGTTGCCTTAGGTCCGCGAGGGATGGGGACTAATGGCAGATGAGGCAGCAGGACCGAAGGGGCTGCAGGACGCGGGAGAGGCATCGCGCCATCTGTCTCCTCATGAACGGGCGCACCGTGGCAAGCGAGCGCGGGCGCGGGTATCGCGGGCAAGCCACCGCGGGCGATCGTCAGTCCCCTCGCGCCGCCGTGGGGGCCGGCGGCATGAGGCGCCGGATCGTGAGCGCATGTGTCGTGTTCACTGGGACGGTCATGCTCACCGGATGTGGCGGCTACTACGAAACCGCAACCGGCGGGTTGCGCCGCTGGTTGTGACCTGCCGATGACGACCGGCATCGACGTCTACTGGAACAACGGCGACATCGACTTCTGGCCCTACGAGTTCGTGATTCTACAAGCCTACGACGGGGCCACCGGCATGCGCGCGGACGAGCATGGCGGCTGGTTCACCCGCAACGCGAAACGTGCCGCCGATCAGGGCGCAATCCTAATGACCTACTTCTGGCTGTCGCCGCACAGACCGGTTGACGTTCAGGTCCGCGACTACCTCGCACAGGTTGCCGGGTGGCCGACCCTGTTCCACTGGACCGACGTCGAAGAGCCGGGCGTAGGTGCGGCGCAGAACGACCGGGCGCTCGAGCTACTCCCAGCGAATGCCGGCACCTACTCGGACGGTGGCCACTATCCGGGAAGTCTGGCGGATGCGCGCCCGTGGTGGGGTGCCGGCTATCCGCGCATCGTTGGCGGGCGCGCTGAGCGTGCAGATCCACCAGTACTCGGATAAACCGCACGACATGGACACGATCACTGACGATGCGTGGTGGCGTTCGGTCGTCGCACCCGTATCGATACCCGCGCCTCTGCGTTCCGACCAGCAACGGAAAGGCGAAAACATGGGCCTCGCTGTCATCCCCTACGCCGGGAACCTGCACACCGTCCAGGTCGCCGCCGTCGCCGGGATGTGGGATGGGAAGTGCCACTACTGGGGACCACCCAACGGGACGACCTACACCGAACTGCTGTCGCGGCTCAGCATCCACGAAGAACTCGACCCGTCGTTGCCGGTCGGCTGGGATGTCACGGGCGACACCATGACGATCGAACTACCAACCCGTTACCCGGCCCGGATCGTACGGCTCCAGTACGACCCTGCCAACAACTGGCAGAGCACCGTCCTCACCGTGAACTGATCTGAATGTCCTCGACGTTCATCGCTCTTACATCGTGCGTCACCGGGCAAGGCTTGCTCGCGCGGTGACGGCCCGCAACATCGTGGGCAACTGTCTCACCTCGGCATCGCGCGTTCGTGCGCGTCGAGCAGAGGCGCGTCTTCGAGGTACTCGTGCACAAGCCGGATCACGGTCGCTCCATCGCCGACCGCGGAAGCGACCCGCTTGATCGACCCGTAGCGCACATCACCGGCCGCGAACACACCAGGGACGCTCGTCTCGAGCGGAAGCGGCAGTTTGCCCACCGCCGGGGTGGACACCAGACCGTCGCCCGAGAGATCCCGTCCGGTGAGGACGTAGCCGTGGTTGTCACGCAGGATGGCGTCGGGAAGCCAGGTGGTGTGTGGTTCGCCCCCTATGAGCACGAACAGCGCATCGGCCTCGACCTCCTCGACCGTCCCGTCGCGCGCGCGCAGCGTCAGTGCTTGCAGCTGCTCGTCGCCGGTGCCGTCGATCACCTCGGTGCCGAGACGGACAGCGATGTTTGGCGTCGCCTCGATCTCGCGGACGAGGTAGTCCGACATGCTGCGGGTGATGCTGTCGCCGCGCACGACCATCGTCACCGACGCGGCATACCTGGCGAGATGAAGCGCGGTCTGCCCTGCGGAATTCCCGGCACCGACGAGGAACACGCGCTGTCCGACCATCGCCTTGGTCTCGCCCGCAGCCGCGCCGTAGAAGACGCCCGAGCCGACCAGGCGTTCGAGCGTCGCGACACCGAGGCGTCGCCACGAGATCCCCGTCGCGATGACGACCGTCCGGGCGGCGATCTCCTTCCCCTGCTCGAGTCGGACCACGTGCGTCCCCTCGCGGCAGTCGAGCGCGGTCGCCCGCTGCGCGAAGGCGATGTGGGCTCCGAAGAGCCACGCCTGCTCGCAGCTGCGTAGGGTCAGGTCGGCGCCGCTGACGCCGTGCGGGAAGCCGGGATAATTGCGGATCATCGGGCTGCTTCCGGCCTGGCCACCCGACACGTCTTGATCGAGGAGCACTGTCGTCAGCCCCTCGGACGCCGCGTACACGGCCGCCGCGAGACCAGCAGGTCCTGCGCCGACAATGGCGACGTCGCACATGTCGACGTCGACCCAGACGCTCACGCCGAGCGTGTGGACGAGCTCGGGGAGCGTGGGGTCGACCAGGACCTGGCCGTCGTGGCGGATCACGACCGGGAGCCGTGACGGATCCGCGCCAACGGACTCGAGCAACTCGCGGCCCGGTGCACGCCCGACCTCGTAGAAGCCGAACGGCGCCCCGAATCGGCGCATCAGCTCACGGAGCTCGCGAATCCGGGGATCGCCCTCCGATCCGACGACGCGGAACAGCTCGAAGGCGGGGTCCTGCTCTCTCGACCAGTCGAAGAGGAACTCTCCCATCGAGCGGTAGAGGGTGTCCTCGAGGACCCACGGCCGCAACAGGTGATAATCCGCCTGGCCGATTGTCGTCGCTCGCACCGCCGGGCTCGACGACGTGTAGTCGCGATCGACGAGCAGGACTCGCTTCGCGCCCGGGTGAAGATCGTGCGCCGCAGCGAGGAACTCGACGCCGCTCATCTCCGGGAGCCGCTCGTCGGCGAGCAGCAACGCGACGACCTCGGACTCCGCGCGGAGCTCCTTCAGCACGCCGAGCGCACCCGTGGTCGTGGACTCCGCGCGCACGACGAAGTCGTTGCCGAACCGTCGGTCGAGGGCACTCCGGAGGGTCTCGAGCGCCGCAGGGTCGTCATCGACCACGAAGATCACCGGTTGCGCCACTCTCCCACCCCTCACGGCGTTCGACGTTGCAGCGATCGACGGAGCATCCATTTCGCAATCTAGCGTGATGGCACGTCTGACAGCTCCCGACGGTGGTTCAGCGCGGCAGGGCGGCCGAACCTCGAACGCTTCAAGACCGCGGGGTTCGCGGCGTGGGCACAATTCGCGCGCGGTCGGACCGAACACGAGCGCGCCACCGGATCTCACGATGTGCTCGGCCGGGGCAGCTCCTCACGCAACTTGCCGCAACGAGCGCCGACATCGAGCGCTTGCACGAGCCCGCGACCGCACAGCTCATCATGACGCCGGCCGCGGACCCCCGGAGCTACCCCTCCTGCGTCGGGCCGTGGGGAACGGTGAAGTCGTAGGGGTTGGGTGTCGGCTCCGGGTTGGTCTCGGGGTCCTTCGAGATGCAGCGCAGCCGCATGCCGAGCCACCAGATGTCGCCCATGAGTGTCTCGTACGCGTGGCTGCCGGTGCCCAGGAGCGCGATCAACCCGTCGGCCGGGTCGTACTTCGTGATGCGCCGCGCGCCGCCTTCGGCAATGGGTGGACGTGCCGTCGCGGGTGTCCACACGTCGTGGTCCAGCTCGTCGATCTGCAACGTCCACTCCGGACCGACGACGAGCATCTCGAACGGTTCTCCGTACGCGAGGAGGTAGCGGCCGTCGACACCGGACGAGCCGGTGATCACGATGCTCTGCTCGGGCGAGACGTCGACCGAATCGGCCTTCACGAGCCACGGTCCGAAGAACGTGTTGAGGATCACGGCGCGCCCGGCTTGCGTGTCACGGGCTGACCTCGAGACCCCTCTGGCGGGTGAAGTCGCTGCTGAACCCGTCGAGGCTGCCGCCGTTGGTGAGATCGGAGAGCACGTGCCGCCACCGTGCGATGTCGCTGCCGGCCGGACTCGTCGGCCGGCCGTACAGGCGGTCGACATCGGCCGCCACGTAGTCGTTGTGCTGGCCCCAGTGCACGAGCGCACCCATGTTGCAGTCGAGCGCCAATCGCGAGGCGTAGTCGATGAGCTCCTGGCTTCCCTCGACATCCTTGAGACCGGCGATCTCGACCGAGCACGTGATCCAGTGCTTCTGCATCCCGAGCAACGCCCTGGACGGTCTCGTGAAACGGAGTGACGCGTAGCCGACGAACGCGTGGCCGTGGAACTCCTGGTTGATCTCGAAGGCGATGAGCGCGTCGACGAAGGCGATGAGGCGGTCGTCGACCACGTCGAAGAACACTTCGATCGAATCGCCGTTCACCTCGCAGCTGATGTTGAGGTAGTCGCGGCGGTCCATGATCGCGTAGCTGATGGCTTCGTAGTCCTGTTCCTTCTGCAGGCTCTCGAAGACCTTCAACGCGATCAGCTGCCAGACGAACAGCCCGGCCGCCTTTGCGTGCGGAGCACTGATCGGCGGATCGAGCAGGACGCTCCTGAGGTGGTTCATCTCCTCGCCGAGGCGCGTGTCGTCGTTGATTGCATCAAGGAGCTCGCGCAAGAGGACGAGGAGCCCGAACAGCGCGGTCAACAACAGCAAGAGACCGGTACCCGCGACCACTGCGATCGTGGCGATCCCGACCGAGATCTCGGCACCGTCGCTCTGCACAAACTCGTCGAGCTCCTGGATGACCTTGTCGAGGACTCCCTCCAGGAAGCTCGCGTTCGGCGCACGCGCTCTCGAGCATGCTCGGCTGCGCGCCCTTGGTGGGGTCGTCGCCGGGGCTGTAGGCGTGGCTCTTTCCCGCAAGCGAAAACATCGGGCCCTGGATCCTCGGGTCGAACCCGACGATGTCGCCGACCCGTTCGGCGCGGCCGTGAGGGTCGGCGGTGAGCCCGAGTTGCCAGCGCCGGCGTGACACCGACGCGGTTACGGCTGAAGTTGGCGTGGGGGGTGAGGCAGACCGCGATCTGGAGAAAGCGCTGGCGGCCTATGACCGGTCCTTCCGGCATGAACGTCGCGTCTTTCGGAACCGTGGGCGCGGTGTACAGCTGGCGAGGACTGGTTCTTGATGTCGTTCTTGATCAATTGCCAGTCGTCCAGGCGACATCGCTCGTAGAGCGAGTACTGCGGCACAGCGAAGAGCACCACCGAGTAGATGACACCGAAGCGACCCGCGGAGACGAGCACGGCGTTGAACGTGTCGTCGTCGCGGATGAGCTCGAAGTTGCCGATGCCGCCGTACTCGTTGATGCCGAACTCGAGGCTCATCATGGAGTCGTCGGTCAGCGTTCCGTAGGAACTGGACGCGGGCTCCACCCAGTAGTGCTTGCCGCCGTCGGCAACGAGATGGATCGCGACGACCAGGTCGGCAACAGGTGCGCGATCGAAGTCACCCCCGTGCGTGCCGGTGTTGAACGCACCCACGATCGTCTGACCGCCGGCGCCGCCCATCGTGTAGAAGCCCCACGGCCCGATGTAGGAAGGATTGCCGTAGTGGGTGTTCATGTAGCTGGCGAGCGTTTCGTCGCCAGTGACTGGATTTGGACCGGTGAGGGGATCGCGCTGGTCGAGCTCGGAGTACAGCTGGTAGATCCGCTTTCCCGCCTCGACGTGCACGATGGTCGCCTTGGGTGCGAAGTCGTTGCCGAGGGCGTCGAGAAAATCGCGGTTCAAGCACTTCGGCACGACGTTGTGCAGCGTCCGCGCCATCGCGTCGTGTTGATTGTGCGGGTCGTTGGTCTCGATGAACGTGTGATCGCTGATCGCCGCGGGTGAGAGCGCCCAATGCGTACCCGCCGCGTGCAGTCGTTGATCCGACGGGTGGTCGCGGCACAGGTCGATCACGTCTTTGAGCGACGTGACGTACGCGGTGACCGGGGCGTCGGCGATGTGCGGGACGCCGGGAAGATCGTGCTTCCGGCTCCACGGCTGGTCGAGCACGAACTCGGTGGGCACGTCGGACCCCCAGCGTCGTTGGTACGGCGCCGGGACACTACATCCGGCGCGCTGTTCGATTCCGTGCGTGTCGACGACAGTCCGGCTGGTGACGGCGGGCCGTCGACGCAGCGAAGTCAGCCGTACCTGATCTCCGCCTGGAGGCTGCCGGCCGGGAGATGGACGTCAGGGCCGGTGACCGGTAGGTCGACACCGTCGGCGCGAACGGCGGTGACGCGTCCGAGTCGGCACGGGTACACGAACCGCACGCCGGAGGGCGGGGCCGGGATCTCGATGCTGACCCGCTGCGCGGCCTCGTCGTGGTGCAGGGAGAACCCGAACGGCACACCGAAGGTGGTCGGCGCGTCGGTCACCCGCACACTGCGGCCGCCGTCACCGCCGAGCCATCGAGGGAGGATCCCCGGCGTCAGGTAGAGGTGCCGGTCGTCGTCCTCACCGGCCTCGAAGAACAGCATGTCGCGGATCAACAGCGTGAACTCGGCGGCGGCCCAGCCGTGCGGGATGTCGCCCATGTACCACCAGCGGTCGGGGATCTCGGCGAGCCGGCTGGCGACCGGGTAGGCGTGCTGCTCGTTCCACGAGCCGGTGGAGCACCTGCCAGCTCTGGTCCGCGCCGTCGTACCGGCTGATCCTGGCGAACGCCGCGTTGCCGACCGCCCAGCCGAGGCACGCGTCCATCCGGTCGACGTCGCCGAGCAGCAGGAACGCGTGCGCCAGCTGGAGCGTCAGGTACGGGCCGTAGGTATGCCAGGCGGAGTCGTGGCGGAACCCACCCCGGACGAAGTGCGACCAGATCGTCTCCAGCGTGAGGCGGAACGCCCGGTCGACGTCCTCGCCGAGCTTGGCGCCCGTGTACAGCCGGCACGGGTGGAAATAGCACAGCGCCCCGATCATCGTGGAGTCCTGGCGCCCGACGTCACCGGGGCCGGTGGGCACGAACGTCTCCCAGATTCCGCGGCGACGCTGTTCGCCGAGCACCCAGCGAATGGAGTTCGCGGTGGCCGCCTTGAGGTCGTCGAACGCCACCCACAGCTCGGCCGCTTCGCCGGCACCGACCCGCTCGGCGAGCCGAGCCGCCTCGTAGAGGCCGGCCAGACCCCACAGGTCGTCCCAGTAGTGCGGCTGGTCCTTGTCGCCGACGTGCTCGGCGCTCCAGCCGCTCGGCAGCAGCCCGTAGGGGCTGCGGTTGTCACGGATCCACCGCGCGCCGTCCAGCACGTAGGGCGCGTAGACCTTGGCTCCGAACGCGGCGGCCGGCCCCTGGATCCGGTCGAAGCGGCCGAACGCCCAGAGCGCCTCGCCGTTGCTGTCCCACTCCCGGTCGTTGCGCTCGTGCTCGCCGCCGAAGAACCCGTGCGCCGAGACCGGCCCGATCCGCTCGTTGCCGGTGTTGAACGCCCGCGGGTAGTGCTGGCCGAACTGGGCGCCGGCGAGCCCGCTGTCGCCGGCGAGCGCGCACGCGACCCCCTCGACGCTCGAGTCCCGGATCCAGAACGAGTCGTAGATCGTCGGTCCCGGGTGGATCTCGCCGTCGTCGGCCAGCATCAGCAGGTCGGACCGGCAGGAGCGGTAGAGGTCGAAGAGGTGCTCGACCACCGGCGGCAAGGTCGATCTGCACCCCGGACCCGTCCAGCTTGCCGCGCCAGAAGGCGAGGTTCCCGGCCTCGAGATCGTCGGCCGCGGGCGCCGCCAACTCCGCGAAATCGGCGGCGCCGCGGAAGTCGTCCACGGCCAGGCGGAAGTCGAGCCGGAAGTCCCGCACCGCCGGAGAGGTCGAACGGCCAGCCGAACACGGCCGTGCACATCCCGGCGATGCTGTCGCTCGCCGTCTCGGCCCCGTTGAGCGTGCCGCCGCCCGCCAGGGTGGTGAACGCGTTGACCGTGAGGTACACCTCCGGGTCCCACGATGCTCGGCGTTGCCGTAGAGGCCGAACGTGGCGGGCGCGCTGTCGAACACCGGCCCGGCGCTCGTGTTGGTCTCCAACCGCCGCTCGCTTGGCAGGTAACGCAGGAACGACAGCTGCGAGTCGGCCAGGTAACGGCCGGCCCGGTCGTGCCGTACGAAGCCGCTCGGCTTGACCGGTGTCACGGCGACGCACGAGCATGCCCGCCTTCGCGCCGGCACCGAACGGCCGTACGGTCAGTCGGTTCAGCACGATCGCGCGCTGGCGGACACCGACCGTGGTCGCCAGCGTCCGCTCCTCGACCTCGACGCCCATCGGTGGCCGGTAGGTCGTCGTCATTACCGGCAGGTAGCCCTCCTGCCGTTCCTGTCGGAGCGCCGGGCGCGACACCACCCGGCTCGAGCCAGTGGGGCATGTGCAGCCGGTTGCCCTCCACGAGGAAGAAGCTCACCGCGTACCGTTCGTAGACCGGCTCGACCTCACCGGCCTGACCGACCAGGCTCTCCTGGTGGGCATCCTTGACCCCCACCATGCTCCAGTAGCGGTACAGCGCGTTCGACGAGAGTGCGGCCTCCTTCGAATCGAACAAGCCATCGTCGAAGTTGTCGATCCAGCGCCGGAAGGTCTGCTGGAGCCACCACGGCAACGGATAGGGGCCACCCCGGGCCCACGCCCGCCACATCACCTCGTAGAACATCCACTCATGGGGTAGCGCCATGCTTGTCTCCCGGGTACGGCTGACGGTCAGGTCATGTGGATCCAGGAGCCGTCGGACGGCACCCCGGCGGTATCGACGACGAACAACAGGTACCAGCCGGGCGGCGCCAGATTGCGGCGTTGCCCGGCAGCTGCAGGCGCACCGGTCCGGGGCGCGACGACCTGGTAGGGCAGGTCGACCAGGCGCTGCTCGGCGTCCGCGGAGTGGGTGGTGGCACCGGGGCGGATGAGGCACGCCGAGGACAGGTCGTGCGGCGTCCGGGACGTCGGCGGTCAGGCCCGCGCCGTAGTGCACCTCCGCCTGCGCCGGGCGTGCAGGACGGGCGTGCTCCGACGAACAGGTACGGCGGCCAGAAGACCTCGATCCGCAGCTCCTCGGTCTTGCGCTGCGGATTCGACCCCGCCGTGACCACCTTGCCGTCGGGCATGAGCAGGGCCACCGAGTGGTAGAGCCGCGGCACCCGCGACGTCGCGGCCATGCGCCAGGTGCCCGCCGCCCCGGGTGGTAGATCTCGGCGTCGAAGGCCGGCATCCGCCGCGCTCTCCTCCATCATCGCGCCGCCGTTGACGAGCACGGCGCGGTCGGGCAGCAGCGTCGCGCACAGGTGCATCCGCGGCCATGTTGCAGGGGCGCGGCGGGGGTATAGGTCGGCGCCGGCGGCGCTGAGGTCGGCGATCGCCGTCGAGCCCGTCGCCCCGGCCTGGTTGTGCATGTCGTAGGGGCCGCCGCCGATGATCATCACCCGCTGGTCCTGGGCGGGTGGCAGCAGCACGCTGGCGGACTGGTTGCGCATGCCCGGCGTCCGGCAGCCCGAGGACGTCGGTCGTGGCGTTGCGTCGCCGAGGTCCCAGATCGCGGGCTTGACGCCGTTGTTGTCGCCGTACTGGCCGCCGCTGTAGAACACCCGTCCGTCGGCGAGCAGGAACAGGTGCGCGTACATCGGCCAGTGCTGGCGACGCCGGCCGGGCCGCCCAGCCCGCCCCGTCGGTGTAGATCTCGGGGACGAGGTTGAGCAGGCTGGTGCCGTCGAGCCCGGCGACCGCGAGCACCCGGCCGTCGCCCAGCGCCAGCAGCGTCGGGTACCAGCGCCCGCCGGCCATCTGCGGGTGCATCACCCAGGCGCCGGCGGTGCCGGTCGGGCTGGCGGGATCGGCGGGTCCCGCCGCCGGGTCGAAGGCGACGGACTGCGTCAAGCCGAAGAACGGGTCGTACTGCTGGGTGCCCCCGGCCGCGAGCAGCCGCCCGTCGGGCAGGAACGCGTGCCCGCAGCAGAACAGGTCGACGGGCGTGTCCGGCCGGCTCCACTCCGCGCCGGGTAGTGCCACACGGTCGTGCCGAACTGGTGGGCCGTGTGCCGGTCCGGGTCGTTGCTGGAGCCGGCGAAGAACATCACGTCGCCGGTGTGCAGCAGCGCGGCGTGCACGGCGAGCACCTCGAGTCGTCTTCCAGCAGGCGCCAGACCCCCATCTGCGGCGCCATCTCGAGGTCGGTCATGGCGTCGAGCGACCGCGGTACCAGCCGCCGTTCTGCCCGGGCGGGGCGTCGACCGCGGACCACGACGAGGTGCGGCATACCCGCCGCGCCCAGCGGCGATGACGCGAGCCCGCAGCGTCCTGGTTCTCCCAGAACCCCCAGTCCGGGATCGGCTCGTCCAGGGTCCCCACCCGTCGGCCGGCCGCCCGCGCCGTCCAGCCGCCAGCCGACGCTGTAGTACGCCGCCGTTCTTCCCGACCGGGTTGTCGACGGCGAGCACCACGCAGCTCGGGCGTGCCCGTCACCGTCGAGGTCGGCCACGGCGACGCCCGCGCCCTGGTTCTCCCAGAACGGCCAGTCCGGCACCGCCTGCCACGGCCGCCAGTTGGTCACGACCCCGTCGGCGTCCGAGCGGGCCGCTGCGGTAGTAGCCGGCGTTCGGGCCCTCCGGGGCGTCGACCATGAGCACGACGAGGTCGAGCCGGCCGTCGCCGTCGACGTCCGCGACCGTGATGTCCGCGCCGGCGTTCGCCCAGCGGAACCAGTCCGGGATGGGTGTCCACGTCCGTCCACCCGCCGGTCACCGCGCCCGTCGGTGTCCAGCGTCCCAGCCGACCCGGTAGTAACCCGGCGTTCGGTCCGTCCGGGGCGTCGACCATGAACACGACCAGGTCGAGCCGGCCGTTGCCGTTGACGTCGGCGACCGCGACACCGGCACCCTCGTTCTCGTAGGAGAACCAGTCGGGGACGGCTTTCCAGGCGGTCCAGCCGCCGGTGAGCGCGCCGTCGTCGCCGAGCGCCGGCCGACGCGGTAGTAGGCGGCGTTGCGCCCCGGGGGGCGTCGACCATGAGGAGCACGACGTCCGGACGCCCGTCGGCGTCGACGTCCGCGACGGCGATCGAGGCGCCGGCGTTCTCCCAGGGGAACCAGTCCGGCACGACAGCGAAATCCGTGTCCATGTCCCGACCCTCTCGAAGAGATGCAGAGCGGGCACGAGCGTACGCGTTCAACCGGTCGTCCCGACAGACGGGAAGCTTGTCCGGCCGTACCAACGTGGTTGGCCCTTTGGAACGGCGCGGCCGAGGAGCAGGCAGCGCATCACCATGGGCAAGCAGTCTGGGGGGTCGAGACGGCGATCTTCGGTCAGAGTCTTGACCTGTTCGACACCGCTGCAACTCAGAGTGCTCCGTCGCTTCCGGTTGGATGGACATCTTCCCGACTCTGCTTAACTCCATCACCATGGCGACACTCCCGAAACGGACGCTCGGGACCACCGGACCGACCGTGAGCGCGCTCGGACTCGGGTGCATGGGCATGTCCGACCTGTACGGCCCGACCGACCGGGCCGAGAGCCTGGCGACCATCGATGCGTCGACGGAGGCCGGGATCACACTGTTCGATACCGGCGACTTCTACGGCATGGGTCACAACGAGCTCCTCGTGGCCGAAGGCCTTCGCCGCCGGCCGCGGGACAGCTACAAGCTGAGCGTGAAGTTCGGTGTCCTGCGGGCACCGAACGGTCAGGTGCTCGGCGTCGACACCCGACCGGCGTCCGTGAAAGATTCGCTGGCGTACTCGCTACGCCGTCTCGGTGTCGACGCCGTCGACATCTACCGCCCTGCCCGCCTCGATCCGGCGGTGCCGATCGAGGACACCGTCGGCGCGATCGCCGAGATGGTCACGGCCGGCTACGTGGGCTCGATCGGCCTGTCGGAGGTCGGTGCCGAGACGCTGCGAAGAGCGCACGCTGTGCACCCGATCTGCGATCTACAGATCGAGTACAGCCTGTTCAGCCGCGGCATCGAAGAGGAACTCCTGCCGACCTGCCGCGAGCTCGGCATCGGGATCACGGCCTACGGCGTGCTGTCCCGAGGTCTGCTGAGCGGACACTGGAGCGCCGAACGGTCAGCCGAGGCCGACTTCCGGGCCGGCAGCCCGCGCTTCCAGGGCGACAACCTCACCCGCAACCTCGCTCTCGTCGACGCGCTGCGGGTGGTGGCCGACGAGGCTCGCGTGACGGTCGCCCAGCTGGCGATCGGCTGGGTTCTCGACCGGGGAAGCGACATCGTCGCGTTGGCCGGCGCCCGCCGCCGCGACCGCCTCGCCGAATCCGTCGGCGGCCTCGACGTTCAGTTCGACGACGACCTGCGGGCCGCTGTCGAAGCCGCGGTGCCGGCGTCGGAGGTCGCCGGGCCCCGCTACAACGAAGCCGGCATGGCCAGTCTCGACAGCGAGCGCCCGGCGACATGACCCCCGGCCGTCCAGCCACGACCTGGACCGCCTTCGACTTGGCACCAAGCGCCTGACCGATCCGCAGCGCGCGAAGGTGATCTCGGATCGGTTCAGGAACGGGATGGTGAACGCGGATGGCCGTACTGATGCACGAGGGGACCGACAGCTGCGGCGGTCGCCGTGGCGAGCCCTCGCGGATCTACCTGCGCTGCGTCGGAGATAATCGGGCGATGAGCGTCGCGGCCCAATGGCGTCTCGACGAATCTGACCGTCCCGGAGGCGGGGGATGTCCTCTGAGGTCCTGCAGCGCCTCGAGACCCCGACCGACGACTCGGTGCCGACGCAGTCGCCCGTCGGCGAGACGTTCGCCGATCGCGACGGTGGTGCCACGCGGTCAGGGGCGGATCTCGTAGAACGCGTTGACTGGATGGTCGATGTCGAGTCGACGGAAGCGGCTGAACCCTGCGGCACGTGCCATCTCTTCGGCCTTGGCCGCCGACAGACCGAGGGTGCCGAGACCGGCACCGTCGGGGGTCGACATCGCCGACGACATGCACGACAAGACGCTGATCCCGTACATCAACGATGCCATCGGGTTCTCCGACGCGTTCAGCGCGAACGTGTCGTGGGCCTTGATGTCGACGAGCAGCCACGTCCCGTCGGGGGCGATCGCCCGGCGCAGTGTCTGCATCATCTCGAACGGATGGGTCATGTCGTGGATGCAGTCGAACGTGGTGATGAACCCGACCGACCCGTCGTCGGGCAGCGGCTCGTCGCGGGGGTCGTGGAACGACACGTTGGCGGCGTCGGCTTCCAGACGCTTCTCCTCGGCGCGACGAAGCGCGAAGTGGCTGATGTCGTAACCCAGGAACCGGCTGTTCGGGAACGCGCCGGCCATCAACAGCAATGCTCCCCCGGCACCGCAACCCACATCGGCGGCGGTCGTGCCTGCGGCGAGTCGTTCGGTGACGCCATCGAGCGCGGGCAGCACGACCGGCAACAGGTTCGTGCGGTTCCACGGCTCGAACGAGCGCTCGATGCCGACGGCCGCTTCCGGACCATGGCTGTCGTAGTCGTGTCCGAGCCCGCTACGGAAGCTCTCGGGCATCGCTCGAAGGGTGTCCATCGTGTTCGGGAACCGGTGGAACATCCCCATCCCGTACGCCGGATGGTCGGGTGTCGCGAGCACCGCCGCGGCCTCCTCCGAGAGGGAGAAGCGTTCGTCCTCGTCGCAGTCGATGATGCGCGCGGCAGCCTGGTTGTAGGCCCATTCGCGGACCCAACGCTCGTGGAGGCCGGTCCGTCGGGCGAGCTCGTCCGAGTGCAGTGGCTCCTCGGCAGCTCGCATCGCTGCGTAGAGACCGAGCTTGTCGCCGAGATGGATCATCCCTGTGGTCACCGCGCCCTCGAGCTTGGTGAAGACGAGGAACGAGAACATCTGAAGCTTCTTCTGATCCATCCCCCGCAGTCTCCCCTCGAGCGGCCGCCCCAGGCGCCTGCGGACGTTACCGACGTGGTGCGGCCATCGACATCACGAGCTCGGGTTCTTCGGCGCCCGCCGCCTGCGCAGCCATCCCTTGGCGCGGAAGCCGGGTCGTCGGCGCCGCAGCGGCAGCGTTCCGCGGGCGGCACGTGGCCGAGGACCTGTTCCACGTGAGCGCCGCATCCCGCCCAGCTCGGTCGACCGCACTTCGAACATCTCGTCTGTTGCGCATACCCCCCAGCCGTGGTCCCGCGGTCCAGGCTCGGGTCTCTGCATCAGGAGCACGACACTCGTCGGGAATCAGGGTGTCCGCGATGAGCGCGCACGAAGCAGTCGACGGCCATGACCGTGCCGGTGTCGGTCTCGACCGGCCGTTCGATCCGCTCGCGGTCGACGACGAGGTCGGCAGCACCGGACCGATCGAGATCGCTGCGTATGTCATCCGGGGTGTAGAGCACGGCGGGATCCTGCGGTCCGCCGATCCCATCGGTCAGGTTGGTGAGGTCGTGGGCGACGACGATGAGGGTCCCCCGGGAGCGAGCGTCCGCGCGGCTGATCCGAACGCGGCGCTCCGTTGCCGTTCAGGAAGCTGGAGGTAGAAGACCACGACGAGATCGAAGGGTGCGGCCGGTTCCCAGTTCGTGACGTCGGCGCAGATCCAGTCGACGGTGACGTTGTTCGTCTCGGCGAGGCGGGCGGCCTTCTCGAGTCCCGTGGCGGAGAAGTCGACGCCGGTCGCGTCCCATCCCTGCGTGGCGAGCCAGACGGCGTTGCGTCCTTCTCCGCACGCGAGGTCGAGCGCTCGGCCGGGGGTGAGCCCCTCGACCGCGGGTGGGAGGAACCGGTTCGGCTGGGTCGACCAGACGAACTCGGCGGCTCCATAGCGCTCGTCCCACGACGCCGCGTCGCTCATGGTCGTGCGCCGGTCTCGCCGGTCGGAGCTGTGACCGTTCATCGCTACCTCCATGCCCAAGTGTCGAAGGAGAGGGTGGTGCGAGTGTGCTCGTTCATCCGAGTTGGCGAACGAGGAAGAAGATCGAGAACACGATGAGCATGATCCCGAACGCGGCTCGGAGCCGCTCGGCGGAGATGCGTTGCGCGAGCCGGGCGCCGACGGCGGCGCCGGGGATCAGCCCGGCGGCGAAGCCGGCGGCGACGGTCCAGTCGATGTGGCCGAGCGCCCAGTGGGTGGCGAGGGTCGGGATGGTGAGGATCCCGACGACGACCATCGAGGTGCCGGCCGCCTCGACGGCAGCGAGGCCGAGGATCAGCACGAACACCGGGACGAGCAGGAACCCGCCCCCGTTCGCGAGCAGGCCCGTGAGCAGCCCGACACCGAAGGATGCTCCGACGACGATCGCGGTGCTGTCGCGCCGGCCCACGGCGCGGTGCGCGGCACCGGCCCGGTCGGGCAGGACGAACCGCACGCCGATGCCCAGGAGCAACAGGCCCGAGAGCACGAGCAGGCGATGGCCGCCGACGAAGTTCGACGCCAACGCGCCGATCAGGACGCCGGGGACACCACCGATGACCGCGAGGCGGGCGACCCGGCGGTCGAGGTTGCCCGAGCGGAGGTAGCGGCGGGCGCCGACGAAGGAGGCCGGGAGCATCGCCGGGCAGCGGCGACGCGACGGCGAGGAGCGCGGGAACGCCGAGCAGGGCGAGCACGGGGGTCGCGAAGGCCGAGCCTCCGGCGCCGAACATCCCGAAGACGACTCCGACGCCGAGCCCGGCGAGCACGTACTCCAGCAGTTCCACGGACTGACCATATACCCCAGGGGGTACTGATAGACTGTCGGCCATGAGCAAAGAATCTGTCGCCACAACCCCGTCCATGGAGCTTCCCGAGTCGACGATCGCCGATCTCCAGCGACGTCTGCGCAAGGTGGAAGGCCAGGTCCGGGGGGTCCACCAGATGATCGCCGACGGTCGCGACTGCCGCGAGGTGGTCACCCAGATCGCGGCGGCGAACAAGGCGCTCGAGCAGGCCGGGTTCCTGCTCGTCTCGGCCGGGCTCACCTGGTGCCTCGAGGATCCCGAACGCTCAGCGGCCGCGGGCTACGACGTCGGCGACGTGCAGAAGATGTTCCTCAAGCTGGCCTGAGCGATCCGACCGGCCCGAGCACCCGAGGAAGTGTCGCATGATCTTCAAGCAGTACGAGCTGGGTTGCCTGTCGCTGTTCAGCTACCTGATCGGTGACGAGTCCACCGGACGTGCGGTGATCGTCGACCCGCAACGTGACGTCTCGCAGTACCTGGCCGACGCCGACGCGTTCGGTCTGCGCATCGAGCGGGTCATCGAGACGCACTTCCACGCCGACTTCCTCTCCGGTCACCTCGAGCTCGCCGCCGCGACCGGTGCCGTCATCTCCTACGGCGACGAAGCCCGCGCCGACTTCCCCATCGACGGGCTCGGCCACGGGCAGCGCCTCTCGCTCGGCGACGTCACCCTCGAGATCCGTCACACCCCGGGCCACACCCCGGAATCGATCTCGATCGTCGTCTGGGAGCACGCCGACGATCCCGCACCGTGGGGCGTGCTCACCGGCGACACCCTGTTCATCGGCGACGTCGGTCGCCCCGACCTGCTCACCTCGATCGGATGGACCGCCGATGATCTCGCCCGCCGGCTGTTCCGGTCGGTCCACGACCAGCTCCTGAGCCTCCCCGACACGACCCGCGTCTACCCCGCCCACGGAGCCGGCTCCGCCTGCGGCAAGAACCTGTCGACCGCGACGAGTCGACGATCGGCGAGCAGCGCCGCACCAACTACGCCCTCGCGCCGATGACCGAGGACCAGTTCGTCGAAGCCGTCACCCAGGGCCAATCCGTTGCCCCGCTGTACTTCGCGTTCGCGGCCAACGCGAACCGCGCCGAACGCGACCTGCTCGACGACGCCGCGGAGACACCCCGCCTCGACATCGACGAGGTGCTCCGCCGCCAGGCCGAGGGGGCGGTCGTGATCGACGGACGGCCGGCCGAGCTGTTCGCGTCCGGGCATCTCCGCGGATCGATCAACGTCGGGCTCGACGGCCGCTTCGCCGAATACGCCGGCGACGTCCTGCGCCCCGGCCAACCCGTGGTCGTCGTCACCGACGCCGGACGCGAGAACGAGGCGCGGATCCGGCTCGCCCGCATCGGCTTCGACCACGTCGTCGGCGCGCTCGGCGACATCGGTCAGGTCCTCACCGCCCAGCCCGAGCTCGCCGCGCAGGCCCCCCGTGTCACGGCCGTCGAGCTGGCGGAGTGGCGACGAGAGGGCCCGTCGTTGCAGATCGTCGACGTGCGCAACCCCGCCGAGTGTGCCGACGGGATCATCGACGGATCCGTGAACCTGCCGCTGCCGACCCTGCTCGACCGGCTCGGCGAGCTCGACTCCACCCGACCGACTGTCGTGTACTGCGCCGGCGGCTACCGCTCGGCCACCGCGGCATCGCTGCTGCGATCGCTCGGATTCGGAACCGTCGCCGACCTGCTGGGCGGCTACGCGGCCAGCACCGGTCCACAGCTCGTGACTACCTGAGAGCCCACGAGCTCAAACCCCGACAGCGCGCCGGCTCCCACGACGATTCCCAACGTGTGCCGCAGGACCTGACGACCGTGATCGGTGTCCCGAGGCTCTTCATTCACGGGGGTTTCTCGGCTTCGTCATCTGATGCTGGCCCGGCGATCAACACCTGGGAACATATACCCCCCAGGGTATGTTGTCAGGAACGAGCAGCCAACGCTTTCGTCCGTTCGACCGAGGAGCCATCGATGATGCAGCTCACCCATGCAGACGACACGACCTTTGACCACGAAGTCCTCCAGGCGACCGTGCCCGTCGTCGTCGACTTCTGGGCCGAGTGGTGCGGCCCGTGCCGGATGGTCGCCCCCGAGCTCGAGGCCCTTGCCGCCGAACACGGCGACACCATCAAGGTGGTGAAGGTCGACGTCGACTCCGCACCCGCCGTGGCCCGGCGCTACGCCATCTCGGGCATCCCGACGATCGCGCTCTTTCGCGACGGTCAGCCCGCCGGCCTTCTCGGTCGGAGCCAAGCCTCGGCACATGATCGAGACCGACCTCGGGCTCACGCCCGCCGGCCGCTGAGCCCACTGCATCCGATGCGCAGCATCCAAACGACACTCGACGCACCGATCGGCGAAGCCGAAACCGACGTGCGCGCCGCGCTCGCGGAACAAGGCTTCGGTGTGCTCACCGAGATCGACGTCGCCGCGACCCTCCACGCCAAGCTCGGCGTCGAGCGGCCACCGTTGAAGATCCTCGGTGCATGCAACCCGCACTTCGCGCACCAAGCACTGCAGATCGACCCCGCGGTCGCGCTCCTCCTCCCGTGCAACGTCGTGTTGGAGACCACCGCGACCGGCACCCGCATCTCGGTGGTCGACCCTCGCGAGCTGATGACCGGCCCCGCGTTTGCGTCGCTGGCCTCACAAGCCGCCGACCAGCTCACCGCCGCGCTCGCCGCGCTCGGTCGCGCGGTCTCCGAGAGCGTCTCGTGAGGTTCCGGGTACTTGCATCGGTCGCGACGCTGGTCGTGGTTGCCGCCGCGTGTGGTGGCACGGGCTCGACGCGAACGGTGCAACCGCGGGTGGGTCAGTTCCGCCTCGACGAGTGGTCGATCACCGCAGACCAGGCGACGCTCCCGACCGGGCGCCAGACCATTACAGCCGCGAACGTCGGCCACCACACCCACGAGCTCGTCGTCGTCAAGGCCGCGGACGCCGCGTCGCTGCCGACCAAGGCCGACGGCTCGGTCGACGAGACCCAACTCGAACGGGTAAAGGTCGGCGAGATCGCCGACGTTCCCGCCGGCACATCACGACACAAGACGATGCAGCTCAGCGCCCGGCGCGTACGTCGCGTTCTGCAACATCGTCGACGGGATGGGCATGGGCAACGGCCCGATGGGCCAGATGGGCGGCGGGATGCAGCATGTGCACTTCGCGCTCGGGATGCACAGCAGCTTCACCGTCGCGTCGCGATCGTGACCACCCGGCGGTGCCGGATTCCTGTCCCTCCGACCACGACGAGGAGCAAACCATGGCGACCTACACCGAAGTGATCGAAGCGCTGAAGGAACCGACCCGCGCGCTGCGGCGCGCGCAGCCCGACGCGTGGAAGGGCTTCGGCGCGCTCCACCAGTCGGCGATGGCCGACGGTGAAGTCCCCGCCCGCACCAAGGAGCTCGTGGCCCTCGCGATCGCCGTCATCGAGGAATGCGACGGCTGCATCGCCTATCACGCCAGCGCCGCCGCCCGGAAGGGCGCCACCGACGCGGAGGTCGCCGAGATCCTCAGCGTTGCGTTACTGATGGGCGGGGGACCCGCGAGCGTCTGGGCGCCGTGTGCGTGGGATGCATACCGAGAGTTCGCGAGCAAGTGAGCGACTGACCGGGGTCGGACGCGTTCTGTGCAGCAAGGCGTCGGAGGCCTGCATCGGTGCCCGGAGCCGGCGCCGAGTGGACGCGACCGTTCCGCTCCCGCAGGGTCTGACCGACCGTCGCGCTCATCTCCCTGTTGCCTCCCTGAAGGCAGTAACCAGCTCGGAATAGACGTCCTGCGCTCCGGCGTAGGACTCCGGAACTGGAACGTGGACAAGGAAGTCGGTGACGCCGGCTTCGACGAGCGGCGGCAGACGGTCCATGGTTGCCCCGAGGTCGAGCGATCGGTTCCGCTGCCGCAGCAGTGGCAACGGAGCGAGAACCGCCAGGGCTGCACCGTCACCGCCGGAAACATCGACTTCGGTGCGCATGCGAGGGATGCTGGCCACGGGATCGGCGGCGTCGTCACCCCACGGGATCCAGCCGCTACCGAAGCGGGCGAGACGTCGCGCGACTGGCTTGTTGCACCGCCCACTCACCCAGATCGGTACGCCTCCAGTCTGAAGGGGCTTGGGCATCGAGTGGATCCCCTCGAAGCGGAGCTCGGGTGACGCGAAGCTCGCGCACTGCTCGCGCCACAGCGTCAGGCAGACCTCGAGCGACTGGTCGAGCAAGCGCCCGCGCGCTTTGAAGTCGAGACCTGCAGCTTCGTACTCCTCTTGCTGCCAGCCGATGCCGACTCCGAGGTCGACGCGACCTCGAGACAGGACGTCGAGGGTGGCCAGCTGCTTGGCGAGAACGACCGGCCGCCGCAGCGCCGCGAGCAGTATGTAGGTGCCGAGTCGAACTCGGTCCGTCTGGGCCGCCACGGCAGTGAGGACGGTGAGTGGCTCGAGCCAGTGACCATCGGGGCCGGTGGGTTGGCGTCCGCCCTCAACTCCTCCGGTCTCCACTTGCCCGTAGGCCTCGAGGTTCTCGCCGAACACCACGTGGTCGGAGACGACGATCCGGTCGATGCCGCTCACGTCGGCAGCCCGAGCGACGTCGAAGACGTGGTTCCAGGTTCCGGGATCCTCGGCGGCGTAGGTGGGGACCAAGACGGTGAGCCGCACGTCGGTCACGGCGTTTCGGCCCGCAGCCGCGTCCAGAGCTCGTGGGGGTACCCGTCGCGCGCGTCACGCGGGGAATCGACGAGGTCCAGCACGTCTTGAACGGCGGTCATCGGGTTCTCGGCTCCCTCGGAAGACCGAGCAGACGCTCGCCGATGACGTTGCGTTGGATCTCGTTCGTCCCTCCCATGATCGACGTTCGCCCGCGACGCCAGAAGACCGAGTACCCAGCGCCCGCCGTCGACGGCATGCTCGTCGGTGGGAAGCAGCAGCGCGTCGGGCCCGAGCACGGCGACGGCGGTCTCGTAGAGCCGCTGGCTCATTCCTGCCCAGAACAGCTTGACGAGGCTCGACTCCGGACCGATCTCCTCCCCGCGCGTCGAGTCGCGTCGAGCGTGCGCTGGTTGTGCAGGCGGAAGATCTCGACGTCGATCCATGAGGTCGCGAGCCGCTGGCGTGCGAGCGGATCGTCGCACGCCGCCCGGTGCGTTGACACGCCTGCAACAAGAGATCGATCGCGATCTGGTGGAGCACCTGCTCCTTCCAGACGAACGAGGCGCCCCGCTCGTTGGCCAGCGTCGTGTTCGGCCACGCGCCAGCCTTCGTTCTCCGGACCGATGAGGTGCTCGACCGGGACCTCGACCTCGTCGAGGAAGACTTCGTTGAACTCGCTCTCACCGGTCATCTGGCGCAGCGGGCGGATCTCGACGCCCTTCGCCGTCATCGGGATCGCCAGCATCGAGATCCCCTTGTGACTGGGAGCGCTCGGATCTGTCCGGACCAGCGCGATGCCCCATGTCGGCGAAGCGTCGCGTACGACGACCACACCTTCTGACCAGTCACGCGGTACACGCCGCCGCGCTTCTCGGCGCGCGTCGAGAGAGCGGCGAGGTCGCTCCCGGCGTCGGGCTCGCTGAACAGCTGGCACCAGACGTCGTCGCCGGAAAGGATCCTCGGCATCCACCGCAGGCGCTGTTCCTCGGTGCCGTGCGCCATGAGCGTCGGACCGACGAGCGTGACGCCGGCGCGCCCGAGCAGCGGCGGCGCGTCCGCGCGTGCAAGCTCCTCGTTGTAGACCGCGACCTGCGTCAGCGAGGCGCCGCGCCCGCCGTACTCGACCGGCCAGTGGATGCCGACCCATCGTGCAGCGTGCAGCGTCCGCTGCCACTCGCGCAGCACCTCGGCTTCCTCGTGCGTCGCCGCGACCTCGACGTCGGGCGGCGGATGTTCGATCAGCCACGAGCGCAGCTCGTCACGGAACTGCTCGATCGTGCGCCGGCATCGCCGCTCCGGATTCCCGGCCTCGCTCGTGGAGCAACGCGGTCACTGCCGTCCCGCCGACCACGTGACGGTCTTGAGCTGGCGTGTACTCGAGCAGGCCGTAGTCGCCGTACTCGCGTCCGATGCCCGACTGCTTGTAGCCGCCGAACGGGCCCCAGAGGCTGCGGGCCGCCACCGCCACCGTTGATGCGTGACGGTCCCCGCGTGGAGCCGCTGGGCGATCGCGTACGCGCGCGTCGGTTCCGGGTGCCAGAGGCCGGCGGCGAGCCCGTAGCGAGTGTCGTTGGCGATGCGCTACCGCCTCCTCCTCGCCCTCGAAGGGGATCACGACGCCGACCGGGCCGAAGATCTCCTCCTGGGCGACGGTCATGGAGTTGTCGCACGTCGGCGAACAAGGTCGGCTCGAAGAAGAACCCCCGGGCGAGGCCGGCGGGACGGCCGCCGCCGCAGGCCAGGCGCGCGCCCTCGGCGCTGCCGGCGGCGACGTACCGCTCGACGCGCTCGCGCTGCGCTTCCCGGATCAACGGTCCCATCGTCACCTTGGGCTCCGTGGGGTCACCGACCTTGATCTTGCCGAGGAAGGCACTCAGGCCCTCCACCACCTCGTCGTAGACGCTGCGCTCGGCGAGGATGCGCGTCGGCAGCGCGCATCCCTGCCCGGCATGGATCGTGAACGCGATACGCGGCGCCGATCGCGAACTTGGCGATGTCGGAGCCGGCGAACACGATGTTGGGCGACTTGCCGCCCAGCTCGAGCAGGATCTTCTTCAGGCCGTCTGCGGCCTGACCCATGATCTTCTTGCCCACGATGTCGGAGCCGGTGAAGCTCACCATGTCGACGCCCGGGTGGGTGGTGAGGTGCTCGCTCGCGGCCACGTCGCCGGTGACGACGTTGAGCACGCCGGGCGGCAGACCCGCCGTCGTCGGCGATCTCGCCGAGCACGAGGGCCTCGAGCGGCGTGTAGGGCGACGGCTTGAGCACCACGGTGTTGCCGACCGCGAGCGCCGGCGCGACCTTCACCAGGTTCAGGTACAGCGGGAAGTTGAACGGCGTGATCGCCGCCACCACGCCGATCGGCTCCTTGAGGATGACGCCCTGGCCGAGGCCTCGCGCGGCTGACCTGGGGCAGGGAGCGAGTCGAGGTACGGGAAAGGTCGCCGCGCGCTCGGCGAACCAGGCGGTGTAGCGGAGGGCGGTGTCGAACTGCATCGCCTCGGCGATCGGCCGCGCCGAACCTGCCTCCGCCGATGATCAGATCGACGAGCTCCGCGCGCCGATCCGTGATCGCCTCGGTGAACCGCACGAGCACGTCCGAGCGCTCGCGCGGCGTCATCCTCGGCCATGGACCTTCGTCGAAGGCACGTCGCGCGGCAGCGACGGCGCGATCGACATCCGCGACCGACGCCTGCGGCACCTGCGCGATGACCTGCTCGGTGGCCGGGTTGATGACATCGAGCGCGTCCTCGCTCGAGCCGTCGACCCAATCGCCGTCGATGTAGAGCCGAGAGCTCGCGAGCTGCGTGGTGGTCATGGTCGCTTCCTTCCGACCGTTGCGGTCAGCGGTGTGAACTCGACATGGAGACGCTCCAGGCCGCGGAGCATGTAGAGGGGGGTGTACTCGTAGCGACGGGCACCGGCCGGGCCGTGCGCCGCATCCGAGATCCTGATGTCGCCCATGCGGTCGAGGATGCGCTCGAAGCTCACGCGGGCCTCGGCCCGGGCGAGGGGCGCCCCGGCGCAGCTGTGGATGCCGAACCCGAACCCGAGGTGCTGGCGACCGTTCACACGGTCGAGCCTGAGCTCCGTCGGCTGTTCGAACTCGCGCGGGTCGCGGTTCGCGGCGGCGTTGAGCAGCATCACCGTGCTGCCCGCTGGAAGGTCGACTCCGCCGATCGTCGTCGGAACGCGTGACAGCCGGAAATCTCCCTGGATCGGGCTCTCGATCCGCAGCGCCTCCTCGATGAAGCTCGGAATGCAGTCACGTTCGTCGCGGAGCAGCTCCTGCAGCTCGGGACGCTCGCCGACGAACCGGAGCGCTTGGCCAAGGAGACGGGCCGTGGTCTCCTGGCCGGCCGCGAACAGGTTGACGGCGATCAGCATCACGTCGCGGACCTCAGGCAATGAGCCGTCGGGGAACGTGGCGGTAGCGAGATCGGTCAGCACGTCGTGGCGCGGCTCGCGGCGACAATCCTCGATGAAGGTCGTGAACCGCTCGTAGAGAAACTCCAACGGCTTGTGCGCCATCCCCTCGCCAGGTTTCCCGCGGCGTCGAGCGGGACGTCGATCGCCTTGCAGCTCCTCACGAAACGTCGCGTGGTCTGCTTCGGGAACGCCGAGCAGGTCGGCGACGACCAGCAGGGTGAAGGGGTCCGCGTACTCATGGATGAATTCGCACTCACCGCGGTCGAGGAACTCGTCGATCTGACGATCGGCGAGCCGCCACATGAAGTCCTCGTTCTCCTTCAGGCGCTTCGGCGTGATCAGCCGCATCAGCAACCCGCGGTGCGCGGTGTGCTTCGGTGGATCGAACGTGGGCAGCTGGTCGCTGAAGGGCAGCTCGTCGCGGTGCTGCTCGATCAGCGCGCTGACGTCGTCGCCTTCGAGCGGCACCGGGAACCCGGGGAACGGTCCGCTGACGGAGTTGCACGACGAGAACCTTGCGCTGTCCCGGTACACCGCCATTGCTTCCTCGTAGCCGGTGACCATGAACACACCCTGATGCGGCTCCCGCCACACCGGACCATGCTCACGCAGGTACTCGTAGTAGGGATACGGATCTTGATATAGAGGCTTGGCGCGAAGAAATTGGTCGCGTCGAAGTCGGAACTACTCACCGGTTCTCCTCTCCGAAAGGTCAACACCCAGAAGTCCGCGCTCGATGATGAGCGTGGCGGCATCCACCTCGGCCGCCGATCGTCGGCGTGTGCCGAACACGCCGAGGAGCGCCACCATGACGACCCCCTCCATGTCAACGTCGCCAAAGCCCCGGTGACCCAGGTACCGCGACATCCTCCGGCGGCCCCAATCGAGCAGTGGGCCGGACTCGACCCTGATCGCAGGATCTTGCAGCGCAGCATCGGTCCAGACGCGCAACATCGCCGCCTCGTTGACGTGCGCGGCGTGATAGCGCCGCAACCAACGGCGCATGGCGCTCTTGCCTGTCGGCCCTCCGAGCGTGGACACCTCGGGGATCTCCGTCACCACGGTTCCGACGGCCCGCACCCCGCGGACGGTGAGGATGCGTGCGAGCTCCTCCTTGTTCCGGAAGTAGCGGTAGAAGGCCCCGTGGGACACACCCGCGGCAGTCACGAGATCGTCGACGCGGGTGCTTTGGTAGCCGCGCTCGACGAAGACGTCACGCCCTGATGCGAGGAGCGCGACGAGTGCGGCGTTGCCGGATCCATCCGACCCGACGGGGCCGTCGTGCCGGAGCAGCTCGGGCATCTCGAAACCGAAGTCGAGTGCCGGCGGCGGCGAACCATCGGGTGAGTGCACGTTGACGTCGACGTCCACACCGAACAACGTGCGATGGAGAACATCCGTGATCGCGATCTCGATGCACTCGCTGGGATAGGCGCCGGACGCCGCGGTGCGCAGGATGCCGGTGACGTCCAGCGTGTGGTTCAGGCACTCGAGGAGCAGCCTGATCACGGGGTCGAGCTGTCGGGGAGGCAGCGTCGCCGTTACCAAACGCGCGTGGATTCGCGTGATGGTCTCCTCACCAATGTGCCGCGCCACGGTTGCAAGGACCTTGTCGCTCTCCAGCGAATGGAAGACCGGTTCGTACCGCGCGTGGATCGCTGCGTAGCGCGCAACCCATTCGCGCATCGCTATCCATCCGCGGCCGTCGGAGGTGAGTGGGTCCAGCGCCTCGGTCGATGCGCTCACCTGGCGAGCAACCTGTCCGGCCAGCTGCCGGAACACCTCTTCCTTGTTGGCGAAGTACTGGTAGAAGGACACCCGCGAGCAGCGAGCGAGCTTCGTGATCCGGTCGATGCTGCACGCGTGGTAGCCCTCGTCACCGAAGGCTCGCAGCGCGGCGTCGAGGATGCGCTGTCGCGCGCGCTGCCCCCGAGCCCCGACCCGGGGATTGTCGGAGAACGGAGCACGGCGAACGACGGCGACCGCGCTGTCGGGCCGGTCGTCTCGCTCATCGTCGGGCATTTGGGCTTCCTTCGCCGCCTGGCGCGTTCGAGTGATGATGACATTAGCGTTAGTAGACGGTCGCCGTCGGCATGTGGAGCCTGGATGCTCTCACTCGCCTGGTGCTACGGTTCGATGACACAGATGTTAGTTATGGAGCACCGCGCGGGGGAAGTGTGATGAACATCGACGGCTTGGTCCTGGTCAGCGTCGACGACCACGTGGTGGAGCCACCGCACATGTTCGACGATCGGCTGCCGGCAAAGTACGCCGACCTGGCGCCGAAGCTCGTGACTCGCGACGACGGCACGAACGCATGGGTCTACGAAGGTCAGGAGATCACCAACGTCGCACTGAACGCGGTGGCCGGCCGGCCGCCCGACGAGTACGGCATGGAACCCACCTGCTTCGCCGAGCTCCGCGCCGGCTGCTACGACATCGACGAGCGCGTCAAGGACATGGACGCGAACGGTGTGGTGGGATCGCTGTGCTTCCCGTCCTTCCCACAGTTCTGCGGTCAGCTGTTCGCGCGCACCGAGGACAAGGATGTTGCGCTGGCGATGGTGCGCGCGTACAACGATTGGCACATCGAGGAGTGGTGCGGCACTCATCCGGGGCGCTTCATTCCGTGCTCGCTCCCCGCGATCTGGGATCCAGAGGTGCTCGCGGACGAGGTGCGGCGAACCGCACGCATGGGCGCGCATGCGGTGACATTTTCCGAGAATCCGTCGAAGCTGGGCTATCCGAGCTTCCACGCCGACCACTGGGACCCGTTCTGGAGAGCGTGCAGCGACGAGGGCGTCGTCGCCTGCCTGCACATCGGGTCGTCGTCGCAGCTCATCATCACGGCCCCGGATGCGCCCGTCGATTGCCTGATCACGCTGTCCCCCATCAACATCGTCCAGGCAGCCGCCGACCTCGTCTGGTCGCCGGTCCTCCGAAAGTTCCCCGATCTGAAGGTCGCGCTGTCTGAGGGCGGCATCGGTTGGATCCCCTATCTGCTGGAGCGCATCGACTACAGCTACGGGCGCCACCACGCCTGGACCGGGCAGGACTTCGGTGAGCGACTTCCGAGCGAGGTGTTCAACGAGCACGTGCTCACGTGCTTCATCGATGACAAGTTCGGCGTGGCGAGTCGCGAGTTCCTCAACCTCGACCATGTGATGTGGGAGTGCGACTACCCGCACTCCGACTCGACGTGGCCGTTCTCTCCCGAAAGGCTTGCCGCGCATCTGGACGGTGTCAGCGATGAGGACATCGATCGCATCACGCACCTCAACGCGATGCGGCACTTCCACTACGACCCGTTCACTGCCTTGGGCGGACGCGAGCAGTGCACCGTCGGCGCGCTGCGCGAACGGGCGACAGGACACGACGTGTCGATCCGGTCAATGAAGGCGAAGGACGTCGGGCGTCCCGCTCCCTACGCGGCCGACCTCGTCGTGCCGGAGCTCCGCTGAGATCAAAGCACGAGGATCTTCGACTACCTCGCGGAGGCAATGCGCCCTCCTCGAGCCGCCGAGAAGGGGATGACCACAGTGGAACTTCGACCATTCGGACGCACAGGGCTGGAGGTTTCGGCCGTCGGTTTCGGCTGCTGGGAGGTCGGCGGAGGCTACGGGCAGGTCGACGAAGGGGAGTTCGGCCGTGCAGTCGGCCGGGCCCTCGACCTCGGCATCAACTGCTTCGACACGGCCGAGGGATATGGCACCTCGGAACGAGCACTCGGCGAGGCGCTGGGCCGGCGCCGCGAGGAGGCAATCGTGGTCACCAAGTTCGGCATGGGATATCGCGACAAGCCGAACCTTCGCGACAGCAGCCGCGAGCGTGTCATGGCCTCGATCGACAAGAGCCTCAAGAACCTCGGTACCGATTGGGTCGACGTCTACCTCGTGCACTGGCCCGACCGAGAGACTCCCTTCGAGGAGACGATGGATGCCCTCGAGGACGTCGTCCGCGCGGGGAAAGTCCGGTTCGTCGGTGTCTCGAACTTCAAGCGGGAAGACATCGAAGCCTGCATGCGCGTCCGTCGCGTCGACGTCGCTCAGTACGGCTGGCACATGTTCGATCGGCGGATGCAGGACGAGATCTTCCCGTACTGCGACGCGCAAGGCATCGGGGTCATGGCGTACGGGTCGCTCGCCTTCGGACTGCTGACCGGCACCTTCACCGAGGACATGGACTTCGGCTCGCAAGATTGGCGCGCGCGGCAAGGCAAGATGGGCTCGATCAAGCTCTTCGACACGCTCTTCGGCCCCGAGTCGTTCCCTCGGAACGTCCGGGCGGTCGAGGAGCTGAAGGCCATCGCGGCCCGATACGACCGAAGCCTGCCGCAGCTGGCGCTCCGCTGGACGATCTCGAACCCGGTCATCAGCACCGCGCTCGTCGGCTGCCGGACTGTCGCCGAGGTGGAAGACAACGTCGGCGCCATTGGCTGGTCGATCGCCGACGAGGACCTCGCCGAGATCGACGCGATCTTCGAGCGGCACGGCGTCGACACCGTCCCGGACTACTGGATCGAGGACGACTGAATCGTCGAGGGGTGGGCGCAATGGGTCAGGAGCGGAGTCGAGAGAGATGGGCGATCACATGTCGCAAGCAGAGCAACGACACGGCGCCCACACGATGACGCCCGGCGTCGACCCGCTCGACCTCGTCGATCCCGACCGCTGCGCACGCGACGGCTACCCGCACGAGGCGTGGACGCGGCTGCGGGCCGAGGCACCGGTCGCGCGCATCGAAGCGCCCGGGTACGAACCGTTCTGGGCGATCACGAAGCACGCCGACATCATGGAGATCTCGACGCAGCCACTGCGCTTCTCGAGCGCGCAGGGGGTCACGCTCCGCCGCGCCGATGCACCGGTGGTCGAGATGCCGGAGATGGTTGTTCTGCTCGATCCTCCGCGACACGTGCCGATGCGCCGCGTTGCGAGCGGGCACTTCACGCCGAATGCCGTGCGCGCTCGAGGCGAGGATCTCGAGCGCATCGCGGTCGAGATCCTCGACTCGGCATCGACCGGGGGCGCACCCGGCGAGTGCGACTTCATCCAGAGCATCGCGGCACCGTTCCCGCTCGCCGTGATCGCCTGGAGCCTCGGCGTGCCGCGTGACGACTGGGAGCTGTTGTACCGCGCGACCAACGAGGTGATCGGCAACGACGATCCCGAGTTCCGACGCCCCGGCGAGCGGCCCGGTCAGACCTTCAGGCGCGCGCGCGGCGAGCTGCACGCTTACTTCGAGCGTCTGATCGAGCAACGCCGACGCGACCCCCAGGACGATCTGGTCAGCGAGCTCATTCGCGGCAAGGTCGACGGTGTGCCGCTCACCGAGGAGCAGCTCCTCTCCTACTGCGAGCTCCTGGTCGAGGCGGGCAACGAGACCACGCGCAACGCCATCGGCGGGGGTCTGCTCGCCTTCTGCGAGCACCCCGGCGAGTGGGAGAAGCTGCGCGGACCCACCCCGAGCTGCTCTCCGATGCTGTCGAGGAGATCCTGCGCTGGGTCAGCCCGATCAGCCACTTCACGCGCATCGCCACCGAGGACTGCGACGTGCGCGGGGCGAAGATCCGCGCCGGCGAGCAGATGGCGCTGTACTACGCGTCGGCGAACCGCGACGAGGACGTGTTCGACGATCCGTTCACGTTCCGCGTCGATCGTCACCCGAACCCCCACCTCGCGTTCGGCTTCGGCGAGCACTTCTGCATGGGCGCGCAGCTCGCGCGCGTCGAGCTCGAGGTGATCTTCCGCCTGCTGCTCGCGCGCCTCGAGTGGTTCGAGCTCTCGGGACCGGTGGAGCGCCTGAGCTCGATCGTCAACGGAAGCATCAAGCACCTCCCGCTTCGCTACCGCTTGGCGTAGTGCGGCACCTCGAAGGGGACACGATGGAGTATCGACCGTTCGGACGGACGGGGCTCGAGGTCTCGGCCATCGGCTTCGGCTGCTGGGAGATCGGCGGTGGCTACGGGCACGTCGAGGAGGCGGAGTTCGACTCGCGCCGTCGGACGGGCGCTCGACCTCGGCATCAACTGCTTCGACACCGCCGAGGGGTACGGCCTCGGCGCGTCGGAGCGCTCGCTCGGGCAGGCGCTCGGCCCGCGCCGCGACGAAGCGATCATCGTCACCAAGTTCGGCATGAACTACAAGGACATGCCGAACCTCCGCGACAGCAGCCGTGCGCGCGTCCTGGCGTCGATCGACAAGAGCCTGAAGCACCTCGGCACCGACCGGGTCGACGTCTACCTCGTGCACTTCCCCGACCGTCGTACGCCGTTCGAGGAGACGATGGAAGCCCTCGAGGACGTCGTCCGCGAGGGGAAGGTCCGCTTCGTCGGCCTCTCGAACTTCAAGCGGGAGGAGATCGAGGCCTGCGTGCGCACGCGGGCCATCGACGTCGTGCAGTACGGCTGGAACATGTTCGACCGCCGCATGCAGCGCGAGATCCTCCCGTACTGCGAAGAGCACGGCATCGGTTTCATGGCCTACGGGTCGCTTGCCTACGGTCTGCTCACGGGCACGTTCACCGAGGACATGGACTTCGGTAGCGAAGACTGGCGCTCGCGCCAGGGGAAGATGGGGTCGCTGCGGATCTTCGACGCGCTCTTCGGCCCCGAGACGTTCCCGCACAACGTCCGCGCCGTGGGCGAGCTGAAGGACGTTGCGGCCCGCTACGACAAGAGCCTCCCGCAGCTCGCGCTCCGCTGGGCGATCTCGAACCCGGTCGTCAGCACGGCGCTCGTCGGTTGCCGCACCGTCGCCGAGGTGGAGGACAACGTCGGCGCGATCGGCTGGTCGATCGCCGCGGACGACCTCGCCGAGATCGATGCGATCTTCGACCGCCACGGCGTGAACACCGCCCCGGACTACTGGATCGAGGACGAATGATGGTGGATCAGGAGCTCGCGGGAAAGGTCGCGATCGTGACGGGTGGCGCCACCGGCCTCGGTAGCGCGACGGTCGAGCGCTTCGTGGAGGAAGGCGCCCAGGTCGTCGTCGCGGATATTGACGCCGCGCGCGGCGAGGAGCTGGCGAAGCAACTCGGCGCGGCGGCCGCGTTCAAGCAGACCGACGTCGCCGATGCGGATGAAGTCCAGGATCTCGTCGATTTCGCCGTGGCGCGCTTCGGCGGGCTCCACGTCATGTTCAACAACGCCGGGATCGGGGAGTCGATCGGGGGCTTCCTGGATGACGAGATGCAGGACTTTCAGCGCATGATGGCCGTCAACCTCTTCGGCGTCATGGTCTGCAGCCAGCGCGCCGCTCGCCACATGGCGAAGCACGAGGGCGGTTCGATCATCAACAATTCTTCGATCGCCGGGATCAACGCCGGCGGTGGTGTGATGACCTATCGCGCCGCGAAGGCAGCCGTGAACCACTTCAGCAGGTGCATGGCGATCGAGCTCGCACCACACGGCATCCGTGTGAACTGCATCGCGCCGGGCCACATCGCCACCGAGATGACTCGTTACGACATGGGCACCGTCATGCGACTGACCCAGCCGTTGCGCCGGCACGGGCTGCCGAGAGATGTCGCGAACGCCGCGCTGTACCTCGCGAGCGAACAGTCGGCACAGATCACCGGGATCGTGTTGCCGGTGGACGGTGGGACGACGGCCGGTGCGCCGGTCAACCTTCTGCGGGACTTGATGGCCGCGCCCGAGCGCGATGCCGAGTGATGGTTCGGAGCGGAGAGGTGGAGCACATGGATCAGGGTACGAGCGTCTATTCCTGCGACGATCATCTGGACCTGTACGCGGTGCCGCCTGAGCTGTGGGAGTCGCGGTTGCCGAGCGCGCTGGCCGAGCGCGGTCCACGCGTGCTCACGCGCGATGGCGAGGCAGTCTGGGTGTGCGACGACACCGTGATGGGCCGCAGCGGGAGGTCGCCGAAGAGCAAGCTCGCGAAGCAGCTCAACGCGATCGGGCGTGCCGGGATCGACGACGACGGCTTCCGCGCCGGCAATCCCGAGCTGCGGCTGCAGGACCTGAAACGCGACGGCCTGTGGGCCTCGGTGATCTACGGACCGCTCTCGCTCGGTTTTCCGATTCAAGACGCCGCGCTGCAGACCGCGTGCTACGCGGCGTGGAACGACTGGGCGATCGAGGAGTTCAACGCGGTCGACCCTGACCGGCTGTGCGTGCTCGCGTTCCTCCCCGGCCACTCTGCGCAGACCGCCGCCGACGAGCTCGAGCGCTGCGCGGCGCGGGGCCATCGCGGCGCGATCATCAGCGTCTTCGACATCGACGTCGGCGACCCGGCCTGGGACCGGCTCTGGGCAGCCGCGGAACAGACCGGCTTACCGATCAGCTTCCACATCAGGGGCGGCACGTCCTCGAAGCTCAGCTACCGCATCGGCAAGTGGCAGTCGGCCGCGTTCGCCACGCTGTTGCCGATGCAGCTCGACGAGCCGCTCGCCACCATGGTGTTCTGCGGAGCACTCGAGCGGCACCCCGGCCTCGAGCTCGTGCTCGCGGAGTCGGGCGTCGGGTGGCTGCCGTACTTCTTGGCGCGGATGGACCTGGAGTGGCGCGCCCTGCGCGACCACCTCGACTACGCGACCGAGACCCCGCCGAGCGAGCTGTTCCGGCGCCAGGTAATGGCCACCTTCGAGGAGGACGAGCTCGGCGCGCAGCTCATTCCGCTCCTGGGCGCCGACTCGTGCATGTGGGCGTCCGACTATCCGCACACTGACAGCACCTTCCCCAACTCGCGGCGTGTGATCGAGGAGACGCTCGGCACGCTGCCCGGAGCGGACCGCCGCAAGATCACGGCGACCAACTGTGCCCGGCTGTACGGCTTCACACATGTCTCCTGAGCACGGTCACACGCGATGACGCAAGGGAGAGTGAGCAGCTTCGACCATGTATCCCTCCCGATGCAGGACACTGAGGCCACGGTGGCGTTCTATCGCTCGCTCGGACTGCAGGTCGCGGAGCACCCCCACGTCGTGTCCGTCTATGTCGGAGACCAGATGATCAACTTCCATCGTCCCGCAACCTGGCAACGGGAAGGCTTCAGCCTGCGCGCACCTCGGGCGTTGCCGCCGTGCGGGGATCTCTGCTTCGTGTGGGACGGTTCACCGGAAGCTCTGAGCGCGCTGCTCGACACAGCAGGAGCCGAAATCATCGAGGGGCCAGTCGCGCGGCAGGGTGGTCGCCGGGTCGAAGCGTCAAGCGTGTACCTGCGCGACCCGGACGGGAACCTTCTGGAGTTCATGATCTATCGAGGGGGGAGCTCTGATGTCGGCTGATCTCGTGATCCGCGGCGGAACGGTCTTCGACGGGAGCGGTGCGCCTGGTCGCGTCGCGGATGTCGCGATCGCGGATGGCCTCATCCGCGAGATCGGGCCGAACCTGCGCGGCGAGCGCGAGCTCGATGCGTCGGGCTGCGCCGTCGCGCCCGGATTCATCGACATTCACACCCACTACGACGCTCAGGTCTTCTGGGATCCCGCGCTCCGGCCGTCGTCGTATCACGGTGTCACGACCGTCGTGGCCGGCAACTGCGGCTTCGCCATCGCCCCGACCCGCCCCGAGCACCACGACGTGATCGTGCACACGCTCGAGAACGTCGAGGACATGGACCCCGCGACGCTGGTCGCGGGCATCTCCTGGGACTTCGAGACGTTCCCCGAATATCTGGAGTCGATCCGCCGGCGCGGGACGGTGCTCAACTTCACGGCGTACATCGGGCACTCCGCCTTGCGGCTCTACGTCATGGGAGACGCGGCCTACGAGCGCGCCGCAACGGCGGAGGAAATCGAGCACATGAGCGCGCTCGTGCGCGAGGCGATCGGCGAAGGGGCGGCGGGATTCTCGACCAGCTTCTCGTACGCTCACCGCGGCGTGGACGGCAAGCCGGTCCCGAGCCGCTACGCCGAGCGCGACGAGGTCGAGGCGCTGTTCCTCGCGGCCGGCGAGGCGGGCAAGGGCGTGGTGCTCATCACCCCCGGTGAGCAGTGCAGCTACGCGGACGTCTACGAGTGGCAGCCGCGCGTCGGACGGCCCTTCACCTACCCGCTGTTCGCGTCCCCGGGCGGCAAGCACCTGGAGCCGGTCAAGCTGCACGAGCAGGGCGTGTCGCGCGGCGCGCAGGTCTGGCCGCAGGTCACGCCACGGCCGCTCACGATGCAGTTCACGATGGCCGACGCCTACAGCCTCAACACCGGCAAGGTCTTCGGTGAGCTCATGCAGGGCGACCGCGAGGCACGCATTGCCGCGTACCGCGATCCGGCCTGGCGGTCCCGGGCGGCGGCAGATCTCGAGACTTCACCGATGAAGCCGCGCTGGGAGACCTTCGAGGTCTCCGAGTCGCAGCAGTTCCCCGAGCTGGAGGGTCGCCGGGTGAGCAACCTCGCCGGTGAGCGCGGCTGTAGCCCGCTCGACGTGATGTGCGAGCTGGCGCTCGCCGAAGATCTCACGACGCGCTTTCGCGCCTACATCGCCAACGACGACGTCGATGCCGTGGGCCACCTGCTCACGCACGAACATGTCGTGTTGGGACTCTCGGACGCCGGCGCGCACATCGACCAGCTGTGCGACGCGCCGCTGCCCACCGACCTGCTCGGCACGTGGGTGCGCGAACGCGAGCTCATGCCGCTCGAGACGGCGGTACACAAGCTGAGCGGCGAGCCGGCCGACATGTTCGGCTTCGTGCGCCGCGGCGACGGCGACACCGGTGAACCGGAATCTGGGTATCTAGTTGGGGTCGACACCCCAACCGCTCAAGAGGGAGCGCTGCTGCGCAAACTCGCGGAGGAGTTCAGTAGTGGGACCGCTACCACCAACCCTAAGGACATCGCCCGCCGCCGCCGAGAGCAGGAAGCGGACTGACTGGTGCCCTGACCGTGGGTGTGAGTTAAGAAACCATGACCGAGGTGGACATGGCCAAGCTTGCGCGAGTTGGCGGAGGAATTAGGTGTTCTCGCCCGACACCACCGATCCCCCAACATCGATCGGCATCGGAGGCTCAATGGCCGTACAGGACACCGCCGCCGGAGCGGATGAAGGGCCAAGTTCGCGTTGGCGCGCTCGGCCTTGCTTTGGCCGCCGCGAGGTGGGTGGCCACGGGGTGTTTGGCCCAGTTTGGCTATTCACAGGTACTGACATCGCGCGTTGTCAGATACGTCATGGCACACAGATGGCACGGAACTTGCTTCGCTGGACTAGATACAGCCTATTACGTGCATTGATGTGTGTGGTCCCGGCTGGGATCGAACCAGCGACCTTCCGCGTGTGAAGCGGACGCTCTCCCACTGAGCCACGGGACCGGCGCCGAGAGGCGAACGACGTCGAAGATTAGCACGACCGGCGCTTGCGCCCAGATCGCGGTGCAGATAGCGACCGACACGGCCTGAGCAAGGAATTTGTGTGGGCACGCTCACTGGACTATCGTCGTGCTTCGCACGGGGCGACGATCTCGCCCGTTGCGCGCGGATGTAGCGCAGTTGGTAGCGCATCACCTTGCCAAGGTGAGGGTCGCGGGTTCGAATCCCGTCATCCGCTCGAAGGTGCGAATCGCATCAATCCCAGCGGTGGAGTGGCCGAGTGGTGAGGCAACGGCCTGCAAAGCCGTGCACACGGGTTCGATTCCCGTCTCCACCTCCAATTTATTTCCCAGCGCGATTAGCTCAGCGGGAGAGCGCTTCCCTGACACGGAAGAGGTCACTGGTTCAATCCCAGTATCGCGCACCACTGTTAGCGCTGGTCAGAGGTGCTTTCAACGCCGGAAATCCGGCGGCATGACCTGAATATGACCTGACAAGTCGGCGGGCTGTGGCAACGAAATCACGAGAGGTAGCTATAGGTCAAATTTGCCGCGATCTGCAGAACAGCATGGGCGGGCACGGTGTCAGATGGTGACGAGCCTACGGCCAAAAATGGCCTCCGCCTTTAGGGCCGACGGGCGACGATCACAGGCACCTGGGCGGACTGGGCCACCGCGGTGCTGACCGAACCCAGCAGCATCCCGGTGAATCCTCCCCGGCCGTGGCTGCCGACGATGACCAGCTGCGCGGACTCGGACTGCTCGACGAGCTCCTGTGCCGGTCGGTCGGCGACGACGATGCGGCGCACCAAGACGTCGGGGTAGCGCTCCTGCCAGCCCGCAAGCCGCTCACTGAGGCTCTCCTCGCCCAGCGCCTGCATCGTTGACCAGTCGACGCCGGGGAACTCGAACACCCCGGTGTCGCTCCAGGCGTGCACGGCCACCAGCTCCGCCTCGCGCCACGATGCTTCGTCGAAGGCGATTGAGGTGGCCAGTTCCGACGCGGGCGAACCGTCGATGCCGACCACCACCGGCGCCTCCGACGGGTGCGCCATCAGCGGGTCCTGGTCATGGATGACCGCCACCGGGCAGTGCGCATGGTTCACCAGGCCGGTGCTGACCGAGCCGAGCAGCACACGGGCCAGCGCACCACGTCCCCGGCTGCCGACCACGACCAGCTGAGCCTCCTTCGACAGATCGACCAGCGTGCGTACCGCCGGGCCGTTGACCATCTCACTGGTGACCTCGATCGGGCTGCCCTTGGTGGCGTCCTCGACGGTCTTGAGTGCGTCATTGAGGATCTCGCGTCCCGCATCCTGCTGCCATTCCAGGTACCCGGGCGCCATCGACATACCACCCCCAAACGTAAAGGGCGTTGGTTCTGTCAGCAGCATCGGCGGGTCTTGTACGTTGACCACGGTGAGGGCAATGTTGCGCATCGCCGCGTCGCGTGCCGCCCAGTCAACGGCGAGCTTTGATACTGACGACCCATCGACACCGACGATGATTCCACGATGCGTTACAGGGAGGGACATTCGTTTTCCTTCCGACCAGCGGACAGGCTATCCGAGTCGGTCGAGTTCGGCGGCGTGGCCTGTCTTCTCGGTGTCACGCCGAACCCTTGTTGCGTGAATCTTGCGCGGGATTGCGTTTATGCTGGTCAGACACCGCCCCGGCAGGAATCGAACCTGGCGGGCGTCTTGGGCTTTGTGACCTAGGTTTGCGCGGATCTCAACCGCGCACCACTCTCGGTGCACGCCAACGCGCGTGCGACAGGTGGGCGGTGTACGCCGCGCCATCATAGGACTCGCTCTTCACGGATAACCGCCTTTGTGTTACTGCTCAAGACCTCAATGAGCTGTGCGGCCAGCCCACCGTTTGCCAAGATGAACCGAGGCGCAGTCTCGCCTTCGGCCCGGCGTGAGGAGTGATCATGATGTTCGCCCGCTACAGCATCGCCAAGTTCGTCGGCATAGCGACAGCGGTGGCCGCCCTGGGCCTGACCACCGCCGCACCCGCCACCGCCGACGCGACCGACCAAGAATTCCTGCGCAGGGTGGCCGCCGAGGGGATCATGTTCTCCACCTCGGCAACCGTGATCACAAAAGCACAGGAAGTCTGCGAGGCGTTTTCAGCCGGGCGGTCGGGTGCGGGCGTTCAAGAGACCATGCTCAGCAACACCGCAATGACTCCGGCCCAGATGTCGCTCTTCATAGCCGAATCGGTCCAGGCCTACTGCCCGGGATACGCCGACTCGCCCTATAGCTGAGCGGTAGCTGCAGCCGCCGCTCACGCGGTCGGCGTTGTTTGCACAGCTAGCAGGGGTCGCCAGGAGGTGTGTAATAGGGCACACCCTCTGCCGTGTAGCACGGCACCTCGCCAAGGACGTATGGGGTGGCGGCGGAGGCTATAGCCACGTCACCGGCTACGTTCGTGCAGCCCCCCGCGGAGAAATGGCGCCCACCCGCACTGGCGCACACATCAGCCTGCGCCACCGAACAAATGGCGATCGGCGCTACTGCCGTCGCCGCGGCTGTCAATAGCGCTGCAGCCATTTTCTTCATCGCTCACTTCCTTTGCTCCCGGCCCACCGTGATTATTGCGCCCACCTGTTCCAGACCGCTGAGAATTCGCCGAGGAAGCTGGTTTCCGGTCGCCGTGCTACTTGTTCGCCGAGGTGTGTCTCGCCCGTGATCTTGTCGCGACAGCGACACAGCACCCTCATTCTCATGACGGCGCTTGTGGTGATCTGTTCGGCGGTGCCGGCCCTGTGGCTCGGTTACTACCTCGGCCACCGCGCCGGCGCGACCAGAAGACGAACGCGGCGAGCGCGGTACGGCAAGTTGGCAATCCACCTGTTCGCTTTGATCATCGCCAGCCGAACTCAGCGGTCGATGCAGCGGAAGCTGTCAGCTGAATGGCCTGGGCGAAGGCGTCGCAGTGCCCATTCCAGGTATGCGGTCAAATCATCCGTCGCCCAGCGACTGAACGATCTCCGGTACGCGCTCAACTCGACTTAACCGGCCTTCCTCCAGCAGCGATTCCTTGGGTCCCTAGTTAGCTGTGACTTTGGACCCTGTTGCTAGACGAATCCAGAACGTAGCCTCGTGAACGGCTTCACCGAGTTTGCTGGGTCAGCGGGGGCCAATAAGTAGAAGCGCTGTTATCACGAGGGGGGCTTGATGATTCGAAGGCTGCTCATCGCGGCAGCGACGGCGGCTGCGATCGCTGGCACGACGGCCACCGCTACCGCGTCGCCAACGCAGTCGCCGGTGCCGGAGGGACCCGTCGTCTTCGCCCAGAGTTGCTCAGCAAATGAGTATGAGAACTCCGATGGAGACTGCATTTCTCGGCCGACCCAATCCGACAGCCCGCCGCAAGGGGCGAGTGCCAAATGCCGCGACGGCACGTATTCGTTCAGCACGCACCGCTCGCCCTCTTCTTCATCGTGCGAGCCGTCATACGACAGAACCGCAAGCGCCGCGAGGCCATCGCCCACTATCAAGCTGCGGTCGCCGCCCGCGCCGACCAGCAGCGCGCCACTCATGCGCTACATCGAATAATCGGACCACCACGTGCGCTGCAGGCAGATCGGCCCATTCGGAACGCGTTTCGATCGCTGAGGCGACCGTTCGTCCCGAATGGCTGTACGCCGGCGCCCCGCGGAACCTACGCTTAGCCGCAAAGCACAAGCGGAGGGGCGGAAATGAAACTCATGACGGTACTTGCGCTGGCGAGCGGGTTGCGTTGCCGCGCCACTGGTCGCCGCCGGCGGTGCCTCGGCGTTGCCGACAACATGTGACGGCCTTCAGTGTGTCCCCGGTGTGGCCCACAACGCCGCCGAGGGTCAGCCGTGCATCTCTGCGACCCGGTACCCCTTCGGCGTCGACGCGTCGGGCAACACATTGATCTGCGCGCAGGTCGGAAGATGGGTTGCCACTTCACCTTTGGTCGGTGTCCGGACCATCACCGCGCCCTGCGGCGACGTCGTTGGCACCGCACAGTCACCTGACGGTCTGCCGCTGTCCTGCAACGGTACGGCCTGGGTGATGGACTTCAACAAGATCTTCTACACGCCGTCGGTGGGGTGAGCGCTCAGGGATAGAGCTCGCTGGGGTCGCGATGCATGGCCAGGTTCTCCAGCCGCCACAGGCATTCGCGATTGCGGATGTCGATTCCGATCTCCGCTACCCGGTCCGGCACCAAGTTCATCGGTCCGCTCGCTGGCACCTCCGACATCTCGACGCAGCATCCGTTCGGTATGTCGGTGAGCCGTAGTGTGACCTTTTGCGACCCGAGCGCACCCGTCTTCGCCAGTAACACGAGTTCGCTTTCGGGCTCGCACTTTTCGGCGACGGAATGTCACGGTCATGCGCAAGTCCTTCCATCGCGGAATTCTGTGTTGCCGGAACGAATACCCCCAACGCACACCGCTGACGCGTGAACACGCCTACAACCGCGACTGAGCGCGGAATGAGCATCGGTCTTAGATCCGCGCGCGTCGTGCGCCGTACAGTCGATACGACGTCGGACACGGGGTAGGTTGCATCTAGTCCGCGTAAGGCGACAACTGGATGCAACCGCTGTGTTAAGCAGTCAGCACCGCTCCTACGTCGCCGCTTTGACTAGCCGATCGTGGCCTTGATGTCGGGAATCATCGCCTGCAGTTGAGCTCCCCAGTACGCCCAGTTGTGCGTCCCGAAGGCCGGGAAGTTGAACGTGGCGTTGTGCCCGCCGGCGGCGATGTACTTCTCCTGGAACTTGATGTTGCTGTCCCGGATCACGCCTTCGAGGAAGGTGGCCGGCAGATCGCCGCCGCCGAGTTCGTTCGGCTTGCCGCTTCCGGCGTAGACCCACAGCCGGGTGTTGTTGCTGACGAGTAGCGGAATCTGGATCGTCGGGTCGTTGCGGGCCCAGGCCGGGTCGCTGCTCGGGCCCCACATGGCGTCGGCGCTGAAGCCACCGGAGTCGCGCATCGAAATGCCGATCAGGAACGGACCCATGGCCTGCGAGGGGTCCATCAAGGCCGACAGCGATCCGGCGTAGGTGAAGTTGTTCGGGTGGTACGCCGCCAGAATCAGTGACGCCGACCCGGACATGGAGATTCCCACCGCCGCGTTTCCGGTGGGGCTGATGCCCTTGTTGGCCGACAGCCAGGACGGCAGCTCGGACGTCACGAACGTTTCCCACTTGTAAGTCCAGGTTCCGCCGTTGCCGACCGCCGGCTGGTACCAGTCGGTGTAGAAGCTCGACATCCCGCCGACCGGCATCACGGTCGCCAGGCCCGAATTGAGAGTCCACTCGAATGCCGGGAGCTCGATGTCCCAACCACTCCAGTCGTCACGGGCCCGCAAGCCGTCGAGCAGGTAGATCGCGTGCGAGCCACCCGGCTGGAATTCGACCTTGATGTCGCGCCCCATCGACGGCGACGGAACCATCAGGTACTCCACCGGAAGGCCGGGTCGGGAGAAGGCTCTGGCGTCTGGAGCATTCACCATGCTCGCCAGACCGGGCAGCAGCAATGCAACCGCCGCCGCGATCATCAGCCGGCGCACCCACCGAGTGGGCCGCCCCTTGCGTTCTCCCATACCGAACTCCCATCCCGATTAATGCTTTCGCCGGAACTTACTACCCAGCGCACGCGACCTCAATCACCGGTCATCATTGCGTCGCAAAATCGTCAACTCATGGTTGACGGGAAAGATGCGTCAACCTAGGGTTGACATATGCCCGAAATGCCGCAAATCCGCTATCCCGTCCGCCTCGACGACCTGATCGACGCAATTAATAAGGTTCACACCGACGCTCTCGAACAGCTCTCAGATGCCGTCCTGGCCAGCGAATACCTCGGCGACCTCGCCGACCATCTGATCGGCCATTTCGTCGACCAGGCGCGCCGCTCCGGGGCGTCATGGACCGACATCGGCAAGAGCATGGGCGTCTCCAAGCAGGCCGCGCAGAAGAGATTCGTCCCCAAAGCCGAGTCGGCGACGCTAGACCCGGATCAGGGCTTCGCCCGCTTCACCCCTCGGGCCCGCGCTCTCGTCGTGGCCTCGCAGAACCACGCGCATGAGGCCGGCAACGCCGAAATCACTCCGGCGCACCTGCTGGTCGCGCTGGCCGACGATCCCACCTCGCTCGCCATGAAAGTGCTCGAGAGTGAGGGGGTAAACGCTGACGCATTGCGCGCCGCGGCGACGTTGCCGCCGCGAGCAGACGACGTGCCGGGGCTCGTGCCGTTCAACGGCCCGTGCCGCAAGGTCCTCGAATTGACCTTCCGTGAGGCACTTCGATTGGGCCACAACTACATTGGCACCGAGCACATCCTGCTCGCGCTGCTGGAGGCCGAAGACGGCGACGGCCCGCTGCACCGGCTCGGCCTGGCCAAGGGCCGCGTGGCGGCCGGCGTGGTCGCTGCCCTGAAGCCGTTCATCGAGGGAGCCGCCCGGGCGTAATGTCCGCGCCATGAAACTCGACGAGCACGCGCGCGCCCTGATCGGATACGGCGCCGACGCGACCCTTGTCACGCTCAATCCCGACGGCAGCCCCGAGATCAGCATGGTCTGGGTTGCGGTGCACACCACACCCGACGGCCAGGACGAGCTGGTCACCGCACATCTGGCCGAGCACAAGAAAGTCCGCAACATCCGGCGCGACAACAGGGTCGCGCTCACCGTGCTGTCTACCGACCGCAGCGGAACCATGACGCCGTACCTGTCGATCTATGGGACCGCGCGCGTGGAGGAGGGCGGCGCACCCGAACTGCTGCGTGAGCTCGCCAAGACGATGATCGGTCATGACGCCAAGTTCCCGCCGATGGACGATCCCCCGCCCGGCTTCGTCACTCACATCGAAATCGACAAGATCGGCGGGTTGGGGCCGTGGGCTGACTAACATCATGCGAATCAGCTAAGGAGGCATGATGCGCCGCTGGTTCCTCGGACTGTTCGCGGTGATAACCGTCGTCGGCGCACTCGTCGCGCCCCCCGCATCGGCCGGCGACGCGCCGATCGGCAGCCTCGGTGACACTCTGCGTGTGCAGGCGGCCGATTTCACCGCCGACGTGACCGTGAGCAGCGTGCTGCCCTCGGACATCCCGCCCGGATGGGGTTACCCGCCGCGGTGGCCGCGCTCGCAGGTGTCCCGCGCACAAGTCACCGTCACCGCGGTGGATGTGGCGTCCCCCGCCTCGCTCTCGTCGAGGCTGTCGTTCCGCGGCGTCACCCAGACCGCAGACCAGTACGTCCCGCGCAGCACCGACGCTCCCGACGCGTTGCAGTACGCACTCCTCAACGCACCGCAGGGCGCCACCGTGAGCGGCGGGGTGTGGTGGGACACCAACCGCGACCTGGTGTCCAACGTGGTGCTGATCGACTCGAAGACCGGCTTCAAATTGGCCCAGTGGAATATCTGAAGGTCACCACCCCTCGCCCCGACGATATCGACGAACTGGCAGCCGTTGCCGCACGGACGTTTCCGCTGGCGTGCCCGCCCACCGCGGCGCCGGAGAACATCGTCGCGTTCATCGACGCCCACCTGTCGGCCGACCGGTTCGCCGAATACCTCGCCGATGAGGACCGCACTGTGCTGGTCGCCTATGACGACGGCCGAATTGTGGGCTACTGCATCCTGATTCGCGGGGTGCCCGACGATGCCGACGTGCGGCGAGCGGTCGCCCTGCGCCCCAGCCTCGAGCTGTCGAAGATGTACGTGCTGCCCGACAGCCACGGCGGCGAGGTGTCGGCCGCGCTGATGCACGCCACCCTCGAGCACGCCGCGGCCGCGGCGGCCAAATCCGTGTGGCTCGGCGTGAACCAGCAGAACCTTCGCGCGCAACGCTTCTACGCCAAGCACGGTTTTGCGATCAACGGCACCAAGACATTTCACCTCGGCAGCGGCGTCGAGAACGACTTCGTGATGGTGCGGCCGGTCTAACTCATGCTGAAATCGTTCCTGTGACCGACGACGACGCCGCCGCGCGGTTCACGCGGCTGGACCCGCGGACATCCGTCGACGCGGCGGAGCTGCCGCGGCTCTACGCGTATCCGCCGGATCTTTCGACGTGCTGGGTGCGGGCGAACATGATCGCCAGCGCGGACGGCGGCGCCACCGTCGAGGGCCGCGCCGGCGGGCTGGCGGGCCCCGGCGACCGCGTCCTGTTCAAGGTGCTGCGCGAGCTCGCCGACGTCGTGCTCGTCGGCGCCGGCACGGTGCGCACCGAGAACTACTCGGGCGCCCAGTTGAGCGTCGCCTCGCGCCAGGCACGGCAGGCGCGCGGCCAGTCCGAGGTCCCGCCGATCGCGGTCGTGACGGCGACGGGCGCGCTGGAGCCGACCAGCCGCCTCTTCCTGCGCACCGAGACGCCGCCGCTGATCTTCACCACCACCGCGTCGTTCATCGCCACCCGCGAGCGCCTGCACAGCATCGCGGAAGTGCTCGACGGCTCGACCGCCGATCCGATCGTCGTCGACCCGGCTGCCGTGCTGGCCGAGCTGGCGCGCCGCGGGCTGTACCGGGTGTTGTGCGAGGGCGGCCCGACTCTGCTCGGTGACATCGTCGAACAGGGCCTGCTCGACGAGCTCGCACTGACCGTCGCTCCGCTGCTGGTAGCCGGCGGAGCGCCGCGAGTGGTGTCCGGTCTGGGGCCGTCGGCCACCGAGCTGCGCACCGAGCAGATCCTGTCCGACGCGGAGGGCTACCTGTACCTGCGCTACACCCGGAGCAGGTGACGCTGCTCGCTACTCTGGTCAGCATGCCGATTTCCCGGTCATGGCGAGCCGCCGCCGCGCTGGTCGCGACGATCTCTGTGCTGGCCGGCTGCGCACCGGGCCTGGCGGCCAACCCCAAATACGCCACCGACTCCGGTCAGGGACCTCAAGGCAGCCCGCCGACGACGCCGTCCCCGAGCGGACCGCCGGCGATCGAGGCGCCCAAGAACGACCTGGCCTGGCGGGACTGCACGTCTCGGCTGTTCTCGGAAGTGTCGATCGCACCGCCGGTGGGCGTGACACTGGAGTGCGCCACCTTCGATGCCGACCTCGACCCGATCGAGAACGCCACCGGCACTGTCACGATCGGCGTGGTGCGGGCCCGCTCGCAGCTGACCCCGCCCGACGCCGGGCCGCTGGTGGTCACCACGGGATCGGACCTGCCGTCGTCGGTTCAGCTGCCGGTGTGGCTGACGCGCGCGGGCACCGACGTGCTGAAGAGCCGCCCGATCGTGTCGGTCGACCGCCGCGGCATCGGGCTGTCGGGTGCGCTGGACTGCCGCGACTCGTTCGACCGGCGCGAAATGGCCGACCAGGCCCAGTTCGAGGCCGGCGACGACCCGGTGGCCAACCTCGGCGAGATCGTCGTCACCGCCACCACGAACTGCACCGACACCATCTCCCCCGGCGATTCCGCCTATGACAACTCGCACGCCGCCGAGGACATCGAGCGGCTGCGCACGACGTGGGACGTGCCCGCGCTGGCGATACTGGGCATCGGCAACGGCGCGCAGGTCACTCTGGCGTACGCGGGGCGGCACCCCGACAAGGTGGCCCGGCTGATCCTGGATTCCCCGATCCCGCCGGCGATCAACGCCGAGGCTGCCGAGGAGCAGCAGGTGAAGGGCGAGCAAGCCGCGCTGGAGGCCTTCGCTGCGCAGTGCGCGGCCGCCAACTGCCCATTGGGCGCGGACCCCAAAGGGGCGGTCGACGCGATCATCGCGTCGGCGCGGAACGGGCGCGGGCCGGGCGGTGCATCAGCCGCGGCTGTGACGTCCGCGATCAGCACCGCGTTGGCGTTCCCCCGCGGTGACCGCGCGGCGGCGACGAACAGCCTCGCAACCGCGCTGGCGGCCGCCCGCTCCGGCGACAGCAACCAGCTCAACAATCTGATCAACCAGGCACAGGCGCTGCGGGAGACCGACGGGCAGTTCGTCAACCGGTGCAGTGACTCGCTGAGCCGTCCGACACCCGACCGGGTCCGCGAGCTCGTCGTCGAGTGGGGCAAGGAATACCCGCAGTTCGGCAGTGTCGGGGCGCTCGACCTCGTCAAGTGCCTCAACTGGCCCAGCGGCACCGCCCCGCCCGACCCGAAGAACCTCAAGGTCAACGTGCTGCTGATGGGCGGGCAGAACGACGCGGTCGTCGGCAACGAGGGTGTGGCCGCGGTGTCGGCGACGGTGCTCAACGCCGGAGTGGCCAGCAAGCGCGTCATGTGGCAGGGCATCGGGCACGGCGTGAGCATCTACTCGTCGTGCGCGGTGCCGCCGTTGATCGGGTACCTCGACAGCGGAAACCTTCCATCCACCGACACGTACTGCCCGGCCTGATTCGACTGTTGCCGTCAGGTACGGTGCGCTCGTGGCGCTTCCAGACTCGGCCTCATACTCTTCGCGCAAGCGCTCATCGGCCGCGAACGTCTTCCGGCCCCGCACCAGCCCCCCGACCGCATCGCAGGTGTTGCGCACGATCCTGTGGCCGCTGGCGATCGTGTTCATCATCCACCGCAGCTACGTGCTGGCTACCAACGGCTACATCACCGACGACTACGGGCCCGTCTACCGCGCCGTCATCAACTTCAAACTCGGGCTGGACATCTACAACGAGCACCTCGAGTACGTCGACCCGCACTACCTGTATCCGCCCGGCGGCACACTGTTGATGGCACCGTTCGGCTACCTGCCCGTCGACGCGTCGCGGTACTGGTTCATCTTCTTCAACACCGTCGCGATGGTGCTGGCCGCGTACCTGCTGATCCGGCTGTTCAAGTACTCGGCGCGGTCCGTCGCCTTTCCCGCAGTGCTGGCAGCGATGTTCTGCACCGAAGCCGTCATCAACACACTGGTTTTCGCGAACATCAACGGCGTCATCCTCCTGCTGGAGGTGTTGTTCTTCCGGTGGATGCTCGACGGGAAGACCCGGTCTCAGTGGTGGGCCGGCGTCGCGGTGGGGCTGTCTCTGGTGGTCAAACCCCTGTTGGCGCCGCTGCTGTTACTGCCACTCCTCAACCGGCAGTGGCGGGTGCTGGTCACCGCGGTGGCCGTGCCGGTGGTGTTCAACCTCGCGGCGATGCGGTTGGTCCAGGACCCGATGAACTTCTACCGGCGGACACTGCCCTACATCTTTCAGACCCGCGACTACTTCAACAGCTCCATTTTGGGCAACGGCGTCTACTACGGCTTGCCGATGTGGCTGATTGTGTTGCTGCGCATCGTTTTTGCGTTGTTGGCGGTGGCGGCGCTGTGGCTGCTGTACCGCTACTACCGCACCCGTGACCCGTTGTTCTGGATGTGCACCTCCTCGGGCGTTCTGCTCATCGCGTCCTGGCTGGTGCTGTCGCTCGGGCAGGCGTACTACTCGATGGCGCTGTTCCCGTTCCTGATGACGGTGGTGCTGCCGAACTCGGTGATCCGCAACTGGCCGGCGTGGTTTGCGGTCTACGGGTTCTTGTCGGCCGACAAATGGCTGCTCGTGTACTGGCCCACGACCGGCCGCGCGCTGGAATACCTACGCGTCACGTGGGGCTGGTCGCTGATGCTGGTTGTGGTGTTCGCGGTGCTGTACTTCCGCTACCTCGACGCCAAGGCCGAGAACCGGCTGCAGTTCGGCATCGACCCGCCGTGGATGACGCCCGAGGACCGGCGCGATAGCGTGAACGCATGACGCAGCCCCCGAAACTCGAACTGTCCGACGCGGAATGGCGGCAGCGGCTCAGCGCCGACGAGTTCGACGTGCTGCGGCGAGCCGGTACCGAGCGGCCGTTCACCGGCGAGTACACCGACACCACCACCGAGGGCGTGTACGAATGCCGGGCGTGCGGCACGGAGCTGTTCCGCAGTACCGAGAAGTTCGAATCCCATTGCGGCTGGCCGTCTTTCTTCGACCCGGCGCGCAGTGACGCGGTGATCCTGCGGTCCGATGACTCGCTGGGGATGACGCGCACCGAGGTGCTGTGCGCGAACTGCCACAGTCATTTGGGGCATGTGTTCTCCGGCGAGGGCTACCCGACCCCGACCGATCAGCGCTACTGCATCAATTCAATTGCGCTACGGCTCAATCCGTCCTAGCGCCGAGACGACGGGCCGACGCAGATGACGGGACCCGCCCCAGACTGGGATTCGATCGCCGCCGACGTGGAGACCGACCAGATCGCGGCCTACGACCACATGCGGGCGACGTGCCCGGTGGCCCATGGCACCACGGGCGACTGGGCGGTGTTCAAGCACGCCGACGTCGTGCGCGCGCTCGATGACATCGAAACGTTCTCCAACGCCGTATCGCACCACGTCGCTGTGCCGAACGGCATGGATCCGCCTGAGCACACGAGGTTCCGCGCGATCGTCGACCGCTACTACACCGCCGAACGGATGACCGCGTTCGAGCCAACCGTGCGCGCGATCGCAGCCGACCTGGTGGCCACGCTGCCCCACGGCGAAGCCGTGGAGGTGATGGCGAGCTTTGCGGAGCCGTATGCGAACCGGGCGCAGTGCGCGTTCATGGGCTGGCCGGAGTCGCTGCGCGAACCCCTGCAGCAGTGGACGAAGAAGAACCACGCGGCCACTCACGCCCGCGACCGCGAGGCGATGTCGGCGGTCGCGGTGGCGTTCGACGCCTTCATCCGCGAACAGCTCGACATCAGGCGAACCGCCGGCGCGCACGCTCCGATTGACCCGACCACCGAGCTGTTGAGCGAGCGGGTCGACGGCCGCGGACTCACCGACGACGAGATTGTCTCGATCATGCGTAACTGGACGGTCGGCGAGCTCGGCACGCTCGCCGCAAGCGTAGGAATCATCCTGGAGTTCTTGGCAACTCACCCCGACGTGCAGGCGCAGCTTCGCGCAGATGTCTCGCTCGCCGAGGCCGCAAGCGACGAAATCTTACGGATGCGAGGCCCGCTTATCGCGAACCGGCGCCGCACCGCCAAGCCGGTCACTCTCGGCGAGCGAGAAATCCCAGCCGAGCAGCACCTGATGCTGATGTGGGTCTCAGCGAACCGGGACGAGGACGTGTTCGGCGACCCGGACGAGTTCCGCTTGGACCGCGACCCCGCCCTGAACCTGCTCTACGGCAGGGGAATTCACGCCTGCCCCGGCGCACCGCTCGCGCGGCTCGAGCTGCGCGTGCTAATCGAGGAGCTGTTCGCCGCCACAGCCGGCGTCGAGCCGGCCGTCGCCGCGCAGAGCACCAACGCGATCTACCCGGCGTCGGGGTTCACGAAGCTGCCGCTGCGGTTTCGCTGACCCACCCCGGCGCCGAAATTGCCTTCCACGTGGTCCTCACTCGCACTTTCCCGCGCGGCATGCAATTTCGCGGACGTCAGGGCAGGCGCTCGACGAGCTGCTCCACCGACACCCGCGGGCCGGTGAAGAACGGCGTTTCGACACGCACGTGCCGGCGCGCGTCGGTGGCGCGCAAGTCGCGCATCAGGTCGACGATGCGGTGCAACTCCGGCGCCTCGAACGCGAGGATCCACTCGTAGTCGCCCAGCGCGAACGCCGGCACGGTGTTCGCGCGCACATCCTTGTAGCCGCGGGCGGCCATGCCATGCTCCGAGAGCATCCGGCGACGTTCTTCATCAGGAAGCAGATACCACTCCAGCGAGCGCACGAACGGATACACGCACACGTACGCGCCGGGCTCCTCGCCGGCGAGGAACGCCGGGATGTGGCTCTTGTTGAACTCCGCGGGCCGGTGCAACGCGACGCTGCTCCACACCGGGGTGCTGGCCCGCCCGAGCGCGGTCGCGCGGCGGAAGTCGGAGTACGTGGCCTGAAGCGCCTCGACCCGGTCAGCGAGCGTCCAGAACATGAAGTCCGCATCGGCCCGCATGCCGGCGACGTCGTACACCCCGCGCACCACGACGCCGTTGTCCTCCTGCTGCTTCAGGAACGTCGCGGTCTCGTCGACGACGGCCGCGCGGTCGTCACCGAGAGCCCCGGGCGCACCGCGAACACCGAAAACATCAGGTAGCGGATCGTCGCGTTGAGCGTGTCGAAGTCGAGCTTGGCCATGCCCCTATCGTGCCATCGTTCCTTGTCGTTGGCCCTGACGAGCCGCTGAGCTGCCGCGGCCCCCGACGCGATGCAAGCCGGTACGCCGATGCCGTCGAGGTAGTTGCCCGCCACCGCCAGCGTGCCCGGCAACGGCGCGCGGATCCGGCCCACCAACGCCGCGTGGCCGGGCCCGTACTGCGGCATCGCGTCGAGCCACCGCGGCACGTGCACGTCGACGGGGCCGACCGTGACGCCGAAGACCGCCGACAGGTCGTCGATCGCCCACGACGTCAGCTCGTCGTCGGTGGCCGTGCGGGCGACGTCGTCGCCGAACCGACCCGAAGCTCAGCCGCAGCAGCTCGACGTCGTCGGGTCGGCCCCACTTCCGGCTCGACAGCGTGATTGCCTTGGCGCGCAACGGTTCTCCGCTGGCCACCAGCACGCCGGACTGCTGCGGCAACGACGCTCCGCCGGGCACGGCCAGCGCCAGCACCACCGACGACGCCACCGGAATGCTCAGTGCGGCGGCCGCGGCATCCGGCGCAACACCACCGACCAACGCAGCCAGCTGCGGGGCGGGCACGGCGAGCACCACCGCGTCGACGTACCGGTCGCCGAGCTGCCAGCCGCCCTCGACCCGGTCCAACGAGGTCACCGCGGCCTGCACGTGCTCCACCCCGCTCTGGCACACCAGCTCGTCTACCAGCCGCTGATATCCCCCGCCGACGGCCCTGAAGACGGGCCCACTCGAGGCGGGGGGCAGCGCAGCGCGCGCCGCCTCCGTCAGGCTTCCCGCGCCGTAGTCCAGGGCCGACGCCACGCCCGGCGCGGCCGAGCGCAACCCGATGGTGGCCGCCGAACCGGCATAGACGCCGGCGAGCAGCGGGTCGACCGACCGGGACACCACCTGCGCGCCGAACCGTTCGCCCACCAACTCGGCAACCGCTGGGTCGGCGCCGCGCTCCCAGGTCAACGGCCGCGACGGCTCGTCGGCGACGGTGGTCAAGGTGGCGTCGTCGACGAGGCCGGCCAGCGACTGCGCCGACGTGGGGATGCCGTTGACGGTGGCGTCCGGCATCGGGTGCAGGCTGCCGCCGGCGTAGATCAGCGGACGCACGCCGGTGGTGTCGATCTGCGTCTCCGCCAACCCGAGCTCGGCCAGCAACGCCGGCACCTCTGGGCGCCGCGCGACGAAGGCCTCGGCGCCGACGTCCACCGGGTGGCTGGCGAGACGTACTGTGCGCAGCGTCCCGCCCAACGCGTCTGACGGATCGAACAGCGCGATCCGGGCGTCGTCACCGACCAGGCGGCGCAGCCTGTAGGCCGCGCTCAGGCCCGAAATACCGCCGCCCACAACGGCATAGCGCGTCACAGCGAATGCACCAGCGCCACCAGCTCGGTGATGATGCCCGGGTCGGTGTCGGGCAGCACGCCGTGACCGAGGTTGAACACATGCCCCGCAGCACCGGAGTCCACCGCCCGCCGGCCGTCGTCGACCACTCGGCGCGCTGCGGCCTGCACCACCGGCCACCCGGCCAGCAGCACCACTGGATCGAGGTTGCCCTGCAGTGCGGTGCCGGGTTGCACACGGGCCGCGGCGTCGGCCAGTGACGTGCGCCAGTCGACGCCCACCACCGTCGCACCCGCCGCCGACATCGCGCCCAGCAGCTCGGCGGTGCCGACTCCGAAATGTGTCATCGGCACGCCCGCCGACGCCAAGGTGGCGAAAACCCGTGCGCTGTGCGGGAACACGTACTCGGTGTAGTCGGCCAATGACAACGCGCCGACCCACGAGTCGAACACCTGGATCGCGTCCACACCGGCGTCGATCTGCACCTTCAGGAACGAGATCGTCACATCGGTCAACGCCGCCATCAGCGCATGCCAGGTCTGCGGCTCGCCGAGCATCATCGCCTTGGTGCGTTCGTGATGGCGGCTCGGGCCGCCCTCGACCAGATAGGACGCCAGCGTGAACGGCGCACCGGCGAAGCCGATCAGCGGAACCTCGCCGAGTGCGTCGACCAGCAGGCCGACTGCGTGAGAAACCGGCGAAACCCGTTCTCTGTCAAGTGGTTTCAGCCCGGCGACGTCAGCGGCGGTGCGGATCGGGTGTTCGATGACCGGGCCGACGTCGGGCACGATGTCCAACCCGATCCCAGCCGCGCGCAGCGGCACCACGATGTCGGAGAACAGGATCGCAGCGTCCACGCGGTGGCGGCGTACCGGCTGCAACGTGATCTCGCAGACCAGCTCGGCATGGAGCAGGCCGCCAGCATGCTGTGCTGCGCCCGCAGCGCCCGGTACTCGGGCAGCGAGCGACCCGCCTGGCGCATGAACCACACCGGGATGCGGCTCGGTTTGCGGCCGGTGGCCGCGGCCAGGTAGGGAGCATTGGGCAGGTCACGGCGGGTAATCATCAGCTCCCATGCTGCCATGGCCAATCCGGCGCGCCTGCCACCGCGCGGGCCTCGATGGACTAGCGTCGAGGGTCATGACGTCCGCCGAACCGGCTCAGTTCCAGGAGGCCGTCGCGGCGATGAACGCCGTGGACGTGCGCCCGGAGATCGAGCTCGGCCCGATCCGCCCGCCGCAGCGGCTGGCGCCCTACAGCTATGCGCTGGGTGCCGAGGTCAGACACCCGGAGACCGCGATCGTGCCCGAACGGTCCGAGGGCCCCAGAAGGGGACGCGTTCGGGCGGCTGATCCTGCTCTACGACCCCGAAGGCGCCGAGGCCTGGGACGGCACCATGCGACTGGTGGCCTACATCCAGGCCGACCTGGACCCCACCGAAGCGGTCGATCCGCTGCTGCCGGAGGTGGCGTGGAGCTGGCTGGTGGATGCGCTGGACGCGCGCGCCGGGAAGGCCACCGCGCTGGGCGGAACCGTCACCGCCACCACGTCGGTGCGCTACGGCGACATCGCGGGGCCACCGCGGGCGCATCAGCTCGAGCTGCGGGCGTCGTGGACCGCGACCACCCCCGAGCTCGGCGTCCACGTGCAGGCGTTCTGCGAGGTGCTCGAACACGCAGCGGGACTGCCACCGGTCGGGGTGACCGATCTGGGGTCACGTTCGCGGGCGTGAGTGTGGTGGAGGACTCGGAGGCGGCCGAGCCGGAACCGACGCCGCTGCTGGCGCCCACGGACGGCGTGCCCGGCAGCTGACCATCACCCGTAACGAAATCGCTTCTGCCGCTGAGCTTCTCGCGTCCGGGCATGGACCGTTCGCGGTTGACGCGGAGCGGGCGTCGGGTTTCCGCTACAGCAACCGCGCCTATCTGATCCAGGTCCGCCGGGCCGGCGCCGGCACGGTGCTGGTCGACCCGGTGAGCGGTGACGGCGACCACGCGCACGCGCTGCGGCCGATCGCCGAGGTGCTCACCTCGGACATGTGGATCCTGCACGCCGCCGACCAGGATCTGCCGTGCCTGGCCGAGCTCGGGATGCAACCGCCCGCGCTGTACGACACCGAGCTGGCGGGCCGGCTGGCCGGCTTCGATCGGGTCAACCTCGCCGCGATGGTGCGACGGCTGCTCGGGCTCGGGCTGGCGAAGGGGCACGGCGCCGCCGACTGGTCCAAGCGGCCGCTGCCGCCGGCGTGGCTGAACTACGCCGCACTGGACGTCGAGGTGCTGCTGGACCTCAAAGGCGCGGTAGAACAGGTGCTGACCGAGCAGGGCAAGACGGCCTGGGCCGGGCAGGAGTTCGAGTACCTGCGTCACGTGGAGCCGCCGCAGCAGCGCCGGGACAGGTGGCGGCGCACGTCGGGCATCCACAAGGTGCGCGACCCGCGGGGGCTGGCCGCCGTCCGCGAGCTGTGGACCGTGCGCGACGAGATCGCTCGCCGCCGCGACATCGCTCCCGGCCGGATCCTGCCGGATTCGTCGATCGTCGGGGCCGCGCTGGCCGACCCGAAGACCGTCGAGGACCTGACCACGCTGCCTGTGTTCGGCGGCCCGCGCCAGCGGCGCACCGCCCAGACCTGGCTGAAGGCGCTGGCCCGCGCGCGGGATAACCCCGAGCCGCCGTCGGCTCCCGACCCGCCGAACGGTCCACCGCCGGTGTCGCGCTGGCATCGTCGTAAGCCGGAAGCGGCCGCGCGGCTGCAGGCGGCGCGCGACGGCCTCGCCGAAGTGTCGGAGATGGTCGGGGTGCCGACGGAGAACCTGGTTTCGCCGGATCTGGTCCGCCGACTGTGCTGGGACTGGGCTGGCGGCGACGCCGCAGACATCGACGCGTTCCTGTGCGACGGCGGCGCGCGGCCGTGGCAGCGCGAGCTCGTCGACCCAGTGCTGGCCGCCGCGCTGACCTGACCGCCGAGAGTGCAGCTACCGTCGCGACCCACCGAGGAAGCACAAACCTAGCTGCAATCTCGGTACGAGGGCCGAAGTGGTCTCGATGCGGCCAATTGCAGCCAAAGACGAAATTAGAAGTGTTTTCAGCCCAGTAGTTTGGGAACCACTTGGGGCATCTTGAACGTGCTCAGGATGCCGGGCGGCGCCTCGCAGACCTCGGGCACCGCGTTCACGGGACGGTTCACGTTGCCGTTGGCACTGTTCGCTCGATCTTCCTCCGTCGACCACGTGAATCGGAGGGAGACTTCCATGGGTACGTCACCTTCGACCGTGACGCGCCAACCCTGAATCGGGAATGGACTGTTCAACGCGGGCTCGACATCGGTGGTGATCCACCAGGTGGGGATCATTTGCATCAGTGTCTTACCCGCCCTTTTGCCGTTGACCTCGAACCGCCATGCGGCCACGGTGCCGGCCTCGAAGGTCCCCGCCGCGGTGTGCACCCGATTCCTGCCCTTCCCTACCGTTGCCTTCGAGACAACTTCGTCAAGTGACAACCCCAGCGCGATCGCCAGCTGGCGCAGCGAAGCGCCGAAGTGCAACGCCGTGATCTGTTCCAGGTTGCGGACGAACTCAGCGGTCGGTTCGGTTCCAAACCCCAACAGGGCGAACATCTCCGGTGAGTCGCCGCGATCCGACATGTCGGCGAACTCCTCGATCCTCAGCAGGTCGAGCCGACGCTCCATTGTGCTCAGCACGAGCGGGATGGACTCGGTGATGAACCCCGGGCTCGGTCCCGCACTATAGATCGACGCGCTACCGCGCTGGCAGGCCGACTCGATCCGCTGTCGCACCTGCGCGTCAAGGCTTTCCGGGTCGTGGAAATTCTCGAGCAAGGTCGAGATGTTGACCCCCGACTCCAAGAGCCGACATACGTCGTCGATGTCGTACCGTGCCGGCATGTAGACGACACAGTCCGGCTTGGCGGCGATGATGTCCTCGATGTCCCTGGTCGTGATGACGCCCGTAGGCCCAAGGCCACACAGCTCACCGGCGTCGCGGCCGGCCTTCTTATCCGAGTAGACCTTCACGCCGACCAGATCAAAATTCGGATGCTCGATCACGGCTCGCAGGGCAACCACCCCACTGAAGCCCGTGCCCCACTGCGCCACGCGGTAACGCTTTTCGCTCATCTAGAACCTCCTATCGCTATCTACCTACCGATGGTAGGTAATGTAGGGTGAACATTATGCGATGTCAATGCCGTATGGCTCTGGTCTATCCGGGACCGCGGCCAGGATGCGCGTGCCATTAAACTGTGCGACTCCGATAGCAACGGACGGAGACCAATCGTGGCCGACCAGCAGGCACGCAATCGATTGCCTGCGGCCTCTCGTAGGGCGCAGATCATGCAGGTCGCCGCAGACCTGTTCGCCACGCGCGCCTACGAGGAAACCTCCATGGAGGCCATTGCTCAGCAGGTCGGAATCCGCAAGGCGTCGCTGTACTACTACTTCAACGGCAAAGACGACCTTCTGGCGCAGATGCACCGAGAGCGACTCGAACCGATCATCCATGCCCACCAGCGCCGCTTGGACGTCGGCGACCTCGACCCGCGCGGTCTGTTGCTGGCGATGATGACCGATCTCGTGTCGCTCATGGAGATCCACCCCGGCCACCTGCGGGTGCTGTTCGAGTACTACCGGCAGCTTCCCGAGTCGGCTCGCGTCAACTTCACCGAGCTACGCGACCGGTATCGGCGGATGCTTGTCGACGTGCTCGACCGAGGGGTCGCCGAGGGAGTGTTCAGGATCGTCGACACGAACCTGACCGCACTGGCGATCCTGGGCATGTGCAGCTCGACCTACCAATGGTTCCACTCGGGGGGCGAGCGCACCGCCGCACAGGTCGCACATTACTTTTACGACATAGTGATCAACGGCATCGACTCGGCTGCGTCGCCACCCACTAACACGCCGAGCTGACGCGATCCGCCGAAGTTCCGCTCAAGAACAGTCGATTGGCTCATTGACGTTGGGGCTCCGCATCCGCGGTGCCTGATGCTCTTCGCCCAAGAGGTTCGCCGCGCTGGCCCGGCTTGCGACTGCTGTCGGCGGCGCTCGTCGGTTACGCAGTGACGCCCTGCACTGTGCGCTGAAGGAACGCCACCTGGTCGGCCTTCACCTGAGGGTCGTGATAGATGTCGAAGTGCCCGTACGGGTAGTGACGGATTTCGGCGTGCGGCGCGCGTTCGGCCGCCTTCACCGCAGCCCGCATCGGAGTGGTCGCATCCTCGTCGCACACGCACATCAGCAGCGGCATCTGCAACCGCGACGCCTTAAGTCCCGGCCGGTAGAACGGGAAACTCAACATGAGTCGGGCTGCAAACTCGTTGCGCCACTTCGAGTCCGGACCGACCAGGGCCTCGAAATCACGCTCGGCCCCAGGGGCGGTGATCACAGCGAAGGTGCCGGGTTCCCCGACGGCAGAGACGAGATGCGGCCGTCGACCCAGCCATGCGCCGACCTGATCACGCAGCCCCGCCCATCCCAAGCGCAAGATGTTTCGCGGCGGAACCAACATCATCGTGGGGAGGCTGTCAGTGAACGGCGCCTGGGAGATCACCGCTGCGATGCGCGGATCGGTGGCCGCCACTGCCAGTACATGACCCCCGCTGAACGACGATCCCCACAGCACGATGCGGTCGGGGTCGACGCCGTCGAGCTCGCGCGTCCACGCGACGACAGCGCGGTAATCGTCGTGCTGGCGGGCGATGTCGAGAAGTTGACGAGGCTCGCCGGTCGATGAGCCGAAGTAACGGTAGTCGAAAACGACGACGACGAACCCGGCGTCTGCGAAACACTTCGGCGTAAGGTGCAAGCCCATCGTCGCGGGTCGCGGAATACCCGTGGGCCATCACCACGCAGGGCGCGTCAGCACTGGTCGTCGGCCGGTACAGGTAGGCCGCGAGTTGTTCGCCGTGGGACGGAATCCGCACATCCTCTCGCATGTCGCCATTCTGCGCCGAACGTGAAGCCATGGTCGTGGTGCGCCGGGAACTAAGCGGCGACTCCCTCCACCGTGCGCTGAAGGAACGCCACCTGGTCGGCCTTCACCTGCGGGTCGTGGTAGATGTCGAAGTGTCCGTAGGCATAGCGGCGGATTTCGGCGTGCGGCGCGCGTTCCGCGGCCTTGACCG
>CAWEZO010000013.1:0-46091 GCA_963813635.1 uncultured Actinomycetes bacterium | reverse complement strand
CGCCGCCGAGGAAGAGGGACTTCAGGAGCGCGCCGCCCGACGCCGCGAAGTGCCCGATCTGGTTGAACACGAAGTTGGAGATCGACGCGCGGTCGCTCGCGCCGATGCCGGCGGTGTGCGCGGCGAGCGGCAATCCGCAGCTCGATCGCTTTCGCCCACACCGGGTCGTAGCCGTACGGGCTGTCGATCCCGAAGGTGTCGACCCAGCCGCGTGTCTCCCACTCGGGGATCCGGACGTCGGCGAACGGATCGTCGGCCGGCCACGAGTTGCCCGGCCACGGCCGGTGGACGTGGCTCGCGATCAACGCGACCTTCGAGCCGAGCCCCTTGGCGTGCTCGAGCGCGGCGATCGCCTCGTCGGGAGTGTGCATCGGTATCAAGCGCGGCCACGGTGAACCGGTCGCGGTACGGCTGGTACTTCTCCGCGACGAACTCGTCGTACAGACGACAGATCGTGACGCGGTCGCTCTTCGTCGAGCAGCTGCAGCAGCGCGATGCCCATCGACGGGTAGAGCACGGCGAAGTCGATGCCCGCTTCGCCCAAGCGGCTGTAGTAGCGCTTGGGCGACGTCACCGTGGCGTAGTACTCGGTGGTCGCCGGCACGTGCCAGGAGTGCGGGAGCACACCGCCTTCGCGGATTGCTACGAGCGAGACGTCTTCGATGGCCCGGTGCCGGTTCCAGCATCCCGTCGAGGAGCCGGCCGTGCCCGTGATCGCGTACGAAGTCGAAGAACACCGGCGTGCAGCTCGACGATGTGCCCGTCACCGTCGAGCACCGGGTAGTCCAGCTCCTCGCGGGAGACGCGCGGATCGTGTGCCGAGTCGGCATACGAACCTCCGGTGTGCCGCGCGGCGCGGACCCGCACGGCCGCGACGATCCCACATTGTGACAGTCCAATGCCACCTTCAAGCGGAGGGCGGCCGTGCTACTTGCCGTTGCGCTCGCGGTGCTTGCATCCGGGCCAGCAGCAGGGCCGGCGCTGGCCTTCCTCCAGCTCCTCCTGGGTCCGGCGGATGCGGCGTTCGCGGGTCGTCGCCTGCTTGGCGTCCTCGACCCAGCAGATGAACTCGTTGCGCGCCAGCGGCGTGATGTCGTTCCAGGCGTCGAGTGCCGTGCGGTTGGCGGTCAGCGCCTGGCGCAGGTCGGCTGGAAGCTTGTGCACGGGCCCGCCGAGCACTCGGGTGCTGCTCACGGGCGCCACGCTATTGGGTCAATCGGACCTTTCATTGCGGATGTGTTTCGCCGATGGTTCCTGGTACGTACAATCAGCGCCTCGACGGGGGAGTCCACATGCGAATCCTCATGCGGTGCGTAGCGATTGGTGTCGTTGTCGGCAGCGTGGCCGTCACGGCCGGCGCGAACGCCGCCCGGCCCGAGACGGCGCCTCCCGGGGCCGGGCAGGTCCTCTCGCACGTACCGATGTCGGCGCGTGGCCACAACCCGCAAGGTGTTCCCGGTCGCGGCGCGCACGGGCGGCAAGCTGACGTCGAACGGCATCAGCTATCACGGCGGACCCGTGTTCACGACGGCCGTGAACGTGTACCTCATCTGGTACGGCAACTGGGCCGGCAACACCGCGACCTCGATCCTGCCGACGTTGGTGACCGGCCTGAGCGGGTCGCCGTACTACCGGATCAACACGACGTACTACGACGGCGCGAAGCGCCACGTACCGAATGCCGTCACGCTCGCCGGCCAGACCAACGACGCCTACTCGCAGGGAGCCTCGAACCTCAGCGACAACAGCATCAACGCCGTGGTCGCGAGCGCCATCTCGAGCAACCGGCTCCCGAAGGATCCGAACGGGCTCTACTTCGTGCTCACCTCTGCCGACGTGACCAAGAGCGGGTTCCTCACGTCCTACTGCGGTTGGCACACGCACGCGACGATCGCGGGCGCCGACATCAAGTACTCCTTCGTCGGCAACCCCGGCACCAACGGCGCGTGCTCGATGCAGACCACGGTGTCGCCGAACGGCAACGTCGGCGCCGACGCGATGGCGAGCGTCATCGCGCACGAGCTCGAGGAGACCGCGACCGACCCCGACCTCAACGCGTGGTGGGACCAGCGCGGATACGAGAACGCCGACAAGTGTGCCTGGACGTTCGGGACGACGTACACGGTCGGCAACGGCTCCAAGGCGAACATGACCGCTGGGCGGACTGAACTTCCTCATTCAGCGCAACTGGGTCAACGCCTCCGGCGGCTACTGCGCCGCTCGCGTACTAGCCGCGCAGTGCGCCGCCGGCCGATGACGCGGCGCGGCTGAGACCGTTCGACGTCGGGGCGGCGGCTGGGCCAAGCTTCACCCAAATGGCAGAAGGGCGGCAGGGCGGCGGGAGTCGCGGGCAGCAGATGCTGACGATGTTCCTCGTCAGCCTCGTGGGGCTGTTGCTCGAGGTCGGCTACACGCGGATCGTCTCGTTCAAGCTCTGGTACTACTACACCTACCTCGTCATCGGGCTCGCGCTGCTCGGCATCGGGTCGGGCGGCATCTTCGTGGTGCTGTCGCCGCGGCTGCGCCGCGGCGGCGACCGAGCGGATCATCGCGGTGTGCTCGATCGCGGGCGCGATCAGCATCGCGATCGGCTACGTGGTCGTCGCGCGCATCCCGTCAACACCGTCGCGATCTGGGACTACGGCACCGGCAGCTCGTTCAAGAACCTCGGGATCGTCGCGGTCATCTGCCTCGCGATCTTCGCGTCGTTCATCGCGGTCGGGATCATCGTGTCGACGATCCTCGGCCGGGCGCCCGACGGCATCGGCCGCCTGTACTTCGCCGACCTCATCGGCGCCGGCCTCGGCTGCCTCGCCGCGATCCCGCTGATCACCCACCTCGGCCCGCCCGACGTGATCATGCTCTCGGCCCTGATCTTCACGGTCGTCGGGCTGCTCGCGCTGCCGCGCCGGCCCGGCGTGCTGTTGGGTGTGGGTGTGGCGGTCGGCGCGGTGTTGCTGCTCATCGTCACGAGCGTGGTGACGCTGCCCGACGTCCGCACCGAGGACACCAAGACGGGCCCGGAGGTCGCGGCCTTCTCGGAGTGGGGGCCGGTGTTCCGGGTCGACGTGCTGTTCGTTCCCGGCGACGTCGGGTTGCTGCTGCACGACGGCACGTTCGGCTCGGCGATGCACAAGTACGACGACAACCCGGCCGCGGTTGACGGGGTACGACTACGGATCCGCGCTCGTTGCCGTTCAAGGTGCTCGGCACGCCGCCGGACCGTGAGCTGATCATCGGCTCCGCGGCGGGCAACGAGATCCTCGCGTCGCTGCACTTCGAGGCGAAGCACATCGAAGGCGTCGAGCTGAACCCGGTGACGCTGTCGCTGCTCACCGACCACTACGCCGTACAGCGGCGACCTCGGCCACCAGCCGGCGTGAGCCTGCACAACGCCGACGGCCGCACGTACCTCGCCCGCGGGAAGGGCAAGTACGACCTCGTCTGGTACGTCGCACCCGACAGCTACGCGGCGACCAACGCGGCGTCGTCGGGCGCGTTCGTGCTCTCGGAGAGCTACCTCTACACGAAGCAGATGATCGCCGACGCGCTGCAGCACCTCTCCGACGACGGGATCATGGTCGTGCAGTTCGGCGAGCTCGACTTCGACCGGCTCCCGACGCGCACGGCGCGCTACGTGATGACCGCGCGCACGGCGATGGCGAAGCTCGGCATCAAGGACCCGCGCGACCACATGATCGTGTCGGCGTACATCACGCACGAGAGCGGCGACCTCTCGACGATCATCCTGAAGCGCACGCCGTTCACGGCGGCCGAGGTCGACGCGCTACAACGCCGCGGCGCCGAAGCTGCCGAAGGTGACGACGGAGTGGGCGCCGGACACGCCGCCCGGCCCCGGGATCGTCGGGCAGCTCGCGGGCGCGCCGAGCGATGCCGCTGCCGCGAAGATCGCCGCGACCTTCCCGCGCGACATCAGCGCGGTCTCCGACGACAGCCCGTTCTTCTGGCACTTCGTGCAGTTCGACGACGTGATCCGCAACATCGGCCACCCGCTCTCCGCCTCGAACCCCGAGGACGTGATCGGCGAGCGGGTGCTGCTGCTGCTCCTCGCGATCGCGGTCCTCTACGCCGTTCGTGTTCCTCCTCGCGCCGTTCTTCGTGGTGCGCAGGGAGTGGCGTGCCTTGCCGAGCAAGGGGACCTCGGCGGTGTACTTCGCCGCGGTGGGGCTCGGCTTCATGTTCTTCGAGATCACGATGATCCAGCGGCTCGTGCGGTTCCTCGGCTACCCGACGTACTCGCTCACCGTCACGCTCGCGTCGATCCTCGTGTTCACCGGCATCGGCGCGCTCATGAGCAAGCGGCTGGCCGGCCGCCGCTGGCTGATGCCCGCGTTGATGGTCGCGCTCCTCGTCGCTGACGGTGTTCTACGAGATCGGGCTCGACAACCTGACCACGTCACTGCTCGACCGGGCTTCGCGATACGCGTGATGGTGTCGCTCGCGGTGCTCGCGCCGCTCGGCCTCTGCCTCGGCATGTTCATGCCGCTGGGCCTCGGCCTGGTCGGGCAGCTGACCGATCACGCCGACGAGTACGTCGCGTGGTCGTGGGCGGTGAACGGGTTCTTCTCCGTGATCGGCTCGGTGCTCACCACGATCCTGTCGATGACCTACGGGTTCCGCGCGGTGCAGTACCTCGGACTCGTGGTGTACGGCGTGGCCGCGCTGGCGTTCACGCGCCTCGCGCGCGTGACGACCCGCGCCGAGGTGACTGCGCCCGTGGAACGAGTCGAGGTCGCACTCGCGACGTAGCGGTCGCTGCGTCCGGAGGTAAGCCGTGGGGCGCGCGAAGCCGCAATATCAGATGTTTCCGACGGGCGTCACGATCGCCTGGGACCGCGAACCGGCGCAGCTCACGACGCTTGAACTGTTCCAGGTCGCGGCGTGGAAGAGTGCGAAGTCGCTCGCGCTGCTCACTCTCAACACGGAGAGGGCCATCGCGGAGCGCACCGCGCAGGCGATGCGACACGTCGGGCCCCGGCGCGGTCGTTCAGTAGTTGGACTCGACGACGATGCGGCTTGGGTCGCCTGGCATGACGCGGTCCGGAACGCGATCGGTGACGCCAAGGCCGGGACTGGATTGCTCGGGCTCGAAGGAGTCGGGTACCCCATGGCCACAGCGATCCTGTGTGCACTCGACCCGCTCGTCTGGCCGGTCATGGACCGATGGGCCGTTCAAAGCGTGTTCGCCGGGACGAAGCCAGATTGGAAGCACGCCGCCGCGTACGCGGCGTACGCGCGCCGGCTTGCCACGTACGGGGCCTCGAAATGGGGCGACCAGTTGTCGATTCACGACCTCGACCTGAAGGCGATGGAGGCGTCGATGGCAGGCGGGGCGCTTCCGCGGGGATGGTCGCGAATCGCTTGTCCAGCGCGCCACACGTAGATGACTGCGGCGTCCGAACTCGTCGCGAACTGGTCGCGCCGAGGCTGCAGTTGGTGGTCAGACTTCCGAGGTGTCCCAGTCCGGTGGCAACTCGATCTCGAACAGCGCTGCGACGCGGTTGACCGCTTCACGATGCTGCTCGTTCTGCGGGTCGAGCGGCGCCGAACTGATGTCGACGTTCGTCTCCTGCCAGATGGCCCAGCAGGCTTCATCCGTCGCGAGACGCGAGTGGTAGCCGACACCGAGGGCAGCCGGTAGCCACTCCCTGACCGCGGTTCCGACGGCTTGCGAAATTCGACGCCCGTGCCGGCCCCCGAGACGCACGAGTCCCGTGTCGAGATGGCCGCTCGGATCCAGCAGCTCTACCGCTGACCGAACGGTCGGATGTTTGTCGAGCGCGACGAGCGCGCGGTCGTTCTCGACGTCGACGAAGACGCCCGGCGAAACCACGCGGACAGTGCCGACCTGTTGCGCCGCGAGCCACTCGGAGACCGCCGTGGTGTCGGTTGCGTCCCACTCGACGTCACCTGGTTCGACGCCCTCGATCGAGCCGAGAAGCGCCTCGGCTTCGGTGTTCGGGCGGAAGCGCGCCATCGTTTCCTTGAGGCACGTGAGGAGCTGGGTCGCCGTGTATCGCACCGCGACCCGCCCCTCGGGGTCGTCGAAGCGATTTCGGCCCGGCACCTCGGGTTCGGCAGGGAGCAACAGCGCCGGGTCGGGATGCACGCGAAGGGTTCCGGCGTCGGGGTACGCGGCGCGAACGGCTCAATGAGCTCACCGTCGCTCACGGTGTCAGCCTTCGAGGAAGGCGCGTGTTGCGGCGACGACCCGTGTGATCTCGGACGGCTCGTTGCTCTCGGCGAGCGCAACGAGCGGTGCGGCGTCGTCCAATTGCGGGTTCGAAGACCGGATGAAGCGCGCCGCTACTGCCGTGGAGTACACGGAACCGACCGCTCGAACGATCCAGTAGAGGGCGTCGAGACGTTGAGCAACGAGATGCTCGCGCGGCTCGATGTGGTCTTCGCTCGTCGACCAACGCTTTATCTGCCGTGCGTCCGACAGACCCAGGGAAGCTGCCGTAAGACGCGGACCGATGGTCTCGAGGAGATACGACGCCTTCTCGGGCACCGTCAGCTCGACGGATGCGTGGTGCGAGTCGGCCCAGATGGCACCGATGTCGGGAGTTGCGAGGCTCGGCATGGTCGGCTCCCTTGGTTGTCTAACGAAGACCTTATCGTACCCCTTATCGTCACCCTCAGCCACAGCCATGAGGGCCGACCTTCGGCGGCTCTTTCCCGGAGGACGAAAGCCTCGAGGACACCGACAACCTCCCCGCGCCGGGCGTAATCGCGGCCGAGATCGTCGACGACCTCCAGGCGGCCCTCGTCGAGTTCACCGAGCTGGCCGAATCCCTCCAGGACATCGGCGTCGCGGTCGACCCAGCGTCGGGCTGAATGCCCTTGACCGACAGAGCCTGCGCTTGCGGCCTGATCCTTATGTTCGGAGCCGACGTGCTACACCCGATAGAGACCGTGATGAACTCGAGCCCGCCGTCCTCGTCCCTTCCGCCGAGCCGTCCGCGGTTGCGCGGCCGGCTCCACCAGGCTGCGTTCTGCGCGTCGCTCTTCGGGCTCGCCGCGCTCGTCCACGTCGCACACGGTGCCCTGGCGATTGTCTCCGCCGCGATCTACGGGTGCGCGACTGCCGCGCTGTACTTCGTGAGCTTCTCGTACCACGTCCTCGCCCGCAGTCCGCGCGCTCGCCACATCATGCAGCGTGCCGATCACTCGATGATCTTCGTGCTCATCGCCGGCTCGTTCACACCGGTCGTCGTCCTCGCGCTCCACGGTCCGTGGCGCTGGGGCCTGCTCGGCGCGGTCTGGGCACTGGCGTGCGGCGGCGTCGTACTCAAGTGCCTCGCGCTCGAACGGTTCCCCCGGCTCGGTGGCGGCCTCTACATCGCGCTCGGGTGGGCCGGCGTCGTCGCGGCGCCGGCGTTGTTGCACCGACCGTTGCTCGGTCTGCTGTTCCTTCTCGGCGGGATCCTGTACACGGTTGGCGCGGCGCTCTTTGCGAGCGGCCGACCCCGACTCAACCCCGCCTGGTTCGGCTACCACGAGGCCTGGCACACCTTCGTCGTCGCCGCCGGCGCGCTGATGTTCGCCGGCAACTACATCCTCGTGCGCGGCGCCTGAACTCAGCCGATACGTCGCAAGCGGGCGGTGAACCCGACGTAGTCCCAGACCATCTCGTCGCCGTCGAGCCGGCGGGTCACCTCGATCGGCAGGCCGACCGGGCGCAGCACGTGCACGCCGTCCTCGTAGGTCGCGACGACATCGATGTGGGTCGTGAAGTCGATCGCCATCACGTCGTGGACCCCGTGCTCTTCTGTGCCGTCGCACCGCATGTCGTGGATGACGCCGCCGCCGGTCACGACCAGCCTGTCCTCGCACTGCTCGATGCGCTCGACGTGCCCATGGACCGGGTGCGACGGCGGCGCGGGCTCGCCGTTCACCTCGACCGCCACGACCTCCCACGTGCCGCGCAGATCCGGGGCCCCGGGCGCGAGGGGTCCGGTGCACGCCGCGAGGACCGGGTCGGGGAAGGCGTCCCCGTAGCCGCCGGGCGGGGTGTGCGCGACCGGGATGTCGATGGCTCGGTGCAGAGCCCGAAGACTACGTGCGCTCCGGACCCGGGGTGGGGGGGATCCGCAGCTTCGTCACCCATGTCTCGATGAACTGACGAATGGCGTCGTCGGGGGGGATGCTCATGCGCCGGGCCAGGTCGACATAGTTCGCGCACTCCGCGCGGCGGGCAGCGGGCTTCGGCTCGATCAGCGTCGTTCGGTGCACCGGGCACCTCTCCTGGGCTGCAGCACGGCGGGGGTACCGCGCAGGCGCTTGGCCCAAGATGTTGAGCGGCCCGGAGCCCCTGAATCCGGGGGTAGGGACTCCGGAGGGCCGCTCAAATGCGCTTGGGGTACGCGCAACCCTGTAATCGTCCAAGCGCGGAAAAGGAAACGCGCGAATTCGAGGTGGTCCGGTTCGCGGCTTTTCCTCGGGATCCGGGTGGCTACGCGATCGGCTGGAGGAACGCGTCGAGCGCGGCGCGGTCGCCCTCGACCTCCACCGCGTCGGGGGTGACGCGCCCGTACAGCAACAGGACGAGATCAGACGCCGTGGCCGACACCGACACCACCGGCTGCATGTCGGACACCGGGAACGTCCGGCCCGAGTCGGTGGCGATCAGCGTGATCGGCGCCGGCTCGCGCAGCTGGCGCGCGATCCAGACGAACTCGTCCACGCCGTCGTCGGCGACTGCGGCTGCGAGCGGCTCCGGCGTGCCGGCCGCGGACTGCGCGTCCCACCGGTGCACCGCCGCTTCCTGCACTTGATGCCGCGCGATCGCACCCGCGGTGCGGTCGTCGCGCCACCACACCCATGCGGGTTGCTCGGGCGGCGCCGCGCGCAGCGCGTCGAGCAACTCGCCGGTCGACGCGCGCATCCACGCCGCGAGCTCGGCGTTGGCGGACGGGAGCGGCTCCTCGGCCGGGACGCGTCGGGTCGGTGTCGGCGCCGGCGCGCACCGTGTGCGCCCAGAACCGCTGCACCCGGCCGAGGTGATGCGCGAGGTCGCGCAACGCCCAGTCGGGGCAGCTCGGCACGCGTGCGTCGAGATCGCCGGTGTCGAGCACGCTCGCGAACGCCTCGCTCTCGCGCGCGATCCAGTCGAGGGAATCGATCGCGGTCACGGCGCGACGGTAGCCCTCACTGCTCCTCGACGAGCCGGAGGCCCGACGGCGCCATCGACCGGTCGGCGACGGGCAGGTCGACGACGAACTCCGTGCGGTGGCCGGCGAAGACGTGCTCGCTGTACAGCACCGGCTCGCCCGCCACCGTGCGCGTCGTGCGCCGGCACATGAGCACCGGTGAGCCGACCGGGACCTCGAGCAGCTCCGCGTCGGCCTTGCGCGGCCGCGACCGCGGCGATCGTCTGGCTCGCCCCGCCGAGCTGCGCGTCGAGCAGCTCGTAGAACGGCGCCCGCTCGACGTCGGCGAGCGACAGTCCCTTGCCCAACCGCTCGGGACACCACACCGTGACGCGCGCGAACGGGTGGCCGTCGGCGAGGTTGCAGCGCCGCACCTCGAGCACGCGGCGCACGCCGAGCACCTTGCGCACGCGCGCGGGCGCGGCGACGAAGCCGAAGTCGAGGACGCGCCGCTCCGACGCGATGCCCGCGTCGGCGAGCTGCGCCTCGATCGTGCCGAGCCGGCCGAGCGACTGGCGCAGCGGGTCGGCGGCCACGAACCAGCCGAGGCCCTGGCGCGAGTCGATGAGCCCTTCGTCGTGCAGCTCCTCGAGCGCGCGGCGCACGGTGACCCGGCTCGCCGCGAACGTCTCGGCGAGCTGCGCCTCGCTCGGGCAGCAGGCGCCCGCCCGCGAACTCGCCTGCGGTGATGCGGCCCCGCAGCTCGGTCGCGATCTCCTGGTAGCGGACCCTACGCACTTGTCTTATACTTGTCTACATCAGGTCGGTACACCACATCACCCTACGACGAGAGAGACCGCGCCATGGCCGTCACCGCTTCCACCCCCGTCGAGCTCGTCGAGCCGGTCTACGCCCGCCTCCCCGGCCGGGTCGCGCGGGCCCGGGCGCAGCTCGGCCGCCCGCTGCACGCTCGCCGAGAAGATCCTCGTGAACCACCTCCGCGGATCCGGAGGCGGTCGGCGGGCTCGAGCGCGGCCGCACCTACGCCGACTTCGATCCCGACCGCGTCGCGCTCCAGGACGCGCTGGCCCAGATCGTGGTGCTCCAGTTCATGAGCGCGGGCCTCGACCGGGCCGAGCTCCCCACGACCGTGCACTGCGACCACCTCATCCAGGCGCGCACGGACGGCGCCGCCGACCTCGCCGGCGCGCTCGACGCCAACGCGGAGGTCTACGACTTCCTCCGCTCCGCGTGCGCGAAGTACGGCATCGGCTTCTGGCAGCCCGGCTCCGGGATCATCCACCAGGTCGTGCTCGAGAACTACGCGTTCCCCGGCGGGATGATGATCGGCACCGACAGCCACACGCCGAACGCGGGCGGGCTTGGGCATGGTCGCGGTCGGCGTCGGCGGTGGCGACGCGCTCGACGCGATGACCGGATCGCCCTTCAACGTGCGATAGCCCAAGCTCATCGGCGTGCACCTCACCGGATCGCTGCAAGGGTGGGCCGCACCGAAGGACGTGATCCTGCGCGTGGCCGGAGATGCTCACCGTCAACGGTGGCACGGGCGCGATCGTCGAGTACTTCGGCCCGGGCGCCGACGCGCTCACCGCGACCGGCAAGGCGACGATCTGCAACATGGGAGCGGAGATCGGCGCGACCACGAGCCTCTTCCCGTACGACGACCACATGGCCGCGTACCTGAAGGCGACCCGGCGCGAGGAGGTCGCCGACGCGGCCAACGCGGTCGCGGCCGACCTGCGCGCCGACCCCGAAGTCGAAGCCGACCCGACCCGGTGCTTCGACCAGGTGCTCGAGATCGACCTCTCCGCGTTGACCCCGCTCATCAACGGGCCCGACACCCCCGACCTCGTGCACTCGGTGGGTGACGTCGGCGCGTGGGCGCGCGCCAACGGCGTGCCGACGAAGATCTCCACCGCGCTCGTCGGCTCGTGCACCAACTCGTCGTACGAGGACATCACGCGCGCCGCATCGGTCGCGCGGTTCGCCGCCGCGCACGGCCTGCGGGCCAAGGCGCAGCTGCTCGTGACGCCGGGCTCGGAGCAGGTGCGGGCGACGATCGAACGCGACGGCCTCCTCGCCGATCTCGAGGCGATCGGCGCGACCGTGCTCGCGAACGCGTGCGGCCCCTGCATCGGGCAGTGGGACCGCCCGGTCGCCGACGAGGCGGAGCTCAACACGATCGTCAGCAGCTACAACCGCAACTTCTCCAAGCGCAACGACGGACGCGCGGCCACCAAGGCGTTCGTCACGTCGCCCGAGACCGTCGTTGCCTACGCGCTCGCGGGCACGCTCGAGTTCGATCCGCGCACCGACGCGATCGACGGCGTGCGGCTCGACCCGCCGATCGGCGTCGACCTTCCCGCGTCGGGCTTCGATCCCGGCGAGTCCGGGTTCGTCGCGCCGCCCGACGACGGCACCGGCGTGCAGGTCGCCGTCGACCCGAACAGCGAGCGCCTGCAGACTCCTGGAGCCGTTCCCCGCGTGGGACGGGACCGACTACACCGACCTGCCGGTGCTGCTGAAGGCCAAGGGGAAGTGCACCACCGACCAGATCTCCGCGGCGGGCACGTGGCTCCAGTACCGCGGCCACCTCGAGAAGATCTCCGGCAACCTCTTCGCGGGTGTCACCAACGCGTTCACCGGTGAGGCTCGGACGCGGGAAGGACCCGCTCGACGGCGAGACCCGCCCCTTCCCCGAGATCGCGGCCCGGCTGTCGGCGGCCGGTGTCGCATGGTGCGCGGTCGGCGACGCGAACTACGGCGAGGGCTCGTCCCGTGAGCACGCGGCGATGGAGCCGCGCTACCGCGGCGGCGTCGTGATCCTCGCCCGCAGCTTCGCCCGCATCCACGAGACCAACCTGAAGAAGCAGGGCATCCTGCCGCTGACGTTCGTGGACCCCGCGACCTACGACGAGATCGGCGAGCGCGACCGGATCTCGCTCCTCGACCTCGCCGCGCTCGCACCCGATCGCTCCGTGCAGGGCCGGATCACCAAGCCCGACGGCTCCACCGTGGGCTTCTCGTGCACGCACACGTTCAGCGCCGAGCAGCTCGCGTGGTTCGCGGCGGGCGGCGCGCTCAACGTCATTCGACGAGATCGGGCTCGGCGACCTCGTGGAGCCGCCGGATGAGGTAACGGCGGTCGGCGTCGCCGGTGACCAACGCGAGCGCGGCCCGGTACGCGTCGGCGGCCTCTTCGGTGCGGCCGAGGCGCCGCAGGAGATCGGCGCGGGTCGCGGGCAGCAGGTGGTAGCCGGCGAGCGCGCCCGACGCGTCGAGCGTGTCGACGATCGCGAGCCCGGCGTCGGGCCCGTCGGCCATCGCGACTGCGACTGCACGATTGAGCTCGATGACCGCCGATCCGTTCATCTTCGCGAGCTCGCCGTAGAGCGCGGCGATCTCCCGCCAGTCGGTGTCGGCGGCTTCGCGCGCGGTGGCGTGGCACGCGGCGATCGCGGCCTGCACTTGATACGGCCCGGGCCGGCTGCGGCGCAGCGCGCCCTCGAGCAGCGCGACCGCTTCCTCGATCTGCGCGGTGTCCCACTGCGTGCGGTCCTGCGCCTCGAGCGGCACGAGGTCACCGTGCGCGTCGACGCGGCCCGACTGCCGGGCGTCGTGCAGCAGCATCAGCGCGAGCAGTCCCGCGGCTTCCGGTTCGTCGGGCATGAGCGTGACGAGGGTGCGCCCGAGGCGGATGGCCTCCGCGCACAGACCGCGGCGCACGAGGTCGGCCCCCGACGTCGCCGCGTATCCCTCGTTGAACAGCAGGTAGATCACGGCGAGCACCGCCGCGGTGCGCTCGGGAAGCTGGTGGCCGGGCGGCACGCGGTAGGGGATTGCGGCGTTGCGGATCTTGCGCTTCGCGCGCACGAGCCGTTGCGCCATCGTCGGCTCGGGCACGAGGAACGCGCGGCCGATCTCGGTGGTGGTGAGCCCGCAGAGTGTCCGCAACGTGAGCGCGACCTGCGCGTCGACCGCGAGCGCGGGATGGCAGCACGTGAAGATCAGCCGCAACCGGTCGTCGTCCACGCCACTGTCGTCGAGCTCGCGTTGGCTCGGCCGGCTCGGATCGGCTCCCCACGACGACAGCACGGTGACCTCCCGGAGTTTCGACGCACCCGTCGTGGCCCGACGGGCGCGGTCCACTGCTCGGTTGCGGGCGGTCGTGGTGAGCCATGCGCCGGGACTGCGCGGGATGCCTTCGCGTCGCCAGTGTTCCAAGGCGAGCACGAAGGCATCCTGCGCGCATTCCTCGGCGACGTCCCAGTCGCCCGTCACGCGGATCAGCGTGGCGACGACCCGGCCCCACTCCTCGCGGAACGCGGTCGCGACCGCGGCCTCGACGTCGGGGGTCACATCTCCCAGATCGGCCGCACCTCGATCGAGCCGAACCGCGCGCCCGGGATGAGCGCCGCGATCTCGATGGCCGCGTCGAGATCCTTGGCCTCGACGACGAAGTAGCCGCCGATCTGCTCCTTGGTCTCGGCGAACGGGCCGTCGGAGGTGACGGTCTCGCCGTCGCGCACGCGCACGGTCGTCGCGTCGGTGGTGGGCCGCAGGCGCTCGCCGCCCTGCAGCGCACCCCGCTTGCCCATCTCCTCCATGAACGCGCCGTACTCGGCCATGCTCGCTTCGCGTTCGGCCGGGCTCGTGGCCTCGTCGGCGCTCTCGTCGGTGCAGATCAACATCAGGTACCGCATGGGTTGTCCTCCTGTTCGCCAGTGTCGCACGTACGACGAACGAGATTCCCGGAATCGACAGGGTGGCGCGATTCTCCGATTGAATGCACGGGTGCCCGCCGCTCCCGACGTGTTCACGTTGACCGCCGGGCCGCTGCGCGTCCGTATGACCGGCGGCGTGCTGCGAATCGGGTGGGACGAGCCCGACTGGTTCGGGCCCGGCGCGGTTGCGCGTGCCCGGCGACCCGCCGATCCTCTGGTCGGCCGGTGGCGCAGGCTTCTCGATCGGGGCCGACTGGGTGCACGCATCGGCGCGGGCGCTCGGCGACGAGCCGGTCGTGGTCCTGCGGCTCGAGGCCCGGGAGGCCCGGCAGGGGCTGGCGACCGGCGAATTCGCGACGCCCGCAGTCGCCTGGCACTTCGATCCGCATGCGGTCGCGCACGACGGCGGCGCGCCCGAGGGCCTGCGCGCGTTCGGCCATCAGTACACGGAGTTCGCGCTGCCCGTGTTCAGCGACGCGGCGATGTCGCGCTGGCGGCTGCTGCCGTTCCGGCCCGCCGGTCGTGCATGCCGCTCGGTCTCGTCGCGCCCGACGGTCGCACGATGCTGCTCGCGCCGCTGCGTCGTTCCACGAGCAGGTGATCGGCGTGCCGGCGGGCAAGGAGACAGGCCGACGACGGGCTGCGCGTGGGCTGGCACGGCGACATCGACGAGGTGGAAGCCGGCTTCGCGACCGAGCTCGCGATCATCGCGGGCGACGGCGCGCGCGAGTGCTTCGCGCGCTGGGCCGCGGCTGCTGCGCGCGGCGTCGGGCGTCGCGCGCGCCGGCGCGCGACTGCCGACGTGCTCGGCACGCGGCTGTCGTACTGGACCGACAACGGCAGCGCGTACTGGTACCGCACCGAGCCGGGCCTCGACGCCGCGTCGACGGTCGTCGCCGCGGTCGACGACCTCGAAGCGCGCGGCGTGCCGGTCGGCGTCGGTGCAGCTCGACTCGTGGTGGTACCCGCACGAGGTGCTGCGCCCGTTCGACACCGACGAGTGGGTCGTGCCGCCAGTCGGGCATGGTGCGCTGGGAGCCGCGCGCCGACGTGCTGCCCGACGGTGTCGCCGCGCTGCGCGAGCGGCTCGGCCGCCGGCCGCTGGTCGCGCACTGCCGCCACCTCTCGTCGCAGTCGCCGTACGTCGACGAGTTCGCGATGTGGATCGACGGCGACCGCGCGCACCCGCAGGGCGCCGAGCTGTACGAGCGGCTGCTCGACCAGGCGGTCGCGTGGGGCGTCGAGGTGTTCGAGCACGACTGGCTGATCGAGTGCTTCCTCGGCGTGCGCGGTCTGCGCGCGCCGGGCCGGGCCGCGGCGTGGCAGGAAGGGATCGACGCCGCGCTCGGCGCGCGCGACCTGCACGCGCAGTGGTGCATGGCGTCGCCCGCCGACTTCGCGCAGGTGAGCCGGCTGCGGCAACGTCACGTCGATCCGCACGAGCGGCGACCACGGCTACCTCGTCGGTCCCGAGGTGCTGTGGGCGTGGTTCCTGCACACCAACGTGATGGCGCGCGCGCTCGGGCTGTGGCCGTACAAGGACGTGTTCCACTCCGACGCCGACGTCGGCGACGCGCGAGGTCGAGGCGTTGCTCGCCGCGCTGTCGGCCGGGCCCGGTCGGTATCGGCGACCGCATCGGCGAGGCCGACGTCGACGCTGATCCGGCGCACGTGCCGCGCCGACGGCGTGCTCGTGCGGCCCGACGTGCCGATCGCCGCGATCGACCGCGCCGTCGTTCGACGCGCCGGTGTGGTCGGGCGAGCTGCTCGTCGGGCAGCGCGCACACGCAGCACTCGGCCGGTCGTTGGGCGTACGTGGTCGCGTGCAACGTCGGGCTTCGACAAGCAGCCGCGCGACCGCGCGGGTGCGCGCTGCGCGAGCTCGGCGAGGACCGCCCGGGCACCGACCGCGGTCGCGGTGTTCGACTGGCGCACCGGACGCGTCGAGCGTCGCCGACGCCGACGGCGGGTACGACGTCGCGCTCGAACCCGCGGGCTGGGACTACCGCGTGCGTCGCGCCGGTGCTCGCGGGCGGCATCGCGGTGATCGGCGATCCCGACGTGTACGCGTCCGCGGGCGACACGCGCATCGCCGACGTCGAGGTCGACGCCGACGGGGTGCGCGTGACGGTGCTCGGCGCGGGCGAGCGCGTGCGCGTCGTCGGGCTGGTCGGAGCGCCCGATCACGGCGGCCGCGTGGTCGCCGGCCCGGGGCTCGTCCGATCTCGCGGTCCGCGCGACGACGGAACCGGGGCCTGGGAGGTCGCGGTCGAGCTCGGCGGGGCGGGCTGGTCGAAGCTGCATTTCCGCGCGATCTGACCCGGAATGGGCCGCCCGGCCCTTGGCGTGGCAGGGTGACCGCGGTTAGTGTTCCTCCCCGGTACACGGCGCTGTGGCCGAGTGGTTCAGGCGGAGGTCCGCAAGATCTCTGACGTAGGTTCGATTCCTGCCGGCGCCTCCAGTTCGGCAACTGGTAGCAGCGTCACCACGTGCCCGACTCGGACGTGCGGGCCATCGTGATCACCGACTCGGCGTCGGAGGCCGACTCCACGGCGCTGCGTGACGCGCTCCACGAGTTCAACTTCGCCACGACCGGCTACCGCGACGGCCGGTCGCTCTCGTGCTTCCTGCGCGACGGCGGGGAGCTGATCGCCGGCATCGACGGCTTCTCCTCGGGGCGGGTACGCCCGCGTCGACTACCTCTGGGTCGCCGAGCCGCAGCGCGGCCGCGGCCTCGGCTCGCGGCTCCTCGCCGCGGCCGAGGAGGAGGCCCGCCGGCGGGGCTGCGCCACCATCGTGCTCGACACCCACTCCTTCCAGGCGCCCGACCTCTACCGCAGCCGGGGCTACACCGAGGTCGGCGCCACGATCGACACGCCCCGCGGGCACACGCAGACGCTCTTCCAGAAGGCGCTCTGATGCGGCAGCTGACATTCGCCGGTCCGGGCCGGCTCGAATGGGTGGACGCACCCACGCCCGAGCTGTCCGGCGGTGTGGATGCGCTCGTGCGTCCGATCGCGGTCGCGACCTGCGATCTCGACGCCGCGGTCGTCGCGGGACGCGCACCGCTGCCGGGGCCCTTCGCGTTCGGGCACGAGTTCGTGGCCGACGTGCTCGAGGTCGGCGAGTCCGTCACGAGCGTGCGCGCGGGCGATCGGGTGATCGTCCCGTTCCAAGTGAGCTGCGGCACCTGCGCGTGGTGCCGCCGCGGGCTCACCGCCAGTTGCAGCACCGCCGGTGCGGGCGCGGCGTACGGCATGGCGCCGATCGCGCGGCAGGAGTGGGGCGGTGCGCTGAGCGACTGCGTGCGGGTGCCGTATGCCGACGCGATGCTGGTTGCGCTGCCCGCCGGCATCGAGCCCGCGTCGGTCGCCAGCGTCTCCGACAACGTGCCCGACGGCTGGCGCGCGGTCGCGCCCGAGCTCGACCGCCGGCCGGGCGCGCCGGTGTTGGTGGTCGGCGGCGCGGGCGACGTCGCGTTGTACGCGGTGGCGGTCGCGGTCGCGCTGGGGAGCGAGCAGGTCGACTACGTCGACACCGACACGCGGCGGCTTGCAGTCGCGGAGCGGCTCGGCGCGCGGGCGGTGGAACGCGCGGTCGACGGGAGCCGCCTCGGCCGGTACCCGATCACCGTCGACCACAGCGGCGAGCCCGGCGGCCTGCAGGCCGCGCTGCGCTCGACGGAGCCCGAGGGAACGTGCACGGCGACCGCGATCTACTTCACGGAACCGGCGCTGCCGCTCCTCGAGATGTACACCCGTGGCGTCGTGTTCCGCACCGGAAGGGTGAACGCGCGTGCCGCGATCCCGCACGTCCTCGATCTCGTCGGCTCGGGACGGCTCCGGCCCGAGCTCGTCACGAGCGCGACCGTGCAATGGGACGACGCGCCCGACGCGCTGGCGTCGCTCGACGCGAAGACCGTGGTAGTGCGAGCGCCTGCGGCACAGGCGCAGAACGGAGGCCCGGACCGTTGAACCGGGTACGCCCCGTGATCGAGGGCCGGAGCTCGGAGCCGCGTAAGTACGGTCAGCCGAGTTGGCCGTGCAGGAAGCCGACGACTTCGGGCCAGATCTTCTCGGCGAGCGCCTCGTCGCGCGTGCCGAGCGCGTTGTGCGTGGCCATGAACGCGTGGCCGGTGCCGGGGTGGACCGTGAACTGCACGTCCTTGCCCATCCCCTGCAGCTTGGACTCGAGCGCGCGCGCCGCGTCGGGTCCGAAGAAGTCGTCGTTCTCCGCCATGTGCCCGCGCACCGGCGCTTCGAGCTTCGACCAGTCGGGCTCCGACGGACCGGCCGGGAAGCCGTAGAACGCGGCGACGGCCTTCACCTTGTCGGGCCGGTTCGTCGCGAGGAGGAACGCGAGCATCCCGCCCATGCAGAAGCCGACGACGCCGATGCCGTCGCTGGTGACCGCGTCGTGGCCCGCGAGGTAGTCGATCGCGCCGCTCATGTCGCGGGCGGCGCGGTCGGGCGGCAGCTCGGTCATCAGCTGCGCGGCCTTGTCCATCTCGGTGTGCTCGGCGAGATCACCGTGGTAGAGGTCGGGAGCGAGCACGACGAAGCCTTCGCGGCCGAGGCGCTCCGCCGCGTCCCTGGTGCCGGAGTCGAGGCCCCACCACTCCTGCACGAGCACGATGCCCGGACCGGAACCGCTCGCCGGGACGACGAGGTAGCCGCCGTCGGTGCCGCCGTTGCTTGCGAACTCGATGTTGTCACCCATGTCGGCAGAAGCTAGTCCTGGGTTACGTTGGCCGCACTGGCGGGTGTCGGCGATGCAGGGGACGGACTGATGGTGCTCGTGGACGCGTTCGGCGACGACCTGCACGACGCGCTGCGCGAGGCGGCGAGCGCGGGCCCGGTGTTCCGCCACCCCGACACCGGCGTGGTCATCGCGCTGCGGCACGCCGATGTGGAAGCGCTCGGCCGCGACCCGCGGCTGGTGGGCGCGGGCCTGGCGAACTTCGACGTGATGTGCATCGGCGACGGCCCGCTGCGCGATTGGTACGGCAGCCTGATGTTCACCAACGAGGGCGACGTGCACCGCCGGCTTCGCCTGCTCGTGCAGAAGGCATTCACGCCGCGCGCGGTCGACGCCATCCGCGCCGCCGCGGTCGACATGGCGGCGGAGACGTTCGCGCCGCTGCAGGCCGGCGGGGGCGGCGACCTCGTCGCCGCGTCGAACCTGCTGCCCCTGCGTGTGATCTGCCGCCTGATCGGCGTCCCCGACGGCGACGTCGCCGAGTTCGCGGGCTGGGCCGATGCGCTGAGCGTCGTGTTCGGGTTCGTGACGCCCGAGCAGGCCGACGCGGCCAGCGCGGCGTTGGCCCACCTCGACGCGTACGTCGACCGGCTGCTCGAACAGCGGCGGGCCGCGCCCGGCGACGACCTCGTGAGCGCGCTCTTGGTCGCCGAGGTCGACGGCGAGCGGCTCTCGCACGACGAGGTGCGCACGATGGTCGGCAACCTGATCGTCGGCGGCCACGACACCACCGGCAGCCAGATCGGCTGCTCGTTCCTCACGTTGCTCCGCAACCCCGACCAGGCCGCCGTGCTCCGGACGCGTCCCGACCCGCCCGAGCCCTCCACGTATTCCTTGGTCGATCCCTACATGAACGTCGATGGGGAATGGCAGAGGTTCAGCGGCTATCAGCCCGACATCTTGGCCGCGAAGGCGGAGGACTTCATCGCGGACACACCGTCAAGTCGACCGTTCTTCGTGATGTACGCCCCGACGACACCCCATATCCCTGCCGACGACCCACGTTACGATTCCATGCCGGTAAGCCCCCCGCGCGGACGGTCGTTCGACGTCAACACGATGACGCCCTCCACCCCGAAGTACGCTCGCCGCCCAGCTTTCACTCCGGCCGAGATCGCCACCTCTGACCAGAAGTACGTGGCGATGGCGCACGCAACCCGATCGCTGGATGACGCGGTCGGCTCACTCGTCACATCACTGGGCGACCGATCTCGCGACACCATCGTCATCTACCTCTCCGACAACGGATTCCTCTACGGCGAGCATCGTCGCTTCGGGAAGACGGACCCATGGGAAGAGTCCGTGAAGGTCCCGATGGTCGTGAGGTATCCAGCGGTTCACGCGGAGGACCGGCCGGTCGTGAGCGAGGCGCTCGTGCAGAACGTGGACATCGCGGCGACGGTCGCGGATCTCGCGGGTTTCCATTGGACGGCAGACGGAACGTCGTTCCTGCCCGTCCTCCAGGGCGGCAAGCGCGATGTGCGCTCGGCGGCCCTGATCGAGAACTGCAGAGGGGTCTCACGGGGCCAACTCGCCTGCTCCGGGCTGACGTTCGAAGGCGGCACCGCCGATGCTCCCGGGTTCGAAGGGATCGTGACGGATCGATACAAGTACGTTGAGTTCGATGATGGATCGCGTCAGCTGATCGATCTGAAGACCGACCCGAACGAGCTGCGCAACCTGGATCTGGAAGCTGGCCGAAGGCAGATGGAGCGGCAGCTCGCCGCGAGGTTGCATGCCATGATGCGGCCGCGGCTCCAGACGACCATCGTCAGCGGACCTTCACGACTGGCCACGCGGGCGGCAGAGTTCACTTACTTCTCTCCGTCCCGTTCCGCGACCTACCGTTGCCGATTGATCCGGGACGGTTCTGCTGATCGCTGGAGGTCCTGCCCGGACGGATCGGTTTCGTACGGCCATCTGGTGGATGGCGACTACGTGTTCGAAGTCGCCGGGATGAGTGAAGACGGACGTGTCGACCCGACCGCTGCCTCACGGCGGTTCGCAGTCTCCACCGGAGGCGGACCTGACATCGTGCTATCGGCTCACCCTCCGCTCTCGCAGACGGCTCCGACGGCATTATTCAGCTACTCGAGCTCGACCCCGGGGGCGGAATTCCGCTGCTCGCTCATACCGTTGGGACCCGTTCCTTGCGACGGTTCCGGGGTTCGGTTCGACGACCTCGCTGAGGCCTCGTATCGGTTCGAGGTGTGGGCGAGGGACCCCGCGACCGGTGCGGTCAGCGATCCTGGGGTCGGCTGGGACTTCCGGATCGACTCGATCGGTCCGAAGATGACCTTCTACTCGGCGCCGCCTGGCTCCACGCAACGACGTGATGCGACGTTCCGATTCATCCCTGACGAGACCGTCGTCGGCCCCATCCGGTGCGCGATCGGGGGAGCGGTCGTCGGTTGCTCGAACGGCCGCCTCAGGCTCCATTCCCTCGGGGTAGGGCCTCATCGGCTGGTGGTGACGGCCCGTGACGCGCTTGGGAACATCGGAAGAACGACCTACGCATGGACGATCGACCGGGTTGCCCCGACCGTTCGGATCACGGCGGGACCTCCTCGCCGGTCGGCGGGGACGAGCGCCACCTTCTTCCTCTCATCGAGCGAGGCCCCGGGCTTGTTCGAGTGCCGGCTCGACGATCTGCCCGTCATGCCCTGCTTCGAGGCGCAGCTATTGCCAGATCTGAGCACCGGTCCCCATGTCTTCACCGTGTGGTCGATCGATGGGGCGATGAATCGCTCGGTCGCCGACGTGTATCGCTGGTCGGTCAGGTAGGTCACTCCAGCCCTTCGGAGCGGGGATCACGGTGGATCGGGGAACGGTAGTCCGGGTCACTCCTGGCGACGAGGAACTCGACGGCGGCCCAGATCGCTTTCGACCGTGGGTAGAACCAGAGCGGCACGGCGACGAGGATCGCGCCGCTCCCTGCGAGCAACGGCACCACCGGGACGTCCGGGACGGTGGCTGCCAGTGCCGATCCGAGCGCGACCAGCCACACGACCACGGCGAACAGGTAGTTCAGTGTCATCGCTCCCAGGAAGCCGCCTTCTTCCTTCTCGAACCGCAGATCGCAACGAGGACAGCGCTCGCGCAGTCGGAACCAGGCACGGAAGATCCGCCGATCGCCGCACCGGGGGCAGCGTTTGCGGAGGCCACGCATGAACACCGTAGCAGCGCCCGCTTCGGCGAGCCGGAGGATGGTGTCTTCACCATCCCGCGTCGGGTCGAGCGAGCCGTACGGGTTACTCGTGGTGAACCGCCCAGAACTTCTTCACCGGGGTTCGCGCGCGCCAGATCCCCTTCGAGCCGATCGGCGTGGAGAGCACGTCGCCCGGTCCGATCGCGCGTGTGCTCCCATCCTCGGCCTCGATGTCCACGTTCCCCTCCATCAGGCACGCGAGCTCGTTGTACGTGAGATCGAACCCGCCTGTCTCTGGAACGCGTCGCCACACACCGGTGGAGAACCGGCCGTCGGAGTTGCGGTACGCGTACCACTCCTCACCGGGTGGGTACTCGTCGCCGGGCTCGTTCTCAAGCTCCACCCACTCGACGGGATCGTCCTTGCCGATCACGCGCACGGTCGTGTCGCCCACCGGCGCGCCCGAGTAGATGGCGTAGAGTTTCGTCAGCGTCTCCGCGATGTGCCAGGTTCCCTTCGAACCGTTCGGCGTCACGAGGATGTCGCCCACGCCGACGCGCAGCATCCGGCCGTCTTCGGTCTCGACGTGTGCCAAGCCCTCCAAGATGTAGGCAACCTCGTCGTACGGTCGCGTGAACGACCATGTGTCGGGCTCGCGCTCCCACAAGCCGCCGGCGAACGTGCCGTCCCCCGAGGCGAACACCTCCCGTTCGCGGCCGGGGGAGGGGATCGCACCGGGAGGATCCTGAAGCGGCTTCCACGACGTCCGGTCGGTCGTTCGCACCACGGTGATCTCGTTCATCACGGCTCCTCGCTCTCGATGTTCCGAGCCTACCCAACGGTGTACGTCCAACGGCGGGTCCCCCGCGTCGGAAGCTGGGGGTAGACTTGCCCACCATGGCGACGAGGCGAACGCCGCTCGGGAAGGACCGTCGAGCTGAGCTCGGGGTCATCGACTTCACCCTCGCGAAGCGGGTGCTCCTGCGCGATGCTCGTCTCGGTGTGCTGGGGATGACCGACATCTGCGACGCGCATCCAGAGCTCATGCGCGCAGCGCGTCACGTCGGCGAGCCGACCAAGAACGATTGCCCCGTCTGCGGCAAGGAGAAGCTCGTCCTGCTCGCCTACGTGTACGGGGACGGGCTGAAAGCCGAGAACGGACGCGTCTGGTCGATCGAGACCGGACTCCGTATGGCCGCCGCCAACCCGGGTGCCCGCTGCTTCGTGGTCGAGGTCTGCTGCGGGTGTCAGTGGAACCACCTCAAAGAGGCTTTCACCGCTCGCCGGTCGGCGGCGGTTTGACCGCGATCCGCACAGGAACGCCACGCGGTTCACGCCCGAGCTCAGCCGCCGTCCTCGATAGAATCCTGATGCCTTGTCCGTCGATACCACTCCTCCTTCCACGCAAGGGCGTGGGTATGCGCCGAAACACGCGCCGGGAGCACGGAAGCAGAAGAAGGGCTTCTTCCGTCGGTTCTGGTGGGTGTTCGTCCTGGCGCCGGTGGTCGTCGCCGTCGCCGCCGGTGGCTCGTTCGTCTATGCCTATACACAGATCGAGCTCCCGAAGACCTTGCCGCCGATCCAATCGACGTTCATCTACGATCGCAACGGCACCATGCTCGCGTCGATCCACGGGCCGGTCGACCGGACGATCATCCCCATCGACCAGATGCCGGAGTCGCTGCGGAACGCCGTGATCGCGGTCGAGGATCACGACTTCTACCGGCATCCCGGGATCGATCCGGTTGGCATCCTTCGAGCGGCATGGACCGACCTCGTGAAGCACGAGACGGTGCAAGGAGGCTCGACGATCACCCAACAGCTCGTGAAGAACGTCTACGCGGGCAGCTACGTGCAGCAGCCTGACGGCACGACCGAGTACGTGCAGCCTCCCCGGACGATCAAGGAGAAGATCCGGGAAGCGCTCCTGGCGGTCAAGCTGGAAAAGACCCTCAGCAAAGATCAGATCCTCGCTCGGTACCTGAATACGATCTACCTCGGACACGGCGCCTATGGGGTGCAAGCCGCAGCCCAGACGTACTGGGGGATCGACGCTTCGGACCTCAACGTGAAGCAGTCGGCAACGCTCGCCGGTCTCATCACGTCTCCCTCCCTATTCGATCCGATCACGTACCCGGCAGACGCGAAGATCCGTCGCGATTATGCGCTCGACCAGATGATGAGGTACGGCTACCTCGACTCCTCCACGGCGGATCGTCTCTCGCGGGGCAAGGTGCTCACCAACCCGAAGAAGGAGATCCTGAACACTCCCGCGAACTCCGAGTACTTCGTGGACTTCACGAAGCGGTACCTGATCCACAAGTACGGAGAGCCGAGGGTGTTCGGTGGCGGCCTGCGGGTGACCACCTCGCTCGACCTGGGACTGCAACGCGCGGCTGAGGCCGCCGTGAACGCCCATCTTCCGAGCCCGTCGGACCCCGAGGCCGCGCTCGTCTCGATCGACCCGAGCACGGGGCAGATCCTCGCGATGGTCGGAGGGCGCGACTTCCGGGAATCGCAGGTGAACCTGGCCGTGTCGGGGATGAAGCTCGGGGCCCAAACGTTCGGTGGGACGGGGCGCCAGGCCGGCTCCGCGTTCAAGCCGTTCACGCTCGCGGCGGCTATGCACGACGGCTACAACCTGAACGCGTACTGGCAGGGACCCGGGACCATCACCATCCCCAACACCGACTGCTACACGAACGGCGCGCCTTGGCAGCTGTCGAATGCATCGGACTCCGAGGCCGGCACGTTCACGCTTCGTGCGGCCACCGCGCATTCCGTCAACACCGTGTTCGCGCAGGTCGCCGCGCAGCTCGGGCCGCAGAAGGTCGTCGACATGGCGCATCTGTTGGGTATCCGGAGCGAGCTCGAACCGGTCTGCTCGATCACGCTGGGGGTCGAGGCGGTGAACCCGCTCGAGATGACGAACGCCTACGCGACACTTGCCGCCCGCGGCGTCCGGCGGTGGGCAGATCCGCTCGTTCTGCTCACGAACCGCAACGGCAAGGTGATCGACGATGTCAGCACCCGATCGAAGCAGGTGCTCGCTACGAACGACGCCGATCTGGTCACGTCTGCGCTGCAAGACGTGATCAGCTACGGGACGGGAACAGCCGCGAACATCGGACGTCCCGCTGCGGGCAAGACTGGCACCGCCCAGGAATACGTCGACGCATGGTTCTGCGGCTACACGCCGCAGCTCGCTACGTGCGTGTGGATCGGGTACCCCGACGGGGAGATCCCGATGACGAGCGTCGAAGGGGTCTCGCCCGTCTTCGGAGGAACGATCCCAGCGGCCATCTGGCAGGACTTCATGACGGTCGCGATGCAAGGTCAGCCCGTCGAATCGTTCACGGTGCCCTCCTATGAAGGACACACGATCGGTCCGTCGACGCCGGTCTCGAGTCCTATACCCAGCCCAACGCCCACGCCGTCGCCGAGCGAGACGCCGTCTCCGAGTGAAACACCGAGCCCTTCGACGACGCCAACGCCCAGCCCTACACCGACGCCGACGCCGACGCGAGTCCTTCGCCTTCGCCGCTTCCGAGTCCGCCGCCGTCGATCAGGTGGCGTCGTTGACCGACAACGCGTGACCGACCGGAGTGCTGTCCACGGGGAGGGTCGCGACGATCGTGGTTCCCCGCCCTGGCATCGATCGCACGACGAACGTCCCGCTCGCGAGCTCCACGCGCTCGCGCATCGAGGCGAGGCCCACCCGACCCATCCGAAGGAACTCGCGCGCACGGCCACTTTCGAATCCCACGCCGTCGTCGACGATCTCGACCCGGAGCTGCGAGCCGTCTGACTCGACGGTCAGCGAGACGAAGCCGGCGCTCGCGTGCTTCGCGGCGTTCGAGAGCGCTTCCTGCACCACACGGTAGGCAAGGGTCTCGAGGTCGTCCGGGATCTCCGGTCCAAGCACGCCGTTGAACTCCGTCTGCACACCCTGCTCCATGCCGAAACGCAGGAGCGTTTCACGGATCGCCGGGATCAGCCCGCGCTCTTCCAGGAGCGGCGGTCGAAGGCCTGACATCAACGCGCGGAGTCCGTCGGCCTCGCTCGCCAGCTCCGTGCGGATCTTCGACAGGACCTCCATGCCGCGATCGATCTCTCCGGCTCTGATCATCAGCAGAGCCGCTTCGAGCGACAGCGACGCCGCCGAGACGCCTTGCACGGGACCGTCGTGCAGATCGCGCGCGATGCGGTTGCGCTCGGCCTCGATGGCGCTGTTGGTCCGCCGAAGCAGGCGCGTGCGGTCCTCGTCGCGATCCTGCAGGAACTTGAAGAGCGAGCGGATCGTCTGGTCGGCGATCCGGCCCGCAGTGACGTCGCGCACCAGGAGGAGGCGGCGAGGTGGTGTCATCGGCACTTCCGAGATCCGCGATTCCAGGTAGAGCGGCTGGCCCTCGGGCCGCTGGATCGTTGCCTGCCCGGTCGAAAGCAAGGATGCGAACGAGTCGTCCGCGCCCGAGACCGAGGCGGCCAGCGCGCTCCAGCGGAGTCCTTCGATGGCCTCGTGGTCGATGTCGACCATGCCGCAGAACGCATCGTTCGCTCGCAAGATGATGTCGTTGTGATCCAGCTCTACGATGCCGTCGACGGCCGCTTCGAACACCAGCCGTAGGTGCTCTTCGGATTGGCGAAGGGTCTCGTTCGTGTCGCGCACGCGTTCGAGTGCCATGTCCGCTTCTGAAAGCGCGCGCTCCTTGTCGCTGAGCGCCACGCGCGCCTGAGTGTGCGCCTGCGTGCTGCGGATCTGGTTGGCCAAGATGCGCGCTGCAACTCCGACGCCGAGCAGCGCGATGATGATCGTCGACTGCGTCGCTGAGAGGCCGCGTGCCTCGTCGAGGCCTGCGACGGCGGCGAGCGCCGCGCACGCGGAGACGACCGAGACGCTGGTCAGGATCGGCCGAGCGAACTGCAGCGGCTGCTCCGCTAGGTGCGCGTCCGGCCGTGAGGGGATCCATAGGAGACCTGCGGCGAGCAGCGGTCCCGCGATCATGAACACGATGTCGATAGCCGGGTAGGCTCCGTCGAATGAACCGTGGGTCCATTCCCACCCGAGGGCGATGGTCGCGGCCGCGGCCGCGGCGAAGACGACCCATTGCAGCAGATGGGCGGGCGACGGCACCCAAAGCGCGAGGACGCCGAACACGGTGAACTGGGTGGTCGCGAGGATCGCGAACGTCGCGGCCGAGAGCGACGCGGTACCCGTGGCATCGACCGGCCGGATGATCACGTAGCAGATCGCCGCGAGCGAGGCGCTGATAAGCCCCGCGTCGATCGCGATCTCGCGCCGGTCCTCCTCCGGGAAGTGGTCGCGGAACTCCTCACGCGCCGCCCCGAGGAGAGGGACCAGGAACAGCAAGAACAGAACGTCGAGGAACCCCGGCTCAGGCGTCAGCTGCTCCAGATCGATCAGGAACAACATCCCCGACGCGATCGCGAGGAACGCCGCAGCCACCCCGAGGTACCAGGACGAACGCCAGGACCCCTCCTGGCGCCCGCGACGGAAGATCGCGGTCGCGGCGAGCGCGTTCATGATCATCACGAGCGCCTCACCCGCGAGCTCCCGATCATGTCCCGCGGGGACGAGCAGGTAGACGACCACCGCCGCAGTGGCAGCGACGGACAACGCCACGGCCAGGGACCGCGGCCGGCGGGCGGCAATCGCGTCGTTCATGTGTGTGTCATCTTGCCGGTTCGGTCCCCGAAGCTCCATCACCCACCCGTCGGACATCCATGGACGGACGGACTAGGTCGTGACCGACGATGAGGTGAGGTAGGCCTGTGGCTCCGTTGCGAGCGGTCGCTACTCGATCAACCGGCGACGGAGCGCCTCGGCGACGGCCGCGGTACGGTCCGACGCTCCGAGCTTCTCGAAGATGTGCTCGAGGTGCGTCTTCACGGTATCGGGCGAGATGTACAGGCGCTCGGCGATGTCGCGGTTCGTGTGGCCGAAGGCGAGCAGTTGGAGCACCTCGATCTCGCGTGCGGTGAGGGTCTCCGCCCTTCGATCGCGCTCCTTCGCGGTCGAGAGCTCCTCGGCCAAGGCCACGACCAGTTGCGGGTCGATGACCATGTTGCCGCCTGCGACGAGGCGGACGGTCTGGATCAAGTGTTCGGCGTCTCGCGCCTTGAGTACGTAGCCGCGAGCCCCCGATCGCACCGCCTCGACGACGAACTGACGGTCGTCGTAGGCGGTCAGCATGATCACGCCGACGTTCGGAAATCGATCGCGGATCTCGCGGGCAGCCTCGAGCCCGTCCATCTCAGGCATCCGGATGTCCACGAGCGCGATGTCGGGGCCCTCGCTTTCGATAAGGGTGAGCAGCTCGCGGCCGTCGGACGCCTCGCCGACGACCTCGATCCCATCAGCCATATCTAGGTATCGGCGGAGTCCTTGACGCACCAACGAATGGTCGTCGGCGATCGCTACCTTGATCATGCCCCGTCCTCCGTCCACGGCCGGGCCGCGGTCCGAACCATCCTAGCCGCTACGGATGGCCGGTTCAGAAGATGTACCACCAGTTCACGAAGAGGGTTGCCAGAAGCCCGAGGCCCGCCGCGAACGATGCCACGACCGCTGTGTGCGGGAGCCTGCGTCGCTCCGTGGCGTCCGCTATCACCCAGAACGCTGGGAACACGACCGCGACGAACCGCGGCATCGACAGGAGCGGGCGGGAAGGGAACGGGTAACACAGGGGCAGCAGCAGGCTTCCCCCCGCGTAGACGAGGTACGGGAACGGGATCCGGCGCCAGCCCCATGCGACCGCTACGATCGCGACGCCGGTGACGAGCAGGTCGATGGTCCAGTAGGCGGGATCGGGATGTCCCATGAACCCGAACGCCATCGCGGCGCCCCGCCACAAGGTGACGAAGGGCATCGCAGCCTCACGCTGCCAGTTAGCTTGCGCCCGGAGCGGAGCGGAGGCGTCGCCCAGTGCGATGCCCCACCAGGCGAGGTACGCGAGCGGGCCAAGCAGAACCGCGGCACCAGCAACCGCACGACCCCAGGGTGATCTGCCGTCGGTGCGTGCGCGTTCGAACGCCATCACGACCAACGCCGGGGCGATGACGATCCCGATGCTCCGGGTGAGGGCGGCGAGCATGCCGGCCACGGCGGCCGTCGCCCATCGATCGCGTCGCGCCTGACGGAACGCGATCAGCGATAAGAGCAGGAAAAGCGATTCCGAGTAGGGCGCCAGGAAGAAGAAGGCGGTGGGGAAGATCGCCAGGTAGACGAGCGTCCGTCGGGCGATCGCCTCGTCGAACTCGAAGACGGTGAGGTCGTAGAGGATCACCAGCGAGCCGAAGAACGCGCCGTTCGAAACGAGGGTGGCGGCGAGGAGGGGTCTGCCGCCGACGATCGACGACACGACCCTCACGGCGAGCGGATACAGCGGGAAGAAGGCTGCACTCCCGTCCGTCGCGCGGTAGCCGGACGTCGCGATCCGCAGGAACCACAGGGCGTCCTGGCGTTCGAAGGCGGTGAACACGGCGTGCCAGCCGTGACCGAACGTCGTCGCGGGCCATCCCGGGACGCCCACGGCGTCGTGAGGCACGATGGCGCCGACCGCGATCCCTGTCAGGACGAGCAACCCAACGCGGAGCCCGATGAACACGACGAGCGCCGGTCGAAGGCCGTCGCGCAACCGCGGTGCCGCCTGGTCGATCATCCGGTCGCCGGATCTTCAGCACCTGGCGTGGCGCTCGGTGCGGCGGGGGTCAGATGGATCTCGGGGAGTTCCCGCGTCCGCCGGCGAACCCACTGGGCGACACACCAGATCAGCACGATCGTTCGAAGCACGATCGCGATCTCGAAGACACCGAACGGTAGCCCGCCGTATCCCGAGGTTCGGCCGAAGAACGAGAAGCGCGTGAAGAACACCATCACATCGATCGCTTCGAACGCGATGAACGCGCGGAGGTCCACCATCCCGAGCGCGAACCACGGGAGCAGCCACAGCCCGTACTGGGGTGAGTACACCTTGTTCGACAGGAGGAAGAGAACGAGCAGCGGGAAGCCGAGGGCCCATCGGGAGAAGTCGGGCTCGCGCCGCGCCTTCAGCCTCCAGACGAACCCGAGCGAGACCAAGAACACGACGAGCGAGAGCACGTTGATCCTGGAAGCGTTCCCGCAGAGCGCCGACAGGTGGACATGGTTGCAGCCGATGTACCAGAGGCTGTCCCAGTCGGCCGGTCGCTCGGAGTTGAACCGGAAGAACGTCCACCAGCTCCCTGGAGATGCGAGCGCGAACGGCAGATTGACCAGGACCCAGGTGCCGGCCGTGGCCCAGCCGACCCGGATCGCGCTGTCGGGCTCACGGTCGTGCAGGCGATCGGCGACCAGGGGGATGGCCAGCAGCAGGGGGTAGAACTTCGCGCCCGCTCCTAGGCCGAGCAGCACGCCGGCCAACACGTCACGTTTGCGCGAGAACGCCAACAGGGCGGCCGTCGCGAACGCCACCGCGAGCAGATCCCAGTTCATGAAGCCGTAGATGAGCAACGTAGGGGCCAACACGAACCGGAGCGGGTGTCCGCCGAGCATGTAGAGCCAGGTGGCGATCGCGGCTGCGCACAGCCAGAGCAGCAGGACGTTCCCGGTGAAGAAGCTTCCCGGAGTGTTGCCGCCGATCAACGCGGCCGCGCGCATGAAGTACATGGTGAGGACCGGATACTCGTCGCACTGGTTGGTCGTCTGGACGCAGGGCTGTAAGAAAGGCAGGCGCCCGGCCGCGAGCTGCTCGGTGCTGAGCAGCGGCACGATGTCCGAGTAGCAGAACCGCCGGTACTGACGGCCGTCGCCCCAGTCCCCTGAGGCGCAGGGCGACTTGGCGGCCGCGCCGAGAGCGAGCGTGCCCAACAGACACAGGAGCACGACGAGCAGGCTCACGGGCCGGGACACGCGCTCCACGCGGGGCATCCTAGCCCGGCCGGTGCGCATGGACCGTGCGAGCGAACACTCGTAGAGTGGTTGGTCGTGAGGTATCGGGTCGAGCAACTGGCAGCGGTGTGCGAGGTGTCCGTAGACACGGTGCGCTACTACCAAACGCGCGGATTGCTTCCGCCTCCCGTCAGGGAGGGTCGCGTCGCTTGGTACGGCTCAGAGCACGCCGAGCGGATCCGCGAGGTGAGGTCGCTGCAGCGGAAGGGCTTGACGCTCGCCGCGATCCGCCGGGTCGTGAAAGGGGAGCTCGGTTCTGCCGACGCCGACCTCGCAGCCGCGGTGTCGGCGGCGCGCGGTGGGGAGCCCGACGAACTTCTGACCTTGGAGCAGTTCGCGGACCGGAGCGGCGTCCCGGCGTCGTTGATCCAAGCTGTCGAGCGCGAAGGGATCCGGCTGGGGCGCTCAGTCGACGGCGAGGACCGGTATACCTCCAATGACATCTCGCTCGTGCGGACCGCCCTGCGGCTGTTGGAATTCGGGCTCCCGCTGAGCGAACTGCTCACGCTCGCGCGCGACGCGGACGACGCGTTGCGGGGATTGGCGCAGCGCGCGGTCGACCTGTTCGACGAGCACGTGCGCAAGCCGATCCGGGATACCGCCGGTTCGGTATCCGGCAGCCGCCGAGCTGATGGTGACCGCGTTCGACGAGCTGCTCCCAGCCGTCACGGAGCTCGTGTCACACCACTTCCGACGGGTGCTGCTCGAGGCGGCTGAAGCGCAGATCGAGGTGGGTTCGGCGCCGTGACGCACGCGTCCGAGCTCCCGTTGCCTCAGGGCGAGGAGAAGCGCCGCGCGGTGCGCTCGCTCTTCGACACCATCTCCGGGCGCTACGACCTCGTGAACCGTGTGATGACGTTCGGGATGGATGTGGGCTGGCGAAGACGAGCGGTATGGGCGCTCCACCTGCCGGGAGGAGGCCTCGTCCTCGACCTCGCTTGTGGAACGGGTGACCTCTGTACCGAGCTGCGGCGCAACGGCTATCGGGCCATCGGCGTCGACTTCTCGCACGGCATGCTGGTCGCAGCCACGACGGACGCGCCGCTCGTGGAGGCCGATGTGCTGCGACTGCCGATCAGGGACGAAGTCGCGAACGGCGTCACCTGCGGTTTCGCGCTGCGGAACCTGACCGACCTCGACGCGTTCTTCTCCGAGCTCGGACGCGTGGTGCGGCCCGGAGGGCGGATCGCGCTGCTCGATGCGAGTGAGCCCGATAACCGCGTGATGCGAGCGGGCCACGGCGTGTATTTCCGACACATCGTTCCGCGGATCGGTGGGCTGCTCTCCGATCCGACCGCGTACGCGTATCTCCCTCGGTCGATGGCGTATTTGCCATCAGCGCAGGAGACGATCGCCAAGCTCGCCGAGGCCGGCTTCTCCGACGCGCAACGGACGCAACTGTCGGGCGGGATCGCGCAACTGTTCGTCGGGACGCGCGGGTGAGCGCCGTCCCGGACCGCGTCCGCGTCGAGCGGCTCGGGCCGGCGTTCGACCTGACCGCCGGGTACGCCCCAGGGGGCTGCTTCATGGAACGCTCGGGGCTGGGCGTCGTGGGCACGCCGTTCCCCGGAACGCGCCCGTGGGTCCTGGATCTGAACGGCCCGCGAACGACCGTGGAGCTTTTCGCCGATCTCGATCGGCGAGGACTGGATCCTGAGGCGCCCGCGCCGCTCGTATTCGGGACGATCCCGTTCGAGCCGGAACGGAGCGGTCGGTTCATGTTCCCGGCGCGGACGATCCGCCGTGATCGTGAGGGCCAGACCTGGGCGATCGAGCTGATCCGCGATGGCGCTGAACCCACGGAGGTACGGGGCTCCGCCTCAGGCAGTGAACCAGGCGAGCCGTTTTCAGCGCTGCAGGTCTTCCCCGAGCCAGAGCCCGATCGGTACGAGTCGGCGGTTGCTTCCGCGGTGGCGCGGATCCGAGAAGGTTCGCTTCGCAAGGTCGTGCTCGCGCGGACGCTTCGTGTGGAGGCGGGTCGACGACTGGATCCCGTGCTGCTCCTCCGGCGTCTGCGGGCGGTCGAACCCGACTGCTACACCTTCGCCGTCGACGTCGGCGAGGATCGCACGCTCGTCGGGGCGAGTCCCGAGCTCTTGGTCTCGCGGTTCGGGCGTGAGGTACGAGCGAATCCGCTGGCGGGCTCGGCGCCGCGAGCGGGGGATCCGGACGATGATCGCGCGAACGCGAGGGAGCTCGGATCGAGCGCGAAGAACCGCCAGGAGCATTCGATCGTCGTGGAGGCGGTCTTCCGTGCGCTGCAACCGCTCTGCGAGGACCTTCGCTACGACGTAGATCCAACGCTCCTCGCCACGGCCAACGTGTGGCATCTCTCCACCCGCTTCCGCGGGACGCTGAAGGATCCTTCGACAACCTCGCTCGACCTGGTCGCGGCGCTCCACCCGACGCCCGCCGTCTGCGGGGACCCAACGCGCGAGGCGATGCAGCTCGTCCGAGAGTTGGAGCCGGTGGCACGCGGCCACTACGCGGGCGCCGTCGGGTGGATGGACGCGAACGGCGATGGCGTGTGGGCGCTCGCGCTGCGCTGTGCCGAACTCCACGGGGAGACGGCTCGCCTCTTCGCCGGAGCGGGCATCGTCGCGGACTCCGAGCCCGCGCGCGAACTGGACGAGACCGAGCGGAAGTTCCGCGCGTTCCTCGACTCGTTGCGCTGGGGATAGCCACATGGCTGCGGCCGCGACGACGATCGAGGTTGAAGGGCGCGAGATCCGCGTGTCGAACCCCGACAAGGTCCTGTTCCCAGCGCTCGGCGTCACGAAGATGGAGCTGGTCGAGTACTACTTGACGGTCGCCGACGCGGCGCTGATCGGATGCCGCGACCGCCCCACGATCATGCATCGGTTCCCCAACGGCGTGGATGGTGAGCCCTTCTATCAGAAGCGGGTGCCGACCCAGCGGCCTCCGTGGGTTCAGACGGCGACGATCGCGTTCCCGAGCGGTCGCCACGCGGAGATGATCGCTCCGGCGGACGTCGCACATCTGGTGTGGATGGCCAACCTCGCCTGTCTCGACCTGAACCCGTGGCCGGTGCGACGCGACGACGTGGATCACCCCGACGAGCTCCGGGTGGACCTGGATCCGACGCCGGGCGTTCCGTGGGACGACGTGCGCAAGGTGACGCTCGTCGTGCGCGACGTTCTGGATGAGCACGGGGCGGTGGGGTTCCCGGCCACGTCGGGCAAGCGCGGGATGCATCTGGTGGTTCCGATCGTGCGGGAGCACGGGTTCACGACCACCCGCCGCGCGGCGCTCGCGCTCGCGAGGGAGGTCACCCGTCGTGCTTCCCGGATCGCAACGACCGCGTGGTGGAAGGAGGAGCGCCACGGTGTGTTCGTCGACTACAACCAGAACGCGCGGGACCGAACCGTCGCATCCGTGTACTCGGTACGGCCCGTGTCCGACGCCCGCGTGGCGACGCCCCGTGGTGGGACGAGGTCCCTGACGTCGATCCGTCGGTCTTCACGATCCGTACGGTGCCCGGGCGGCTGGCCTCGATCGGCGATCCGGGCGCCGGCGCGGACCCGGTCGAACGATCGAGCCTCGATGGGCTGCTGGAGCTCGCGGCGCGCGATGAGGCCGGCGGGCTTGGCGACGCGCCGTGGCCGCCGCATTTCCCGAAGGGCGACAGCGAGCCGGTGCGCGTGAATCCGTCGCGTGCTCGCAAGGTGGCCGAGTGGGAGGCCTCGCGTCGAGTGCACAAGGACGGCGATCAGCCGGGCTGAAGCTGCTCGAACGTGCAGCTCTTCGGGTCCCGGTCGGGGCGCCACCGGAGCACGCTCGCCGAGTGACGGAACCGGCCGCCCTGCAGGCGTTCGTACCGCACTTCGCACACGAGCGTCGGCTCGAGCGAGACCCACTCGGTGTCGCGGCCACCGCTCCAGCGGCTGAGCCCACCGGGCGACCGCGCCGCATCGCCGAAGCTGGAACCGCCCACGAGCGGCGCGAGGACCTCGCGGAGCTCGCGGCGTTCCTTCGCCTTGAACGCCGACGTGTGGCCGACGTAGTGGAGGTTGCCCTCCTCGTCGTACACGCCGAGCAGGAGGCTCCCCACGCCGTCGCCGTTGCGCTTCAGCCGGTAGCCGCCGACCACGCAGTCGGCCGTCCGGTGGTGCTTCACCTTCACCATCACCCGTTCGCCATCGCGGTACTGTTGCTCCGCGCGTTTGGCGACGATGCCATCCTGCCCGATCCCGTCGACGTCCTCGTACCAGCGGCGCGCTGTGTCTACGTCCGCCGTCTGCGGCGTGAGGATCAGCGCGGGACCGGGGTGCAGGCCGCCGGGCGAGTCTGGGGCGAGCTCCGCGTCGAGACGCGCGATCAGCCCTTCGAGTTCGGCGCGGCGCTCGTCGGTCGTGAGGGCGTGGAGATCCCGTCCGTCGAGCTCCAACAGGTCGAAGGCGACCAGCGTCGCGGGGATCTCACCCGCGAGCTTGTTCACGCGCGACGCCGCCGGATGCAGCCGGTGCTGCAGCGTCTCGAAGTCCATGATGCCGTTCGCGATCATCACGATCTCGCCGTCCAGGACATAGGCGGCGGCCGGTTGTGACTCCAGGAGCTCGACGAGCTCAGGGAAGTACCTACCTAGCGGGCGATCGCCGCGGGAATCGATCCGGATGCCGTCGGCGCCGCGGGTGACGATCGCGCGGAACCCGTCCCACTTCGGCTCGTAGCGCCAGCCGTCACCGAGCGGGAGCTCCTCCTCGGACTTCGCGAGCATGGGCTTGGCGCGGGGCATGGGAACCCATCATCCAACGTCGTCTGCGGACGCGTCAGCGGTGGGCGTCATCCGGCGATCGACGTAGCGGACCACCGGATCGGGCGGACGCGTGAACCCGTGGCGCCCGTAGAAGGCGTAGGCGTCGTCGGCTGGCCACGCCACCATCAGTACGTGGTCGGTCGCTTCGCAGTGGTCGATGACGCTCGTCACGAGCCGTGAGCCGACCCCTTGCGATCGGTGCTCGGGCTCCACGTACGCGTTCGTGAGGTAGCCGATCGGGCGAGGATCGCCTCGCCCCGGCGATGGCACCCGTGGCACGCTCTGGAGCCACATCGCACCGATCACACGGCCTTCGGACTCGGCCAGCCAGGCGTGCCACTCCGGCCGCGCGAGCGCCTCCCTGGCGAACGCGGCGAATCGTTCAACGTAGGCCTCGTACGGCTCGTCGTGCGGCCCACGCTCGGTGTACAGGTGCCAGCGCAGCCGAGCGAGCTCGGTGATGTCCTCGAACGTCGCGGCGCGCACCGTGAAGTCCGACGTCATGCAGACGATGTCGAGACGCGGGGCCGGTCGTTCGCGATCCGTCGAGCGATCGCTCGAGCCAAGAGCGCGAACACGGCCGCCGTGGCGAGGCCGGCGAGGATGCCGGGAAGCAGGGGTTGGCTGTACGGGTTCGCCCCTGAGTAGTCGATCCCGAGGATGTTCGTGCACACCGTGTGTGCCACGGGATGAGCAGAGCTGGAGCCGGAGGTGCACCCAAGGGGCGCGACGAGGATGTATCCGAGAGTGAAGCCGATCACCGCCGCGACCGTTGCGGCGACGACGCCCGTCTCGTGCCGTCGACGCGCGACGATCGCCAACCCGATCCCGAGCAAGAGGAACGGGAACCCGATGCTGAAGAGCCCGAGGTAGCCGAACCCGATCAGTAAGACGACGAGCGCCCAGTACGCGATCGCTCCTGCGCGGCTGTTCCTCTCCATGGAGACCTCGGTCTCCATGCTAGTTGTGCGCCGCCGCGTAGTCGGCCGCGCCCAAGAAGTGGAGCGATACATACGGCTCGTCGCCTACCACCCAGCTGTCATGTCCGGGTGGGATGGCGAACAGGTCCCCGGGTTCCATCACGATCTCCCGGCCGTCGTCCATCGAGCACATGGCACGACCCGAGACCACCAGACCGAGGTGCTCTACGTGGCACAACGCCGCCCCGGTGGTCGCGCCGACGTGCTCCGACCACTTCCAGCCCGGCTCGTACGTCGCTCGGCCGATCGTCCTGCCACCGATCGCTACGACCTCGAACGTTCCCTTCTCGAACGTCCGCACCTCATCGGCGTCCTCGAACCGCTTGAACTCGAGCTCCATGGCCGGCCTCCTTCCTCGATGAAAGGAGGCTACGCGAGTGCTGCGTCCACGGCCGCCTGGACCTCGGCGTGCCGCGCCACGTTCCGGGCGCGATCGGACGGAACCTCCACGATGTGGACGCCTCCCGATGCCACGGCTGCCTCGACCGCCGGGATCAGGTCGGTCGCGCGCTCGATCCGCGTGTGGCCCGCACCCGCGGCCGCGCAAAGGGCTCCGAGGTCGACCCCGTGCGGTGTGATGAAGAGGGTTTCGTGTTCGGGCAGCGTCCGCTGGGGAAGGAAGTCGAAGATCACGCCCCCTCCGTTGTTCGGGACGACGAAGACCGTGTTCAGGCTACGCCGCGCGCTCCACAGCAGCGAACCCGCGTCGTGCAGCAGCGTCAGATCGCCGCAGAGCGCGTACGTCGGGGCGCCGGACGCTGCGACGCCGAGCACGGTCGACACGAACCCGTCGATGCCGCTCGCTCCTCGGTTCGCCATCACGTGCAAGCCATCGCGCGGCGCCATCGAGTAGTCGAGGTCGCGGATCGGCATCGACGACCCGACGACGAGCGTCGCGCCGCTCGGGACTCCGGATGCTAGATCGCGTGCCACCCGACCCTCGAACGGCTCGTCCCATGAGTCATACAGCGCGTCGATCGTTCCCCTCACCGCAGCATCGGCCTCCAACCACCTGTCGGTCCACGCATTCGCGGGTCGAGCGACGAACCGCTCGAGGAGCGCGCCGGCGAACACCTCCGGATCGACCTGGAGCCTCCATGACCGACCCTCTGGATCCGGGTCAGGATGATGGTCGTCGACGACGACGAGCTGACCGACACTCACCGCCAACCGTTGCGTCGCGCGCGTCGTCGGTGTCGCTCCGACCTGCAGCACCACGTCGGGAGACATGTCGCGTATGAACGCCGTGCTCGACAGCAGCGCCTGTCCCGCGCTGAGGACGCCGGGGACCCGCGCTCCGGAGATCGGTTCGGCGAGGATCGGCCAGCCGAGGCGATGACCGAGCGCGAGTACGTTCGTCGGCGGCTCGGGCATCGACCCGATCACCATCAGGCCGCGTTCGGTCGCGAACTCTCGGTCGGCTCGGTTCAGATCAGGACGGCGTATCTGTTCTGCGCGTGCCGTCCGCGGGATGACCCCGACGCTCGCCGCCGACGTCGACCCTTCGTCCGGCGTGAGCGGCTCCTCGAACGGAAGGTTCAGGTGGACCGGCCCGCGCCTGCCGTCGAGCGCAGCGGAGAGCGCCTGGAGACCGATCCCACGCCACTCGACCCAGTCGTCCTCCTCGACCGGAACCGGTGCGTCCACGAACAGCCGCACGAACTTCCCATAGAGATCGACCTGATCGATCGTCTGGTTGGCGCCGGTGCCTCGGAGCCGTGGCGGACGATCTGCCGTCAGCACGATCAACGGGACCCGCGCCTGCGAAGCCTCGACGACCGCAGGGTAGAAGTTCGCGGCGGCCGTGCCGCTCGTGCAGGCGACCGCCACCGGTGACCCGCTGGCCTTCGCGATACCGAGCGCGAAGAACGCCGACGCGCGCTCGTCTAGGTGCACATGGACCTCGACGTCGTTGCGACGCGCGAGCGCCAGCGCGATCGGCGTCGACCGAGACCCGGGCGACACGCACGCGTGGCGCATCCCACCGCGAATCAGTTCGTCCACCAGCGCGGACGTGCACCGGAGGGAGATATCACCGGCACCCATGGTCATGTCGCCGGGACGGCGTTCACGGTGAAGTGGATGAGCGAGAGTGTCAGGCCGAGCGCCAGCAACAGCCCGCACGCCGCGTGCGTCGCCGCTGTGCCCGTCAGGACCGGGATCAGGTCTCGGCCCGTCGCCGTTCCCACGCGCTCCATCGGACGGATCGCCAGCGGCCAAGCAGCCAGCCCGAGCAGCGACCACTGCGTGATGCCGATCGACTCGTCGAGTATGAACAGCGCCACACCGACCACGATCGTCGCGAATGCGGCGATCACGCACGCCCGGTAGAACCGCCGGGTCCTGTGTCGCCGAGCCGTACCGCCAGCGTGCGCCTTCCGCCCGCCCAACCGGATGTCCCGGAGGTCGCTTCGACCAGCACCGCGACCGCCAGGAACCCCATCACCGCGCCGCCCCACCACGCTGCGGCCGGCACCGTCTCGACCATCACGTACGCGGAGCCGCATGTGGCCATCAGCCCGAAGAAGAGGAACACCATGAGCTCGCCAAGACCGAGCCCCGCGTACGGTCTCGGTCCGCCCGAGTACAGCATCGCCGCGCCCAGCGCCAGCGCGCCGACCACCAGGATCAGTACGGGAGTCGTCGCCATCGCCAGCGCCAGCCCGCACACCGTTGCTAGTCCAAGCGAGACTAGTGCCGCCGTCAGGACCGCACGAGGCGAACGTGCACCGCTCGCCGTCAGCCTGGGCGGTCCAATCCGCTCTGGACGTGTCGACGCCGCGCACACCGTCGAAATAGTCGTTCTGAAGTTCACGCCGATCTGCAGGCCGGCCGCGACCACGAGCGCCGCGGCCATGCGCCACGCGATCGTCACCGGCTGCGGCCACCCCGACCAGTACCGGCACCACGCCGAGCCCGAGCGTCCGCGGCCGCGCACCGCGCCACCACACGTGGAGCGAGCTCACGGGCGCTTCGGGAACCGCGAGAAGTCGGGGACGTTTCTCGGTGAACGCGTCGCGCCCCTCCTGCGCCTCCTCGCTCATGTAGTAGAGGAGTGTGGCGTCGCCCGCCGGCTGCTGCACGCCGGCCAGACCGTCGGCGCCGGTGTTCGCGCCGGCCTTCAACAACCGAAGCGCGAGCGGCGAGAACCCGAGCATCTCGCGGCACCACCCCACTGTCGTCGACTCCAGCTCGTCGAGCGGCACGACCGCGTTCACCAACCCCCACGAGAGCGCGGTCTGCGCGTCGTACTGGCGGCACAAGAACCAGATCTCCTTCGCGCGCTTCTCGCCGACCTGACGCGCCAGCAGGTTGATCCCATATCCGCCGTCGAACGAGGCCGACCCTGGGGCCCGTCTGGCCGAACCGCGCGTTGTCGGCGGCGATCGTCAAATCGCAACAGATGTGCAGCACGTGGCCGCCGCCGATCGCGTAGCCGGCCACCATGGCGACCACGGGCTTTGGCAGACGGCGGATCTGGATCTGCAGGTCCAGCACGTTCAGCCGGCCGATGCCCTGCTCGTCGACGTAGCCGTCATCGCCGCGGATCTTCTCGTCGCCGCCGCTGCAGAATGCGTCGGGGCCTTCCCCGGTCAGGACGATCACGCCGATCGCGGGGTCGTCGCGCGCCACGCCGAACGCCCGGATCAGCTCCTTCACCGTGAGCGGCCTGAATGCGTTGCGCACTTCGGGCCGGTCTGATCGTGATCTTCGCGATGCTCTCGACGGTCTCGTACCGGATGTCCGCGTACTCGCCCGAAGTCTGCCACGCAACCGTATCGTCCATAGGACCGTTCACTCCTAGAGCGTACGCTCGAACGTTTCCGCTAGCCTAACCGACGTCAGCGGGTACCTCGGCGTCGCACCCGGCTCCCTGGTCGCGGTCGATCTGCCGCCGGGTCCGGCGTGGCGCGACGTTCTGGTCGACCTCTGGGCCGAGCAGCATCCGATCCTCCCACTCGATCGACGCCTGTCCGATCGCGAACGCCGCACCATCGTGGATCTTGCCCGCCCGGCCGCCCTGATCGACGAACGGGAGACGATGATCTTCCCGGACCCGGCGCAGCACCACCGAGGACCTGGCGCTCGTCATCCCGACATCGGGTACCGCGGGACGTCCGAAGCTCGTCGAGCTCACGCGCATGGCGGTGGGGAGGGCGATCGGACTCTCGTTCGCGGCCTTGGGTCCGGCGATCGGGCAGACCGTTGTGGATCCGTCCGAGCCGTGGGTGTGTTGCCTCACGCCCGCGCATGTCGGCGGACTCCTCGTGTTGCTGCGCGGCCTCATCTTCGGTTCGCCGGTCACCGTGCTGGAACGGTTCGACGTCGGGACGCTCACGGTTCAAGCACCCCCGGCGCCCACGTCGCGCTCGTCCCACCGCTGCTGAAGCGCCTGGTCGCCACCAACGCCGACCTGACACGGTTCGGCGTGCTCTTGGTTGGCGGGGCATCGGTCGACGGCGATCTGGCCGTGGCCGCGCGCGAGCTCGGCGCCCGCCTGGTCACGACGTACGGCCTTACGGAGTCATGCGGAGGCATCGCGTACGACGGACGACTCTTCGACGAGACCCAGGCGCGGATCGTGGAAGGGGCGGTTGAGCTCCGAGGCCCCACCTTGATGGAGGGCTACCGTGGGGATCCCACAGCAACCGCGAACGCGTTCGCGAGCGACGGCTGGCTGCGAACCGGCGACGCCGGCGCGGTCGGAGACGACGCGCTCCTCACGGTGTTCGGCCGCGTTGACGACGCTATCCGCACGGGCGCCGAGACGGTCTGGCCCCAAGAGGTGGAGGTCGCCCTCGAGGACCATCCGAAGGTCGGCGAGGTGGCGGTCGCCGGCCGTCCCGATCCCGAATGGGGCCACCACGTCACTGCATTCGTCGTGCCGACGAATCCGAGCGACCCCCCGACGATCGAGGAACTGCGCGACCACGTGACGATCCACCTCGCCCGTTTCAAGGCACCACGCGAGCTGATGCTCGTCGAGTCGCTCCCGAGGACGGCCGGCGGCAAGCTCAGGCGGTCGGCCCTTCGGCGCTGATCCGGACAAGACGGAGGCCCGAGCCCGGGAGGGGTGGGCTCGGGCCATCCGATCCCTTGCGGGATCACCGAGGGGGTGGTGACCCCACGCTGCGGCTCCGCTGCCAAGGCGTCCGCACTCCTTTCTTCGGCCCGTTCACCCATCGCGGTTGATACCCCCGAACGGGTATTGGCCGAAGGTCTCGGTCACTCGTCACCCCCTTCGGGGACCAGGCCACGGCCGAGCCGCCCGCAGGAAGGCGTAACGGAGGACGTTCGAGCTAGACGGAGATCGCGCCGTGCTTGACGGCGAACGAGACGGCCTCGAGCTTCGAGTGCACGCGAAGCTTGCCCAAGATGTTGCGGACGTGCGTCTGCACGGTCTGTGGGCTGATGTAGAGCTGGGACGCGATGTCGTCGTTCCGCTTGCCTTGGGCCAAGAGCGACAGGATCTCGCGCTCGCGATCGGTCAGGTCGTTGAGCAGCGCGAGCGCGTCGCGCTGTTGCTCGCGTTCTCGCGCGACCTGCGGCAGGATCCGCGCGAGCGTCATCGGGTCGATCAGGACCTCCCCGTCGGCCGCCGCCTTCGCGGCCGAGAGCAGTTCCTCCGCGGCCTCGTCCTTTCCGAGGAACCCCGAGGCGCCCGCCTCGACCGCGTCGACGAGCAACCGGTCGTCGTCGTGCGCGGTCATGATCACCACGTTGGTGGAGGGAGACGCCTCCTTGATCTTGCGCGTCGCTTCGATCCCTGACATGCCGTCCCCTTTGAACTCGATGTCCATGAGGACGACGTCGGGCAGATGCTCCAGGCAGAGAGTGATCGCGGACTCCGCGTCATGCACCGGCGGCGCGACCATCATCAGCGAGGCGCGCATCGGCCGTGAGTGACAGTGTGCCAGATCCCAGTGATGATGCACCGAGTGTGAGTGTAGCCGAATTTACGAGGGCAACATTGTTGGCACCGCTATTGTTCAATGAAATATTGCCAAGGAAAAGATTGCCGGTATCCGTGAGAGCAATTGCGCCGGCACCGGCATTGATATCCACCGCCCCTGCCCCGGCTTGTGTCATGGGGCCACTTTGTCCAAGACCCACGCTGGTGAGCGTGAGTGTGCCGCTACCCACGGAGGAACTGCTCAACGTCAGCAGACCGCTATTGATGAGAGCGACAGCGTTGTTGCCACTGTTGTTCAGGGACACCGTACCACTGAAGGCATTGTTGATGTTGGTGAGTGTGATGGCATTGCTGCCAGCCGTGAAGCTCGCGGCACCACTTGCCGTGATGAGGTCATTCTGTGTGATCGCACCATTGGCAATGACAGTCAGGAGACCACTGCCGACACTCGAATTGCCGATCATCAGACTCAGGTTGTCGGTCAGTGCCACAGGATTGGCGCCACTGTTAAAACAGCGACACGGCGCCCGTGAAGAGGTTGTTTTGCGTCAGCGTAATCGGATTGGCGCCAGCATTGAAGCGTAAGCCGCCCCCGCACTTGTGCCTTGTGTCAGGATGCCGGTTTGGGTGATGGGACCGTTTGCCGTGATCGTGAATGTACCTTGTCCCACCGTCGATGCGGCAAGCACAAGCGCGAGGTTATTGGTCAGCGCAACATTGTTGGCACCGCTATTGTTGATGGCAACCTGACGGGTAAATTCATTGGCCTGTGTGAATGTAATGGGATTGTTGCTGGCATTGATGGTCACCAACCCTGCCCCACTCCCCTGGATAATGGCACCCGTCTGGGTAACTGGTCCATTGGTGAAAAGAGTGAGTGTCCCCTTGCCAATGAATGAGGTACCAAGAAGTCATCATATGACGCCAGTGCAATATTGTTTGCGCTGGTTGTATCGTGAAAGCGAGATCACGCCATCGAGATCGTTGGCACCGTTGTTGAGAATAATGGCGCCATTACCCGCATTCAGGTTAATGGCGATTGCCGTGTCTGCTGATATTAGTTGAGTCGGTTTGAGAAATACCATTGCCTGTCAATGTAATGATGCCTGAACCGAATACTGAAGCGCCCAGAACAAGCGGCTGGAGATTGACCAGCGTCACATTATTGGACCCGCTGTTTGTCAGTGACACCGTGCCAGTGATCACATTATTTTGATTCAGCGTAATGGCATGGGCACCGGCATTGAAGGTGGCAGTGCCGGGCAAATGGCCAGACACCTGTTTGCGTGATCGCCACCGGCGGTGGTGACCACATTGCGGCAATCGTGAGGCCCGGCAAGACAACGGCTGCATTGTCAAACAGCAGCGTCAGGTTGGTCAGGCTGAGACTGGTGAGATTCGTGGAGAGCTGCTGCTGCATTCACGTTCGCGCAAAGCCAGATTCGTAGATGAGCGAGCGTCCCGCCAAGTGTCACGGTGCTGCCGAAGTTGTTGGCTGCGGTGCTCAAATCAATGTTCCCAGTATTGGCTAACGTAAGTGTCAGTGCGCCGCCGGCTGTGATGATACCCGTTTCCGAGAGACTGCCGCCTGAGACGAGTGACAATGTACCGCTGATATTCGATGCAGCCATGGTCAGTGGGACAATGTCAGCGACGAGACTGGCGTTACTGCTGGTGCTGAGTGCAACGACACCCGTGAACTTGTTGCTATTGGCAATACTGATGGCACCTGCGCCGCCTGTGATGCTGACAGCACCTGCATTGTCAGCCTGGGTAAGGGTGGTCACACCATCCTGTGAGACACCGTTTGCCGTGAGGGTGAGTGAACCCGTCCCCATCACCGATGTACCCAGGAGGAGTGCGCTGCTATTGGTGATATCCACATTGAAGTTGCTGCTGTTTTGGAATTAACACCACCGAAATTATTGCTGGCATTTGTCAGCGTGATGGCATTGCCGGTGAAACTCGAAATGCCCGGCACCACCAGCGCGCCGGTTTGTGTGATAGTGCCACCGGCAATGGTAGTCAGGTTGCCGGTCAGGCTCAGTGCCGTAAGGTAATGCCCATACTGTCAAATTGTAGATTCAGATTGCGCAGGCTGAAGACGGTGAGGTCGTCTGGCAGCGCTGCACTGCTGTTGATATTGCGCAAACCAACATCCTGGATATTCGACAACGTGCCACCAAAGGTGATGGTGCCGAGAAGATTGTTGGCCGCTCCGCTGAGGTCAATGCTGGCCAGTGCTGCACTCGATGCCAGCGTAATGGCACCTGCGCCCGTTTGTGCGATGGCACCGGATTGCGACATTGAACCAGCCGAAGTGAGTGACAAGGTACCTGCGCCAAATGTAGAAGCGGCGAGCGTCAGCGCGGTGCCATTGACGAGCGTCACATTGCCGGTGCTGTTCAGCGCCACCGCACCGAGCAAATTGTTACTGCCAGTATTCGGTGAGTGTGATACCGCCACTGCCACCATTGAAGGTCACGGGACCTGTTGCTGTAACAATCAGCGCCGACTTTGGTGAGTCACGCTCCGGCACCGGTCAGGGTTGCTGTTGCCAGACTGCTGGTGCCAAGGTTGAGTGTAAGGGAATTGACAACGCTGGTCGTACCCGAACTGCTCAGTGACACCGCGCCTGTCAGCACATTCTGCTGGTTGGCCGTTATGTTGTGGCTGCCGGCGATGAGGGTACTGGTGCCAGGAACACTGTCACAATGCCAATGCCAATAATGTTGCCGCCGCGCTGCTGCTTAATGCACCAATGGGCGGTATCAGCATACAGGTTGCCACCATTGTGCAGGCTGAAGGTCGGCGCAAATATGCTGGAATTGTCGAAGATGATGGTGGCATTGCGCAAGTTGGTCAGTGAGGAAAGATTGGTGAAGGTCAAGCCGGCACTGGCATTGACATTGCGTCGGCCAATGTCACGAATGTTGGTCAGCGTGCCGCTATAACCCACTGCACCGCTAAAATTGTTGGGTTGTGTATCAAGCAGAATGTCGGATAAGGGGACTGTCACTCACAAGGTGACATCACCTGCCCCTGCCGTCTGCAGAATGGCGCCGCTTTCCGAGACGCTGCCACCCGCCAGAATACCGAGCGTACCTGTGCCAATGTTGGATGCGCCCATCACGAGAGCACCGCTGTTGGCAAGCAGGATGTTGTTCGCGCCACTGTTGTTCAGAGACACAGCACCCAGAAATACATTGCTGCCATTGCCCAGCGTGATGGGACCGGCGCCCGCATTAATGGTCACTGTCCCTGCCCCCGTCTGGGTAATCGTACCGCTTTGCGAAACCCCTACGCCTGTCAGTGTCAGCGCCCCACTGCCGACAGTGGAAGTTGCGATGCCCAGTGCGCCGGTATCCGCTCACACTCACCGCATTGCTGCCGCTATTGGAAAGCGATACATCGCCACCAAAGAGATTGGCTTGCGTGAGGCTGATGACGGCAACCGCCCGCGAAGCTGGATGTCCGACTTACCGACAAGGCACCGGTTTCAGTGATTGCACCGCCCGCGATGGCAGAGAGATTGCCGCTCATGCTGATGGCGGGGAATGCCAGACCGCTGGCATTGTCAAATTGCAGGTGACGTTGGCGCAGGCTGCCCTGAGATCTGCCACGTTGGTCTGACGGCAGCCGTGACAGCGACGTTACGCAATGCAACATCCTGATATTGCCCAGTGTGCCGCCGAAGGTGATTGTC
>CAWEZO010000012.1:0-155228 GCA_963813635.1 uncultured Actinomycetes bacterium | reverse complement strand
ACTTTCCGTTCTTTTGAGAGCGTGAACGCCGACGTACGTCGAAAACCGATCGTTGTACACGATCGACACAAGCGGCATGATGAGGGCATCGAATTGCGTTCTGACACCGTGGTGGGGCCATGAACGTTCGGACCGCGGGAGAAGTGCCGGAGGCACCTTGATCGGCGGGCACGTCGCTGCCCTGCTCCGCGGGCTCCCCCTGTGGGCGGCGATGATCGCCGAAGAGATCGTGCTCACGCGAGCCACGCGCAAGGGTCGCGCGCAGCTGCGCGGATACGACTGGCGTGACACAGCGGCGAGCCTGGCGACGGGCCTCGGGAGCATCGTGTTCATCGGCGCGATCCACCTGGGCATGCTCGCCGTCGCGAGCTTCGTGTACGACCATCGCATCGTCGACCTCGGTGCGGGCGTGCTCGGCTGGTCGGTCGCCATCGTGGGTTGGGACTTCGTGTACTACTGGCACCACCGCTGGGAGCACGAGATCCGGCTGCTGTGGGCCGGGCACGTCATCCATCATTCGAGCGAGCGGTTCAACTACTCGACCGGGTTCCGCCAGTCGTGGACGACGTGGCCCGCGATGCTCCTCTACCCCATGCTCGCGTTCGTCGGCGTGAGACCCGGGATGATCCTGCTCTCCGAGGGTGTCAACTTGACCTACCAGTTCTGGATGCACACCGAGGTGGTCGGGCACCTGCCCGGATGGTTCGAGCTCGTCTTCAACACGCCGTCACATCACCGGGTGCACCATGGCTCCAACCCGCAGTACGTCGACAAGAACTACGCAGGGATCTTGATGTGGGATCGGCTCTTCGGGACCTTCGAGCCCGAAGCGGAGGCCGTTGTGTACGGGCTCTCGAAGAATGTTCACACTTTCAACCCGTTGCGAATCGTGTTCCACGAATACGCGGCACTGTGGCGCGACGTACGCGGCGCCCCGACATGGCGCGACCGCATCGACGTCTGCGTGCACGGGAAGTCGTGGCGCCGGCACTCCCGGAGCCTGTGCACGACGCGCACCTTGCCGACACAGCCCGCAACGCCGGCTCGGCCTTACCTCGGGGCGGATCCTCGCTGCCGAAGCGGTCGAGGCGGCTCACCTCGCGCGCGAGGCGCGCCCCGCCCGCTTGTACGTGCGCACGCCGGCTCCTGCACGTCGCCGACCGGACATACGGGGCGTCGTCGTGGACGCGATCCCACGGCGCCACGCGTGCCCGACCCATGGCGAAGCGTGCGGGGCGATCATGGTTGCGGCCACCGCGCTCGGGATGGAACCAGAGCAAGCGCTCGATCGGCAGCCCGTGGTGCAAGACAGCCGCGCGGGGATCCAGTGGGTTTCGGTCAGGCTTCCTCGGCATACAGGTCGGCGATGACGTCGGTGTAGCGCTCGTTCACGACGTTGCGTTTGACCTTGAGGGTGGGTGTGAGCTCGCCGGCCGCGACCGTGAAGTCGCGTGACAGGACACGCCAGCGCTTCACCTGCTCGACGTGGGACAGTCCCCGGTTCACGTGTTCGACAGAGGACGCGATCTCGTCCTGCAAGTCGGGGTCGCCCGCGAGGGCCTCAGGGTCGAGTGCCTTGCCGTGTTCGCGCGCCCACGGCGCGACCGCGTCGGCGTCGAGCGTGATGAGGGCGCCAATGTACGGTCGACCCTCGCCGACCACGACCGCCTGGGAGATGAGCCGCTCGAAGCACAGTTGTGTCTCGATCTCCTGGGGAGCGATGTTCTTGCCGTGGGCCGTGACGATGAGGTCCTTCTTGCGGCCAGTCACGACGAGATAGCCGAAGTTGTCAATGTGGCCGACGTCGCCCGAGCGCATCCAGCCGTGGTCGTCGATGAGCGCCCGCGTCGCAGCCCGGTCTTTGAAGTAGCCGATGCAGACGTTGGGACCTCGCACGAGGATCTCGCCGTCAGCAGCGATGCGCACGGTCACTCCGGGAACCGGCGGCCCGACGGTGCCGATCCTGATGCGTTCGGGAGGGTTGAAACTGGTCGGGCCGCAGTCCTCGGTCTGGCCGTAGACCTCCGCGACTCGCAAGCCGATGCTGTGCAACCAACGGAGCAGGTCCGGACTGGTCGACGCGGCGCCCGACACGAGAACACGGGCGCGGTCGAGGCCGACGCGGTGGCGGATCTGTGCGCCGACGATGCGGTCGAGCGCGAGGTACGCAAGCTTGGTCGCGGGCGAAGGTCGCGAGGCGTCGTCTCCTGCGCCGATCTCCGCCGCGAGCGCGAAGTAGCGGTCCGCGAGCGTACGGCGCACGCCGTGGGTAGCCGCGACTTGTTCGAGCACGGCGTCATGGAGCTTTTCCCAGACGCGCGGCACGGCGAAGAAGATCGTCGGCCGGCACGCCGTCAGGTCCTGGGCGACGGTCGCGAAGCTCTGTGCGAACCACGTCTCACCACCGGCGAAGATCTGCCCCAGGTGACTGACGACCCGCTCGGCGACGTGGCTGAGCGGCAGGAACGACAGGAAGCGGTCGTCGGGCCCGATCGGCACGACCTTCGTGAGCGCTGTCGTACGTCGCGACGATGTTGCGATGCGTGATCATGGCGCCCTTGGGTGGGCCCGTGGTTCCGCTCGTGTACACGATCGTCGCCAGATCGTCGGCGTGAACGGTCTTCGCAAGGGCACCGAGCATGCCCGGGTCATCGACGAGCCGTTGGCTGCCGATCGCTCGTAGGTCATCGAAGCTGGTCGTGAAGGGGTCGCTGAGATCGGCCGCGCCGGCGTCAAAGCTCACGACGCGCTCGAGCTTGGGGAGCTCCTCGCGTTGCTCGCTCACCTTGGTGAGTTGCGCTTCTCCGTCGACGAAACACACGCGCGTCTCGGAGTGGTGGAGCAGATAGGCAACCTGGCTTCCCGCGCTCGTCGGGTACACGGGCACGGTGACCGCACCGGCGAACATCGTGCCGAGGTCGGCGAAATGCCACTCCATGCGGTTCGCGGACAGGATCGCAACGCGATCGCCGGGCTGGATCCCCAGCGCGACGAGGCCGGCGGCGATCTCTCGGACGATCAGTCCGTACTCGGCCCAGTCGATCGACTCCCAGCGTCCCACCACGCGGCGGCGAAGCGCCGGTCGCCCACCCTGGGTCCGGACGCGCTCCCTGAAGACGTCGAGGATCGTCGCCTGGGCGTGCTCCGACTCGTCGGAAACAGAGCTCGGGCGGCTGATCGTTGTCATCTCGCGACCTCCACGCGGTCGGGCAGCCGCGGGGTCCGTATCCTTGCCTCCGACGCGATCACCACAACCCCCGATCGCCGGCTCATACCAGCATGCGCCGGACCGGCCGCGAGCTCCAGGGCCGGAAGTCCCGCCCGCTGCCAGCTCACGACGATTCGACAAGCGATGGGGACTTTCGGCCCTGTCGTGTCGGACGACTTTCGACTTAGCGTCGCACCGTCCGCAATCGGGAGGTGTCATGACATGAGCGAGACCGGAAGGGAGGCCCTCAGTGGGGCCCGCGAGGCGTGGGCCGAGTTCGGCGACGCGTTCAGCGACATCGGGCGGCAGTTCCGCGAGGACTACGAGCAGGTGAGTGAGAGTGCGAGCGAGAGCAGCGAGGAGTCGCAGCAATCGATCCAGCGTGCCGTCAAAGCGATCCGGGCCGCGCTCGATCAGACTGCTCGGGCGATCGGAGGGTCGTTGCGCGATCCGAAGGTCAAGCAGGAGACCGCGGAAGCCGGCTCCGCGCTCCTCAAGGCGGTGGGAGTCACGTTGTCGGAGATGGGGGAGGCGCTCCGGCGTGACGCCGATCACGAGCGAGGTGGGAGCCCGACCTGACCAAGGCCGAGGCCGGGTCAGATCGCCGGCGTCGACTTCTGCGCGTCGGTCGCGGCGAACGCTCGCAGGTGCTGTGCCAACACCTCCGGTTGGTCTTCGGGGATGAGCGTGTAGCTGTCCGCCACCTCGACAAGGCGGCTGTTCGGGAAGATCTGGGCCAGCCGTCGTCCGTGCTCGGGAGGCATGACCCGGTCTTCGCGCGCCCAGACGACCAGCACCGGACGGGTGAAGGATTTGAGCGAGTCGGTTGCAGCGAGCAGATCCCGCGCCGCCTGTTTCGTGCTGCCCGCGTACTTCTTGTAGTCGCGCCGGATGTCCCGGTCGGCGAGGGGCTGTAGCCAGTGCCGCATGACGTCATCCGGAACACCGCGCTTCGACATGTTGCCGAAGAAGATCGGCAGGCGGCGCAACCAGGGAATGAGCAACGTCCGGCGGGTGATCGTGACCCCGCCTGGAGCTTTCGCAGCAATCGAGGCCATCCGGCCCGGAAGACCTGGCGGCATGTTGTCGAAGGCCTCGCACGACGCAAGCACGAGCCGGCTCACCCGTTGCATCTCGTCGTCCGCGATCATCACTTGCGCGCCACACCAATCGTTGAAGCACAACGTCACATCGCGAAGATCGAGTCGCTCCAGGAATTCGGCGATGATCCGCCCCATGCCCCGTAGCGAGAGGTCTGCATCGGGGTGCATCGGCTGACGATGCGCGCCCATCGGCAGCGTCGGCAGAACACAGCGGAAATCCGGGCTCAGTTCGCTCACGACCTTCCGCCACTGGGTTCCGTCCATCAGCAGGCCGTGCAAGAGGACGATGACCGGGCCCGACCCGCCGGTGTCCTCGTATCCGATGGTCCCGACGGAGAGCTCGATTTCCGGCATTGTCGCTCCTCTTGGATAGATCGATCCACTCAAAGTAGCTAGGCTGGGTTCCCGACGCAAACCGGCGAAAGGACGCATCCCGGTGGCGACCGACACGAGAGATCGAATTCTCGACGCCAGTGGCGCACTCTTCCAGCGCCAGGGTTTCACCGGCACCGGCATCAAGCAGATCCTCGCCGACGCGCACGCGCCCTTCTCGTCGCTCTACCACTTCTTCCCGGGCGGCAAGGACGAGCTCGGAGCCGAATCGATTCGACTCTCGGGCGAGATGTACCGCCAGCTCGTCCTCGCCGTCTTCGACGCCGCACCCGACCTTCTGACGGGGATCCACGACTGCTTCGCGGGAGCAGCCGAAACGCTGCGTGTTACCGACTATGCGGACGCATGCCCCATCGCCACTGTCGCGCTGGAGGTCGCCAGCATCAATGAGCCGTTGCGGCTGGCGACTGCCGAGGTCTTCGCGAGCTGGATCACTGTCGCGACGTCGCGTTACGAGTCGGCCGGAATCACCGAACCGGTGGCCCGTGAGCTCGCGATCGCGATGATCGCGTTGCTCGAAGGCGCGTTCGTCCTGAGCCGCGCCGCGCGCAGTACCGAACCGATGGAGGCTGCAGGGAAGGCCGCCGTCACGGCAGCTCGCGTCGCGCTTGACGCAAAGCGTCCTCGGCCCCGCACAGGCGCCTGAACATCCGGCGTTTGTGCAATCGGGGTACCTATAGGGGCCACTTTTGCACAAACGGTCGGTGGGGTCGGTCGCGCTAGTCGGGTGCCGGCACCGGCTCGGGCGGCGCGGCGCCCACGTAGCGGGCGCTTGGGCGGATCAGGCGGTTGTCGGCCGCCTGCTCGAGGATGTGTGCGCACCAGCCGATCACGCGGCTCGACGCGAACGTCGGCGTGAACATCTGGCGCGGCACACCGCAGTCGTTCATCACGATGCCTGCGTAGAACTCGACGTTGGTGTAGAGCTTCCGGCCCGGCTTCAGCTCCTCCAGCACATCGATGGCAGTGCGCTCGATCTCTTTCGCGAGCTCGACGTCGGGGCCGCCCAGACGTTCGGCCACGCCGCGGAGCATGACCGAGCGTGGGTCGTCGGTCTTGTAGACGCGGTGCCCGAAACCCATCAGCCGGTCGCCGCGCCCCACCGCGTCGCGCAGCCAGGGCTCGGCCTTGTCGGCCGAACCGATGGCGTCGAGCATGTCGAGCGCCCGGCTCGGCGCACCGCCGTGCAGCGGACCCGACAGCGCGCCGATCGCGCCGACCACCGCCGCCGCGAGATCCGCGCCGGTCGACGTGATCACACGCGCGGTAAACGTCGACGCGTTGAACCCGTGATCGATCGTGGAGATGAGGTACTGCTCCACCGCGTGTGCGTGCTCCGGTGTCGGTACACCGTCGTTCATCATGTAGAGATAGTTGGCCGCGTACGGAAGATCAGGGTGCGGCGCGACGGGGCTCATACCGTGCTGTAACCGGTACAGCGTGGTGAGAAGTGTCGGCACGGCTGCGCACACCTGGAGCGCTTGGGCGCGGAGCTCGACGTCGAGCAGATCGAGCGACGGCCGGAAACCGAGGACCGCGCCCATGAGCGAGACCGCGGTGCGCAAGAGATCGAGCGGTGGTGCATCCGGCGCGACCCGCGCCAGCTCGTGCAGCGCCGGCTGGACCTCCGGCGGCAGTTCACGAAGTGGGCGGAGCTCGTCGATGAACGCCGCTCGCTGCTCGCGTGTCGGAAGCCTGCCATCGAACAGGAGGTACCACACGTCTTCGAGCGTGCGCGTCTCGGCAAGCTCCACCGCGCTGTACTGGCGGTAGTGGTAGAAGCCCTCGAGCCCGCGGACGTCGCCGATTGTGGTCTCGGCGACGACGACACCTTCGAGTCCCTTCGGCACGTCCTGCGCGAGTGCCTCAGCCGGCTGTATCTGCGCAATGCGCATCAGGTCACGCATCGAGACCAGGCCGACGAGCTTCTCGCCGTCGACGACGGGGATGTGGCGGTAGCCGTGCTCGCCGAGGCTGACGAAGGCGTCGGTCGCGTCGAGGTTGGGCGAGACGGAGTTGGGGTTCGCCGTCATCCACTCCGCGACCATCGCCGCCGACGTGTCAACGCCCGCCGCGCCGATGAACACCAGATCGTGTTCGGTCAAGATTCCGACTGGACGCTCGGCGTCGACGACGACCACCGACCCCACGTGCTCCTCGCGCATGCGACCCGCGGCCTCGGCGATGGTCTCGCCGGTCGACGCGGTGACGACCGGTGAGCTCATGATGTCAGCGACCGTGCGTCCCTTCGGGCCGTCGGCAGGCGGCATCGATGCTCCCAGGAGAGTGTGCGGCTGCGGGTGGAAACGCCGGCAGTCTAGAGGTGGCGTTCCTCAGCTGAGCGAGAATCCGAGCACCGTCTCGAGCTCCGCGAGCGTGCTCGGGGGGTCGCCCACTTTGATCGTGGTCATTCCAAGCTCCCGCGCGGGCTTCAAGTTGACGCCGAGGTCGTCGAGGAACACCGCGTCCTCGGCCACGACGCCGAGACGCATGCACGTGAGCTGGTAGATCGCCGGATCGGGCTTCCGCATGCCTTCGACCGCCGACTCGATGATCACGTCGAACACGTGATGGAGCGCGGGCAGCTCGTGTCCGGTGCCGTCGTCGGACATCTCGGCCCAGTTGTTCGTCAGTGCCGCCGTCTTCAGGCCCTCGTCGCGGATCCGCGTGACGGCGGCGAGCATCTCTGCGTGCGGTTCGAAACGTCCGCCGACGACGGTCATCAACGTCGAGGCCTCGACGGCGCCGCCCGCCGCCACACACTCGAGCTCGAAATCCTCACAGAATCGCGAGAACGTCGTCTCACCCCGCTCCAGGCGCGCCCAGGCACCGGTGTCGGCGCTTGCGGCGACGACGCCGCGCAGGAAGCGGTCTGGAAGCCCGTGGTCGCGCTCGTACGCGCTGAAGACGTCGAACGGAGACGGAAAGATGACGCCACCAAGGTCGAAGATCACCGCACGGTACGTCACGATGCCAAGGTTACCGGCCGTTTCTGCGGCTCGAATCGAAGAGCACACCGGGATTGAGGATCGCCGCGGGGTCGAGCGCGTGCTTCGCGGCGCGCAGCGCGTCGGCAAACAAGTCGGGGCGTTGGCGGTCGTACCACGGTCGATGGTCGCGGCCGACCGAGTGGTGATGGGTGATCGTGCCGCCGTTGGCGAGCAACGCTTCCGCCGCCGCGGACTTGATCGTCGCCCACTGCTCCAGCTGCGCGCCTTCACGGCCGGGCGCGATCACCGTGAAGTACGGCGCAGCACCGTCGGGGTACACGTGGGTCAGCCGGCACATCACGACGCCGTGAGGCGCGCCGATCTCCTGTAACGCGTCCCGGACCGAGGCCATGACCGCGTCGTACAACTGGTCGAAGCCGTTCCACGTCACGGCCGTCTCGAATGTCTCGTTGACCATCCCCATGGCCACGAGCGCGTCGCGGGTGTACGGCGCCCGCAAGAACGCGTGTCGCCACGTGCCGGCAGCGTCGTCTCCTGCAGCGTCATCGTCGTCGTCCGACGGGGTGCGCACGCGCACAGGATCGACTGCACCGCGGTGATCGCGCAGGAGCTCGACCGCACGTGCGATCCACGCGTCGACCGGGTGATCGGCCGACTCGAAGCCGACGAGCAACAAATGCGCCGAGCCGTCACCGGCGCCGGTGATCATCGCCTCGGTGGCGTCGAGCAACCGGCAGTTCGCCGGGAAGAGTCCGCTGCGCGCGGTGGCACGCGCCGCGGCTACGCCGTCGGCCCACGTCGCGAAGCGGCCGACAGCGCTGGCGCGGAACGTCGGGCGGTCCTGAAGCCGCATCCATGCCTCGGTGATGATGCCCAAGGTGCCCTCGGACCCGAGCAGCAGCCGGTCGGGTGACGGGCCGGCGCCGGAGCCGGGAAGGCGGCGCGTCTCGAGCATGCCGCGGGGCGTGACGGCACGGATCGACTCCACGAAGTCGTCGATGTGGGTGAGGTTGGTGGCGAAATGGCCGCCGGAACGGGTTGCGATCCACCCGCCGAGCGTCGAGAGCTCGAACGATTGTGGAAAGTGCCGCAACGTCACGCCGTGCGGGCGAAGCTGGTCCTCGAGCGCCGGCCCGTACACGCCGCCTTGAATACGCGCCGCCCGCGATGCCGTATCGATCTCGACGACACGGTTGAGACGGCGGAGATCGATCGTGACGGCGCCCGAGTATTCATCACCGACGTCGGCTTCCACCCCGCCGACCACCGACGATCCGCCGCCGTACGGGATTGCCGCCGCGCCTGCGGACGCGCACCAATCCAGGAGCGCGGTCACGTCGCGCTCATCGCGGGGAAGCGCGACGACGTCAGGCGGGTGGCGGAAGTCGCGAGCAAAGCCGCGTACGACATCGCGAAACGACTTGCCGTACGTATGGCCGGCCCGTTCGTACGGGTCGCTGGTGCAGATCGATGCGAGTGCCGGTGGTGCCGCAACACGCGGAGCCGGGAGATCGATGTCGCCGATCTCCGGCGGGGTGCGCACGCGCAGCTCGTCCAGCCCGAACATCTCGGCAAGAGTCGCGGCCATCTCTTCCTGCTGCGTGCGTGTCGGGCCCGCGTCCTCGAAGCCCCATCCCCAGAACTTCCGCCGTCGCGCCGGCTCGCCCTCCACGCCGGCAGGCTACGGGCTCGGCGTCGCCGACACGTGGTCTGCGATAATGGGGCTCGTGGCCGACGACGACCGAGAAGCAATCCGCGCGTTGATCCACGGCTACGCCGAGCTCCTCGACGCGGGCGACCTCGACAACGTCGCCGCGCTCTTCGAGGATGCGAGTTGGGGTTCACCGGGGCGAGGCGAGGCGCTGCACGGCGCAGCCGCGGTACGCGCGGGCTATGACGGCGTGATCCTCTACGAGGACGGCACGCCGTGCACGAAGCACGTGATCACCAACGTGACCATTGAGCTCGAAGACAGCCGACGCGCATCGGCGCGCTCGTACTTCACGGTCTTGCAAGCCCGCCCCGACTTCCCACTCCAGCCGATCATCGCCGGGCGCTACGACGACCGCTTCGAACGGGTCGACGGCACGTGGCGGTTCTCGTCGCGGATGATCTCGCCCGACCTGCTCGGCGACCTCAGCTCTCACATGCGCACCGCCATCCCGGAGAAACGGAGCAGCAGATGACCGACCAGGAGCTTGTTGACGCGCTCGCCGAGGTATGGAGCTCGATCGACGTTGTATGTGCGCCACTCTCGCAGGCGCAGTGGAACGCGCTGACCGAGTGCCCGGGATGGACGGTGCAGGACGCCGTCGCCCACGTCATCGGCATCGAAGCGATGAGCTTGGGCATGCCGACGCCCGAGCTCGATCCGCCCGACGCGCCGCACATCAAGAACGACGTCGGCCGCATGAACGAGATCTGGGTCGAGTCGCTACGCGCCCTCGACGGCGCGGCGGTGCTCGATCGGTTTCGCGACGTGACCGGGCAGCGCCTCGCCGGGCTTCGCGCGCTCGACGCTGATGGATTCGGGGGCGAGTCGTGGACGCCGGTCGGACCCGGCACGGTGCGCGACCTCCTGCCGTTCCGCATCTTCGACAGCTGGGTGCACGAGCAGGACATCCGCCGCGCACTCGGCACGCCGGGCCACCTCACCGGCCCTGCGGCCGTCGCGTCGATCGAGCGGGTGATCGGTGCGATGCCCTACGTGATCGGCAAGCAGGTGAAGCCCCCCGACGGCACCACCGTCGTGTTCGACCTCGGCGGCGCCGGTGGGCAGCGCACGGTCGCGGTCGGCGTGGAGGGCGGACGCGGGAAGATGCTCGAAACCGCGCCGGGCGCGCCCGCGGTGAAGATCGCGATGACGCTGGAGCTGTTCACCCGCCTCGGCTGCGGCCGCGTCGACGGCACTGCAGCACTGGCCGACGGCTCGGTCACCCTTTCCGGCGACGACACCCTCGGACGCACCGTCATCGAGCGCATGAACTTCATGTTCTGATTCGGGGGTTCTCGGGGCTGCCGACGGTTTGGCCGAGACGCGTCACGGACGTCTGGTCCGTATCGAGCGTGATCCCGAAGTCGATGACCTTTGGGCCTCGATCGCTGAGCAGAACGTTCGCGGGTTTCAGGTCGCGATGGACGAGGCCGCAACGATGTATCGCCAAAAGCGCATCGGCCGTCCCAAGAGCGAAGGCATCCAGCGCGTCACGAACGAGTGGCCCGTGTTCGCGGCAGCGCTGCAAGCCTGAACTGAGAACCTTGGTACTGCGACCCGAGCTCGTCCGTGTCGCTGACCCGAACGAAGGCTTCGACAATCGGCGTGGAACGCGTGTAACCCGCGGCGACCGCGACGGATGAGACGCCACTGTCCCCGCGCGCGAACGAATAGCCGCTGCGACCGATTGCGCTCGCAGCTTCACAAATCCATCATCCAGCTGGATGGTGTTCAGCGCTTTGGAAAGAGCGTCTTCAAGCCCTACTACGGACTCATCGGTCACGTCATTCATCGCGACGCATCTGCGACCTCACGCTTTCGGGACGCCTCCACTCACATTGGAACGGCTATCCGATGTCACCGTTGGGACTTTGGCCTCTGTTCGTTCTGGTATATGGCGTCTTAGGTTCGTTCGCAGGTAGTCGGTATCGGGCGACCGGAGGCGTGATGAGTTCTCAGAAGTCGAAGGATCTCGGGATCTCGGTGAACTCCACGAGATGTCCCGTCATCTCCAGGCCGCCGTTACTGCGGAACAAGGGAAGATGATGAAAAGGTACCTCGTGCCCGTCACCGCAATCTTGGCCTTCCTTCTGTTGAGTGTGTCTTCATGTACTACTTCACAACCATTCTCTAACTCTGGAGCACCAAAACTTCAGTTCAATGGAGATTCGATCACGCAACAGGCAATCAATGACATCAATGCCCACTATGGATCGACGTATGATGTCGGTATTTACGCGGTCGGAGCTGCAGACACCCGGTTCATGGCTTCAGCCATCGCCGCAGAGGCAGCCCTTGCTCCGAAGATTCAGATCATCAACCTCGGTGGCGCTGATGTGGTCCAGGCTGAAGCTGGCACTCTGGCACTTGCCGATATTTACGGGCGGTTCGATACTTTTGCCACTGAATTTCCAGCGTCAACGTGTCTCATCTTTGTGAACTTGAACACACACGCCCTCGCTGCCGCATCACAAGCAATCAACGACCACATGAGTAGCAACCCGACACTGTTCCCCCGCATCGTCGATTGGAATGGTGCATGGCAGGCCAGCTACTTCGATTCGCCCACCGATGCGCATCCGAATGAGACCGGTCGACAGGAAATGATCGCATTGGAAGACGCAGCGATTGCTACCTGTCCCTAATGTCCAAGGGCGCAGTCGCGCGACCGAGGGGTGCCGGGCACTTCACCAACACGGCTGGACCGAATCACTCGACCGGCCTGAGGAGCTGATCACCAACCGGGAGTTGTTCGGGCGCGACTAACTGGATGTGCGGCAAGTTCACCTCGGCGGGACTCAGAGCAGGAGCTCGGCCATGACCTGTAATGCCTCGGGCTGTTGCGCGCCGAGGATCATGGTGGTGATCCCGGAGCTCTTCCAGGCCTCGAGCCGGTCGGCGATGCGCTCCTTCGGACCGATGAGCGAGATCTCGTCGATCATGTCGTCGGGCACCGCGGCGATCGCCTCCTGCTTCTTGCCGTCGAGATAGAGGTCCTGGATCAGCTTCGCCTCGGCTTCGAAGCCGTACCGGCACGCGAGGTCGTTGTAGAAGTTCTTTCCCCGCGCGCCCATCCCGCCGACGTAGAGCGCGGTCATCGGCTTCGCGATGTTGCGGAGCCCGTCGACGTCGTCGCCGAGGATCACGGTGACGGTGGGCGCAACGTCGAAGGTTTCGAGGCTCTTCGCGTCACCGGCCCGTGCGAATCCGGCTTCGACCGCGGCGCCGTACGTGTCGGCGAAACGGGTCGGTGAGAAGAAGATCGGGAGCCAGCCGTCCGCGATCTCGGCGCACAGCTGCACGTTCTTCGGGCCGATCGCGGCGAGATAGATCGGGAGATCCGCGCGGCGCGGATGCACGATCAGCTTCAGCGGCTTGCCCAAGCCGGTCGCGCCCTCGCCCGAGTACGGGATGTCGTAGTGCTCGCCGTGGTGCTCGAGTGGCGCCTCGCGGCGCAGGATGGTTCGCACGATCTCGACGTACTCGCGCGTCTTCACGAGCGGCTTGCCGTACGGCTGGCCGTGCCAGCCCTCGACGACTTGCGGGCCCGACAGCCCGAGCCCGATCAGGAAGCGGCCGCCGCTCATCAGATCGAGCGTGGCCGCGGTCATTGCCGTCATCGCCGGTGTGCGCGCCGGCATCTGCATGATCGCCGAGCCGAACGCGAGGCGCTCGGTGCGCGCCATCAGCCACGCGATCGGTGTGATCGCATCGCTGCCGTACGCCTCGGCCGTCCACGCCGAGTGGAAGCCGAGCCGCTCGGCCTCCTGTACGAGCGAGACGGCCCGGTCGAGGCCGGTGCCCCAGTCCTGGTAGCCGAGGTTGATCCCGAGTCGCATCGCGTCCTCCGTCGTGGCGGCGCGGCATGCTCGCACGTCGTCATCACGGGGTCGAGTTGCCGCCGTGCACGCGAAGTGTGCGGGTACCGTTTTCACGTGGAATTGCTCGCGATCGTCGGCCGCTGTCTCGTGGTCTACGTGGCGGTCCTGTTCCTGCTGCGCCTCGGCGGCCGGCGCGAGCTCGGACAGCTCACCCCGTTCGACCTCGTGTTGATCCTGCTCGTCGCCAACGCGGTGCAGAACGCGATGGTCGGCGCCAACGTGACGCTCCTCGGCGGGCTCGTGGCCGCGGCCACCTTGATCCTGGCCAACATGGTCATTGCGCGCACCCGCCTGCGGAGCACCTTCGTGCGGGGCCTCGTCGAAGGCGACCCGATCCTGCTCGTGCACGACGGTCAATTCATCCAGTCGCACCTCCGTCTGGCCGGTGTCACGCAAGCCGAGGTGGAGACGGCGTTGCGTGAGCACGGTGAAGACCCGGTCGACGGTCTGCGCGACGTCAAGATGGCGGTCCTCGAGCCCGACGGCTCGATCAGCATCGTGCCGGCGACCGCGAAGGTGCAGCGAACGGGGGTGAAGATCCCCGTGCGCCGCGCCCAACCCAAACGCCGGCGCGGCCGTAAAGCCCCCTGACCTCGGCGTCCACTGCGGCGGGCATACCGACCCGCGATTCGACGTTGGTAACGGCACCTGAAACCGGAGGCCCAGACGATGACGCTCGTGACCAATGTCCTGCACGGCAGCGATGCCGACCGTGTGCTGCTGCTCGTCCACGGCTTCGGCGCCGACGAACGCGACCTCGGCGCCCTGCTGCCCTACCTCGATCCCGATGGTCACTTCCTCACCGTCATGCCGCGCGGGCCGGTCGCGGCACCGCCCGGGTTCGCGTGGTACGACTTCGGCGCCGACTCCGACGCGAGCGCCGAACTGTTCTTTGCTTCGCTCGATGCGCTCGATGACCTGCTCGACGACACCTGCCGCGAGCACGACATGCCGCGCGAGCAGGCTGTTGTCGCCGGCTTCTCCCAGGGCGCGAGCCTCGTTGCCGCGCTGGCACTTCGCGGTGAACGACCGCGCACGTCCTGCGGGCGTGCTCGTCATGAGCGGGTTTCTCGCCGAGTACCCGGGACTCGACTTCGACTGGCGCGCCGCGGCGATGTGCCATTCCTCGTGCAGCACGGCACGGAAGATCCGCTGATAGCGGTGAAGAACGGCCGCGAGCTGGCGCGCACGCTCGAGGCGCACAACGTTCCCGTCGTGTACTCGGAGTACCCGATGGCGCATCAAGTCGCGCTCGAAGGCGTGCAAGAGGCCAACAAGTGGCTCGACGCGATCCGCTCGGGCGAACGGCCCGCGGCGCCGGTTCCCGAAGATCCGCCCGAAGGCATCGTGAAGTCGGTGACGACTGCGTCATTCGATGCCGAGGTGCTCAAGAGTGACATCCCCGTGATCGTCGACTTCTGGGCTCCGTGGTGCGGTCCGTGCCGGCAGGTCGGCCCGATCGTCGAGCAGATCGCGTTGATGCGCGACGGCTCGTACAAAGTGGTGAAGGTCAACATCGACGAGGAGCCCACGCTCGCGCAGACCTACGACGTCCAGAGCATTCCGCTGATCGGTCTCTTTCGCGACGGACGGCTCGAACGTCAGTCGCTGGGCGCAAAACCGCGGCCGCAGCTCGAGTCGGAGCTGGGCATGCTCGTGATCCCCTAAGCCGCGGCCGCGATCGTGACGTGACCGGCCGGCCCGGCGACAACTCCCCCCACGACTGCGCTCGCGAGTGTCGCCCGTTGCGCGAGCGCGTCCACGAGCTCGTCCGCGTGCGCGTCGTCGACGGCGATGAGGAGCCCACCTGAGGTTTGGGCATCGGCGAGCAGCAGCTGCTCGTCGGCCGGAAGCTCGCCCCAATCGACGGTGTCGCTGACGAACGAATGATTGCGCTGTGTGCCACCCGCGACCATGCCCGCGGCGATCAGTTGACGGACGCCGTCGATCACGGGCACCGACGTGACGTCGATCCGGCCTGCGACATTCGACGCGACCAGCATCTCCCGGAGATGGCCGAGCAGCCCGAAGCCGGTTACGTCGGTGACCGCGTGCACTGCGTCGCCCAGCTCGAGCGCGGCGTCGCGGGCCCGATCGTTGAGCGTTGTCATCACGTCGACGGCCCGACCGATGAGCTCGGGGGAGGCCGCGTCACGCTTCAATGCTGTCGAGATGACTCCGAGCCCGATCGGTTTCGTCAGCACCAGCGCGTCACCCACACGAGCATCGCGGTTGCGCCACAACCGTGCCGGGTTGACCGTACCGACGACCGCGAGTCCATACTTCGGCTCGGTGTCGTCGATCGAGTGACCGCCGCCGATGAGCGCGCCGGCGGCGCGCACGACGTCGGCACCGCCGTCGATCACGCGGGCGAGGAGCTCGAACGGCAGGCCTTCCCGGGGCCAGGCAACGAGGTTGAGCGCGAGCAGCGGCGCGCCGCCCATCGCGTACACGTCGGAGAGCGCGTTGGCGGCCGCGATGCGGCCCCAGTCGTAGGGGTCGTCCACGATCGGCGTGAAGAAGTCAGTGGTGAAGACGATGGCGAGATCGTCACGGAGTCGGTAGACGGCAGCGTCATCCGCGGTGTCGAGGCCGACGAGCAGGTCGGTGTCGGCCGTGGGCTCGAGCTCGCGTACGAGCCCGAGCACCGTACGAAGGTCGTCGGGTGAGAGCTTGCAGGCGCAACCCGCGCCGTGCGAGAAGCGCGTGAGCCGAATCGACTCGGTGGTGGTCACGCCCGGATCCTAGGGCCGCTCGCGAAAACCGGGACCGGCCGTCATCCGCGCTGTCAGATCAACCGGGACGCGAGGCGCCGATCGCTCCGCCGTAGACGGCCTGCACCTTCACGTGGTCGCCAGTGTGCGGCGCCGCGATCATCATGCCGCCACCGATGTAGAGCCCGACGTGGCTGCTACCGCCCGGACCCCAGAACACGAGGTCGCCCGGCTGCATCGCGCTGAGCGGTACATGCGGGAACGAGGAGTACTGCGCACCGGAGTAGTGCGGCATCCCGACGCCCGCCGCACCCCAGGCCCGCATCGTGAGCCCCGAGCAGTCGTACGCATTGGGCCCGGCCGCGCCGTACACATAGGGCTTGCCGAGTTGCGCGTACGCAAACGCGATTGCCGCGCCGGCTCCTCCGCTCGGCGCAGGGATCGAACCGCGGTCGATCTGGATGTCGCCGCCGGTGCTGACGCGTCCCGCGAGAGCCGCGTGGGAGCCCTTGGCGGCGGATGTGCGGGCGGCGGATGTGCGTGCTTGCGCGGCTGCGAGCGCGGCCGCGGCCTGGGCGGCCCGCTGCTGGTCGATGAGCTGCTTGATCTGGCCTTTGACCTGGGACAGCAGCTGCTCTTGCTTGGCGCTCGCGCCGTTGAGCTCCTTCTTGGCTGACGCTGCCTGATCGCGTTCGCTCTGTGCGGCATCGGCGGCCTTCTGGGCATCACTCCGCTTGGCTTGCAGTTGTTCCTTCGCGTTGTGGAGCTGCGACACGATCGAGTCGTCGTGGTTTGCAGCTGCGGCGCTGTACTGCTCGCGAGTCTGCAGCTCGCCTGCGGTGGAAGCGTCGAGCGCGTCGAGCTCGCCGTTGCCGGAGCTGCGGTAGACGGCGGCGGCGCGTTGAGCGAGCTGGTGCTGCAGGTGCTTCGTGCGGGCCTGCGCTGCGTCGAGACCCTTCTGGGCAGTCGCGGCGTCGGCCTGCGCCTGCTGGAGCTTGTAGTTCGCGCCGTTGAGGCGTTCCGACAGCGCGTCCTGCTTGACGCCGTTCGAATCGATCTGGGCCTGGAGCCTGGCGGCCTGAGCCTTCGCGTCGTCGACCGGCGACGCGTGCGCGGCACTCACTCCCGCCACGACCGGCGCCAGCAGCGCACCCAGCATCGCGGCGACACATGCACCTACACGTACTGTCCTGAGAATCATCTTCATCCCAACCACTCGAGGAGGTCCCGACCGCCCGCGACCGGGAACCATTTCCTGTACTCCGCCTATGGTACTAAAGGCGCGAACCGTGCCTAACCGGGTCGAACTGCGCCCATAACGCTGCCGATGCCGGCGACTTTGACGACGTCACCGGTCTGCGGCGCTGTGATCACCAAACCGCCACCGATGTACAGCGCGACGTGCTGGCTGCCACCGGCTCCCCGAAACACCAGGTCACCCGGTTGCAATTGGCCGAGGGGGACCTTCGGAAACATTGCGTACTGCGCGCCGGAGTAGTGCGGCATCGAAACACCACCCGCTGCCCACGCGCGGCATCGTCAGACCCGAACAGTCGTACGAGTTGGGCCCCGTGGCCGCGTATTGGTACGGCTTGCCGAGCTGAGCCCGGGCGAACGCGATCGCAGCCGCCGCGCCACCGTTCGATGAGGGAAGGTTCGTGGGATACGCGATCGACGGCGCGTTGCCCCGGCCGCCCCCACCTCCGCGGCTCGTCGCCCGCGCGCCGGTCGTCGCCCGCGCGCCGGTCGTCGCCCGCGGCGCCGGCCCCCGCGGCGAAACGTTTCTGCGCGGCCGCGGCCGCGGCCACCGCCTGCTGTTGCGCGGCCTGCGCGACGAGAGTCTTGATCTCGCCGTTGACTTGGCCGAGCAGCTGCTGCTGCTTCGCGTTCGCTGCGTCGAGCTGATGCTTCGCGCTCGAGATCGCTGCCGCGTCGTGCTGCGCGGCTTGTTGCGCCTGCTCGGCATCGGCTTGCTTCCGTGCGAGCAAGTCTTTCGCGTTGCGCAACCCCTGAATAAGTGTGTCGTCGCGGCTCGCTGCGGCCGACGAGTACTTCTCCCGTGCATTGATGTCGCGGGCGTTGTCGGCGTCGAGCACTGCGATGCCATTGGACACGCCGGAGCTGATGTAGATCGACGCGGCCCGGTCGGCGAGCAGCTTCTGTAGCTGACGGGTTCGCTGCTGTGCGGCCGCGGTCTGGATCTGGGCGGCGGCCACCGCCTGCTTGGCGTCGCTGAGCTCGAGCTGGGCGCCGTTGTACTGCTCGCTGAGGGCGTCGGTCTTTGCGCCATTGGCGGAGATCTTGGCTTGGAGGCGCTGCGCCTGGGCGCGTTTGTCGTCGGCCGGTGACGCCAGCGCGCTGGTGGCGAGCACGGCGGGCGTGGCGAGGCCGACGATGAGTATGGGAACGAGCCGTGCGGCCCGGAGGTTCATGTTGGGGACTCCCTTTGGCAGGGGATGCCGCTGGCGGTCCTTACCTGAACGCGGTCCTGCGAACAGTGCTCTCGGTAGTGCCTTCTAAGAACATGCCCGTACGTCAACCTCAGGAGGTGACGTGCGGGCGATGGAATCGACGCTAACCGCTGGCGGCGGGTTCGCGCCATTCATGCGAATTGTTTGTCTCCGGTGCAGGTCAGACCGCCCAACCGGGGGTGGGCGGGGGGTTGCCGGCGGCCGCGACCTCGGGGTGGGACCAGGCCATCGCCTTGCCGACGCCGGTGGCCACTCGTTGCCATTCGCGCTCGTTCCAGCCCTCGGCTGCATCGCCGAGCGTCGTGTCCTGGCGCAAGTGCACGAACGCGGGCAGGTGCTCGAGCCCGAGGCTGCGCACGAACGCGCGGTCGGGATCGATGAACGTGAGCACGTCCCGTTCCGCGGAACCGAGGATCCGGCGGGCGATCTGCTCGTTGCCGGTCACGACGAATGCGGTGTGACAGTCGGCGTCGCCGAACACCGCGAAGATCCGCCGGCCGACCGGCACCCACGCGCTCGCCTCGGGGCGGTCGGGCAGGATGACGAGGCAGAGGTGAAACATCGTCGCCCAGTCGTCGAGCGTGCGTGTGACGCCCTTGCTGCTCGTGAGCTCGAGCGACGGGTCGGGGTTCTTCGCCATCGGCGGAAACCTACCAAGCAGGTCGGGCTCGCAGCCGCTTGGCGCGCCGGTAGGCTGCGCCGCCATGAGCCGTCGAGATCAGATCCACATGACCGACGACGAGATCGAGGCATTCCTCGCCTCCGAGCGCACGCTCCAGGTGGCGTCGATCAACGCCGACGGCACACCCCACCTCGTCGCGATGTGGTACACGCTGCGCGACGGCAAGCCTGCGTTCTGGACGTATGCGAAGAGCCAGAAGGTCGTCAACCTGCGTCGCGATCCGCGGCTCACGGTGATGGTCGAGACCGGCGACAGCTATGAGCGGCTGAAGGGTGTGCAGATCGTCGGCACCGCCGAGATCGTCGACGACCTCGACGACGTCCTCGCGTTCGGCGAGCAGATCTACGAGCGCTACTGGGGTCCGATCACCGACGACGCGATCCGAGAAGGCGTGCGCCAGATGGGCCGCAAACGGGTAGTGATCGTGGTGGAGCCGGTCAAGGTCGTCAGCTGGGATCACGCCAAGCTCGGCGGTGTGCACTAGTTCGCGAGCACGAGAGCGGAGGACGTTTCGATGGGAGAGATGGTCGAGTTCCCGAGCAACGGCACGACGGGCCAGGGTTATCTCGCGGTGCCGGGCGGCGGGTCGGGGCCCGGGATCGTGGTGATCCAGGAGTGGTGGGGTCTCAACCGGCAGATCAAAGAGGTGTGCGACCGCTACGCGGGCGAGGGCTTCGTCGCGCTGGCACCCGATCTCTTCCGGGGTGCCGAGACCAAAGAGCCCGACGAGGCGATGAAGATGATGATGGCGCTCAACATCGAGCAGGCCGCGAAGGACATGGCCGGCGCGATCGACTTCCTGCAGCAGCACGCCGCGGTCACGTCGACGGGCGTCGGCGTCGTCGGTTTCTGCATGGGCGGTGGGCTCGCGCTCTGGCTCGCGACGTTGCGGCCCGACGCCGTCAAGGCGGTGGTTCCGTATTACGGCGTGATCGCGTGGCCGGGTGCGCAACCCGATTACTCGCGACTCCAGGCGCCGGTCCAAGGTCACTACGCGGAAAACGACGACTTCGCCGGGCCCGAGGCGGTGCGCGCGCTCGAGGAGCAGCTCGAGAGCCTGGGCAAGGAGCACGAGTTCTTCCTCTATCCCGGCACCGAGCACGGCTTCACCAACCATCACCGGCCCGACGTGTTCCACGAGGGGCACAGCGACACGGCGTGGCGCCGCACGATCGACTTCTTCCGCGCCAACGTGAGCTCGGCGCGGTAGCGCGATCAGCCCAGTCCGATTGCCTTGAGCATCGCGGGCGGTATCGAGTCATCACCACGCGCAAGGAGCGCGGCACGTTCGACGTTGATCGCGTCGCGTTCGCGCTCGGGCCACGTGTCCCACGGTCCGGATGGGATCGCAGCCACGTCACCGTCGGCGGCAACGCACGCCCGCAGGTAGTCCTGCAGGGCGCGCAGCTCGGGCTCGCCGCCCACCGGACCGTGGCCGGGCACGATCGTGTCGGCGAGCTCGACCACGGCGTCGAGCATGTCGGCCCAGGTGGCCGGGTCGCCCTGAAACGCGAGCGGCGTGACGCCGAAGAAGCAGAGGTCGCCGGCAAACAGCGTGTCGGCGTCTTCGACCAGCACCATCAAGTCGCCGTCGGTATGGCCGCTGGCCGGGAGCAGCTCGCACCGCGGCGTCAACGCGGCGGCGCCGTCGACCTCGTGCGTCGCCGGACGCGTGCCGACCTCGGCGAGGTCGTCGAACTCCTCGAGGAACGCCGGCATGAACGCCTTGTACGCGTCGATCGGCATCGTGTCGTCGAGGAGCGCGCTCGTGACCGGTGTCGCGTAGACGGCGGCGTGCGGGAACGCCTTGGTGCCGCCGACGTGGTCGATGTGCGCGTGCGTGAGCACGAGGCGGCGGACGGGCTGTTCCAGATCCTTCACCGCCGCGGCGAACGGCTCCCATTGGGAGCGCACCATCAGCGCGTCGATCACGGTCACGCCGTCGTCGTCGACGACCACTCCGGCGTTGCTGACGCCCGACTTGCCGCCCGGCTGGATCCATGCGAAGACGCCGTCGGCCACCGGCTGCAGCGTTGGGGACGTTTCGGGCACGCGCGGAGCGTACTCACGCTCACCGCCGGAGACCCGCCCGATATGAGCGGTCCCGGCGAACGGCCCTACCCTTGACGCATGTCCGAACGCTCCCGTGACTTGCCCCGCCGGTCGTGCCACGCCGTACCCGGCTCCAATCCGAAGTTCCTCGCCAAAGCGCCCGGTCTCGGTGCCGACATGTACTTCCTCGACTTGGAAGACTCCGTCGCTCCTGACGAGAAGGAGGGTGCGCGTCAGACCGTCGTCGACGCGATCAACGACAACGACTGGGGCGACGCGGTGCTCTGCGTGCGCGTCAACGCATGGGATACGAAGTGGACGTACCGCGACGTGATTCATATCGTCGAGAACGCCTCGGAGCGACTCGACGAGCTCATGCTTCCGAAGGTGCAGTCGGCTGCCGATGTCGTCGCGCTCGACCACCTGCTCACCCAGATCGAGCTCAACACGGGCCGGCGCACGAAGGTCGGTATCGAGGCACAGATCGAGACCACCCGGGGTCTCATCAACGTCGAAGAGATCTGCGCCGCGTCGCCGCGCATGGAGACGATCGTCTTCGGCCCGGCCGACTTCGCGGCGTCGATGGAGATGCCCGTGCTGACGGGCGGCGTGCAGGTGCCCGAGTATCCCGGCGACCACTTCCACTACGTCTTCTCGAAGATCCTCATGGCCGGACGCGCCAACGGTCTGCAAGTGATCGACGGGCCCTACTTGAAGATCCGTGAGCTCGACGCGCTGCGCGACTACGCGATGCGCACCCACATCCTCGGCTACGACGGCAAATGGTCGCTGCACCCGGATCAGATCACGGTGATCAACGAGGTGTACACGCCGACGACGGAGCAGTTCAACAAGGCGTACGAGCTCCTCGAGGCGTACCGCGTCGCCACCGATGAAGAGGGCAAGGGCGCGGTGATGTTCGGTGACGAGATGATCGACGAGGCCAGCCGCAAGATGGCGACCAAGTTCGTCAAGCGCGGCGAGCGCGCCGGTATGAAACACAACAAGGACTGAGCCCGTGATCGCGGCCGAGCCGTCGGGCGGATGACCGGCGAACGGCGGCAGCGTCGCGTCGGGATCGCCGTACGAGGACAGCATCGGGTTCTCGCGTGCGTTGCGTGTCGGTGCCCATGTCTTCGTGTCGGGCACGGCGCCGATATGGCCCGACGGCTCGTGCGATCCCGACGCCGAGGCCCAAGCAAGTCGCTGCCTGGCGCTCGTGCTCGTCGTGCTCGCTGAAGCCGGCGCGTCGGTGCAGCACGTCGTGCGCACACGCATGTACCTCGTCGATGCCGGCGACGGTGAAGCGGTCGGTCGGGCACACTCGGCGGTGTTCGGCGCGATCCGCCCGGCCGCGACGCAGGTCGTGGTCTCGTCCCTGCTCGACCCACGCTGGAAAGTCGAGATCGAAGCCGAAGCGATCATCGACTCCTGACCTTTCGTTTTCATTCTTGCGTCGCAATCCGGGATGTCACCCCGGCTGCTGACGCAAGAACGCGCTCTTAGCCTCGATCCACCGATGAGTAGTGGCTGAGCGAGTTCGCGTATCCGCGGAAAGTGCCTCCTGAGCTGGGACGATGACGGTGTCTTACGTCGTCGTTGTCGCCAGTCGAGGAGGCACTTCCTGTGGGTGGAGTATCGCGCAGGATCGATCGTGTTGAGGTGATCTTCGATGACGAGTCGCTGGTCGCGAACGCGGGTCTGATCGCGCCGGCCACGCTGATGGTCCGGCTTGGCCTTGAGTCGTTGGTGAACGTGACGGTGCGGCTCCGGGGCCGGGTCGGCGGGTCGCGTCCGGGCCGCAAGATCTTGTCGTTGGTCGCGACGATCTTGGCGGGCGGCACGCACATCGATCACGCCGACATACTGCGCGCGGGCGCGACGCAACGAGTGTTGCCGTTTCGGGTGATGGCGCCCTCGACGCTCGGCTCGTTCTTGCGCGCGTTCACGTTCGGGCATGTCCGTCAACTCGACAAGGTCATCGCCGAGACGTTCCGGCGCGCGTGGAATGCCGGGGCCGGCCCCGGCGCCGACCCCATGACGATCGATCTCGATTCGACGATGTGCGAGGTGCACGGCAAACAGAAACAGGGTGCCGCCTACGGCTACACCCGCCAGCTCGGTTACCACCCGCTGCTCGCCACTCGCGCCCAGACCGGCGAGGTGCTCCACGCACGCTTCCGCAAGGGATCGAGCCAACGCGGGGTGCAGCGTTTCGTCGAAGAACTGATCGCCCGGGTGCGGCGCGCCGGCGCCACCGGCGCGGTCGTGCTGCGTGCCGATTCGGGGTTCTGGTCCTATGCGCTGATCGACACGCTCGATCGCTTGGGGGTCGATTGGTCCATCACCGTCGCGTTGAGAAAGCCGCTGCGGGCCTGCATTGAGACGATTCCCGAGCAGTCGTGGACACCGATCGTCTACCCCGACGGCGGTGAGGCCGCGGTCGCCGAGACCACTTACGTGACCCGCGGCCACGACAAGCGGCAACGCGAGTTCCGGCTTATGGTGCGCCGCACCCGCCTCATCGACCCAACCCAAGCGCAGCTGTGGCCTGACTGGCGCTACCACGCGTTCATCACCAACCTCGACCGGCCGACCGTCGAGGTCGATCAGTTCCACCGCGATCACGCCACGGTCGAACTCGCGATCCGTGACCTCAAAGAGGGTGCCGGTCTCACGCACTGCCCATCCGGCAAGTTCTTCGCCAACGCCGCTTGGCTCGCCTGCGCGGTGCTCGCTCACAACCTCATGCGTTGGACCGCCCGACTCGGCGAGGTGCATCCCGACGCGCAGCTCACGGTCGCGCGCACCATGCGAACGAAGCTGTTCGCGTTGCCCGGCCGCGTCGTCAACCGCAGCGGACGATCCACGCTTCGCCTCCCGGCACGATGGCCCTGGGCCGACGCGTTCCTCAGCGCGCTCGACAAGCTGCGCGCACTCCCGATGCTCACCTGAGCATCGCACCGCGTCGAGCGCGAAAGACGGACGGCCAACAGCGAACCACGCCTCGAGCGCGGCGAACGTCACACACTCAGGCGACCACGAACCGAAACCGACCCCACCAGCCGCCCCTCGGCACTCAAACACACGCGACGCACGCACCTCACCGACAAATCAGCCAGACGAAACCTCAAATCGGTGGATCGAGGCTTAGAGCAGGCTTTCGCGGCGCAGCGCCACGAGTGAGAGGTAACCGGGCAGGATCGGGAGCCAGTAGGTGAGGAGCCGGAACACGAGCACGCCCGCCACCGCGGGCGCCGAGGCGGTGCCGAGCGCGGTGAGACCGGCGATGAGCGCGGCTTCGACCGCGCCGAGACCGCCGGGGGTGGGGCTCGGCGCCGCGATCGTGGTTCCGCCGAGGTACACGACGAACACGTCGCGGATGGCGACGTGCGCGCCGACGGCCTGAAGCGACGCGTCGAACGCGAGCAGGTAGCAGAGCAGTCCGGCGGCCGACCCGCCGAGCAGCAACATCGCTTTCGACGGCACGCGCATCACTTGGCCGAGGTCGACGAGGGCGCGCTTCGCCGGCGCGAGCGCATGGCGGATACGCGGCGTGAAGATCGCGAGCCCGATGAGCGTGAGCACCGCGACGATGCCGGCGAGGAGGGGCCAGCCGGTGGGAAGCGGCACGTCGCCGAAGCCGCTGCCACCGGCCAGCAGGATCGCGGCGATCAGCCCGATGCCGTGGACGATGCCGCCACCCAGCGAATCGAGCGCCGTGCCGGCGACGGCTGCCTCCCGGTCGAGGCCGGAGCGTTGCAGGAAGCGCGTGCGCACCGCGAGGCCGCCGATGCTGCTCGGCGTCAGCCGGTTGGTGAATGCGGCGGCAAGCTGCACCAGCGTGGTGCGCAGAAGTAACAGGCGTTGTTTCACGGCGCCGAGTTGCGCGACCCCGCCGGCAAGGAAGACGCCGATCGACGCGAGCAGCCCCGCGAGCAGCCAACCGGGATTCGCGTGGATGATCTCGTGCGATGCATGGCCGAGCTCGGCGAACTGCGGCAGGAGCACGCGGGCAGTCAGCGCGATCACCGCCGCCATGACGAGGCTCGAGGGCTTGATCCGGGTGAGCGGTTCGATCTTCGGCACGGTGGTGCCTGCGGCGGCGGCCGCTTGCTCGCGCACCTGCTCGATCAGGTCTTTGTGACGCCGTGCTTCCTTGCGTGTGGTCGGTGTCAGCACGATCGGCTGCAGCAACGGCAACGCCGGTTTCAGCGCGTCGGCACCGAGCACGCGAGTCGCGCTCGCGACGGACCGTTCCGGGCCCACGATCACCGCGAGCGAGGTGAGCAGCTCCACCACGTCGATTGCGAGCTGCTGGTCCGAGGCGGTCGCGTCGCCGTTGCGAAACCCGATCAGCCATGGCTCGCCGGAGCCGTCCACGACGATGTTGTGGACGTTGAGCGCGTGATGCGAGATGAAGGTTTCGTGGAGCAGCTTCACTTGTGCCCACACCGCGTCGAGGAGACGGTCGTCGATCGCTGCCGCGGCCATCTCCGCCAACCGCGGTCCGCCGGCTTGGTGCTCGAGTAGGAGCGCACCGCCGTTGAACCCGGTTGTGAGGAGCACGTCGGGCGTGCGCACACCGGCTCGACCCGCGAGCAACGAGACGTAGCCGGCGTGCTCCATCAGATGGTCGGGCGTCGCGAACGGGTCGGTGTCGGTTTGTTGCTCGCGCGTCGCAAGCAGCCGCCACAGCTTGTAGAGCCCGTCGGCATCGCGCTCGGTCTCGTCCGATCACGATGCACGTGACCGGGGTGCCATCGTCAAGGTGACCGGCGTAGGCGTCGCCACCGACGACCGGTTCGTCGAGCGGCGTGAGATCGGTCACGGGCCGGTGCACGGCTGTGAGGGCATGCTCGATTCCCGCGCGCGGGTCGTCCTCCGGGCGCGCCGAAGGCCAGGTGCACCAACGAGCCGACGACCCAGCCGACTGCCGCGCCGCCGATCACGTCGACCGGGAGGTGCGCGCCCACGTAGATACGAGCCACGCCGACGATCACGACCGCGAGCCAGACTGCACGCCGGAGCGGCCGGGACAGGTACGGCGACGCTGCCGTCGCCAGCGCGGTCGCGACCGCGGCGTGACCCGAAGGGAAGCCGGCGCCGGTTGCGTGTGCGCCGCGGACGATCACGTGGTGCAGCAGCGAGGACGGTCGTGCGCGCGCCACAGCGCTCTTCAACCAGTGGGCGACGCCCCAGGCGACGGGCCCGCTCACGACGAGGTCCCGCGCGAGGCGCAGCCGGCGGGCCGCGAGCGCGATCGCCGTCGTACCCGCGATCGCCCACACGCTGCCGAGCTGCATGACGGTTTCGAATGGCCACACGAAGAACGACGGCAGCTGGTTGACGAGCTGGAACAAGTCGGCTTCGGTCAGACCCACGCGGCGGTCGCGAACCGACGACCACGCGATCAGCAAGACGAAGAGACCGAGTGCGACCCGGATCGCGTCACCCGGGTGCCGTTGCGTGCTCTCGCTCACAACCGAGCGAGCGTATCGGCTACTTCGAGACGTCGAGCGCCTGCTCTGCGAGGCGGCGTGCGATCACGCGGAGGCAGAGCGTCTCGTCGGCGCCTTCGAAGATCGAGAGCACCCGCGCATCCACGAAGTAGCGCGACACGGGAAACTCCTCGGCATAGCCCATGCCTCCGTGCAACTGCATCGCCTCGCGCGTCACCCACTCCGCGGCCCGGCACACATACGCCTTGACCATCGACGCCTGGAGCGTGCCTTCACCCTTGGCCATGCGACGCGCGACGTCGTAGGAGAACTGGCGACCGGCCTGGATCAGTGTGGCCATGCGTGCGAGCTTGACTTTGCTGAGCTGGTAGTCGAAGACGGGCTTGCCGAACACCGTGCGGTCGTGCGTATACGTGAGGCCGGCTTCGTACGCGGCCTGCATGAGGCCGACAGCGCGCGCCGCCGTCTGGAGCCGCCCGTTCTCGAACCCCTCCATCTGGAGATAGAAGCCCTTGCCGACGCCGCCGTCCTCGCCCACGAGATTCGACGCGGGCACGAACCAGCCGTCGAATGCGACCTCGTAGGAATGCATGCCGCGGTAGCCGATCGTGTCGATCGCGCGGCCTTCGATCGTGCCGCCGCGCTCGTGTGTGAACGCGAACGAATGTCCCGGTGCCGGCTCCTTCTCGACCACGAAGAGCGAAAGCCCGCGATGACCCGCTGCGCGATCGGGATCCGTGCGCGCGAGGAGCATCAGCACGTTGGCCCGTCCGGCAAACGTCGCCCACGTCTTCACGCCGTTGACGAGGTAGCCGCCGTCGGTGGGCGTGGCCGTGACCTTGATGCCCGCGACATCGGAGCCAAAGTCGGGCTCGGTCACCATGACGCCGACCATCAACTCGCCGGTGGCGATGCGGGGCAGCCACCGTTTCTTCTGCTCCTCGGTGCCGCCCTTCACGATCGCGCGCGTGAGGATCTCGGGTCGCGTGATGAGCGAGCCACCGACGCCGAGCGACCCCCACGACAGCTCTTCGGTTGCAACGACCATCCCGAGGTAATCCGACTCGCCGCCCTCGGCGAAGCCGCCGTACTCCGCCGGTACGGAGAGGCCGAAGCCGCCGATCTCGGCGAGCCCGTCGACGATCTCGTCGGGGATGTCGGCGTTGGTGCGGTGGACGTGCTCCGCGACCGGGCGGATCTTCTCTTCGGCGAAGCGGTGAAACGTCTCGCGCACGAGGTCGAAGTCGTCGGAGAGATGCGTTGGCCCGGTGCCGTGACCCTCGAGCCGGTCGGCCAGCGCTTCGAGGAACTCGGGTGCGCGGTGCATCGCCACGAACGGCTCTGCCGGCGCGAGCTCGCTCGCGTCGACCCCCCAGGTCGCGTTCGCGGCCGAAGACCTTGGTGCCGAGGTCCCAGATCGCATCGGCGATGAACGCGCGCGCCAGGTGGGACTCGAGCTCACCGTGCTCCGCGTAGCCGAGCATGACGCGGCAGCCCTCGATCGCGCTCGCAGCATGCGCGAGGTCGTACGCGAGCACCTGATGGCCATCGAGCGCGGCGACCGAGATCCGCCCGTCGACCGTGGCGGTATGCGCGAGGTGATTGGTCGCCGCCGCGACGAGGGCCGCGGCTTGCTCGACGGCGATGCTCGCAGCTGCGAGCTGGTCGGTCATGTGCCGGAGCCTAGGAGCGCTGCCTCGAGACCTCGCATCTAGGGACCGGGCGGTTGCGTGGCGGGCGGAGTCGTCGGGGCCGGCGGGTTCGTCGCCGGCGTCGTGGCGGGTGGCTCGACAACCGGCGCGCTGGTGGCGGCGGTCGTGGTCCGCGGCCGCGCCGCGGTTGCGGTCGTGGTCTTCCTCCGGGTGGGCTGTGTCGCGACCTTGCGGTGCGTACCGGGAACCTGCGAGCTCCCCGGGCTCTCGGTCACCGGCTGCGTCGCGCCCGGAACTGCTTGCTTCGAGATGCACCACGCCGCGTCGAGCGGCTTGAACACGGCTTCGGCCATGAGGTCGCCGCCCTCGGGGGTGAGGTGCACGCCGTCACCCGCGCGCATCGTGACCGTCTTGCCCGAGGCGGTCTTCAACGACAGCGCGAAGTTACCGTTGGGGCCGGCGAAGAGGTCGTACGTGTCGACGTAGGTGACGTCCTTGTGCTTCGCGGCCTCTTCCTTGAACACGTCGTTCAGCGCCTTCACCCCGGCGTCGCGTTTCGAGTCCTTCATGATTGGCGCACCCACCCAGTAGACGGTGTGCCCATTGCCGTTGAGGATCGTCATCATCTGGTCGACGAGCTGCGCATACTGCTTGCGCCACGCGGGCTCACTGTCACCTGATTGCTTCTGCACGATGCTCGTGTCGTTCGCGCCGATGATGAACACGGTCACCTCGGGCTGGAACGCGTTCACGTCCTCGGCCGCGTGCTTCGGCCAGTCGTAGAAGCTTGGGGAGTTGAGCCCACTCGAGACACGCGAGTTGAACTGCGGTTGGACGACGCCGGTCGCCGCGGTCTGCGTACCGAGTGACGGTCCGAGCGAGCCGGCGAGCGAGTCACCGCCGATCCACAGCTTGAGTGGCGTCGTAGCAGTGAGCAACCGCTTCTTGCACGCAGAGACCGGTGTGGCGGCGGCGGTGCCGGCGACTCTCGACGTGCTGGTGGGCTTGTCCTGCGCGCCGGCGAACACGGGTCCGCCGGGGGCCCCGAACCGGAGCGTGTCGGTCATCAGCAAACCGAGCCCGACCGCCCCGAGCACGCCCGCGACCGAGCCGGCGATGATCTTGTGGCGACGCCGCCGTCGCAGGAGCTGACGGTGGCGGGCCCCGATGTGCGCGGAGTAATCGAGAGATTTCGGCATGGGTCGTCGCCGAGGAGCGACGGGAGCATTCTACCGACGGAGGTCGCTCAGGCCGGTTCGGTGGAGGCGGCGGAATCGAGCTGGGTGCGGTAGAGCTCGGAGTACAGGCCGCCCGAACGCAGCAGGGTGTCGTGAGTTCCCTGCTCGGCGATCTGTCCGTCTTCGATCACCAGGATCCGATCCGCGCCAACGATCGTCGACAGCCGGTGCGCGATCACGAGCGCGGTGCGTCCGGCGAGCGCGTCGGCCAGGGCGCGCTGGATGGCGTGCTCCGACTCCGAGTCGAGGTGCGACGTCGCCTCGTCGAGGATCACGACCGCGGGGTCCTTCAGCAACATGCGCGCAATCGCGAGTCGTTGCTTCTCGCCACCCGACATCCGGTAGCCACGCTCACCGACCACGGTGTCGTAGCCATCGGGCAGTGACGCGATCACATCGTGGATTCGTGCGGCGCGACACGCGGCGATCAGCTCGTCGTCGGTGGCGTCGGGACGCGTGTAGCGCAGGTTCTCGCGGATCGAAGCGTGAAAGAGGTGCGGGTCCTGCATCACCATGCCGACGGCGTCGCGCAGCGACGACTCCGTGAGGTCGCGGACATCATGGCCGTCGAATGTCACCTGGCCACGGGTCGTGTCGTAGATGCGGGGAACGAGCATTGCGGTAGTGGTCTTGCCCGCGCCCGACGGGCCGACCAGCGCGACCAGCTCTCCCGGCTCGATCGTGAAGCTGACGTCGCGCAGGATCCAGGCACTCGGGTCGTTTCCCGCCGCGCTGAGCGAGTTTTCCTCCAACGAGGCCAGCGACGCCAGCGCCGCAGGCGGGTGACGGAACCACACGTGCTCGAGCGCTACCCGGCCTTTGGGGTTCACGAGGTCGATCGCGCCCGGCCGATCGGTGATGGAGATCGGGAAGTCGAGCACTTCGAAGACCCGCTCGAAGCTGACGAGCGCGGTCATCACGTCGACGCGCGCGTTGGTCAGCTGGGTGAGCGGTTGATAGATCTGCGCGACGTAGAGGACGAAGGCCGCCACGACGCCGACCGAGAGCGCGCCCGAGATAGCGAGTTGTCCGCCGAGGTAGTAGACGACCGCTGTACCCACCGCGGCGACGAGCCCGAGGGCGACGAACAGCACGCGGCAGTACATCGCGGTCTTGATGCCGACGTCGCGCACCTGCCCCGCTCGGTCGGAGAACGCGTCCCGCTCGCGGTCGTGCCGGCCGAACAGCTTGACGACGAGCGCGCCGGCGACGTTGAAGCGCTCGGCGATCGTGTTGTTCATGCCCGCGTTGAGCTGCATGCCTTCGCGTGTGACCACTTGCAGCTTCCGGCCCATGCGCTTCGCGGGAATGATGAATGCCGGTAGCACCAACAGTGTGAGGATCGTCAACCGCCACTCGAGCGCGAGCATCACGACCAATGTCATGACGACACCTATCAGGTTGGACACGACGGTGCCGAGCGTGTTGGTGACGGCTTGCTGCGCGCCGATCACGTCGTTGTTGAGCCGCGACATCAACGCGCCGGTCTGGGTGCGGGTGAAGAACGCGATCGGCATACGCTGCACGTGGTCGAAGAGCTTTACCCGCATGTCGTAGATGAGACCCTCGCCGACGCGTGCGGAGTACCAGCGTTGCACGAGCGAGAGGAAAGCGGTCGCGACGGCAAGCCCGACGGCGCCGAGCGCGAGGAGCGTCACCAGCGTCTCGTTCTTGTCGGGGATCGCCGAGCCGATCAGCGCCCCGAACAGCAGCGGGGGGATGACGGCGACGCCCGACGCGAGGACGACGACGATCAGGAAGCCGATCAGGTCTCGTCGGTAGGGGCGGGCGAGGCCGAGCACGCGCCGCAGCAGGTCTCGCTCGAAGTGCTTACCCTGAACGAGGTCCGGGTCACGCCGGAAGCCCATCATCGTTTGATGCATCATCATTTCGTCGTCCAACCTACCGGGGCCGGCGTCGATTCCCGACCGGGCCGAGAGAGGATTCTGTGACGAAACCGGATTCTCGCGAGCGCTTTGTTCCCGCGCTGGGCTACGACTGGTTGACCGGCCTCTACGATCCGGTCGTGCGCCTGACGACGCGCGAGCGCACGTTCAAGCGCACGTTGTTAGGCGGCGCAGAACTGGGTGTGGCGGCCGCGGTCCTCGACCTTGGTTGCGGAACGGGAACGCTTGCGATCCTGGCCGCGCAGTCCTACCCGCAGGTGTCGGTGGTAGGGCTGGACGCCGATCCCAAGGTGTTGCGCAGAGCACAAGAGAAGGCTCGGGGCGCCCGGGTGGACATCCCGTGGGTTCGGGCGATGTCACATGACATCCCCCTTGGTGATGGTGCCTGCGATCGTGTGATCTCGAGCCTGTTCTTCCATCACCTTGGTCCCGAAGACAAGCGCCGCACGATTCGGGAGGTGTACCGCGTGCTCGCGCCCGGCGGGCAGTTCCATGTTGCCGATTGGGGAAGGCCCGCCAACGTCCTCATGCGCGGGTTGTTCTTCTCGGTTCAACTCCTGGATGGCTTCACCACGACACGTGACAGCGTGGCGGGCGCGTCGCCCACGCTGTTCGAGGCAGGAGGCTTCCGGAACGTCCGCCGATCCGCACAGCTCTCCACGATGTACGGAACGCTCACGTGCTACCGGGCGGTCAAAGAGCGCGCTGCTGAAGCTCCGGCGTCATGGCGACCGATCCCGAGATGCGTGCCGAGCTCGTCGGCACGGTGCGGCGCTTCGTGGAGCGCGAGGTGATCCCCGTCGCGTCCGACCTGGAGCACGCCGACGAGTACCCCGCCGAGATCATCGCCGGCATGCGCGACCTCGGGCTGTTCGGCGTCACCATTCCGGAGGAGTACGGCGGGCTCGGACTCGATCTCCCTACCTACATCGGCGTGATCGAGGAGCTCTCGGCGGGTTGGATGTCGCTGTCGGGCGTGCTCAACACGCACGTGATGGCGGCCAACCTGCTGAAGGCGAACGGCACCGACGAGCAGCGCGCCCGGTGGCTGTCACGCCTCGCGAGCGGAGAGATCCGCGGCTGCCTGTCGCTCTCCGAACCCGACGCGGGCAGCGACACGAGCGCGCTCAAGTGTCGTGCCGTGCGTGACGGCGACGAGTACGTGATCACGGGCACGAAGTCGTGGGTCACGAACGGCCAGCGCGCCGGCCTCGTCGCCCTCGCAGCGCGTACCGACGAGGGCATCACCTGCTTCATGGTCGAGAAGGACCCCGGGCCGCAGTTCGGCGGGATCACGGTGAGCCGCGACATCGGCAAGCTCGGCTACAAGGGCATCGAGACCGTCGAGATGGTCTACGACGAGCATCGCGTCGCGCGCCGACACCGTGCTCGGCGGCGAGGCCGGTCTCGGACGCGGTCAGCACTTCGTCCTGTCGGCGCTCGAAGTGGGTCGCATCAACATCGCGGCCCGCGCCGTCGGTGTGGCGCGGGCCGCGTTCGAGGCCGCGATCCGGTACGCGCAGCAGCGCGAGACGTTCGGCAAGCCGATCGCGCAGCACCAGGCGATCCAGAACAAGCTCGCCGACATGGGCACGCAGCTCCACGCGGCGCGGCTGCTCACCGAGCACGCCGCGGCGCTCAAGGAGGCGGGGGAGCGCTGCGACGTCGAGGCCGGCATGGCCAAGCTGTTCGCGAGCGAGGCCGCGTTCACGATCGCGACCGAGGCGATGCGCATCCACGGTGGCGTCGGCTACACCACCGAGCTCCCGATCGAGCGCTACTACCGCGACGCGCCGCTCATGATCATCGGCGAGGGCACCAACGAGATCCAGCGCCTCGTGATCGCCCGCGGCCTCCTCGAACGCTACCCGATCGACGGGTAGCCGCCGACCACTCCCTCGTTCTTGCGTCAGCAGCCGGGGTGACATCCCGGATTGCGACGCAAGAACGAAATGGGGACGGTTCGCCGCCCCTGTCGGTGGCGCCCTAACTTGCAGTGCATGACCGTGCACGAACGGCCGTTCGGCCGCTACTTCGAAGACTTCGAGCCCGGCGACGTGTACAAGCACTGGCCGGGCAAGACGATCACCGAGTCCGACGACCACCTGTTCTGCATGATCACGATGAACCACCATCCGCTCCACACCGACGCGTGGTACGCGGAGACGCAGACCCAGTTCGGCAAGAACGTCGTGGTCGGCAACCTCGTGTACTCGCTCGTGCTCGGCATGAGCGTGCCCGACGTGAGCGGCCTCGCGATCGCGAACCTCGAGGTCGAGACGCTGCAAGCACAAGATGCCGACGTTCCACGGCGACACGATCTACGCCGAGACGAAGGTGCTCGACAAGAAGGAGTCGTCGAGCAAACCCGACCGCGGCATCGTGACCGTCGAGACGCTTCGGCTACAACCAGCGCGGCGAAGAGGTCTGCTTACTTCCGGCGCAAGGTGATGGTGCCGAAGCGCGCGGCTGCGAAGCCCCGAATGCGGCCGTACGAGTCGCCGGAGTAGCCGAGTGACACCGGGCGGCGACGCCGCGCCCGGCTGCAAGTTCTGCGCGATCGTCGCCGGCACGCTCGACGCGGAGATCGTCTACAGCGACGATGACGTGGTCGCGTTCCTCGACCATCGACCGTTGTTTCCGGGCCACACGCTGGTGATGCCGCGGGCCCACGTCGAGACGCTGCGCGACCTGCCCGCCGACGTGATCGGCCCCTTCTTCGCCGTCGTGCAGCGCCTCGCGGTTGCCGTGCAGGACGCGTATGCAGGCGCAGGGCACGTTCGTCGCCGAGAACAACGTGGTGAGCCAGAGCGTCGCCGCACCTCCACGTGCACGTCGTGCCCCGCCGCCCGAAGGACGGCCTGCGCGGCTTCTTCTGGCCCCGCCCGAAGTACGCCGACGCGGCCGCGGTGCAGGCCGCGGGCGAGGCGGTCCGCGCGCGCTCGCCTGAGAGTCGGCCCGGCGCGCCCGCTCCCGCGCCCCCGCCCGTTCTGGGATGAGTTTTCGACCGTAGCGGTCGAAAACTCTGCCCAGAAGCGAGAAGTGGTTGGCGCGACCGTGGTCCAGTGCTAGGTTGTCATTGTGTAATTATGTAATCACAACGGAGGCGCAACGATGGCAACGGGCGACGCAAAGCTCCAAGGGTGGTTCACCGGCAGGCTCCCCGACGACTGGTTCACGGGTTCGCCCGAGGTCACCTACGACCGCGACGAGATCCTGGTCCTCGGCACGCTCGCCGAGCCGAAGCAGGCCAAAGAGGCCGACGCCGAGGAACGCCGGGCCGCCCTCGGTGCCCGCCTCCAGGGCTTTCGCGAAGACACCCGCCAGCAGCGCATGCGCATCGCCGACGAGGCCGAGCAGCGCTTCGGCCGCAAGGTGGCATGGGGCGCGCGCTGCGGCGACATCGAAGCCGTCTTCACCAACTTGGGTGTGCCCGTGATGACGCGCCTGCGGATGCAGGAGCGGCACGTGCTCGACACCCTCGTCGACGCGGGCGTCGCCCGCAGCCGCAGCGAGGCGCTCGCATGGTGCGTCCGCCTCGTGCGCGACAACCAGGGTGAGTGGATGGATCAGCTCCGCGAGGCGTTCGCGGCACGTCGAGAAGGTGCGCGCCGAGGGTCCGGCGCCGTCGTAGCTGCAGGCGACCAGCCGGCCGTCAGGCCGTCACGAACTCGACGATCTTCGGGTTGACGACCTCGGGCCGTTCCAGATGCAGGAAGTGACCCGCACGCGCCACGAGCTCCACGTCGAGGCCGGCCGGGAACAACGGCTCGAGCTCGTCAGTCACGACGAGGTCGACCGACATGCACCCGTCGTCTGCCCCGTGCAGATAGAGGGCCGGCACGTTGATCGCTTCGAGACCTTTCGCCTGCACGGCGTCGCAGCGCGGGATCGCCCGGGATCGTGCCGAGCATCGAGCGGTAGTACGCGATCGCAGCGCCCGCAGACCCGGGCGCGCCCAACGTGTCCTTCAGCGTGCGCATGAACTCGGGCGCCGGCTCGTAGCCGGGCGACCAGTCGCGCCAGAGCATGTCGATCAATGCGAAGTCGTCCATCGGGCACGATCATGTCGGCCAGCGGGCTCTGGAACAGGAAGATGTACCAGGAGCGCTTCAGCTGCTCGGGTGTGCTGAGGAACCGGGCCATCAGGGCTGCCGCGTGCGGGACCGCCATCGTGACGATCCGCTCGAACCGCTCGGGCGCATACCCAGCCGCGGTGTACGCCGCCAGCGCGCCCCAGTCGTGACCGACGAGCACGGCACGATCGTCACCGGCGAGCACCTCTGTCGAGCGCGATCGCGTCGAGCGCGAGCGACCCCGCTTGGTAGTTGCCGTTCGGCGCGAGACCGGTGGGTGCGTATCCGCGCATCCACGGTGCGACGGCGTGGAACCCGGCGGCGGCCAGATCCGCGAGCAGCGGCTCGAACGTGGGCGCGTGATCGGGAAAGCCGTGCAGGCAGAGCGCGAGCGGTCCGTCGGCGGGCCCGTCCTCGAGGTACGCGAAGTCGATTTCGTTTGCGACGATCCGTGCGAGCGGCATGGAGCGGCAGCCTAGGCACGGACGGGAGGCTGCGGGCCGGTGACGTGACGCGAGTCGGTAACCTGCAGTGATCGAAAGGGAGCGCGCATGTCGCCGCCAGCTGCCACGAGCGTCGCCACCGATGAGGTCATCCGGTGCGAGGGGCTCACCAAGATCTATCCCGGCGACCTGAAGGCCGTCGACAACCTCGACCTCGCCGTGCGTCGGGGCGAGATCTTCGGGCTGCTCGGCCCCAACGGCGCGGGCAAGACCACCACCACCGGCATGCTCACCACGACCGTCGTCCCCACGAGCGGGACTGCCGAGGTGGGCGGCGTCGACGTGATCGCGCACCCCGCGCTCGCGAAGCAGGGTATCGGTGTGGTGTCACAGTTCAACACCCTCGACCGCGCGCTCAACGTCTGGGAGAACCTCTACTTCCACGGCCGCTTCTTCGGCATGACGGCCAGCGCGGCGAAAGCAGAAGCGACCCACATGCTCGAGCGGTTTCGCCTCTCCGATCGGGCGCAGTCACCCGTGCTCGCACTGTCGGGCGGGATGGCGCAGCGACTCATGACCGCGCGGGCGATCCTGCATCGCCCCGCGATCCTCTTCCTCGACGAGCCGACGTCGGGTCTCGATCCGCAGAGCCGGATCGCGCTGTGGGAGATCCTCGGCGAGCTGCACGCTGACGGCCAGACGATCCTGCTCACGACGCACTACATGGAAGAAGCCGACCAGCTGTGCGACCGGCTCGCGATCATCGACCACGGCAAGTTGCTCGCGCTCGACTCGCCGGCCGGGCTCAAGAAGTCCGTCGGTGCCGACAGCATCGTGACCGTCACCGCGGACGGGAGCCTCGACGAGCTGGCCGCGCTGCTCGCTCAGAAGATCGACGGAGCGACTCGTACGCAGATCGTCGACAGCACCGTGCAACTTCAGGTGAAGGGAGCGCGGGGCCTGCTCCCCGCGGTCGTCGGTGTTGCGGAACACGGCGGCTTCTCCGTCACCGACCTGTCCCTCGCCGAGCCCACGCTCGAGACCGTGTTCATCTCCTTGACCGGAAAGGAGCTGAGGGACTGATGACGAGCGCAACCGTCGCCGGCGAGATCACCGACGTTCTTCCCGGTGCGGTACCCGGCCCGCGCACCGCAGCTGCCGCGTCGCGTACGGCATTCAAGGCGATGCTGCTGCGCGATCTCACCGTATTGTGGAAGAACCTCCGCGAGTTCATTCCGCGCACCCTGCTGCAACCCTTCCTGCTGGTCTTCATCTTCACGTACGTGTTTCCGAAGATCGGCCAGGGAGTCGGTGGCGGAGGCGCCGGTGAGGCCGGCTTCTCGACGATCCTCGTTGCCGGCGTGGTCGGCATGACGATCTTGTTCCAGGGCATTCAGTCGGTGGCGCTGCCGATGGTTCAGGAGTTCGGCTACACGAAAGAGATCGAGGATCGCGTCCTGGCGCCGATGCCCGTGTCGCTCGTCGCGGTCGAGAAAGTCGCCGCCGGCGCGCTCAACTGCCTGTTTGCGGCGCTGATCGTCTTTCCCATCGCGGCGATCGTGCCCGCCACGGCTGTCCATCTGCACGTGCACTGGTTCGTGCTGATCACTCTGATCCCGCTGTGTTGCATCACGTCGGCAGCCCTCGGGCTGTCGTTCGGTACCCGGTTCGACCCCCGCCAGGTACCCCTGTTGTTCGGCATCATCATCCTGCCGATCACGTTCCTGGGCGCGATCTATTACCCGTGGAAGAGCCTCGGCGCTATCACGGTCTGGGGATTTCCCTGGCTGAAGGTACTGGTTTTGGTGAACCCGCTCGTCTACATGTGCGAAGGGTTCCGGGCCGCGCTCACCACCAGTCCGCACATGACGTTGTGGGCCGTGTACCCGGTGCTGCTCGGGTTCGCCGCGCTCTTCTTGTATCTCGGGATCAAGGGCTTCAAGAAGCGCGTCCTCAGCTGAAGTATTCGCGCGCCCGTTGTTTCGCGAAGGCCTTGTGGATAGCCTGAACAGGAGACATGGCACCGGGGGGTGAATCGTGTCAGTCGGAGCGACGGTGAGCTTCCACGGGGTGCGGGGCTCTACGCCGTGCGCAGGCGATCGATACGAGCGCTACGGCGGCAACACGTCGTGCGTCTCAATGGAAGCCGATGACCACGACTCCGTGATCCTCGATCTCGGCACGGGTCTGCGTCCGTACGGCGAGCAGCTCGACGCCGAGGGTCGCGCCGACGGTTTCAGGGGCAGTGTGCTCCTCACGCACCTGCACTGGGATCATGTGCAGGGCCTGCCGTTCTTCGGTCCACTCCGGTACCCGGGCTCGTCGATCGACGTCTACGGTCCCGCGCAGCCCGACGCGTCACTTGGTGCTGTCTTCGGCGAGCTCATGAAGCCGCCGTTCTTCCCGATCCGTACCGAGCAGCTGGCCGGCGCGGTGCGGTTCCATGACGCCGGCAACGACGACTTCCCCGTCGGTCGCGCGAAGGTCCGCTCCCGTTGGATCCGCCACACGAGTCCGACGCTCGGGTTCCGCGTCGACCTCAATGGTGTGTCCGTCGCGTATCTCGCCGATCACGGGCCGGGATGCAGCGCCGACGCCGACGACTTCGTGCCGCGCGACGTGCTCGATCTCTGCGATGGCGTCGATCTCCTGATTCACGACGCGCAGCACACGTGTGGTGAGTACGAGACGCAGCGCCATTTCGGTCACTCCACCGTTGACTACGCAGTGCACGTGGCGCGCGAGTCCGGCGCGCAACGCCTCGCGCTCTTCCATCACTGCCCTTCGCACTCCGACAGCGACGTCGACCGGTTGCTGCTGCACGCCGACGACCTCGGCGCCCGGCGGGGCGTGCCCGAAGTCATCGCGGCGGCGGAGGGCCTCCAGCTCACCCTCGGGGTCGCGCATCCGTGACGAGCCCCGAAGGCGCTGCGGAGACTGCAGAGCTGATCCTCACTCCCGATTCCGACTCGTTCCGCAATGTGCTCGGCCACTTCGCAACCGGTGTCGCGGTGATCACCGCGATGGACGGCGACGAGCCCGTGGGCATGGCGGCCAACTCCTTCACGTCCGTTTCGCTCGACCCGCCGCTCGTGTTGTTCTGCGCGGCGAAGAGCTCCACGACCTGGCCGCGTATCCAGGCGGCGGAGCGGTTCGCGGTGAACGTCCTCGACGAGCGCCAGGAAGACATCTCGCGGTTGTTCGCGGCGCGCGGTGTCGATCGCTTCGCGCAGATCGCCTGGCGACCCGGGGCCGGTGGCTCACCGGTGCTCGACCGGGTGCATGCGTACATCGACTGCGAGACCGAGGCCAAATATGAGGCCGGCGACCACATCATCGTCGTCGGCCGCGTGCTCGAGCTCGGCTTGCGCGCCGACGCCGGTCCGCTGCTCTTCTACCAGGGCACGTACCGGCGTATGTCGAGCTGAACGCGCTCGCGCTCGCGGGCGCGCATCGTGGTCGCGGGAGTGCTGGTGATCGCCGCGGTCCAGAAGCTCCGGTCGGGCACCGAGCTGCGCGGGCAGCTGGCCGGGTTCGGCGTGCCGGCCCGGCTGACATCGACCCTCGCAGTGGCGCTACCCGTCGCCGAGCTCGTGGTCGGCTTTTCGCTGGTGACGGTGCCGTTCTCGTCGGTGCCGGGATGGTGCGCGGTCGCGCTGCTCGCGGCGTTCACCGGCGTGATCGCCGTGAACCTCGCGCGGGGTCACCGGGCGCCGTGCCCGTGCTTCGGCGCCTCATCTGCGCAGGCGCTCTCGCCCAGGACCATCGCGCGCAACGGCTGGCTCCTGGCTCTCGCTGTGCTCGCGACCGGTCCGGTGAGCGGTGCAACCGCGTTGGCGGTCGTGCTCTGGATTGCGGGTCTCGCACTCGTCACGATGGGCGCCTTGCGCATACTCGCCTAAATCGGTCAGGCTCGCGTCATGGCGACGATCGAAGCGACCACCATCGACGGAGTGATCATCGTGGAGCCGAAAGTGTGGGGAGACGATCGCGGCTTCTTCGTGGAGACATTCCGCCAGGAGTGGCTCGGCGACGCTCCGGCAATGGTGCAGGCCAACCGGGCCGACCGCCGCGACAACACGCTCGTCGGCATGCACTACCACTTGCACCAGGCCGACTACTGGTACGTGCCCACGGGCGAGGTCCTTGTCGCGCTGCACGATCTGCGGACCTCGTCGCCCACCGATCGCGTCTCGCTCATGTTCGAGCTCGGCGGCGGTTCGCACCGGGGCGTCTACATCCCGCCCGGTGTCGCGCACGGCTTCCTCACTCGTAGCTACGCGACGGTGACGTACCTCGTCGATCACTACTACGACCCCGCCGACGAGCTGGGTGTGGCGTGGGACGATCCTGAGCTGGCACTCGAGTGGCCGACGAGCGCTCCTGTCCTCTCCGATCGCGATCGCGCCAACCCCCGGCGCGCCGCGCTGGCGCCCGATCTGCTCCCCGGCTAGAGACCGCGGACGCGACGCAAGATCCCCCGCGCGACATACCCGCCCGTCGCGGTCTCGAGCGCGGCGATGACACCGACGAGCAGCGCTTGTATGGTCGTGACCTGGGACAGGCCCACCACCAACGCGCCCGTCCCACCCGCGAGGAGCGCCGCGTTGACGATCCACGAGAAGCGCGCCGGGCGCAGGTCGGTGAGTGACGGCGGTGCAGCAAGATGCGTTGCGATCCAGCGGTCCCACAACAACAGGAACGGCCCGCCGCGCCGCCCGAACGCGATGTTGAGCAGCAGTACGGCGGTCCAGATCGGCACCAGCCACGGCGCGCGGAACGCGAACGCCCCGAGCATCGCGATGGCCAGGACAGCGCTGTCGAAGCGCAGCATGCGGGCATCCACTGCGAGACGAGGGTCTCCCGGCGCGGCCACGCATCGAATGTAACGGGCCATGCCGGTCTCGGTAGCCTCGGGCCGATGACGAGCCGCGACGCGCGACCGCTCTCCGGCCGGGTCGTGATCGTCGGCGTCGACCAGGCTGACGTCGCCCGGACGCTGGTCGACGCGGGTGCGACAGTGATCTGCGTCGGCGCGGACGCCGATGCGGTGGGCGCGCTCGAAGGCGAGCTGGAAGGCCGCGGCCGCGTTGCCGCGTTCGTCGGCGACCTGGCCGACGAACCCAGTCGCGTTGCACTGGTCGAGCTGGTCCGCGAGCTGTTTCCAGAGCGGGCGTGAGGCGGCGCTCCCTGCGCGCGGAGGCCGCAAACTCAAGACTGACGCTCGTGTCAGCACTGGTAGCCTCGACGCCCGCGACCCGATCGAGCGACGGGTACGCGAGCGTGCGAGGAGCGCCGGCGTGAGCGATCGAGAACGAGCGATCGATCCCGAGCACGAGGCGCGCAAGGCCGGCTGGCGCTTGATGCGCGAAGCCGTGCGCCCACAGCGATCGTGGCTGGTGCTCGGGATCGTGAGCGGCATGTTCTGGACCGCGGCGAAAGTCACGGTGCCGCTGCTCGCCGCGGCCGCGATCGACCAGGGCATCCTGCCCGACGACGGCGCGGTGATCCTGCAGTTCTCGCTGCTCATCGTCGCAGTCGGAATCGTGCAGGCGATCTCCACTGCGCTGCGCCGCTACTCGGCGTTCCGGATGGCGCTGCGCACCGAGACCGACCTGCGCGCCCGGCTGTTCGCTCATCTCCAGCGACTGCATTTCGCGTTCCACGACGAAGCCCAGACCGGCCAGCTCATGGCCCGGGCCAACAGCGATATCCAGCAGATCGAGACGATCGTCATCCTCCTGCCGCTCACTGCCGCGAGCTCGCTCACGCTGATCGCCGTGGTGGTGATCATGGCGATTCAGAGCCCACTGCTCACGGTGTTCGCGCTCGGCTCACTCCCGCTGCTCGAGATCGCCGCGACCAGGTTCACCCGGCGGATGCAACCGGTGTCACTCGCGCAACAAGAGAAGCTCGGCGACCTCTCCGGTGTGGTCGAAGAGAGCGTCGCGGGCGTGCGCGCGGTCAAGGGTTTCGGCGCCGAGCAGATGCAGGTGCAGCGACTCGATCGTGAAGCCGACTCGGTGCTCGACCGCGCGCTCGCAGCCGCGCGACTACGTGCCGGCTTCTTGCCCCTCGTCGACTTCCTCCCGACGCTGGCGCTGGTCGCGATCCTCTGGTACGGCGGACACCTCGTGCTCAACGGCGAGCTCCAGCTCGGCTACCTCATCGCGTTCAACTCGTACATCCTCATGCTCATCTGGCCGCTGCGGATGGCAGGGATGCTGCTCGCGCAAGCATCCCGTTCGTCCGCGGCTGCAGGGCGCATCCACGAGATCCTCGCTACCGATCCCGCGATCGTCGACGGGTCGCATGCCGGCGCGCTCCCTGAGGGCATCGGCGAGATCGTGTTCGACGACGTGTGCTTCGCCTACGGCTCCGGGCCGCCGGTGCTGCGCGGGCTCGACCTCACCATCCATGGCGGCGAGGCGATCGCACTGGTCGGGGCGACCGGCTCGGGCAAGACGACCGTTGCGCGGCTCGTCTCACGCTTCTATGACGTGAACGACGGCCGCGTCTGCATCGACGGCGTCGATGTGCGCGAGGTCAAGGTGCACGACCTGCGGCGCAGTGTCGGCATTGTGTTCGAAGACACGTTCCTGTTCTCCGACACCGTGCGCCAGAACATCGCCTTCGCCAATCCCGAGGCACCGATCGAGGCGGTGGCGCGCGCGGCGCGGCTCGCAGGCGCCGACAACTTCATCGCGGCGCTTCCTGACGGTTACGAGACGGTGATCGGTGAGCAGGGCTTCTCGCTGTCGGGCGGCCAGCGGCAGCGGATCGCGATCGCCCGGGCGGTGCTGGCCGACCCCCGGGTGCTGATCCTCGACGACGCGACATCGTCGGTCGATCCCACCAAGGAACACGAGATCCGAACCGCGCTCGCCGAGGTGATGCAAGGTCGGACGACGCTGATCATCGCGCACCGGCCGGCGACGATCGCGCTCGCGAACCGGGTCGCACTGCTCGATGGTGGACGGGTCATCGCGCAGGGCACACACACGGAGCTGCTCGCGTCATCGGCGCGGTACCGAGAAGTGCTCGCGCAAGCGGAGATGGCGGCGGCGGTCGTGCTCGCGGTACCGGCGGGGCCGGGCGCCGGGGCGGGATCATGAGAGGCGGTCACGTCGGCATCGTCGCGATCGACGAGAAGCTCACCCGCGACGACGCCGAGCAGGTGCTGCGCCGGCTCCGTTCGATGCTGCGGCCCTACCGACGGGCGATCGCCCTGGCGACGGTGCTCCTTGTCGCTCAAACCGCGTGCCTGCTGGCCGGCCCCGCGCTGGTGCGCTACGGCGTCGACCACGGGCTCAGCGCGCACGATGCCGGCGCGCTCAACCTTGCGGCCGGGCTGTTCCTCGTTGCTGCCGTCACCGGCCTCTTCCTCGGCCGGAGCGTCATCCTCAAGGTGACGCGGATCGGCGAGACCTTTCTGCGCGACCTACGCGAGCGCGTCTTCCGTCACCTGCTGTCGCTCGGCATGGACTTCTTCGAGCGCGAGAAGACCGGTCGGCTCGTGGCGCGCATGACATCCGACATCGACGCGCTGCAGGAGCTCGTGGAGCAGGGACTCATCATGTTCGTGCAGAACGCGTTGCTCTTCGTCGGCGCGGTGATCGTGATCGTGCTGATGAGCTGGCAGCTCGCGCTCTGCACGCTCATCGTGGTGCCCCCGGTGATGATTGCCAGCCGCTGGTTCCGGCGGGAGTCGAATCGGGCGTACCTCGAGGTCCGCGAACGGATCGGCACCAACCTCGCCACGCTGCAAGAAGGGCTCGCCGGCGTGCGCGTGGTCCAGGCGTTCGGCCGGGAGCGGGCATTCACGCGCCGGTTCCGCGCCACCAACGAAGCGCAGTTCGACGCCCATCTCGAAACCGTCCGCATCTCGGCCCGGTACTTCCCTGTGGTCGAGTTCGTCGGGGTCATCGGCATCGCGATGATCATCGGCATCGGCGGCTGGTTCAGCGACCAGGAGATCGTCACCGTCGGCACGGTGTTCGCGTTCGTGCTGTACCTCAACAACCTGTTCGAGCCCGTCCAGCAGCTCAGCCAGCTCTACAACACGGTGCAATCCGCCGGCGCCGCGTTGCAGAAGCTCTTCGAGCTGCTCGACACGGCACCGTCGATCGCGGAACGCGCCGGTGCGATCGACCTTCCGGACGAAGGTGACCTCGAGGTCGACGACGTCTCCTTCGCGTATACGGGGGACGACGTTGTGCTGCGCGGAGTCTCGCTGACCGTGCGGCGCGGCGAACGGGTCGCGTTGGTCGGGCCCACCGGTGCGGGCAAGTCGACGTTGGCGAAGCTGATTGCCCGCTTCTACGACGCGCGGTCGGGATTGGTGCGCTTCGGTGGTGTCGACCTGCGCGATGCGACGCTGCGGTCGCTGCGTGAGCGCATCGTCGTCGTGCCCCAGGAGGGTTTCCTGTTCGCGGGGACCGCGCGCGACAACATTCGGATCGGGCGCGCCGACGCCACGGATCCGGAGATCGAGGCTGCGGTCGACGCCCTCGGGCTGCGCGACCGCTTCGACGCGCTGCCCGATGGTCTCGACACCGAAGTGCGCGAACGCGGTTCGCGGCTCTCGGCCGGTGAACGCCAGCTCGTCTCGCTCGTGCGGGCCGCGCTCGCAGACCCCAGTGTGCTGGTGCTCGACGAGGCGACGAGCAATCTCGACCCGGGCACGGAGCGCGCCGTGGAGCGCGCGCTCGAGCGGCTCACGGTGGGCCGCACGACAGTCGTCGTCGCGCACCGGCTGTCAACCGCGGCGCGCGCCGATCGAGTCGCGGTCATCGACCACGGTGAGCTCGTGGAGCTCGGCACGCACAAGCAGCTCCTTGCACGCGACGGGCGCTACGCGCAGCTGTTCGCAGCGTGGGACGCGGGTCCTGACGGACGCGGCGAGCCGCTGACCCAGCCCGCCTGAGCCGGCTACACGCCGACGGGTTCGTCGTCGCCGGCGTCGTACGGGTCGTCAGGGTCGGCCGGCTCGTCGTCAGGGTCGGCCGGCTCGTCGTCGTCGGGCTCGGCCGGCTCGTCGTCGTGGGGCTCGTACGGCTCGTCGTCGTCGGGCTCGTAGAGCCCGGCCTCGTAGCGTTCTTCGGCCTCGCGTTCGGCCCGTGCCACGGCGCGGCGGCGGCGCGTCGCGAAGAACGCGATCGCGAATGCGACGACGACCACGCCGAGCGTGACCCGCACCTCCGTGCCGAAGATCTCTCCATCCTTCGTGTTGTTCGCGGTCGTGGTGGCGGGCTGGCTCGGCGGAACACTGCCCGGGGGCAGCGTGATCTCCGTCGGGCGCGCCGCCGCGGGTGTCGACTCGACGCCATGGTTCGCGGCGCCGGCGACGGCGCCCAACAGGAACAGGCCCAACACCGCGGCCACGAGCGCGCCGGTGCCGAGTCGTATCACTCGCGCCCTGCGCTTCCACATGAGGTCCATCCCTGCCTGTGTCACCCCCAACCGTAGCGGACGCTAATCGGGTTGGAGCTCGACGACCGGGTCGAGGCGATGGGCGAAGCGCCGCAGCGCCCGCAGCAGCGCGACTCCGGTGATCACGATGAGCACGGCGTTGGTGAGCGCGGCGGCTGCGTCCCAACCGAGCGACGTCGCGACGTAGAACGACCAGTAGTGGTGCAGCGTCTCGCCCACGCCCATCCCCGGGCGCCACGACAACGGGCCGCCGTCGCGCACGAACGGCCAGAACCACAAGTTCATGATCGCTCCGTAGACGAACCCCCAGCACCAGCCGAAGAGCGCGAGCGCGCCGATCTCCTGGCGGGGCCCGAGCAGGGCCGTGACGCGGCCGAGCAGCCCGGCACTGCCCCCCATCCACCCGAGCGCGAGCATCTGGAACGGCAGCCACGGCCCGATCCCGCCGGTGACGATCGCCGAGAGCCCCATTGCGCACAGGCCCAGCAGCAACCCGAACCGCGGGCCGAACGCGACACCGGCCAGTATCACGAGGAAGTAGATCCCGTTGCCGCCACCCGGAAGATGCAACAGCCGCAGCAGCCCCGCGCATGCGGAGAGCACGCCGAGCAACGCGATCGTGGCGCCGTTCATCGTGCCGCGCCGCACCTCGAGGATGACTGCGCCGATCACCAGCGCGCCCACCAGCGCCGCGACCAACGGCGCGTCGCCACTATGTGCGTTGTTGGGGAGCGCCGTGCCCGGTAGCCAGAACGGATACAGGAACGCGGCCGCGCCGACCAGCGTCATCAGCGTGTAGACGAGTGCCGGCCGCGCCCTCGGGAACGCTGCCGATTGCGACGGCTCTCGCGCCGCAACGGTCGTCGCGGTCATGTGCGCGTCATGGCCGTCTCGACCTCCTCGACGGTAAGGAACGGCGGCAGCACGCGCAGGACCTGCGGCGCGAACAGCGAGCCGGCGAGGACGTCGCGTGCCGGTCCGTCGGCGACGACTTCGCCGTCGCCGAGCACGAGCGCGCGCGTCGCCGACCGGGTTGCGAGCTCGACGTCGTGCGTCGCGAGGACAACCGCACCTCCCTCGGCTGCGTGCGCACGCACCGCGTGTTCGAGCGCGGTGCGGGAGGGCGCGTCCATGCCCCGGGTCGGCTCGTCGAGGAGGAGCACGCCGGCGCCGCCGACCGCGACGGCCGCGATCGCGACGCGCTGGCGCTCGCCTCCCGAGAGGCTGCGCGGATGATGCTCGGCGAGCGCTGTGAGGTGCAGCGCGCCGAGCCAGTGGTCGACGCGGCCGTCGTCGGGCCGGTCGAGGAGGCGCAGCGTCTGCTCGAGCTCGCGGCGAACGGTCGGCGCGAACAGCAGCGCGTTGGGGTCTTGGGGCACGTATGCGACGCGTGCCGGCCCGGCAACCGTGCCAATGTCGGGATCGATCAACCGGCTGAGCGCGCGCAGCAGGGTGGTCTTCCCCGAGCCGTTGCGACCCAAGAGCGCGACGACCTCTCCCGCGTGCACGGCCGTCGATATGCCGTGCAACACGGGACGGCCGCCGAGCGCGACGTGCAGGTCGCGCGTCTCCAGTACCGAGTCGCCGGGCGCCGACGATGGATCCAGCTCTTCTGGTCGCGGCACCAGCGAGAGCAACTCGCGGTCGGCTGCGACGAACGCGCGCGCGTCCCGCACCGTGAGGGGCGGGGGCGTCCAGCCGAGTAGTGCGCCGAGGCGGGTGACGCTGGGCGCGCCCGGATAGCCGGCGAGCGCGGCGCCGGGCGCTGCCGGCGTCGTGACCCGACCGTTTGCAACCAGCGTGACCCGGTCGGCCAGCGGCCCGGCGCGCTCCAAGCGGTGCTCGGCGAGCACGACGGTGGTGCCGAGGTCGGCATTGAGCCGGGCGACCGCCGCGAGCACGTCGTCGGCGCCCTGTGGGTCGAGTTGGGAGGTGGGCTCGTCGAGCACGAGTGCCGACGGGGCCGCGGCGAGGGCGCCCGCGATCGCGCATCGCTGGCGCTCGCCGCCCGAGAGCGTCGCGGGCGAGCGGTCGCGCAAGTGCGCGATGCCGAGCGCGTCGAGTGTCTCCTCGACCCGCCTGCGCATCGCGCCGGCCGGCATCGCCAGATTCTCGAGCACGAACGCGATGTCGGCTTCCACCTGGTCGACGACGAACTGGGCTTCGGGATCCTGCTGCACGAAGCCGATGACATCGGCGAGCTCGCGCGGTCGATGCGTTCGCGTCGAACGGCCGAACGTGACGACGTCGCCGGAGAACCGACCGCCTGTCGAGTGCGGTACGAGCCCGTTCGCAGCGCGCAACAACGTGCTCTTGCCCGAACCTGACGCGCCGACAACGAGCAGGATCTCACCCGGCGCGACATCCAACCCGACATCGTCCAGCGCAAGCGCTCCATCCACGGCGAGCGCGCCGTCCGGATACGCGAACGACACACCCACATACGCGATCGCACTCACGCCACAACCTCCCGTTTGTGCGAAAGTGGCCCCTGGAGGGCGCGCTCAGTATCAAACGTTGCGGTTGCAAGCGCGGGACGGCGGACCATCGGCGCGAGCAGGGCGGCGATCGCGAGCGCGGGGAGCATGTGGAAGGCGGGCCACGCGAGCGGGCTCACGTTCCATGCGAGCGAGTTGTCGCCGGCAAGCGAGAGCAGCGCGAGTGCCACCGGCGCGGTGATCGAGACGCCCATGACGACCAGGTCGGCGGCGGTGATCGGGCGTGGCCGGTAGCGATCCCGTCGATGCGCGGTAGAGGCGAGCCAGAGGGCCGTGACCAGCAGAAACGCCCCCAGAACCCCGAGCGCGACGGCGACGCCCCGGGCCTGGCCGACGAGCGCCACGAACGTGGCAGCGAGCGCGAGCAGCGCGCCCAGCCCGCACCAGCCCGCCGCGATATCGCGGCGCGATGCGCGCTCGTGCGCGAAGCCGCGCGAGTCCATCGACTCCGCGAGTGCGATGGCGCGCTCGAGTCCGCTCTCGAGAATCGGTACCACCAGACGAAGCATGCGGCCGCGGCGCACGACGCGCCCACCGGTGCGCGCACGATCGGCTTCGCGCACGGCGTTGATCGCGCCAATGGTCGACGGGACGAACGCGAGCGCGATCACGAGCACGAGTCCGAGCTCGTAGAACGCGCGTGGCGCCGACTGCACGAGCTCGTAATGTGACACCACTGCGTTGAACACGGCGAACGCCGCGATCACACCGACGACCGCGAACCCTTCGGCCGCGGCTTGGAGCAGCACCGGCAGCTCGACCGTGCCGCCGACGGTGAAACCGCCGAGCATGGTCGGCACTGTGAAGTGCGGCGTCGTGAAGAGCGCGTCGGCGAGCCCGTGCGCGGTGGTGACTGAAATCACGATACGCACGACCGCGAACACCAAGCCCAGCATGAGCAGCAATGGGAACGCGCGCGCGAACGGAGTGTTGAGCGCATGCGTCTCGACAACGAGCGCGGCGACACCGATGACGAGCGCCACGTACACGGGACTGGGCGCCAGTTGCACCGAAGCCGCGGCCGCGATCGCCCAGACGAGCCACGTGACGGCGTGCCACGTCCGGCGGCTTGCTCGTGGATTGCTCACCCCAATAAGGTGCGCAGCTGAGAGCAGTCGCGCGCAACCCGGACGTTGTGCGCGGTCCGGTCCCGGCTTCGGCCGGTTCCGGGCGGGGGAAGTCGGTGCAAGTCCGACGCTGACCCGCAACTGTAAGCAGCGATGACCGGCGAACCTGCTGGTCAGGGCTGCGAGCCAGGATGCCTGCCGCTCTCCGCCGGGCCACCGGCGTCCCGTTGTGATGCCGCCTCCGGGCGGCCGAGTCGGCCCTCGTGGAACGGGGCCAACGGAGGGCACCATGGCGTACCGCCGTTCAATCTCCGCGTGTCTCGGCGTGCTCGCGTGCGTCGTCGGGTTGGTTGTCGCCACCCCCGCGGGCGCAAAGACGTCCGACAAGGCGCCCACGGCAGCCGAGGCAGTCACATGGCTCGCGACCCAACAGCAGGCCGACGGCGGCTTCGAGGTGTCCGGCTTCGCCGGCTTCGAAACGCCCGACGCGGTGCTCGCGATCGCGGAACAGGCCCAGACCGGTGCCACGTGGAGCACCAGTGAAGCGCTCGCCGCGGTGCAGGCCACCACGAACGCGACCGGCAAGACACCACTCGACGCGCTCGACGACTTCGCCGACGGCGGTCTCAGCGCGGGGCAGGCCGCCAAGCTCATCGCGCTCGACGTCGGCGCGCTCGGTTTCGACCCGTCGCACTTCGATCCGCAGGGCGACGGAGGGACCACCACCGATCTGATCGGCACAGTCGACGCCGCGTTCAATCCTGCTGACGGCTCGTACTCGTCGCTCGGCACGTTCAACGCGACCCTGTACGCCGCGCTTGCAGGCAAGGTCGCGCACGCCACGGTGCCCGCGAAGACCCTCGATCTGGTGCGGGCCCGTCAGCAAGCCGGCGGGGGTTGGTCCTTCGACGCAGACACGACCGGCGCGACCGAAGCCGACAACGACACGACTGCGCTGGCTATCGAAGCCCTCGTCGCGGGCGGCGCCGGCGGGACCGATGCCAACGTGAAGCGCGGGCTGCACTTTCTCGCCGCCGGTCAGAAGGCAAACGGCGCGTGGCAGTCGTTCGGCGCCGACGATCCCAACTCCACCGCCGTCGCGGAGCTCGCCATCCGCGCCGCGGGCTTCGATCCGTCCACGACGTGCTGGCGCGCCGCCGCCGCATCCGACGTCACGACCACGGTCACCGCGTCGCCTGACGAGTGGTTGCGCTCCCAACAGCAGGCCGACGGGCACATCGCGAGCCCGAACGACTCGTTCGGCCTCAACACCTTCGCGACGTCCCAGTCGGTGCAGGGATTGCTGCGCGCGTGGCTCCCGATTGTCAAGGCGCCGGCACAGGCATGCACGTCGGTCTCGCCCGGCACGCAGCAACCGACTGCCGCGACACCCGCCGGATCGACTGGTAGTGAGGCGGAGGTGCTCGGCGCGACCGAGGACGGCACCACGGTCGCGGGCGAGCTGCCGCGTACCGGCGGGTCCGGCGACCAGATTGCGCTGACCGGGATCGGCGCGGCGTTCGTGCTGCTCGGTGCGGGTTTCGTTGCGGGCGCGCGTCGCCGCACGGTCCAATGAATCGAAGCGCTCGCGTCGTGGGGGCAGTGGTGTTCGCCGGTGCATTGCTCGCCGCGACCACCACCACCGGCGCCGCGACGCCCGCGCACACGCGTCCACACCAGGCCGCCGACCACCGGGCCGCGGTGATCATCGATACCGGCGCGGGCGTGAAGAAGATCTGCATTCACTTCGCCGAGGCGTCGATCAGCGGGCGCGAGGCGCTCCAGCGCGCCAACGCGACGCCCGTCGTCCAGACGTTCGGCGGTATCGGCGGTGCCGTCTGCGCGCTCTGCGGTCGGGGCTGCCCTGCCGGCAACACCTGTCTCACGTGCGGGGCGCCCAACTACTGGGCGTATTTCCGCGCCCAGGCAGGGGCATCCGGCTTCGCGTATTCGCGCGCCGGGGCCAACTCGACCACCGTTCACGATGGCGACGTCGAGGGCTGGCGCTGGGGCACCGGCGCGCCACCCGGCTACATCGCCGTCGCCCAGGTCTGCGGCGAAGTCGCTCCCGGCGCCGCGCAAGGCGGCGGCGCGCGAGGAGGCGCGCAAGGCGGTGCCGCCGGTTCGGGCGGCGCGGCGTCGACCAAACGCGCGCCGCAAGGTCCGGGCACACTCGCGGCGGGCGGGGTCGTGCCATCGAGTGCCGCGCCGGCGTCGTCGGCGCCGCCTGCAACCGTCGAAGGCGCCATCGCCGAGCGCAACAGTTCGAAGTCGGCCGGCGCGGGGAAGCACAGGCGGGCCGGCGAGCACGCGGTCGCGCCCATCCTCTCGAAGCACAAGGGCGGCAGCAGTGCGGGTTTGCTGGCCTTTGCGGTGATCCTCGCCGCGCTGGTGGCGGCCGTGATCATCGCCCGGCAGGTTCGCAAGCGCCGTGCTGCGGCCTGAGCGGATGACGACTTAGAGATTCGCCAGGCGCCGAACGTCTGCGGGATCGTTGATGCAGATGACGTCAAACAGGTAACGAGCAGTGAGCGCGGTACGAAGCATGCCGAGACCCGCTCCGCCGATCGGCAAGTGAGATGTGAGAACCACATAGGGAGGATGCTCAGCAAGCGTTGCGATGAGGGCGCCATTCGCGATCGCCTTCTTGAGCGTGTCGGTACGCAGGAGCCCGGGTCTTGAGCCTTGCAAGCTGCCCTTGTATTCGAACCAGATGCGATGGCCGGCAGGGGCGAGCGCTTCCTGGTCGATCTCGACACCCAGCTCGCGCTCGATGCGCCTGCCAGTGAGCTGGAACCCGTTTATCTCGAGGAGCAGGTCACATTGGGCTGCGAATTGGCGACCCTGCGCCCCTGCTGACGATTGAAACCCCGTCATCGGTCACTGAAGATTGGCGCGAGGCGAATTTCGTTCAACGCCGCGATCGTGCCGTGTCGCCGCGTGCGTGCTGCTGAAGCCGGGTCTGATCGTCAGGAGATTGCAGCTCGATCACATCGAAGATCGGCTTGTTCGGGCCGCTGAGCACATCGAGAGCCGCGGCACCTGCGCTCCCGGGCGTCGGCGTATCGGTGGTCAGAAGGACGAGCCGGATCGCCGGGTGAGCCTCACGGAGAACCGCAGCCTTGCCGAGCGCCTTCCAGAGGGTGTCGGTTCGTTTGAGCCCCGGTCGGCTACTCGTGAAGCCGCCGGATACGTCGAAGAACCAGACGGTTCCGTCGGCGTCGCGAGCGCGGTAGTTGACCTCAACGCCTTCGGGGAACTTCACATCCGGCTCAATGTCCGTGAAGCCGCAGTGCTCGAGCATGTCGTAGGCGAGCTCCTTCGCAGCTCTGCCCTCGCGCACCGCACGAGCCTGAAAGTCGTCATCAGCATCCTCGGGCGCTGGAACCGTTGGCAAGCGAGGCCGAGCGAGCTCGGGCCGGCTCGCCTCGGCGCGGACGAGGCGGTCGCGTTCCTCTGCGACACGTTCGCGCGCGTGCTCGACATAACCCGCGTCAGTGTCGTAGCCGACGAAGTGGCGGTCAGTCCTCACCGCTGCAAGAGCCGTGGTGCCCGAGCCCATAAAGGGGTCGAGCACGAGGTCTCCGTAATACGTGTACAGGTGAACGAGCCGCTCCGGAAGCTCGACAGGGAACGGCGCCGGATGCCCAACACGCTTTGCGCTCTCCGGGTGGATCTCCCAGAGGTCGGTGGTTGCCTCCATGAACTCGTCTTTGAACATGGAGGCTCGGAAAGGAAGCTCGTTCTTCGCGCACGTTTCGCGCGTTCTCCGCGCGATCGAAGCGCCCCTTGCTCGCGATCACAATCCGCTCGGTGAGGTCGCGGAGAACCGGATTCGCCGGACGCTGAAATGATCCCCAGGCACAGGAGCCTGTCGCCCCTCGGGCCTTCTGCCAAACGACCTCTCCTCGAAGCAGGAGACGAAGCTTGTCCTGGAGGATCATCGTCACGTCAGCAGCCAGCGACCGATACGGCTTTCGGCCGAGATTGGCAACGTTGACTGCTATTCGGCCACCCGGCTCGAGCTTGCGAACACATTCGGCAAACACCTCTTCGAGCATTCCCAAATACTCGAAGTACGTGGCCGGAACGTGACCTTCGCCCAGCGCCTGTTCGTACTCCTTGCCCGCGAAGTAGGGAGGTGACGTGACGACGAGCGCAACAGAGTTTGGGGCAACCTTGTCCATCTCTCGTGCGTCGCCGTGGAAGATCTCATCAACCTGCCACTGCTCGCCGACGTCAACGTCATTCGAGACATCGGGTGGGGTGAAGCGCGAATAGAAATCGCTGGCGTCGTGGCTCTCGCGCCTCGACACGCCGAAGCCGGACGTCGCCGTTGGTCTCCGCACACTGGCCATTTCGTGCTCCCGCCGCTGGTGCCCGATGCTAGGGGAGTCTCCCCCGCACGTCGGGGATCCTATCGAACATCTGTTCGACGGGGCGCCGCGCGCGCTTAGCTCTTGAGCTGATCGATTGCGTGCTGCTCGGCTGTCGTCAGGAGCGTCGGCTTGAGTTGCGCGGCCCACGGGGGCATCTCGATCTTGAAGTAGTCGGGGCTCGGCTTGCCGGATCGTTTCGCCTGCGCGGCCCGATCGCCCGAGCTGCCCTCCCACCGCAGCGTGCCGTACGGCAGATCGATGCGCGGGATCTGCAAGCGCCCGCCATCCCACGTCGCGGTCGCGGCGCGGTCCTTGGTGTACGTGTGCGTCGACAGGTCGTGGAGCGCGCGGCGCCAGTCGGCGAGCGCGCCGCTGCCCCATGCCTGCATCGTCACCTTTGGAACGGCGCCCGGCACGATGTCACCGACGATTCGGGTGGCTTGCGCGCCGATCGCCAACACGACTTGCGGGCCGGCCTCTTTCATGACTTCGCGCAAGAGGGCGCGCACCTTCGGATCGTCGACCGCGTTCTTCACGGTCGCGGCGGTCGCGCTCATCGAGTCGACGGGCAAAGTCCGGAGCACGGCGTAGCGGTGATCGATGCCGGCTGCCTGGAGGAAGCCTTGCAGCCGCTGACCCGCTTCACCCGTGAGCGCACGCGCGAGGAACAGGTCATCCTGTGACGCCTGGTCGGCGAGCACGAGGATCGATGGCGACGAAAGCCGGCCGCGGAAGATCGGCCCGAAGCCGAACGACGGATGGCCCGGGAGCCCGAGCGCGGCGAAGTCGGGCCACGGGAACCCGGTCTTGCCTCCCTGGAGGAGCTTCGCGAACGCGGCGGTCGGCCCGCGGTCGAAGTCACCGAACGCGTGCTTGGGCGGCTCGTACGGCAGGTCACCGGTGTCGTCGTCGTACCCGTCGTTCGTACCGGCAGCGAGCGTCGGGTAGCTGACGGTCGCGCCCTCGTTGTTGTACTTTCCGTCGTCGGAGAACAGCTGGATGGCGGTCTGGCCGTCGCGGCGGTTGCTCGTCGTCGTGCCGTATCCGAGTCGCCACGCCGAGCCGAACGGAAAGTCGCGGAACGGTATCGGCGCGTTGCGGTACTTGTAATCCGACGCGGGAAGGCGGACACCGTCGGGGTCGGCCGGAAGCCAGCCGGCGTCGGCTGCGATCCAACCCTCGATGCGCCGCGAGCTTGGCTTTGAAGTCGGCGATGATCGGTCCCGCGCCACCCGCGGTCGCGCCGCCGGGGTGGAGCACGCCGATGAGCCGCAACCCCGGCTTGATCACGCTGCCGTTGGCCTCGTGCAGCTTGTCGGGGTTGGCGGTGCCGCCGTGCGCCTTCACCCACGACGCGACCGATTCCTTCGCCGCGAGACCGACGGCGATCACGAGCCGGAGGTCATGGTGCGTCGCCGCAAGATCCAACAGCGCTTGCCGATGCTTCGCGATCGGCGAGCGCGGGTCTTGCGCGAGTGGGCGCAGCCCGGCGTCGTACTGGCCGAAGATCGGATACACGAACGTGTTGGCGAATTGATACGAGCGGGTGATGCCGAGGTGGTTGAGCACGTTCTGCATTCGGCCGCCGGTGCCACCGGTGAACGACCGATGCGACAGCGACTCGTCCTGCGCGCCTTCCTGCCCGATGATCAGGACCTTGGCGCCACCCTCGTCGAGCCGGCCCCGGTAGAACATCGGGCCGAAATGCCAGCGGAACTCCTCGTTGCCGCTCCACGCCACACCGAGTCCGCGGTAGTTGGGCGTCTCCGCGAAGAGCTTCGCCCACGGTCCCGCCGGCTTCGGCCCTGCATCGAACTCCCACGGCGACCCTCGGCCGGTCCAGTACTGCTCCCACATAGCGGGTCCTTTCTGCGACCTGCCATCTTGCGCGAATACGGGATCTGACCTGCGGAAATATGCCTCGGCGCGTATCGACGGTTCTCGGCGTTCCTCAGAATCCTAAGGACATGTCAAGGACCGCGGACCCGTGAATCGCTAGCCGCATTTCGCCTTGAGTGCGTCGTACAGCGAGGAGGTTGCCTTTCCGACGTCGCTGATCGCATCGCTGATCTGCTGCAGGTTGTCGCTGAGCTTGCCGTTGCCGACATTGCCAACCGCGGTCTTGAGCTGGTCGAACGACGAATTGACCGCGTCGACCTGGGGCTTGTAGTCGCTCTTCGCGGCCGATTCGAGCGCGTCGAAGTTGTCCTGGACCTTGTTGACCGCCGAGTCGATCCCACTCTTGCCTCCGGTGAGCAAGCTCGGATCGGCAAGGTCTGTCACCGACTGCTGGAGGTTGTCGCGTGCCGTACACACCGCGTCCTTGTTCGTGCCCGACGACGAGCCCGACGACGAGCTCGATGCCGAGCTCTTGCTGTCTGAGCCGCACGCGATGAGCGCGACCGGTGCAACCGCTGCGATTACGACGCACGCGATCATCGACTTCAGTCTCATGACGGGATCCTCCGGGTGGTGAGCGTCTGCGGGCACAAGAGCCGGTCGTACGGTCGCGGCCGCCGCAACATGAAGATACTCGTCTGACGTGTTGACGCGTCCGCGGCACTGCGTCGAGGCGCCCTTCGGTTCGGACCAGACGCTAGGGTCGAAAAGACTGTCCGGGTGCGCGTGGGGACGCATCGCGGGTTCCGGGTGATGAACGGAGGGGATGTGACCGAGGCGACTGAGCGACGTGCCGGCGCGACGGGGATCGTCCTGCTCACGCTGGCGTCGGGGCAGTTCCTCATGGCCCTCGACACCTCGGTGATGAACGTGTCGATCGCGACCGTCGCCAAGGACACCGGGACCACCGTGACCGGGATTCAGACGGCCATCACGCTCTACACGCTGGTGATGGCGTCGCTGATGATCACGGGCGGGAAGCTCGGCCAGATCCTCGGCCGGAAGCGCGCGTTCTCGATCGGGTGCGTCGTCTACGCCTGCGGTTCGTTCACGACATCGCTGGCCCCGAACCTCACCGTGCTGATCATCGGCTGGTCGTTGCTCGAGGGCCTCGGCGCGGTGCTGATCATGCCGGCCATCGTGGCGCTCGTCGCGTCAAACTTCGGGCGGTCAGAGCGACCGCGCGCGTACGGCCTCGTCGCCGCGGCCGGTGCGATCGCGGTGGCGCTCGGGCCGCTGATCGGCGGCGCGTTCACGACGTACGCCTCGTGGCGGTGGGTTTTCGCCGGCGAGGTCGTCGTCGTGCTCGTGATCCTCGCGCTCACGCAGCGCATGCACGACACGCCCGCGGAGGCGGGCGTCCACCTCGACGTCGTCGGCACGGTGCTCTCCGCGCTCGGCCTCGGTTTGGTCGTGCTGGGTATCCTCCGCTCGGGCACGTGGGGCTTCGTGCAGCCCAAGCCCGACGCACCCGAGTGGTTCGGGCTCTCACCGGTCATCTGGTTGCTCTTCGCCGGCGGTGTGATCCTGACCCTGTTCATCGAGTGGGAGAACCGGCGCATCGCGCGCGGCGAAGGCGCGCTCATCGACCCCACGATGCTGCGCAACGTCCAACTGCGCTCCGGGGTCATGTCGTTCCTGTTCCAGTACCTCACCCAGGCCGGCCTCTTCTTCGTCGTTCCGCTGTTCTTGTCGGTCGCGCTCGGGTTGTCGGCGATTGCGACGGGCGTTCGGCTGCTTCCGTTGTCGCTGACGTTGCTCCTCGCCGCGCTCGGTATCCCCAAGCTGTTGCCGAATGTGTCGCCGCGGCGGGTCATCCGTCTCGGGTTCATGACACTGTTCGCCGGCCTCGTGCTCCTGGTCGGCTTGCTCGACGTGGGCGCCGGCCCGGAGATCGTGACCTGGCCGCTGATCCTCGCCGGGCTCGGGATCGGCGCAATGGCGTCGCAGCTCGGAAGCGTGACCGTGTCCGCGGTACCCGACGAGCAGAGCGGCGAGGTCGGTGGGCTCCAGAACACGGGCACCCAGCTCGGCGCGTCCATCGGCACCGCGCTGGCGGGCGCCGTGCTCATCTCCGCGCTGACCGCGTCGTTCTTCTCCGGCATCAAGGACAACCCCGACGTGCCGAGCAGCGTTGCCTCGAAGGCGCAGGTGGAGCTCACGAGCGGGGTCCCGTTCATCTCCGACGCCGATCTGAAGGCCGCGCTCTCGGATGCGCACGTGCCCACCAAGACGGCTGACGCGGTCGTAGATGCGAACGCTCAGGCTCGGATCGACGGGTTGCGCGCCGCACTGTCGCTCCTCGCGCTCTTCGCGCTGGTCGCGCTGGTGTTCACCCGGGGCATACCGACAGTGCAACCCGGGTCACCCTCGCAGTCGAGCGCAGCGTCGAAGTAGTCGACTGGCCGAGCCGTCCTCCTCTGTTTCCGGGGATGTCGTGGGCGCGGCTGTGCCCAGTTCCGGAACGTGCGTGTCAGCGGCGACGGCTCACGACCCGCACGCGGCGTCGTTGACGCACCACGTCGTCGGCCATGCCCACGACCTCGACGACCCGCGACGCGCGCCGGGGCAGTCGTTCGTGGACGCGATCGCGTGGAAGCGGTCCGCTTCGTGCTTATCAGTAGAACGCCTTGAGGCCGTCGAGCACACCGCTGTGAAATCCGTGGCCGTGGATCGCCTTGAAGAAGGCGGGGTCGTGCACGAGGGTCGGCAGCGGCGCGATCTCCACCGCCGCGGGATCCGGCGGCGGGCCGGCAAACGCGAGAGGGCCGCCTCCGGGCATGTCCAACACGAGCTCCAACGGTGCCTCCTCATCGTCGAGTGCACCGACGAACCCGCCTCGCCGCTTCCGCGCGTTTGCCAACGCAGCCTTGGGATCCTTACGCACCGCCTCGAGACGACGGTGGATGTCTGTCCATGACCAGGCCTTGGTCGGATCATCCGGCCGCGGCAGCACCAGCTTGCGCCTCGTGCCGGCAACGGTCAACGCGCTCGACGCCTTGACCCCGGCCGCGGTCATGACCGCCGCGTCGCCGTAGCGCGGCCGTCCACCGACGACCACCAACTTCACGTCGCGCTCGGTCGCGGCCACGATCTGCGACCACATGTCTCCGGCACCGCCGGCTCGCAGCACCGTGACGTCGGCGAACCCGCCCGACACGAGACGGCCGATCGGGCGTGACCAGCATCGGGCCAGCACGTCGCCCGGATTCGTGGTCACCATCGCGACGACGTCCTTGTCGCTCAGACCGAGGTGGTTCGTGCCGCTGACGATCTTGGCCACCTTCATCTCGCCGAGCACGTGCTTGGTGCCCGACGGCCCCCAGTCGGAGCCGAGACAGATCGAGACGTCGCGGGCGCGCGCGGCGGTGATGTCAGCGGTCACCCCATAGAGCCACAAGTTCGAGAACGGCGACCACACGACCGCACCCGGTTGGTTCTTTGCCCAGCGCGTCCAGTCCGCCGGCGCGAGCGCGTTGCAGTGAATGGCGATGAACGTCCTCCGCAGACAGCCGGCGTTGGCGGCATCGACGAACTCGCTCTCCACGACTGAACCGGGCTGACCCTCGGCGCAGTGGTAGATGAACCCGACGTCGTGACCGATCGCCTGTGCCATCTCGCCGAGCTCCGACGGTGTCTTGGTTGCGACCGAGGTGTAGATGAGGTTGGGGTCGGTCGTGCCCACCTTCTCGCTGTCGATGTTGCGCATGACGACGTTGACCTCGCGGCTCGCGCCCGGCCATCCCTGGATCGCCGTCGTGCCGCCGACCAGGGCGCGCGTCTGCACGTATGCCACCAGCGCCTCCGGCTCCGCGTTCGCGTACACCCACGCGGGCCATGTGACGGTCTCCGTGTACGTCGGCGCGTTGGGCCACGAGTTGTGATGGCGAAACGGCGTCGCCTGCGACGGCTCCGACCACAGCGGCAAGGTGTTGTAACCGAGGTGGTTGTGAAGGTCGATCAACCCGGGCAGCACCAGCGCGTCGCCGACGTCGACCGTCGGCGACTCGTCGAATCCCGCGGGCCCTTTGGCATTTCCTTTGGTGACGGCGTCGATCGTGCCGTCGTCGCCCAGCCAGACGCGCCCGGCGAACACCGCGTTCGGATCCTGCTCAGTGAGCGGGACGATCTGGCCCGCGAGTACCAACGCCATGGCGACCTCCCGAGAAGGGAATCACCGTATTCCGGTTACGCGCGCGCGACGCGCGGAGGTCAGCCCCGGGTAGGCAAGAACAGGTTGAACAGCGACGCGCCGTTGAGCGGGATCACCGGGTCGGGCACCCACGGTCCCGGATCGGCGACCTTGACGTCCTTGATCGACTTGCCCAGAGCCTTGAAGGAGTCGGAGATCCCGTCACCGGGGATGGTCAGGTTCTGGAGAAAGTCACCACTCTTGTTGCCGGAGATGCCGGTGCGCACGACGACCATGTCGAGGCTGGGCACCATCACCACGAGTTGGTCGAGGAGCCCGTCGAAGCTGAAGGTGTCGGCGGGCATCGAAGGAATGATGCTGCGTTGGAGCTCCTGGCGGTACGGCTCGGGTGTGATCACCGAGCCGCCGGTGTTCGTCCACCACAAGAAGCCGTAGCCGGGGTTCGTCGACGTGGGCGTCGCCCCCTGTCGGATGTAGCCGGCGGAGATCAGGGTGCGGCCGTTCCACTTGCCGTGGTGCAGGACGAGCAGCCCGAGCCGGGCGAGGTCGATTGGCGCAATGCTCAAGAACGCGTAGCCGAACGTGTTGCCCGCGGCGTCTCGTTCCCAGCTCCAGTGATTGTCGGGGATTCCGATCTTGTGGAAGAGCTGCGTGCGCGCGAAGGCCTGGAAGTCCTGACCGACCGCTCGTTCGACGACTTTGGCGAGCAGGGTGATGGTCTGCTGCGCGTACTCGAAGTAGGTGCCGGGCGTGTGTGCGAACGGCAGGCTGAGCTCGAAGTTGACGGCGTTGGAGCTGTTTGCCAGGAGGTCGTTCAACCATGCGAAGCTCAGCCCCGAGGTTTCAGTCAGCAGCTGACGGACAGTGATCGCGCCGTGCGCGGCGTCGGCCTCCGGCAGGTACTTCCCGATCGGGTCGTCGAGGCCCAGCTTGCCGAGTGTGTACGCGTGTCCGACGAGCGTCGACACGACAGCTTTGGTGACGCTCCAGACGTTGACCGGTATCTCGAGGTTGGGCTGCGACGTGCCGCCCGTCGCGACGAGACACCCGTGGCGAAACACGGCGACCGTCTGTGCGTTCGTGCCGGCTGCGAGCACCAGCGCCTTCTTGAGCACCGTGGGGCGCATGTCGACGGACTGAGGAGCCGCCTTCTCGAACTCGACGCCGGGATCAGCGCACGCGGCGCCTGCCGTCCGGCCGAGGGGATTCTCGGAGAGTGTGGGCGGGCGCGCCGGCGTGCAGGCCACGACGAGCATCGTGGCGAGCACGACTGCCGCGCCCGTTCGCAGCGCGAGGCGGGTGCGCCGACGGCACCTGACACGATCCGCACGACTTCCCGGAATCGTTTGCACTCCGTATATCCCCTTTGTCTGGATCCCGTTCATGGGACCTTAGACCCGTTTGTGCCATATTGTAAATAAGGTCCGGGGCGGCAACGCCCGTGAGCGCTGTGCCTGCCGACCTTCCTGCCGAGCGCGATGGGCCGCGAAGAAGGTGGGCCATAGCATCGAAACTGTGTTCCTGGGCGCGGTGACCGAGCAGAACGTCAACGTGCTCATCGCATTCGGCGGCGGGATCGTGTCGTTCCTGTCGCCGTGCGTGCTGCCGATCGTGCCCGGCTATCTGTCGCTCATCACGGGCATCAGCGTCGGCGAGCTACGAGAGGGCGACCCGCGTTACCTCGTGCGCATCGCGATCAACACCGGGCTGTTCGTGCTCGGCTTCACCGTCGTGTTCACGCTGCTGTTCCTGTCGACGACCGCGGTGAGCGACACGCTCTTCCAGAACCAGGAGACGTTGACGCGGGTGGCCGGCGCCCTGATCATCGTGATGGCCGCGTACCTCGCCGGCACGCAGCTGGTCATGGCGCCCGCGTTGTACGGCGAAGCGCGCTTCCATCCGAATCTCCAACGCTTCGGGCCGTTTGCCGCGCCGGTTGCCGGTGCGGCTTTCGGTTTGGGGTGGACGCCGTGCATCGGCCCCGTGCTCGGCTCGGTCCTTGCGGTTGCGTCGACCCGGGGCGACACGGCGCGCGGTGCCGTGCTGCTCATCGCGTACTCGATCGGGCTCGGTGTGCCGTTCCTCGCGGTCGGGCTCGCATTGGGGCGCCTCGAGGGCGCGCTCGGTTGGTTCAAACGTCACTCGAAGGCGATCACATTGGTGTCGGCCGCGGTGCTGGCCGCGTTCGGCTTCGTGTTGCTGTTCGACCGGCTCACGTGGGTCACCGCACGACTCAGCGAGCTCTGGGACGCGCTCGGCCTCCGCTCCCTCGTCAACGTCTAGATCTCACTCATCTCTCATTCTTGCGTCGCAATCCGGGGTGACATCCCGGCTGCTGACGCAAGAATGGGGTGCGGCGTGCACGTTGGCGGGTTGCGGGCCGAGCTCTTCGGGATCGATCTCGCGCCCGACGGTGACCGCGACGTTGATCGGCAGATCGCGCAGTCCTGTGAGCACCCGAGCGAACAAGTCACCCGACTCGAGGTTGAACACGGTGCCGAGCGTGAAATAGACGGTCGGCGCGCTCAGCAGGTGCGCGAGCCACGACGGTGCAACCTCGTTCCGCTGATGGTCGAGCGTGACCCGACGGATCGTGTGTGCCGTGGCGGGTAACGGGTGGGCGGGGTCGCGGTAGCTGGGCGGAAACGGCGACAGCACGAGATAGCGGCTGAGCATCGCAAGGTCAGGATCGGGTGCCAGACCGTGCTCGGCGCGCAGCGTGTGCAGCGGTTCGGCGAGCACTGCGTGTCGCATGAACGAACCCGCAGCGATCACGAGCACGCTCGCATACGGAAGGCCGCGTCGTTCGGCCGCGACCATGCTGCCGAAGTCGACCTCGTCGCACACGATCAGGTCGGGTTGCCAGTCGTCGCAGAGGGCAAGGATTCCCAGGGCCCGAGCGCGCGCCGCGCTGCCGGCGAAATACTCGCGCAGCACGTTGTCCTCGCGTTCGGCGCTCAAATCGCGCAGCGGTATCCGCTTGGCGGCGAGGGCATCCTCAGCCGGCCCGGTGGGGTAGACGGTGAGCCCTTCGCCCTCGACGGCCGGAACCATCGCCGGGCTGCCGGTAAAGGCGACGGTATGGCCGGCGGCCTCGGCGGCGCAAGCGATCGGGATCAGCGGATCGACGTGGCCGCTGCCTGCGCCGACGAACGTGAAGAGGATGCGCACCGCCCCGCCTTTCCGCGCGCTCGGGTTGTGTCAGCGTGCCATTGCAACATTGTCGGCGCGAACGACCCCTTGCGTTAGGCGACCGGTGCGGGTAAGTGTCGGCTCATCACGGGGCAGGTCGAGACGAGGAGGCAGCAATGCCGAAGTACCTGTTCAAGGCGAACTACAGCACCGAAGGCGTCGCCGGCGTCGCGAAAAAGGGTGGATCGGCGCGCCGCGAGGCGATCGATCACCTCTTCCAGGCGAATGGCGGCAAGCTCGAGGCCTTCTACTTCGCGTTCGGCGAGACCGATGTCTATGCGATCGGTGACCTCCCCGACGCCGAGACCACGGCCGCGATCGCTCTTGCTATCAACCAGACCGATCAGACCAGCGTCTCCACGGTCGTATTGCTCACGCCCGAAGAGATCGACACGGCGGCCAAGCGCGCGATCGACTACACCCCGCCGGGGAAGTAGCCCAAAGCAAGCGGTGTCGTGTGCGCCGGGCGCTCGACGGCCCGGCGCACAAAGCGCGCCGCCTTAGCTGGAGCCTGCGGCCGCCATGATCTTGCCGATGTTGTCGGGCGCGAAGAACGTGGGCGGCGGCAACGTGCCGGCCATCACGCTGGCGAAGCTGTCCATCGCGTCCTGGTTTCCGTGCACCGCACCGAGGAGCTGCTGCATCTCCGGCGGCGGCGGCTCCATGGCGGCGAAGTTGCAGGTGAGCTCGAAGATCGGCAGCGACGCTTCGTCGCGCTGCTGCTGGTAGTCGGCCATCGCGTCGTCATACGGCCGTTTGCCGGAGAACGACTGGTTGAGCGCTTCGACGAGCAGCTCCGCGCAGTCGAACGCGTCGGTGATGCCGAACGCGGTGATCGGGTCCTTGTGGTATCCGGCGTCGCCCACGAGCGCCCATCCGGGGCCGTACGGCTTGCGGAAGAAGTTGGGCAGGTCGCCCGTGCCGGCGAAGCGTTCCACTCGCGTCGCGGCGCGCACCTGTTCGGCGAACTCCGGCGCGAGCTCGAGATTCTTCAGGTAGGTCCCCTCGACGTCGTGGCGGTACGCGTCGAAGTTCGCATGGGCGACGCCCGCGACGAGAAGTGTGAGGTCGTCGTTGGTCGGGAACACGCCCCAGCCGCATCCCTCACGGATGTACGTGGCGAAGCTGTTGTTGTGCGGCAGGTCGCGCCAATAGGTGTAGTAGGAGCCTTGGAGCGAGGGCTTCTCGTTGTAACGGGGCGGGTCGACGGTCTTTGCCACGAAGGAGTACCGGCCATCGGCGCCGATCACGACCGCTGCCTGCTCGATGACCTCGCTGCCGCCCTTCTCGTGACCGCGGATTCCGGTGATCCGGCCGTCGTCGGATGTGAGCTCGTCGACCGTGAATGCTTCGCGGAGCTCCACGCCCGCTTCGACCGCGGCGTCGACGAGGATCTTGTCGAGCACCGTGCGGCGAGGGCAGTACGCCACGGCCTCGCCGTCGATGGGGCGCGGCGATCCCGAGATCGTGAACGGGCCGAAGTTGAACGTGTAGGTGTCCATCGGCGGACAGCCGGTGGCGATGACCCGGTCGCGCAGACCCCACCGTTGCAGCGCGGCGACGCCCGGTGGGTGCACGACGTGTGTCGACAACGTGTCGCTCGGGAACGTCGCCCGGTCGACCATGAGCACGCTGTATCCCCGTTGCGCGAGCAGCATGGCGGTGGGCGAGCCGGCGCAGCGCGCCCCCACCACGATCACGTCGTAGGGCTTCGGCATCACAGTCTCCTTTTCCGAGCGAGTCGGCGCGCGTCGATCAACGGCTCAGGCACCCTGCGTGCGTTGTTCCGCGGGTGGCGCGTGTCAGTCGAAGTCGAGATTCTTGAGGTCGTAGAACGTCGGCTCGCCATCGAACATCGACGCGTATTCCTCCATGAGCGGGCTGCCCTCCATGGCCTTCTCGTTTTTGCGGGCTTCCGCTTCGGAGGTGAAGTACGCAACGTCGGTGAAGGTGCCGTCGCCGTGCCAGGCCGTGAGCCCGCCGATGAGGTCGGGACGAAGCTTGCGCAGCTCGCCCTCAACGCGCTTCGACTCGGCGCGAAAGCGTTCCTGATCCAGGGCTCGGCCCTGGATGACCTGTACGAAGCCGGCGTCGTTCTTGCCGCCGTCGAAGAGGAGGTCGACCTCGCGGCAGTCGTGGAACTCGACCTGGCCGGAGAACGCCTTCGACGTCTCCTCCCACCAGGCGCTTTGCTCCGGCAGAGAGTTGTTGGCCTGGGCCGCCGCCTCGGATTCGAAGCGCACGATGGCGATCGAATAGTTGTCTGCCGTGACGCCGCTCGTCGCCCCGAGGTAGCCGCTGGCAAGTGGCTTGATCTCCTTGCGCCACTTCTGGACCTGGCGGTCCAAGTAGTCGGGGTCTGCGAGCTTTCCCTGAATCACCTGAACGAACATGCCGCTCCTCCTTCTCCGTGTACACACCCGAGGTGCCGCACCCGCTCGACGGGCGAAACCTACCCGGCCGATCATCGGTTGCGATAGGGCCACGGGCGATGTTTGTGCGATCGGGCCCCTTAGAGGGGCCCTGATCGCACAAACAGGTGGTGGGGACCCGTGAGCTGCGGTGTTACGCGTACGTGCGCACGAGCTCGAGCACGGCTTGCGCGTCGGGGACCTTCCCCGCGTAATGCGGTGTCTTCGGGCGCGACGCGGCGCGCGGCAACCAGGCACAGCTCGACGGCATCGCCACGGATGACCGTGAGCAACTCGCCTCCCCGAACTGGCCCGCGAATGCTCAAGTCTTCCTTGAGGGAATGCGGACCAGTTCCAGCAGGCGAGCGGGGTGTCGAGGTGCCGGGTGATTCGGGCACGAAGTCCCAGGCCTCGCCGCTCGGCGCGTGGAGCTCGAAGGCGACCGGACCCGTGAGCTCGCGACCGGCGCGCGCGAACGTGTACGGGAGTGTGCGCCACGCGAGACGGGCGATCTGCCACAGCCGGCCGGTGGGCGCGAGCTTTTGGCCGAGTGCTTCGGCAACATCGCCCGTGTGAATCCATGTCTCCGCGAGTCGCGTCGTGGCGAGTGTGCGGACCGACAGCTGACCAGCGACCCACTCGACGCGTTCGTGCGGGTCGCACGCTGCTGAACGCGTCGCGCAATGCGTCGGCGCCGGCCTGCCATCGATCGCGCACCGCAGGACCCGGCTGGCCGCGCTCGTGCTCGACCACCAGCGCGGCGGCCTCGTCCACGTTGCCCTTGAAGCCCATCCCCGCGGTCTCGCCGACCTGTTCCGCGAAGCGCCCCTGCACACTCGCGAGGGAGAGCTCGTCGGTCTGCGCGAGATGCAGGACGACGTCGGCGAGGTTCCAGCCTTCACACGGTGAGGGTCGCTGCCAGTCGCTCTCCTTCAGCGGCGCAAGCAGGCCCGCGAGCTCGGCCTGCTGTTGTGCCAGTGCGGTGACGATCGCATCCACGGCGGGCCTCCTCGCAGAGGGACTCTACGCGGCACCGTCGCGGGCCTGTCATGTCGCGTTCGGTGTGGACGTTGTGGTCGTCAGGTCGTAGATCGTGACGCCGTTGACGGTGCGTGATTCGAAGTTCGCCGCGACCCACGTCGTGATGCTGCTCGACGTGCCGTTGGCACCCTGGCCGCCCGCGGGACCGCCGCCGCCACCGAAGCCGCCGCCACCGAAGCCGCCACCACCGATGAAGTAGTGGATCTCGCCCTTGGCGACGTACGCCTTGAACTGCGCGAGCGTCGGCGTCGGATCGGTGCCGTTGAAGCCGCCGATCGCCATGATCGCCTTGCCCGACGCGAGCTGGTAGCTCGCGGCGTTGTTCGCGCCGACAGAGGCCGCGACCCACCGGTATCCATTACTCCCGGTCTCGAGCATCTTCGCCAGCTTCGACCCGACGCTCGGCCCGTTGAGCAAGCCGCCGGGACCGCCTTGCGCTCCACCGGTACGACCCTGCGCTCCGCCGAGCCCACCTTGTGCTCCGCCGGCGCCGCCCTGCACACCACCGGGACTGCCACCCTGCGGCGCGCCCGCACCGCCCGGGAACTGGCCGCCGCCGGGACCGCCGCCTCCCGGTATGCCGTTTGGCCCGAAGTTGGGCGCCGCGCCGTTCCCGACACCCGGTGCGTTACCGCCGGCGAGGCCCGGGGGACCACCAGGCCCGCCGCCGAACGCCCCGCCGGCGGCCGTTGGTCCGGCAGACGGGATCGCGCCGGCATGCGCTGTGCTCGCCGTCGACAGCGTGTACGCGGCGGGCGCGGCGAGCGCGATGACGACGGCCGCGGCAAGCAGCGCGAGCCCGGCGCGCGCGCTGCGGAACGGCACGACCAGTGCGATTGCGAGGCCGATGCCGACCACGAGCACGAACACGCGCAACCCCGGCATCCAGGTCGGCGTCCGATCAAGCAGCCGCGACGCCCAGATCACCGAGACCGCGAGACTGCTTGCGAGCGCGACGCGTGCGTACCACTGGTCGCGGTGACGCCACAGCAGCGCGCCGCCGATTCCGATCAGCGCGCCGATCGCCGGCGCGAGCGCAACCGTGTAATAGGGGTGGATAATGCCTTTGCCGAGGCTGATTGCCGCGCCGGTCACGAGCAACCAGCCGCCCCACAGCACGAGCCCGGCGCGCGTGCGGTCGGTGCGCGGCCGCTTTGCGGTCAATACAAGTCCGACGACGAGCAGGAGCAGCGCAGCGGGGATCAGCCACGAGACCTGCCCGCCGAACTGCGCGTTGAAGAGTCGGGTCCAACCGGTCGGACCCCACATGCCGGTGCCGCCTGCCGGGCCGCCACCCACGCTGCCCGACTCGGCTCCCGTGAGGCGACCGAATCCGTTGTAGCCGAACAACACGTTCCAAAAGCTGTTGTTCTGCGAGCCGCCGATGTAGGGACGGCTCGACGCCGGCCAGAGCGACACGATCGCGACCCACCAACCCGCGGCCGCGAGCGTCGTCAGCCCGAGCACGACGATCTGCCAGATTCGCTTCCCGATCTTCGGCGGCCCCGCGATGAGGTAGACGATCCCGAACGCGGGCAGTACGAGGAACGCCTGGAGCTCCTTGGCGAGGAACGCGAAGCCGACGAACACACCGGCGAGCACGAGCCAGCGGGTGCGCCCGTCCTCCACCGCACGCGTGATCGCGTATGCGCCGAGCACGAGCAGCAGCGTCAGCAGCGCGTCGGGGTTGTTGAAACGGAACATCAACGCGGCAACCGGCGTGAGCGCGCACACTGCACCGGCCACGAGTGCCGCTGCCGGTGAGAACCACCGCTTGACCGTTGCGTAGAGCACGCCGACGAGCGCGACACCTTCGAGTGCTTGCGGAGCGAGGATGCTCCACGAGTTGACGCCGAAGATGCGGGCCGAGATGCCCATCACCCACATTGAGGCCGGGGCCTTGTCGACCGTGATGAAGTTGGACGAGTCGGTGGATCCGAAGAAGAACGCCTTCCAACTCTTGGTGCCCGCCTGTACCGCCGCGGAGTAATAGGAGTTTCCCCAGCCGGAGGCGCCCAGGCCCCAGAGATAGAGGACAGCGGTAATGAGGAGGAGACTGAGCAGTGCCGGGCGCGCCCACGGCGGGTCATCGTCGGGGCCGCGCCACAGGCGCTGCAACGGTCGGCGCGAAGTTGCCGGCAACGCCACGATCTCGGGCGGGCCGAGATCGATGGGCGGCGGCGATGTCGGTGGCAACAGGGTGGTGCTCATGACGGACTCGTTCCTGGGTCGGTGAGAAACAGGCGGGGACGGGGGGCCGCGAGCACCGGTTTGGGAATCTCCCGACCGCGCCGCTCGAGCAGCCAGCGGCGCTCGGCGAGGTGCGACGGCGCCATCTCGTGATGCATGGCGAGCACGTCGCCCTGGCCGGCACCCCGATGCTGAGCACGCTCGTCTCCGGGACGACCGTGCAGACCACCGTGAAGCCGACCGGGGCGGCGGCGCAGCGCAGGATTCGTCGAAGCGTCATCCTGCGCCGGGCGAGTTGAAGACCGGTTCATGCCGCGGACCCTTCGCGTGCTCGCGCGACGCACCAGGGCGAGCCGTCCGATGGTCGCAACGGTCCACGTGACGACGAGCGCACTGATCTGCGCGCCGAGTCCAGCGCCCGCCGCGTCGACGAGGAACAGCGCGGCGCTCGTCAACGCGATCGAGCCGAGGTAGATGCGGCAGGCGCTCCGCCAGCGCGGGCGGGACGTCTGCATCGTGAAGTGGGCGTTGGCCCACGTGTTCGCGAGGAACGTCGCGCTCACCGCGAGCGACGTTGCGCGCCGATGGCACCGAACGTGCCGAGGGCCAGCAGGAACAACAGCAGTGAGACGGCCGTGCTCGCAGTGCCGATCAGCCCGAAGCGCACCAGCCGGCGGCCGAAGTCGTCGTCGAGGAGCGGACGCGCGGACGCGCCGAGGTCGAGCCGACCCCGACCGGCGGCGAACGCGCGCGCCATGCGTGCCGTGCCCGCGAGATCGTCGAGAGCGGTGCGGGCGACGTGCACTCGGCTGTCGGCGTTGTCGATCCAGTCGACAGGCACCTCGTGGATCCGCAAGCCGTTGCGTTCCGCGAGCAGCAGGAGCTCGGTGTCGAAGAACCAACCGTCGTCCTCGACCGCAGGAACAAGGACCCGCGCAACGTCGGTGCGGACTGCCTTGAAGCCGCATTCCGCGTCCCGCACCCGGGTGGCGAACACCGTGCGCAGGATCAAGTTGTAGGTGCGCGAGATCAGCTCACGCTTCGGTGCGCGTGCCACCGACGACCCCGGCGCGAGGCGCGAACCGATCGCGAGGTCGGAGTGCCCCGACGCGAGCGGCGCGATCAACGGGAGGAGCGCGTCGAGGTCGGTTGAGAGATCGACGTCCATGTACGCGACGACGGCCGCATCGCTCGCGGTCCAGGCGGTGCGCAGCGCCAGCCCGCGACCCTTGCGGTCGAGATGCACTGCAGTGACGTGGTGTAGGTCGCGGGCAAGGCGGGTCGCGGCGAGCCAGGTGCCGTCGGTCGAGGCGTTGTCGACGATCACGATCCGCCAAGTGAACGGAAAGCCTGCTGACAGGTAGTCGTAGAGCCGCACGATGCTGCGTTCCAGCACCGCCTCCTCGTTGTAGACGGGGACGACGACATCCAGGGTGGGCGCGAAGATTGGTGCGGTTTCGCCCGGTGGCGTGGTGTGCGCGGCTCCTTGAATGTCGTGCATGAGTGCACTCTGGGCGCGCACCGTAAGAACGAGAGCCGAGCGGCGTAAGAGCTTCCTAATTCTTGCTCTTGGCGCCGCGGGCGCCGCACCCGTTAGTTCGCCGGCTCCATCTCGACGGCGAACAGTCGCCGCAAGCCGGGGACGCCTTTCAGCTCGTATTCGCCGTGGTCCGTGAACTCGAGGCCGGAGCCCGCGACGAGATCGGTCACCGTGCGCGAGACCAACACCTGGCTCGGCGCGGCGAGTGCCGCGACGCGTGCGCCGATGTGCACGCCGATCCCGCCCAGGTCGTCGCCGCGTTGCAGGCATTCGCCGGTGTGGACCCCGGCGCGCAACTGCAGGCCGAGCGGCCGAACCGCCTTCGTCGTGGCGACTGCGCACTGCACCGCCCGGGCCGGTCCGTCGAACGTGGCGACGAAGCCGTCGCCGGTGGTCTTCAGCTCCCTGCCGCGGAACCGGTCGAGCTCACGACGCGTGATCTCGTCGTGACGGTCGAGCAGCTCACGCCAACGTTTGTCGCCCAACTCCGCGAGGCGCCGCGTCGAGTCGACGATGTCGGTGAACAGGACGGTGGCCAGGATTCGGTCGGGATCGGCCACGGGCCGGTACCCGGTCAAGAACTCCTCGATGTCGTCGAACCTGCCGAACGCGTCGTCGCCGATCATGTGATCGGCGCTCGTCATCTCGATGTATTTCGCACCGGGGATCTTCTCGGCGAGATACCGACCGTGCTCGACCTCGATCATCGGATCACCGGTGCTGTGCACCACAAGCGTCGGCGCGCTGATCGTGGGCAAGATGGATCGGACATCGATCGCGGCACACGTCTCGAGGATGGTCGTCACTGCGCTGGGGCTTGCTCCGTGTCGTTCGTACCGCGCATACAGGTCGCGCATCGCCGGGTCGTCAATCGTGGTCGGGAAGAAGTTGGCCATGACGTCACCCGTGCCCCACTGCGTTTCGAACGCCGCGGTGATCGGCTCGACCGAGTCGGGTGGGTAGCCGAACGGCTGGTCGGGCGCGCTCGTGATGCGTGCAAAGGAACCCTGGAGCACGAGCGAAGACACGCGTTCCGGATACGTGGCCGCGAAGAGGATGCACACCGGCCCACCTTCGGAGATTCCCCACAGCGCAGCCCGTTCGATCTCCGCGGCATCCATCACCGCGCGTACATCGTCCATGCGTTGCTCGAGTGTCGGCACCCCGACCGCCCGATCGGACAGGCCGGTGCCTCGCTTGTCGAACGGCACGACGCGTGCGAACGACCCGATGCGGCGCAGCATGGAGCCGAAGACCGGCATGTCCCACACGAGCTCCACGTTGGAGACGAACCCCGGGACCATCACGACGTCGAGGGGCCCGTTGCCCGCGGCCTGGTACGCGATGTGCACACCGTCGCTCTTTGCGTACCGAGTCTCGGGCATCGCGAAGAAGCGTTCACCACGCCGCCACCCCGGGTCAAGCACGGGTATTCCGCGCGGGCCGGTTGCCGCCTCTTCGCTCCTTTCGCTAGGGCGAAGGACGTACCAAACGGGTTGGCGCGTCGGCCCAGATGTTGTTGCAGCGTTCGCAAACCTCCTCGGGGACGACGCCGAAGCTCATCAGCACAGCGAAGACCTGGCAGCCGAGACAGAACGCGAACACCGACTCGAGTGTCGCCGCGATCACGATGAACCCGACCAGCACGTACGCCGCGGTGGTCGCGCCGAACCCGAAGTGCAGGATCAGCGCGCTCACCGACAACGTCGCCCCGATGCCCTGCGCGAATCGCTTCGGCGGCCCGGCGACGAGCTTCTCCTTGAACGGCAGGTTCGGCGTCAGCACCCGCGTCACGAACTGGCCGAGCGGGCTCAGCGTCGGGCCGCTGAGGACGCGCGCGACGAACCCGTACGCGAGCGGGATCAACAACCAGGGTTGCTGGAGCGCGATCGTCAGCACGCTGAGGATCACCACCCCGCCCGCGACGAGGCGCGCCGAGACCTCGTTGACCGGGTTCGGAAAGCTGAAGACCTTGCTCACGAGCCGCTCCTTCCGATCGCGTGCGGCGAGATCACTCGAGGCCTCGTCATTTCTTCTCGAACGTGCCTTCGAAGTGCCACACGCCGGTGAACCCGTTGAACGGACCGCCGGAGATCGGGCTCGACCACTCGAGCGTGTACGCGCCGTTCTTCGCGTCATAGGTACCGGTCGCGTTGCCGGGCGGCGATGCGCCGGGCTTGGGTGCGCCCTGGTTGAACTGCTGGCCGTTCCACGCCGCGTTCAGCGCGCTCAGGTCGCCCGAGAGCTTCCCGTTCGCGTTGGTGATCGACGGCTCGGGTACCGACTTGCCGGTCTGCGGATCCTTCGCGTTCGACGAGAGGGCGAAGCCCACGTTGAAGAACTTGGTCGGCTGGGTGATCTTGTCGGCGACCCCGTTCTTCGCCGCATCGAATGGCGGATCGGGCTGGGCCTGGTACGCGCCGGTGGTCAGGCCGCCGTCGGTGCCGGGCTCCAACGCGCTGTACTTCTTATCACCGCACGTGGAGTCGGCGTTGGCGACAAACGGCCCGGCAGCGACGGTGCCGCCCGACTGCACCATGCGGAAGTAGGAGCCCTTGGTCGGGGCGCCGGCCGCGCAGTCGGCTGCTGTGGCCTTGAACGTACCGACGAGAGCGGAGCTCGACGCGCTCTTCGACGTGGTCTTCGTCGAGCTCGAACTGCTGCACGCGGCGACAGCCAACGCGAGCACAGCCAGCGCGGCCGAAAGCCGAATCCAACGCGTGCGGTTCATGGTGTTCCTCCTCGGATGGATGGTGACTGGACGCTGCCCTTCCGGCGCGCGACCACGGCGAACGTGATCACGAGCACACCGGGCACGACGAAGAACCACGGGAAGAGCGGGAACGGTGGGAGCGCGTCGACGGCTTGATAGTTCCCGACGTTGTCACTCATGGCGCCGATCATCGGGGCCATCGTGTTGGAGATGCCCGGCCAATCCTTGGAGAACTGATGCACCTTCGGCAGCTGCACCCGGAGCTGCGCGGCAGTCGAACCGTGTTGCTCGAGGTGGGGCAGCACTTGCGCGCGGATCGTGCCTTCGCCGGCGCCGATGACGAGGAAGTAGCCCTGGATCTTCTGCACCCTCGGGCGAGTCATGAGCGGCCGGAAGTCGTTGATCATGTGGCCGCCCTTCGGGCGCGCGGTGAACATCTGGAACACCGCCGGCGCGGCAATGAGGCCGACACCGAGCACCATGAGCGCCACCGTTGCACCGCGGCCGCTTCCGCCACGACGGCGCGCGATCAGCCCCCACGCCGAAGCACCCGCAATGAGCAAGCCGGGAGCGACGAAGAACCAGGGGAACAACGGGAACGATGGGAGCGCGTCGACCGCCTCGTAATCACCGATATCGCGGTGCATCGTGCGCAGCATGTCGCTCATGTCGTCGTCGATCGACTTCCACCGCCGTTCGAAGTCGGCGTACGACGCGTACTGCTTGTCGACGTCGGCCGTGCCGAGACCGGCGCGCTGCGCGAGGAGCGGGCGCAGCTGTTGTCTCGACTCGACGACCGCCGCGTTGATCTCGCGCATGTCGGCCTGGAACTTCCTGATCTTGCGCTCGGTCATGTACGGGCGGAACGCGTTGATCATGTCGCCGCCCTTCGGGGCGCGCGAGAACATCTGGAACGCGACCGGCGCGAACGCGACGCCGAGCCCGAGCACGAGCGTGACGACGAGGGGCCAGCGACGAGATCGGGCGGGAGCGTCGATGTCAGGCGGGCACGAGGCGAGGCGCGGCGTTGCCGGAGCGTGCGACTGATCGACCACCCCGCACCTCTCTCGGTGGTGCCACCCCGGGGGGAGTTGGGGCGACGAACCTAAACCCTACCGATTAAGTCAGGAATTGCCAAGTCGGCGCTGCGCCACCAACGGACGAGCGCGATTGACCGTTATCTTGTGACCACGATGAAGACGGCCACATGCTTGCGTGCGCGATGACCGCAGCGTTCACGTTTGCCGCAAGTGAACGCAATGGCCTCGTCGAGCAGTTCCGCGAGCTCGGCTGGGTGGCGGTGGATGCGCTCGGATGTCGGCAGCGGCGCCGCGTTGCGGGCATGGATCGACGAGGTTGCGGCGTGGCCTGCGGACGCCGGGGAGGTGCTCCAGCACTTCGAAGGCACTGACGACGGGCCACTGCTGTGCCGCAGCGAGAACTTCCTGCCGTTCCACGACGAACTGCGGGCGCTGCTGTGCTCCGGACCGTTGTTGGAGGTCGCGGTCGACGGTGCTCGGCGAGCCGGCGGTGCTCTACAAGGAGAAGGTCAACTACAAGGCGCCCGGGGGAGCGGGGTACTCGCCGCACCAGGACGCGCCGGCGTACCCGATGATCAACGTGCATGTGTCGGCGATGATCGCGATCGACGACGCGGACGAGACCAACGGCGGCCTCGAAGTCGTGTCGCGCCGCCATCACGAGTTGCTGCCACTCGACGGGCGGGGCTGCATCGCGGCTGCGACGGCAGCCGAGCTCGAGTGGGAGCCGGTGCCGCTGGCCGCCGGCCAGACGCTGTGGTTTCACAGCCGCACGCCCCATCGCAGTGCACCCAACCACTCGAGGTTTCCGCGCCGCGCGTTGTACCCGACGTACAACGCGGCGAGCGAAGGCGACCTGCGCGATGCGTACTACGAGACCAAGCTGGCGGTGTTCGCCGCCGCCGCGGTCGGGGGACCGCGCCCGCGTCTCGTTGATCGGTGACTTCGAAGGACGGCCGGCATGAGCGACGCGACGCGCAGTGCCCCCGACATCGTTGACGTCACATCGCTGCTCGCGCTGTACGAAACCTGGGGTCAGCGGCGATATGACGAGGTCGTGACCCAGCAGGAGCACGCGCTGCAGTGCGCGGCGTTGGCGGCTTCCGACGACCGCCCACCGGCGCTCGTCGCCGTGTGCCTCTTGCACGATGTCGGACACTTGCTCCACATGGCGGAGCACGACAGCGACGCGGTGCCCGACGACGACACGATGCACGAGAAGCGGGGCGCGCGTGCGCTCAGCGTGGTGTTCGGACCCGACGTCACCGAGCCCATTCGTCTGCACGTCGCGGCGAAGCGGGTGCTGGTGCTCGATCCCGACTACATGGCGCGCTTGTCGGCGGGCTCGCGCGCGAGCCTCCGGCGTCAGGGTGGCGCGGCCACGGCCGACGAGATGGATGCCTTCATGCAGTCCCCGTATGCGGAGGACGCCTTGACCCTGCGGGAGTACGACGATTCGGGCAAGGTGCCGGGCCTCGCGATTGCACCGCTCGCCGGCTACCGCGGCCTGCTCGTGTCGCTGGTCCGTACATCGTGACGAGCGCATCACACACCTCGGTGCCGTCCGCGTTCGAGCCGATGCTCTTGGGCCCGCTCACGCTGCGAAACCGCATCATCAAAGCGGCGACGTTCGAGGGCGTGATGCCGCGCGGCGAGGTGACCGACGAGCTGATCGAGTTCCACCGCCGGGTCGCGCGCGGTGGTGTCGCGATGACCACCGTGGCGTATTGCGCGGTGTCGCCCGGCGGGCGGGTGCAGCGCCACACCCTGGTGATGGACGACGACATCGTTCCCGACCTCCGGAAGCTGACCGACGCCGTGCACGACGACGGTGCGATGGTCTCCGCGCAGCTCGGCCACGCGGGACTGGTCGCCAACACGCGATCCAACCGTCAGCCGACGCTGGCCCCGTCGACCCGACTGAGCGCGCCGGCCATGGGCCTCGTGCGCGGTGCGACGGTCGCGCAGCTCGACGAGGTCGTCGCCGACTTCGGCGCGCGACGACTGTCGCGGTCGCCGCCGGCTTCGACGCGATCGAAGTCCACCTCGGTCACAACTATCTGCTCAGCTCGTTCTTCAGCCCCAACTTGAACCGCCGCACCGACGAGTACGGCGGCAGCATCGAGAACCGCGCCCGGCTCGCCCGGCGAGTCACGGAAGCAGTGCGCAGCGCAGCCGGGCGCGACACCGCGGTGATCGCGAAGTTCAACATGGACGACGGTGTCGCGGGTGGTCTCTGGCTCGACGAGAGCATCGAGATCGCGAAGCTGCTCGAAGCCGACGGTCACCTCGATGCGCTCGAGCTCACCGGCGGCAGCTCGTTGCTCAACGGGATGTACTTCTTCCGTGGCGACGTGCCGATGAAGGAGTTCATCGCGTCGCAACCGAAGGTTGTCGGTTGGGGCTTCCGCCTGTTCGGCAAGCGAATCTTCCCGACCTACCCGTTCGAAGAAGCGTTCTTCTTGCCGCTCGCGCGCCAATTCCGCGAGGCGCTGTCGACGCCGCTGATCCTGCTCGGGGGCATCAACCGTCGCGACACGATCGACGGCGCGCTCGCGGAAGGCTTCGACGCGGTTGCGATGGCCCGGGCGCTGCTGCGCGAGCCCGATCTCGTCAACCGGATGCGCGACGACAACCGGGCCGAGGGTCTCTGTATTCATTGCAACAAGTGTCTGCCCACGATCTACAGCGGCACCCGGTGCGTGCTCGTGCCGGCGACCTGATCCGCTATTCCACGCGGAGTGCCTCCGCCGGCCGGGCTCGTACGGCCGCGCGGGCCGGACCGGCAGCGAGCGCGTTCACGACGGCCAGCGCGGCCGGGCCGATGAGCAGGACGGCGGCAAGCGCGATGGGCGGGACGTAGACCAGCGGAAAGTTCTCGGCGAGCGAACGCCAGATGAGCCTCGCCGTGACGATGCCGATCGGGACGCCGATCACAATGCCGGCGATCGCGAAGATCGTCGACTGCCAGGCGATCGCGAGCCGCGACTGCCTGGCAGTGAACCCGATCGAACGCAACACGGCGAGATCGCGCCGGCGGCGCCGCACCGTCGTCACCAGCGCGTGCATCACGGTGGCTCCGGCAAGCAGGGCGAAGAATGTACCGAGCACCAGCGGAAGCGTTTTCAGCCGGCCCAGCTCGACCACGTCCGTCGGCAACTCCGCGGGCACGGGGTAGTACCGGCCATCGCCGATCCGTGCGAGCCGGTGCTGGGCGGCCGTGATGTGCGTCGCCGGCTTCCACCGTACGAGCGCGAAGTCCCAGATGTCCTCGGGCCCGAGCTCGCTGGCGGGCGGCAGCACGCGGCGCAGCCCCGCCCCGGTCATCCATGCTCCTTGGTCGTAAGCCGTATGCGAGGTCGGCGGCAGGAGCGCCTCGCCGACGACGCTCACCGAACGGCCCGGGGCCGCCCCGACCACGACCTTGTCACCCAGGCGCAGCCCCAGCTGGCCCAGCGTCGTCGGAGCGAATGCAACTTCATTCGCGTTCCGCGGTGCGTGCCCGGCGAGCATCACGAACCGGATGTCATGCCGTAGCTTCGTGGTGCCGAAGGTCGGCGTCCCGATCTTCCCGAATGGCACAGCACGCGCCCAGGTCGCGTGGAGCGCGGCGGCGACGTCTCGGTCCTGAGCGATGGCTGAGATGTCGTCGGGGGCGATCCGTCCCGATATCGAAACGAGCGAGAAGTCCCAGACCACGCCCGAGCGCTGCGGGTTCGTCAGCGCGTCGTCGATGGCGGCGCGGAACGTGAAACACGCAGTGACCCCGAGCATCCCGACGACCGCGCCGAAGAGCGCCGACCGGACGGGCACAGCGCGGCGCCCCCGGCCGGGTTCGACCGCGAGCTGTGTGCCGATCACCATTGCGGGCGGTAGCCCGGCGCGAGCCGCCCAGCTGCCCGTGGTGGACGGCACCGCGGTGGCGATGTCCCGGCGCGCGAGTCGCCACTCTGCCGACAGCCATGCGGTACCGAGCACCGCGAGGAGCAGGAGTAGCGCGCCGAGCGCGAGCACAGCCGCATCGGCGTGGATTCCGAGGTCCAGGTCGTAGCGGCGCGCGACACCGATCGGGAACCGCTCCGAGATCGCGATCGCGACCGTGATCGCAGTCACTGCGCCCACCATCGCGGTGACCAGCGTTGGCAGCACGAGCGCGCTGATGATGGTTCGACGGTCGGCGCCGATCGCTCGCCATGTGGGGAGCTCAGCCGTGCCCGCGGTGACGGCGCGCACGAGAGCCTGGCCGACCAACGCACCGCCGCCGATCATGACCGCGACCGCGAACAACAGGAGACCCCGCTCCTCGAGGTCGGTGACGTTGCCGAGCTTCCTCGTGCCGAGGAGATCCGAACCGCGCTCGATGTTGGTCGATCTACCGGTGATGCGTTGCACATCACGTTGGAAACGCACAAAGTCCGACTCCCCGTGATCGAGGCGCACGAACATGTTCACGGGGCCGGCCAGCTTGGAGCGGTACCGGTCGTAGAAGCCGCTGGACGGCGTCCAGGTGACTTCGTTCGATGTCGACTTGGTGATCCCGACGACGCGCAGACGGGCACGGAACCGGAAGTCGCCTCGGGGTGCTAGGCCCCCGGGAAGCTGCGCGACCTCATCCGCCGACGCTGATTGGGCGACAACCATCGTCGAGCCGAGCCCGAGTCGGAAACGCCTGCGGATGTTCTCGTCGACGACCGCCTCGTCGGCCCGCGCGGGGTCGGGCTTCCGACCTTCGACGACGATGCCCACCATCCGACGCATGCTGCTCGCCGTCAGGGGCACGAGCTGGCCTTCGAGTCCCTTCGGTCGATTGACCTCGAGCAGGAAAGGAACCAGGAACGGATACGTCGCCCGCACCTCCGGCAGCGCCGCGACCTGCGCCGCGCTGGTGCGCGTCAAATGAGGGGTCGTTGGGGAGCACGGCCGCATCGACCGAACCGGACGCGGCCACGTACCGCGGAGCGCGTCAGCAGTGCGTCGCGCGCCCGCGACGCCGGCGGCCGCCAGCCCGACTGTCACGCCCGCGAGGAGGCCGAGCACGACCCACGAACGCCACCGCTGGCGCAGGTCGGCCCTTGCCAGGAGCCATGCCGCGGTCAATCCGCCACCCACCGCTCGTCCACACGGACAGCTAAACCGGTCCGCACCGAACGCGAAAGGGTGCACCCCGGTGCGTCTCCGGGGTGCCGGCACACCGGAGCGGCTCTAAGAACACCTAGGGCAGACCAAGCGGCGAGACGCCAGAGCGAAGCCTCTTTGTGTCAAGGAGGCTGTTCGCGGGCGCGTCGGAGCGACGTGGGTCGGGTGGGCGTAGCGTTGGGTTGGGCCCGGGAGTGACCTCACCGAAGAGCCGGCCGTCAGGGTGCAGAGCCGGCCACGCTGGCCTTTGGAGCCGTTCCCGTTTGTCCTCCCGGGCCCTCTGATCTCAGGGCCGGGTATCGACGACGAGTTGGCGGTAGACGGCGTCGCTGATCCGTCGTTTCAAGGCGCGCATCGCTTCTTTGTGGGTCTTGCCTTCGGCGATCTTGCGTTGGGCGTAGACGCGTCCGGGAGTGTCGTACGCGATCGACGGGGCGGACCGTCCGGAGCCGGGCGTGTCGCAGCGCCACGATCGCCGCGGAGCGGGCGTCGTGCGCGTCGGTCTTGTCGGTGCGGCCCGCGTCGAGGAGCCGCACCCGTGCCGACAAGGTCGGTGGCACATCAACGACGCTCTCGCCGGCCGCGACGAGTTGTTGAGCGAGCAGCGAGCCGAGACCTCCGGCGGCTTCGACCGCCCACGTGCGCGGCTCGAACGCAGCGGCGAAGCGCAACAACCGGTCGCGTTGCCAACGATCCGCGGTGATTCGCAACTCACCGACGAGTTCCTCGGTGTCGTCGAGCACCGCCGCGGTGTGCGACCCCTTGTGCGGGTCGATCCCGATCACGAACATGACATGTCCCTCCTCCAGGCTGACCATGGTGGGGATGCCACGGCGGGCAGTCCTGATGCAGGGTGATTGCTCGCCTCTTTCGAGCCACGCCGCAGCGAGAACCCGACCAGCGGCCGCTTCGCTCGCAAGCCAACCGACACGGGTGGCAGGGCATTCTTGAGACCGCCGGCCAGGCCCTCGGACGCTACGAGCGAACCCGCAACGCGTGCACGAGATCCTCCATCAGGGCATTATGCGTGCTCGCGAGCGAGGAGGTCGTCGAAGGTATGCCCTTCATCACCTGTCACATGTCGATCTCCCTCGACGGGTTCGTAGCGGGGCCCGACCAAAGCGCGGACAACCCACTCGGCATCGACGGACGAAAGCTTCACGATTGGCACGCCAACGATCCGAAGCACCCGGTCGACGAAGCTTTCACTCAACGGCTACTCGGGCCCCGTGGCGCGTACATCATGGGCCGCAACATGTTCGGCCCGGTTCGCGGCGGGTGGGGCGACTCCGATTGGCGCGGCTGGTGGGGTCCTGAGCCGCCATACCACGCTCCCGTGTTCGTGCTGACCCATCACCTGCACGACCCGATCGACATGGAAGGTGGGACGACCTTCTACTTCGTCGACGGCTTCGAGACTGCCCTTGCCGAAGCGGCCAAGCATGCCGACGACGGTCCAATCGACATCGCAGGTGGGGCAAGCGCCGTCCGCCAAGCGTTGCAAGCCCGCTGCCTGAATGAACTCGTTCTCGACATCGTCCCGGTGGTACTGCGAGATGGCGAACGAATATTCGACGATGTGCCCGAGTTCCACGCAGAGGCCGTCGAGGCAGCCACATCGCCGCTGGCGACCCACATCGTCTACAAGATCACATAATCGGACTCACCCGAGTCGGCACTGCCGCGATACGACCGACGTAAACCGAACAGATCTGCCGATCGGCATGCTTCGCGTGGATACCCCGGAGACCAACGCCCTCGGATGAGGGGTATCAGCACCACCCCGGCGGGGGACATGCGCAACCTTGGCTAGCGGGCGGCGATCTGACTGAATGACGGTAATGGAGCCCGATCGCATCACGGTATTTCTCGCCGACGACAACGTGATCGTGCGCGAGGGCGTGCGGGCGTTACTCGCTCGCGAACCCGACCTCGAGATCGTCGGAACCGCCGGTGACTACGACGGGCTCCTCGGGGGCGCGGAGGCAGCGGCCCCCCAGGTGCTCGTGACCGACATACGCATGCCGCCCGCGTTCCAGCGCGAGGGCATCGACGCCGCCAAGGAGCTACGCAAGCGTCACCCGGGGACGGGCGTTGTCGTGCTCTCGCAGTACGACGATCCCGAGTACGCGATCTCACTGCTTGCCGACGGCGCCGCGGGGTACGCGTACCTCCTCAAGGACAGCATCGCCGAGGGCAACCAACTCGCGCGCGCTGTGCGCGAAGTCGCGACCGGCGGTTCGGTGCTCGATCCGAAGATCGTCGAAGCGCTCGTGCACCCGGTCGCGGGCGAGGGCGGCCTCACCGCTGACGAGGAAGCGCTGCTCCAAGAAGTCGCGGAAGGCCGTCCGATCAAAGCGATCGCCGCCGCACAACACACCACGCCCGCTGCGGTCGCGGACGCGGTCGAGGGTTTGTTCCTGGCGTTGTCGCGCGAGGCGAGCACCGGCGCTTCCGGCTCGCTCCGGCGCTTGCGGCTTCTCCACCAGGCGATTGTCGACCGCGAAGAGCAAGGTGATTCGCTCAGCCGGTTGCTGCCGACGGGTCTCGCCGAGAAGGTGCGTCTCGAGGGGCGGCACATCGGCGAAACCGAGGAGCTCGTCGTCACCGTGATCATGTCGGACGTGCGCGGCTACTCCGGCATCGCCGAAACGACCGACCCGAGCGCGCTCGCGGATCAGCTCAACGAGCACCGCGCCGCCATGAACAACGTGATCCTCGCCGACGGCGGCACGGTCATGCAGTTCGTCGGCGACGCGGTGATGGCGTGCTTCGGCGCGCCGGTCGCGGAGGAAGACCACGCCGATCGCGCGCTCGCGGCCGCAGTGGCGATGATCGACGCGCAGGTTGCGCTCGACAAGCTGTGGGCCGAACGTGGGCTTCCGGCGTTCGGGCTCGGGATCGGGCTCTCGACCGGGCCCGTCGCCGCCGCGCTTCTCGGTTCCGAGGAACGGCTCGAATACACGTTGGTCGGCGACACCGTGAACCTCGCGCAGCGCCTTCAGGACCTGGCCCGTCCGGCTGGGTGTGTGGTGCTCAGCGAGGCCACACTGTCTGCACTTCGCGCCCGGCCGGAGTGCGAATCGCTCGGCGAACAAGCAATCAAGGGCCGCCAAGCGTCGGTGCGAGCGTACCGAGTTGATGTGACCATGACGTCGTTGCCGGCGAAGACCGGGACCAACCAGGGAGGCGCACGATGACCGACGCGAGCCCCATCCTCGTCACCAAGGGGTTGCGCAAGAGCTTCGATTCCGAAGGGGCGCCGGTGCGCGCGCTGCGCGGGGTCGACTTCACGATGCAGCCGGGCGAGTTCGTCTCGGTGATGGGCCCGTCCGGGTGCGGGAAGTCGACGCTGCTGAACCTCGTCGCAGGACTTGACACCCCCACCGACGGGGAGATCACGCTCGACGGCGAGTCGCTCGTGGGGAAGTCGGAAAACGAGCTCGCGATCATGCGCCGGCGCCACGTCGGCATCGTGTTCCAGTTCTTCAACTTGCTCGAAGGCATGAGCGTGCTCGAAAACGTCACGCTTCCCGCGGTGATCGCGGGCGCGCCGCGCAAACGCGCCGAGACCCGAGCGCGTGACCTCCTCGACCTTCTCGGCCTCGCCGACAAGGCCAAAGAGGCACCGGGCGTGCTCTCGGGCGGGCAGCGGCAGCGACTCGCGATCGCTCGCGCCCTCGCCAACGAGCCGACCATAGTGCTCGCCGATGAGCCGACCGGCGCGCTCGACTCCGAAGGTGGCCGGGAGGTGCTCGAGCTCTTCCGTCGTCTTCACGCCGGCGGCCAGGCGATCCTGCTCGTCACCCACGACGACGACGTCGCGGAAGCCGGCGACCGCATCGTGCGGATGCGCGACGGGCGGATCGAGACCGCCGCCGAGGCGGCCGCTTCGGTCGCATCGACGACGACGGCGCAGTAGGAGCAACACGTGGGTGCGGTGTGGATGCTCGGGGTCGCCGAGATTCGGCGGCGATGGCGCAGTGTCGTGGTGCTCACCGTGCTGGTGGGCTTCGTCGGCGCCATTGTGCTCGCGCTTGCCGCCGGGGCGCGCCGCACCGACAGCTCACTCCAACGTTTCGAGCGCGAAAGCGGAGCCGCCGACGTTGAAGTGGACATCGGACGGGCAACAACGCCGGCCCAGGTCGAGCAGTTTCGCCACAGCCCGGGCGTCGCGGCGGTGGCTGAGCTCTACCAACTCAACGTTCTCGACGCCCAGGGCAAGTTTCCCCCGACGGCCGCGCAAGTCGACGACCGGTTCGGCCGCGTCGTTGACCGCCCTCGCGTGATCGAGGGGCGCAAAGCCGACCTGCGCAACGCCGACGAGCTCACGGTCGGCGAGGGTCTCGCCGCGCAGCTCCACCTCCACGTGGGTGACCGCACCCACTTCCGGACGTTTTCTGTTTCCCAAACTGAAGCCGGGATCCGAGGCGAAGACATTGGCGACCCTACGGGCCCGATCGTGCGGCTCCGCGTGGTCGGCATCGTGCGCCGGCCGCTCGACCTCGGTGGGAGGGGCGCCGCGGGCGGCGTGATCGTGCCCACCCCCGCATTTCTCGCGGCCAACCGCGACAAGATCGGCAGCTTCTCGGGCGGGCTGTTGCGCGTACGCACCGATCGGGGCGCGGCCGACATCCCACGGGTCGCCAAGGAAGCGCGCCGCATCTTCGGTACCGACACAAATTTCGGCTTCCAGAATTTGAGCATCGAAGGCGAGGGCGCGCGGAACGCGATCGACGTGACGACCTCCGCGCTGTTCATCGCCGCCGGCGTGGCCGCGCTGGCCGGCCTCGTCGCCCTCGGTATCGCCCTCGCGCGCGAAGTCTCGCTCAACGACGCGCAGCAGTTGCCTCTTCGCGCGCTCGGCATGAGCCCGCAGCATCGGGTAGCTGCGGCCGCGGCGATCGGGATTCCCATCGCGCTGGGCGGTGCCGTGCTCGCGGCAGTCGGAAGCGTTCTCGCATCGCCGTTCTTTCCGATCGGCGTGGCCGCGAAGGCCGAGCCGAGCCCCGGAATTCGGGTCGATGCACTGCTCCTCCCCGCCGGGTTCCTCGCACTCATCGTGGTCGTCTTGGCGGTCGTCGTGTTCGCGGCGGCGCGAACGGCGCGAGCGTCCGAGCGGGTCCGTCCCGTCACGCGACCAGCCATCGCGGCGCGCGCCGCATCAGGACTCGCCGTGCCGCCCACGATGGGCGTTGGATTGGGGTTTGCTCTGGATCGCGGCAGCGGCCGGCGCGCCCTGCCGGTTCGGTCGTCGCTCGTGGGTGTGTCCTTCGGAGTCGTGATCGTGGTCGCCGTGCTGATGTTCTCCGCGAGCCTCAACCACTTGGCGTCGACCCCGCCCGAGTACGGATGGACGTGGGACCGCGTTGCCGGCGACACCCAGGCCGGAGCCGTGAAAGCGCAGTGCGGCCCGATCAAGACCCGTCTCACCCGCGACGCGTCGCTGGCCGCCGTGGCGTCGATCTGCACACTGAGCGCCGAGGTCGAGGGCCATCCTGTCAGCGCGTGGGGATTCACCGATGTTCGCGGGCACATCGGGCCGATGATCGTGGCGGGCCGAGCTCCGAGAAGTGACGACGAGGTGGCGTTCGGGGCGCGCACCCTCACCGCCGTTCACCGTCATGTCGGCGACCGCGTGCGGATCGAGTCGGCGCGTGGGCCGCGCAGCTATCGGATCGTGGGTCGGGTCGTGTTGCCGACGATCGAAGATCCGCAACCGCTCGACGATGGCGCGGCTTTCACCGGCCACGCCCTGAATCTGATCGACGAGCCGGACCAAACAGGCGGAGAGGGGAGTTGGAAGCTCATTGTTCGGTTCGCTCCCAACGCCGACAAGCCCGCGACGACGAAGCATCTCCGGTCCATTGCCGGCAACATCGAATCGTCGACATCGGCCGGTCCGGCGGTTCCCGCCGAGATCGATCGCGTGCGCCAGATCGATGGTCTTCCGATCGCTCTCGCCGCATTCGTCGCCGCAGTCGGCATGTTCGCGGTCGGGTACGCGCTCATCGTCGCGGCTCGCCGCCGGCGACGCGATCTCGCGATCCTGAAGACACTGGGCTTCACGCGCGCGCAGGTCCGGGCGACTATGGCCTGGCATGCGACCACCGTGTCGGTCATCGGTCTCATCGTCGGCATCCCGCTCGGGCTCGTGCTCGGCCGTTTCGTCTGGGCATGGGTTGCCAATGGGTTCGGTGTGTCGACGGACCCGACGTGGCCCGTGATCGGAATCCTGGTGCTCATCCCGGCGGCGTTGCTCCTCCTCAACCTCGTCGCGGCCATCCCGGCGGGCACCGCGGCGCGTACGCGTCCCGCCGTCGTCTTACGATCGGAGTAACCGTGGTGACCGGCGCCCGCGTGGAGCCTCTCGAGATCACCAGACTGCGAGATGAGGGTGACCTCCGCGCGCCGCGATCGCGCCGTACCGCGGGCGTGGCGGTGCTGGCGTTGCTCGCATCCGCCGGCGCGATCGCCGGCGCGCTGCTCACCTCGGGGCGCGTGACGATCGGCCCGGGCCGCGTGCTCGCATGCGTCTTGGTCGTGACGTGGAGCGCGGCCGCGGTCTGGGTCGTGGCGCGCCGGCCGGATGAGCCGCTCAGCCTCCTGATGATGGCGGGGGCGTGGGCGGGCGCGGCTGCCGTCCTGGGCGCGGCGCTGGTCAGCCGGCCGAGTCTCGGCAGCGGCGCGCACGATGGCGCCGCCGCGCTCCGCGCCCTGGGGGTTGCGCTGCTCCCGGCGATCGGGCTGCACCTCGCCCTCGGACTCCCGGATGGTGCACTGCGCACGAGTGCCCGCCGGGGCGTGACCGTTGTCGGCTACGCGGCCGCACTCGGGCTTGCCGCCTACCTCTTCAATGAGCGACCGCGCGTGCCGATCGGGCCCCTAGCGGTCATCGCGGGGATTGTCGCAGTCGCCGGACTGGTCGGCTACGTCGGACGCTGTCGTAACACCCGCAACGCGACCGAGCGCGCCCGGCTGCAGTGGGTCGCGTGGGCAGTCGTCGTCGCCGGCGCGGTCACGCTCGTCGCGGTCGTGCTCAACGCGCTCGTGTCGTGGCCTGATGCGATCCGCTCCATCGCGGTCAGCACCACGCTGCTCGTTCCGGTGGCGCTCGCGTTCGGAGCGTGGGAGCAGCGCGCGCTACGGATCGACCGTTTGCTCGTCCACACCATCACGCTGGCAGGGCTCGTCGGCCTGGTCGGTGCGTCGTACCTCATCATCGTGCTCGGTCTCGGGCGGGCACCCACGGGCTCGGAAAAGACGTTGCTCGGACTCTCGATGCTCGCGGCAGCCGTCGCGGCGCTGCTGTGGGTGCCGGCCCGGGAGCGTCTCGCCGACCTCGCGACGCGTCGCGTCTATGGAGAACGGCACGCGCCCGACGAGGTAATTCGCACGTTCGGGAGCCGCGTGACGCGTGCGCTGCCACTCGATGAGCTGTTGCTGCAGCTCGCCGAGTCGCTGAAGGGGACCATGAACCTCGAGGTCGCCGAGATCTGGACCCGGGGGGACGGGGGTCTCGAACGCGCGGTTTCGGTTCCCGACCGCGGCCCGGCCGTGATGCCGGTCGCCACCGAAGAAGAAGTGGTCGTGATCGCGCGCGGGCGTGTCGGGACCGGCTTGGGCGCAAGTCTGGATGCCTGCGCTCGTGCAGGACCGCGACGAACCCGTGCTGCGCGTCGCGCCGATCACCAACTCGGGCGAGTTGCTCGGCGTCATCGTCGTGTGCCGGGCCGAAGGGGCGGTGGCGTTCGATGATGCTGATGACCAGGCACTCACCGAGCTTGCCCGCCAGGTCGGGCTCGCGCTGCACAATGTGAATCTCGACTCTGCCCTCCAAGAGTCGCTTGCCTCAGTGCGTCGTCACGCCGACGAGCTCCGCGCGTCCAGGGCGCGCATCGTCGAGGCGACCGACACCGAGCGGCGGCGCATCGAACGCGACTTGCACGACGGCGCGCAACAGCATCTGGTAGCGCTCGCGGTCGGCGTGCGTCTCGCGCGCCAGATCGCCGACACCGACCCCGAGCAAGCGAAGGCGATGCTCGACCAGCTCGGCACGGACCTTCAGGAAGCGGTGCAAGAGCTGCGCAACCTGGCCCACGGCATCTATCCGCCATTGCTGATGGACCGCGGCCTGCCTGATGCGTTGCGTGCCGCCGCCGGTCGAGCTGCGCTGAGCACCGACGTCGAAGCCGACGGCATCGGTCGCTATCCGCAAGCGGTCGAAGCCGCGGTGTACTTCTGCTGTCTCGAGGCGCTCCAGAACGCGGGCAAGCACGCGGGCGAGCACGCGCATGCGACGGTAACCGTACGCGAAGTCGAAGGTGCCCTGGCATTCGATGTTTCCGACGACGGCGCGGGCTTCGACATGACGAGCGGCGCGCAGCGGGGGCACGGATTCGTGAACATGAGCGACCGGGTCGGCGCGTTCGGCGGGAGCGTGACCGTCGAGGCCGCGCCCGGGCGCGGCACGCGCATCTCGGGCCGGATTCCGCTGTCGGACTGAGCGCGCTGCTCGCGGATGGTCTACTTCTGTGAGCGCTGGGACCACACGTCGAGCACGATCGAGGGGCCGAACTCCTCTTTGTTGACGTAACGAGCGGCACCACACCCGTCGGCGCCGGCCGGAAGGTCGGCCGCCTGGTAGGTGGAGAGCAGCAGCACGGTGGCTTCGGGGTGCGCGGTCGTGATGCGACGGGTCGCCTCGATCCCGTTGATCCCCGGGAGGTTGATATCCATCAACACCAGGCCGGGAGCCAGCGCCTCGAACAGCTCCACCGCCTCTTCGCCCGACTCCGCTTCACCGACCACGTCGAAGCCGGGCGTGGCGGCAAGCACCATCCACCGCGGCGCGGCGAAACGGTGCCTGGTCGTCGACGATCATCACGCCGACCGGGTCGGGGCCCATGACCCCAGTTTCCACCCTGAGAGCCGGCAGGCCCAGGTTGCCCCCACGCCGTCGCGCGGTGGGGCCAGCCTCCCCTCGACCCGAATGGCCGCGTTCATTGGTCGTGGGCAGCGAGGTAGACGAGCACGGCTTTGACCCGGCGATGGCCCTCGGTCTCCTCCGTCAGTCCGAGCTTCGAGAACAACGAGTTGATGTGCTTCTCGACGGCGCGGGCGGAGAGGCCGAGAGCGCGGGCGATCCCGGCGTTGTTGCGGCCCTGCGCCATCTCCGCGAGCACTTCGCGCTCACGCGGCGTGAGGCGCTCGAGTGGCGAATCGCGCCGCGCTGCGCGCGCGGCCACGAGTTGCTCCACGACCTGCGGATCGATCACCGACCCACCGGCGGCGACTTCGGAGATCGCACGCAGGAGTTGATCGACGTCGGACACACGCTCTTTTAGCAGGTACGCGCGGCCGGCGGAGCCCTGCTCGAGCAACGCGAGCGCGTACGCGGGCTCTGCGTACTGGCTGAGCATCACCACACCGATCTTGGGGTACTGCTCGCGCAGGACGTTGGCGGCGCGCACGCCTTCGTCGGTGCCGGTCGGCGGCATGCGGATGTCGGTGAGCACGACGTCGGGATTCTCCTGCTCGACCATCGCCAACAACGCGTCGAAGTCGCCGCACCCACCCGCGACCTCGACCTCGGGTTGGGCTTCGAGGAGGCGCATGACGCCTTCACGAACGAGATAGTTGTCTTCGGCGATGACGACCCGAATGGACATGACCGATGAGGTTACGCCCCATTGGTGTCCCGGCGACGTTGCCGGTCGGCGCGTCTGGTGTCAGTCGCCGAGCTCGATGAGGGCTCCCTCGCGGGCGACGATGACCTCGACGCCGCGGCCGGCGGCGGCGAGTCCGATGGCGTCGACCTCGTCGTCGGTTCGCGCCGGCGCGTGATGGAAGAGGGCGAGGGTGCGCGCGTCCGCCGTTTCCGCGAGTCGCAGCGCGTCGTCGACCGTCGCGTGACCGTATGTATCGGCGACGGCACGCTCATGAGAGAGAAACTGCGCGTCGTGCACGAGGAGGTCGACGTGTGCAAGCAACCGCCGGATCGTCTCGTCGCCGGCGTTTGCGCCCGGGAGGTGGTCGGAGACGTACGCGATCGACCCGGTGGCGTCGCTCACGCGAAATCCGAATGTGCGCCCACCCTTGTGCGGAACGTCGGCGGCGACGACGTCGAACCCCTCAATTCGGTGATCACCGGGTTTCAGGCTGTCGAAGCGCCAGTCGCCGAGCAGACCCTCGGGACCGATCGGAAAATGCGGGGGACCCATCGCGCGTCCGAGCACCTCGACCGGATCGGTGCCGTCTTGATCAGGGATGAGCACCCGGACCCGTGCATCGGCGCGGTCGCCGGCGGCGAAGAACGGCAGCCCTTGCACGTGGTCCCAGTGCAGATGGCTCAACAGGATGGTCCCGGCGAAGGCGCGACCGTCGAGCTCGCCGGTGAGTCGCCGCAGCCCGGTGCCCGCGTCGAGCACGAGCGACCACGGCTCGCCGTCGTGCGCGAGCGCGACGCACGACGTGTGGCCGCCCACGCGCACGAACTCGATACCCGGTGCAGGCGTCGAACCGCGCACGCCGCAAAAGAGCAGCCTCACACGTTGGTGGACTCGCGGCGATGGCCGGCGCTGATCTGCTCGAGGACGGCGCGGTCGAGCTGGTCGCTGGGCGCGACGGCAACCCGGCACTTCGTGACCACGCGCAACGTCGACGTGCGGACCCCGTCCTCGAGCGCGGCGCGTTCGCCAAGGATCGCACCGGGACCGATCTCGGCGAGCGGTTGGCCGTCGACCTCGACCGCGAGCACCCCGTCGAGCACGAGGTACACGTCGTTGCCCGGCTCTCCCTGCTCGGTGAGCAGCGTCGACGGCTTGAGGGTGCGGACCTTGGGCTTCGCGCCGCCGCGCATCACCGCGCCTGCGAGCTCCCGCTCGAGCGCGGTCTCGACCGCGGTGACGAGCGCGGTGCTGTTGGCGGCGCCCCACGGCGTGTTGCGGCCGAACGAGCGGCGATACCACTGCTTGAAGTCGGTCAAGCCGGCTTTGGCCGCGAGCTTGCCCGCGGCGTCGTAGACCCAGTGGCGCGGGAACGGGCTCGCACCGACGAGCTCGAAGCTGCTCGAGCCGTCGGCACCGATTGTGAGCGCGATGGTCGTCCACACGAGCGGTGCCGCGGAACTGCACGAACGGCGGGCGCGGCACGCGGCGCGGTGCCGGCAGGGCGGTCCGGCCGCCGTAGGTCTGCACGAACGTCGCCCCTTCCGAAGTCACGACCGGATCTTCACGAAGTTCGGGAAGCTCGACCGCGGCGAAGGTCACGCCCTTCCGGCCGAGCTGAATGGTCGTGGAACCCATCACGCCGCCGTCGCCGTACCCGGCGTCGATCACGTGCCCGTTCTCCACCTCGATCCAACCCTCGAGCCGGTTCGCGAACCGGAACCGGTCCGTCTCCCGGAGTGTGTCGAGATCTTCGATCACATCGGGCGGCGGGTCGTCGTAATGCGTGAAGCCGATCTCGAAGGCGCCTTTGTTGGCCCCCGTGACCGCTTCGGACGGAATCCACGAGAGTGTGGTCACAGACGACTCGATGCGCATGGCAGCCTCCGATGCTGTTGGGTCTGCCTCGGACACTACGGGCGGGGCGCAGCGGGATCGAGGGTGCCCACCCGCAGCGGTAACGGGTGCGGGCACTCCCATCACGAGGACGGCAGCCTCCTGGGTGGCCGCCCACCCGGATGCGACACTGAGGGCGATGCACCCACCATCGACCGGCGCCGATGCGTTCGTCGTCGGCTCCGGGCCGAACGGGCTCGTCGCCGCGATCACGCTTGCCCGGGCCGGGTGGCGGGTGACCGTGATCGAAGCTGCGGACCATATCGGCGGCGGCCTGCGCTCGGAACCGCTCACCCGCCCCGGCTTCGTCCACGACGTGTGCTCGGCCGTGCATCCGCTCGCGCTCGCGTCACCCGCCCTGCCGCGACCTCCCGCTCCTCGACCATGGTGTGCGGTGGTGCCTCCCCGACGTCGCGTTTGCTCACCCACTCGACGGCGGACGCGCCGCGGCGCTGAGCGGGACGGTCGACGACACCGCCACGCGGCTCGGCGCCGACGGCGCGGCGTACCGCGCGCTCATGGGCCCTTTGGTCGATCACGCGTCCGCGCTGACCGACGCCATGCTTTCGCCGATCAGCGTGCCGAAATCGCCGCTCGTGCTCGGCCGGTTCGGAATGGTCGCGATGCGTTCCGCGGCCAAGCTCGCGCGCGCCCGCTTCGCGACCGACGAAGCCCAAGCCCTGCTCGGTGGCGTTGCCGCGCACTCGATGTTGTCGCTCGACGCGCCGGCCACCGCCGGCTACGGACTCTTCCTCGCGCTGCTTGGTCACCACGTGGGCTGGCCGGTGATCGAAGGCGGTTCGCAGCGGATGGCCGACGCACTGGTGGCGATCTTGCGGCAACACGGCGGCGACGTCGTCGCCGATACCCGAGTGGCGTCGCTGTCCGAGCTGCCACCCGCGTGCGCGGTCCTCTTCGATCTGACTCCCCGCCAAGTGCTGCAAATTGCGGGCGACGAGCTCCCGACCCGTTATACGAACGCGCTCGGGCGGTACCGCTACGGCGCCGGTGTGTTCAAGATCGATTGGGCGCTCGAGGGACCGGTCCCCTGGACTGCGAGTGACGCGCGGCGCGCCGCCACGGTGCATCTCGGCGGAACACTCGGCGAGATCGCCGCATCGGAGGCCGAAGTACACGCCGGCCTTCATTCGGAACGGCCGTATGTGATCTTCGTGCAACCCAGCGTCGTCGACGCGAGCCGCGCCCCGACCGGGAAGCACGTCGCATGGGCGTATTGCCATGTGCCCAACGGGTCGACGCGCGATTGCACGTCACAAATCGAAGCGCAGGTGGAACGCGTCGCCCCCGGCTTTCGTGACCTCGTGCTCGATCGACATGTGATGAACACGGTGGCGCTCGAAGCTCACAACGCGAACTCTGTGGGTGGCGACATCAACGGCGGTGCGGGCGACCTCCGGCAACTCCTCACCAGACCGGTGATGTCGTTGCGGCCATGGGTCACTCCGCGGCGTGGCCTCTATCTGTGCTCATCGTCGACGCCCCCGGGCGGCGGCGTGCACGGGATGTGCGGCTGGCACGCGGCGCGGGCGGTCTTGCGGCGCGAGCGCGGTGGAGCATTGTGACCGGGGCGCCGAGTTCGTCCTGGTCTCCCACGGCCCCTCAGCGCCCGAGACGCCCGTGGTAGCTTGATCGGCACGCCGCGGGGTGGAGCAGTTTGGTAGCTCGTCGGGCTCATAACCCGAAGGTCGTAGGTTCAAATCCTACCCCCGCCACCATTTATGCAGGTCAGAGCCGGTCCCTCGGGGCCGGCTCTCGCCGTGCCGGCGCCGGAAGGTCATTCATCGGCCGCCTCCTCCCACGACAGAGCCGTTGTAGATGCTGTGGACGACCAGGCCCGGCTTGAGCACGAGCGTGTGCGGGATCATCGGGTCGTGGTCGGGGTCGGTGTACTCCTGGATGTCGAGGTCCTGCTGGATCGATCCGTCCCGGGTCGGAGAGGAAGGTCCACTGGGCGCCGACCGACGCGCGGAACTCCTGCAGCGTCGTGGTGCTCGTCGGTCGAGATCGTGACGATCTGGGTGTAGGCCACGGCGATCTTCGGACTGGAACGCGGCCAGCTCGAGGTGCTGCTGGTGCTCCTTCGGGCAGTAGTGGCCGCGCGCGAGCGTGAGGATCATCGGATCGTCGCCCTGCAGCTCGCTGAGCCTGCGCGGGACGTGTCGGTGTGATCGGGCAGCTCGTAGTCGGGGAACGTGCCGCCGGGTGCGATGTCGGAGCGCATGCTGGTCCCCTTCAGGTCGCGGTGCGAGCAGACGAGCTGCTGGCCGCCGTCGATGTCGTAGGTCGCGCCGGTGAGCGCCGTGTTGGTCATGAGGTGGACGGCGAGCGCGGCGACGTCGGCCGGTCCGACGACGCGCCCGATCGGCAGCGTCGTGCGGAGCTCCTCGCGGCGCGCGTCGAGCTCGTCGCCGAGCAGCGACGCCGACAGCGGCGTGTCGACGAACCCGGCGGCGATGAGGTTGACGCGGACCGGCGCGAGCTCGAGCGCGAGGTTCGCGGTCAGCGCGGGCAGCGCGGCGGTGACCGCCGAGATGATCGCCGAGCCCGGCGCCGGTGCGGCGGCCGCCGGTGCCGCCCATGAACAGCAGCGTGCCGCCGGGGCGCACCTTGCCGGCGGCGTGCCGGGCGACCTGCGATCGGCAGCATCAGATGCGCGCTCGACGTCGCGGCGCGCCTCGTCGAAGTCGATGTCGGCCAGCGGCGCGTAGTAGGGGCCGGCCGGCCGTGACCATCACGTGGTCGATCGGCGTCGGGCAGCTCGTCGAAGAACGTCTCGAGCGCGGTCGAAGTCGGTGGCGTCGAAGGCCGCGGTGCTCGCGCGCCGAGCTCGGTCGCGGCCTGCTCGAGGCGCTCGGGATCGCGGCCGGTCAGGATGACGTCGGCGCCCTCGGCGCGGGCGCGCCGGGCGGTCTCGAGCCCGATGCCGGCGCTGCCGCCGATCACGACGACGGTCTGCCCGAGCAGCTCCGGCTCGCGCGTCACGAGTCCGCGATGGCGTCCGTCATGCGTCCGACCTGCCGACGCCGGCGCGGCGATCTCGGCGCGGAGCGCCTTCAGCGCGTCGGCGTAGATCTCGGAGAAGGTCGGGAACGGCTGGATCGTGTCGCGCAGCACGTCGAGCGGTACGTGGGCGCGGATGGCCAACGTGGCCTGCTGGAGCCACTCGCCGGCCTCCGGCCCGAGCGCGTACGCGCCGGTCAGCCGCTCGCCGTCGCTGAGGAGGGTCAGGAAGCCGTTCGACTCGGCGTAGGCGCGTGTGTAGGTGGCGGTCCTCGCGACGCCCGACAACCGGCGCGCTGCGCGCTGAAGCGCGCCTCGGGCGCGCCGACCGACGCGGCCTGCGGATCGGTGAAGACGACGCGCGGGAGGGCCTCGTAGTTGGCCTCGCGTGGCTCGCCCAGGATGTTCGCGGCGACGATGTCGCCCTGGTACTTGCCGGTCGTCGTCAACGGCCAGATGCCGGTGACGTCGCCGATCGCCCAGAGCCCGTCGCCGGCGCGCAGGTGCGTGTCGACGGGGATCCCGTGGGGGTTGGCCTCGATGCCGACGGTCTCGAGCCCGATGCCGTCGACCCGCGGGCGGCGACCGGTCGCGACGAGCAGGCGGTCACCGCGCAGCTCGGGGCCGTCGTCGAAGTCCAGGACGTAGTCGTCGCCGTCACGTCGCGCCTGCGGTCGCGCTGCACGCCGAGCACCAGCTCGATGCCGTCGCGACGCAGGACGTCGCCGAGCGCCTCGCCCAGCGGTGCGGGCTCGTTGGCGAGCACGCGCTCGGCCACGTCGACGAGTGCCACCTCGCCGCCGAGGCGGCGCACGGCCTGGGCCATCTCGACGCCGACCGGACCGCCGCCCAGGATCAGCAGGCGGCGGGGGACCGCGGTCATCGCGGTCACCTCGCGGTTCGTCCACACGCCCTCGAGCTCCCGGAGGCCCGGGACCGGCGGCACGATCGGTTCCGCGCCGGTCGCCACGACGACGTGCCCGGCGGTGTACCGCATGCCGCTGACCTCGACCGTGCCCGGCCCGGCGAGCCGGCCGTTGCCGCGCAGCAGGTCGATGCCGCGGTCGGTCAGCCACTTCTCGGCACTGGTGTCGGTGTGGTTCGAGACCATGAAGTCACGCCACGCGAGCGCCGCCGCGACGTCGACCTGCGCGCGTCGCCGCCGCCTCGTTCGCGTCGTGGACGGCCTCACCCGGGCGCAGCAGCGTCTTCGACGGGATGCACGCCCAGTAGGAGCACTCGCCGCCGACGAGCTCGCGTTCGACGACGGCGACGCGCAGACCGCCCTCCGCCAGCGCGCCGGCGCAGTGCTCGCCGGGCGCGCCGGCGCCGAGGACGATGACGTCGTAGTCGGTCACGTCGGAAGCGCGTCGCCGGTCTGCTCCGCCACCATGTACGCGGCGTACCACTCCGGCCAGTTCTCATCGGCCTGGCCCGTGCGCTTCTCGTGCTCGCCGTGCGCGGCCGCGGCCCGCTTGAGCGCGTCCGCGAGATCGCCGACGGAGCTGAACGTGGTCGTCGCCGGGTCGACGCGACCGGGCAGTCGGTTCGTGATCTCCTGCAGCTGCCACAGGTTGCCGTCCGGATCGCTGAACTCCGCGAACGACGCGTAGGTGCGCCGCTCCGGATCGGGGCCGCTCGCCCGAGTGTCGGGCTGCCAGCGGTTGTAGCCACCGCTGGCGTCGTGGAAGACCTCGCTCGCGTCGACGCCGTCGCCGACGAGCTCGTCGTGCGCCGCCTCGATGTCGGAGACGACCAGGCAGATTCTGCGCCGCGCCGGGGGCGGCCGACGTCAGGCCCGTGCCGAACTGGATCGAGCACCCCGAGCCCGGGGGGTGTGAGCTGGACGATCCGGAAGTCGCCGCCGCCGAGGTCCGCGTCCAGCCGCCACCCGAGGCTCTCGTAGAACTCCTTCGCCCGGTCGACATCCGAGACGGGGATGACGACGGTCTCGAGCTTCATGTCGACTTTCGCGACGCTTCGAGTCGCGTGGTCGCGTTGCTACGGGCTTCGGTGGTGCTCATGACTTCCTCCCGGGCTGTTGCCGACGTTGAAAATCGCGCTTCGCCGACTTCCAGTCAACCCCTGCGGACAGCGCACGACTCACCGGACGCGTACCAAATCGATACGACATTTCGCGTAGGAACGGATCGGAACGGGAACCGAACGTGCAGGAAGCCCCGCATGCAAAACCGTCACCGTTCCCGCTCGTTCGTATCCGCTCTGCCCGACCTCGACGCCCGACTCTCGAACTCGTCGCGGTCTTCGAAGACGACGACAAGCGCGTCCCGATCCATCTCGGCCGGAAGCCGTCGTCTGATCTGCATCGAGACTTCTCACGCGACTTCTCACGGGATTCCCGATACGCGCTGGGACTCGTTGGTACTGGCGGTCTTGGTCCGCCGTGGCGGGCGCTGGTGGTGTTGTCTGCGCCGAGGTGAGGGCATCGAGCTAGGGGTTGACGAGTCGACCGAGGGGAGCGCATTCTCTTGTTGAACTTACTGCGAGCGACGGGACGAGGCGCATGGGCGACGAGTGGCACCAGACGGCGTGCATCTTGTGCAGCATCAACTGTGGGATCGAGGTGCGACTCGACGGTCGCCGGTTCGAGCGCATCCGCGGGGACAAGGCGCATCCGGGGTCGCAGGGCTACACGTGCGAGAAGGCGTTGCGTCTCGATCACTACCAGAACCAGCGGGGGCGGCTGACCTCGCCGTTGCGTCGGCGCGATGACGGCACGTTCGAGGAGATCGATTGGGACACGGCGATCGGCGAGATCGCGGAGCGTGCCAACGCGATCAAGGCGGCGCATGGCGGGAAGTCGCTCTTCTACTACGGGGGTGGCGGTCAGGGGAACCACCTCGGCGGTGCGTACGGCCGGGCGACCCGCGCCGCGTTGGGTGTCGTGTACAGCTCGAATGCGCTTGCACAGGAGAAGACGGGCGAGTTCTGGGTGGACGGCCGGCTGTTCGGGCGTGCCCGGTGCCACACGACGGGTGACTTCGAGCATGCCGAGGTGGCGGTGTTCGTCGGCAAGAACCCGTGGCAGTCCCATGGCTTCCCGCGCGCTCGCACGGTCCTCAAGGCCATGGCGAACGATCCGGAGCGGGCGATGATCGTGATCGATCCACGCCGCACCGAGACTGCCGACCTGGCCGAGATCCATTTGCAGGTGCGGCCCGGCACTGACGCGTTCTGTTTGAGCGCCGTCGCGGCGGTGCTCGTGGAAGAGGGTCTCGTCGACCGCCGTTTCGTCGAGGACCACACGAGCAACGCGGCGCCGTTGCTCGAGGCCCTCTCCCGTGTCGACGTCACCGAGCATTGCGCGCGGGCCGGCGTCGACGAGGCCGACGTGCGCGCGACGGCCCGGCGCATCGGCCGTGCCTCGAGCGTGTCGATCCTGGAGGACCTCGGGATCCAGATGGCGCCGAACAGCACCCTCAACTCGTATCTCGAGAAGGCGATCTACGTGCTGACGGGCAACTTCGGTCGGCCGGGCACGATGAACATCCACACCAAGATGGCGTCGCTCGGCGGGTCCGAACCGAGCGGGGGTGGCGCCGGGTCCGAGCCGGGAGACGGGATGATCGTTCCGCCCGCGGGCGCCCCGAACAGCCGGCCGGAACGGACCACACCGGTGTCGGGCGCCCGGATTATCACGGGCCTCATCCCGGCGAACTCGATCCCCGACGAGATCCTCACCGATCACCCGGATCGGTTCCGGGCGATGTTCATCGAGAGCTCGAACCCGGTGCACTCCCTCGCCGACAGCCATCGGATGCGCGATGCGCTCGACTCCCTGGAGCTGGTCGTCGTGCTTGACGTGGCGATGACCGAGACGGCACGCCACGCCCACTACGTACTGCCGACCGCGTCGCAGTTCGAGAAGTGGGAGGCGACGTTCTTCACCCTCGAGTTCCCGGCGAACTACTTCCAGCTCCGCCAACCCCTGCTGGACCCGCTCCCAGGCACACTGCCCGAACCGGAGATTCACCGCCGCCTCGTGCGGGCCCTCGGTGCACTGACCGACGACGACATCGCACCCTTGCGCGAGGCCGCCACCCGGGGTCGTGCCGCGTTCGCCGACGCGTTCCTCACCGCGACCACGACCGACCGGCGGCTGGGCCGGCTCGCGCCTGTCGTGCTCTACGAGGCGCTTGGTCCCGAGCTGCCCGACGGTGCGGCCGCCGCCGCGGTGATGTGGGGACTGGCCCACACCTGCGCCCTCGTCTACCCCGAGGCGGTCAAGCGCGCGGGGTTCGACGGTGAGGGCCTCGAGGTCGGCGAGAAGCTGTTCGACGCGGTGCTCAACACGCCGTCGGGCATCACGTTCACCGTCGACGCCGACGACGAGTCGTGGCGACGCCTCGACACCGCGGACGGTCGCATCAACCTCTTCATCCCCGAGCTGCTCGACGAGCTCGCCGGTCTCGCCACCGCCACTCCGCCGGCGGGCGCTTGCGAGTGGCCGTTCGTGCTTTCGGCCGGCGAGCGCCGGTCCTCTACGGCCAACACGATCTACCGCGACCCCGCGTGGAGAAAGAAGGACGTGACAGGTGCGCTGCGCATGAACCCCGCCGATGCCGCCCGCCTCGGCATCGCCGACGGCGGCCGGGCCGCGGTCACGACCAAGCGGGCCACCGTCGAGGCCGTCGTGGAGCTCACCGACACCCTCCGCCCCGGGCACATCACCCTGCCCAACGGCCTCGGCCTCTCCTATCCCGACGAACATGGCGTCGAGGCGGTGCGCGGCGTCCCCACCAACGAGCTCACCGCCAGCGAGGACAAGGACTGGCTCGCCGGCACCCCCTGGCACAAGCACGTGGCCGCCCGCGTCGAGGCCCTCGCATGAGCAGCAACGACCGACGCGCCTCGGACCAGACGATCAACGGCCGCGAATGGATCGCAGCGTTCGCCACCCAGCTCGGTGTCGACGCGCCCGACGACGCCACCATCGACGCGCTCCTCGAGCTCGCCGGCATCGCAGCCCACGCCTCGGAACGCATCGCCGCACCGATCGCGTGTTACCTCGTCGGCCACGCCCACACCGACCCACAACAGGTCCTCGACGCCCTCGCGGGCGAGGTGCGTCGCCGGGGCGAAGGCGAGGAGGACTAGGAGCATGCGCCGCACCCGTTTCGACGACGCTGCCTGCCCCATCGCGCGCACCACTGATCTCATCGGAGACTGGTGGACGCCACTCGTGATGCGCGAGGCCTTCTCCGGCCGCCGACGCTTCGACGACTTTCAGGCAGCCCTCGAGATCCCCCGCGCCGTGCTCGCCCAACGACTCACCCGCTTGGTCGACGAGGACATGCTGACCAAGGTCGAGTACGCCGCCCACCCGTCCCGATACGAGTACCGGCTCACCGACAAGGGGCGCGCCTTCTGGGACGTCCTCGCCGCAATGTGGCGCTTCGGTTCTGACTGGCTCTGGCCGAACGGACCCGAGGTCACGCTCATGAGCCGCGACACCGGCGCCGAGATCCGCCCCGTGGTCGTGGACGAGAACACCGGCGAACGCGTCAACATCCGCACGATCAAGATGACTCTGAAGACGCGCCTCGCGCCCGACCGGTGAAGTCCATCCAAGGAGTGCCCCGTGCCCGAGCTGAGCATCGATGACAAGATCTGCGTCCTGCACCTGGGCGACGACGAGAATCGATTCACGCCCCGACTTCGAAGACTCAACAGTCGAAGGTCGATCGTGACGCCTACGTCCGGTCGCTTGGCAGCGACGAGCTGGCTGAGTTGGTGATGACGCAGGCGGAGCAGGATTGGCGCCTACGAGAGAGGCTTACCGCGCGGGCGGCCGCGGTGAAGGGAAAGTAGTCGTCGAGCATGAGGTCGTGGAAGGCCACGACGGCGCGATGGTGCAGAGCGGCTGACTATCCGAGGAGCTGTTGGCGGATCTCACCGACTGCGGTGATCTCAGCTTCCAACGAGACCCCGCATGCAATCAGGTTGAATGTGTGACATCCGGCGTCGATGTACGGCCGCAGGAACTCGGCGATGCTCTCTGGAGATCCGGCGGGACTCCACTTCTCGAAGCGGTCATACGCAAGCTGGTAAAAGGCCTCCATCGCCGATCCGACGTAACCGCGGGCTTCTCCGGTGGACGGCCCGACGCCGCACCAGACGTTGAGCGCGTTGTGCCAGTCGACCGGGCCTCTCCCAACCTCCTGCGCGACCGAACGCATCTGTTCGACAGACTGGGCGTAGCGATCCGCTGAGACCCAGATCCCGTACCACCCGTCACCGAGACGTCCGGCTCGGCGAATGGCTGCGTCCGAACGACCACCCACCAAGATCGGCACAGGCTCGTTCGGGCGGGGCCGAACCATTGCTTGATGAACGTGGAAGAACTCGCCGTCGAAGTCGACGGGCTCGGCATCAAGTAGCCCGCGCAGGATTACCAGCGACTCGTCCGTCCGCCGACCCCTGGTCTTTGGATCGACGCCACACACCTCGATCTCATGACGGTCCTCGCCACCGATCCCGACCCCCAACACAAGTCGTCCCGGCGCCGACGCCGAAACATCCGCGAGCTGGCGAGCGACGAGAACCGGATGGCGCAACGACAGCAGGTACACACCAACCACGGCGTCGAGTCGATCACTCGCACTGAGGATCGAAGCTGCGCCCACGAGACCGTCTGCGCCCGCACCCCCATGGAAACTGACGTGGTCACCGACTCCGAGACCATCGAGACCGGCATCCTCCGCCAGGTCGACCGCCCGGCGCACGTCCGCGAACGACGTACTCACCAACCTCGTCACCAGATACGCGACTCGGATCGGACTCACCGGGACCGCGGAACTGGCGTTCTCGCGCTCAGGGCGCGGCTCACCGGGGGACGAGTTGGGGTTGCGTCGCCGACTGACGGTTGGCGAGTTCCCATGGTTTGAGGAGTGCGTAGACGCCTTTGCACGCAGGGAGGTCGAGATGATGGCGGTGGGCACGTCGGAGCAGTTCGCCGTGGAGAGCGTCGAGTTCGAGTCGGTGTCCGGTGCTGAGGTCGTGGTGAAGCGACGAGAATGATCCTGGCTCCGAGGTGGTCGCGAACGCTGTCTTCTGATCGACGATGTCGTCGGCAAGCTCGACGCCTTCCGCGCTTGCGACCATCGCGACCTCGCGGACGATGCGCCTGATGGTCTGGGCGCAGTAGATCCGCGATCTCCTGGTCGTTGTCGACGCCATTCTGCAGGAACACAACCGCGCTCTCGTCGCCGATGAGTGGTCTGAGGCGCTCCACCGCGTCGATCGTGTCGTAGGACTTCACACACAACAACACGATGTCGCACCGGCCGATCACGACGTAGCCGAGCTGTCGGATGACGCGGGCAAGACGGAGTTGGTGTCGGTCATCGGTGGGGTTCCTCCTGGGGATCCATCATGCTGATGGCGCTCGTGGTGCTGGTGAGGCGCCGGCCGCGGGCTTCGATCTGCTTGGCGGTGAGCGGGCGGAACGGGTGTATCGCGAGGTTGAGGACCACGCGGCCGTGGTGGTCGAACACCGGGGCGCTGAGCGCCGTCACGGGGTACGGCTTACCGTCGGGCGCTTCGTCAGGAAGTGAGCCGACGGTGGTGATCTCCACGAGGACCTCGTCGATGATCTGCCGCAACGTCATGGGCAGGCTCTCTCCGCGCAGGGTCCCGATCAACTGCGCAGTTCGAGCGACCGCCGGCGTCAGCCGCTCGACGCTGTAGCCCCGGTCACGGGTGACCGCGAGCTGCTCCTCGAGGCGCTCGGCCACAGTGACGTTGGTGACCCCGCTGCGTTCCCGCCACGCTCGGCGGTCGGCCTCTTGCTCCCATGCCGCGAAGGCCGGACCGAATGGGGCCGCGAACGGCACTCGATCTCCCGGCCGGCTGAGTGTGGGTTGATCAGCACCGGGTTCGAACGCGGTGATGACGAGGGAGTCGCCGACACGCTCGGTCACCGACGTCGAATCCCTGACGTTCGTGGCAAGGGAGGACGCCGCGTGGCGCGTGGCCTGGGCCAGCGGGCGCGCCGACTCGGCCCGGGCGGCGGCGATCCCGAGCTCAGTACCGATCGAGAACGTCTTGTCTATGGGGTCCCGGCTCGCCCAGCCCCGATCGCACAAGGTGGTCAGGATCGAGTGGGCGGTGGCGCGGGTGATGCCGAGCTCCTCGATGACATCGGTTAACCGGGGCCCGTCCCGATCGCGCTGTGCGAGGAGCTCGAGCACGTCGAGCACCCGGCCGGTGGGCGGGGAGGCGGTTTTGTAGGTAGCGCGTTGCATCATCCTGTGTTACTGTAACAGATATTCGAATAAGAAATTCGAATAAACGAACGAACGAACGAACGGACGGGGGGAGGGCGAGGCAGACGATGCAGACGATGCAGACGATGCAGCAGGTGTGCATCCACGGTCCCGGCGACACACGCATCGACGAGGTCGATCCGCCGGACCCCGGGCCGGGCGACGTCGTCGTCAAGGTCACGGCGTGCGGTATTTGCGGGTCGGATCTGGCGTACATCCGCATGGGCGGGATCACGCCCGACGGCAGCCCAACACGGCTCGGCCACGAGATGGCCGGCGTGGTCGACTGGGTCGGTCCGCACGTCAGTGGCACCTCCGTCGGTGACCGGGTGGTGGTTCACCCCGGCGACGCCGACAGCGGTGAAGGCCTCATCGGCAACGGCGGTCCCGAGGGCGGCCTCGCGCAGATGCTGCTGGTGCGCGACGCGGCCCGAGGTGGCCGGGTCTTCCCGGTGCCCGACGACCTGCCGCTCGACATCGCGTCGCTGGCCGAACCGGTCGCGGTCGGGATGCAGTCGGCCAACCGCACCGATGCCGTGCTCGGTGACAAGGTCGCCGTTTTCGGTTGCGGGCCGATCGGGCTGGCGGCCATCGCCACGCTCGTCGACCGTGGCATCGACGTGGTCGGTATCGACCTCAGCGCCCGTCGGCTCGAGCTTGCCGGCGCCATCGGTGCGCAAGCGGTGCTCAACCCGGCCGAGGTCGACGTCTGGGAGGAGCTGTCGCGCCTGCATGGCACTGCCCCGTTCATCTTCGGGCCGACCCCGGCGACGAACGCGTTCGTCGAGGCCACCGGCTCAGGCGCCGTGATCACCGACATCATCGAGAAGGGCCGCGCCGGGGCCCGCCTGTCGGTCGTTGCGATGCACTCGGCGCCGGTGCCCATGAACTTCCTCTTCGTCATGTCGAAGAAGCTCCAGATCAAGGGATCGATGGGGTACCCCGACCGGTTCGAGGACGCCATCGACCTTCTGCGGCGGCGCGACCTCTCGACGATGATCACCCACCGGGTGCCGCTGGCGAACTTCGACGACGCGCTGGCGGTCCTCGATGCGGACAAGAACTGCGGGAAGGTCCTCGTGACTATGGGAGGGGAGTCCTGATGGCGAGCAACGGTTGCCGGTTCGACTTCACCGGCGCACGTGTGCTGGTGACCGGGGGGACGGCAGGGATCGGCTACGCCATCGCCTCGGCCTTCGCCGACGCGGGCGCGGCGGTGACGATCACCGGCACGCGGGCGACGCCGGCGGACTACGACGGCGACGGCGTCGATCTGAGCCGGTTCGAGTTCGTGCAGGTCGACACCCGCGACACCGATGCGATCGACCGATTGGCAGCGAGCTTCGACGTGCTCGACGTGCTGGTGAACAACGCGGGGACGAGTTCCCCCGGCGGGCTCGACGAGTGGACGCCCGAAGGCTTCGCGGCATCGCTCGACCTGAACCTGAAGGGCGCGATGCGGCTCACCGTCGCACTCCGCGCCGCGCTCGGCGCCAGCTCGCTCGGCGGCGGCGCGTCGGTGCTCATGATCGTGTCGATGTCGGCCTTCCGGGGGGTCCCGAGGCTGCCCGGGTACGCGGCGTCCAAGGCGGCGCTGATCGCGTGCACCCGCAACCTGGCGCTGGCGTGGATGAACGACGGGATCCGGGTCAACGCCGTGGCACCGGGGTTGATCCTCACCAGGTTGACCTCGCCGCTGGACCTGCCGGAGCTGTCGGAGGTCAAGGAGAAAGAGCTGGCCCGCGTGCCTGCAGGTCGCATGGGCACGCCCGAAGAGTGCGCGGCCGCCACGCTGTTCCTGGCCACCGAGGCGTCCTCGTACACCACCGGGATCGAGCTGGCCGTCGACGGGGGCTACCTCGCATGGTGAGCGCGGCGAGGACCGGCATCCACCGAGAGCGGCCCGGAGCGGCGAACATCGCACCTGCGCAGGAGGGCCCGGCCATCCAGATCGGCGACAACCTCTGGATGTCGCCGGGCGTGTCGAACTCCTACGCCATCGGCACCGACGACGGCCGGGTGGTGCTCAACACCGGCCTGCCGTTCGAGGGCCCGATCCGCCGGCGGGCCTACGACGCCGTGTGCCCCGGCCCGACCCGGGCGATCGTGCTCACCCAGGGCCACGCCGACCACGTCGCCGGCCTCAGAGGCGTGCGGGACGAGGGAACCGACGTCGTCATGCAGGCCAACTACGCGATCTGGCGCGACGACCACGAGCGGATCCCGAACTTCCGGGCCCGGAACACCGCCTTCGCATGGAGTCACATGATGGACGCCATGATCGCGGGGATGGCCTCGCTGCCCCCCGAAGACTGGGAGATCCGGTTCCCCGAACCCACCATCACCTTCGAGGACCGCCTCGAGCTCACCATCGGCAACCGTCGCATCGTGCTCATCTCGACCCCCGGCGGGGAGACCACCGACTCGCTCGTCGTGTGGCTACCCGAGGACCGCACGGTATTCACCGGCAACCTCTTCGGGCCGCTGTTCGGCCACGTGCCCAACCTGGTCACCATCCGCGGCGACCGCTACCGCGAGGCCCTGCACTACGTTGCCTCGGCCGACACCGTGCTCTCCCTCGGCGCCGAGCGCCTCGTCACCGGCCACTTCGATCCAATCGATGGGGCCGACCGCATCGAAGCCGAGGTCACGGCGCTGCGCGACTCGACCCAGTGGGTGCATGACCGCACGGTCGAGGCGATGGAGGCGGGCACCGACCTGCTCAGACTGATGCGCGACATCCGCCTCCCCGAGCAATTCGACATCGGCGAGGGCTATGGCAAGACGTCCTGGAACGCCCGGGCCATCTGGGAGACCTACGCCGGCTGGTTCCACCACCGATCGACAACGGAGCTCTTCGGAGTCCCGGTGTCCGCCGTCGCATCCGACCTCGTCGTAGCTGCCGGTGCCGACCAGCTCGTCGCCGCAGCGGCCGCTCGGGTCGCCGCCGGTGAGCACCTGCACGCCGTCCACCTCACCGAGCTGGTCCTCGCGGTCGACCCGGACCACGCCGGCGCCCGGGCGATCGCCGCCGAGGCCCACGACCAGCTGCTCGCGGTGAGCACGAACTACTGGGAGCAGGCGTGGCTCCGCCACACCGCCGAGCAACTCAGGGAGGAACGATGAACGCCGACGACGTGCTGGCCCTCGCCCGGGAGCGGACCGGGCTCACCGAGATCGACTCCGACTCGTGGCGACCCGGGCTGTCGCTCGTGCTGGAGGAGACGGCGGGGCCACCGACCACTGACGCCGGTCGCGAGATCGTGGTCAGCCGTGCCGTCGACGCGCTGGCCAACCGCCTCCGGGTGCACGCCTACGTCCAGGAGCACCCGGAGGTGCGCGACGAGGAGATTCGACGCCCACTCTTCATCCTCGGCATGCCCCGCACCGGCACCACCGTCGCCAGCTCCCTGCTGGCCCAGGACCCGGGCCGGCGGTCCCTGCTCAAGTGGGAGACCCAGGACTCGGTGCCACCGGCCACCACCGAGACGCTGCGGACCGACCCGCGGTGCGTGGCGCTGCTCGAGCAGGACCAGGCGCTCCTGGACTTCGCGGCCGAGGCCGGCATCACCCTGCCGCACTGGGAGGAGGCCGACGGGCCGACCGAGTGCATGTTCCTGCATGAGCAGGACTTCAAGGCCCTGCTCTGGGACCCGTACGTCCCGTCGGACCGATACGCCCGGTGGCTCATGTTCGACTGCGACATGCGGAGCGCGTACGAGTACGAGAAGCTCGTCCTCCAGGTGCTGCAGTCGACGGCGCCCGGCATCTGGAGCCTCAAGATGCCCTCACACGCCGTGCACATCGACACGCTGCTCGAGGTGTTCCCCGACGCCCGCCTCGTGTGGGCCCACCGCGACCCGTTCACCGCGACCGGTTCGCTGTGCAACCTCCTGATGATGCCGGCCCAGATGACCGTGGCCCCCGAGGACATCGACAAGGCGGCGCTCGGTCAGAACTGCAAGCGGCAGATGCGCGAGCATGTCATCCGTCCGTTGCGGGCGATGGAGCGCATTGGCGCCGACCGGTTCTTCCACCTGCACTTTGCAGCGCTGGTGAAGGACCCGATCGGCGTGATGTGCGAGCTCTACGAATGGGCCGGCGACCCGCTGACCCCGGAGGTCGAGGCACGCATGGCCGCCTGGTTGGCGGAGAACCCGCCGCACAAGCACGGGGTCAGCGCCTACACCCTTGACGAGTACGGGCTGTCGGTCGACGAGCTCGAGCCAATGTTCGAAGAGTACTTGGCTGCTTTCGACATCGAGCTCGACGGTCAACGTTGAAGCTGACCCACCTGCAGCGGCTCGAGGCCGAGAGCATCCATATCTTCCGTGAGGCGGTCTCGGAGGCGGAGAAGCCGGTGATGCTGTACTCGGTCGGTAAAGACAGCGCGGTGATGCTGCGCCTGGCGGCGAAGGCCTTCTACCCGTCGGTGCCGCCGTTCCCGCTGCTGCACGTGGACACGACGTGGAAGTTCCGGGCCATGTACGAGTTCCGCGACCAGATGGCCGAGAAAGTCGGCATGGAGCTGCTCGTGTACCAGAACCCCGATTGCATCGAGCGGGGCATCAACCCGTTCGACCATGGCTCGGCGATGCACACCGACCTGTGGAAGACCGAGGGCCTCAAGCAGGCCCTCGACCTCCACGGCTTCGATCTCGCCTTCGGCGGTGCCCGGCGTGACGAGGAGAAGTCCAGGGCCAAGGAGCGGATCTTCTCGATCCGCTCCGTGCAGCACCGCTGGGATCCCAAGGCGCAGCGCCCCGAGCTGTGGCGGCTCTACAACGCCCGCAAGGCCCCGGGGCAGAGCGTGCGGGTGTTCCCGCTGTCGAACTGGACCGAGCTCGACGTGTGGCAGTACATCCGTCGCGAGGACATCCCGATCGTCCCCCTCTACTTCGCCGCTCCCCATCCGGTCGTGGAGCGAGACGGCACGCTGATCATGGTCGACGACGACCGGATGCCGGTCGAGCCTGGTGAGGTGATGACGCGGACGGTGCGGTTCCGCACCATGGGGTGCTACCCCTTGACCGGCGCCGTCGAGAGCGAGGCGGACACGCTCACCGGGATCATCCAGGAGATGCTCCTCACCACGACCTCGGAGCGCGTAGGGTCGGGTGATCGACCACGACTCGTCGGGCTCGATGGAGAAGAAGAAGCAGGAGGGGTACTTCTGATGACCCACGTCCAGAGCGACCTCCTCGTCGACGACATCGAGGGGTACCTCGACCAGCACGAGCACAAGTCGATGCTTCGGTTCCTCACCTGCGGCAGTGTTGACGACGGCAAGTCGACCCTGATCGGTCGGCTGCTCTACGACTCCAAGCTCGTGTTCGAGGACCAACTGGCCGCGCTCGAGTCCGATTCCAAGACGGTCGGCACCCAGGGCGGCGAGCTCGACTTCGCGCTCCTCGTCGACGGCCTGACCGCCGAGCGGGAACAGGGGATCACCATCGACGTCGCCTATCGGTTCTTCTCCACCGAACGGCGCAAGTTCATCGTCGCCGACACCCCGGGCCACGAGCAGTACACCCGCAACATGGTGACGGGCGCCTCAACCGCCGACCTGGCCGTCATCCTCATCGACGCACGGCAGGGAGTCCTCACCCAGACGCGGCGGCACAGCTACCTCGTCTCCCTGCTCGGCATCCGCCACGTCGTCGTGGCCGTGAACAAGCTCGACCTCGTCGACTACTCCCACGCGGTGTTCGAGGCCATCGAAGCCGACTACCGGGCCTTCGCCGTCGAGATCGGCCTCGACGACATCGTGTGCATCCCGATCTCCGCCCTGCGGGGCGACAACATCACCGAGCGCTCGCCCCGCACCCCCTGGTACTACGGGCCCACCTTCATCGGGCACCTCGAGACCATCGCGATCGACGACGAGCAGCACACCGGTCCCTTCCGCATGCCGGTCCAGTGGGTCAACCGACCCAACCTCGACTTCCGGGGCTTCTCCGGCGCGATCGTCGGCGGCACCGGTTCGCCCCGGCGACACCATCCGCGTGCTGCCATCGGGTCGCGAATCGACCGTCGCCCGCATCGTCACCGCCGAGGGCGACCTCGAGGAGGCGACCACCGGCCAGTCCGTCACCCTCACCCTCACCGACGAGGTCGACATCTCCCGCGGCGACGTCATCGTCGCGGCGTCCGCGCCCGCCGGGGTCGCCGACCAGTTCGAGTGCCACCTCGTGTGGATGGCCGAGGAGGAGCTCCTCCCGGGCCGGCCGTACCTGCTCAAGCTCGGCACCCGCACGGTCACCGCCACAGTGGCCCACCCCAAGTACAAGGTCAACGTCACCACGCTGGAGCACACCGCGGCCAGGACCCTCGAGCTCAACGAGATCGGCGTCTGCAACCTCAGCCTCGACCGACCGGTCCCGTTCGACCCCTACGTCGAGAACCGCGACATGGGCGGCTTCATCCTCGTCGACCGGTTCACCAACGCCACCGTCGCCGCCGGGCTGCTGCACTTCGCCCTGCGCCGGGCCGACAACGTCCACTGGCAGGCCGTCGAGGTCGACAAGGTCGCTCGGGCCCGCGAGAACGGCCAACGGCCCGCGGTGCTCTGGTTCACCGGGCTCTCCGGTGCCGGAAAGTCGACCATCGCCAACGCCGTCGAGCAGCAGCTCCACGTCCTCGGTCATCGCACCTACCTGCTCGACGGCGACAACATCAGACACGGCCTCAACCGCGACCTCGGCTTCACCGACGTCGACCGGGTCGAGAACATCCGACGCGTCGTCGAGGTCGCCCGGCTCCTGGCCGACGCCGGGCTCATCGTCCTGGTCGTCGTTCATCTCCCCGTTCCGGGCCGAGCGCCAGCTGGCCCGCGACCTGCTCGACGACGGCGAGTTCATAGAGATCTTCGTCGACGCTCCCCTCGAGGTCGCCGAAGCTCGCGACCGCAAGGGCCTCTACGCCAAGGCCCGTCGCGGCGAGCTCGTGCACTTCACCGGGATCGACTCCCCCTACGAACCCCCCCAGGCGCCGGAGCTGCATCTCGACGCCAGCGGCACCGGGACCGTCGACGATACCGCTGCTGTCGTCATCGCCCATCTCCGCGACACCGGCATCTTGTCCCCGCCCGAGAACGCGGCCGCGCCGTGATCGACCAGGACGACCACGCGGTCGCTGCCGCCCTCGCTGGGGGATCCGGCCGGGTCGCAAGTGCAAATCCTGCCCCCGCCACCATCTGAAGTGTGAAGGCCCAGGTCAGTGACCTGGGCCTTCGTTGTTGGGGGGTGTTCAGGATCGACGCTCTTGTCGGGTTGCACCGCGACGGAGGATCTTGACATATTCCAAAATTGGACTCATACTGCAATCATGTCGAGGGAAGAGCTCCATGATCTCACCCAGCTTCTCCGCCGGCACGGTGTTCAGGTGACGGCGCAGCGTCTGGCCGTCGTGCGGGCGGTGTCGGGCCGGCCGCACGCCACGGCGGACGACATCGAAGAGCTCGTGCGGGCCGAGATCGGTTCGATCTCGCGTCAGGCGGTGTACGACGCCCTGGGCACCCTCACCGACACGGGTCTCATCCGGCGCATCCAGCCGGCGCGGTCGCCGGCTCGCTACGAGGATCGGGTCGATGACAACCACCACCACCTCGTCTGTCGCACCTGCGGTCGCACGGTTGACGTCGACTGTGCGGTTGGGGCTAGGCCGTGCCTGGAAGCCGCCGATGATCACGGGTTCACCATCGACGAAGCCGAGGTCATCTACTGGGGCGTCTGCCCCGCGTGCCAGGCGGCGGCCGCGGCGACAGACATGCACGACAGCGACACGCTCGGCCACCTGACCAATGGAGGACCACCATGAGCAACGAAGAGCACCGGCCCGGTCACCACCACCGACGAGGAGCAAGCCCCGGCGGCCAAGTGCCCGGTGTTGAGTCACGCCCACACGGCGACGGGTTCGATGGCGAACCAGCACTGGTGGCCGGAGCAGCTGAACCTGCGGCCGCTCGACAAGAACTCCCCGCTGATCGATCCCATGGGCGAGGAGTTCGACTACGCCGCGGAGTTCAAGAGCCTCGACCTCGCCGCCGTGAAGGCGGACATCGTCGCGGTGATGACGACGTCGCAGGACTGGTGGCCGGCCGACTACGGCCACTACGGGCCGCTCGTTCATCCGGATGGCGTGGCACAGCGCCGGCACCTACCGCATCCACGACGGCCGGGGCGGTGCCGGCTCGGGCACGCAGCGCTTCGCTCCTCTCAACAGCTGGCCCGACAACGCGAACCTGGACAAGGCGCGCCGGCTGCTCTGGCCGGTCAAGCAGAAGTACGGCCGGAAGATCTCGTGGGCCGACCTGATGATCCTCGCCGGGAACTGTCGCCCTGGAGTCGATGGGCTTCGAGACGTTCGGCTTCGGCGGCGGGCGTGAGGACGTCTGGGAGCCCGAGGAGGACATCTACTGGGGGCCCGAGGACACCTGGCTCGGCGACGAGCGCTACAGCGGCGATCGGGAGCTCGCCGAATCCGTCTCGGCGCGGTGCAGATGGGCCTGATCTACGTGAACCCCGAGGGGCCGAACGGCAACCCGAGTGCGCTTGCCGCCGCCCGCGACATCCGCGAGACGTTCGCTCGCATGGCCATGAACGACGAGGAGACGGTTGCCCTCATCGCCGGCGGGCACACCTTCGGCAAGACCCATGGTGCCGCCGACGCGGACGCAGTACGTCGGTCGCGAACCCGAAGGTGCCAGCCTCGAGGAGCAAGGCCTCGGCTGGAAGAACACCTTCGGCAGCGGCAAGGGCGACGACACGATCACCAGCGGGCTCGAGGGCGCCTGGACACCCACCCCGGCGACGTGGGACAACAGCTTCTTCGAGACCCTGTTCGGCTACGACTGGGATCTGGTGAAGAGCCCGGCCGGTGCGTGGCAGTGGGTTCCGACGGATCCCGCTGCGGCGGACACCGTGCCAGATGCTCACGATCCGTCGAAGCGGCACACCCCCGTCATGCTGACGACGGACCTCGCACTGAGGATGGACCCGATCTACGAGCCGATCTCGCGGCGCTTCTACGAGCACCCGGACGAGTTCGCCGACGCCTTCGCCAGGGCGTGGTACAAGCTCACCCACCGCGACATGGGACCCGTCTCGCGGTACCTCGGTCCGGAGGTCCCCGACGAGCAGCTGATCTGGCAGGACCCGGTCCCCGCCGTCGACCACGAACTGGTCGACGAACAGGACATCGCGGCCCTGAAGCGCACGATCCTCGCGTCCGGACTGTCCGTCTCCCAGCTGGTCTCGACCGCCTGGGCCTCGGCGTCGACCTTCCGCGACAGCGACAAGCGCGGCGGCGCCAACGGGGCCCGCATCCGCCTCGCTCCGCAGAAGGACTGGGAGGTCAACAACCCGGCCGAGCTGGCGACGGTGCTGGCGACCCTGGAGCAGATCCAGGCGGACTTCAACAGCTCGCAGACCGGTGGGAAGAAGGTCTCGGTCGCCGATCTGATCGTCCTCGGCGGGTGTGCCGCCGTCGAGCAGGCTGCCAAGGACGCCGGGCACGACGTGCAGGTTCCCTTCTCGCCGGGACGCACCGACGCCTCCCAGGAGCAGACCGACGTCGACGCCTTCGCCGTGCTCGAACCGACGGCTGACGGGTTCCGCAACTACTTCCGAGCCGGAGACAAGCGGCGGCCCGAGGAGCTGCTGGTCGATCGGGCGAGCCTGCTGACGTTGACCGCTCCGGAGATGACGGTGCTCGTCGGGGGCCTGCGTGTCCTGAACGCGAACGCCGGGCACGCCGATCACGGTGTCTTCACCAGCCGGCCCGAGACGCTGACCAACGACTTCTTCGTGAACCTGCTCGACATGGGCACGGAGTGGCAGGTGTCCTCCACCGAGCACGTCTACGAGGGGCGCGACCGCGAAACCGGCGAGGTCAGGTGGACCGGCACCGCCGTCGACCTCGTCTTCGGTTCGAACTCCCAGCTCCGAGCCATCGCCGAGGTCTACGGGTGCGAAGACGCGCAGCAGAAGTTCGTGCAGGACTTCGCGGCTGCGTGGGACAAGGTCATGAACCTCGATCGCTTCGACCTGGCCTGATCCCGGCCGTGCCGAACAGTTCGATCGCTGTCGGTACCTGCGAGAACTTCGTCGGTGAACAGAATGCCTGGGTGCACGGGTCGACGTCGGCCCTGCATCCTGATCAGCTCGTGCGCGTCGCATCGTCGAGCTGGCGAACGAGATCGCGCGTCGTCGTGAACACGTCGTCGAAGTGTTGGGAGAGCGGCCGGGCATCGCGGAGGTGGCCGGTGATCGCCCACTGGATCCAGCTCACGGCCAGGTCCGTTGCAAGGCGGATCTCGATCGCCGGGCGCTCCGGGTCGCGTTCGTGGAGACACGCCTCGAGTCGCGGGCTGAAGGCGTTCATTGCTCGCAGACGCTGCGCGTCCTCGAGAGTCGGTTCCGCTCGCAACACCTCCCGGACCTTTCGCAACTGGGTCCGGTCGAGCTCGGGCCAGTCTCCAGCCGTGCAGGCCGCGACGATGCTCTCGATCGGAGGCTCACCCGTAGGGCGATCCCGTATCTGTTCCAGCAACCACTGCTGGGTTGGTTCGATCTCGGCGGAGAGCACGGCTTCCTTGTTGTCGAAGTAGCGGAAGAACGACGCTCGGCTGATGTCACCGGCCGCGCAGATCTGCTCGACCGTCGTTGCTATGAAGCCTTGGGTCACGAACAAGTCGAGGGCCGCGTCCGCGACGCGCTTCTTCGTGTCCGCGACAGCGGTGTGCTCGGCGCCCGGAGGCGCTTGCCGTTCCGACAGACTCCATGGAACTGAGACTAGTATCAGTGCGCTGCGGCGGTAGGGGCCGCAATCTCGATGAAATGGAGCGGTGCCGAAGTGGAGATCCCGAAGATCATCAGCGTCGACGACCACGTGGTCGAACCTCGGCACGTCTGGCAGACCTGGCTTCCCGCGAAGCTCCGGGAGAAGGGGCCACGCGTCGAGGAGCGACGCTTCGGCGACTTCCGCCTCTTCCCGGGCGCGAAGTACTCCAACCCCGAGGACCCCGACGGCGACTGGGGCAGCGCGTGGATCTACGAGGACAAGGTCATCTACGTGCACAAGAAGTTCGTGGCGATCCCGAACGAAGCCACGCCCGGCGGTGACGTGAGCGAGTTCGACCGGACCAAGATGGTGATGACCGCCGTCACCTACGACGGGATGCGCGACGGCTGCTACGACCGCGACGCGCGGGTCAAGGACTTCGCCCTCAATTGGTGCGACGGCTCGCTGCCGTTCCCCACCTTCCCGCGCTTCTGCGGCCAGACGTTCTACGAGGCGAACGACAAGGACCTCGCGCTCGCTTGCATCAAGGCCTACAACGACTGGATGGTCGAGGAATGGTGCGAGCCGTCCGGCGGCGTGAACATCCCGCTCTGCCTCATGCCGTTCTGGGACGTCGATCTGGCCGTCGAGGAGATCCGTCGCAACGCGGAGCGCGGGGTGCGCGCGTTCTGCTTCAGCGAGCTTCCGACCCGCCTCGAGCTTCCGAGCATCCACACCGGCCATTGGGACCCGGTCTTCTCGGTGTGCAACGACACCGGCGTGACCCTCTGCATGCACATCGGCTCGTCGTCCAGTGATCCGGTGGCGTCTCCCGACTCTCCCGGCGGCGTGGGCGGGACGCTTGCGTTCAACAACTCGATGGCGTCGCTTGCGGACTACCTGTTCTCCGGCAAGCTCATCGAGTTCCCGAAGCTCAAGCTCGCGTACTCAGAGGGCCAGATCGGCTGGATTCCCTACGCGCTCGAGCGAGCGGACACCGTGTGGGAGCACCATGACGCCTGGCAGCACTCGAAGGAGATGATCCCGGAGCCCCCGTCGACCTACTACTACGGGCGAATCTTCGGCTGCTTCACCGCGGACCGAGTCGGACTCGCGAATCTCGACCTGGTCGGCGTGGACAACATCTGCTTCGAGACCGACTATCCGCACACCGACACGACGTGGCCGAACTCGAAGCAGTACGTTGAGCGGATGGTCGCGGACTCGAAGCTCGACGAGGAGACCACGTACAAGGTGCTGCGCGGGAACGCGATCCGGATGCTCGAGCTCGAGCGAGTCTGAAACCGACCGGCGGCCACGAGCACCATGACCCTCACAAGCAGCAGCAGCGGCGTCGTCTACTACGACCCGTACGACTTCGAGATCGATGCAGACCCGTATCCGGTATGGGCCCGCATGCGGGAAGCAGCGCCGCTCTACTACAACGAGAAATACGACTTCTATGCGTTGAGTCGTTTCGAAGACGTCGAGAGCGGCTTGCTCGACTGGGCGACATTCCGTTCGGGTCGCAGCGACGTCTTGGAGATTATCAAGGCGAACGTCGAGCTTCCGCCGGGATTCATCCTCTTCGAGGACCCGCCCATTCACGACGTCCACCGTGGATTGATGTCGCGTGTCTTCACGCCCCGAAAGATGGATGAGCTGGAGCCCAAGGTTCGCGAGTTCTCCGCGAGGAGCCTCGACCCTCTCGTCGCCGCCGGCCGTTTCGACTTCGTCAAGGATCTGGGCGCGCAGATGCCGATGCGCACGATCGGGTACCTCCTCGGGATACCGGAGCAGGACCAGCAGGCGATTCGCGATCACCTCGACGAAGGTCTGCAGCTCAAGGAGGGCCAGGAGATGTCTGACCCGAAGTTTCCTAGCGAGCTCTTCGCCGACTACGTCGACTGGCGGGCCAAGCACCCCTCCGACGACCTCATGACCGTATTGCTCAACGCCGAATTCGTCGACGAGACCGGAGCGACGCGCACGCTCGCTCGCGAGGAAGTGCTCACCTACGTCAACCTGCTGGCGGGCGCCGGCAACGAGACCACGACCCGGTTGATCGGCTGGACGGGCAAGGTGCTCGCCGAGCATCCCGACCAGCGACACCAGATCGTCGAGGACCGCTCACTCGTTCCGAACGCGATCGAGGAGCTGCTCCGGTACGAGGCGCCATCGCCGGTCCAGGCGCGCTACGTCGCCCACGACGTCGAGCTCTACGGCCAGACGGTCGCAGAGGGCAGCGCGATGTTGCTGCTCGTTGCGTCGGCCAACCGGGACCAGAACCGATTTGCCGACGCCGACCGCTTCGACATCCATCGCAAGATCGTCCACAACCTCACCTTCGGCTACGGCATCCATTTCTGCCTCGGCGCAGCGTTGGCCCGTCTCGAAGGACGTCTCGCGCTCGACGAGGTGTTGCAGCGATTCCCGGAGTGGGAGGTCGACTGGGATCATGCAGTCCGGGCCCGCACCTCCACCGTGCGCGGCTGGGAGTCGCTTCCCGTCTTCGCTACCTGATCACTTGGCCTGATCGCGCGCAGGCGCAGCGGCTGGGTTCGGTGGAGCAAGGCAGAGATCGGTGACGCTCCTGTTAGAGAACTGTCGGTCTGCTCGCCGACAGAAAGGCTCCCGGGTGGCTTCACTTCGTGGCTCCGAGCCCGATGCGGGAGGCGCCGCCGGTGATAACCGCGACGCGGCTCATCGGCCGGCCTCGACTGGCTCGAACTCCAGGTGCAGCCGCGTGAGGCCGCGCAGGATCCAGGTCGGCTCGTAGCGGAAGCGGCGAGCGCCGGCCGGGCCGTGGTGTTCCTCGGACAGTCGGATGTCGCGCGTCCGGTCGAGGATGCGCTCGAGGCTCACGTGCCCCTCGGCCCGGGCGAGCGGGCCACCGGGGCAGGTGTGGGGGCCGCGCCCGAAGGCGATGTGGGCCCGGGCGTTGTCGCGGTCGCGGTGGAACTCGGCGGGGCACTCGAAGCGTCGGGGATCGCGGTTGGCGGCGCCGTTCAGCAGCATCACCGGGGTCCCGGCCTGGATCTCGACGCCGCCGATCGTGGTCGAGCGACGGGCGAGGCGGAAGTCGGTCTTCACCGGGCTCTCGGCCCGCAGCACCTCTTCCAGGAAGCTGGGGATCCGCTCGCGGTTCGCCCGCAGCTCGTCCTGCATCTCGGGGTGCTCGGCCAGCTGTTTCAGCGCGCTGGCGAGCAGGCGGGCGGTGGTCTCCTGGCCGGCCGCGAACAGGAACGTCGACGTCCGCACGACCGCGGTCACCGCCGGCGTGGTCCCGTCGGGGTATGTCGCCAACGCCAGGTCGGTGAGCACGTCGTGGCGCGGCTCGCGCCGCCGGGCTTCGATGTACTCGGTGAACCACTTGTCGAGCCACGCGAGCGCGTTCTCACCCGGGTTGCCTTTTTCGCCGGCGCCGACCGCGCCCACGGTGCCGAGCAGACCGAAGCCCTCACGGAACCGCGGGTGGTCGGCTTCCGGCACGCCGAGGAGGTCGGCGACGACGAGCATGGCAAAGGGCTGTGCGTACGAGTTGATGAATTCGCAGCGGCCGTCGGCGACGAACTCGTCGAGCTGTTGGTCGGCGAGGCGCCACATGAATGCCTCGTTGTCCTTGAGCCGCTTCGGCGTGATCAACCGCATCAGCAGCGCTCGCTCGCGGGTGTGGTCGGGCGGGTCCATCGTGACCATGTGCTCGTGCATCGGCAGCTGGTCCCGGTACCGAGCGACGACGTCGCTCACGTCGTCGCCTTCCAGCGGCACCGGGAACGTCGCGTACGGGCCGACGACCGAGTTGCACGACGAGAAGGCGTCGGGGTCGTTGTACACCTCGCTCGCCTCGTCGTAGCCGGTCACCGCCACGACCCCGAGGTGGGCGAGCGGGAGCACCGGGCCGGCCGAGCGGAGCTCGTCGAAGTACGGGTACGGGTCCTCGACCAACGACTCGTCGGTGAAGAAGTCGATCGTCTCCCAGTCGCGCAACGTGGCCTCCTTCGGGTGCTGTGCGCTCGCACGTGCTCGCCCTCGAAGACGCGGTGGGCGTGACCGCCAGTCAGGATACGACCCTCGAGTTCATCGAGCTCCATCACTCGGCTCGAGCGCCCACCGAAGGGCCGTCAGGCCAAGGGCGCCGCGCGGCGTCAGTTGGGCACGAGCCCCCGAGGCAGCGGCAGGTCGGTGTGGGTGTGCGGACGAGCTCGTCGACGTCCTGCCACATCGGGTTGTAGACGACGCAGTCGGGCCCGAGAGCGAGCAGCGCGTCGACGTCGTCGGTGGCGGCGACGCCCACGGCGTCGATCCCGCACAGCTCGCCGACGTCGCGCCCGACCTTCTCAGGCGACCAGGCGTAGCAGCCGACCAGCTCGAGGTTCGGGGTGGGCGGCGGCGGCGCGCACCGAACGCCGACCCACGTTGCCCGTCGTCCACTGCACCACGCGAATTGCCATCAAGAGTCCTCACGGTGATCGCGCTCATCAGAACATGTTCCTTCTGTCGTAGCGGGCGAAGAGGTTCCTGTGCAGGTGCACAGGAACCTGCGAAGCGAATGCTCACCAAGAAGCAGTGCGGACCGGCTAGGTACGCGACCTCGCCGTGCCGAGATCTTTCGGAACGGACGTGCGTGGTGGTACACCGAAGTGTGACACTGCGCGTGTCGTGCAGCCGGCAGTCTGCGGGGTGGACCGTCACCGGCCCTGCAACAATCTCGGTGCGGCCAACGACACTGAGAAGACCTAGGATTTCGGCATGACTGCACTGCTTCCCGACCTGGCCTTCCTCCCCAAGTTCGATTCCGTGGAGGAGGAACGCCTGCACCGCAAGCAACGCCTCGCTGCGTCGTTCCGCCTGTTCGGCAAGTTCGGATTCGACGAGGGGGTCGCCGGGCACATCACCGTGCGCGATCCCGAACACCTCGACCGCTTCTGGGTCAACCCGTTCGGGATGAACTTCAAGCACATCCGTGTCTCCGACCTGATCTGCGTCGACCACACCGGCGAGGTGGTCGAAGGCGACGCGATGGTCAACCGCGCCGCGTTCGCAATCCACTCGCAGGTGCATGCGGCGCGTCCCGACGTGATCGCGGCCGCGCACTCGCACTCGCTTGCACGGCAAGGCCTGGTCGTCGTTGGGTCGTCTCCTCGATCCGATCACGCAGGACGCGTGCGCGTTCTTCGAGGACCACGCGCTGTTCGACGACTTCACCGGCGTGGTGCTCGACCTCGAAGAAGGCAAGCGGATCAGTGAAGCGCTCGGCGACAACAAAGCGGTGATCCTCCGCAACCACGGGCTCCTCACCGTCGGTCATTCCGTCGACGCGGCCGTGTGGTCGTTCATCACCATGGAGCGGACGCTGCCAGGCGCAGTTGCTCGCCGAGGCCGCGGGCACGCCGGTGATCATCGATGCCGACATGGCGCGCAAGACGTACCCGCAGGTCGGATCGCCGATCGCCGTGCTACCACGCGTTCCAGCCGCTCTACGCGATGATCACACGCGAGCAGCCCGACCTCTTCGAATAGCAGCGCGGCGACTCGCTGATCGCGGAACGGGACCACCGAAGCGGGCTGTCACTGACCGGCGCGAGTGCTCCGAGCACGGTGCTACGTCACGAACGTGGCCGCCCGACGATGGAATCGCCACGTGCCGTCGTCGTGGTGGAGGGTGTCGTGGTACCGGCCCACGACCTGGATCGCCCAGCCGGAGTCGCCCTGCAGGAGGAAGACCACGTCGCTGATCGCGCGTGGCCTCGTGGTCGTTCCAGTCGGTGACGAGCGTGTTGACGACGAGGTGACGCTGCGGCCGCCGCGGCTTCCATCTGGCGTAGGCCGCGCGGAGGGCGTCGTGGCCGTCGTGGGTGCCCATGCCCGGGATCTCGCAGACGCCGTCGGGGCAGAAGGTGGCGACGACGTCGTCGGTCCGGCCGTCGTCGAGGGCCTGCGTGTACGCGGCGATCGTGGCGCGCACGCCCTCGACGACCTCTGCGTAGCGTCGTGCTCGTGCTCATGCTCAGAAGCCGAGGTCGACGATCGGCATGCTCGAACGGGTTCACGTTGACCGCCTGCAGCGCCGGGAGCAGCTGTCTCGTAGGGAAGGCCGGCGAGGAAGCCGTCGATGGTCCGTTCGAAGTTCGAGATGTGGCCCTCGGCCCGCTCGGACAGGCGCATGTACTCGAAGCCCTTCGCGTGCAGACCCTTCTGCTGCCGCGGCAGGTTCGAGAAGTCCTGCGCGGGGATCGGCGGCCACCGTGGATCGTCGCTCTCCCACACCTCGGGCGGCGTGGGCTTCGCCCGGCTCGCGGCCCTCCGGGAACCGCGTGAGCGACCAGATCTCCATCAGCGTCTCCTCCGGGCCCGAGCGGGCGGAAGCGGTACGAGGACGCGCTGCTGTACATCGGCAACACGAAGTAGTGCGGGAAGCAGTAGCCCATCGGCTCGTTGATCCCGCTGCGCCTCGAGCTCGTTGAGGTCGGGGATGTCGCAGCCCGCGGCCCGGTGCCAGCTCACGACCGCGTCGTTGAGCGTGCGCTGCCAGGTCGACATCGCCAGCGCCGGGTCGGCGGGCAGCTCGATGTCGCGCAGGCCCTCGGCGATGCGCACGTCGTTCGCGTGCACCATCCCGGCCATGCCCTCGCTCATCGTGCGCAGGTACTGGATGCTCGGCGTCGATGAACGCGCGCGGGTCGAACGGCGCGCCGTCGCGCGGCGCGTACCGCCCGGGGATGACGAGCTGGGGATGCGTCTCCACCACGTGGTACTGCTCGACGAACGCCTCTTGCGCGAGCTTCCAGTTCACGGGGAGACGGCACGCGTACCACCACTCGGTCCGCAGCGACTCCACCTTCCACGCGTCGAGGATGGTCGCGAACGGCTCGATGCACTGCCGCAACGGCGGTGCGTCGTCGTCGAGGTTGATCCACGCGCACCCGCCCCACACCTCGCACCGCACCGGGCGTGAGGTCGATGTCGTCCGGCTGCAGGTTGTGCTCGGCGAACGTCTTCGCGCTGCGGGACGTCGGTGTTCTTGCCGTCGAGGCCGTAGCACCAGCCGTGGAACGGGCACGTGAACCCGCTCTCGCACGTCCCGCGACCCTCGACGACCTTGACGCCGCGATGGCGGCACGCGTTCTGGAACGCCCGCACCCCCATGTCGTCGGTGCGCACCACGATGATCGACTGGTCGAGGATCTCGTACTCGACGAAGTCGCGCGGCTGCGGGATCTCCTCGAGCCGGCACGCCATCTGCCAGACCCGCGGCCACAGCAGCTCGGCCTCCATCGCGTAGAAGTCCGCGTCGAAGTAGCGCTCCTTGCGAACGCGGTCCGGGAGCTCCATCGCGTAGGGCACCGGGAGTGCCGACCACTTCCGATCCACGATCGCCACGCCGCGCCCTTCCCTCTCGGAGTGCGTTGTCGGGACAGTATACTACACCGGTCGGTACAATGCGCCGCGAAGCCCGTGGAACGCGGCACCGCAACCGACGAGACCCGCGTCGGCCCGCGCCGACGTCGACGTGCTGGTCGTCGGCGCCGGCATCACCGGCATCTACCAGCTGTACCGCGCGCGTGAAGCCGGCTTCTCCGTGCAGCTGCTCGAGGCCGGCGGCGGCGTCGGCGGCACCTGGTACTGGAACCGCTACCCCGGGGCGCGGTTCGACTCCGAGAGCTACACCTACGGCTACCTGTTCTCGAAAGAGCTGTTCGACGAGTGGGAGTGGCAGGAGCACTTCGCGCGAGCAGCCGGAGACCGAGCGCTACCTCAACCACGTGGTCGACCGGTTCGACCTGCGGCGCCACATGCGGTTCGACGCCGCGGTCACCTCGGCCGTGTACGACGAGTCGTCGGGGACGTGGACCGTCGTGCTCGGCGACGGCACCGAGCTCCGGGCGCGGTTCCTCGTCGCCGCGACCGGCGTCCTCTCGGTGCCGTACTTCCCGGACGTGCCGGGGCGCGACGACTTCCGCGGCGAGTCAGCACCACACGGGGCTGTGGCCGGCGACGCCGGTCGACTTCGCCGGCAAGCGCGTCGCCGTCATCGGCACCGGATCGAGCGGCGTGCAGCTGATCCCGGCCATCGCCGACGAGGTCGCCTCGCTGACCGTGTACCAACGCACCGCCAACTGGTGCACGCCGCTCAACAACGCACCGATCACCCCCGACGAGCAGGCGCAGCTCCGGGCCGACTTCGAGGCGATGCGCGAGACGCTGAACACGTCGGTAGCCGGGTTCCTCCACCCCGCGCACGATCGCGCCACCTTCGACGACTCCGAAGACGAGCGGCGGGCGTTCTTCGAGAAGATGTGGAACAGCCCCGGCTTCTCGAAGCTCACCAGCAACTACACCGACCTGCTGCTCGATCCCGCCGCGAACGCCGAGTGGTGCGAGTTCATCGCCGAGAAGATCCGCAGCATCGTCGAGGATCCCGAGACCGCGGAGAAGCTGATCCCCAAGGACCACCGCTTCGGCGAGAAGCGGCCGCCGTTCGTGACCGGCTACTACGAGACGTACAACAACCCGAACGTCTCGCTCGTCGATCTCGAGCAGACGCCGATCGTGCGCATGACCGAGCGCGGGATCGAGACGGCCGAAGGTGCGCAGGAGTTCGACATCGTCGTGTGGGCGACCGGCTTCGACTTCGGCACCGGCGCGCTCACGCGCATGGGGATCCGCGGCCGGGACGGTCTCGCGCTCGAGGACCACTGGGCCGACGGCCCGAAGACGTTCCTCGGCGTCCAGACCACCGGCTTCCCGAACCTCTTCTTCCCCGGCGGGCCGCACGCGGCGGCCGGCAACAACCCGCGGTACAACGGCGACCAGGTCGACTTCATCACCGACGCGCTCACCTTCGTGCGCGACCACGGCTACGACACGATCGAGGTCGACCCGGCGGCCGAGGAGCGGTGGACCGACATGGTCGACCGAGGCGCGGCGACGGCCGCCGTTCGGCGAGAGCAGCTACTTCTTCGGGACCAACATCCCCGGCAAGCCGCGCAAGTACCTCCTGAACTCGGGCGGTCGGCCGAAGCTCTTCAAGGAGATCGCCGAGGTCGTCGAGAGCGACTACAAGGCGTTCCGCCTGTCGCGTTCGTCAGACGGTCGCGACCGGCGTCACGGGTGAGCCCACCACTCCGGGCAGCCGCAGCGGCGGCGCGGTGAGCAGGAAGCGGCTCCGGTCGTGCTCGCGCAGCCAGGTCGCGAGCTCGTGCAGGTACCACATCTCCCCGAGCGGGACGCCGAGCTTGAACAGGCAGAGGTGGTGGATCGGGAGGAACGAGTGCCGGCTCGGGTCGCGGTCCTTGCCGAGCAGCCCCTCGACCGCGTAGTTGTCGGCGACCAGCGCCGAGATCTGCGACTCGGCGATCCACTCGAGCAACGACTCGTCGCGCGCGTCGAGGTACGTGCACATCGTGTGGATCTTCACCGGGTCCGGGTCGCGGTTCCATCTCGAGGACCTCGGTCGCGAAGCCCGTGTGCAGCAGGAGCATGTCGCCCGGCTCGACGACGACGTCGTCGGCCGCCATGATCTCCTCGAGCGTCTTGCGGTCGACGCCGCGCCAGTCGTGGCCGAGATGGTGGGCCAGGTCGACGAGCACGCCGCGTCCCTGCACGCCGTGGAAGGCCATGTGCTCCAGGCCGAGGTGGTGGGCGAAGCGAGCGGTGGTTGCCGCCGTCGCCGCGGCGTCGGGCTTCGGTCCGACGAGGTCGACGCCGGCGCGGTAGCCGTTGTAGTAGACGGCCTCCTCGACCCCGTCGCCGTCGGCGTCGAACTCGGCACCGACGTGCGCGAGCGAGTCCCACTGCGTCGAGTACTGCAGCGACAGCGTCACCACGTCGTCGGCCCACACGTCGACGTAGCGCGGGTCCCCCCACTCGTCCATCTCGCTCATGTGGACGTTGTAGAAGGTGGCGGGGTTGCCCTCCATGTCCTCGGTCGGCGCGACGACCGGCGGGTGCCGCCGCTGGTTCAGGGCGGTGCCGCCCGGATAGTCGAGCGGCAGGCTCAGGCAGAAGCTGACGCCGGCCTCGACCTCGCGCACGCCCTGGAGGACCTTCTCGGGGGTGAGCAGGTTGATGCGGCCGAGCTCGTCGTCGTCGCCCCAGTCGCCCCAGGTCGAGCCGGGCGGGCGTTGCGTCCACCGCTTCGTCACGGCTCCTCTCCTTCCGGCCGCGTCATCCGGGACCGGCGGTCGCATTGCATGTACCGACCGGTTGGTTTACATTTGCCGCGGACGGGCCGCGCAGCGTCCAGCCCGCGCAGGAAGGTCGCAACGGATGACGGACAAGGACTTCGTCGTCTCTGCCGACGGGCACCTCCTCGAGCCCACCGACCTGTTCCGGACCCGCCTGCCGAAGCACCTGCGCGACCGGGCCGTCTGGGAGGAGGACTTCGAGATCGAGCCGTTCGTCGAGGACGGCGCCCGGATCTTCCGGCGGTTGCACACGCCGGGGTACGAGGGCTGGACGATCTCCCGGTACCGCCAGACGGGCGGGCGGATGCCGGAAGGTGACCCCGAGCACATCCTCGAGGACATGGACCTCGACGGCGTCGACGTCCAGGTGATGCACCCGAACCTGTCGTTGTTCGGGCTCTACTCCGACGACCACGAGCTGTCGATGGCGCACGCTCGCGTCTACAACGACTACGTCATCGAGCGGTTCACGCCGTACTTCGATCGGCTGGCGCCGACCGCGCCCGTGCCGATCACCGACATCGACGACGCCGTCGCCGAGATCGAGCGCGTCGCCGCGGCCGGGTTCCGTGCGATCCTCCTGCCGGCCATCCCGCCGGTGCCGTACTACTCCCGGGACGCTCGACCCGGTGTGGGCCGCGGCCCAGGCCAACGGCGTGCACGTGTTCATCCACACCCAGACCGGCGGCGTGAAGGTCAACGACCCGGCCGCGACGACGCTCAAGGTCGTCATGGAGTCGGCGGCGCAGGTCAACCAGCCGATGACCGAGAAGTCGGCCTCGAAGCGGATGATCACGCAGTGCGTCTACGGCCCGATCGTCCCGCAGCAGGTCATCTGCGAGCTGATCGGCGGCGGCGTCCCCGAGCGCTACCCCGACCTGCACTTCGCGCTGATCGAGTTCAACGCGCACTGGCTGGCGTCGCTGGTGGGCAGCATGGACAAGTGCTGGGTCACCGGGATCGGCCAGGACGCCGACTGGTGGCTCGGGGACTGGGACGACACCCGCCCCGCCGACGACCAGCCGAGCATGGCGCAGCTGTTCCGCCTGAACGAGAAGTGGCCGTACCCGCTGAAGCCGAGCGAGTACGTGCGGCGCCAGTTCCACGTCTCGTTCCAGGACGACCCGGTCGCCGTCGCGTGCCGGCACGTCACCGGGTTGTCGACGATCGTGTGGGGCAACGACTACCCGCACGCCGAAGGGACGTTCCGCGGGAGCCGGGAGCTCCTGGCGAAGCAGCTCGGCGATCTCCCCGCCGACGAGCGGGCCGCCATGGTCGGCGGCACGCTCGGCGGGCTCCTGGGGTTCGAGGCGAAGGTGACCGCGTAGTTCGCAGGCCTACGCGACGGCGCTCCGTAGCGTCGCGTCGGTGGCGATCCCCCGGATGAAGATGTCGGCGAACGGCTTCGCCACGTCGCGCGCCGACACGCGGCCGCCCGGCCTTGAGCCACAGGTACGTGTAGTTGTGCATGCCGAGCCACGCGAACGCCGTGAGCCTCGGGTCGATGTCGCGGAACTCGCCGGAATCGATGCCGGCCTGCAGGACCGCCTCGACCCGTCGCTCGTACTCCCGCCGGCGCACGCGGAACTGCTCGGCGCGTTCGTCGGTGAGCGCCGGGAACTCGTGGAGGAAGACCCAGACGTGATCGGGATAGCGGTGGATGACGTCGAGCAGCTCGTCGCCCAGCATCGCCAGCTGCGCGGACGGTGACCCGCCCGCCTCGGCGACGCGATCGGCGCCGAGCATCACCTCGTCCATCACACGATCGTGGATCGCGGCGAGGAGCTCCTCCTTCGACTCGATGTAGTAGTAGAAGGCGCCCTTGCCGAGACCGTTGACCTCGCACAGCTCCGCGATGCCCGTGGCGTGGTAGCCGCGTCGCGCGAAGACCTGCGCCGACGTGTCGACGATCACGTCGCGACGCGCCTTCCACTTCGCGCTGCGTCGGGGCTCGTCGCTCGCTGCGGTTCGCGGCATCGGCTCCGACGGTACCTCGGCGGCGCACGCGCATCAGCGACCTTGCCACTGCGGCGCGCGCTTCTCGGCGAAGGCCAGCAGCCCTTCGCTCGCGTCCTCTGACGCGAGCAGCTCGTCCAGCAAGTCCCTCGAGACCTGTCTGCAGCGTGTCGTCGTGCTCGTTCGCGGCCGGCGAGGACCACGCGCCGGCTGGCCCGCACCGCGAGCGGAGCCGCCGAGACGATCTGCCGCGCGACGCGGAGTGCCTCGTCGAGCGCGGCGCCCGGCTCGACCAGCCGGCTCACGAGTCCGAGGTCGAACGCGCGACGAGCGTCGATCGGCTCACCGGTGAGGATGGCGTCCATCGCCGGCGCCCGACCGATCGCGCGCGGGAGCCGGAACAGCCCGCCGGCCGCGGCGATCAGGTTGCGCCGAACCTCCGCGAGCCCGAACGCCGACCGGGACGTCGCCACGACGACGTCCGCCGCGAGGACGATCTCGAGACCGCCCGCGGTCGCCAGACCGTCGACGGCGACCACGATCGGCTTCGTGCGCTCGCGGTACACGAACCCGCCGAACCCGCCCCGCTCGGTGTCGAGCGTCGCGGCGGAACCCGTCTCCCTGATGACCTTGAGGTCGGCGCCCGCGCAGAAGACGGGGCGCGCCTGGTCCGCGGTGTTCGCGCACAGGACCCCGACCCAGACCTCGGGATCGTCCTCCAGGCGGTCCACGGCGGCCTCGAGGCCGAGCGCCATCTCGCGATCGACCGCGTTGCGCGCCTCGGGGCGGTTGAGGGTGATGACGCCGATGCGGTCGGAGGACGAGTACAGGACGGCGGACAACCGAGCGCTCCCGCGTCGAGGCACGAGGCCCAAAAGTATAGTGACTGGTCGGTACACACCGCGCTGAAGGGTGTCCGGGTGGACGAGCACAGCTTCGAGGGGCGCGTCGCGGTCGTCACGGGCGCGGGACGCGGGATCGGCCGGGCCCATGCGCTCCTGCTCGCCGACCGGGGCGCCAGCGTCGTCGTCAACGACCTCGGCGGCTCGATGGAGGGCGTCGGCGCGGACGCCGAACCGGCGTCCGCCGTCGCCGCCGAGATCGTCGCCGCCGGCGGCGTCGCGATCGCCGACAGCAGCGACGTGGCCACGGCGGCCGGCGCACAGGCGCTCGTCGACGCGGCGGTCGAGCAGTTCGGACGCCTCGACATCCTGATCAACAACGCCGGCATCATCCGATGGGCGGGCTTTCCGGAAGCCGACGCCGACAACCTCGCGCGGCACCTCGCCGTGCACGTCGGCGGGTCGTTCAACACCACCCGCGCCGCATGGCCGCACATGGTCGAACAGGGCTACGGCCGCATCGTCATGACGACGTCCACGGGGATCTTCGGACTGCCCGACAACCTCTCCTACGCCACCGCCAAGGCGGCCGTCATCGGACTCACGCGCAGCCTCACGACCGCCGGCGCCGCGCACGGCATCAAGGTCAACCTCATCGCACCCGCGGCGTTCACGCGCATGGCCGGCCGGCCGACGACGAGTCGACGCGCCGGCTCGGCCCGACGCCGATGTCGCCGGAGCTCGTCGCACCGATGGTCGCGTTCCTCGCCCACGAGGACTGCCCGGTCAGCGGCGAGATCTACGCCGCCGGCGCCGGTCGCTTCGCGCGCATCTTCATCGCCTCGACCGAGGGCTACGTCCACGCCGACGCCGGAGCCGACGATCGAGGACGTCGCCGAGCAACTGGGCGACGATCAACGACGAGACCGGGTACTACGTCCCGGCCGACCTCATGGCACTGGTCGGCCGACGTTCATGGCGCACCTGCTGCTCAGGATGATCGGTCGCGCAGCTCTCGCTTCAGGACCTTGCCCGACGGGTTCCGCGGGAGCGCGTCGACGAACACCACGTGCTTCGGGACCTTGAAGCGCGCGAGCTGCCCGCGGCAGTGCTCGACGAGCTCCTCGGGGGTCGTCGTCGCGGCCGCGCGCACGACGACGTAGGCGACCGGGACCTCGCCCCATCGATCGTCGGGACGCCCGACGACGGCGGCCTCGACGACCGACTCGTGCTCGTAGAGCACGCGCTCGACCTCGGAGCTGGCGATGTTCTCACCGCCGGACACGATCATGTCCTTGAGCCGATCGACGATGTAGAGGTACCCGTCGTCGTCCTTCACGCCGATGTCGCCGGTGTGGAACCAGCCGCCGGCGAACGCCGCCTCGGTCGCGTCGGGGTCGCGCCAGTAGCCCTTGAACACCTTCGGGCCGCGCAGCACGACCTCGCCGCGTTCGCCCGGCGGGCACCGAGGCTCCGTGTTCGTCCCAGATGTCGAGCTCGAGGTACAGGCACGGACGGCCGACGCTGCCGAGCTTGCGCACGATGCTGTCGCGGTCGAGGAACGTGTCGCCCGAGACCGTCTCGGTGAGGCCGTACGCGTCGGCGAACCACGCCGACGGGAACGTCCGCTGGATCCGCTCGATGAGCGGGATCGGCATCTTCTCGCCGCCGTTGATGACCAACCGCACCGACGAGAGGTCGCGCTGTTCGATGTCGGGCAGCGCCATGATCGCGTTGACCATCGCCGGCGCGAGCCACACCGTGGTCACCCGCGACCGCTCGATCTCGTCGACGACGTCGGCCGCGTCGAACACGCGATGGATGATGGTCGTCGCGCCCGCGGCGATCAGCGACGTCGTCGTGAGGTCGAGCGCGCCGACGTGGTACAGCGGCCCGCAGGCGAGCCCGAGGTCGGCGCTGGTGAAGCCGAACTCGATGATGTGCGCGAGGTTCTTCCACGCCAGGTTGGCGTGGGTGATCATGACGCCCTTCGGGCGCCCGGTGGTCCCCGACGTGTACATCAGCCGGTGGACGTCGTCGCCGGCCGCGGCGCACGCGCGCCGGGACGCTCGACGCCGCCCGGAGATCGGCGAGCGCGCGTCCACCCGTCGGGAGCCGGTCGCGCGATGCACACCCGGACGAGGTCGCGCTCCATGCCGTTCGTCGCCTCGTTCGCGAGATCGATGAGCGCGTCGTCGCACACCAGCGCGCGCGCCTCGGAGTGGTCGAGGATGTACCGCAGCTCCGGCGCGGCGAGCCGCCAGTTGATCGGCATCGCGATCGCGCCGAGGTAGTTCGCGGCGAAGATCGTCTCCAGGAACTCGATGCAGTTGTACGAGAGCAGCCCGACGACGTCGCCGGCGCCGACGCCGCGTTCGTGCAGCCCGGCCGCGAGCGCGGCCGCCCGCGTCGGCCATCTCGCCGTAGGTGACGATCTCGTCGCCGAAGACCGCGAGCGGCTTGCTCGGCGTGCGGCGCGCGTGGTGCTCGAGCACTCCGAACCAGCTCATGTCCGGCTGCATCGGCGGCGCGTCGCTCACACGGGACCCCCTACGGCGCCGCGTAGCCGCCGTCGACCACGATCGCCGACCCGGTCGTCCAGCGGGACGCGTCGCTCGCGAGGTACGAGTAGGCGCCCACGAGGTCGGCGGCGGTTCCCAGCCCGAGCGGATGCTTGGCCGCGATCGCGTCGATCGCCTCCGGCGGGAGGTCCGCGTGGATCCCCGAGCGGAACGTCCCCGGGCACACGCAGTTGACGCGTATCCCGTCGCGCGCGTACTCGACCGCCGCGACCTTCGCGAGCTGGATCACGGCCGCCTTCGTCGCGCAGTACGGCGCGGCGTGCGACCACGCGGTGAGACCGGAGACCGAGGCCGTGAGGACGATCGACCCGGACTGCTGCGCGCGCATGACGGGCACCGCGGCCCGGATGCCGTTGACGGCGCCGAGGACGTTGACCCGGAACGCGCGCTCCCAGTCCTCGGTCGTCAGGTTGTGGATGCGACCGTTCGGGGAGAGCACCCCGGCGTTGCTGATCAGCACGTCGAGCCGGCCGAAGCGCTCCACCGCCAGGCCGACGACGGCTTCGACCTCCGCGATCTCGCCCACGTCGGCCAGCAACGTCTCGACCGCGCCCCGACGCTCCGGCAAGCCGTTCACGGTGGCGTCGAGCGACGTCCGCGCTGACGTCGCTCAGCACGACATCGGTGTCGGGTTCGCCCGCGAACTGGCTGCGACAGCGCGGCGCCGAGCGTTCCGCCCGCGCCGGTGATCGCGACGACGCGTCGATCGCGCGTCGCTCATACGAGCAGGTACCCGCCGTCGACGTTGAGCACGGTGCCGGTGACGAACGCCGACGCGTCGGAGGCGAGGAACTGGTACGCGCCGGCGAGGTCGGTGGACGCGCCCCAGCGCCGTTGCGCGGTGTGCCCGAGCACGCCGGCTTCGAGCTCGGGGCTGTTCTTCCACCGCTCGGCCAACGGCGAGTCGAACCACCCCGGAGCGACGACGTTCACGGTGATGCCCGACGGACGCGAGATCGAGCGCGAGACCCTTCGCCATGCCGACGAGGCCGGCCTTCGACGCGCTGTACGCGGTGAGCCCTTCGCGCGGCCGTTCCCCGAGGACCGAGCCGGTGAAGATCAGTCGCCCGCCGTCGCGCATCACCCGGGCCGCGGCGCGGGCGCCGAGGAACGCGCCGGTGAGGTTCACGTCGAGGATCTCGCGCCAGACCGACGGATCGGTCTCGCGCGGTCCGGCCACGATGGGCGAGATCCCCGCGTTGCAGATCCAGACGTCGACGCCACCCCATTCGGCCACGGTGGCGTCGGCGACCGCCTCGTTGAACTCCTCGTCGGTCACGTCGCCGCTGAGCACGAGCGACGGTCCCGGGCAGCTCCTCGGCGACCGCCTTGAGGTCGGTCTCGGTCCGCGCCACGAGCGCCACCCGCGCGCCGCCCTGCGAGAACGCGTGCGCGAGCAACCGACCGAGCCCCCGGCTGGCGCCGGTGATCACCACCCGCTTCCCGGTCACGTCCGCGGCGCCGGCGAAGGACGCGGGGATGTCGATCTGATCGGGCATCGCCCTTCCCCGTCCGGTTTGTACCGACCAGTACAATACACGGTTCATGTTCACCGACGCCGACCTCCTCGAGATGCATCGGCGGATGCTCGTGATCCGCGGGTTCGAGGAGCGCGTGGCCGCGCTCTACCGCGACGGCGAGGTACCGGGCTTCGTGCACCTGTCGATCGGGCAGGAGGCGTCGGCCGTGGGCGCGTGCTGGCCGCTCGGCCCGACCGACGTGATCACGTCGACCCATCGCGGCCACGGCCACTGCCTCGCGAAGGGTCTCGACCCGCTCGGGATGTTCGCCGAGCTGATGGCCAAGGACGCAGGGCACGAACCGCGGGCGCGGCGGCTCGATGCACATCGCCGATCCGACGATCGGCATCTTCGGCGCCAACGGGATCGTGGCGGCCGGCCTGCCGATCGCGGCGGGTGCCGCGACCGCGGCGCAGCTGCGACGCGACGGCAGCGTCGCGGTGGCGTTCTTCGGCGACGGCGCGGTGGCGCACGGCACCTTCCACGAAGCGATCAACCTCGCCGCGGTCTGGCAGCTGCCGGTGATCTTCTTCTGCGAGAACAACGGCTACGCCGAGTTCTCGCCGGCATCGGCCCAGCACGCGGCGCCGCTCGAGCGGCGCGCCGCGGGCTACGGCGTCGACTACGTCGCGGTCGACGGCAACGACGTCGTCGCGACCGCGGCCGCGATGCACGACGGTGGTCGAGGCGACTCGCGCCGGACGCGGTCCCGTCGTCGTCGAGGCCGCCACCTACCGCTGGCACGGTCACTACGAAGGCGACCCGCAGCGCTACCGATCGCCCGACGAAGTGCGGGAGTGGGAAGCGCGCGACCCGCTGCTCGTCAACGCGCGCCGGCTCCGATCGGCGGGCGTCGCCGACGACACGCTCGAAGCCATGCAGTCGTCGGTCGCGCGCGAGCTCGACGAAGCCGTCGAGGCGGCGCGGCGGTTGGCGGCGCCGGCGGCCGCCACGCTGACCGACTTCGTCACCCGCCCGCGACCCGAACGCGCCGAGCCGCCGGCGCCGGCCGCCGATGCCCCGGTGTTCCGCACCATGGACGCGATCCGGGCCGCGCTCGAAGCGGAGCTCGCCGGCGACGAGCGCGTGTTCGTCGCGGGGATCGACGTCGCGGCCGGCGGCAACGTGTTCGGCCTGACGCGCGGCCTGCACGACCGCTTCGGCGATCGCGTCCGCGACACGCCGATCTCCGAGAGCGCGATCGTCGGCCTCGGCGTCGGCGCCGCGATGGCGGGCATGCGCCCGGTCGTCGAGCTGATGTACCTCGACTTCATCGGCGTCTGTCTCGACCAGCTGCTCAACCAGGCCGCGAAGCTGCCGTTCATGACCGGCGGCGCCGCGCAGATGGCGCTGACCGTGCGGACGCAGTTCGGCGCGGGGCGCTCCTCGGGAAGCCAGCACTCGCAGAGCCTCGAGGCGCTGCTCGCGCACATCCCCGGGCTGACCGTCGTCATGCCGTCGACGCCGGCCGACACGTACGGGTTGCTGCGCGCCGCGATCCAGGACCCGAACCCGGTCGTGTTCATCGAGAACCGGCTGCTCTACGGCATGAAGGGACCGCAGCCGCCGGCCGACCACATCCTCCCGATCGGCACGTCGGCCGTCGTGCGCCCCGGAACCGACGTCACCGTCGTGTCGGTCTCGCGGATGGTGCACGAGGCGGTCGCCGCGGCCGAGCGCCTCGCCGGCGAAGGCATCTCCGTCGAGGTGATCGACCTGCGCACCGTCGCGCCGCTCGACATGGCGCCGATCCTCGAGTCGGTGCACAAGACGAGCCGGCTCCTGATCGCGCACGAGGCCGTCGTCCCGTTCGGCATCGGCGCCGAGATCGCGGCGACCGTCGCGCGCGACGGCTTCTGGGACCTCGACGCGCCGATCGAACGGATCGGCGCCGCGCCGACTCCTCCGCCGTACGCGCCCGACCTCGAACGCGCGTGGCTGCCCGACCGCGACGACATCGCCGACGCGATCCGCCGCCTCGCGCGCGTCTGACGTCAGCAGCCGAGGGCGCGCGCGATCACGAGGTGCTGGATCTCGTTGGTGCCTTCGCCGATCTCGAGCACCTTCGCGTCGCAGTAGAAGCGGGCCACCGGTGACTCGAGCATGTAGCCGAGGCCGCCGTGGATCTGGACGGCCTCCGACGCCGCCGACACCGCGAGGCGACTGGCCTTCAGCTTCGCCATCGACGCTTCCTTGAGGAACGGTTGCCCGGTGTCGCGCAGGGACGCGGCGCGATACGTGAGCCACCGCGCCGCCTCGAGCTCGGTCGCGATGTCGGCGAGCTTGAACTGGATCGCCTGGAACTTCGAGATGGGCTGGCCGAACTGCTCGCGCTGCCGGGCGTAGTCGATCGCCAGGTCGAGCACGGCCTGGGTCAGGCTGAGCGACAACGCGGCGATCGAGATGCGCCCGACCTCGAGCGTGCCGCAGGAACTGGCTGAGCCCCATCGCCGGATCGCCGACGAGGTGATCGTCGGCGACCCAGACGTCGTCGAAGAACAGCTCGCGGTGTCGAGACCGCGCCAGCCGATGCCGCGCATCTTCGGGCCCATGGTGAAGCCGGCGGTGTCCTTCTCCACGACGAAGCTCGCGAACGTCGGCGCGCTCCCCGTCGCCCGACTCGGTGCGGGCCAGCAGCGTCACGCCGAACGACATGTCGGTGCCGGCGTTGGAGATGAACGTCTTGCGCCCGTTGATCAGCCAGCCACCGTCGCGCCGCTCCGCCCGCGTGCGGATGCCGCGCGCGTCGGAACCGGCGTCGGGCTCGGTCAGACCGAACGCGCCGAGGACGCGTCCCTCGGCCAACGGTCGCAGCCAACGCTCGCGCTGCGCGTCGGTGCCGAAGAGGTACAGCGGCAACGAACCGATGGTCACGTGCGCCTGCCACGCGGCGGCCACCGACTGGTCGGCCAGGCCGATCTGCTCCATCGCGGCGACGAAGCCGACCGTCGACATGCCGATGCCGCCCCACTGCTCGGGGATCAGCATGCCGAGCAGGCCCAACGCACCCATCTCGCGGAGCAGGTCGGTCGGGCACCGCGCCTCCTCCCACGCCAGCGGGGCACGCGCCGGCGATCTCCTTCTGCGCGAACTCGCGGCAGAGGCCGACCAGATCGCGTTCCGGCTCGGTGAGCGAGAAGTCCACGGGCGGATCCTATTGGACCGACCGGTACAACGCCTGCTATCGATACGGGCCGTGACCGACTACGACGCGATCGACTTCTTCCGCGGCGACGAGCTCGTCGCCGACCCGTACCCGTACTTCGACTGGCTGCGCGCGCAGTGCCCGGTGCAGCGCGAGCGCGCACCACGACGTGATGATGGTGACCGGGTACGACGAAGCGATCGCGGTCTACAACGACACCGACACGTTCTCGTCGTGCAACTCGCCGACCGGGCCGTTCCCCGGTTTCCCCGTGCCGCTCGAGGGCGACGACGTCAGTGCGCTCATCGAGCAGCACCGCGACGAGCTGCCGATGAGCGACCAGCTGCTCACCTTCGACCCGCCGATCCACACCGCGCACCGCGCGCTGCTCATGCGCCTGATCACGCCGAAGCGTCTGCGCGAGAACGAGGAGTTCATGTGGCGGCTCGCCGACCGCCAGATCGACGAGTTCATCGACCGCGGCGACGGCGAGTTCATCCGCGGGTACGGCCAGCCGTTCGCCATGCTCGTCGTCGCCGACCTGCTCGGCGTACCGGAGAGCGACCACGAGCTGTTTCGCGAGCGGCTCGGTGCCGGGCCGAGCGAGCGAGACCGGCACCGTCGGCGGCACCGGCGACGAGGCGCTCGCGCACAACCCGCTCGAGTTCCTCTACGAGCAGTTCACCGCGTACGTCGAGGACCGCCGGCGCGACCCGCGCGACGACGTGATGACCGGCATGGCGACCGCGACGTTCCCCGACGGCTCGATCCCCGAGGCCATCGACGTCGCGCGCATCGCCGCCAACCTCTTCGCGGCCGGTCAGGAGACGACCGTGCGCCTCTTCGGCACCGCGCTGCAGCGCATCGGCGACGACCAGGAGCTCCAGCAGCTGCTGCGCGAGCACCGTGAGCTCATCCCGAACTTCGTCGAGGAGTGCCTGCGCATCGAGAGCCCGGTGAAGGGCGACTTCCGGCTCGCGCGCGTGACGACGGAGCTCGGCGGCGTCACGATCCCCGCGGGCACCACCGTCATGGTCGTCAACGGAGCCGCGAACCGCGATCCCGGCCGCTTCGAGCATCCCACCGACTTCGAGGTCGAGCGCGCCAACGCGCGCCAGCACCTCGCGTTCGGCCACGGCGCCCACACCTGCCCCGGTGCCCCGCTCGCGCGCGCCGAGGGACGCATCACCATCGAGCGACTGCTCGACCGGATGGACGACATCAGGATCTCCGAGAAGGAGCACGGCCCCGCCGGCGCCCGCCGCTACGACTACGTGCCGACCTACATCCTGCGCGGTGTCAGCCGCCTGCACCTCGAGTTCGAACCGCGCTCAGTCCGATGAGTGACGACATACAAGCGCATCACGTACGCCCAACCCCGCCGCTGCTTGATGTGTCGTCGGCACGACGACACGGTTAGCCCTCGGGAAGGCTCTGTTTGTCAGAGGCGTCGGCCTGGACTTCAGCCATCCGCGACCACCCACCGGGGACCTCGACATGGACGATGTCCGGCACGCCGGCGAGCATCTGTGACAGTTGCTTCCCTGCGGCCTTGAAGTGCTCCGAGTTGACATGGGCTTCACCCGCCGCAGCGTCTTCGAACGCCTCGACGAGTACGTAGACGTTGGGATCGTCAACGCTGCGGTACCAATCGAAGCAGACGTTGCCCGGCTCGGCACGGGTGGCGGTGGTGAAGGCTTCCACGAGTTGTGGCCAGTTGTCGGCGTACTTAGGTCGTACCGGGTTCTTTGCGACGATCAGAATCATCCAGTGGGTTCCTCGGGTCGGGAAACGCAGACCCGCGTATGCGCGGCGCGCATCCTCCCACCGGCTCGCCCGGATCGCCAGGGTCACAGCCGGCGATTCCTCGTCTCCTGCATCCTGGAACACCTTGGCGACGCAACGGTCAGATCCCGCGCCGGCTGCGATGCCTCGGCGATCTCTCGCGGGTCTGGGGGGAACAACTCGGTGGGGCCGGTCGGACGATGAGAGCGTTGCCGAGAGCGTGCCCTGGAAGGACGTGACGCCCGAGGTGCCCGAACAGCTGCTCGACTTCACCTCCGAGAATGCCGTGCTCGTCGCGGGACCCGGCGGGATTCGGGCGCAACGGCCCCGGGTCCAGGTGACAACTATGTTCGCCGCTCAGACCTCTCCTTGGGGAGAAGATCATTTTCAACGGTGAATGCATTCCATTCTTGCGTCGCAATCCGGGATGTCACCCCGGCTGTTGACGCAAGAATGAAGGATTCCGTCGTCCGGGAACGAGCTACGGACAAGGTCCGTATCTTGGAGTCGAACATGGGGATGTCCTTCAGTCGATCCCTGACACCGCCGCGAGCGAGCACGGCATCTTGTGAGATGAAGACCATCGAACGACGGGGCGCGATGTCGCGTAGAGGTTTGCGTGCCGCGGCGATCGTCTGCGTCGCGCTGCTGGGAGCGACGGCTTGTTCGAGCAGCAAGAGTGCCGGGCGAGCTGCGGTCACGACGACCACGCAACCGCGCCCGGCCGGACCGACCGCGAACATGTCGCACGAGATCACGGGCGGCAAGGGCGTGTTCATCGGCTCGGCGACGCCGGCGAACGTGCAGAAGGTCGGGTACGTCGAGCACGAGTACGTCGCGGCCGGGATCGGCGACGTCGTACAAGGTCGAACGGCACGATCACCCACGACGGTCGTTGGAAGTTCGTGCCTGACGCGACCGCGGCGTACCGAACCCGCGTGCTCGTGCGTCGGCCGGCCGATCCCAAGATGTTCAGCGGCACCGTGATCGTCGAGTGGCTGAACGTGAGCGGCGGGGTCGACGCCGATCCCGACTGGGTGAGCCTCCGCGAAGAGATCGTGCGTCGCGGCGATGCGTGGGTCGGCGTGTCGGCGCAGCGGATCGGTGTCGATGGGCGGGCCGGTGCTCGTGAAGGTCGACGTCCCCGGCGCCGAGGCCGCGGGCAAGGGCCTCAAGGCAATCGATCCGGCGCGGTACGGCTCGCTCGAACATCCGGGTGACGGCTTCTCGTTCGACATCTTCACGCAGGTCGCCCGTGCCGTCCGCTCGGGAGCGGGCATGAGCGGGCTGCAGCCGCAAGCACGACTGATCGCCGCGGGCGAGTCGCAGTCGGCGTTCGCGCTCGTGACCTACTACAACGGTGTGCAACCGCTCACGCACGCCTTCGACGGCTTCCTCGTGCACAGCCGTGGCGCCGCCGGGCTGCCGCTCGTCGCGCCGGGTGAGTACGCCGACATCGCCGGCTCGATCAGCGGCACTTCGACGATCTTCCGCACCGACCAGGACGCGCCGGTACTCGACATCCAGACCGAGACCGACGTGCGGCGTCCTCAACTCCTATGCCGGCCCGCCAACCCGACAACGATCGCTTCCGGCTCTGGGAAGTCGCAGGCACCGCGCACGCCGACCAGCATCTCGTCGGGCCGACCACCAAGTACGTCGATTGCGGCGTACCGATCAACGACGGCCCGATGCACCTTGTCGTCAAAGCCGCACTGCGCGCGCTCGCGCACTGGGTCGAAGCCGGAACGGCCCCCGCTGTCGCGCCGCGTATCGACGTGACGTCGGGCGCGACGCTCGAGATCCGCCGCAATGCCGACGGCATCGCGCTCGGCGGCATCCGCACCCCGCCGGTCGACGTGCCGGTCGCTGGCCTTGTCGGGCGCGCCGGGTCCGAACCCGTCGACGATCTGCTTGCTCGACGGTTCGACCACGCCACTCTCCGACGGCGCGGCTCGCGCAGCTCTATCCGTCACGCTCCGCGTACGTACGGCGCTACAACGCCCACGCTGCCGCGACCATCAAGGCAGGCTTCGTACTGCCCGAAGATCGCGCCGCATTGTTGGCGTTCGCCCATCCCTCTCGGATCGCGAAATGAGCCGGCCTCATGGGCCGGAGCCGATGCGATCCTTGAGTGCAACAACACCGAGGGTCTTGGCCAGCCAATCTTCGGCCTCGCTCACCGCCGCACGTGAGATCGTCGACTCCGGAGCGATCAGGTCCAAGCCGTGGGGTGTCCCCGCAGAAGACGCGAAGTTCCGTGTTCGCACTGGTCGCGATCGGTCTCGCACTCACGTGCAAGATCAGAATGAGCACAGGATCCGGTGTAGCCGCGGCCCCGATCCGATAATGTCATTCTTGTCTGATGAATGCATCACTTCCAACCCACAGCGACGCCATCGCAGATCTCGTGCAGCTGCACCAGCTCTGCGCTCGGTACATGGCGTACACGAGCCAGTTCGTGCAGGACCGATGGCTCGACATCTTCACGCCTGACGTCGAGTACAACACGTTCGGCACGCCGTACACGCTGGAGCGCTTTCCGGCGTTGCTCGAGGCTGCACCACGCGGCCAGTTCATCGGGAACATGCCCGTGGTCGAGCTCGACGGTGACAGCGCTACCGGCATGCAGCACTTCGTGTTCATCGATCAGCAGACGCACGCGATGCGACTCGGCTGGTATCGCGACGAGTACGTGCGCACGGCTCAAGGGTGGCGCATCCGGCGGCGCGCCACCACCTTCATGCGCAAACACGGCGGCTCTGATTCCGGAGTGCAGCACGATCCGCTCGCCGACGCCGACTGAAAGGGCGCACGATGACCGAACTTCCTCAGATCATCAGCGTCGACGACCACGTCGTCGAGCCGGCGCATCTTTGGCAAGACCGCCTGCCCGCCCGGATGCGCGATCAAGGACCGCGCGTCGAACGCGCACGGTGGGGCGAGTTCTCACTCGATGTCGGAGCGACATACAAGCAGGAGATGACGGACGACGGTCGGTGGGGCGACTACTGGGTCTACGAGGATCGTCTGATCTACGTGCACAAGCGGCACGTCGCGATCCCACTCGACGCCACTCCCGACGGCGACGTTCGCCGTTTCGATCGCACGAAGATGTTCATCGCCGCGATGACATACGACGAGATGCGACCAGGGTGCTACGAGCCGAAGGCGCGTATCGACGACCTCGCACTCGCGGGTGTCGACGGCTCGCTGGCCTTTCCCACCTTCCCGAGGTTCTGTGGTCAGACCTTCATGGAAGGTAGTGATCTCGAGCTCGGGTTGGAATGCGTCCGTGCATACAACGACTGGATGATCGAGGAATGGTGCGGGAACTCCGATGGCCGGCTGATCCCGCTGTGTCTCATCCCGTTGTGGGACGTACATCTGGCGGTGGCCGAGGTTGCGCGCAACGCCGCGCACGGGGCGCGCACGCGATCTGCTTCAGCGAGATTCCGACGCACCTCGGTCTCCCGAGTATTCACACGGGATACTGGGATCCGCTGTTTGCGGCGTGTGAGGAGACGCGCACTGCGGTCTGCATGCACATCGGATCGTCGTCGAAGATGCCGGCGGCGTCGCCGGACGCGCCGCCTTCAACCGACATCATGCTGTCGTGCAACAACTCGATGGCATCGCTCGCCGACTTCCTGTTCTCCGGGGTGCTCGTGCGGTTTCCGGAGTTGAAGCTGGCGTACGCCGAAGGCCAGATCGGTTGGATTCCGTACGCGCTCGAGCGTGCCGACAACACCTGGGAGTACCACACGAACTGGACGGGCGCGAAGGAGACGATCCCGGAGCCGCCCTCTACGTACTACCGCGGGCGGATCTTCGGCTGCTTCACCAATGACGTCCACGGGGTGGCGTCGATCGCCCAGGTCGGAGAAGACAACATCTGCTTCGAGACCGACTATCCGCACACCGACACGACGTGGCCCTTCGCCAGCGAGGAGGCCGAACGGATGACTGCGTCGTTGACGGACGAGCAGCGGTACAAGGTCTTGCGAGGCAACGCGATCCGGATGCTCGATCTCGACCGCGTCTGAACGCAGTCGATCACCGACCCGGTCAGCCTCCCAGGCCGCGGAAGCAGAAGTCCCAGGTCGCCTCGGCGGTGAGGCGCTTCCGAGCGCTCGTGGCGAGCCGATTGCCAAACCAGCTGTACATCACCGTCTGTTGCAGGAGCGCAGCAGCGCGGTGGGTGTCGGCCACCTTGATGGTGCCGGCCGCGTTCGCGGTGTCGACGAGCTCGACCATCATCTGTGAGATGGGCGCCATTGCAGCTTCCACGCGGTCGGAATGGTCGCCCGTGAGCTGCACCGCGAACTCCATGATCGGTCGTCGATTGTGCGTAGACGGTTTCCGTGGCTTTTCCGAGGGATCACACCACTCGTGCAGGCGAATGGTGAACGCGCGGAGGCCTTCCAGGGGCTCGGTTGCCGACTCGGCGACGCTCCGCAGGTCGTCGGTCGCTTCACGAACGGTCTCTTCGAACAGAGCGAGAAGGAGCTCATCCTTGCCTTCGAAGTACTGGTAAAACCCACGCAGGGACTGCTTCGAGCGGTCGATGACCTCCTGGATCGTGAACTCAGTCGTCCCATTCTCGTCGATCAGCACGAACGCGGCGTCCAGGAACCGCTGCACACGCTGCTCGGCGCGGGAGCGGGCGGTGTTGAGGCTGCGTGAGACCGCCCGCTCTCGCCAGGCCGGCTCGTTCCCGTCTTCGGTGGTGTCGATTTCTGTCATCTCAGGAGATCGCCTGCACTTTCGAGAGCCGTACCAGCGCACTCGCGTGAGAACGGCATTTCCAACGCCTGGTCACCCGGTTCGGCGCTTCTGTTCGAACGCGTCGACTGCTGCCCAGTGAGCGTCCGCCGTCCACAGCTGCGCGAAGGCGTCGGCGGCGTCGCTCTCGAGCTCAGGGTGACGCGTTGGCACGGCCGCGGTGATGACCAACTTCACGGCGCGCGTCGTCCCCGGTGCCGAGCCCGCCATCCGGTCCGCGAGCGCCCGCCACTCGTCGTCGAACGTGGCGCGCGGTACCACGAGGTCGACGAGCCCCAGGCGCTGTGCGGTCCCGGCGTCGTAGAGCTCGCCGGTCGCGATCGCCAGCAGCGCGCGGCCGCGGCCCACGTGCTGCGCGAGCCGTTCGGCGCCGCCCCATGCGGGCATGATGCCGAGCGCACCTGGTTGAAGCCGATCTTGATGTCGTCAGCGGCGATGCGGATGTCGGCCGCGATGGCGACCTCCGCTCCGCCGCCGAGCGCGTGCCCGTTGAGCGCCGCGATCACGGGAATGGGCAAGGCGGCGACGCGGTCGAGGACACGCCGCAGTGCGAGTCGCCATGTCGACTGCGTCCTCGTGCGTGCGGATCGCGCCGAGCTCCTTGAGGTCGCCACCGGACACGAACGCGCGGTCGCCGCCACCGCGCACCACGAGTACGGCGGAATCGGATTGCCCGACCTGGTCGAGCGCGGCGTCGAGCTCGTCGACCGTTGCGAAGCCGATGGCGTTGCGAACCTCGGGCCGGTCGATCGTCACGACGGCGACGCCGCCTTCGACCTCGATGCGCACCCCACCGGAGGAGGGGTTCCCCTTGCGCTCGGGCATGGTCCGTCCCCTCGCCGCGGCCGACTGCGATAATAGTGCTCTCATTCTTGCGTGCAAGCGTTTCAGTTTTCTACATAGCGGATTTCCGTTACGCTGCCGGCATGGACGGCGCGGTGCTCTAGCGAAGCCGGTATCCCCCTGGCGCGCGGGCTACGGCCCGGACGACCTTCCGGCTTCGGAGGCCATCCCGCCGCCGGGCACGTTCCCCTTCACCCGCGGAAACTTTCCCGACGGCTACCGCGGCCGCTTGTGGACCATCCGCCAGTACTCGGGCTTCGGCACCGCCGAGGAGTCGAACGAGCGCTACCGCTACCTGCTCGGCCAGGGCGGCACCGGGCTCTCGGTCGCGCTCGATCTGCCCACGCAGTGCGGGTACGACTCCGACCACCCCGACGTCGAGGAGGAGGTCGGGCGGGTCGGCGTCGCGCTCGACACGCTCGCGGACGCCGAGATCCTCTTCGATCAGATTCCGCTCGACGCGATCAGCACGAGCTTCACGATCAACGGCACGGCTGCGATCCTGCTCGCCTTCTACGTCGCCGTCGGCGAGAAGCAGGGAGTCGACCGAGCGAAGCTGCGCGGCACGATCCAGAACGACATCCTGAAGGAGTACGTCAGCCGCGGCACGTGGATCTGGCCGCCGCGACCGTCGTTGCGGCTCATCGGCGACACGATCGAGTTCTGCGCCGCGGAGGTGCCCAGGTTCAACGCGATCTCGGTCGCGGGTGCGCATTTCCGTGACGCCGGCGCCAACGCCGCGCAGGAGATGGCGTTCACGCTGATGGACGGCATCACGTACTGCGACGAGGTGATCTCGCGCGGCCGGATGACGATCGACGAGTTCGCGCCGCAGGTGTCGTTCTTCTTCTACACGCACGGCGACTTCTTCGAAGAGATCGCGAAGTACCGCGCCGGGCGGCGGCGGTGGGCCCACATCGTCCGCGAGCGCTACGGCGCCAAGGACGACCGTTCGTGCATGTTCCGGGTCGGTTGCGTCGCCGGCGGCGCGTCGCTGTACGCGCCACAGGCCCACAACAACATCGTCCGCGTCGCCTACGAGGCACTGGCCTCGGTGCTCGGTGGCGTGCAGTCGATGTTCACCGCCGCGTGGGACGAGCCCTTCGCCCTCCCGAGCGAGGACTCCGCGACGCTCGCGCTGCGGACGCAACAGGTGCTTGCGTACGAGACCGGCGTGGCGCGCGTCGCCGATCCGCTGGGCGGTTCGTACTACGTCGAGGCGCTGACCGACGAGGTCGAGGCGCGCGTCGTCGAGATCATGGACGACCTCGAATCGCCGCGGCGGAATGGTGCAGGCCGTCGAGGACGGTTACCTGCAGCGACTCATCTCCGAGGAAGCGTTCCGCATCCAGACCGCGGTGACGTCCGGGGAGCGAACGATCGTGGGGGTGAACAAGTTCCAAACCGACGAAGCGCCGCCGGAAGTCGAGGGTTACGAGCTCGACGAGACGAGCCGAACGCGGCAGCTCGAGCGGCTCGCCGAGGTGAAGCGTGCGCGCCCGGCCGCCGACGTACGCGCCACGCTCGCTGCGCTGGGCGCGGCAGCGGCGAAGGACGACGTCAACCTGATGCCGCTCCTCGTCGATTGCGCCAAGGCGTACTGCACCGTCGGCGAGATGGTCGACGTGTTGAAAGACCAGTGGGGCGAGTTCCAGCAGCCGGCGGTCTTCTGATGCCGGTGCGCGTGCTCGTCGGCAAACCAGGGCTCGACGGACACGACCGTGGCGCGAAGCTCGTTGCCCGGGCGTTGCGTGACGCCGGATTCGAGGTCATCTACCTCGGCATCCGCCAGAGGCCCGAGACGATCGCGTCCTCGCGGTGCAGGAGGATGTGCGGATCGTGGGCCTCAGCATCCTCAGCGGCGCGCACGTCGCGCTCGACGCGGAAGACCGCGGACGCGCTTCGCGCGGCGGGCGCCGACGACGTCATGCTCGTGGTCGGCGGCACGATTCCCCAACGCGACGTGCCCCGTCTCGAGGAAGCGGGCGCGGCCGCGGTGTACCCGACGGGGACGCCGCTCGAGACGCTGGTGGAGAGCCTGCGTACCCTGACCTCGGACGCTCAGACGCCCTTGTAGATCCGGCCGCCCTTCATCACGAAGCGCACGTCCTGCGTCGTCGTGATGTCTTGGGACGGGTCGCCCGGCACCGCGATGATGTCAGCGAGCAGTCCGGCGGCAAGACGACCGCGGTCGCCGACATTGATGAGTTCGGCACTCATGATGGTTGCCGCTTGCAACGCCTGCATCGGGGTCATGCCGCGGTCGACCATCGCCCACAGCTCCTTGGCGTTGTCGCCGTGCGGGATCGCAGGCGCGTCGGTTCCGCACGCGATCTTCACGCCGTCGGCGATCGCCTTCCCGAGCATCGCGCGCGCCTTGGGGAACACCTCTGCGGCTTTCGCCTGCAGCTCGGGCGCGGCGCGCGAGACGTCGAGTCCTTCTGAGAGGTAGCTCGTCGGCACGAGGAACGTGCCGTGCTCCAGCATCATCTGGATGGTCTCGTCGCTCGCAAGCGACCCGTGCTCGATGCAGTCGACGCCCGCACGAATGCACGCTCTGATGCCGGCGTCGCCGTGGGCGTGCGCCGCGACCTTCAGACCGGCACGATGCGCTTCGTCGACGATCGCCGCGAGCTCGTCGTCGGAGTACTGCTGCGCGCCGGCGAGCCCGCTGTGCGACATCACGCCTCCGGACGCGGAGATCTTGATGACGCGTGCGCCGTACTTGATCTGGTAGCGGACGGCCTTGCGCACCTCGGGCACGCCGTTCGCGATGCCCTCCTCGACGCTGAGCGGCATGATGTCGGGAGCGAGCCGCTGGAACATCGTCGGATCGAGGTGACCGCCGGTCGGTGTGATCGCGTGCCCCGCGGGCACGATCCGCGGGCCGTCGATCCAACCGTTCTCGACCGCGCGTGCGAGCGCCACGTCGAGCAAGTAGCCGCCGGTCTTGACGAACAGTCCGAGGTTGCGGACGGTAGTGAAGCCTGCGAGCAGCGTCGTGCGGCAGTTCAGCGTCCCGCGCAAGGTGCGGAACGCGGGGTCGTCCTGGACGTCGCTCCGCGGGTTCCCGCCGCTGGGTCCACCCAGGAGCATGTTGAGCTCCATGTCCATGAGGCCCGGCAGCAACGTGACGTCGCCCAGGTCGATCTCGGTTGCGGTGCTCGACCGCTCGGTTTCGCGGATTGCGGCGATTCGTTCACCCTCGACGACGATGACCGCAGGTCCTCGAACCTCGCCTGCGTCGACGTCGACCCAGCGGGCCGCGCGCAGGACGACGGAGGTGCTCACGGAATAGGTTCGATCAACAGGTCGAGGTACGCGGCTCCGGAATCGGGAACGTGCGGCTGCCGCCAGGCTTCGACGGGGAACGACACCATGACGAGCGAGTACACGAGCTGCAGCAGCCGCTGCGCGTCCGTCGGGCATGTCGTCGAGCGGGAGCTTCTCGCAGTATGCAATCGCTTCTTCGGCGCGTGGGAAGAACGCGTCGTAGAACGCCTGGATCTCGTCCATCGGGCTCGCCATGCGCTGCGCGAACCGCTCTCCCTCGGTAGCCAGGCACCACGTCTTCGCGAACGGCTCGAGCTCCGCAAACTCGCTGGGCAGGAGTGCGTCAGTCATCGGGTCACCCCAGCGCGTTCGCGCGTGTAGTCGTCGACCCAGTCGGCGGCCACCTTGTGCAGATGACGGCAGAGCACCTCCTGGTCGTTGAGCGGAAAAGCGCTGACCACACGCGACTCGAGCATCAACTGCGTCGCCTCGAGCGTGTTGGCGTCCTGCAGCGCGTACTCCTTGAACGTGACCGCAGCCATCTCGTGCGCGACCCGCTCACGCGCGTCCTTCGCCGGCACGAAGTAGACGTTGCCCTCGAAGACGTGGGTGTTGTGGGACGTCGGCCAGTAGTGGTACGTCAGGTACCAGCCGCGCTCCCAGATCAGGATCACGAAGTTCGGCCAGAGCTGGAACGAGTCGAGGCCCCAGGGCTTCTTGTTGCCGGGGTTGATGCCCGGTGGCATCGTGTCGAGACCGAGGTCGGGCGCGTCCCACGGCCCGAACAGGCCGCTGCGCGTCACGATCTCCATCGGCTTGAGCATCTCCGCCGGCAGCTTCCAGCCCTGCCCGCCATAGGTCGTGACCATCCGGTGAGGACCGTCGATCTCGTAGTGGAGACCTTCGAAACCGGCCTCTTGCGCGGGCACGGAGATCACCGTCGGCGTCTGGCGCGCGTGCAGAACCGGTGCGTGGTAGAACTCCTGGAACGCGTCGATGAAGATCTTCCAGTTGCTCCCGACGGTCGCGCGGTACGAGAAGCGCTCCGTCATCTGGTCGAACGGATAGCCGTCGATCGCCGTGATCATCGGGCCGAGGAACTCCGTCAGCGACTGGCTCGGCTCCTCATCGAGGTTGCACGAAGATGAACCCCGACCACACATCGCAGTGCACGGGGATGAGCCCGTAGTCGGCCTTGTCGAAGTCGAAGAACTCGCTCTCCTGCTGCACGAACGCGCACGCGCCGTCGAGCTCGTACTTCCAACCGTGGTACTTGCACACGAACTGGCGGCAATTGCCACTCGATTCCTCCCTCGGGAAGTCCGTCCAGACGAGCTTGTTGCCGCGGTGCCGGCAGATGTTGTGGAACGCACGCACGTTCCCGTCCATATCGCGTACGACGACGACGGACGTGTTGGCGACAGCGAGCTCCTTGGTGAAATAGCTCCCCTTGCGCCGCAGCTGCTCGACGCGTCCGACGTTCAGCCACGCGCGCTTGAAGATCGCCTCGCGCTCGAGCTCGTAGAACTCGGGTGAGATCGAGTCTTCGTAGGACACCGGCTCGGTCCCGAGCTCCGGATAGTGAGCCGTCCAACTGCCCTCGGCCGGCTTTTCGAATTGAGTCATTCCTTACTCCTCGAACTCGGGAACTGATGTGGTCACAATTCCGCGTAGATCCGGGTCGAGCTGCAGTCCGAAGCTGTTGAACGCCATCGCCAGCCCGGTATACGTGCCGACGACGAACACGAGCTCCACGAGCTGACGGTCGTCCAACTGCTCCGCCAATCGGCGCCACGTGTCGTCGTCGATGCGGTAGCGATCGATGAGCTGGTCCGCGGCAGAAAGCAGCTCGGCTTCGAGCGGTGTCCATATCTCGGCGTCGGCGCCGGTTGCGATCGCCTCGATCTCCTCGGGTGTGATGCCGACCCCTGCCGCCAGTCGTACGTGCTGTGCCCACTCGTAGCGGGCGCGCGTCCGCCACGCGACTCGCAGGACCATGAGCTCGCGCTGGCGGGGATCGAGCGCGGGGGTTTGGAGCAGCACCTGGTTGTAGGCGAGGAACGGACCGGCGAGCGCCGGGTGGTGCATCATCGTGCTGAGGACGTTCGGCATCGGGATCGCGTCCGGGCCCGTGGAGAAGAAGCGCGCCGCGACCTCCGGCGTGAATCCGACAGAGCAGCGCCGCGCGGACGTCGTCGTCCCACTGCTCCCGTGGAAGGGGAGCGAGGCGAGGGAGCTCGGCGTCGTCGCTCACACGTACCAACCGCCGTTGACACCGATCAGCTGACCCGTGATGTATCCCGCCTCGTCGGAGCAGATGAACGCGCAGGCAGCCGCGATGTCTTCGGGTGTTCCCGCCCTCCGGACAGGAGTGCGGGCCGCGACCGCGTCGATGCTCGGGAGGTCACCGCGTGCCTCCGCCCGGCGGGCCATCGGCGTGTCGATGAATCCTGGTGGGATCGTGTTCACGGTGATGCCGTTCGGCGCGTACTCGATCGCCAACGCCTTCGTGAGCCCGATGACGCCGCCCTTCGAAGCGACGTAGTGCGCCATGCGCGCGGCGCCCGACTGCGCGCTCGACGACGAGATCGTCACGATCCGGCCCCATTGCGCCGCCAGCATGTCGGGGATCGCCGCCTGCAGGCAGTGAAACGTGCCGGTGAGGTTGACCGCGAGCATGCGCTCCCACGCTTCGGTGGTGATGTCGGTGAACGACTCGAACTCGTCGAAACCGGCGCTCGTGACGATGATCTCGATCGGGCCGAACTCACCACGAACCTTCGACATCGCGTCGTCGACCGCCGCCCGGTCGGTGACGTCGACCTTGACGCCCATTGCCTCCGAGCCATCGCGCCGCAGGTCGTCGGCGGCAGGCGTCACGGTGTCGCCGTCGAGGTCGAACAGCGCGACCCGGTGCCCAATGGTTGCGAGGCGTTGGCCCACTGCGAGGCCGATGCCCGATGCGGCGCCGGTGACCACCGCGACCCGGCTCATTGTGCTCCCCTCGGACGTCCGCGTCACGGGAGTATCGCCCATCACCGAATTGTGCGCAAGCCTGACTCTCGCCAGACGAGAATGTCATTGCCACAGAGGTGCCACCTCGTTAGGGTCGCGCTGCGACGCCGCTCGTGGGAAGGAGCACCAGGTGCGGATCGGCCTCATGGTCGGCCCGGAGAAGGGCCAGTACGGCGACAAGGTCGCGAGGCTCCTCGCCGCTGCCGAGTCGGCCGAACAGGCGGGCTTCAGCTCGATTTGGGTGCCGCAGGTCCCGAACGACTTCGACGCGCTCACCGCGATCGCCTTGATGGGCCAGGTCACGTCGAGCATCGAGCTCGGGACTGCGGTGATGCCGATCCAGACCGCGTCACCCGGTTGCGATGGCGCAGCAGGCACTGTCGAACCAGGCGGTGTGCGAGGGTCGCTTCACCCTGGGCCTCGGCCCGTCCCACCATTGGATCGTCGCCGACATGCTCGGCCTCGCCTACGAGCGGCCGGCCCGCCTCGTCCGCAACTACCTCGAGGTGCTTGAACGCCGCCTTCGCGGGACCCGGCCCGGTCGACGTCGAGAACGACGATTACCGCGTGCACAACCCGCTCGACGTCACGAACATCGTCCCGACGCCCATACTCCTCGCCGCTCTCGCGCCCGTGATGCTCCGCGTCGCCGGAGAGCTTGCGTCCGGGACGATTCTCTGGATGGCCGACGAGCGCTCCATCGGTGAGCACGTGCTCCCGCGTCTCACCGGCGCCGCGTCGTCGGCGGGGCGACCGATGCCGCGCATCGTCGCGGGTGTCCCGGTCGCGTTGTGCCGCAACGACGAGGTGGACGCGGCGCGCGGCATGGGCGAACCGGGCCCTGGGAGAGGCCGAGTATTCGCCGAACTACCAGCGGCTGCTCGAGCACGGCGATGCGACGGACGTCGGCGACCTCCTCGCCGGCGGGGACGAGTCGGCAGTCGTCGATCGTCTCCGCAGCTTCAGTGATGCGGGTGTGACCGACCTGGCGGTCCGCGTCCTGCCACTCGGACCCGATCGTGAAGCGCGCATCGAATCGCGAAACCGAACCCTCGCGTTGCTCTCCTCACTCTGTCCCGAGCTGTGAGCCCGGCGCCGGGGCCGCTCGCGGGAATCCGCGTGCTCGAAGTCGGCCACATCCTCGCAGGCCCGTACGGGACGATGTTGCTCGCGGACCTCGGCGCCGACGTGATCAAGATCGAGCCGATCCAAGGCGACCTGTCGCGTCAGGTCGGGTCGCAATTCGTTGACGAGCACAACGTCTACTTCGCGAGTCTCAACCGCAACAAGCGGAGCGTGCACATCGATCTCACCACAGCCGAGGGGCAACAGGAACTCGGAGCGCTCGTGCAGACGTCGCACGCATTGCTCGTCAACCTCCGCCCGTCCACGATCAGGAGCCTCAAACTCGACTACGAGTCGTTGCGTCGTTTCAACCCGAAGATCGTGTGCGTCGCCCTCACGGGATACGGGCTCGAGGGTCCCGCGGCGGAGTGGCCGGCGTTCGACTACGTGATCCAGGCCCGTCTCGGAGTCGCCGCGTTGACGGGTGAGCCCGACGGCCCGCCCACGCTCGTCGGCTACTCGGCCGTCGACAACTCGGCGGGCATCATGGCCGCGCTCGGCCTGCTCGCAAAGGTGGTCGAGGGACGAGGGGGCCAGGTCGACGTCTCGCTCTTCGACGTCATGCTCTCGCAGCTCAATTACAAGGCCGCGGCGTACCTGAACGGCGGCGCCGCGCCGCAACGTCAGCCGCTCGGGGCGCACAACTTCTATGTGCCGGCGCAGCTGTTCGAGACGGCCTCCGGGTACCTCGCGCTGTTCGTAACGGGCGACGAGTTCTGGCGGCGGCTGTGCGCGGAGATCGACCGCCCGCAATGGGCCGGCGATCCTCGGTTCGCGACTATGCACGCGCGGTTCGAACATCGCGAAGAGCTGCTCGCCCTCCTCTCGGCACGGTTCATGGATGCTCCGGCCGTGGAGTGGGAGCAACGCCTGCGCCCCCTCGGCATCGCGGCGGGGGTGGTGACGGAGCTCGGCGACGCGCTCGACAGCGAGCTCGTGCTTTCGCGCGACATGGTCGTATCCATCGCGACGGATGACGGGCCGTTGCGCCTGATCGGGAACCCGATCAGATGCACGGACGCGGGACAGGAGTACCGCGTGCCGCCGCGTGTGCACGAGCACACGTCGGAGCTCCTCGGACGACGGGCCCTGACACGCGATCACCCGTCGTAGTCCACGACCACCTCGGCGCTCGTCGGAATCGACTGGCACGTGAGGACCCACCCGTCCTCGAGCTCGTCCGTCGACAGCGCGTTGTTCACGCGCATCGTGACTGATCCCTTGTCGAGATGAGCCATGCACGTCGCGCAGTTCCCCGCCTCGCACGAGAACGGCGGGCGCAAACCGCCGCGCCGCGCCGCCTCGAGCACCGTGTCGCCGGCGTGATACGGAATCGTGTGCTTCCGGCGGTCGAGGCGGATCACGAGCGAGTCGGGGGCGGGGGAGTCCGACTCGATGACCGACTCGATGGCGCGTCTCGGGGACGACGAACCGTTCGATGAACAGCTGGGCCGGCGCGACCCCCAGCATCGAGAGGCCGGCTTCGACGATGTCCATGTACGGGCTCGGACCGCAGATGTAGAAATCGACGTGAGTGTCCTCGCTCACCAATGCGGCGCACTGCGCGGGATCAAGGAAGCCGTGTTCGGAGTCGAGGTGATGATGGACGGAGAGCCGCCCGCGGTACACCGTGCGCAGCCGCTCGAGCTCCTCGCTGAAGATGACCGAGTCGGCACTCCGGTTCGCGTAGACGAGCAGGATCGGGCGCGTCGTCGTGGCGAGTGCGCTCTTGATGATCGAGATCACCGGTGTGATGCCGCTGCCGCCGGCGAAGGCGACGATCGGAACGTCGCTGTCCCGCAGCACGAAGAGCCCGGTGGGGCGCATCACCTCGACTGACGAGCCCGGGGAGAGCGCGTCGTTCATCCAGTTCGACATGCGGCCGCCGGGCACGCGCTTCACCGTCGTGGTGAACGGGTCGCCGATGTCGGGCGAGCTCGACATCGAGTAGCAACGCACGACCGACTCACCGTCGATCGTCGCCCGGAACGTGCAGAACTGCCCGGCGGCATACGCAAACGTCTGCGCGAGCTCCGGCGGGATGTCGAGGACGAAGGACCGGGTGTCGGCGGTCTCGTCGACGACATCGACCACCGCAAGCTCGTGGTACTCGTGGTCGGGCAGCATCAACGGTTCCCCGATCGGCCGGCTCGACGCAATGATAACTACACTCTCTTTGGACGCTAGTCGGATTCTCCATTGGTGATCGGGGGTTCGGGGCGGATGGCGAAGGACGAGCGCTGGCCGCGGCGGCAGGTGCCGGCCGCGCTCCGCGAGCGCTACCTCGCGGAGGGATGGTGGAGCGACGAGACGCTCGGCGCGCTCGTCGATCGCTGCCTGTGCGCCGCCCCGGACGCCGGGGTGCACATCTGGTCCGAATCGCGGCCGTGGCACGGCACCTATGCGGAGATCCGAGCCGATGCGCTGCGGTTGGTCACGGTCCTGGCCGAGAGCGGACTCGAGCCGGGTGACGTCGTCGCGTTCCAGCTGCCGAATTGGAGGGAAGCGGTCGTCGCCTTCTACGGCCTCGCGATGGGCGGGTACGTCCTCGTGCCGATCGTGCACATCTACGGTCACAAGGAGGTGCGCTTCATCCTCGGGCAGAGCCGCGCACGGGCCTATATCTCCGCGGATCGCTACGGACACGTCGACTACCTCGACGTCGTCGACGGCGCGGCGCCCGACGAGTTGGCGGATCTGGAGCTGCACCTCGTGGTTGGATCGGCGGAGGGCCCGCCGCACTCCCGGGTGAGGCGCGTGCCGTGGGATGTCGTCGACGCGGCGGCGCCCGCCGCGGCGATCGGTACCGCGGACTGCGATGACGTGTGCGTGCTGGCGTACACCTCCGGCACGACGAGCGATCCGAAGGGTGTGATGCACAGCCACCGCACGCTGGTCGCGGAGCTGTGGCACATGCGCTTATGGATCACGCCCGGATCGGCGACCCTCATGGGTTCACCGGTGGCCCACGCGACCGGCATGCTCGGTGCGGTACTGGCACCAATGGACATCGGCGAGGACATCCATCTGATCGATCGGTGGGACGCGGCACGCGTTCTCCAGATCATGCTCGATGCCGACGTCGGCGCCGGCACGGGCGCGTCCATCTTCCTCGCAAGCCTTCTCGACCATCCGGCGTTTTCGCCCGAGCACGCCCGGCGCATGCGTCGCGTCGGCTTGGGCGGCGCGCCGGTGCCGATCGCGCTGGCGGAGCGAGCCGCGTCGCATGGCATCTCCATCGTGCGTGCCTACGGGTCGACCGAGCATCCCTCGGTCACGGGCTGCTCCTTCGACGACCCCGCCGACAAGCGCCACGCGACCGACGGCGCCCCGATGAGAGGAGTCGAGATCCGCCTGCTCGGCGACGACGGCGCGCCGGCCGCGTCCGGCGAGGCCGGCGAGATCTGGTCGCGTGGCCCCGATCTGTGCGTCGGCTACGCCGATCCGGCGCTTACTGGAGAGATGTTCGACGGCGATGGCTGGTACCGCAGCGGTGACATGGGTGTCCTTGATGCGGCAGGCTTCCTCACGATCACCGACCGAGTGAAGGACGTGATCATTCGCGGTGGCGAGAACATCTCCGCCGCGGAGATCGAGGAGTCCATCGGGATGCTCCCGCAGGTGGCCGAGGTCGCGGTGGTCGCCGTACCCGACGAACGGCTGGGTGAGCACGCGTGCGCAGTCATGCGGCTCGTACCCGGCGTGGAGTCCGTCGACCTGAGCGTCATCACCGCCGAGCTCGAACGGATCGGCCTGGCGCGCCAGAAGTGGCCCGAGGAGCTGCGGACCGTTGAGGACTTCCCGCGCACCGCCTCGGGCAAGGTCCGCAAGGTCGATCTCCGCCGGCAGTTGCGTGCCGGGGGGCGGTGACGACGGCCGCTTCGACGATACTGACGACGGCCATCGCCGCACACGCTCCGCGTCGTCGGCACCATGCACAACCCGATCAACGACTACCACGGTCACACGCAGACGATGCGCCGCATCAGCCTCGCGGGAGGCGTCCACCCGCTGCGAGAATGCCGTATCCGATTGTTGAAAGAGTCCTCTCGCGCTACGTTAGTAGCGTTCTCGATGCCGCGACGGGGGACACGGGGTGCGCAGCGACGTTATCTGGCCGACGATTCCTGCCATGGTCCGCGATGCGGCGAGTCGGTGCGGCCGCGCCGAGGCAGTGGTGGACGGGAGTCGGCGCATCGACTTCGCAACTCTTCGACGCATGGTCGACGCCACCGCGTGTGCGCTCCTGGCGTCCGGCATCGAGCGCGGCGATCGTGTGGCCATCTGGGCGCCGAACTCGCTGGAGTGGATCGTTGCTGCGCTCGGGGTGACGACCGCGGGCGGCGCGCTCGTCCCGATCAACACACGGTTTCGCGGCGCCGAAGCGTCCTTCATCCTCGAGCGCAGCGGCGCGCGCGCACTCTTCACGGTGCGCGGGTTCCTCGACACCGATTACCCGGCACTGCTCGCGGGCGCCGGTGTCGACCTCGTCGCGCTCGAGGACACGATCCTGCTTACCGGTGAGCCCGACAGTGCGTCGATCGCCTGGGACGACTTCGTCGCCCGGGGCCGCGCGGTGCCTGTCGCCGATCTCGATGCGCGCGTCGTGTCGATCGGTCCCGACGATCTGAGCGACGTCGTCTTCACGTCGGGAACCACCGGTAGTCCGAAGGGCGTCGTGATGACCCACGGCCAGACGTTGCGCGCGTATCTCGATTGGTGCGACTGGGCTGACCTCCGTCCCGGCGACCGCTACCTGATCGCGAATCCGTTCTTCCACATCTTCGGATACAAAGCCGGATGCCTCGCGTGCCTCATGCGCGGCGCGACGATCTTCCCGCTCGCCGTGTTCGACGCCGGGGTCGTGCTCGAGCTCGTCGAACGCGAGCGGATCTCCGTGCTTCCGGGACCGCCTACGATCTACTACTCACTGCTCGACCATCCAGACCGCTCGGGCCGCGACATCTCGAGCCTGCGGGTCGGGGTAACCGGCGCAGCCGACATCCCTGTGGAACTGATCCGGCGGATGCGCGAAGAGCTGCCGTTCGAGCGCATCCTCACCGGATACGGGCTGACGGAAGCCGGCACGGTCACCGGCTGCCGGCCCGACGACGACTTCGAACACATCGCGACGACCGTGGGCGTCCCGTGGCCCGGGTTCGAGGTTCGGATCGTGACCGAGTCCGGCGACGACGTCGCGACGGGGGAGACGGGCGAAGTCGTGGTGCGCGGCGAGACCGTGACCCGCGGGTATCTCGATGACGCGGAAGCGACCGCCACCGCGATCGACGCCGACGGGTGGCTGCACACGGGTGACCTGGGCACCATCGACGCCGACGGGTACCTGCGGATCGTCGGGCGCATCAAGGACATGTTCATCGTGGGCGGATTCAACGCGTACCCCGCCGAGATCGAGAACCTGATGCTGCGCCACCCGCGCATCGCGCAGGTGGCGGTGATCGGAGTGCCGGACGAGCGTCTCGGTGAAGTCGCGAAGGCATTCGTCGTGCTCGAGCCCGGTCCACCGATCGAGGCGGCGGCGATCATCGAGTGGGCCCGCGGCGAGCTGGCCAACTTCAAGGTGCCGCGCTCGGTCGAGTTCCTCGATGCGCTGCCCGTGAACGCGACCGGCAAGGTCGTCAAGGACGAGTTGCGAGCGCGTTCGGTGCCGTCATGACGGCGACGCACCCCCAGGGTGGGCACCGACGAAATGGAGCACGTGATGGCGGAAGTCCCCGTCGCGGAAGGCATCTTCACCTGGCCGAGCGACGAGCCGCAGCTGATCGGGAGCCGCTGCCGCGCGTGCGGCATCGTCACCTTTCCCGCGCAGGACTCGTGCCCGCGCTGCGCGTCGACCGAGATGGTCGAGCACCTGCTGTCTCGACGCGGCCGGCTGTGGGCCTGGACCACACAGCACTTCCCGCCTCCGTCGCCCCCGTATGCGGGGCCGACCGGGGACGCGTTCGTTCCCTTCGGCGTCGGCTACGTCGAGCTTCCCGGTGAGGTGAAGGTGGAGTCACGCCTCACCGAGTCCGATCCCGACGTGCTCGTGCCGGGCATGGAGATGGAGCTCGTGCTCATACCGTTCCGCATCGACGACGACGGCAACGAGGTCGTGACGTTCGCGTTCCGGCCGTCTGCTGAGTAGAAGGGGCACAGGCATGGATGTCGCGATCGTCGGTGTGGGCATGCATCCGTTCGGCCGCTTCTCTGGTGTGACGGGCATCGACATGGGCGCGATCGCGATCCGCCGCGCGCTCGCGGACGCCGGCGTCGAATGGCGCGACATCCAGTTCGCGTTCGGAGGCAGCTACGAGGTGGACAACCCGGATGCAGTCGTCGCGCTCCTGGGCCTCACCGGGATCCCGTTCACCGACGTATACAACGGGTGCGCAACCGCCGCGAGTGCCCTCACGCTCGCGGCCAACACGATCCGTCTCGGCGACGTGACCTCGGCATCGCGGTCGGGATGGACAAGCACATCCCGGCGCGTTCAGCGCCGATCCGCGCCTGTACGCCTGCCCGTCGTGGTACGGCGAGGTCGGCCAGTTCGTGACGACCAAGTTCTTCGGTATGAAGATCAACAAGTACATGCACGACCACGGGATCTCACGCGAGACCCTGGCCAAGGTCGCGGCGAAGAACTACCGCAACGGCGCGTTGAACCCGAACGCGTTTCGACGCAAGCCGCTCTCCGAGGACGAGATTCTCGAATCGCCGATGCTGAACTACCCGCTCACGCAGTACATGTTCTGCACTCCCGACGAAGGCGCCGCGGCGGTGGTGCTGTGTCGCGCCGAGCATGCGCACCGCTACACCGACACGCCGATCTACCTGCGCGCCACGACCGTGCGGACTCGCCGACTCGGCGCGTTCGAGGTGCACCGCCCGTGGCTCCCGATCGAGGAAACCGTGGGTCCGACGGTCGACGCTTCGCACGTCGCGTTCGAGATGGCCGGGCTGGGCCCCGAGGACGTCGACGTGATCCAGCTGCAGGACACTGACGCCGGTGCCGAGGTGATCCACCTCGCCGAGAACGGCTTCTGCGAGCCGGCGATCAGGAGGCACGCGTGGCTAACGGCGCGCTCGAGATCGGCGGTCCCCTGCCCGTCAACACCGATGGCGGGCTCATCGCGAACGGCGAACCGATCGGCGCATCCGGCCTCCGCCAGGTGCACGAGGTCGTGCTCCAGCTGCGCGGTCAAGCGGGCGACCGGCAGGTGCCCGGGAGTCCGAAGGTCGGCTATACGCAGCTCTACGGCGCGCCCGGAACCGCGGGCGTGTCGATCCTCTCCGTCTGACGCCGGGAGCGCTTGGCAGTCGCTACGCGCTCGCCCGTTCCCGGTTTCGCGACGTCGATGCAGGCCTCCAGCAGCACGGGCGCGAAGCGATCGGGCTCCCGCACACCGACCGGGTGGTCACCGTCGATTTCGTACACCGTGGCGCCGGACACGGCTGCGGCGAGCTTGCGCTGGCGCTCTGTCGACGAGCCGGTCGTGTGTGGTCACGATCACCGCGGTCGGGACGTCGACCGCGCCGATGCCCGGTTTCACGCGATGTGAAGTGGCCGAGGGCCTGGGCTGCCTCGATGAGCGTCACCGGGTCGTTGCGCCGGAACTCGGCACCTTCCACTCGGTTTCCACGGAGATCGACAACACGCCGCGCCAGCAAACCTTCGGCCAGGCGCCACACCGGCCGCGGCATCAGGCGCACCGCGAATCCGACGACGCCCAGCACGTCGAAGTTGAGACGCATACGGGGATGACCGCGGAAGTTGCGGCCGGTGGCGCACAGCGCCATGGACGCGCTCCGGGTGGCAGTGCCGCGACTGGGCGATCGGGCCGCCCATCGAATAGCCGACGGCGATGAACGTG
>CAWEZO010000011.1:0-781794 GCA_963813635.1 uncultured Actinomycetes bacterium | reverse complement strand
CGTGATCAGTGCCGGGTGGTTATCAGTGGGCATTCGCATCGGAACACCGCCAAGCTTCCTCGCCGTCATCGCGGTGCTGTTGTGGATCTTCCGCCTTCCCCGTCGGTCCGCACGGTGGCGAGACGATCTGCGGTCGATCCGGCGACGGGGTCGGCGCTTCGGCGACGGTGCCGGGCCTGCGCGCGTGGTCGGTTACATGGCCGTCAATCACTGTTCGCCGCGCCGTTTATCGCGGTCGTGCCGTACATGGCGATCAAAGTGCTGCACGAAGGCAAGACGGGCACGTCGGCGCTCGTGACGCGGGAGGTGTCGGCGCGGTTGCGATGGCGCTGTCGCCGGGCACGTTCGCACACCGTGTTCGGCTCGCAGGCGGTCGCTCAGCGTGTCGTGGGGGCGGCCGCGTCGTGCTGATGTCGCTGTGCCGATCCTCGCCGTCTCGACGTCACCATCTTCTTCGTCGGCTTCTCGGTTGCCGCGCTCTCGACTTCCTGAGCGCCGAAGGCCGCCCCGCCGTGGTGCGGGGACGGGTCATGAGCGTGACGTCGATCATGCTCGACGCTGCACCCGTTGGGAGCATCCTGCAGGGCGCGATCGCGGATCAGATCGGCCTGCGGGTCACGATGGCGGGCGCAGCGGCGCTCATGTTCGCGAACCTCGTGCTCGAACCGCATCGTCAAACCGTGGTCGTGGACGTCGCCGAGATACCGAAGTCCGCGGCCGGCCCGGCCGCAGGCCGAGGTAGCGCCGCCGACCGATGCTGATCGAGGAGATCGAAACCCTCAACGTCGAGTCGAACGGCGATTCACCCACGATCAGGAGAACACCGACGACCGCAGCGATCGTCCAACGTGAAGACCGAGGACGTGTTGCTACCTCACGCTCAACCGCCCGGAGGCGCGGGAACGTGCCAATCTCGACGTCGCGACCGCAAACGGAGGTGGCGTCGACGCGAATCGAAGGCGAACCCGGCGTGCAGGTCGTGGTGATCACCGGTGCGGGGACGTCTTCAGCGTGGGCGCCGATTTGAAGACGGTGGCGTGCGGCGAAGGCTGCAGGCCACGACGAGCGTGGCCGGCTTCGCCGGGCTGGTCACCCGTGACTTCCCCAGCCGCTGATCGCCGTGGGCACGGTCCCGGCGCGCGGGTGGATTCGAGATCGTGCTGGCGTGCGACCTGGTCGTCGCCGCAGCGGTACGCGCGGCTTCGGGCTGCCCGAGGTGAGCCGTGGCTGTTGCTGCTGCCGGTCGGGCTGATCCGGTTGCCGAAGCGGATCCCGCTGAACCGCGATGGAAATCGCGATCACGGTGATCCGATCGACGCCGGCGTGCGCCACGTCGGGCTCGTCAACCGGGGGGCCGCGTGCCAGGTCCTCGACGGCGACGGCTCGCCGACCGCATCGCTGGCGACTCGCCGTCGTGGTGCGAATGTGTCGCGCATGGTGCGTGAAGCGGGTGAGCTGACCGAGGCGCAGGGCTGGATCGAGCCGATCAGCTGGCGCTCGAGGTCTTCAGCGGTGGCGACGCGATCGAGGGTGGACGCATTCGCCGAAGCGTGCCCGGTGTGGAAGAGCAGCTGAGGACGGCTCGGTGCGGCTCGACTGCGGGAGTGATCGCTCCTAGAATTGCCGACTCATGCGGACCCGTGCTCCCGAACGAGCCGAGCGACCCGGTGGCGGGTCGAGGAGCTGGCGCGCCGGGAAGGGGTCTGGTCGACACGATCGCTTCTACCAGAAGCGCCGCCTGGTACCGCCGCTGATCGGGAGGGTCGCATCGGGTGGTACGGCACCGACCACGTCGAGCGTCTGGCTCGCATCCGTGAGCTGCAGCAGCAGGGTTCTCGCTCGCGATGATCCGGCGCGTCTTCGTGGTGAGCTCGATCCGACCGACGTGCCGCTCGCTGCTGCCGTGGTCGATGCTCGCGACGACGGCGACGCCGGCGAGGAGGAGTTCCTGAGCCTCGACGAGCTGGCAGCGCGATCGGGCGTCCCGCCGGCGTCGCCGACGCGGTCGTGCGCGAGCGGCTTCTAGTGCCGCGCGTCCACGGTGGCACGCCACGGTTCACCGCATCCGACGTCGCGATCGTGCAGGGCGGCTTACGCCTGCTGGAGACCGGTTTGCCGCTCCCCGAGCTGCTCGAGCTCGCGTGCCGGCACGACGCATCGACCCGCGGAGTCGCGGAGCACGCGGTCGCGATGTTCGACGAGCACGTGCGTCAACCGATTCGCGGCGTCCGACAAGACCGACGACGAGAAGGCGGAGCAGCTCGTCGAGGCGTTCCGCGTGCTGCTGCCGTCGGTCACCGCGCTCGTCGAGCACCACTTCCGGCGGGTGCTGCTCGAAGTCGCGCAGGAGCACCTGGGCTCAGTCGGCGAGCCGGCCGAGCTGGCTGCCATCGACGCCGAGGCGATCCGCAGGATCGAGTCATGACCGTGCTCGAGCATCACGAGCGTCGCGACCACACACTTCCTCGTGGTGACGAGAAGGCAGCGGTTGTCGAGGCCATGTTCGACCGGGTCGCGCCACGGTACGACCGCCTCAACCGCATCATCTCGCTCGGTCTCGATCGTCGGTGGCGGCGCCGCACGGTGCGGGCGTTGCACCTGCCCGCAGGTTCCACCGTGCTCGACCTCGCGTGCGGCACCGGCGCCCTCTGCAACGATCTCGTCGCCGCCGGGCACCGGCCGGTCGGAGTCGATTTCTCCGCGGGCATGCTGGCAAACGCGCATACCGACGCGTCGATCACTGCGCGCGGACGCAACCCGCTTGCCGGTGCCGTCAGGATCGGTCGACGGGATCGTGTGCGGCTTCGCGCTCCGCAACTTCGTCTCGCTCGCGGAGTTCTTCCACGAGTGCTCCCGCGTGCTCCGGCCGGCGGGGCGGATGGTCTCGCTCGACGCGGCCGAGCCCACCAACCGGGTGATCCGGGCGGGCAACCACGTGTGGTTCCGAGGCATCGTGCCGTGGATCGGCGCGCGCCTGTCGTCAGACGCGGACGCGTACCGATATCTCCCGCAGTCCACCGCCTACCTCCCGCCGCCCGGTGAGCTGGTCGCGCTCATCGAAAGCTGCGGGTTCACCGCGGTGCACCGCACGCCGATGCTGGGCGGGTCTCGTCCAACTCCTGAGCGGCACGAGCCGATGACCAGCACCGCGGCAGTCGCCGAGGGCCTGTCCGCCCGCACCCGGGAGATCGAGCCGCCCGCCGATCTGATCTCGCTGTTGTCATCGGATGGGTTCGCGTGGCTGCACGACGGCATCGGGTTCGTCACCGCAGGCGTGGTGGCCGGAGTTGCCCCCGACCTCGCCGCGAAGACACTCGCCGCGATCGAACACGACGATGCATCCGGGCTCTCGGGCGCCGGCGTCCGTGCGGTCGGCGCGTTGCCGTTCCACGGCGCGGCGGGCGGCGACCTGATCATCCCGGCCCGCATCACCGGCCTCGACGCGGGCGGCCGCGCGTGGGAGACCGTGCTCGCGCCGGCCGCGGAGCACCCTGCACTCCGTCTTCCGCAACCGACCCGGTTCACCTTGCGAGCGTGGCCCACACGCGCCGTGTGGCGTGCCTCCGTCGAACGGGCCCTTGCGATGATCGACAGCGGCGACCTGGTCAAGGTGGTGCTCGCCCGCAAGGTCACGATCGACACCGACGAGCCCCTCGACATTCGGAGGCTCGCGGCGCGCCTGCTCGGCGCCCAGTCGGGTTGCTTCGTGTACTCCCATGCCGGGCTCGTCGGCGCGACCCCGGAGCTGCTCGTGCGGCGCGTTGGCGATCGAGTCACATCCCGGCCGATGGCCGGCACCGTCATTCGCGATGGCGACGCGGCGCACGACGCGCTCGCTGCCGACACACTCAGCCGTTCCACGAAGGATGCGCTCGAACATCGTCCCGTCGTCGATGCGGTCGCGGCCGCCCTACGCGAATCCTGTGACGACGTGATCGCCGACCCGCGCCCACAAGTCGTCGCCCTCGCCAACGTGGCGCATCTGGCGACAACGATCACCGCGCGCGTCGAGCTCGCAGGTCCGTCGGCTGCCGAGATCGCGCGCGCGCTGCATCCGACGCCTGCCGTCGGTGGCACGCCACGGGGCGCGGCGCTCGATGCCATTGCCGAGCTCGAGACCTTCGACCGCGACCGGTACGCGGGTCCCGTGGGCTGGGTCGACGCCCACGGCGACGGCGAGTGGGCCGTCGCGCTCCGCTGCGGCGAGATCGACGGCCACACTGCGCATCTCTTCGCCGGTGCCGGGATCGTGGAGGGCTCGGAGCCCGACGCCGAGTGGGCCGAGACCCAGGCCAAGCTCGAGCCCATGCTCGACGCGGTCTTACACCTCGGCCTCTAGGGGCGATCGATCGCGCCGGCGACGGCCTGCCACACCTCGTCGTGACGGGCCGCGTTGCCGGTCCGGTCGGTCCGCACCAAAACCACCTGCACGCCCCCTGCGCGCGTCGCCGCATCAAGTGCGGCAGTGAGGAACATCGCCTTCTCGACGCGATGCACGGCGAGGCCGTGCAGCTGCGCGACCGCGCCGATGTCGACGGCTTGTGGCGTGGCGAACAGCAGCTCGAAGTGCTCCGGGAGCTTGGCTTGCGGAAGAAACGAGAAGATCCCGCCGCCGCCGTTGTCGACGACCAGGAACGTGGCGTCAATGCCGCGCGCTGCCGCGCCCAGCAGACCGTTCGCATCGTGCAGGAAGCACAGATCACCGCACAGCGCAATGACCGGCGGATCACCCGACTCGCGAGCGGCGGCGATGCCAAGGACCGTCGAGACGAAACCGTCGATGCCGCTCACGCCGCGGTTGGCAGCGAAGCGGATGTCGCGGCGCGTGGCGGCGAACGACTCGACATCGCGCACGGGCATGCTGGACGCGACCACGAGCGTGGCGAGCGGCGGCAGCGCGCCGACGACGTCACGGGCGATCCGTCCCTCGAACGGCTCGGACTGCTCGTCGTCGAGCATCGCGTCGATCACGCGTCGGGCGACGCGTTCCGCGTCGAGCCACCCGTCGCGCCAGAGCGACGCGGGCGTACCGTTGAGGGAGTGGGTCACGGCGTCGAGGAGCGGGTCGGCCTCGACTGCGAGCACTTCGGTCGCGGCGTGTGAGGGGTCGCGCCAGGCATGTTCGGGATCGACGACGATCTGCGGCACGCGGTGCGCGTCGAGCCACGCGTTGAGCGCGCGACTCGTCGGCGGCGCGCCGAGGCGCACGGCGACCTGCGGACGATGAGTGGCCGCGAACCGTTCGTCGCGGAGGAGCGCGTCGTAGGTCGAGATCGATTCCGGGTCGGTTCGCAAGTTGGAGAGCGGATCCGCGAGCAACGGCCAGCCCGCGGCCCGCAAGAATCGTTCGACCACGTCGGTTGACGCGCGGGCGCCCCACCCGGCGACGACCACCCCATTGGGCGTCTCCGCGACACGCGCCGCGAGACGCTCGACCGTCTCGTCGTCGGCCAGTGGCCGCGCCCGCGTCACCCGCGCCCACGGCTGCCCGTCGGCGCGGCCGGGCGCGTCAACCAGCGCGTCGCCGGTCGGCACCAACGGCTCGCGGAAGGAGAGGTTGACGTGCACAGGACCGGCCGGGGGTCCGAGTGCTTCGGCCGCGGCCCGCGCTGCCAGCGCCCGCCACGACGCGCCCACCCCGGCACGATCGGTCGGTGTCTCGGCATCCACGAACCACCGCACCGCATCGCCATAGAGCTTCACCTGATCGATGGTCTGACCGGCACCGGCGTGGCGGAGCTCGGGCGGCCTATCCGCGGTGCAGACGAGCAGTGGGGTGCGCGAGTGGTGCGCCTCGAGCACGGCGGGATGGAAATTCGCCGCCGCGGTACCCGAGGTGCACAGCACGACCGCCGGCCTGCCCGTCGCCTTGCCGAGACCGAGCGCGAAGAACGCCGCCGAGCGCTCGTCGAGGTGTACGTGGAGCCGCACCCGGCCGTCGTTCGCGAGCGCGAGCGCCAGCGGGGTCGAGCGCGACCCGGGCGAGATCGCGGCGTCGGTGACGCCGGCGCGCATCCACTCGTCGACGAGCGTGCGCGCAAACCCGGTCGCGGCGTCACGAGTCATGTCAGGATGCCCACATGCGAGTGATCCTGGTCCACGGATTCACGCAGACCGCACGGTCGTGGGACCCCGTCGTGCGTCAGCTGCCGGGCGACGTCGAGCCGTTGGCACTCGAGGTTCCCGTCGGCCTCGATTTCGCGGCGACGGCAGCGGCGCTCGGCCAGGCCGGTGGTCGGGCTGCTTACGTGGGGTACTCGATGGGGGGCAGGCTGTGTCTGCAGCTCGCGCTCGACCGGCCGGATCTGGTCGAGCGCCTGATCCTCATCAGCGCGTCGGCCGGGCTCGATGACCCCGACGCGCGCGCGGCGCGTCGCGCCACCGACGAGCAGCTCGCGCAGGAGATCGAGCGCGACGGCGTCGACGCGTTTCTGTTGCGCTGGCTCGCGCAACCCTTGTTCGCATCGCTCACGGTCGAGGACGCCGACCTCGAAGATCGGGCGCGGCACACCGCGGCCGACCTCGCCACCACCCTGCGCACGTTGGGCGCCGGCGTGCAGGAGCCGCTGTGGGACCGGCTCGCCAAGCTGGCGATGCCCGTGTGGATCGTCGCCGGCAACCGTGATCCGAAGTTCCTGGACCTCGGCCGGCGGATGTACGACCTGATCCCCGGCGCGGAGCTCGCAGTGGTGCAGGGCGCGGGTCACGCCGCTCATCTCGAGCATCCGGACGCGATCGCGTCGGTGATCGCCGAGGTGGTTCACAGCTCGGTGACCTCGTAACGGGCAATCAGCTCGGTCACGGGGGCGGGGCGGCGCACTGCGAGCACGCCGTCGACGGGCACGAGCGGATCCGCCACGACGTCGCCCGCGAGCAACGCCGCCGTGCCGAGCCCGCAGGCGTAGGGGAGCTCGGGAAGTGCGGCCGCGAGAGCGAGCCCCGTCGCCAGACCGACCGACGTCTCCAGCATCGACGTGACGATCGCGGGGAGACCGGCTGCGCCGGCCATGGCAAGCGCCGTTCGCACGCCGCCCAGCGGCTGCACTTTGAGGACGACGACATCGGCTGCCTCGAGCAGCGCGACGTCGTGCGCGTCGTCGAGTGAGCGCAGCGACTCATCGACTGCGATCGGTACCGCGACCTTGCGCCGCACGCGGGCGAGGTCGTCGATCGTCGCGACGGGCTGCTCGATCAGCTCGACGTCGTAGCGACCGAGCCGTTCGATCACGTCGACGGCCGTGTCGACGTCCCATGCGCAATTCGCGTCGACACGGATCGCGACGGTCGGGCCCACGAGGTCGCGCAGCTCCGCCACACGCTCGACATCCCGCGACGCGTCCACCTTCACCTTCACGGTCGAGAAACCGGCCAACGACGCGCCGTCGATCGGGCCGTCGGGAACCAGCGCGTTGACCGGCACGGTGTCACGCACCGCAGGCGGCCAGCCTTCGCAGGCCGCTTCCTCCGCCGCGCGGCGTGCCGAACCCGGGTCACATGGATAGCCGGGCAACGGCGAGCACTCGCCCCAGCCGGCCGGCCCGCTGAGCAAGGTGATGTCACGATGGGTCACGCCACGAACCGGCCGGACCAGCGGAATGCGCAGCCGGTGGTCGCTCATGAGATCACCAACCCGAACGCCATCACGACTGCGAGCACGAGCTCCAACCGGGACGTGCCGACGAGCGCGCCGATGAGCGATGGCGGATCGGTGCGGGTCAGCACCAGCCGCACCGGGGTGACCGCCAACGGGATCGCGGCCAGGCCGAGCAGGGCCCACGGCGCGCTGAACGCGGCTCCGACGACGGCGACGAACGCGCCGGTCACGCACGCGGCGAACAGCTTTCGGGCCGGCGGCGCACCGACTCGAACCGCGAGCGTGCGCTTGCCCGCGACGCGGTCAGCCTCGACGTCGCGCACATTGTTGGCCAGCAGGATCGCGCAGGCGAGCAGTCCCATCGACGCGGCCGCCCACCAGGCCGTCGCCGGCACGCGCGCGAACTGCACATAGGCCGAGCCGACCGTGGCCACGAAACCGAAGAAGACGAGCACCGCCAACTCGCCGAATCCCGCGTAGCCGTACGGCTTCGGCCCGCCCGTGTAGAAGACCGCGGCGGCGATTGCCGCCGCACCGACAACCAGCAACCACAGGTTGACGAGGATGGCGAGCGCGAGGCCGGCCACCGCAGCCACCAACATCGCGAGCGCGGCCGCGTTGCGTACGGCGTTCGGTGCCGCAACGCGCGATGCGGTCAACCGGAGCGGCCCTCTGCGGTCGGCGTCGGTGCCACGGACGCCGTCCGAATAGTCGTTCGCATAGTTGACGCCGATCTGGAGCCCGAGCGCGACGACGAGTGCGAGCGCGGCGCGGCCCCATCGCACGTCACCCGCGGCACCGGCCGCGGCCGCCGTGCCGACGATCACCGGTGCGATCGCGGCGCCCAACGTGCGCGGCCGAGCCCCCGCCACCCATTGGCCCGCGGTGGTCATACGCGGTCGCTGCCCGCAGCGAACGATGAGCTCCCAACTCGAACTGGCCCGCGTTTGCTCAAGAAATACCGAAGTGATCGCGGGCCAGTTCGTGGGAAGGGGGTATCCCCGTCCACAGCGAGCGCGACCGAGGTCACGGCCGCTTGGGGTACTTGTCGAAGTCGGGGCGACGCTTCTCGAGGTAGGCGTTCTTGCCTTCCTGGGCTTCCTCACTCATGTAATAAAGAAGGGTCGCGTCACCCGCGAGCTGTTGGATGCCGGCGAGGCCGTCATCGACGGCGTTGAGCGACGCCTTCAGCATGCGCATCGCGAGGGGGCTCATCTCCAGCATCGTGCGGCACCAGCGGACCGTCTCGATCTCGAGGTCTTCGAGCGGTACCACCGTGTTGACGAGCCCCATGTCGAGCGCGGCCTGCGCGTCGTACTGCTCGCAGAGGAACCAGATCTCGCGCGCCTTCTTCTGGCCGACCATGCGAGCGAGCAGGCCCGCGCCATACCCCCCGTCGAACGAGCCGACCTTGGGACCCGTCTGGCCAAACCGCGCGTTGTCGGCCGCGACCGTGAGGTCACACACGACGTGCAAGACGTGACCGCCGCCGATCGCGTAGCCCGCGACCATCGCGACGACCGGCTTCGGGAGGCGCCGGATCTGCACTTGAAGATCGAGCACGTTGAGGCGTCCGGTGCCGTCGTCGTCGACATATCCGTCGTCGCCCCGGATGCGTTGGTCGCCACCCGAGCAAAACGCCTGGGAACCTTCGCCCGTGAGAATGATCACGCCGATGGCGCGGTCGTTTCGCGCCCGCTCGAACGCGTCGCGCAACTCGAACAGCGTGCGCGGACGAAACGCGTTCCGCACCTCGGGCCGGTTGATCGTGAGCTTGGCGATGCCGTCGGCGGTCTCGTAGCGGATGTCGCCATAGTCGCCGTCGGGCTTCCACTCGGCGCCGGCGGTGATCGAACGCCCGCCCCCGGTGTCGCGGCCTGCCGCGCTCCTCGCCTGCGGGTTTGTCGGCCATGTGCCATCCTCGACTCTTGGAGCGATCACTCCTACGGACGCTACGGTAGCGCCGCATGGCCGGGGCCAACCAAGCGGAGCTGCTCGCCATCCGTCTGCCCGCGGAGCAGGCTGCGGACGCAGTGCTCGACGCGTGGGCCCGCCGCCAACCCGTCGCCGTGCTCGATCCGAACGCACCCGATGCCGCCACCGCGCAGGCACGTGCCGCGCTCCGGCTCGATGAGCCGGTCGACCCGTCGATCGCAGCCGTCGTCGTCACGTCCGGCACGACCGCGCGGCCCAAAGCCGTCGAGCTCACATGGGCCGGGCTCGAGTGCATGGCGCGCGGCTTCTCCGCCGCGATCGGCGCAGACCCCGCGATTGATCGGTGGCTCGTGTGCCTGCCCGTATATCACGTCGCCGGGCTCGCGATCCTGGCACGCGCGTGGGTGAGCGGCGTACCGGTGACGGCACACAACGGCTTCGACATCGACCGTGTCGCCGACGCGCCCGAGAAGAGTGGCGCGACGCTCGTGTCGCTGGTGCCGACCATGCTGAAGCGACTCCTCGACGCGAAGCCCGACACGCTCGCGCGGTTCCGTTGCGTGGTCCTCGGCGGTGCGCGCACGCCCGCTGCATTGCGTCGCCGCGCCGTCGATGCCGGAGCGGCGTTCTTCGATGCCTACGGGCTGAGCGAGACCTGGGGCGGATGCGTGATCAACGGCCGCCCGATCGCGGACGTCGACGCGCGGCTCGATGACTCCGGCGGGATTGTCGTGCACGGCCCGGTCGTCATGCGCGGATACCGCCGTGATCCCGACGCGACCGCCGCCGCCTTCACCGCGGACGGTTGGCTGCGCACAGGTGACGCCGGCGTGCTCGATGACGACGGCCGCATCGTCGTCGTTGATCGGGTGCGTGACCTCATCATCACCGGAGGCGTCAACGTGAGCCCGACAGCGGTCGAGGAGGTGCTGATCCGGCATCCCGCGATCCTCGATGTCTGCGTGGTCGGCGTGCCCGACGACGAGTGGGGAGAACGGGTCGTGGCCCACGTCGTCGCGCAACCCGCAACTGCCGCACCCACGCTCGATGAGCTGCGTGCGTTCGCAGGCGAGAGCCTGAAAGCCGCGCAGCTTCCGCGGGAAGTGCGAACACGCGCCGAGATTCCGCGCAGCTCGAGCGGCAAAGCGCTTCGCCGGCTGGTGACGTAAGCCGTTGCCCGGTGCTCAGTCGGGGATCGTGAGCACCTTCATGAGCCCGGTCACCTCGAAGACTCGTCTCGTGGCGGGTTGCAGGGATCGCACGATCAAGTCGCCCGAGCGGTCGCGGATGTGCTTCAGCGCGCCGACCAACACGCCGAGGCCGGACGAGTCGATGAAGTCCATGCTGGACGCGTCGATGATCACGTTGGTGATGCCCTGATCGATCAAGGAGTACAACGCCTCGCGCAGCTCCGGCGAATTCGCAACGTCGACTTCACCGGTGATGGCGAGTATGGCGCTCGTGTCATCGCGGGCCGACACGACGAACTGCGTGCCGAACGGGTCGGACGATTCACTGAGCGACATCGATGCTCCGTTCCTCGGGCGCCAAGGACGACTTTGCGTCGCAGCGTGTAACCCGCGAATCGTACCGACCCGATCGGTGACCGTCAGATCGCCGGGGCCAGCGCGAGCTCGAACCACACCTTCTTGCCGTTTCGAAGCGGCACGCTGCCCCAGCGGTCTGCGAGCGCGCTGACGATGCTCAGGCCTCGCCCCTCGGGGCATTCGACGTCGGGAGCGTTCATCTCGACTGTTCCGCATCCGGTGTCTTTGACCTCGACCCGGAGGCAGTCAGCGCGCCGCCGCACGATGAGCTCGGATTCGCTGGCCTCGTGAAGGTAGGCGTTCGTCACCAGCTCGCTGGTCAGCAGGACCGCGGTTTCGATGACCGGAGGCGCGACCTGCCACCGCCGCAGCGCGGCGCCCACGAAACGGCGGGCCAGCCCCGCGCTCGGTGCAGCCGAAGGAAGGACGGTCGAGATCACCCGTTGCCCGGCCGGCGCCTCGGCTGCATCGCGCCGGCTCGTATCGTCTCGACCCACGCCCGACGTGCGTCGGCGCGACTCGTCACGCGTGCTCATGACTTCGCGCCCGCCGTTTCGCGAAGCATCGCCAAGCTGCGCACCAACAAACGGGAGACGTGCATCTGACTGATCCCGACCTTCTCCGCGATCTCCGACTGCGTGAGCCCCTCGAAATAGCGGAGATAGACGATCTGCTGCTCACGCTCGGGCAGCGCCTCGAGCAATCCCGCGAGCTCGAGTCGTCGATCGACGCGCTCGAGCTCCTCGTCATCGCCGCCGAGACGCTGCAAGAGGCCCGACCCCGCCTCGTTTTGCGTCGCGCTGTCGAGCGATGCCAAGCGGTACGAACCGCCGGCCTCCATCGCTTCGAGGACATCTTCCTCCGAACAACCGGCCTGCGCCGCGATCTCGGCCGGGCGGGGCGAGCGGCCGAGCTCCTGGCTCAGGCCGCCGACGACCGCGGCCAGCTGGACGTGGAGCTCCTGCACGCGGCGCGGCACGCGCACTGCCCATCCCTTGTCGCGAAAGTGCCGCTTGAGCTCGCCGACGATCGTTGGTGTCGCGAACGTCGAGAACTGGAGCCCACGATCGGGATCGAAGCGCTCGACCGCCTTGAACAGGCCGACGAGCGCAACCTGCACGAGGTCGTCGAAGCTCTCACCGCGGTGCGCGAACCGCCGCGCCAGAAATCGGGCCAACGCCACGTGGCCCTCGACCAGGTCGTCCCGTAACCGTCGGTCGCCGGTGCGCCGGTACTCCGCGAACCGACGTGAGAGCTCCTCACGGTCGTCGCGAAGCTCGTCGTTCATCGCCGTCACGGCGTTCTCGAATGACGTTTGGTGAGCTCGAAGATCACCTCTCGATCCCGGTCGACCAGCTCGAAGGAGTCGGTGACACGACCGAGGATCAGCTGCGACCACCAGCTCAGCGAGTGGCCGGTGCCGCCGGCGCGCCGCATCGCGGAACCTCGGACCTTGACGTCGCTTCCGCAAACGGTGTAACCGAGGAGCAACGGGTCGTCCGTCACTTGCATCAGGACGTGCGCCAGCTCGTCGACCGCAATCCGCAGGTCGGCCGTCTCCTCGAAGTCGAACCCGGCGCGCTCGGCCGCGTCGGCAGCAACCAAACGAACAGTGCGCAGGTGTTCCGCCGTCGCGGGGACCATCAATCGAAGTGCCCGTTCCCGCGCCTCGACCCGTGTCACACGCCTCCTCCGTTCGGCCCGGTGGCGAACGTACCCACGTCACTGCCGAACCACTCGCGGGAACAGGCCGGTGCGGCGCGGCCGCGGAGAATGCGGCATGCTTGCGAGTGAACCTCCAGAACGAATCACCACAAGGAGCCTGGAATGCCCGAGCCGGTCGATGTCATTCGGCTCTCGATCCCGGGCACGCCCGATTTCCTGCGAGTTGCTCGCCTGATGGCCGCTGATGTCGGGAGCCGGGCGGGCTTCACCTACGAGGAGGTCGAGGATCTCCGCATCGCGGTCGACGAGCTCTGCTTCGCGTTGACCGGACACGACGGCATCGAGGCGCTCACGCTGACGTTCTTGTTGGGAGACGGCGCCGTCACCGTCGTGGGCGAGGGCTCGCCCGCTGGGCCGCACTGTGAGCAGAGCGAGCTGTCCAAGACCATCGTCGCGGCGGTCGCCGATGAGCACGAGATCCGAATCACTGACGACGCGGCGTTCTTCCGCCTCGTAAAGCGCGCGACCGCCGATCGCTGAGATGGCCCACCGAGGCAGCACCTCCCTCGCGGTCGACGAGATGTTCGTCGAGTACCGCCGCACCGGTGATCGGGCGCTGCGCAACCGGCTCATCGAAGCCAACGCCGGGCTCGCCGAGACACTCGCGCGACGGTACGCGTCGCGCGGTGACCGGCGTGAGGATCTCGTGCAGGTCGCAATGCTCGGCTTGCTCAAGTCGGTCGAGCGCTTCGAGCCCGAGCGCGGCCTCGCATTCTCGACCTTCGCCACGCCCACGATTCTCGGCGAGCTGAAACGCCACTTCCGTGATTCGCGGTGGGCGTTGCGCGTGCCCCGGCGCGTCCAGGAGCGACTGCTCGAGGTGCAATCGAGCCTCGGCCCGCTCACACAGCAGCTCGGGCGCTCGCCGACGATCGCGGAGATCGCACGCGAAGCCCACACTGACGACGAGATGGTCATCGAGGCGCTCGACGCCGGGCAGGCCCTCGCACCCGCGTCGCTCGACGCCGGCACCGACGCCGACCTCCAGCCACTCGACGCGTTCGAGATCACACATGCCGAGAACCGCATTGTCGTCTCCGCGCTCCTCGATCAACTTCCCGCACGGGAGCGCACGTTGATCCAGCTGCGGTTCTTCGAGGGTTTGAGCCAGTCGAAGATCGGCGAGCGCCTCGGGATCAGCCAAATGCAGGTGTCCCGGCTCCTGACCCGCACGCTCGTACGCCTACGGGAGGCACTGGGCGAGCGGTAGAGCCGGGACGTTTGACGCTCAAAGTCGCTGGGCACACTTCAATCAGACACTCGACCCGGCCGGACCCTGCCCCGGCCGGGTCGAGTGACTTCTTCCGGCCGAATGCCGAGGACCGGCGGCACCGAGGTCCGAAGGCAGGTGAACGGCGCCGTGAGTCGGGACGAGTCAACAGCCGGCGCAGCGCCCGCCACTTCGCGACGTTTCGGTGGCGGCCGCCGCGCCGACGTGCACGACGCGCTGCGACGGCGGGAGCGGCAACAAGCAGCCGTAGCGCTCATCGGCCGCCGCGCCCTCGAATCAAGAGACATCGACGGGCTCCTCGCGGACGCGGTCGCGATGGTCGCAGAGACGCTCGACGTCGCATTCGTTTCGCTGTTGGAGCAGCGCGACGAAGGTGATGCGCTGTTGTTGCGCTGCGGAGCCGGCTGGAGTGCCGGCGTCGTCGGTCACGTCGTTCCGGAAACGGGCCCCGACAGTCTCGCCGCAGCGGCCCTCGCAACCGCGACACCGCTGCTCGTCGACGACTGGGCCAACGAGCACCGCGTCACCCTGTCGCGGGTACTGCTCGAACACGACATCGCATGCAGCATGGCCGCCGTCATTCGTGGAACCCCGCGCCCGTTCGGCGTGCTCGCGACACACTCCACCGAAGCGGGCGCGTTTACCGACGATGACGTGATCTTCCTGCGCGCGGTCAGCAACGTGCTCGGTGCCGCCTTGAACCGCCATGCAATCGAAGAGGAGCTCCGAAGTAGGGACGCCGAAGCCAGGCTCGCCTTCGAAGCGGGACACATGGGCACATGGCGCTGGGCCATCGACAACGATCGGGTGTGGTGGTCGCCCGAGCTCGAGGCCGTGTTCGGGTTCGAGCCGGGCCAGTTCGCCGGTACTCGCGACGCCTTCATCGAGATCGTGCACCCCGACGACCGCGCGTTCGTTGCCGAAGGGATCGCCAAAGCGGTCGCCGAGAACATCGAGCTCTCTCACGAGCATCGCATCGTTCGTCCCGACGGCGCCGTGCAGTGGATCGACGGACGCGGACGCAGGATCCCCACCGACGACGGCGAACCCGAACAGTGGGTGGGCGTCGGCATCGACATCACCGAACGCAAGGCGGGTGAGCTCGAACGGGGCCGGCTGTTGGAGCAGGAGCACGCAGCGCGCCAGACAGCGGAACAAGCGCAGCGCGAGCTCGAGAGTGCGCTGGCGCACCTCGACGCGCTACTCGAGCACGCGTCGGTCGGGTTTGCGTTCTTCGACACCGAGCTCCGCTTCGTCCGGCTCAATCAGCCGTTTGCCGACATCAGTGGCGTCGAGATCGCGGAGCATCTCGACAAGAGCATTGAAGATGTGCTTCCGCGGCTGTGGCCGCGGCTCGAGGCCGCCTTTCGCTCGGCGCTGGCCACGGGCGAGGCGGCGGTCGACGTCGAGATCAGCGCGCGGACGGAGGCAGCGCCCCGACATTCACGACACTGGCTCGCCAGCTTGAATCCCGTGATGGGCCGCTCCGGCGATGTGTTGGGCATCGGCGCCGTCGTCGTCGAAATCACGGCGCTCGTGCGCACAGAGCGGGCGACGGTCGACAAGGCCCTCGAAGCGATCTCCACCTGAACCCGCCGCGCGCGGCGGTGATGAGTCGCGCGACCCGTCCGGACTCACGCAACCGTCCTTACCCATGCGATGAGGTTTAACGCGCAACAAACTCCGGAAACTCTGATATCCGCCGGTAAAGCCGCGTGACCGTACGCGAACCAGACGACCGGAGCCGATGATGGTCAAGCTTGGATACGCACGCTCGAGCGAAGAGCACGACGCCGGCTCGTGATCCGAAAGCTGTGGACCGGTGACGCGATCGACCACCACGGCGAGCACTACGTCATCGAGGGCGCCAAGGTCTATCTCGACGCGGCGCCGCCGCCGCTGCTGGTCATGGCTGCGAGCGGCGCCCAGGCCGCCGACATCGCGGGACACGTCGCAGAGGGGCTCGTGACAACGTCGCAGACGGGCTCGTGACAACGTCGCCCGACAAGTCGGGCGACGTCGATCACCTCGCCCAGCTCCGTGCCGGATTTCGTCAAGACGCGATTGCCGATCACGTTGCGTTCCGCGGGGGCATGGACGACCTCCGGCGGCGCTTCCTTCCTCCCGACGAGCACGTCGGGATCCGCGATCATGATCGCGTCGCGGCCAATCGATGCGATGGCGTCCGCGGCGAGGATCCGGTCGAGCGGCTTCCCGAGCCACCCGCGCCGATTGAGGGTGAAGCCCAGCACACTACCCTCGTCGGAGTCGTAGACCACGTCCTTGACTTCTGCGAGGGCGTCGCCCGCCATCGTCACCACCGGGCGGCTGATCAGCTCGGTCGCCCGAGTCAGTCCACTCATTCGTGCTCTTTCTCTTCCGAGGTGTCGCGCCCGGCCCGACGGCGGGTCGGCGACGCGAGCACTCCCCCCGCACGCCGCCGCCGGCGGCCGACGACAAAGAGCACCAGCACGACAATCACCACGACGACGGCAAACAGGAACCAGGCGAACGCGTCCATCGCACCTCCGGCGGTTGCCCCAGATATCCCCGCTCGCATAGCCGCTCAAACGCGAGAGCCGGCCCTGGGGCCCCGAGCGCTGCCGTTCCCGGATGCGCTACGCGTCGTCGAGCAGATAGTCGAGCTTGGTGACCACGAACGTGCGCCGGCAGGCGCTATTGACGCCGACGAGGCGAATGTGACTGCTCCGGCTGCCCAAGAGCTTGTCGATGAGGGTGAACACGGCCAAGCCCGACGAGTCGATGAACGTGAGGCCGGAACAGTCGACGCTGATATCGCCGTGCCCTGAGCGGACGAGACCCTCGAGAACCCGCTGCAGCTCGGGGGCGGTCTGCATATCGAGCTCGCCCCGCACCTCCGCCGCGCCCGTCCCATCGGAGTGCAACACCCTGCACTCGAATGCCGGCAACGAGTGCGGCTTCGGATGGGAAATACGATTGATTGCCACCTGCCCCTCCTCTACTCCTCGGCGGAGTGAGAACGGCTGGCTCCTCAACCGCAACTAAGTATGCGCGCGCGCTCAGCGAACTTACAATTCCGTGCCTGCGTGCTCGCGTCGCCCACGATGTCGTTGGCCACGTAACGTAGCTTTCGGTTGGCACTCTGTGACCGCCGGATCAGCTCATCGCACGCGTCGTCGGTGGTAATCGACATTTGAGCCATCAGAATGCCCTTCGCCTGCTCGATCGCCGCCGGCGACGCGAGGGCCTGCTCGAGCTGGTTGGTGAGCTCGACGGACGCGCGCGCAGGCGGTTCGCGTTCGACAGCGCAAGCGCCGCGTGCGAATACAGGTTGAGCACGCCGAGCGCCTCGCCGTCAACCACGAGCGGCACCGAACAGGAGCTGAGCACCTGAAGCTCTCGGCGTGGCACGCATTGGCGCGATCGCGCGTTGCGATGCGAAGGAGAACGGGCACCGGGTTCCACGCTTGCCGCCTCCCTGATTGGTCACCATGGGCAGCGGCTGGCTGCTGAACCGCGAAAATGAACGCGCGCACCGATCGGGCTTCTACTCCGCCTAGGCGCGAGAGGCAGCAAATCGTCGAACTATCTCTCAAAAGCTGCTGACTGGGGTCGCCGAATGCCATTCGACCTGCAGGACCGCCTCGATCGGCTCGCAGCGCGCCGGCCGTGGCTCGCCTGGGCGTTCAGGGTGCAACGCCGCGGCGGCGAGCTGCACGCCAACACCATGGCGTCCGCCATCACGCTCATCGCGTTCATCAGCCTCTTTCCGCTGTTGCTCCTGGCGATCGCGGTCATCGGCTTTCTCGCCGGCTCGTCGAACAACTTTGCGCACCACGCGGTGGAGCAGCTCGGGCTCACGGGCAGCGCCGCGCACACGGTGACGACGGCGATCGCGACGGCGCAGCAGAGCAAGCGCGCCGCGAGCGTCATCGGGATACTCGGGCTGCTCTGGGCCGGCCTCGGTCTTGCCGGAGTACTCGCGACCACGTACAACACCGTCTGGCGGGTCGCGGGGCGCGGCGTGAAAGACCGGCTCTACGGGCTCGCGTGGCTCGCCGGGATGGGTGTCCTCCTCGCAGCGGCATTCGGTGCTGCCGCGCTCGTGGAGCTTCTCCCCGGCGTGCTCGCGCCGGTCGGGATCATCGTCGGTGTCGCCGTCAACACGGTCGCGTTCGTCTGGACGTCGTGGATCCTGCCGAACCGCCGCGTCGCGCTGCGCTACATCCTCCCGGCCGCGGTCGTCGGCGGCGTCGGGTTCGAGGTGCTCACGCTCGTGGGTGGACTGGTCGTGCCGCGGCTCGTACAGCGATCCTCTGAGCTGTACGGCACGCTCGGCGTCGTCTTCGGCGTGCTCGCATGGATGCTCATACTCGGCCGGTTGATCGTGCACGTCGCGGTTATCGAGATCTTGAGCTGGGAAGCCGACCACGGCACCGTGGACGGGTCAACGCCGTCGGCATAGAGCCTGACGCGCGCGGCGACGACACGACACGCGCCGGCACGACCTCACGCGGCTAGCGGCATCCGCGCGCTCCTCGTCGGGTACAACCATGCGCGGCGACACAACGGAGGTGCAGAACATGCCCGGCATGAAGGTGCTGCCCGACACGCTCAAACGCTCGCTGGCGAAGGCTCAGCGCACGTGGGCCAAGGCGCACGACAGCGCGGTACAGGAGTACGGAGACGGAGAACGTGCCCATCGGGTCGCGTTCGCTGCGTTGAAGCACTCGTTCGAGAAGATCGGTGACCACTGGGAACCGAAAGCTAGGCAAGGCCCGTCCGACCCCCGGTCAAAACAGAGCACGGCGGATAAACGACGCGGCATCGGGGCGAGGTACGGCGGCGTCGACGCCGAAGGCCACTCGCGAGACGAGCTCTACGAGCGGGCCCGCAAGCTCAAGATCCCCGGGCGTTCGCGGATGAACAAAGGTGAGCTCGCGAAGCCAATCGCCAAGAAGCAGGACTAGCTGTTCTCAACCGGCATCGCGCTCGCCCGACGCAAGGTCTTGCGGAGACGGTACGTATTCGGCGACGCGGAGCCCGCTCAGCTGTGGGGCCACGTCGTGCACTGCACGCACGACGGCGGGGATGAACCGGCGCTGCCTCAGGCCGGCGTGGGGTACCCGCGATCACTCCGCGATCAGCAAGAGCCGGTCGAGCGCGCTGATCTCGAACACACGTCGCACCGACGGCCGCAGATTGCACAACAGGAGGCGGCCACCGCGCGCTTGAAACCGGCTCGATGCCTCGACGATCACGCGCAGCCCGGATGAATCGATGAACTCGAGGTCACGACCATCGACCACGATCGAGGTCGCACCCTCGTCGGTGAGCGCGACGAGCTCTCGCCGCAATCCCGGAGCCGTGTGCACGTCGATCTGCCCGTGCACGCGCAGCACGTTGTCACCGCGGGCATCGGTCACGGTCTCGAACGATGCCTGGGTGTCGGGCCAGGGCTCAGGTGAGGAGATGGGCATGCTGTGCTCCACAACGGGTCCCCGGGCCGAAGGGTGGGGCCGAGCTTTCGACAGTTACCCGATTCCTGACCCGGCCACACCTTGCAAACGCCCTGCTTGGTTCGTTTTCGCCGAATGACGCGGGGGTAGAAACAGTCCAACCACAACGGGGAGACACATGGACGCGATCACCTTGCTGAAAAGTGATCACAAAGCGGTGGAGCAGTTGTTCAAGCGGTACCAGAAGCTCGGTGACAACGCGACCAAGACCAAGAGCAAGGTTGTCCAGCAGATCATTGAAGAGCTGGCGGTGCACTCCGCGATCGAAGAGCAGTTCTTCTACCCGGTCGTCCGTGCCGAAGTCCCAGCCGAGGAAGACCTTGTGCTCGAGGGTCTCGAAGAGCACCACATCGTCAAGTGGACGCTCTCGGAGCTGCAACGCATGAAGCCGACCGACGAGCGCTTCGACGCCAAGGTCAATGTGTTGATCGAGAGCGTGCGACGTCACGTCAAGGAAGAAGAGATCAGCCTGTTCCCGGGCGTGCGCAAGGCTCTTGGCCGTAAGGAGCTCATGGAGCTCGGCGAGCGCATGAGCAAGGCGAAGAAGACGGCCCCGACCCGCGCGCACCCGAAAGCTCCCGATACGCCTCCCGGCAATCTTGTCGCCGGCGCGGCATCCGGAATGCTCGACAAGGCGCGGTCCGTGGGCAAGGACACAATCGAGCGGGCCCGCGAGGCCGTCGGCTGAGGGCACCGCCCCGGCAGGCCCCGTTGGACGTTCCTCCCAAACGGGCCCTACGGTGCTGGTATGACCGATACCGATAGCGCCTATCTCGACGCGACCGTGCAAGCCGAGCTCGTGCGTCGTGGTGACGCGTCGCCACTCGAGCTCGTCGACGACGCGATCAACCGCATCGAGAAGCTCAACCCCGAGCTCAACGCGGTGATCCACCCGCTGTTCGACCAGGCGCGCGATGCGGCTCGGGGCGAGTTGCCCGACGGCCCGTTCCGCGGTGTGCCGATGGTGCTCAAAGACCTCGACGGCACGCTCGCGGGCGAGCCCTGCCACTACGGCAACAAGCTGCTGAAGCAGATCGGATATCGCGCCGACGTCGACAGCTACCTGTTCGAGAAGTTCCGCGACGCGGGGTTCGTGTTCGTCGGCAAGACCAACACACCCGAGCTCGGCTTGATGCCCACGACAGAGCCGGAAGCGTACGGGCCCACCCGCAATCCCTGGCAGACCGACCACAGCACCGGTGGCTCGAGCGGCGGCTCAGCTGCGGCGGTCGCGTCGGGCATGGTCCCCGTCGGCCACGCGGGCGACGGCGGCGGCTCGATCCGCATCCCGGCCAGCGCCTGCGGGCTGTTCGGCCTCAAGCCGTCGCGGGGCCGGTCGTCGCTCGGCCCCGCCGATGGCGAGAGCTGGGCCGGACTCGTGGTGCGTCACGTCCTGACCCACTCGGTGCGCGACAGTGCCGCGGTGCTCGACGCGGTGCAGGGCGAGATGCCGGGCGATCCCTACACGGCGCCGCCGCCGAGCCGGCCGTACCTGGAGGAAGTCGGCGCCGATCCCGGCGCGCTGCGCATCGGCATCCTCACGGATGCGCCGGCGGCGATGGCGCACACCAATTCGGAGTGCACGGCGGCTGCGGAAGACGCGGGCCGCCTGCTCGAATCACTCGGCCACACGGTCGAAGCGTCGTCTCCGGTCGCGCTCCACGAGGACGGGCTCCTCGACCAGTTCATGGCCGTGCTCAGCACCGGTGTCGGTGTCGACTTCGACGACCTGGCAGCGAAGGCGGGGCGGCCCGTGGAGCCCGACGACGTCGAGCCGGTCACGTGGGCGTACTACGAGATGGGCAAGGGGGTCACCTCCGCGGACTACGTCGAAGCGTTGCGGAAGGCGCACGCGTGGAGCCGTCGCCTCGCGAGTTGGTGGGCCGACGGTTTCGACCTGCTGCTCACGCCCACGATGGCCGAACCGCCCCCCGAGATCGGCTTCATCGTCGGCCCGCCCGACAACCCGCTGGAAGGCGCAGCGCGCGCGTTGCCGTCGGCCGCCTACACCGCGGCGTTCAACGTCAGCGGCCAGCCGGCGATGTCGCTGCCCCTGTACTTCGCAACCAGCAGCCTGCCGATCGGCGTGCAGCTCGTGGCCGCCTTCGGACGCGAAGACCTGCTGTTCCGCGTCGCCGCCCAGCTCGAGACGGCCCGTCCATGGGTCGACCGCCGTCCTCCGTTCCACGCCTGAGCCCGGCGTGACGGTTCGGATCGTGGGCGGGCAGGGGTTCTACGGCGACACGCCACGATCAGTCGCAAGCCTCGTCGATGAAGGCGTCGACTACCTCTGTCTCGAGGCGCTCGCGGAGCTGACGCTCGCCATCTTGCAGAAGGACCGCCAGCGCGACGAAGCGCGGGGCTACACGCGCGACCTGCCGTTGTACCTGGGCGCGGCGTTGCCGTCTGTCGCCGCCGGCCGCACGAAGGTGATCACCAACGCGGGCGGCATCAATCCCACGGCTGCGGCGCGCGCTGGCCATCGACACGGCGCGCGACGCTCGGTGTCACCGGCGTGAAGGTCGCGACGGTGCTCGGCGACGACCTGATGACCCGTCTCGACGAGCTGCAAGGCGCAGGTGAGTCGTTCGCGCATCTCGACACGGGGGCGGCGTTCGACAGGATGCCCGCGGCGCCACTGTTCGCAGCTGCGTACCTGGGCGCGCGCCCGATCGTCGACGCGCTGCGTGCCGGTGCCGACATCGTGATCACCGGCCGCGTCGCCGACGCCGCGTTGTTCCTCGCGCCGCTCGTCTACGAGCACGGCTGGGCGTGGGACGACTGGGACCGGCTCGCCGCGGGCGTGCTCGTCGGCCACCTGCTCGAGTGCTCCGGCCAGACCGCCGGCGGCAACTTCAGTGGCGAATGGTGGACGGTGCCGCACCCGTGGGATCTCCCGTATCCGATCGCCGAGGTCGAGGCCGACGGGAGCGCGGTCATCACCAAGCCCCGCACATCCGGCGGGCGGGTGAGCTTCGATACGGTGCGTCACCAGCTGCTCTACGAGGTGCACGACCCGTCCGCCTACATGTCGCCCGACGTCGTGGCCGACTTCACGAGCGCGCAGTTCGAAGACCTCGGTGGCGACCGCGTGCAGGTGCGCGGCGTGCGCGGTGCCGCCGCAACGGCCACGTACAAGGCGTTGCTCGCGCACCATGCGGGCTGGGCCGGCGAGGCGCGCGTCGCGTTCTCGTGGCCCGACGCCTACGAGAAGGCAAAGGTCACTGCCGCGATCTTCGCCAAACGCGTCGAGCTCGCCGGGTACGCGGTCGATGAGTGGTGCGTCGAATACTGGGGTGTCGATGCGCTCGGCGGCCCGACCGTGCCCGTGAGCGTGGAGCTCGACCCGCCCGACGTGGCACTTCGGCTCGCGTGGCGCTGCGCCGACGAGCAGACGGCATCGCTCGTCGGCCGCGAGCTGACACCACTCACGCTCTCGGCGCCGCCGGCAGGTATGACCGCCATGGGTCGCGCGCTCGGCGGCCGGGCCACCGAGCTGCTGGGCATCTGGCCGACGCTTGTCAACAAGGCGTCGGTCGACACGCACGTCACGGTCGCGGTCGAGGAGGTTGCATGAGCGGGCGAGTGCAACTTCGCGAGCTGTGCGGCTATCGAGCCGGCGACAAGGGCGACATCTCCGACATCGCGATCTTCGCCGACGACGACGAGGTGTACGCCGTGCTCGTCCGCGAGGTGACGGCCGAGCGCGTGAAGTCGCACTTCGGCACGATGGTCCGGGGCGACGTCACGCGCTATGAAACGCCCAACGTGCTCGCGCTGAAGTTCGTGATGCGCGGCGCGCTCGGCGGCGGCGGCCCCCGTTCACTGCGCGCCGACTCGCTCGGCAAGACCCTCGGCGGCGCGCTCGTGCGGCTCGAGATCGACGTGCCCGACGACCTTGCCGGCCGCCGCCGCGCCCGTCCCGACGTGTCGTGGGCCGACGCGATTCTCGACCCGCTCCCCCGGGCGTAATCGTCAGAGCCCGGCGATACTCTCGGGCCATGGTCTCCGCGCCGACCGCCGATCCGCTCACGTCGTTCTCCGCCCCGACGCGTCAGTGGTTCGCGCAGTCGTTCGACGCGCCCACCGACGCCCAGGTGCACGGCTGGCCTGCGATCTCGGCCGGCGACCACACCTTGGTCCTGGCACCCACCGGGTCGGGCAAGACCCTGGCCGCGTTCCTGTGGGCGGTCGACCGGCTCACCCGCGACCCGGCACCGGCGACGCCGAAGCAACGCTGCCGCGTGCTCTATGTGTCGCCGCTGAAAGCGCTGGCCGTCGACGTCGAGAAGAACCTGCGGGCGCCGCTTGCCGGCATTCGGCGCATCGCCGAGTCGCTCGGCGCACCCGTACCCGACGTGTCCGTCGCGCTCCGCACCGGCGACACGCCGGCAGAAGACCGGCGCCGGCTCAGCCGCACCCCACCCGACATCCTCATCACCACTCCCGAGTCGCTGTACCTGCTGCTCACGTCACAAGCGCGCGAGATCCTTCGCAGCGTCGAGACAGTGATCGTCGACGAGATCCATTCCGTCGCCGCGACCAAACGCGGCGCGCACCTTGCGCTCTCGCTCGAGCGGCTCGAGGCCGTCACGAGCGCACCGCCCCAGCGCATCGGCTTGTCGGCCACGCAGCGCCCGCTCGACGAGATCGCGCGCTTTCTCGGCGGCCAGACCGAAGACGGCCCGCGGCGTGTCGCGGTCGTCGACGCGGGCAGCCGGAAGTCGCTTGACATCGAGGTCGTGGTGCCGATCGACGACATGGGCGAGCTCGGCCGTCTGGTCGACGAGCCAGTTGACGGCTCGGCCGGCGACAGCCGGCCGCGTGCGAGCATCTGGCCGCACGTCCACCCGCGTCTGTTGGAGCTGATCGAGGCGCACCGCAGCACACTGATCTTCGTCAACTCGCGGCGCCTCGCCGAGCGGCTCGCCGGTCGCCTCAACGAGCTCGCCGGTTGCGGCCCCGAGTCGGGTCGACCCGAGCTCGTGAAGGCACACCACGGTTCGTTGAGCCGCGAGCAACGGCTCGTCATCGAAGACGACTTGAAAGCGGGCCGCCTCCGCGCGCTTGTTGCCACCAGCTCGCTCGAGCTCGGCATCGACATGGGCGCGGTGGATCTCGTCGTGCAGGTCGAATCGCCGGGTTCTGTCGCTCGCGGCTTGCAACGCATCGGACGCGCCGGCCACCAGGTCGGCGAGCCGAGCCGGGGCAAGATCTTCCCGAAGTACCGGGGCGACCTCCTCGAAGCGGCGGTGATCGTGCCGCGCATGCGCGCCGGGCTCGTCGAGGAGACCCGCTACCCCCGCAACCCGCTCGACGTCCTCGCCCAACAGGTCATCGCCGCGTGCGCGCTCGACGAGTGGTCCGTCGACGACCTGCGCGCGCTCGTGCGCCGGGCCGCCAACTTCGCCGACCTCTCCGACGACACCTTTGCCGCCGTGCTCGACATGCTCGCGGGCCGCTATCCGTCCGACGACTTCGGCGGGTTGCGTCCCCGCATCGTGTGGGACCGCGTCGACGGACGGGTGCGGGCACGTAGGGGCGCGCAATCGCTCGCGGTCACGAGCGGCGGCACGATCCCTGACCGCGGCTTGTTCGGCGTGTTCCTTCCCGAAGGCACCCGCGTCGGCGAGCTCGACGAGGAGATGGTCTACGAGAGCCGGCCGGGCGAGACGTTCCTGCTCGGCGCGTCGACATGGAGGATCGAGCAGATCACCCACGACCGGGTGATCGTCACGCCGGCCCCGGGCGAGGCGGGCAAGATGCCGTTCTGGCACGGCGACAAGCCCGGCCGGCCGCTCGAGCTCGGTCGCGCGATGGGCGCGGTCGTGCGCGAGCTTCACGGCACGCCGCGCGACGCCGCCGTTGCGCGCCTGCGCGACGAGTTCCTGCTCGACGACCTCGCGGCCGACAACCTCCTTCAGTACTTGCACGAGCAGGCGGAAGCCACCGGCGTGCTGCCGGATGATCGCACCATCGTCGTCGAACGGTTCCCCGACGAGATCGGCGACTGGCGCGTCTGTCTGCTGTCGCCGTTCGGTTCGCGCGTCCACGCGCCGTGGGCGTTGGCGCTCGAGGCGCGACTCAGCGACCGGCTCGACCTCCCGGTGCAGGCGCTGTGGAGCGACGACGGGATCGTGCTGCGCCTGCCCGACGCGGTCGAGTCGATCCCGCTCGACGCACTCACGCTCTCCCCCGACGAGGTGGAGAAGCTGGTCGTGCAACAGCTGCCCGCCACCTCGCTGTTCGCGTCACGATTCCGCGAAGCATCGGCGCGCGCGTTGCTCCTCCCCCGCCGCCGGCCCGGCCAACGCACCCCGCTGTGGCAACAACGCCAACGTGCCGCCGATCTCCTCGAGGTCGCAGCGCGATATCCGTCGTTCCCGATGCTGCTCGAGACGACACGCGAGTGTCTGCGCGACGTGTTCGACATTCCGGCACTGCGCGAGGTGCTAAGCGACCTGCAGTCGCGACGGGTGCGCATGGTGCCGGTCGACACTGCCGGGGCGTCGCCGTTCGCGCAGTCGCTGGTGTTCGGCTGGATCGCGGCATCGATGTACGAGGGCGACGCGCCGCTGGCCGAACGACGCGCCGCCGCGCTCGCGCTCGACCGTGACCTCTTGCGTGATCTTCTCGGTGCCGAAGAGCTGCGCGAGCTCATCGATGCCGACGCGCTTGTTCAGCTGGAGCTCGAGCTCCAGCGGCTCACGCCCGAGCAAGTCGCACGCGTGCGCAGCGTCGACGACCTGCACGACCTGCTCCGTGACCTCGGCGACTTGAGTGAGCACGAGCTCGCCGAGCGAGGCGTCTCAGACCCGGCCCTGGTCGACACGCTCCTCGACGAGCGCCGGGCGATCCGATTCAACGTCGCAGGCGAGACCCGCGTCGGCGCAGCCGATGACGCGGCGCGGTATCGCGACGCGTTGGGCGCGGCGATCCCGAGTGGGCTCCCGGGTGTGTTCACCGAGCCGGTCGACGCGCCGGTCGACAAGTTGGTCGCCCGCTTCGCGCGCACGCACACACCGTTCACCACTGCCGATGCCGCGCGCCGGTTCGGCATCGGGAGCGCCGAGGCGGGCGGCGCTCTGCTACGACTCGAGGCTGAGGGTCGAGTGGTCAAAGGCGAGTTCCGCCCCGGCGGCACCGAGCGCGAATGGTGCGACGTCGGGGTGCTGCGCCGTCTCCGCCGCCGATCGCTGGCGAAGCTCCGCCGCGAGGTCGAGCCGGTCGAGACCGAAGTGTTCGCGCGGTTCCTCCCCGCGTGGCAGGGCATCGGGCGAGCCGGGCGAGGTCACGGCGTCGACGCGCTCATCGACGCGCTCGGCCAGCTCCAAGGCGCAGCGATCCCGGCGTCCGTGCTCGAGCTCGACGTGCTCGCGACCCGCGTCACCGCGTACCGGGAATCGATGCTCGACGAGCTCTGCAGCGCGGGCGAGCTCGTCTGGGTGGGAGCCGGTGCGCTCGGCGCGTCCGACGGGCGAGTCGCGCTGGCGTTCCGCGACGATGCCCGCTTCGTGTTGCCCGCGCCCGCGCTCGATTCTCCCGACGCACCCGTACACGACGCGCTCCGCGCCCACCTTACAACCGCGGGTGCGAGCTTCTGGCCCGAGTTGATCCGGGCGTCCGGCGCGCTCGACGATCGCGTCGTGCTCACCGCACTCTGGGATCTCGTGTGGGCGGGTGAGGTGACCAACGACAGTCTCGTGCCGTTGCGCGCGCTGCTCGCCGGCCGCAAACGCGCCGCGACGCGCGGCCGTCCCCGCCCCGGCCGGCTGGCCCGCCTCGGACCCCCGGCCGGCAGCGGCCGCTGGTCCCTCGTCGCCCCGCTGGTCACTCCTGTCCCGGCGGCCGGCGAGCTCGCCGCAGCGCGCGCCCGCCAGCTGCTCGAGCGTTACGGCATCGTCACACGCGAAGGCGTTCGAGCCGAGGGCATCCCCGGCGGGTTCGCCGGTGTCTACGGCGCGCTGAGATCGCTCGAGGAGCTCGGTCACGCCGCGACGTGGGTACTTCGTCGCCGGCCAGGGCGCAGCGCAGTTCGCGTTACCGGGTGCAGTCGAGCGCCTACGCGCCGACCGCGAGCTCGAGAGTCCGGTACGCGGCGACGACGCACTCGTGCTCGCGGCCACAGATCCCGCTCAGCCCTACGGCGCTGCGCTCCCGTGGCCCGACACCGGCGCACGGCCGGCGCGTGCCGCGGGAGCCTCGGTGGTGCTCCGAGCCGGGTCCGCAGTGGCATACATCGAACGCGGCGCAAAGCACCTGCTCACCTTCGGCGCCGATGCGATCACCGACCCGAGCTGGGTCGACGCCGTCGCTTGGCTCGTGAAGCAGGGCCGCCTGGCGAAATTGGAGCTCCGGCGGGTCGACGGTGGCCCGGCCCGGGAGTCCCCGCTCGCCGAGCCCCTACGAGCCGCCGGGTTCGTTGACGGCTACCGAGGCCTCGTCCTGCGTGGCTGAGCAGCACCGACACCACCGCGGAGAGCGCTGACTAGGGACCGAACCCTTCACTCTGCGCGTTTTTGTGCCGATAACTGCCTCGTGCGGCGGCAGGCGGTATGGATGTTCCTGGGAGCGGGCGTACTCGTGCTCGCGGCGACGGGATGGCTCACGGGCGCGCTCACGACACTGGTCGTGCGCGACCTGCTCGAGCTCTCCTGCGCGATCGCCATCGTCGTCGGGGCCCGACGCAATCGGACCAGCGACCCGGCGGCGTGGTTCGCGCTCGCGGCGGGCCTGGCTGCCCTCGTGATCGGCGATCTCATCTGGGACATCGGGATCGGCGACGGCGTGGCCACCGGACCGGTCGTGAACCTCGCCGACGTCGTCTATCTGTCTGCCTACCCCTGCCTCTTGATCGGCCTGCTGCGTCTCGCACGGGCGCACACGCAAGGCGGCGACCGCCTCGCGCTCGCCGATGGTGTGATCATCTCGGTCGCCGCATTCATCCCGGCATGGCAGTACCTCGTCGAGCCAACCCTCCGCAGCGCACCGGCGACATTCGACGCGTACGTGGCACCGGCATTCCCGCTGCTCGACTTGGTGCTGTTCGGCGCGCTGCTCCGCCTGCTGTTCGCGCACGGTGTCCGTCTGCGTGCCGCGTGGTTCCTCGCGCTCGGGGTCGTCATCACCCTCGTCGCCGACATCGCGTACGTGCGACTCGTGCCCGGCAGCAACCAACCGCAGTGGCTCGACTACTTGTGGCCCGTTTCCTATCTCCTCATCGCGGCAGCGGCGATCGATCCCTCGATGGTGTTCCTGTCCCGCGAGACGCGCACCTCGGGTCGCGCTCGATATCGGGCACGGGTCGTGCTGCTCGCCTCCGCGCTCTTCGTCGGACCGGCCGTCGTGGTCGTTGCGTCCATCGAAGGTGAGCGTGTCGATCCGTGGGTCTTCGGCCTGGTCTCGGCGCTCGTTGCCGCACTCGTGATGTGGCGCATCGTCCAGGAGAACAACGTCACGGCGAAGGCAGACGACGCGGTACGCGAGAGCGAGGAACGGCTTCGGTCGCTGGTCCAATATGCGAACGACCCGATCGTCGTGGTCGACGCGCGTGGATCATGCGTTACGTCAGCCCCGGAATCAGCCGGATGCTCGGCTACCCGCCCGAGCATTTTCTCGACACCATCGTCTCGGACCATGTGCACCCCGAGGATCTCGAGGCCGTCGTCAAGGTGCTCGCCGACGCGCTCGCGGGCCCGGGGCAGACGCTCACGTTCACCGCGCGGGGCCGGAATCGGGAGGGTGAGTGGCGCTGGATCGAAACGACATGCACCAATCATCTCGGCGAACCGGGTATCGACGGCATCGTCGGCAACCTACGCGATGTGACTGACCGCGTGCGCGCCCATGCACTCCAAGCCGGTGAATCGCGCGTCATCGAGCTGATCGGCAGGCAAAGCTCGCTCGACGTGGTGTTCACCGAGCTGATCAGGACGTTCGAAGGTCAGGTGCTCGACGGTCGCGGATCAATCCGCGTGCTCGACGCGACGAACACTCGACTGTCCCGCGCGGTCGCTCCGACGCTGCCGGCTGAGTTCGTGCGCAGCACCGACCTGCTCGCCGATGAGCACGGTTTGCCACCGGCGGAGATCATCGGCGAGGCGGGGCCCCATGTGATCGCAGACATTGCGGCCGACACGGCGATTGTGCAGGTCGGCCCATTGGCGGCCCTGGCGGCCGATCACGGCGTCAAGTCGGTATGGATGATGCCGATTCTCACGCCCGACACCACGCGACTGCTCGGCACGTTCACCGTCTACGGCAGCCGCGTGCGGGAGCCGACGGCCAGCGAGCTTGCCCTCACTGCACGCGCCGCCGCTCTCGCTGCAGTCGCTATCGATCGAGCTGACGCGGAGGACCGACTCCAGCACCAAGCGATGCATGATCCGTTGACCGGCCTTCCGAATCGCTCCCTCGTGCTCGACCGTCTGGGCCAGGCGCTCCTGCGACTCGATCGCAAGGGTTCCTCGGTCGCCGCGCTCTTTCTCGACCTCGATCGCTTCAAGGTGATCAACGACAGCCTCGGCCACGATGCCGGTGACGAGGTGCTCATCGAGGTTGCCCGCCGGCTGACGAAAGCGATGCGCACGGGTGACACGGTCGCACGGTTCGGCGGTGACGAGTTCGTCGTGGTGTGCGAGGGCGTCGACAACACCCGGGCCGTGATGTTGGCCGCCGAGCGCATCACCGAGGCGCTCGCGGAGCCATTTCCGGTCGCGCGCGGTGAAGTCAACGTGCTCACGGCCAGCATCGGGATCGCCATGTCACAGGTCCCCACCGATCGGGCCGAATCGTTGCTGCGCGACGCCGACGCCGCGATGTACCGGGCAAAGGCGCGCGGCGGTGCGACCACCCAGCTCTTCGACAAGGCGCTGCGCTCGCAGGTGGTCGTGCGCTTGGAGACCGAGCGCGCGCTGCGTCGTGCCCTCGACCGCGATGAGCTGGAGCTGTACTACCAGCCCGAGGTGCGCGTCGTGGATGGCGGAATCATCGGCGCCGAGGCGCTCGTGCGCTGGAACCACCCCACGAAGGGATTGATGGGGCCGGCATCTTTCATCGGCGTCGCGGAGGAGACCGGGCTCATCCTGCCGATGGGCGTCTACGTGCTCGAAACGGCGTGCCGCCAGCTCGCGCTCTGGCGCCGCGATGGGGTCGTGCCGCCCGGCTTCGTGATGTCGCTGAATCTGTCCGGCCGGCAGTTGTTCCGCCAGGATCTTGCCTCGACAGTCCACGGGGCGCTCGAGGCAACAGGCGTCGCGCCCGGCTCGATCTGCCTGGAAGTGACCGAGAGCGTGCTGGTCGACGACGTCGACGGCACCGCCTCGGCGCTGTTGAAGTTGAAGGATCTCGGCGTCCGTCTCGCGATCGACGACTTCGGCACCGGCTACTCGTCGCTCTCCTACCTGAAACGGTTTCCGTTCGACCAGCTGAAGATCGACCGTTGCTTCGTCGAGGGACTCGGCCACGAGGCTCCCGACGAGGCGATCGTGGCTGCGACGATCCAGATGGCCCACGCCCTCGGGATGAAGGTGGTCGCCGAAGGCGTCGAGGAGGTCGAGCAGCTCACCGTGCTCACCCAGCTCGGCTGCGACCTGGCCCAGGGCTACTACTTCGCGCGTCCGGCGCCGGCCGACCAGTTCACGGGCCTCCACGTCGAGCCCGCGATCCTTCGCCTCGCCTGAACCACTCCGCGCGACGCCTCCTGCATCGCAAGGCGCGGCTGCGCTCGAGTCAACGATCGGCGTGGTCTGCCATTGGTAGGGTGGCTCCCTCGTCGAGGAGGTCAACGCCATGGGTCTGATGGACAAGGTCAAGGAAGGCGCGAAGCAGGCGAAGGACAAGGCGCAGCAGGGCGTGAAAGCCGGCCAGGAGAAGCTCGAAGACTCCAAGCTGCGCAAGAAGATCAACGAGTGGAAAGAGGAGATCGGCGGCCTCGTCTACGCGGAGCGCACCGGCGCGGGTACCGCCGACACCGATGCCGAGATCGACCGGCTCGTCGGCGAGATCACCGCAGCGGAGCACGAGATCGAGACCAATTCCACGCCCGACAGCGCTGAAACAGGCGACGAGACGGGCACCGCGGCCGCCAGCTAGCCGCGGGTCTACACGGTTGCGAACGTGGGCGCGACAGCGATCACGGCCGCGCCCAGCTCGCGATCGCCCTCGATCGTCACGCGGAGATGCTGCGCGTCCAGGCGTTCGCCGACCATCAGGCACCACTCGACAACGTCGGCGGTCAGGGTGACATCCGGGAGCAGCGGCTCGTCCGACAGGTCCACGATCTCGTCGGGACCGCAGGGCACGGTCCAGGTGCCGCCGCCTTCGCCGGTGAGCACGAGCCTTGCGGTCGAGCCCGACCGGCCCTGACCGCCGGCGACCAGCGCCGGCTGCAGCACCCGCGCCGACAGCTCGCCCATCCGGCGGAGGCTGTTCGCGGGCGGCGGCGCGAGCGCAAGTGCTTGCGCGTGGCGCAGGTCGTCGGCGTGGATCCAGGTCTCGAACGCCCGGGCAACAAGGACGTCGGCACTCGGCATCAGCACCCCGAACCACGGGATCGTGACGCTGCCGACTCCACCATCGGTGCGGGCCCAGTGCAACAGCGCGTCGACGCTCTCCCGCCACATTCGGCGCGCGCCGTCGGGATCATCGTGGCAGCGCTCGATGAAGATGGCAGTGCGCTCGTCGGGATCGGTAACCGTGACGTCAGGGGCGGTCGGATGGCCGATCTCGGCTGCGAGCGCGCTCTCCATCGCCGCCATGTGCGCGACCAGGTCGCCGGCGCGCAAGCCGTTCGGCGCGCGCACGTCGAGCGCGGAGACGTCGAGCGTTTGCACGAGCGCATCGAAGCGTTCGATCTCGTGCTCGTACAGCTCGATCGCCTCGTCGTGCCGCGCCGCGCGGCGTCGTGCCCGAGCCTCGTCGAGCACCGACGCGCGCAGGGCGTCCGGGGGTCGCAGCGTTTCGGTTGCGCCGATCCAGACCGCGGCGTTGCGGAGACGCATCGCCTCGTCAGCGGCACCGGCGTCACCGCGCAAGTACTCCTCGACCGCGGCGGCGTCGGCGGGCTCGCATGCATCGAGCGCATACGCACCGAGAAGCTCGTCGAGTGCGCTGTCGTTCATCGCGGGCCTCGGGTTCATGTCCACGAGCCCACCCCTTCCGATTGGAGCACGTCGGCAATGCGCCGCAACCCGAGCCGCAGCCGTGACTTTGCCGTGCCCTCGGGAATCTCGAGCGCCAAGCCGACCTCTCGGTACGTCTTGCCTCCGAAGTACGCGAGCCGGATTGCGTCGCGTTGTTCGGGCGGCAGACACTCGAGCGCTTCGCGCACTTTCTCGGCCGTCACCAACGCCATCGCCATCTCGTCGACGTCAGGCGCGGACACCGATCGCGCCGCCTCGCGTTGCGACCGGCGCCGCCGAGCCTCCTCACGTCGCACGTAGTCGACGGCGCGGCGGTGCGCGAGCGTGCCGAGCCAGGTACGCAGGCTGCCGCGGCTCGGATCGAAGGTTTCGGGCCGTTCCCAGATGCTCACGAACACGTCCTGGGTCACGTCTTCGGCGGCCCGGTGATCTCCGATCACACGCGCGGCGAGGCCGTACACGAACGAGGAGTACTGGTCGTACACGTCGGTGAGCGCGGCGTCGTCGCCACCGACCATCCGGTCGCGCACACCTCGCTCCCACTCCGAGGTGCGCACGGTGCCGTCGCTCATGCGCCCATGTCCATGCCCCCGATTCGCTCCGGACCATCCTTGCGGATCACTGCCGGGGCCGAAAGGGCGCAGTGATCCGCCGGGGCGAGCAGGAACGAAGACGCCTAGATTGCAACGACGCGACCAGGGAGCGGCCATGTCGGACCGATATGACCTCGTGATCGTCGGGATGGGCTCGGGCGGCATGGTGGCCGCCGAGTTCGCGGCCGGCCTTGAGCTCAAGGTGGCGGTCGTTGAGCGCAACCGCGTGGGCGGCGACTGTCTGTGGACGGGCTGCGTGCCCAGCAAGGCCTTGCTCGCGTCGGCGAAGACCGCGCACCACATGCGCACGGCCGACGACTTCGGCATCGAGCCGGTCGAACCCGTCGTCGACCGTGCACGCGTGTGGAAGCGCATCCGCGAGGTGCAGCAGGACGTCGCGTCGACCGACGACAACCCCGACCGCTTCCGCGAGATGGGCATCGAGATCGTGATGGGCGCCGGCCGCGTCGCCGGTCCCAACGCGGTGCAGGTCGGCGACCGCCGCCTCGAAACGCGCTACATCCTGCTCTGCACCGGGAGTCGACCGGCCGTGCCACCGATCCCCGGCCTGACCGAAGCGGGATTCGTCACCAGTGAGACCCTGTTCGAGCTCGACGACCCGCCCGCGAGCTTCGTCAACATTGGCGGCGGCCCGATCGCCGTCGAGATGGTGCAGGGCTTCACGCGTCTCGGCATTCCCGTCACGCTGCTCCAGAAGGGGCCGCGCATCCTGCCGCGTGACGAGCCGGAGCTCGTCGACCTGCTCGTCACGAAGATGCGCGGCGAGGGTGTCGATCTACGCTTCGATGTCGAGACCGAGCGCGTCGCGATCGAGAACGGCAGGAAGGTCGTGTACGGCACCGAGGGCGGCACGCCGGGCCGCTGGGAAGGCGACGACCTGCTCGTCGCGGTCGGACGCAAGCCCAACGTCGAAGACCTCGGGCTCGAGGAGCTCGGCGTGAAGACGGGGCCGAAGGGCGTCATCGTCGACAACCGGGGCCGCACCAACGTCGACACGATCTACGTCTCGGGCGATCTCGCCGGCCGGTACTTGTTCACGCACTCGGCTGCGTACGAGGGCGTACGCGCGGTACGCGACATGTTCTTCCCCGGGAAGGGCAAGGTCACGGCGAGCGTGCCGTGGTGCACGTTCACCGATCCGGAGCTCGCGCACGCCGGGATGACCGAGGCCGAGGCGCGCGCGACACACGGTAACGACATCGAGGTGTGGCGCCAGGACCTGATCCACAACGACCGGGCCCGGGCCGACAGCGCCGGCGAAGGCGCCGTCATCATCGTCACGCACAAGAGCCGGATCGTCGGCGCGCACATCCTTGCGCCGGCCGCCGGCGAGATGATCCACGAGTTCGCGCTTGCGATCGAGCAGCGAGCCAAGCTCAACGATCTCGCCGCGTTCATGCACGTGTACCCGACCATCTCGACTTCCATCGGTCAGCTTGCCGGTGAAGCGGCCTTCGAGAAGGCCGAGAAGCTGCGCTGGCTCGTGCGAAAGGGCAAGTAGCCGCGCCGATGGCGGTGCACCCGCTCGAGAACGCGCGTTGGGGCTTCGAGTCGAACTGCTTCGTGTGCGAGCAGCACAACGAGCGCGGCATGCAACTGCCGTTCTTCCATGACGACGAGCGCGCCGTGGTCTTCGCCGACTACACGCTGGGTGACGAGTTCTCGGGCGCGCCCACCTATGTGCACGGCGGGGTGACGCTGGCCGTGCTCGACGAGGCGATGGCCTGGGCCGCGATCGCGGTCGGCGAGAAGTTCGCCGTCACCCACGAGACCAGCGCGACGTTCGACTACCCGGTGCGTGTCGGCCGTGCCTACCGCGTCGAGGCGTCGCTCACGGAACGTAGCGACGAGCGGTTCAAGGCCGAAGCCCGCGTGTTGGATGCAAAGGGACGCCCTTGCGTGCGAGCCACGAGCAGCCTCGTCGTGTTGTCGCCCGCGAAAGCACTCGACGCGCTCGGTACCGAAGCGTCCGGCGACAACGCTCGCTACGTGCGATGACCGAGGTCGGCGAGCGGCTCCCGCCGGTCGAGCTCCGCACGGCGAGCGGCGAGCAAGTGGAAGTGGGCACGTTTCTCGACCGGACCCTCCTCGCGGTCGCGATCCGTTACTACGGCTGAATTCCGTGTCGCGCATATCTCGCGCAGTTGCGTGAGGCCCATACCGAGATCGAGAAGCTCGGCGCGCGCGTCATCGCGATAGGCACCGGCGCCGACTGGCAGGCACAGCGACTCATGGACGAGGGCATGCCGTTCCCCTGCCTCGTCGATCCCGAGGCCAATCTCCACCGCGCGCTCGACATCGGCCGGATGGGTTGGGCCGATCTCTTGCGGCCCGACCTCTGGCGCAACTACATCGACGCGTTCCGCCACGGCGGCCGCCAGGGCCGCGTCACCGGTGACATACGGCGTTTGTCAGGCATCGCGATCATCGACCCCGAGCGGACCGTGCGCTGGCTGCACCGATCCGCCACCGCCGGCGATTACCCCCCACTCGCGGCGGTGCTCACCGCCCTCGCCGACATCACGCGCAGCACCTAATCGCCCCGAGGGATTCATTCTTGCGTCGAGAACCGGGGTGTCATCCCGGCTGTTGACGCAAAAATGGATTAGTGGGTGGGGAAGAAGCAGGCGCCGAGGGTGCCCGGGCCGGTGTGCGCGCCGACTGAGGGGCCGACGTCATAGAACACCAGGTCGGCGACTTCCGTCCGGGTGCGCAACCGGTCGGCGAACGCCTGCGCGAGGTCGGGCACGAGCGCGTGCCCGACACCGACCCGCTGCGGGGCGCCCGCCGCGAGCCGAACGAGCTCGGCGGTCATCGCGTCCATCGCCTCGTCGACGTCGCGCACCTGGGCAAACGATTGCATGCGGCCGGCAGTGAGCGCGAGGACGGGGAGCCTCTCGTCATCGGCCACGCCGGCAGCGAGCCGGCCGCCCCGCTGTGCGAAGTCGATCGCACCCACGACGAACACGTTGTTGACTTCGCCGGCCACGGTCCGCGCCGCCTCGGCGGCACCCTCGATGCCGGCACCCGTGGCAAGCGCCTCGCCCGCGGCCCACACGCAGCACGCGACGGCGAACGACGCAGTACCGGTGTCGACAACCTCGACCGGCACGGGACTCATGCCGCGCGCGACCATCACCGAGTTAAGCGTCGCCGACACGTCGGAGCCGGTGTGAATCGACAGGATCTGCGTGGCACCGGCCGCGGATGCGGCTTCGTAGACCGCGATCACCTCGCCCGGCGGCGGAGCGGCCGTGCTGATCGCCGGCTGCGCCGCGAGCCGCTCGTAGAACTCGTCGGTCGTGAGGTCGATGCCTTCGCGGTACGGCTCGCCGTCGATGACGATCGTGATCGGCACGACCGCGACATCGAAGCGCTCGCGCAGCTCGGCCGGAATCTGCGAGATCGAGTCGGTGACGAGCTTGACCGTCATGCAGGCAGGGCGGGCGGTCGCGCCGCGCGAAACTTCGCCAGGATCATGGCCGTGCCGACCACCGAGAAGGCCACGAGCCCGCGTCCCGGCTTCGGACCCCAGGCGTTCGGCAATTTGGCGACCGACCACAGCGCCGCGGCGCCGATCCACACCGCGCCGTTGATCTGTACCGTCAGATCGGGATTGCGCGACCCGACCGTGCCCACGGCCGCGACGGCCGCGTCGATCGGGAAGTAGACCGGGAACACGGCGAGGCACGCCCCCGCAGAGGTGGCCACGCCCTTGCCGCCCTTGAAGTTGCTCCAGGGCGGCGCGATGTGACCGGCGATCGAGGCCGTCGCAGCCGCGTACGCGCCGGCATCGCCGGCGATTGCCCGGCCGGCCAAGCCTGCGACCGCGCCCTTGGCCATGTCGGCCACGATGACGGCTGTCCCCCACTTCTTGCCGATCAGCTTCATCGCGTTGAGCCCGCCGGGGTTGCCGCTGCCCGCGTCGCGCAGGTCGACGTCACCTCGCGTCGCGAACGCGGCTGGCGATATCGGCCGAGGGGAACGAGCCGCACAGGTACCCGATCGCGGCCGCGGTCACAACTCGGCCGGAGCTAGCCACCCGAGACGTCTTGGGGACGGGCCTTCCCCACGCTGATCCACGGCATCATCGTGCGGAGCTGCTCACCGACACGTTCGATCGGGTGTGACATGGCCTCTTCGCGCAGCCGGTTGAAGTTGGGACGGCCGTTGCGATTCTCGGCGATCCACTCGTCGGCGAACGTGCCCGACTGGATCTCGTCGAGGATCTTCTTCATCTCGGCCTTGGTCTGCGCGTTGATGATGCGCGGGCCGCGCGTCATGTCGCCGTACTCCGCGGTGTCGGAGATCGAGTAGTGCATGTTGGTGATCCCACCCTCGTAGATGAGGTCGACGATGAGCTTCACCTCGTGCAGCGTCTCGAAGTACGCGGACTCCGCCTGGTAGCCGGCTTCCACAAGAGTTTCGTAGCCGTTCTTGATCAGCTCGACGAGCCCGCCGCAGAGCACGACCTGCTCTCCGAAGAGGTCGGTCTCGGTCTCCTCGCGGAAGTCGGTCTCGAGCACACCGGCACGCGTCGCCCCGATTCCCTTCGCGTACGCGAGGGCGACGTCTTTCGCCTTGCCGGTCGCGTCGACCGCCACCGCGACAAGGGCCGGGACGCCGCCGCCCTCTTCATACGTGCGCCGCACCAGATGACCCGGACCCTTGGGCGCGATCATCCACACGTCGACGCCGTCGGGGGGCGTGATCTGCTTGAAATGGATGTTGAACCCGTGCGCGAACGCGAGTGAGTCTCCCGGCTGCAAGTGCGGTGCGATGTGCTCCGCGTACACCGAGCCCTGCTCGGTATCGGGGAGGAGCACCATCACGATGTCGGCTTCGGCGGTCGCGTCGGCGATCGACAGCACCGGCAACCCTGCCTCTTCGGCCTTCTTCCACGACGACGAGCCGTCGCGCAGTCCGACGCGTACGTCGATGCCCGAGTCGCGCAGGTTCAACGCGTGGGCGTGGCCCTGCGAGCCGTAGCCGAGCACGGCCACCTTGCGGCCCTTGAGCAGGCCGAGATCGGCATCGGAGTCGTAGTAGATCGTCGCGGGCATCGTCGCTTCTCCTTGAGGTCGGAGGCTCAGCCTAAGCAGTCGGCCCGTCGTCGTGCGAGGTCGCGGCAGGCGCGCCGAACTGCGCAGGGAGATCCTCGTAGTACGCCCGGATCCAGCGCAATGGTCGAAGCGACATGGGACCGGCCGGCAGGCCGCGGACACTGACCGCGTCAGAAGCCCAGTGGGCGCGAACGTCGGCGCGTGGCGACGATGACACCACGCGACGCCAAGGTGACGCCCGGAGCACGAACAGCCGGCGATCGGTGAGCAGGAGATCGACCGTCGGGCACCGCAGGATCACTCCGGCACCGGCGACGACCGACGCCACGACGATGAGCACGGCGGCATGCACGCTTAACTCCGCGACAACGGCCGCCACGAGCCAGAACACCGGCAAAACCCGCAGGGGCTGGTAATCGAAGAAGTGCGGCCCGGTGCGCGCGGCCGGATAGAACTGCTGCGCTGCCTCGCCCGGCTCCAGTTGCGGCTGCACGAACTGCTCGTCCTTCGCGCGAGAGTTCGCGACTGACCGGTCGAGCCTCTCGGCGAGCGTCGGCTCATCCGCGGGCTCGCGCACCGGCTCGTCCGGCTTTGCCATCAGCCGGTCTTCGCCTTCACGGAACGTAGCTTCTTCATCGGCTCTCGCTGGAGCCGCGACAAGGCGATACGGCCGGTGCGTTGCAGCTCCGCGATTCCGAACGGGTGCAGCAGGTCGGTCATCGCGTCGAGCTTGCTCGGCTCGCCCGCGACCATGAGTGTCATCGCGTCGTAACCGACATCGAGAATCTTCGCCTCGAAGATCGACGCCAGCTCGGTCACCTGCGAGCGCGACTCCGTGCCCGCTTTCACCGTTGTCATCATCAGCTCCCGCTCGACCGCGTCATCCGTGGAGAGCTCGGTGATCTTGATGACAGGGATGAGCTTGTTGAGCTGCTTCGTGACCTGCTCGATCGGCGCGGAGTCGGCATCGACCACGACCGTCATCCGGCTGAACCGCTCGTCCTCAGTCGGGCTGACCGCCAGCGAGTAGATGTTGTAGCCGCGCCGCGAGAACAATCCGCTGACACGCGAAAGCACGCCGAACTTGTTTTCGACGAGCACACTGAGGATGTGGTGCTGCACTGCCATCGCTGCTCCCTACCTTCCGCCCGGCCGGTCGTGCGCCGGATCGAGGATGACTTCGTCGTTGGATGTACCGGGCGCGACCATCGGGTACACCTTCTCCCGATAGTCGGTACGGAAGTCGATGACGACGGGCTGGTCGTCGATCGAGTTGGCCTTCTCGATCGTGGGCACGACGTCTTCGGGCGTGTCGACGCGAAAGCCGACGCACCCCATCGCCTCGGCCCACTTCACGTAGTCGGGCAGATCAGGTGACAGGTAGACCTCGCTGTACCGCTCCTCGTAGAAGAGCTCCTGCCACTGGCGCACCATGCCGAGGTACGCGTTGTTGAGGATCGCGATCTTCACCGGGATCCGCTCCGCCGACGCGGTGACGAGCTCCTGCGCGGTCATCTGGAAACAGCCGTCGCCGTCGATCGCCCACACCATCCGTTCGGGCTTGCCGACCTTCGCGCCGATCGACGCGGGAACGGCGAACCCCATCGTGCCGAGGCCGCCCGAGTTGACCCACGTATAGGGATGATCGAAGCGCCACAACTGGCTCCCCCACATCTGGTGCTGACCGACACCCGACGCGACGATCGCGTCGTCGGGCGTGTTGTCGCGCAACGACTCGATGCAGTACTGCGGCTTGAGCGGCCCGTCGTCGTGCTGGTCGTAGTGCAGCGGGTAGAGCACTTGCCATTCCTTCAGCTGGCGGTGCCAGGGCTCGAGGTCGGGCCACGCACGCTTCTCGCGATCGGCCTTCGCCGCTTTGACGAGCTCTTCGATCACGAGACGGCAGTCGCCGACGATCGGCACGTCGGGCCGGCGCACCTTGCCCAGCTCGGCGGGATCGATGTCGACGTGAATGATCTTCGCGTCGGGCGCGAAGCCGCCGACCTTGCCCGTCACACGGTCGTCGAAGCGCGACCCGAGCGCGATGAGCAGGTCGCTCTTCTGCATTGACGTGACCGCGGTGTAGTTGCCGTGCATGCCGGGCATGCCGAGACAGAGCTCATGGCTGTCGGGAAACGCGCCGCGGGCCATCAGCGTCGTCACCACCGGAATACCGGTCAGCTCGACCAGCGCGCGCAGCGCTTCGGCCGCACGCGCCTTGAGAATGCCTCCACCCGCGTAGATCACGGGGCGCTGCGCCTCGCCCATGAGGCGCGCCGCGTCCTTGATCTGCTTCGGATGACCCTTGGTGTTGGGCTTGTAGCCGGGCAGGTCGACGGAGTCGGGCCACTGCCAGTCCATCGTCTGGTTGGCGATGTCCTTGGGCATGTCGACGAGCACCGGACCGGGCCGCCCGGTCGTGGCGACGTGGAACGCCTCGCGGACGACACGGGGGATGTCGTTGGCGTCGGTGATGAGCCAGTTGTGCTTCGTGACCGGCATCGTGATGCCGACGGTGTCGCACTCCTGGAACGCGTCGCTGCCGATCACCGCGTAGGGCACCTGACCGGTGATCACGACGATCGGAATCGAGTCCATGTACGCGTCGGCACAGCGGCGTGACGATGTTGGTCGCGGCCGGACCACTGGTGACCATCGCCACACCGGGACGCCCGGTCGCGTGCGCGTAGCCCTCGGCCATGTGGCCGGCGCCCTGCTCGTGGCGCACGAGGATGTGACGGATCGATCGAGTCGATGAGCGGGTCGTAGACCGGAAGGATCGCTCCGCCCGGGAGGCCGAACATGACCTCCGTGCTTTCCATCTCGAGGCTCTTGATGAGGGCTTGCGCCCCGGTCAGCTTCATCGCCGTGCTCCTGGGTGTGGCAGATCGGGTGTGTCGGGAAAGTGGATATGAAAAGCCCCTCGCACAGGCGAGGGGCGGAAAGCGCACGGACGCGTCGAGGCGCCGTGCGCTACGGAACTACGAGGACCGTGTTCGTGATGAGAAAGCTTGTCGGTGCCATGAACAAATCATTCTGCTCGATGCGAGCGGTTCGTGCAAACGGGTTGGCTCGGCGCCCCGCGTTCACGTCGTGGTCACGCCCGGTTCGGCACCCGCGGCCAGCTCCGCGAGCGCCTCCAACGCCGCCGCGTCCTCGCGCCGACGAGCCCGCCGGCCGAACGGCAGGAAAGCTTCGGCGCTCAACGCCGCGATGCCCGACGTTCGCGAGCTGACCCGTCGATCGATAGGCGAGATAGCGCGGCACCCAGCGGGGCCGGAACTTTGCGTTGAACGTGAGCAGCGACTCGATCTGGAAGTACGGGTTGAGCCGCTTGAGCACCCACGCCTGCGCCGCCTCGGCGGGTGAGAGATCCGCGCCGTCTTCGATCAGCCCCTTGAATGCGGCAAAGTTGAGTGAGACCTCCTCGATGTCGCGCGTGCGTGCCCACTCCACGACATCGACGATCATCCGCTCGTTGACGCCGTTGGGCCCAACCTGGTCACGTCGCATTGCGTCGAGCGACAGGCCCGCGCCGTTCCGGCACGGCACGTACCGCTGGAACGCGATCGGGGTGTCGTCCTTGTCGCGCGCTACGACGACGACGTTCTCGCGGATCGCGTCCGAAGGAGCAACGCGTCGAGCGCCATGGAGAAGCCCCGCTCGGGTCCACCCTCACGGTGACGCTCCGCGATTCCAATGAGTGCGCGCCGCAGCGTCGCATCCAGCTCACCCTCGAGATGGATCTCGGTCACGATCCCGAAGTTCCTCGTGCGGTTGGCTGCTTGACGAACCGGCCGCATCGCCCTGCCTTCCAACGTGAACGACTCGACGTCGATGATCGCCTCGTCACCGAGGTAGTGCGTGCGAAATCCGAGCTCCTCGTACATCGCGATGCGATCGCCGCGCACGCCGAGCACGGCCGGCCGCCATCCCCGAGCATCGCACAGCGTGATGAAACGTTCGAGGGCATCGCGGGCCGCGTCCGGATCGCCGACCGGGTCACCCGACGCCAGACCGACGCCGTTGAGATATCGGTAGGCAACCGCGGCCCGGCCGTCCGCGGACAGTACGTAGCGACTTGTCGCGCCGAAGCGCGAACGGATCGAGCGTGTCGCCATCACGCCGCTGCACGAGCCGGCGGATCCGGTCCCGCTCATGGGAGCTCGCGAACACGTGCTCCGCGACCGGCGCCAACGCGGCGACGACGAGACCGAACAGCGCTGCAGCACCCAGGATGCCGATCGATACCGGGAACCACTGGCCGAAGGCGCCGCGGATATGGAGCGGTCCCTCCAACCCGACAAGGTCGTACGCGACCTCCTTGAAAGCAAGACCGATTGTGGGCGCGGGCGTGATGCTGTTGCGACGCAGCTCGAGCCCGATGACGCCGTACGCGAAGCAGCCCGCGATCACCACGGGGACGGCGCGAGCGAGTCGATACCACCGCGCTCGGGGCATCGGTGCGGTGAACAGCGCGCGCGAGCGCAGGAGCAGCGCAGCAACGGCGAGCGAGATCATGGCCTCTTCCAAGTCGAGACCCTTGACGATGTGAGTCATCGCCGACGCGAGCAGCACCGCAACGGCCACTTGATATGCGAGACGGCGCCGTCCTGCGATCCCGCGTCCGAGCAACAACAGCGCCAGGCCCAGGAGTGCAGTCGCACCCGAAGCCAGGTGCGCGGCTGCGGGCGTGAACGCGTCGTGCACGATCTCGAGCCGCAGTGGGAGCTCGGGCGTGAGAGCGGAGAGCACGGTGACCAGCCCGGCAGCGGCAACCGTCAGCCCGAGCAGCCGCGCCTGGGTGTGCGTCGGCAGTCGAGACAGGCGAAACTTCAGCGATCTCACGACGCCACGATGCGGGATTCATCGTGAGAACATGATGAAGACGGACCGGTCATCAACCCGCGGGCGCTATCGGAAGCCGTATTCGTGCTCGGGCCCCACCCGAGGATCGGTTGCTCACCTGCACGGTGCCACCGTGGGCGGCAATGATCGCGTCGACAATCGCCAGCCCGAGTCCCGCCGTGCCGCCGCCATCGGTCGTCACGAAGCGCCCGAACACGTGGTCGAGCAACTCGGGAGGAAATCCCGGCCCATCGTCGATGATGTCGATGCATGCGTCGCGCCCTACGGTTCGCACCGACACGTCAACGATCGACGCGGAGTGCCGCCACGCGTTGTCGACAAGGTTGGTTACGGCCCGCTCGAGCGTCGTGGCGTCGCCGAGCGCCCAGGCCGATCCTTGTACTGTGGGCGCAATGTTATCACTCCCGCGAGCGCGCGCTCTATGGCGTCGACCGCGCGTCGGGCAATGACGCCGAGGTCGACGCGTGCGGGTTCCTGCGTACCTGCCGCACGCGTGCGTGCGAGGACGAGGAGATTGACCGCGAGGTGATCGAGGCGGTCGACCTCCTCGAGCGCCGAATCGAGCGCGACTGCAAGGTCGGTGCCCACTTCGGCCCGCATACGCACCAGTTCCAACTCGCCACGCGCGATCGCGATCGGCGTACGCAACTCGTGGCTTGCCTCGTCGAGAAACGCGCGCTCGTGCGCGAGCGCGCCTTCGATCCGCGCCAGCATCGCGTTGAGGCGCTCGGTGAGCTCAGTGATCTCCGCGCCGGCACTGCTCCGCACACCGAGGCGACGGCCGGGCGAGCGGGCAGAGATCGAATCGGCTTCTTCGATGATCGACTGCACCGGCGAGAGTGCAGCACCAATCGCGAGCCATCCACCGAACGACAGGAGCGCCGCGAGCACGGGCAGGCCAATGAGCAGCGCGAGCTCAAGCCGGTGCTCGGCATTGGCCGTCGCTTCGAGTGAGGTGCCCACCGCGACAACGACCGGGGCCCCGAGCAAACTCGCGGGCCCGACGAGAAGACGCGAGCGCTCATGAAACGGCGGCACCGAACGCACGAGTGTGAAGCGATGCGTCTGGGCCCGCTTGAGCTCAGCGCTCGACAAGACAGAGGGAAACCGAGGTGCCCGAGGGCAGCGCTCGCGAGCACCTTCCCTCGCACGTCGAGGATCTGTGCAAACGACTCGGCCTCCGAGATCCGCAGCTTGAGCCGACCTTCGACCTGAGCGCCGGCCGGATCGGCGTCGGCGGCTGCGACCTTCGATTGCGCGTCGTCGAAGCGGGTCACGAGCCTGTCGTCGAGCGTGGACCGCAGCTCGCTGCGGTACTGGAACACGACGATCGTGCCGAGCGCCGCCGAAAGCAGGATGGTGGTCGCGGCGAACAAGACCGTGAGTCGCCCGCGCAACGTGCTCGGTGCGAACTTCATCTCCGCCTACCCGCTCTGAAGCCGGTAGCCCACGCCCCTGATTGTCTCGATGCTCGTGCAACCGAACGGCCGATCGATCTTCTCCCTGAGATACCGCACATACACGTCGACGACATTGGATGTGCCGTCGTACGCGAAATCCCACACATGCTCCAAGATCATGGTGCGGGTGAGCACCTCACCGGCGTGACCCATGAAAAGCTCGAGCAAACCGAACTCTTTGGGACTGAGCTCGATCGGCATTTCGCCGCGTTGGACCACGCGCTGTCGCCGTGTCGAGCTTGAGATCGCCGACCCTGAGGAGCACCGGTCGTTCTGGTGTGCCTCGGCGGGTAAGTGCGCGGAGCCGTGCGTAGAGCTCGGCGAACGAGAACGGCTTCGGCAGGTAGTCGTCGGCGCCGGCATCGAGGCCGGCAACGCGGTCGTCGACGCCGTCTCGCGCCGTCAGCAGCAACACCGGAGCCCATCGCCCGGCTCGGCGAAGCCGGCGGCACACCTCGAATCCGTCGGGCGCAGGAATCATCACGTCGAGCACGATCGCGTCGTACTCGAACTCGGTTGCGAGCCAGAGCGCGTCGTCGCCGGTGCCGACGACATCGACTGCGTAGCTCTCGCGTTCGAGCGCGCGGCTTTACGAGCGACGCCATTTTGGTTTCGTCTTCGACCACTAATACTCGCACGTTCGAATCGTACGGCTCTGCGGATGCCGTTCTCGTCACGGGTAGCGCCACTCAACAAATGCCCCTACGGCAATCGCAACGAAATGCTCGATGCCCGCGATCTCGCGTCCGAACGAAAACGGTTGGAAGATAAGCATCCCCCCGAGAAACATGGCGAGCGCAGCAAGAAGGACGGCGCCCAGGGGGCGCGACCAACGCCAGGCGACAACGACCAGCGCGCCGCCGACGGCGGCCAAGCCGGCTGAGACGCCGTTATCGATGGTGCGTGCCACCGTGTGCGCGGTCTGCCATCCGAGCGCGGCTCCCGGCAGCACGATCACTGCGATAACGAGTGTCGACACAATGTGGCCGCTGAAGAACACCTTCACCGTTTGCCACGCGCCGCGCAGGAGCACAAACGGCACCAGGACGGCCAGCCCCACGAGCGTCACCTGATGCACATTGCGTAGGCGCGGCGTGACCAGCCCCGACGTGATCACCGTCCACACGTACCCGTGCAGCAGACGGTCGGGTGAATAGTTGCAGAGGTCACGCACGTCGTTGGCGAAACTTAAATGCGAGCGCGAGAATGTAGTGACCAGTGATGGCACGGCGATGAGCGCGAGCAAGCCCGCGAGCCGCGTCGCGATGAGTACGGCGCGCCGCCCGGCTGAACGCCGCGGGCGGGGCGTCGGGATCCCGACCGCGGTCACGGTCACAGCTGGGTGCCGAACCAGGTGAGTCCCACTGTCAACAGCACGACCAGGACGAGCGCGACCCGTGCGTGCGAGGGGCGTCGCACGCGATCGGCGAGGTACCCGGCGGGTGCCGCGACGAAATGACCCCAGTCCGACATCTGATGATGGAGCAGGAGCGCCAGCACGACCGTGAGGACGACCACCCACACTGCGCGCCGGTCGTCCAGTCGGGAAGCGAGCGCACCGCACGCAGCGGCGACCGCCATCGATCCGCCGAAATCGAGATTGTTCGCGGCCCTGACCAGCATGGGCACGTGGGTGAGCACGAGCGGCGCGAACGCCAGCGCGACGATGATCGAACCGGTCACGTGGCCTGTGACGGCAACTGCGAGCGCACGGATGTGGCCGGCGCGTCGTTCGTACAGGGCAAGGCTGACGAAGAGGCAAATCGGCATGGTCGAGGCCATGAACCAGTCACGCGTGAACAGGAACGAGGTGCCGACGGTCCACCAACGGTGCGCTTCGAGCGACGGGAGCCCGAACGATCCGCGCGCCGCCAGCGGGGCGGCGATCTGATGCGCGAAGACGCCGGTGACGATGGCCGTGAGAAGCACAGAGATGGCAAGCGTCGCCGCGACCCATGGGATCTCGGGTTCCCGATGTCCGTCCAACGACTCGCGGAAAAGCCGCCGGGAATGCACGAACGGGGTCGCGACGACACTCACCACTGCTTCATTCAGCCATTTCGGGCATGAGGAGATGATGAGAGCGGCGGCTCCGGCTCGGGCTCAGGGCCGGGCTTCAGCTGCGTTTCAGTGCTGGTGCTGCGGGCACGAATACGTCGTACGCCCCGCGACGGTACGGCGCATCAGGGGCGCACCGTCCTTCGGGCAGCTCGACCCGGGCACGCGGGCGACCATGAGATCGCCGGTGTGTGAGCCCCCGCGCCGGCCGAGCGTGCGCAAGGTCTGGCGGATGACTCTGCGCAGCCGGCGGACGTCGTCAGTCGTGAGCGAATTGGCGCGCCGCGCCGGGTCGAGGTCCGCGCGCCACAGCACCTCGTCGGCAAGCAGGTTGCCGAGCCCCGCGATGCGGGCCTGATTCATCAGAACCGCCTTCAGCGGCGCCCGGCTCTTGGCAACCATCGCCCCCAACTGCTCAGACGTCACGTCGAACGCGTCGACGCCGAGCCGTTCCTCATCGGGATCGAGCTCGACAGCCCCGAGGCGGCGCGGATCGCGTAGCCACATCGAGCCGCCGTCGTGGAACCCGACTCCGAACCGGTGCCACGCCGTGTTGGGTTGATTGCTCGCATACAACAACGGGTCGCCCGCGGCCTCCCCGTCGACGAGCACACGTCCACTCATCCCGAGGTGCAACCCGAGCACCGGCCCCGGCGTCCGGCTCCGACCGACGCCGCTCGTGCCGACGAGCAAGAACTTTCCGCGACGGCGCGCCCCGGTGAACCGACGCCCGGGTAACGCCGCTCGGATCGTCGCAGGTGTCAGGCCGCGCTTGAGAAACCACGCGTCGGGCGCGTGCACCTTCGTGATGCGCCGCCCGAGTGCCTTGTCCGCGATCAGCTCCCGCGCGGTCTCGACCTCGAGGATCTCGGGCACAGGCGACGCGAGCTAGAAGTTGGTGATCGCGCCGCGCTCGGCGCCTTGCGCCAGCTTCGCGTACTTGGCGAGGAAGCCCGTTGGGTATCGCGGCTCCGGGACCTTCCAGTTGACGCGCCGGCGAGCGAGCTCGTCGTCGTCGACCATGACGTCGATCGTGTGCCTCGTCGCGTCGATCACGATGCGATCACCGTCTTCGATGAACGCGATGGGTCCGCCGTCGACGGCCTCGGGCGCGACATGACCGACACAGAAGCCGTGCGTGCCACCCGAGAACCGTCCGTCAGTGAGCAGCGCGGCATCGGCACCGCGGCCGACGCCCTTCATCGCGCCGGTCACCGCGAGCATCTCGCGGATACCGGGCCCACCCTTGGGTCCCTCGTAGCGGATCACCACCACGTCACCCGCGTTGATCGACTCGGCGACGATCGCTTCCATCGCCGCGTCTTCGCCGTCGAAGACGCGCGCGGTGCCCTCGAAACGCGGCGAGTCCATACCGGCCACCTTCACGACCGAACCGTTGGGCGCGAGGGTGCCGGTGAGGATCGCGAGCCCGCCCTGTGCATTGATCGGATTCGAGAGCGGACGGATCACCTCGCCGTCGGGCGCGGGGGGGTCGAGCTCGGCAAGGTTCTCGGCCATCGTCTTGCCGGTGACGGTGAGGCAGTCGCCGTTGAGCAATCCCGCCTCGAGCAGCTCGCGGATGACGACGGGCACGCCGCCGACGCGATCGACGTCGGCCATGTGGTACTTACCGTGCGGCTTCGTGTCGGCAATGTGCGAGACCTTCGCCCCGATGCGGTTGAAGTCGTCGAGCTCGAGCTCGACCTCGGCCTCGTGTGCGATCGCGAGGAGATGCAGCACCGCGTTAGTGGAGCCGCCGAGCGCCATCGTCACCGCGATCGCGTTCTCGAACGCGGCCTTCGTCATGATCTGTCGCGGCCGGATGCCCAGCTCGATCAAATTCATGACCGCCTCGCCACTCGCGAACGCGAAGTCGTCGCGCCGGCGATCAACGGCGGCCGGCGCGGCACTCCCGGGCAGCGACATGCCGATGGCCTCGCCGATCGACGCCATGGTGTTGGCGGTGAACATGCCCGCGCACGACCCCTCGGTGGGACATGCTCGCCGCTCGATCTGGCCCAGCTCGTTTTCGGTGAGCGTGCCGGCGGCGCACGCACCGACGGCCTCGAACACGCTCACGATGTCGAGGGTCTGGTCCTTGTAGTGACCGGGGAGGATCGAGCCGCCGTAGAGAAAGACCGACGGCAGGTTGACCCGCGCCGCCGCCATCAGCATTCCCGGCAGGCTCTTGTCACACCCTGCGAACGTGACGAGCGCGTCGAAGCGCTCGGCGTGCATCACGCACTCGACGGAGTCGGCGATGATCTCGCGGCTCACGAGCGATCCGCGCATGCCCTCGTGGCCCATCGAGATGCCGTCACTCACGGCGATGGTGACGAACTCGAGCGGAAACCCGCCCGCAGCGCGTACGCCCTCCTTCGCCCGCTTCGCGAGGCGGTCGAGCGGCATGTTGCACGGCGTCACCTCGTTCCAGCTCGACGCCACGCCCACTTGCGCCTTGCCCCAGTCGCCGTCGGACATGCCGACCGCCCGCAACATGGCCCGGGCCGGCGCCCGTTCCATGCCGTCGGTGACCTCGTGGCTGCGCGGCTTCATGTCGGGTGGTTCGCTCATGACGGTCGAGCGTAGACCCGGCTCTGTCACGGCGCGCCGGATTACGCGTCAGTCGATGCGTTCGCCGAACGCGATCAGGTGGCCGTCGGGATCGACGACGACGAGGTCGCGTATCCCCCACGGCCGATCGGTTGGCTCGCAGTCGACCTTGAAGTCCGCCGCCGCGCAGTGGGCGAACAGCTCGTCGACGCCCTCGATGTCGATGAAGCAGGCCGCGATCGACGCGACCGCCGGGGAGTCGACCCGTGCGAGCGTCGCGGTGACGCCGTCCTTCTCGATGATCGCGTGCACGGGCGGCTCACCCATCGAGTGCAGGACGTGAAATCCGAACGCGCGCTCGTAGAATGAAATTGATCGCTCGACATCCGCCACCTCGAGGTGCGGTCGCGCGTTCAGGAAACGCGTGGGCATGCGCGCACCATAGTCTTGCGGGATGAAGGTTGATGGAGCACTCGTGGACGCGGACCTCGCGTCGATCCCCGCGCGCGCCCGTGCGCTCGAGGCGGCCGGGTACGACGGCGCGTACACGTTCGAAGGCCCGCACGATCCGTTCTTCCCGCTGTTGCTCGCAGCCGAGCACACGGAACGGCTCGAGCTCGCCACGGCAATCGCGGTCGCGTTCGCGCGCAGCCCGATGACGCTGGCCAACATCGGCTACGACCTGCAGCTCGCGTCACGCGGTCGCTTCATCCTCGGGCTCGGGTCACAGATCAAGCCGCACATCGAGAAGCGGTTTTCGATGCCGTGGTCGAAGCCCGCGGCGCGCATGCGCGAGCTGATTCTCGCGATCCGCGCAATCTGGGCCTGCTGGCAGGACGGCACGCCACTTCGCTTCGAAGGCGAGTTCTACCGCCACACGCTCATGACACCCTTCTTCGATCCCGGTCCCAACGTGTACGGCAGCGCGCGGATCTGGCTCGCCGGGGTCGGGCCGGTGATGACCGAGGTGGCCGGTGAGGTTGCCGACGGCTTCCTGGTGCACCCGCTGAGCACGGAGCTCTTTCTGCGCGAGCACACGCTCCCGGCACTGACGCGCGGCTGGGAGAAGGTGCAACGAGATCGCTCCGACTACGAGATCGTGTTCCCGGTGATGATCGTGACCGGCACGACCGAAGACGAGATACGGAAGGCCGCCGACTCGGTCCGGGCCCAGATCGCGTTCTACGGCTCCACACCGGCGTACCGCGTGGTGCTCGACGCGCACGGTTGGGGAGATCTGCAGCCGCAGCTCAATCGACTGTCCAAGGAACAACGGTGGCAGGAGATGAGCGCGCTGATTGACGACGACATGGTCGACGAGTTCGCGCTGCGCGGCGCGCCCGATGCGCTCGGGGAGATGGCGCGCGAGCGATACGGCGACCTTATCGACCGCGTGAGCCCCAACGCGCCCTACGGCCTCAATCCGAAGTGTTGGCCACTGATCATCGAGGGTATTCGCGGATCATGACGCCCGCCCGGCCGGCGCCGGGCGTACAAGTCAGGCCGCAGCGCCCCGCGACAGCATCACCAGCGGGATCTCGCGTTCGGTCCGCTTCTGGTAGTCGTCGTACTGCTTGTAGATCGCGATCAGCTCGGGCCAGATCCGCGCCTTCTCCGCCTTCGTGGCCGTACGGGCAACGCGCGCCTGCTTCTCCGAGCCGACCTGCACTTCCACGTGCGGCTCTGCCTGCAGGTTGAGGTACCAGAGCGGATGGCGATCGTCGCCACCCCACGACGCGACGACCACGAGGTCGTCGCCATCGGGCAGATACAGCAAGGGTGTGGTGCGAGCCTTGCCCGTCTTGCGGCCCGTCGTCGTCAGCAGGAGCATCGGCGCCTTGCCCCATCGGCCGACGACGCGACCGCCGAGCAGCTTGTACAAAAAGTTGTGGGCCCGGGTCACGACCTTGGCAATCTCATCCTTGCGGTTCATCAGCTCTCCAGCCGTTCGTCGAGCAGCCGGTTGAGCAGCTGCGGATTCCCTTTGCCCTTCATCGCCTTCATCGCCTCACCCATGAGGAACCCGCGCTTCTTCCTGCGCGCCTTGTCGTCGCCGGCGCGGTACGCCGCGACGTCGTCGGGATTCGCAGCGAGGATCTCGTCTATCACCGATCCGAGCTCACCCTCGTCGCTCACCTGCGCGAGCCCGCGCTCGTCCACCACCTGCTTCGGCCGCTTCGGCTCCGCCAGGCATTCGCCCAATACGTCTCTCGCCAGGCCGCGCGACAACGTGCCGTCCGCGACCAGTGCGACCAGCTCGGCCAGACCGTCGGGCGCGAGCGGAAGCGCGCCCGGGGCAAGACCCGTCTCGTTGAGGTAGCCGAGCAGATCACCGGTGCACCAGTTGACGACGTCTTTGGCCGCGCCGCCAGCCGCGACGGCTTCCTCGGCGTACTCGGCCAGGCCGCTGACGCCGGTGAGCACGCGCGCGTCCTGCGCCGAGATTCCCCACTCGGTCGCGAGCCGATCTCGCTTCGCGGCCGGCAATTCGGGCACCGATGCGCGCGCGACGGCCCGCATCTCGTCGGTGGGCCGCACCGGTACGAGGTCGGGCTCGGGGAAATAGCGGTAGTCGAACGCCTCTTCCTTCGAACGCATGCCGTCGGTGCGGCCGGCCTCCTCGTTCCAGTGGCGCGTCGCCTGCACGACACGTTCGCCGCTGTCGAGCAACCTGATCTGGCGTTCGACCTCGTAGTCGATCGCGTGGCCGAGCGACCGCAGCGAGTTCATGTTCTTGACCTCCACCTTCGTGCCGAGCTCTTCGCGGCCGTTGGGCCGCACCGACACATTGGCATCGACGCGGATCGACCCCTCTTCCATCTTCACATCGGAGATGCCGATCGTCTCGAGCACCGCGCGGCAGCTCGGTCACGTAGGCGCGCGCCTGCTCCGCGCTGCGGATATCGGGGCGGCTCACGATCTCCATGAGCGGCACGCCGGCGCGGTTGTAATCGACAAGCGAATGATCGGCATCGTGAATCCGCCCGCCGCCGCCGACGTGCAGCGACTTGCCGGTGTCTTCCTCCATGTGCGCGCGCTCGATCCCGATGCGCGCGTCACCGACGTCGAGCGTGCCGTTCACGCAGATCGGCTCGTCGTACTGGCTGACCTGGTAGTCCTTCGGCATGTCGGGATAGAAGTAGTTCTTGCGGTGAAAGATCGATTGCGCCGGCACGTCGAACTGCATCGCCTCACCCAGTCGCAGCGCGTACTCGACAACGCGCTCGTTGAGCACCGGAAGCGACCCCGGCAGGCCGAGGCACACGGGGCACGTGTTGGTGTTGGGTTCCGCGCCGAACTCGTTGCGGCAACTGCAAAACAGCTTCGTGGCGGTCGCGAGCTCGCAGTGCACCTCGAGCCCGATGACGGTCTCGTACCCGCTCACGGCGCAACCTGCTCGATCACTCGCGCGACACGGAACATCACTGGTTCGTGCAGCGCGTTCGCAAGCACTTGCACACCGATGGGAAGTCCGTCGGCGCCGGTACCGAACGGCACCGACATCGCGGAGTGCCCGGCAAGGTTGGTCGGGATGGTGCACACGTCGTTGAGATACATCGCGAGCGGGTCGGCGGTCTTGGCCCCGAGCTCGAACGCGGTGGTCGGCGAGGTCGGTGAGAGCAGGGCGTCGAACCGCTCGTAGGCGCGCTCGAAGTCGCGGATGATCAGGGTCCGGACGCGCTGGGCTTGCCCGTAATACGCGTCGTAGTAGCCCGCCGACAGCGCGTACGTGCCCAGCATGATTCGACGCTTCACCTCCGCGCCGAAGCCCGCGCCGCGGGTGCGTGCGTTCATCGCCGCCACGTCGTCGCCGTCGATCCGCAGGCCGTAGCGCACGCCGTCGTAGCGCGCGAGGTTCGAAGACGCCTCGGCCGGCGCGATCAGGTAGTAGGCCGAGAGGCCATAGGTCGTGCTGGGCGCCGACACGCGCTCGACGGTTGCCCCCGCGGCCTCGAGCGCAGCCGCCGCCTGCTCGACTGCGGCGACCACTTCCGGTGTGACGCCCTCGGCGTCGGTGAGCTCTTCGAGAATGCCGATGCGCAAGCCGTCGATCCCATCGTCGAGTGTCGGTGAGACGGGCGGGAAGGGTGATGGGATCGAAGTGGAGTCGAGCGGGTCGGGACCGGCGATCACATCGAAGAGCAGCGCCGCGTCGGTCACCGTCGTCGCGAGCGGCCCGACTTGATCGAGACTCGAGGCGAAGGCGATCAAGCCATAACGCGACACCGCGCCGTAGGTGGGCTTGACCCCCACCACGCCACACAGCGACGCCGGCTGGCGGACGGAACCACCGGTCTCGGAGCCGAGCGCGAGTGGAGCGAACGCAGCCGCGACGGCGGCGGCCGAACCGCCGCTCGAACCGCCCGGGACACGTGAAAGATCGCGCGGATTGCGCGTCGGCCCGAAGGCGGAGTTTTCCGTGGACGAGCCCATCGCGAACTCGTCGAGGTTGGTCTTGCCGAGAACGACCGCGCCCGCCGCGCGCACACGTTCCACCACCGTCGCGGTGTAGGGCGGCTGCCAGCCATCGAGGATCTTGGACGAGCACGTCGTCGGCACGCCACGCGTGCAGAGGTTGTCCTTCAGCGCGATCGGCACGCCGGTGAGCGGCCCGGGATCCTCACCGCGGCGCACCGCCGCATCGACCTCGGCCGCGGCTGCGAGCGCCTCGTCCCGCATCACGTGGTTGAACGTGTGAATCTCACTGTCGCGCGCCTCGATCCCGCGCAGGTGCTCCCCCGCGACCTCGACCGCGGAACGCTCACCCGACCGGACGGAGGACGCAACCTCCACTGCCGTCACGAGGCTTCACTCATGATCCGGGGAACCCGGAACCGGCCGTCTTCGGCGGCCGGAGCCTGGCCGAGGACTTCGTCGCGATCGAGGCTCGGATGCACCGTGTCGGCCCGCACGACGTTCGCGAGCGGGAGCGGGTGCGCGGTCGGCGGAACCCCATCGGTGTCGAGCGCGGATACCTGCGCCGCGTGGTCCAGGATCGCACCCAACTCGCCGGTGAGGTGCTCGATCTCGTCGTCAGTGAGCGCGACTCGAGCCAGCGCCGCGACATGTTGCACGTCGGCACGGGTGATCCGGTCGGCCATGGGCGGGAGTCTAGAAGCGCGATCCCGGCTGCTCAGGAGACAATTGCCGGTCGACGGTGCTCCGGACGCATCGGTAGGATCGCCGTCCCGCACCGAGCTCGGGAGGCCCGCGTGTCGAAGTACCCCTTTCTGTCCGACGAGTGGTTCGCCGTCGTCGAGCAGCTCCTCGAGCAGCACGCGCCCGCGGCACCGCAGGCCACCGTGATGATCAACCTCGTCATCACCGACACGCCGTTCGGCGATGAGCGCCATATGCACATGGGCTCGAACGACGGCACCGCCGCGTGGGGCATCGGTCACGCCGACGCGGCCGATGTCACGCTCACCACCGACTACGCGACCGCGAAAGAGGTGTTCATCTCGGGTGATCCACACACCGGGATGCAGGCGTTCATGGGCGGGAAGGTCAAGATCCAGGGCGACATGAGCAAGCTGATCGCGGCGCAACAAGCCGGAGGCCCCGGGAGCAACTCCGCGCTCCAACAGGCGATCCACGGCATCACCGAATAGCTGCGCGTCCCTCGTCGCGCCGAGTCGGACCGGGTGGATCCCGCGGGCCTGCATACCCTGTTGGGTCGATGATCCTGCGTCGGTTCCGCACCACTGTGCTCGAAGACGCGACCGATGCGCTTGTCGGCGGCGACCGCACATTCGTGCACGGGACGGCGCAAGCTGCGCTGTCACATCGCGACTTCCGAGTCGTGTGGGGCGGCACGTTCGCCTCCAACATCGGCACATGGATGCAGAACGTGCTCCTCGGTGCCTACGGCTACGAGCTCACACACTCCGCTTCGTACGTCGGCCTGCTGTTCTTCGCGCAGCTCGGACCACTGCTGGTCCTGGCCCCACTGGGTGGCGTGCTTGCCGACATCATCGATCGTCGGCGGTTGCTGATCTGGATGCAGCTCGAACAACTGGCGTTCTCGCTCGTGCTCGCTGCCCTCGCGGCCGCGGCGCACCCCTCGCGCGCCGCCATCGTCGCGTGTGTGTTCGCGATCGGCATCGGCAACGCGCTCGAGCGCGCCCGCGCTGTCCGCCATCCTCCCCACGCTCGTGCCCAGACCCGATCTGGCCGGCGCGGTCTCGCTGCAATCGGCACAGATGAACCTCTCACGCGTGATCGGGCCCGCCATCGGCGCGCCGCTCTACAGCTTGCTCGGCGCAAGCCCGGTCTTCGTGCTCAACGCCGGCACCTACCTCTTCGCCGTCGGCAGCCTCCTCGCCGTACGTCGCGCCGGCGCCGCCGAGCCACCGCACGGCGAGCGCCTCGGTGCGCGGCTGCTCTCCGGCTTTCGAATCGCATGGCGCGACCGCTTGATCCGGCGGGTCCTGCTCACGATGGCGATGTTCTCGTTCTTCTCGCTCGTCTTCGTCGGTCTGATGCCGGTGCTGGCACAGGCCAATCTCGACATCCGCCCCCGGAGCGTTGCGTACGGCTTGCTGTACGCAGCCTTCGGGTTGGGCGCGGCCGTCGGCGCGATCAGCGTCGGCACGCTGTTCGCGGCGCGCTCCAAGGCACGTCTCGTTCGTCCGGGGCTCGTCGCCTTCGCCGTGCTCCTGGCCGGTTTCGCGGCGCTCCGGGAATCGGCGCCGGCGTATCCCGTTGCGTTCGTCCTCGGGTTCGCCTACTTCGTCGTCATCACGTCACTGTCGACCGTGCTGCAGGAACATGTCGACGACGCAGTCCGCGGCCGCATCATGGCGCTGTGGGTCATGTCCTTCGGCGGCTTCGTTCCGCTCGGCGTGCTTGCCGGTGGTTACCTCGTGCGCGTGACATCGATCACCGCGGTACTGGTGGCCGGCGCGGTGGTCGCATTGTGCCTGGCGTTGTACGCGGACCTTGTGCGCGTCGGCGTGCCCGGATGACGCGGTGGGTTCAGGACAAGTGCTCGTCGAGGCGTGACCCGTCGTCGACGTAGGGCGCGGCCGGCTCGGCCGCCGGCGTCGCGTCCACCGTCTCCAGCTCGATCAATGATCGGCCGTAGGCCGCGGCATCGATGAACCATTCGGGCTCCAGCTCCAGCGCGGGGAGCACGATGCCGACCGGACCGGGGCGACCGGGCGGGCGGCCGAAGCCGGCACCGGGGCGGAGCTCGGGAGGACGACGGGTGGCACCGTGGGGGAAACGTCGCATGTCAGGCTCCTGCCGTCGCGGACTGGGAGTGCGCGGGGGTTGTCGAGCGAGTGGGAAGCGCTGGAGGCGCAGGTCTGGACGTGTTGCCGAGGGCCTCGTTGTGCGCCCGTTCCGTCGTTGTCTGCACTGGAACCCGCCCCTTTTGGCCTTGCGGCCGCCCACCGGTATGTTCACTGTTCGTGGTAATTCATCCTGCACTTCAGTGGACGACCACGCTAAGTAACACCGTACAGAACGCACCGCAGACTGACAAACGGGGAGGGGCTACGCCGACACCCCCCGGATGAGCTATCCCGTGAGCCTGGCTCGGCCTGGCATATCGATCTAACATGGACAAAGAGCTGACCGCATGAGGTGACCGACTGCGCGCGCATGCAGACCACACTGCGTGAGACAGAACGGGACAAGGCTCCCAAAGGCGGAGCCCATGCCCGGCTTGCGGGCTACGCGGAGTAGTACGTCAGGAGGGTGACAGCACCATTTCGGCGGATTCTATGGGCGGTTTGGCAGGGATCTGACCACTTTCCGTGGGCACCTGCCGGCTTCCGTGCAGCCGCGGGAACACCGCGGCGCTGGGATGCGGACTACTGACCGGCGAGATCCGTCGCGCCGACAGGATTCGTCGGGCCGCTGTCGAGCTTGCCCGCCTCGTCGGCGAGCTCGGCGACCGTCCAGCGGTCGCCCTTGTCGATCTTCTCGGACAAGGTCCACGGGCGCGAACCGCTGCACCACGCCACCCTGCACGAGGAACGCCTCGACCCGCTGAACGTGCAGTCCTCGGTCGCGAGGTAGGCCACGAACGGCGAGACGTTGGCCGGGTCCCACGCGTCGAACGTGTCGGCTCGTTCTCGGGCACCTTCACGACCTCGCTCAGGCCGGGCGTCTGCTCGGTCAGCCGGGTGCGCGCCGCCGGGGCGATCGCGTTGGACCGCACGCCGTAGCGGCTCGAGCTCCATCGCGCAGATCTGCGAGAAGGTGGCGATGCCGCTCTTCGCGGCGCCGTAGTTGGCCTGGCCCGGGTTGCCGAGCAGGCCCGACGTCGACGACGTGTGGATGATCGACGCCTTCACCGCGTTGCCGGCCTTGCTCTGCTCCCGCCAGTAGGCGGCGGCGAAGCGGGTCGGGCAGAAGTGGCCCTTGAGGTGGACGTGGATGACGGAGTCCCACTCCTGCTCGGTCATGTTCACGATCACCCGGTCCCGCAGGATGCCGGCGTTGTTGACGAGCACGTGCAGCGTGCCGAACGTGTCGACGGCGGTCTGGATGAGGCGCTGCGCGCCTTCCCAGTCGGCGACGTTGTCGACGTTGGCGACGGCCTCGCCGCCCATCGCCTTGATCTCGTCGACCACCTGCTGCGCGGGCGCACGGTCGTCGCCGGTCCCGTCGATGTCGCCGCCGAGGTCGTTGACCACGACCTTGGCGCCCTCCGACGCGAAGAGCAGCGCGTGCTCGCGGCCGAGGCCGCGTCCTGCGCCGGTGATGATGGCGACCCGGCCGTCGAGTGCACCCATCCGACTCTCCCACTGGTCGAAGGCCCGGTAGACGGCGGGCCGGTCCGTCCGCATGGTAGGCGCGGACGCGATCGATCGTTCAAGAGGGAGCGCACGCACACGGTGCGCGGCGCCGAGCGTCAGAGAAACACCGTGACGGTGGTGCCCTTCTTGACCTGGGCGCCGATCGGAGTGTCCTGCGCACGCACGAGCTTGCCCGGCCCGTACGTTCTGGACCGCCGGCGTGAGACCGAGCGTGGTCAGCTTCGCGTAGGCAGCCTCGATCGTCTGGTCAAGAGCTTGGGCACGATGATCAGCTGCGGCCCCTTCGTGACGTGCACCACGACCCTGGAATCGCGCGGCGCCGTCTTGCCGGCCGGAGGATCGGTCCCGATCACGAGGCCGACCGGCACGGTGTCGTTGAAATCGTCGCTGCGCACGGGCACGAGATGCGCGTCGCTGATCGCCTGCGCGGCGACGTCGTAGGTCATGGCCTTCACGTCTTTCACCGTAACCGGCGCGGGCCCGCCGCTCACGATGAGCTTGACCGGCGAGTCGCGGCTGCACTCGGGCGTTGCCGGGGGGATCGGTGGCGAGCACGGTGCCCTTGGGTTTCTGCTCGTCGAACTGAAGGACGGGCACGACGACGAAGCCCTGCGACTGCAACGCCTGGGTCGCGTCGGGCTGGGCCAGTCCGGTGACCGTGGGCACGGGGATGGGCGGTGGTCCCCGCGAGACGACGACTCTGAGGCCGCCACTCGACGTCCAGCCACCGGCCGCCGGCGATTGCGAGATCACGGTGCCGGCCGGGTCGTCGGCGTTGCGCTCCGTGACCGCCATGCGCAGGCCGGCGTGGGCAGCGCGATCGGCCGCGTCTGCTGCGCGTGCGCCCCACGAGGCTCGGCACCGTGACGGTGCCGCCACCGGCCGTGCCTGTGAGCGCGACGCCCGCTCCGAGGAGGGCAAGGATGAGGGCGGCCGCGACAACCGCCGGGACCCAGCGCTTGGTCGCGGGATCGTGACGGCGTTTCACCCGACCGCGGATGACCTCCGGCTCCGACTCGATGACCGTGAGCTCGGCGTCCTGGTCGTACACCGCGCTGCGGCCGATCTGGGTGGGGAACGGGTCGTCGACGTTGGGACCGATGCCCGCGAGCGTGAGCGGTCCGGGCGGCGGCAGACGCTTTGCCGTGTCGGCAAGTGCCTCACCCATCGTCGCCGCGTCGGGATACCGCTCTGCCGGGTCGGGACGACCGGCGCGTTCGATGACCGGCGTGAGCGCACCCATCTCGGGCGGGCCGAACACGGGCTGGTGCGCGCGTGCCGCGAGCGTGCCCAGCGGCGTGTCGGCGACGTTTGGCACGCGTCCGGTGACGGACTCGACCAGCACCAGCGCGAGCGCGTAGAGGTCGGCGCGGCCGTCGAGCGGGGAGCCCGTCGCCTGCTCGGGTGCGGCATAACGCGTCGTACCCATGACCGCACCCGCGGGCTCCGTCCAGCTGGCCTCCGCGAGGGCGCGGGCGAGACCGAAGTCGGCGACCCGCACGATGCCGTGCTCGTCGAACAGCAAGTTGGACGGCTTGATGTCTCGATGCACGAGACCGCGGGTGTGCGAGTACTCCAGCGCGGCCGCCACTTGACGGCCGATGTGCGCGGCCTGCGAGGGCGTGAGGCGCACGTCGCGGTCGAGGACGCCGCGCAGGCTGCCACCCTCGAGCAGCTCGAGGACCATGAAGGGCACGCCGTCCTCACCCCAGTCGTAGACGGCCATGACGTTGGGGTGGTGCAGCGAGGCGGCGAGCTGCGCCTCGGCCCGGAAGCGCCGCAGGAAGCCGGCGTCGTCGGCGAGCGCCGCATGCAGCACCTTCACGGCGACCCGGCGCCGGAGCCGGGTGTCATCGGCCACGTAGACGCGACCGCCCGCGCCCGCACCGATCGGGGCGAGCAGGCGGTAACGCGCCGCGAGAACGCGGCCGGTCAGGTCGGCGACGCCGCTGAGCGCCATGCTGCAACCGTACCGGCCGCTTTGCACGAGATCGCGGCACTCGATTGTCCGGTTGTGAAAACCGGGAAGCGTTCTCCTCCGAACTGGCCCGCGTTTGCTCAAGAAGAACCGAAGCGATCGCGGGCCGGTTCGATTGGGCGTTAGCGTCGGCGTCGTGCCGGCCAGCTCGCATTCCGCCTCACCGGGTTCACCGGGCGCGCGGCGGCCGATCTTTCGTCATCCGTGGCGGATCGCGATCGTGATCGGCGTGCTCGTGGTCGTCGCCAACCTCGCGATCATCATCAACGCGGTCAGTGACACGTCGGACCAGAGCCGTGTGCTCCCGAGTGAGGTCGAGAGCGTCAACCCTCCGCCCAACAGTGTGACGGGACCGATCGACACGTTGAGCGCAGACCTGCGCAACGACCTCACCGGCGTCCTGATCATCGACCGCCAGGAAGTGCCGGAGGACCAGCTCACGCGCGACTCCCTGGCCGTGGTGTCGTTTCGGCCCGGTCCCGGCAAGGACCTCCGGCGCTTCAGCGTGGGCACACATCAGGTCACGGTGCTCTATTGGGGCGCCACCAAACCCCGGCCCAAGCACCCGGCCGGCTACTCGTGGTCGTTTCGCGCCGCGGCGTGAGACCTAGGTGGCGCCGATGTCGAGCACTGCCGCGCCGCGAACGTCATCGGACTTGACAGCGAGCAACGCGTCGTTGGCGGCCTCGAGCGGAAACACCACGAACGACGTGCGCACCCCGGCTTCCGCCGCGAGGATCATGAACTCTTCGGCGTCGCGTCGGGTCATGTTGGCGACCGAGCGCAGCGACCGCTCTCGCCATAACAGCGCGTAGTCGAGCTTCGGGATCGGCGACATGTGGATGCCCGCGAGAGCCACCGTGCCCCCGGGGCGCACGACTTGCAGCGCGACAGGCACGAGCTCGCCCGCGGGTGCGAACACGACCGCGCGATCGCACGACCCGGGTGGTCGCTCCGCCGCTTCACCGACCCAGCTCGCGCCGAGCTCGCGCGCGAGCGTGCGGTGCGCTTCGCCCCGCGTCATCACGACAACCTCGCAACCCCAGTACCGGAGCACTTGCAGCGCGAGGTGCGCGGAGGCGCCGAAGCCCATCAGCGCGACGCGTTCACCTGGTTGCACCTCGGCCCGACGCAACGCGCGGTAACCGATCACGCCCGCGCACAACAGCGGCGCCGCTTCGAGGTCGTTGAGCGCATCGGGGAGCGCGACCCGCGAATGCTTCGGGCACGGTGATCGCGTCGGCGTACCCGCCGTCGACGGTCCAGCCCGTGAACTCGGCACGTTCGCAGAGGTTCTCCTCGCCGCGGCGGCAGAACTCGCAGACACCGCACGTGTGATGCAACCAGGCGACGCCGACGCGATCGCCGACGGCGAGTCGCTCACAGCCGGCGCCCAGGCGTTCGACGCGTCCGACGGCCTGGTGGCCGGGTACGACCGGGAGGTGCGCGAGTTCGAGCTCGCCTTCGACCACGTGCAAATCGGTGCGACAGCACGCGCAGGCCGAGACGCGAAGCATCACCTCGCCCGGCGCCGGTGCGGGTTCGGGTCGTTCCACAAGACGGAGTGGAGCGTCGGCAATCGGCGCCGCGTGCTCGAGCACCTGGGCCCGCACTGCTACCCGTCCTCGTCGTCAGGCGGCGGCCCGTGCTCCAGCAGCTCGACGAGCCCGGCTTCGTCGAGCTGCGGACGGTGGAGCTGCTCCGCCTTCGCGAGCTTGGACCCGGGGTTCGCGCCGACCACCACGTAGCTCGTCTTCTTCGAGACGCTGCTGGTGATCTTTCCGCCCGCGCGCCTCGATCTCGGCTTCGGCTTCCTCGCGCGTCAGGCCCTCGAGACCGCCCGTCAGCACGAACGTGAGGCCAGCGAGCGAGACGCCGCCGGAATCCGGCGTCGCGGCAGCCGGACCTTCGAGGTTGACGCCCGCGGCGCGCAGCTTGGCGAGCACGTGTTGGTTGCGCTCGGTCTCGAAGAACCGCCGGATGCTCTCGGCGATGATCGGGCCGACGCCTTCGACCGCGGTCAGCTCCTCGAGCGATGCCGACATGATGCGATCGAGATGGCGAAGCTCGCGCGCCAGTGCGATCGCAGCTGCCGGTCCGACATGGCGGATGCCGAGCCCGACGAGGAGCTTCGCGAGCGGACGCTGCTTCGACTCCTCGATGTTGTCGATGAACGCCTCGGCCGACTTTTGGCCGATGCGCTCCAGCGGCACCAGCTGCTCGACGGTGAGCGCGTAGAGGTCGCCCGCGTCGGACAGCAGGTTCGCGTCGACGAACTGCCGGACGCGCTCCTCGCCGAGGCCCTCGATGTCCATCGCGCCGCGTCCCGCGAAGAACACGATGCGCTGCACCCGTTGCGCGGGACAGTCGAAGTTGACGCACCGGTGATCGGCCTCCCCTTCGAGGCGTACCAACGGGCCGCCACAGACGGGGCATTCAGTGGGGAATCTCCACTTGCGCGCGCTGCGCTTCCGCACCGTCTTGACCGGGCCGACGACCTCGGGGATGACATCGCCGGCCTTGCGCACGATCACTGTGTCGCCGATGCGCACGTCCTTGCGTGCCACCTCGTCCTGGTTGTGCAGCGTGGCGAGGCCGACTGTGGAGCCGCCCACGAACACCGGCTCGAGCTCTGCGAACGGTGTGGCCCGGCCGGTGCGGCCGATGCTCACCATGATGTTGCGCAGGATCGTGTTCTTCTCCTCGGGCGGGAACTTGTACGCGATTGCCCAGCGGGGGGCCTTGCTCGTGAAACCGAGCTCGTCGCGCCGGCCGAGATCGTCGACCTTCACGACGACACCGTCGATCTCGTACGGCAGGGAGTGGCGCTGCTCGAGCATGCGTTCGCAGAACGCATACACCGCGTCGAGCGAGTCGAACGCCTCGATCAGTGGATTGACGGGGAAGCCGACCTCGCGCAACCAGTCGAGGGTCTCGACGTGCGTGAACAACACCGGACCGCCCTCCTTTGCGCCGAGCTGGTAACAGAAGATCTCGAGATCACGCGACGCCGTGATCCCCGGGTCCTTCTGGCGCAGCGACCCGGCCGCGGCGTTGCGCGGATTCGCAAAGAGCCGGCCGTCGGCCTCACTTTGCCGCCGGTTGAGCGCCTCGAAGCTCTCGAGGGGCATGAACACCTCGCCGCGAACCTCGAGGACCGCCGGAGGTTGCCGTCCGGAGAGTCGCTTGGGCACCGATCCGATCGTCGCCACGTTGGCCGTAACGTCCTCACCGGTCACGCCGTCACCACGCGTCGCACCGCGGTGAGACGGCCGTTCTCGTAGAGCAGCGACATCGCCAGCCCGTCCATCTTCGGCTCCGCCACGAAGCGGACCACGCCCGGCACGAGTCGCTCGATCCGCTTGCCCCAGGCCAGCAGCTCCCCGAGGTTGAACGTGTTGTCGAGCGAGAACATGGGCACGAGGTGCTCGACGTGCGCGAACGTCGCCGACGGTGCACCTCCGGGACGCTGCGTCGGCGAGTCGGGCGTGACGAGCTCAGGATGCTGCGTCTCCAAATCGACGAGCTCGCGCACGAGCGCGTCGTACTCGGCATCGGAGATCTCGGGGGCGTCGCGCGCGAAATAGCGGTCGTTGTGGTACTCGATCAGCTCCCGCAGCTCGGTGACGTGGGCCGCGGCGTCGGATGCACCAGCCATCGTCGGCAGGTTACCGACCTGGTGCGTCACTCATGCGTGGAGGCGAGAAGCGTGACGCGTGCCGTGCGGGATGGCTCAGGCGCCGAGCGTGAGGCGGGCGGCGACCGCTTGATCGTGCACCCGGTCGGCGAGCGCACGCGCGAGACACATGGCGAGCTCGGCCTGGCTCGTGCCGTGACCCGCGAGGCCGCACGCCGGTGTGAGCAGCCCCTGCGTGCGGAGCTGGATGGGGTCGCACCCGCGCCGCGTCAGATCGCACCACACCTCGACAAGCGACCGCCAGAGGGGCTCGATCGATTGGCCGAGCGGACGGTCGGTGGGGACCGCTCCCCACGCGACCCAGCCGTCGGCATCGAGGTGGCGGGCGATGGCGTCACCGTCGTCGATCAGGTCGCGCCCGAGCTCGACGCCGAGGATCGTGGGGCCGGCCTCGAGCGCAAGCCGCCGGTCGCCTGCGCCGCAGATGTGGACGCCCGTGAGGCAGCTCGGCGCCGCGAGCGCACCGGACAACACGTCGATCGCCGCCTCGCGCTCTATGGGGGCGTCGCCCCGGCGCCAGGCCACCAGCCCGGGCTCGTCGAAGAACAACACGAGTTGCGAGTCGGGCAGGCGGTCGGCCACGAGCTCTTCGATCGCGACCGCCCAGGCGCGCGCGGCTTCGGCCGCGCGCCGGAACGCGTAACCGGCAGGCAGGCCGGCGTCGACCAGCGCGAGGCCGAGCGAGAGCGGCCCGAGGATCTGCACCTTGACGCGCTGGCGGCGGTACCTCGAGCGCGCTCGCGACGTCGAGGAACGCGAGGAGACCGCCGTGCGCGATCGGATCGAAGCGCGTGTCGGGCGCCTCGCGTGCAGAGCGCGCCGACTCGGAGCGAGCCGTCGGCGGCAATCACGACCTCGGGCAAGGCGCGTGCCCATTGCGCGACGACTCCTTCGAACGGTGATCGCACCGGCAGCTGCGGCACTGCCGGAAGGCGCCGGTGCACGCGGAGCACGACGTCGGCCGCGGCCCGAGCGTCGGTGTGCGGCAGACTTCCGATGCCGGTCGCCAGCGCGGGAACGAGTGCCGGCGCGGCGAGAGTCTGCGACATGAGAGCCGTAGTATACGGACGCGCCCTCGAAGTCCTCGATCCGGAGCAGCGCGCGCGTGTGACCGTGAAAGTGTGGGTGCTGCGAGTTGTTTGGGCGTCGCTGCCCTTCGTCGCGGGGCCCGCAGCAGGCGACGCTCTGCAGCACTGGTCAACCGCGCCGCAGCGCGTTGCGGCCACGTTGTTGTGGCTCGCGTGGGGTGTTGCGCTCGTTGCGACGGCCGCACCGCGCCCCATCGGGCTCACCGCGCTGCGTGTCATCTCGCCGACGTTCGTCGCACTTGGGGTGATCCTGGCGGTTCGGTCCACCGCGTCGTCGAGCGCGACCGGAGCCGCCGTCGCCGGCGTCGTCGTCGCGTTCCGCGCTCGTCGAGAGCACCCAGGTCGCTCTATGGGCGGTCAACGGCCTCGCGTACGGCGATGAGCGGCGCTTTCCGCTCACGAATCCGCCGGGGCTGTACCTCGGCCCGGTGCCGCTTGCCCGCGTGGCCGTGGCAGCAGGCATCGCGGCCGGTCCCCTGCTCCTTGCCGACGGGCGGATCGGCCTCGGCATCGCTGCGCTCGTGGTCGGCCTGCCGATCGCGGCCACGCTGTCGCGCGCGCTGCACACATTGTCGCAACGCTTGATCGTGCTCGTGCCGGCCGGACTCGTGATCGTCGATCCGATGACGCTGGCCGATCCCGTCCTGTTGACACGCGAACGCGTCCGAGCGCTGAGCCCGGCCGCCCTCCCGCCTCAGGTCGACGCGGCCGGGCTCGATCTGCGGCTCGGAGCGACGTTCGGATCGGTCGCGCTCTCGCTCGACCGCGAGGGCGACATCATGCGGCGGCGGTCGCGCCGGGCCAGCGAGCTGTTGCGAGCGAGCGACATCGTCTTCGCGGTGCAACGACGGCGCGAGCTGCTCGCGACCGCGGGGGAACGCCGCATCCGCGTGCGCTGAGCACACGTTTGTCGCCTACGCGGCGATGCCGCCTCCGAGCAGCGTGTCGCCGTCGTAGAGCGCGACGACTTGTCCGGGCGCGACCCGCGGTTGGGCGGACTCGAACACGACGCGGTCGCCACGGAACCAACCGTCGAACGGCGCGCCGTGCGCGCGCACCTGCACCCGCAGTCGTTCGGTCGGATCGGGTCGGCGCCCGACGAACGACGGCGCGTCGAACGTCAGCTCGCCGCGTAGCAGCTCGTCGTGACCGCCGATGGTCACCGTGGCGCTCGGCGCGTCGACGTCGACGACGTAGCGCCGCTCGCCTTGCGCGACGCCGAGTCCGCGCCGCTGACCGACGGTGAAACGCGCGACGCCGTCATGGGCGCCGACGGGTGTGCCGGCCGTGTCGACGAGCACCCCGGGCGCAGGCTCCGTGCGCGCTGCGAAGAACGCTTCACGGCCGCCGCGGGTGATGAAGCACACGTCCATGCTCTCTGCCTTCGCCGCCGTCCGCAGGCCGAGCCGCGTGGCGTGTGCGCGCACGCCGGCTTTCGTCATCTCGCCGACGGGAAGGATCGTGCGGGCAAGCGCGCGCTGATCGAGCATGTAGAGCACGTACGACTGGTCCTTCGCTCGGTCCGTACCCCGCCGAAGCTGGAAGCTGCCGTCGTGCTCCACGACGCGTGCGTGGTGACCGGTGGCGATGGTGTCGAAGCCCATCGCCGTGGCCCGTTCGAGCAGCCGTCCGAACTTCATCGTGCGATTGCATTCGACGCAGGGGTTGGGCGTGCGCCCGGCAGCGTACGAAGCGACGTACGGCTCGACGACCTGGGCGTCGAAGTCGTCAGAGAAGTTGAACACGTAGTGCGGGATCCCGAGCTGGGCCGCGACGCGCCGGGCGTCCTCGACATCGGCGACGCTGCAACAGCCGGAGTCGGACTCGCCGCCCCACAGCTTGAGCGTCACCCCGGTGACATCGTGACCGGCGTCGACGAGCAGCGCGGCGGCGACCGACGAGTCGACGCCCCCGCTCATCGCGACGAGCACCTTCATGACGGCACCGTTCCGGCGGCGCGGAGCTTCTCGACACACTTAGGGATCACGTCGAGGGCGAGGTCGATGTCGGCATCGGTCGACGCGACACCGAGACTCAGCCGGATCGACGCGAGCGCATCGGCGCGCTCGATTCCCATCGCCGCGAGCACGTGCGACGGGTCTGTCGCGCCCGACGAGCACGACGAGCCCGCGGCCGCGCACACGCCGGCAGTGTCGAGCATGAGCAGCAGCGCCTCGGCTTCGACACCGGGAAACCCGACGTGACCGTTGCCCGCCACCTTGCGCGCCGGATCACCGTTGAAGAACGCGCCGGGGACGCGCTCCGCGAGCCCGCTCGCGAGCCGGTCGCGCAAGACCCGGATCCGCTCGACCTGTGCATCGCGTTGCGCGACGGTTGCCTGGAGTGCCGCGGCCATCGCGACCACGCCCGCGACATTGCTGGTACCGGAACGCAGCTCGCGCTCTTGACCACCGCCTTCGACCAGCGGCGTCACCGACACGCCGGGTCGCACGACGAGCGCGCCCACGCCCTTCGGGCCACCGAACTTGTGCGCCGAGATCGCGACCAGGTCGGCGTCGCGCGCTGCGGCGAGGTCGAGCCAGGGAACCGCCTGCACGGCGTCGGTGTGCACCACCGCGTGCGGCGCGCGCTCGCGAACGAGCCGGACGACGTCGGCCAGCGGCTGGATCGTGCCGACCTCGTTGTTGACGAGCATCACCGAGACGACGACGGTGCGCTCGTCGAGCGCGGTCGCGAGCGCGTCGAGGTCGACGATGCCGCCACTGTCGACGGCGGCGCGGGTGACGCGGAAACCCTCCCGTTCGAGCCGATCGACCGATGCGAGCACGCCCTTGTGCTCGATCCTGGTGGTCACGACGCCATCGCCGGCGCCGGCACTGCGCGCCGAGTGCGCAGCACCCTTGACCGCGAGGTTGTCGGCCTCCGTGCCGCCGGCCGTGAACACGATGTCGGCCGGTGCCGCGCCGAATACGTCGGCGACCTGCTCGCGAGCCGTTTCGAGGGCCGTCTTCGCCGCCCGTGCCGCCGAGTGACCGCCCGAGGGATTGCCGAACGTGTCGGTGAGGAAGGGCAGCATCGCCGCGACGGCTTCGGGCCGCATCGGCGTGGTCGCGGCGTAGTCGAGATAGGCAATACGGGCGTCGGAGGTCACCGAGCGAGTGTACGCAAGCACCCCGAGTCAGCACTCCCGCCACTCCTCGGCACTTCGGCGGGATAACTGTCACACCCCCAACCGATACTGGGGACGTGAGCACACAACTGCGACTGGTCGACGTACCCCGGAGGAAGAGCGGCAGCGGCAGGGTCAGTCGCGGGCCGGCGCGCCGTCGCCCGGCGTGGAAGCTCGACGCCGGCACGCGGCAGGTCGGCCTCGAAGGCGTCGCCGCGGCCCGCATCGCACTGGAGCGGGCCCGCGGCACCTCCGATCGTCCGCTGTCCGAGGCCGGCTGAGTCACTGAGAGAGAAGACAGGACAGGATGACGTTCGGAAGTGTCTGCATGGTGCTCGCGCTCGTGTGGGCTCTGCTCGCCTGGATCACCGGAGATCACTCGGGCCCGGCTGAGAGTGCTTGACCGGCGACCGCATTCCTGGCCCCTGGGCACGTCGTCGTACGCTTGACGGCGCATGGGCGAATTCGAGCATCACAGCGTCGATGAATGGCGCGCCCTCGCCGAGCGCGAGCTGAAGGGCGACCCCGACACGCTCGACTGGGTGGCGCCGGAAGGCATCGTCGTCAAGGCGCTCTACACCGCCGCCGACCTCGAGGGCATCGAGGCCGCCGGCACGCTCCCCGGCTTCGACCCCTTTCTCCGTGGCGTGCGGGCGACCATGTACGCGAACCGCCCGTGGACGATCCGCCAGTACGCCGGCTTCTCCACGGCCGAGGAGTCCAACGCGTTCTACCGCAAGAACCTGGCCGCCGGTCAGATGGGCCTGTCGGTCGCGTTCGACCTCGCAACCCACCGCGGCTACGACAGCGACCACCCCCGGGTGGTGGGCGATGTCGGCAAGGCCGGCGTCGCGATCGATTCCGTCGAGGACATGAAGCTGCTGTTCGACGGCATCCCGCTCGACAAGATGACCGTCTCCATGACGATGAACGGTGCCGTGCTGCCCGTGCTGGCCGGCTACATCGTCGCCGCCGAGGAGCAAGGTGTCGCGCAGGATCAGATGGCGGGCACGATCCAGAACGACGTCCTCAAGGAGTTCATGGTCCGCAACACTTACATCTATCCGCCCGCGCCGAGCATGCGGATCGTCGCCGACATCATCGAGTACACGACGCAGCACATGCCGAAGTTCAACTCGATCTCGGTCTCCGGCTACCACATGCAGGAGGCCGGCGCGACGGCCGTGCAAGAGCTCGCGTTCACGATCGCCGACGGGCTCGAGTACGTGCGCGCCGTCACCGATCGGGGGCTCGACATCGACGCGTTCGCCGGTCGTGTGACTTTCTTTTTCGGCATCGGGATGAATTTCTTCATGGAGATCGCGAAGCTGCGCGCGGCCCGCCTGCTGTGGTCGCGGGTGATCGCTCCGTTCGAGCCGAAGAAGCCGGGCTCGTCGATGCTGCGGACGCACTGCCAGACGTCGGGCGTCTCACTCACCGAGCAAGACCCGTACAACAACATCGTGCGCACGGCCTTCGAGGCCATGGCGGCGGTGCTCGGCGGCACGCAGAGCCTGCACACCAACTCGTTCGACGAGGCGATCGCGCTCCCCACCGAGTTCTCGGCCCGGATCGCGCGCAACACCCAGCTCATCCTCGCCGAGGAGACCGGCATCCCCCACGTGGTCGACCCACTCGGCGGCAGCTATTACATCGAAGCGCTCACCGCGAGCCTGGCCAACGAAGCGTGGAAGCTGATCGAGGAGGTCGAAGACCTCGGCGGCATGACCAAGGCGGTGGAGTCGGGCATGCCGAAGCTGCGGATCGAGGAGAGCGCGGCGCGACGCCAGGCCCGCGTCGATCGCGGCGACGAGGCGATCGTCGGGGTCAACAAGTACCGCCTCGACGAAGAGTCGGTGCTCGAGTTCCGCGAGGTCGACAACCCCGCAGTGCGAGAGCAACAAATCGAGCGCCTCCGGCAGGTACGGGCCACGCGCGACAACGAGCGCTGTCAAGCTGCGCTGACCCGGCTCACCGAGGGCGCCGCCGGCGATGCCAACCTCCTCGAGCTCTGTGTCGACGCCGCACGGGCACGAGCGACGGTCGGCGAGATCTCGGATGCGATGGAGAGGGTGTTCTCACGCCACCGGGCCACGATCCGTAGCATCTCCGGCGTGTACGGATCCGCTTACGAAGGCGACGAGGGTTTTGCAAAGATCCACGCCGACGTCGACGCGTTCGCGAAGTCCGAGGGGCGCCGCCCCCGCATGCTCGTGGTGAAGATGGGCCAGGACGGACACGACCGCGGCGCGAAGGTGATCGCGACGGCGTTCGCCGACATCGGTTTCGACGTCGATGTCGGCCCGTTGTTCCAGACGCCGGACGAAGCCGCGCGTGACGCCGTGGAAAACGACGTACACGTCGTCGGCGTGTCGAGCCAGGCGGCCGGTCACAAAGTGCTCGTGCCGGAGTTGCTGGCCGCGCTGCGCAAGCAGGGCGCCGACAACATCCTCGTGGTGTGCGGCGGCGTGATCCCGCCGCAGGACTACGACTTCCTCCTCGACGCGGGTGTGAGCGCGATCTACGGGCCCGGCACCAACATCCCGCAGGCGGCGGCGGAGATCCTCGAGCTGCTTCGTGCCCGGGGGAAGCACTGAGCGAGCTCGCGACGGCACTGCGCAGCGGTGACCGGCGCGCGCTGGCGCAGGCGATCACACTCGTCGAGTCGACGCGCGCCGACCACCGCGCCGAAGGCACGGCGCTGCTCACCGCGCTCCTTCCGGAGACGGGACGCGCGATTCGTATCGGGATCTCGGGCTCACCGGGCGCGGGCAAGTCGACGTTCATCGAGGCACTCGGCCTGCATCTGATCGAGCAGGGCCACCGGGTCGCCGTGCTCGCGATCGACCCGTCGAGCAAGCGCGGCGGCGGATCGATTCTCGGCGACAAGACGCGCATGGTCGAGCTCACCAACGCGCCCAACGCGTTCGTGCGCCCCTCACCGACGAGCGGCACCCTCGGTGGAGTCGCGCGTCGCACGCGCGAGGCGATGCTCCTCTGTGAGGCCGCGGGCTTCGACGTCGTGCTCGTGGAGACTGTGGGCGTGGGGCAATCCGAGGTGGCCGTCGACGCGATGGTCGACCTCTTCCTGCTGCTGCTCGCGCCGGGCGCCGGCGACGAGCTGCAAGGCATCAAGCGCGGGATCATGGAGCTTGCCGATCTCGTCGTGGTCAACAAGGCCGACGGCGAGCTGGCGACGCCGGCCGGCGCGACCGCGGCACATTACGCGAGCGCGCTGCACCTCGTGCGTCCGAAGTCGTCGAGCTGGACGGCCCGCGTCTTGCAGGCTTCCGCGCTCGAACGCCGCGGCATCAACGAGATCTGGCAGACCATCGAGGAGTATCGCGAGGCGCAGGCTGCGTCGGGAGAGCTGGAACGCCGCCGAGCCGATCAAGCCCGGCAGTGGATGTGGTCCGAAGTCTCCGAGACGCTGGTCGAGTCGCTTCGTGGCGACGCCGACGTCGCGGCCTTGGTGCCGGGCCTCGAAGCGAGGGTGGCAGCCGGCGAGGTCACACCAGCCGCCGCCGCGCAGCAGGTACTCGACGCGTTCCGTCCCGACGACTGAGTGCGGCTCGCACCCCAGAGGCAGACCTGACCGAACACGAGCATCAAGCCGTTGGCCAGCGGCGTGACCTTGAAGACGATGAGCTTCGAACCGGCCGTCAACGGCGCGAGTCCCGTCATGGCGAAGCCGCCGATCGCGACGACCACGCACGCGACACCGAGCGCGGCGAGCGCCGACGATCCGCGTACCGACTCGCCTCCACGAGCGCGGGGCCGTTCGAAGCGGGACCACGCGGCGACCAACACGGCGAGCAACAGCAGGAGCACGCCGAACCAGAGGGGCCGCAGCAGCCACCACGCGGCCGAGCCGGCGGCGGGCTGCGGGAAGTGAAGCGGGCTGAGCAGCAGCAGTGCGCCCACCAGCGCCGTGAGGTGCCAGCAGAACACGGTCATGATCACGCCGTTGAGCGCAATCACGCCTTGCCAGACGTGCGGACGTTGCAGCCAACGTGACAGCACCGGACGCAGGAGCATCGCGGCGGCGACCTGCCACACGGTCAAGGCGATGATGCAGATCGTCGGCGGGAACATGTTGGAGACCGACGCACCCGGCATCCCGACCATGCTCCCGGGATACGAGCCGATCTGCGTCAGGAGCACCAGGCCGAACAAGCCGGCCGCCGCGAGGCCGACGAGCGTGTGGCGGGTCAGAGCAGTGAGCCGTCCGTCGGCGTAGAAGAAGCCGAGTTGGTGGGCGAACAGCCACACGAAGAGCAGGTTCAGCGCACCCACCGCGTACATGCCCTGGCCGAAGCGAACGAGGTCGACGAGCGCTGCGCCCGCCGCGAGCGCGGGGAGCACGGCCACGCCGAACCGGCGGTGGAGGCGCAGCATCACGGGCGCGAGGGCCACGATGCCGATGTACACGGCGATGAACCACAACGGCTGGGTCACGAAGTGTGTCGCCGACCGAAGTGACGTTGCGGGCACACCCGCAAGCCCGAGCACGATTGCGAATCCGGCCCATGCTCCCAGGAACACGCAGATCGGCTTGAGCAGCCGGGCGGTACGCGACTGGATGAACTCGACGCAGCTGCCACCGCGCCGTTCGAGCGCGTCGTGCGTGACCGAGTTGGAGAAGCCGCCCACGAAGAAGAACACCGGCATGATCTGGAGCACCCACGTGGCGATCCAGAGTCCGGGCACGATGCCGAGCAGGTTCGTGCCCTCAATACGGCCGTGGCGCAGGGCGACGACCGCCATCAGCCAATGGCCGAGGACCACGACGATGATGCTGAACGCCCGAAGGAAGTCGACGTAACGGTCACGCGTCGCCGGGGTGGCCTCAGCCAGGTCTGCGACGGTCGGTGCTGGGTTTGTTTGCATGTCCCCAGCGTGCAGGAATGCAGGTCGGACGGCTATCCGTGACGGCCCCCAGCCGGGCGTGGGAACCCCCCAAACCGGCCGTCGATCACTCGATGCCGTGCTCCACGGCGTAGCGGATCAACTCCTGCTTCCGGTTGAGATGCAGCTTGCCGAGGATGTTGCGGACGTGGTTCTCGACCGTCTTCGGCGAGATGAAAAGGCGCTCGCCGATGTCCTTGTACGCGTAGCCGCGGGCAACGAGCTGCAAGACCTCGCGCTCACGGTCGCTCAGAGGATTGACCCCCGTTGCCTGCTTCGACATCCGCCGGAACTCGCCGAGCACCGAGCGCGGCCAGCGCGGGCGAGAAGACCGGCTCCCCGGCCGCGGCACGCTGGATCGCGGCGCGCAGCTCGGGTCCGGACGTCGACTTGACCAGATAGCCGACCGCACCCGCGGCCACCGCGTCGAGGATGTCTCGCTCCTGTTCGGAGACCGTGAGCATCACGATGCGCGTCTCCTCGCCGCAGGCTTTCGCAACGGCGATGCCGCCACCGTCGGGCATGTGGAGGTCGCACACAACGACGTCGGGGTGGTGCTCACGAATGGCTTCGATCGCCTCCGTGGCCGTGCCGGCTTCGGCGACCACGTCGAAGCCGGCACCGAGATCTGCGCGCACACCGCTGCGCCAGACGGGATGATCGTCGGCGACGATGACCCTCACGGCAGCCACAGTCGCACCTCCGTGCCCGCATCCGGCGTGCTGTCGAACGCGACCCGGCCGCCCACGTCGCTCATTCGTCCCCGGATCGAACGGGTCATGCCCACGCCTTCGGTCACCGTGGAGGTATCGAACCCCGAGCCGTCGTCCTTGACCGAGCAATCGATACCACCCTGATCGGCCGGCTCGACGTAGACCGTCACTCTCGCGGCGCCACCGTGTCTTCCCGCGTTGATGAGCGCCTCCCCCACGGCACCCACGAGCGCGTCGGATTGCGCCCGTTCGAGACGCGGTAAGTCGGCAGCGAGCAACACGTCGGCGCGACCACCGAACGCGTCCTCGAAACGGGCGGCCGCGGCCCGCAGCGGCGGACCCACATCGGCCGCGCCACCGCGTTCTGCATCCGGACCCGTGCCGAAAAGGAACTCGCGCAGGTCGCGCTGCTGCTCGTGCGCCATGCGCGCGAGCGCGGGATCATCGGCTCGGCGTTCGATCACTGCGAGCGTCTGCAGCACGCCGTCGTGCAGCGTGCGCGCGACTTCTTCTCGTGCGCGCGCATGGGAGATCTCGCGTTCCGCCTGACGCAGGCGCGAGGTCACGGCGCCGGCGAGCGCGCCGGCAAGCATGAACACGACGGTCGTCGATGCGAGCGATGTCCACTGGGGCGTGTCAAAGCCCCGGGCTCCATTTGCGAACGCGGCGCCGACGCGCGCCAGACCGATTGCGCCCCCCGCGCAGGCTCCCCACCACGCACCGTACGCGACGCCCACGGTCATGACCGCGGCGATCGTCCACGGCGAACCCAGCGCGAGCGTGTTGGAGAACGCGTTGCCGCCCTGGTACGCCCAACCGCCACCGAACGACAGGCCGAGCGCGACCGTCATCTCGACCGCAACCGGCGCCGGCGCGAGGAGCGCCGGCGGCCGCGACCGCGCCAACACGGTCGTCCAAACGGTCACCCCGAGCGCGGCCGCGACGAGCCCGAACGCGAGCCACGGTCGCTCGAGCCGATCCTGATTGAGCACGAGCACCGCTGCCATCCACACCCACGCGAACCAGCGGTACACGACGAGACCGCGCAGAATGCCGCTCTCCATGCTGCACAGTCTTCCTCTCTCGAGGCGGTGGTCCCTCGAGAGAGCCCCATTGCGGCAAACAGCCCTCGATGTGCGGCTCGTGCACCAAAAAGCTCAGGTGGTGCCCCGAAGGATCCGAAGCACTGGAACAGGACGAAATCGTGAAAGGGAGCGCCGAATGCGGCGAGGGGACCGGAGCGAGGTGGAGACCGCGCACCGGCGACGGCCGCACCTCCGCCGGCGCGCGACCGTGCTGCCGTGGATCGTCCTCACCGTCTTTCTCGGCGCCACGCTCACGGCGTTCGCCGTTCGCCGCGACACCGTCAACCATGCGTCGCGCAAGAACTTCGATGCCGCCACGCAGGGCGTCACGAACGGGATCACGACCTCATTGCGGCAGTATGAGGACGTGCTGACGGGCGTCCAGCGGCTCAAGCCCCAGGACTCGCCGCTGTCGCATGCGCAGTTTCAGCAGTACGCCACGAAGGTGGCGCTGCCCACAAAGTTTCCGGGGCTGGCGGCACTCGCGCTCGTCGAGCGCGTCGAACCGGGACAGCTGCAGGAGTTCGACCGCCAGATCAAGGCCGACGGCAGCCCGGGCGTGAGACCCACAGTGCGTCCGGATCAAGTCAACCTTCTTGTCGGGCAGACGTTGCCGGCAAGCGCCGCGGCCGGTGCCGCGATCAGCGACTACGCGCCTGCCAACGACGCCGTCAACAGGGCGCGTGACACTGGGAAGACCGCGCTCACCCGGGCGCCGCCGCTCTCCAGGTTTATGGGTGTCCGGCAATCTCCCGGTGAGCGTGGCATGATCGTGCTCGCCGCGCCCATGTACTCGACGCCACGCGTACCGCCCACGGTCGCGGCCCGACGCGCCCACCTCAGCGCCGTCATCGCACTCATCCTCTCGCCCGACACGCTGCTGACTCAAGCGACCGGCCCCGCACGCACAAGTGTCGGTGTCAGCCTCTATGACCGCTTTGACACCGACAAGAAGTATCCGCTCTCGACTCAGCCCACACCATTGCCATCGGTATCCGCGAAGACGCTGAGGAGCACGACCAGGTACGCCGCCTTCGGCCAGCGGTTCACTCTCCGCTATGTAGCGCTCGTGAGCTTCGCGTCGTTAAACAAGAACGAACCGTGGCTCTACCTCGGGGCCGGCCTCATCGTCAGCCTGTTGCTCTTCGCGTTGGTCTGGGTACTCACACGCGCCAAATCGCTCGCGCTCGGAATGGTCGACACTGCGACCGAGACGCTGCGCGAGAGCGAAGAGCGATTCCGCGCGCTCCTCGCCGATTCGAGCGACATCCTGGCCGTCATCGGCGATGACGGGGTACTCACGTACGCGAACCCGGCTGGGACGCGTCTCTTGGGATACGACACCGAGGCGATGTTGGGGAAGCCGATGTTCGACCTGATCCATCCGGACGACCTCGAGGCTGTGCTCATCGCACTTGCAGCAATGCTCGAGACCGGCGAAGTCAGTGAGCCGGTAGAGTTCCGAATGTTGGCCGCGGATGGCACGTGGCTCTCACTCGAAGCGGTCGCCAACAACATGATGGAGACCCCGTCCGTCGGCGGTGTCGTCGTCAACGCGCGTGACATCACCCAGCGCATCCGCACGGAGGCCGACCTACGCGATGCAGAGGAACGATTCCGCAACGCGTTCGAGTATGCGCCCATCGGCATGACGCTCGCCGGCACCGACGGCCGGCTTCTTCGGGTCAACCAGGCGTATGCCCGCATGCTCGGGCGTTCGCAAGCGGACTTGGTCGGCGCGTCGCTCAAGGAGTTGACCCACCCCGACGACTGGGATCAGAACGACATCGAGATGCAACGCCTCGTGAAGGGCGAATCAGAGGGCTTCCGCATGGAGAAGCGGTACCTGCACGCCGACAGCTCCGTGGTGTGGGTGTCGTTGAGCGAGTCGATCGTGCGCGACTCGCACGGCGAGCCGAGCTACATGGTCGGCCAGGTCGAGGACATCACGGAGCAGCGCGCCACCGGTGAGCGGCTCGCGCATCAGGCGATCCATGACCCACTCACCGGCCTGCCGAATCGTCTGTTGTTCCTCGACCGTCTCCGTCTGGCGCTCGGCAGGGCCGCGCGCCAGCGCCACTGCGTCGCCGTGCTCCTGCTCGACCTCGACCACTTCAAGCTGGTCAACGACAGCCTCGGGCACGGCGCCGGCGACCGTCTGCTCGCCGCTATCGCCGATCGCATGCGCGGCACACTGCGCCCGACCGACACCGTCGCGCGCTTCGGTGGCGACGAGTTCGTCCTGCTGTGCGACGAGATCTCTGACGAGGCGACGGCACGTGAGCTCGCCGACCGGGTGGCGCGACTCGTGGCCCGACCGGTCACGCTGGCGGAAGGCGAGGTGTTCGTGACCGCGAGCATTGGCATCGCGTTGTCAGGCGGTGAGCGCGAGACGCCGGAGACACTGATCCGCGATGCGGACGCCGCGATGTACCGCGCCAAGGAGAACGGCCGCGCCCGTGCGGAACTGTTCGACGAACGCAGCCATGACCGTGCGATCAATCAGCTCCGCACCGGCAACGAGCTCCACCGCGCGTTGGAACGAGGCGAGTTTCGGGTGTACTACCAGCCCGTCATCCAGCTCGAGACCAACAGCGTCCTGGGCTTCGAGGCACTCGTGCGGTGGGAGCACCCTGAACGCGGACTCGTCATGCCGGAAGACTTCATCGGCCTCGCCGAGGAGTCGGGTCTCATCGTGCCGATCGGCGCGTGGGTGCTTGCGGAGTCGTGCCGCCAGATCGCGCGATGGCAGGCGGCCGCCGGCGACAGCCGTCTGCTCACGATGAGCGTGAACCTCTCGCCGCGCCAGCTCAACGAGCCGACGCTGCCCGCAGACGTGGCGCGCATCCTGCGCGAGACCGGAGCGAACGGCGAGGCGATCTGGCTAGAGATCACCGAGACGACCCTGATGCACGACGGTGCTTCCGCGCTCGTGGCCCTCAGCGCGCTCCGCTCATTGGGCGTGCACCTCGCGGTCGACGACTTCGGCACCGGCTACTCGTCGCTCAGCTATCTGCGGCGCTTCCCCGTGGAAGCGCTGAAGGTCGACCAGACCTTTGTGGACGGCCTGGGTCGGGAGAGTGAGGACACGGCGATCGTCACCGCATGCGTGACCCTGGCCCATGCGCTCGGTCTCGTCGCTGTCGCCGAGGGCGTCGAGACCCCGCTGCAGCTCGCCGAGCTCCGCACGCTCGGCTGCGAGGGCGCACAGGGTTATCTCTTCGGCCACCCGCAACCGGCCGCCTTCTACGGCGACGAGGTCGCGCTCCACCCGCCCGAGTGGGCGGATGCGCCGGGGCACGTGACAACTTGACCGCTACTGGCGCGACGGGGCCGGCCCGTTCTCGGCGTCCAAAACAGGGGCGTCCGGTACACGCGCACGCCGTCCACCCGGGCGACGAGCTGGAACTCTGCCGGGGGCGAGATCGAGCTGCGCTCGGCGGTTCGGTTCAGATGACTCGGGCGAGTTCAGTGAACGCCGCCGCGACGCGCCGGCGGGTGCGTGCGTGCGTCGATCCCGAGTTCATAGTGCCCGCGGCGCAGGTTCTGCATGAACGCGTGGCCGTGCATGATCACGCGGGCGGTGCGATCACACTTGAGGCCACGCATCGATCGCAGCCGAGACTTGAGCCGCCCGTGGTCCGCCTCAATCCGATTGTTCGCGTACTGCTCGGTGTTGTGGAACGCGCCCGGATGCGAGCTCATCGACGACCGCGAGGAGTGTCCAGGCCCGATCGGTCACGACTTCCGCCGGCTGGCCGTGGCTACCGAGCGCGGTCGCGAAGAACCGTCGCGCGGCCTGGGTGTCGCGCCGTGTGGAGACGTAGACGTCGATGATCTGGCCGTACTGGTCGATCGCGCGGTAGACGTAGCGCCACCGGCCGGTGACCTTCACATAGGTCTCATCCACGTACCAGCGATTGCCAACCGCGTGGCGGCACGGTCGGGCCGCGTCAACGAGCAGTGGTGTGAAGCGCTGCACCCACCGGTACACGGTGACGTGATCGACCTCGATCCCACGCTCGGCCAAGAGCTCTTCGACGTCGCGGTAGGAGAGCCCGAACCGCAGGTACCAGCGCACCGCGAGGACGATCACCTCCGGTGGGAACCGGAACCCGGCGAACGCCGAACTCGGCACTGCGGGTACCGGACGAGCATGAGATCGGAGCATCCCAGCCATTGTCGCCTCGGTCACGTCGCATCACCCAATGCAACAGAGCCCCCCGCAGGAGCTTTACGGGCAGGTCGCAGACTGCCCTCAGCTCTACGAAGCTCGGAGTGGCCGCGGCGAGATCCCCGCAGGCCAACCAGCGAACGATTGGGATGGCGAGTCATATCGTGCTGTCCGGTTGGCTGAGGGGTAGTCGGCCTTGCTCGCAGAGGTGGAGGCAGGCGTCGACGACTGCGGTGTCGTAGCGCGTGCCGCGGCCGTCTCGGATCTCGGCGAGCGCGAGATCGAGTCCGCGTGCTGACCGGTATGGACGGGTTGCTGTCATGGCCTCGACGGTGTCGGCGACGGCGATGATCCGGGCGCCGAGGAGAATCTCGTCGCCGTGTAGGCCGTTCGGGTATCCGCTGCCGTCGAGGCGTTCGTGGTGTTGGAGCACCATTTGGCCGATGGGCCAGGGGAAGTCGACGCCGGCGACGATGTCGTAGCCGGTGCGGGGGTGGATCTTGAGAAGTTCCCATTCGGCGGGCCGGAGCCTGCTGGGGCGAGTCAGGATCTCTGCGGGAGTGCCGATCTTGCCGATGTCGTGGATCGTCGCGGCGAGCGAGATGCCGTGGAGTTCGTTGTCGTCGAGGCCGAGCTCGCGTGCGATCGCGGTGGAGATGTCGGCGACGCGTCGTTGATGTCCTGCGGTGTAGGGATCGCGGGCGTCGATCGTCGCTGCGATTGCGCCGATGGCCGCGTGCGCGAGTTCCTCGCGTGTCGCCTCGGCTTCGTATCGTTCGGTGATGTCGACCGCGACGATGCCAATGCCGATGATCGCGTCGGCCAGGCGCACCGGGTAATAGCTGCGGAGCCAATGGCGTGGCCGGTCGGGCTCGGCCGCCGTCTCACCGGTCACCTCAAAGTTGAGCACCGGGTCGCCGGTATCGAGGACGCGCCGGAACATGAGCTCGACTTGCGGCCAGATTACCGGAATGACTTCGGCGACGGTGCGCCCGACTTGTTCTTGCGCTGAGCTCCCGTTGATGCTCGCGAGGATCTCGTTGATCCGTACGATCCGAAAATCGCGATCGACGAATCCGAAGCCGACGGGCGCGGTTGATTGCAGGGTTTCGAGGAGAGTGAGTGTCTCGGCGGCGGCGCGTTCCGATCGCCAGAGTTGATCCTCGAAGCATTTACGGTCATCGATGTCAGTTGCGGTACCGATCCACCGCACGACGTTGCCGTCGGCATCCCGTCTCGGCATGCTTCGGAACGTATGCCAGCGGTATACGCCGTCATGACGGCGGAGCCGGCAATCGACCTCGTACGGCGTCTCTGTTGCGACTGTACGAGCCCACTCGCGCTGCGCGCGCTCGGCGTCGTCTGGATGGATCACACTCAGCCAGCTCCAGCCGTCGCCCAATTCGGCTGGCCGGCCCACGTACTCGATCGCCCGTCGATTGAGGAACTGCGTCGAACCATCGGGCGCCGCCATCCACACGATATGCGGAATCGACTCCGCGATGTCCCAAAGATCGACGGGGTTCGCCAATGCAGGGCTCGTACGCGAGACAACGCTCACTGCGACTCCCTTGCGCCTGACCTTCGGACGCGACGCGGGCCAGCGGGAAGTCCCCGCGCACTCGAACCGTGACTCGTCCTTCACACCTTCCATCGGCACATGACGCAGGTCACAAGAGGAGGAAATATGCGACGTTCTGAGAACTTCGAGTCCCGTTCGCGGCCAGTACCCCTACTTGACCCCGGAGCCACAGTCGGTTACATTCTTATACAACTTCAGATGAGGCGTTCTCGGGTCCGGCCCGTGACTTTCCCCGCCACGCTGGCCCGGAGGAAGCCATGTCTGCCTCGCTCGTTGTCCGTCCCTGGCTCGACCCGCTGATCGACACGCTCGGCCACGATCCGCGCTCGCTCTATGTCGAGACGTTCTGGTTGCCGACGCTCGGGCCCACCGCACTGTTGTTGCTGCGACATCTCGCGGCGCAGTTCGACCAGCATCCCGACGGGCTCACGCTCCCGCTCGCCGGCACGTCACAAGCACTCGGCCTGGGCTGCCGCGAGGGCACCAGCTCACCGTTGGTACGCAGCCTGGCGCGCCTCGCGCAGTTCGATCTCGCGTGTGACGACGGCCGCGGCACCATCGCGGTGCGTCGCAACGTGCCGCCGATCAACCGCCGACACGTCCGGCGCCTGACACCAGACCTCCAGGTCGCGCACACGGAGTGGGTCGAGCGACAGCTCGCGGAGCCGCCACAGGCCACGGCACGACGTCGGGCGCGCCGGCTCGCGCTCGCGTTGCTCGAGCAGGGTGACGATCCCGACCACACCGAACGCGTGCTGCACACCGTGGGCTTCCACCCGTCGATCTGCCACGAGAGCGCGCGCTGGGCCTACGAGCACGTCCGCGACGACATCGACGCGCTCGGCGAGTCCGCGTGAGCGCAACGCCGCGCTCCTATGGGAAGCGGACGTAACCGAATCGGCATGGCGTGTAGTGCTGGTCAAGTTCGGCGCGCATGCACCGGACGTCGCACGCGGAAAGGAGCCCGGCCGAAGCCGGGCTCCCCCGCGTGCCCCATCTGGCAATCAGCCCAGGCGACGGAAGATCAGCTGGGTCGTTGCGGACGGCTCCTCGGCGTAGGTGCCTCGTACCTCTTTGTCGATGAACTTCACCCAGCTGGCGTCAGCCATGAGTGCCTGTTGGGCCTCTTCCATGGCCTGCACATTCGCATGGCCACTGACCCAACCAACCCCCCCGTACGTGCCGGTGACATCGGCGAGGAACAGCGTCGGCGTGCCGGTGATCTTCTCGGCCCGCTGCGCAATCTCGACTCCGACTTCCAACCCGTGAGCGATATTGCCGTTCGCGAGCACCGAACGCACAGCGGTGACGTACTCGATCTGACGGTTCGGGTCCGGCTCGCCGTGAATCACTTGCGCCAGGGTGTCGTCGGCGCCACCGACCGTGAACGCCGCACCCTGGTCGACCGCCGCGACGAACGCGTCGTCGACGTTCAACTTGTCACCCGCGGCTTCCAGCGTGGTGAGATCGGGCACGAACGTGCTCCAGCCGATCGCGCCGACCTCCGGCGAGAAGACCTGCGTGTACAGCCCGACTTGGAGCCCGGTGATCTGATTCACCTTTTCGGTCTGCCCGAGCGCCCACTCCATCGCAGCACGCGTGTGGCCGGGCCCGATTCGTACCCGACGACTGAACAGATACATGACTCCCCCTCCTGCCCCGGACACCGAACCCGGCCACGAGACGGCTCCCGTCCGGGGACGAAGAGGAGGAACGGTCTCAGCCCGGAGCCTGTCAGGCGACCCACGATCGCGCAATGGTCGATCGCCACGAACGTCCGGCGACGTCGAGATGCTCAGCCGGGGCCGCGCGTGTTGCGGTAGTGCTCGAATACCTCGGTGCTCGACAGCCGCGGCGAATACCCGAACTCGTCCTTCAGCCGCGCGTTCGACAGCACCGGCCGGTAACGGAGGAAGTCGACCTGCTCGGGGCCGTACTGACTCAGACGCAACGGGTGGAGCACGGTGAGCGCGGCCCGGATCAGCCACGCGGGCAACGGCGCGTAGCGCTTGCCGAGCCGGCGAGCGATCTCGGGCATCGTGGTCATGCCGTCGCCGGCCAGGTTGAAGATGCCGGACGCCCGCTCGAGTATGCCCTTGACGAGGCAGACGACGACGTCGCGGTCCCAGATGAACGTGAAGGGCGCGTCGGAACCGGCGACGCCGAGCACGACCTTCTTCTCGAACAAGTCGGTGATCTGATTGTGGGTCGTGTCGCCGAGGATCGCGCCGGGTCGGAAGATCAGCTGGCGGAGCTCCGGATGCTCGACCCGAGCCCGTGCGAGCAGCTCCTCGACCTGACGCTTGTGGTCGGAGTACGCGAACTCGGGGTTCCCGCGCAGCGCGTCGTCTTCCGAGAGGGGCACGGGATTGTCGGCGTGGTAGCCGTACGCCGCGCCGCTGCTCGTGACGACGAGCTGACTCACGCCCGCGTCGATGCAAGACCGCAGCACGTTCTCGGTGCCGCCCACGTCGATCGAGTGCTCGAGCTCTCGTGAGCTGCCCTTCCCCGGATTGACGATGGCCGCGAGGTGCACGACGGAGTCGACCGCGTGCTCGCGCAGCAGATCGCGGAGGGCGGGATCACGAACGTCGCCGGCGCGGTACACGACACCGCCGACCCGATGCGCGAGTGGTTCGTCGCGCATGTCGAGGGCCACAATCGTCGTGACACCGGCGGCGGCCAGCGCCTCGATGAGCTGACGGCCGAGGTAACCCCCGGCGCCGGTCACGAGCACCGATCGAGCGGCCCTTGGGTCAGCCATCATGGTGGAGCGTCATCCGGACGGCTCCGCATGCATCTCCTTGAACGTGAGCAGGTTCGGCGCGAACTTGTGGGCTTTCGGGTCGACGTCGACGTGCACCACGGCGCACCGGCCGGCCGCCAAGCACCGCTCGAGCGCGGGTCGGAGCTCGTCGGGGCTCCCGACGCGTTCACCGTGCGCTCCCATGCTCTGCGCGAGGAGGTCCCAGCGGATCTCGCCCAGATCCGTGTTGATGTGCGCTTCATCGGGGAGCTCACCCTCGGTCAGGAGCCGATCGGCATCGATGGCGAACTCCTGGTTCACCTTCACCATGCCCCACGCGCGGTCGCTCAGCACGACGAAGGCGACGGGCAAGTGGTTGCGTACCGCAGTTTCGATCTCCTGGGGATGAAAGCCCATCGCGCCGTCGCCGGTGATGCAGTACACCCGCCGGTCGGGAAACGCCGCCTGTGCGCCCAGCGCCTGGCCCATGCAGGCGCCGAGCATCCCGAACTTCCACGTCGACAGCAACGTGTGCGGCACTCGGGCCTCGTGGTAGAGGTTGGCCCAGATGGCGGTGTTGCCACCGTCGATCACCAGCACCGAGTCGTCGTCGAAGACCTCCTGACAGATCGGCGCGACGTGTGCGGAGTGCATCGGTGCACCGACCGCGGCGCGGGCCGCGTCGAGCGTCGCCCGGGCATCCCGACGCGCAGCCGCGTACTCGCGCAGCTTGTCTTCTCGTTGCACGGCTCGATGCGCGAAGTCGCGCTCGGCCAGCTCGCCCAGGAGCGCGGTGAGAAAGGCGCGTGCGTCGGCAACGATCCCGAGGTCGATCGGCTTGTTGAGGCCGAGCATCTGCTCGTCGACGTCGACCTGGACTACCTGTTGCTCGGCGGCGGCGCGCCAGTACGGCGGTTTGCCCCACCAATCGGTCTCGCCGAAGCGGGTGCCCAACGCGAGCACGACGTCGGCGTCGTTGCGCACGCGGTTGGTGAGCTCGACGTACGGCATCGGAACGGAGACGAGGGAACGCTCGTCGATCACGTCGCGCGCGCCCCAGCTCGTGGTCACAGGCGCGCGCAACAGCTCCGCGACTTCGCGGAGCTCGGTCGACGCTGCCGCGTGCAGCACACCACTGCCGGCGTGGATCATCGGGAGCTCGGCGCCGGCGAGCAGGTCGGCTGCGTGACGCACGGTGATCGGATCGGGTGCGACCGGTGTCTGGCGTCGGTAGCGCGCCGGCGCCGGATCGGGCGCACCCGGGGTATCGAACTCACCGTTCAGCACGTCCTCGGGGATGCACACATGCACCACGCCGGGCCGCCCTTGCCACGCGATGCGCATTGCGCGCCTGAGCATCTCCGGAACGCGCTCGAAACTCGTGGCCGCGCCGCTCCACTTCGTCATCGGCCGCGTCACCGCCACCTGGTCGAAGTACTGGTATGTGCCGCCACGATCGGGCGCCACGATGGGCGAACGACGCCAGCTCGTGACCAGCAGCACGCGGTTGCCCTCGCCGTTCTCGACCGCGACACCGGGCAGTGCGTTCGCGACGCCAGGCCCGTTGCTGGCGATGCACACACCGAGCCGGCCGGTGAGACGCGCGTATGCGCCGGCCATGTGGACGGCGGTGGTCTCGTGGCGCGGGGTGATGAGGCGGATGCCGTGGTCACGCAACCGGGAGTAGAGCCCGAAGTAGGAGCCGTCGATGATGCCGAACACCGTGTCGACACCTTCGGCCGCGAGCATCTGCACCACGCGCTCGCCGCCCGGCATCCTGGTCATGTCGTTCCTCTTCTGCCCTGCTCGTCGCGGACCGTTACGCCTCGTCTGCAGTGGGCTGGCCGGTGGTGTGGAGCTCGATGATCAGGCCGTCGGGATCGGGCACCTCGACATACCAGCCGAGGTGCCCTTCAGCCGGCGCGGAGTGACTGACTCCGAGTGCGTCGAGGCGCGTGCACCATCGCGCGAGCTCGTCGACGGCGCCGACGCTGAGCCCGACCGGCGAGAAGCCGTACAGCGCGTGTGCGAGCGGAGGCGCAAAGTGCAAGCCGAGAATGAGTCCGTTCCGGTGGCCGACGACGACACCGACGACGTGGTCTTCTTCCTCGACGGAGAGGAGGGGCTCGAAGCCGAACACGTCGGTGTACCAGTCGTGGCTGCGCATGACGTCCGACACCGGCAACCGCACGTGATGCAAGCCGACGACGACCGGATCGCTCACGGCCGGGCCTCGACGAGCAACCGAGTCATGGCGGGGATCTTACGAACCACCGCGCAACCACTGAGCAGGTCGAGCCCGGCGATCGCCACGAGCACTGCAAGTGCCCGAAATCCGTGTGCTCTCAGCCCGCTGAGCCTCATTGTGCTCACCGAAAAGCTGCGTAACATGACATAAGGGTCCTTTTCCGCTGTTCTCGTCCTGCCTCAGGATCGCGCGCTCCCCGCGGCCGACGACGCGAGCCTTCGAAACACCGAGCGCAGCTGCTCCCGGTGTGGGTTCATCCCTCGATCGACCACGAACGCGCGAGCTGCGCGCGGCGCCGCACCCACGATTCGACGCGCTGACCGGCGGGACCCGATGCCCTTCGCGCGCCGCTAATTCTTAGAGTTTGCTCAAAGGATTCACGCAGAATCCTTACCCGTCGCCGCGATGCTCTCGTTGACGACGAACCCGGGAGAACGTTGTGCGTCCATCTCACGAACCACCCGACGCGGACCCCTACTCCGACCGCGCTCGTCTCGCCGAGGATGACGGGCCGCCACTGCTTCCACCGGACCATGCCGCGGCCCCCTACGAACCACCGGCTCGCAGGCGGCACGGTCGGTGGGCGACTGCGATCCTCGCGCTCGGTGCTCGCGTGCGGGAGCATCGTCGGCGCCGGCGCGCTGATCACGCGACACGAAACGACCAACCCGACAACACAAGCGGCCGGCTCTCGCGTCGCGCCCACACCGTCGGCGCCTTCGACACCTTCGACGAGCGACAGCGGAGCCACGTTGACGCTCGACCAGATCGCGGCGCGGGTCGATCCCGGGATCGTCGACATCACCACGACACTCGCCGATGGCGAAGGCACCGCAGAAGGCACCGGCATGGTGATCTCGTCGGAGGGTGAGATCCTCACCAACAATCACGTCATCGACGGCGCGACCACGATCGCGGCACAGATCAACGGCCACGGTCGGAGCTATTCGGCGAAGGTCGTCGGCTACGACATCACGCACGACGTCGCCGTGCTGCAACTCAAGAACGCATCCGGATTGACGACGATCCCCCTCGGAAGCTCGTCGAACGTTGCCAGCGGCGACAGCATCGTTGCGCTCGGTAACGCGTTGGGACGGGGCGGCACGCCGGCAGCGGTGCAAGGTGAGGTTGTCGCGCTCGGACAGACGATTACGGCCGCGTCCGAAACCGGAAGCCGGCCGCAGACGCTCGACGGGATGATCGAGATCGCGGCGGCGATCGAGCCCGGTGACTCGGGTGGACCGGTCGTCGATTCGCACGGCAAGGTTATCGCCATGACAACCGCAGCAAGCCGTGGGATGGAAGAGACGTCGTCCTCGAAGGTCGCTTTCTCGATTCCGATCGACACGGCGCTGGACGTCGCGCACCAGATCGAAGCCGGCAAGACATCCGGTGACGTTCACGTCGGCGATCGCGCGCTGCTCGGAGTTCGCGTCGAAGACTCCGGCAACGACAGCAGCTCCTCGACCGGCGCGGCGGTCGTCGGAGTCGAGAACGGGTCACCGGCGGCGCGCGCCGGCCTCACCGCCGGCGATGTCATCATCTCCGTCAACGGGAAGTCCGTCGAAACGGCCGAAGCGCTCACGACGGCACTGTCGCGAGCACACCCCGGCGACGCCGTGAGGATCGGCTGGGTCGACACCGACGGAGCGCATCACACGGCGACGGCGAAGCTCATCGCCGGTAGCCCCGCCTGACGCGACTCACCTGCCGCCCGACGATGCAGCCGCGGATCAACGGGCGGCGGCGAAGACGTCGATCTCGGCGAGGTGGCGCTGCCGGGCGGCGCCGTCGAGGAACGACGCGACGAACGAGTTGCGCGCGACCTGCAACACCTCGTCGTCGGTCAGCCGCAGCGCGCTCGCCGTGGCGGCGTAGTTGTCCGCGATGTAACCGCCGAAGTAGGCGGGGTCGTCGGAGTTGATGCTCACGTTCAGACCGCGCTCGAGCAGCCGGCGAAAGTTGTGGTGCTCCAAGTCGGGGAAGACGCGCAGCTTGACGTTGGAGAGCGGGCAGACGGTGAGCGGAATCTGCTCGGCCACCAGCCGCTGCACGAGCCGATCGTCTTCGAGGCAACGCACGCCGTGATCGATCCGGCGCGCCCCGAGCACGTCGAGCGCCTGCCAGATGTACTCGGGCGGGCCTTCCTCGCCGGCGTGCGCCACCGCGAGGAATCCTTCGGCTCGAGCCCGGTCGAAGACGGCACCGAACTTCTCGGGCGGGTTCCCCGCTTCGGACGAGTCGAGGCCCACGGCCGTGATCGCGTCGCGAGACGGCAGCGCGGCCTGAAGCGTCGCCATCGCCGACTCCGCATCCAGGTGACGAAGGAAGCACAAGATCAGCCGCGAGGTGACGCCGAGCTCGCGTTCTCCGACAGCCAGCGCGGCGCTGATTCCGTTGACCACAACCGCAAGCTCGACACCGCGTTCCGTGTGGGTCTGCGGATCGAAGAACACCTCGGCGTGGCGCACTCCTTGCAGCGCGGCGCGTTGCAGGTACGCCCACGTCAGGTCATAGAAGTCGCGCTCCTCGAGGAGCACGGCGCAACCCGCGTAGTACACGTCGAGAAACGATTGCAGATCGTCGAAGACGTAGGCATCACGAACGGCCTCGACGTCGGGGTACGGCAGCGCGATCGAGTTGCGCCGCGCCAGCTCGAACATGAGCTCGGGCTCGAGCGTCCCCTCGATGTGCAGGTGCAACTCCGCTTTGGGGAGCTCCGCGAGCAGTGCCGGCATCTCGACCTCCGCGCTGCGCCCGCCCTCGCGGTCATTGACCGCGAGGGGCGGAGCGCGGCGGGGTTGCGACTATGTGATCGAGTCTCGCCAGGCGTCGGCCTCGGCGTAGATCCCGACGGCCTCGGTGATGTCGAGGACCGGCACGATCTCGAACTCGTTGACACCGCCGAACTTGGCCGGCCCCTCCGCCAGTACCGCGGCGTCGGTGGCGTCGACCAGGAGGGTGCCCCCGGTGCCGTCGGCGCGGGCGACGAACGACTTGATCTCGAGGCCCGGCGGCGGCGACCACTTGCTGAACAACGCGAGGGCCCGCTTTCCGGACTGCTCGTTTTCCTGGGCTGATCCTCCGGCACGCGTCGAATAGCTGATCTGGAACAGCATCTGTCCTCCTGAGACACACACTCGCCGGCATGGCCCTGCGCCGCCCGAGCCTCGCGGCGAAGCGTCGGATCGTCAAGGGACGCGGTCGTTGGAGAGCGGTGCGCTTCTCCGCCGCCACTACTCTGCGGCGCGCATGGCGACGACCACCGACCTCGAGACGATCGCCGAGCTCCTGCGCAACGCGAAGCAGCTCGTCGTGCTCACCGGCGCCGGCATCTCGACCGAGTCGGGAATCCCCGACTTCCGTGGCCCCGACGGCGTGTGGACGAAGAACCCCGCCGCCGAGAAGACGGCCACGTTGCAGCACTACCTCTCTGATCCCGCGGTGCGCGTGCTGGCGTGGCGCAACCGACTCGAGAGCCCGCTCTGGGACGCGCAGCCGAATGCCGGGCACCGCGCGGTCGCCGCGCTCGAACAGAAGACCGCGCTCGACACGCTCGTCACCCAGAACATCGATGGGCTGCACCACAAAGCCGGGTCGTCGCCCGACAAGATCGTCGAGATCCACGGCACGGTGCACGAGACTGAGTGCTTGTCGTGCGGACAGCGCGGCCCGATGCAGGCGACGCTCGACCGCGTCCGCGCCGGTGAGGCCGACCCGCCGTGCCTCGAATGCGGCGGCATCCTGAAGTCGGCCACGATCTCGTTCGGCCAGAAGCTGGTGCCCGCCGACCTCGAACGATCGCAGCGCGCTGCGGCCGGCTGCGACGTGTTCCTCGCCGTCGGCACGTCGTTGGGTGTGTATCCCGCGGCTGCTCTTCCCGAGGTCGCGCTCACGGCCGGCGCCCGGCTCGTCGTGATGAACGAGCAGGCAACGCCGTTCGACCGTTACGCCGAGGCGCGCCTCCCCGACCGTTTGGGTGAAGCCCTGCCCGTGCTCGTCGACTTGGTCTGACGGCGCGGTCGCACCTTGCGGCCCTGACCCGATCGGCGCGGTCGCGACTCCTTCGCCGCTGCAACCGCGGCACCAACGATGCCGGCCTCGTTGCGCAACTCCGCGGCGACGACCTCCGCACGCGTGTCGAGGTACTCGAAGAACCTCGGCCCCTTCTTGCTGACGCCGCCGCCGATGATGAACAGCTCGGGCGAGAAGAGCGCCTCGAGGTATTGCAGGTACGCGTCGACGCGTCTTCCCCACTGCTTCCACGACAGGCCCTTCACGTCGCGGGTGTGATCGGACGCGCGCTCCTCGGCGTCCTTGCCGTTCATCTTCAGGTGGCCGAGCTCGGTGTTGGGGACGAGGATGCCGTCGACGAACAGGGCGCTGCCGATGCCGGTGCCGAGGGTCACCATCGCCACGACACCCTTGCGACGTTTCCCGCGCCGAACTCCATCTCGGCCACGCCCGCGGCATCGGCGTCGTTGAGCACGGTGAACGGCCGTTTAGTGGCACGCTCCAAGGTCGCGCGCACGTCGGTGCCTTCCCACGACGCGTCGACGTTGGCCGCCGTGAGCGCGACGCCGTGCTGAATCACCGCCGGGAACGTGCAGCCGATCCGGCCGCGCGTGTCGAAGTTGGCGACGACCTCGGCCACGACACGTGCCACCGCATCGGGGGTCGCGGGCTGTGGGGTCAGGAGGCGGAACCGATCGCCGGTCAGCACGCCCTTGCGCACGTCGACCGGTGCGCCCTTGATGCCGGTCCCCCCGATGTCGATACCGAGCACGTCCATCGTCAGCCTCCTCGGATCGGGTCATCCTGGCAGCGGGGGCGCTCCCGCGCTACTGCCCCGGCAATCCCGGTTGGCCCGTGTCATGGCCGGTTGCGGCCGGGTTGGGAATACCTGACCCCTGAAGTAGCATTTCCTGTTGGAGACCAGCCCGCCGGTACCACGAGAGGGGTTTTCGCGTATGGCCAGCTTCCGCGAGCTTCTCGCCCGCACGAAGCAATCGATCAAGGAGATCCAGCCCGCCGACGCCGAAGCGCGCCTCGCTGACGCCACGTTCCTCGACGTGCGCGAGCTCGACGAGTTCGAGCAGGGCACGATTCCCGGCTCCGTGTTCATTCCCCGCGGGCATCTCGAGAGCCAGGTCGAGAACAAGCTGCCCGATCGCAAGAAGCCGGTCATCGTGTACTGCGCGAGCGGCATCCGATCGGCGTTCGCGACCCAGACGTTGCAAGAGCTCGGGTACGACGATGTGTCGTCGATGATCGGTGGCTTCGGCCGCTGGAAGAACGAAGGCCGCGCGTGGGTCACGCCCACGGTGCTGACGCCCGAGCAACGCAGCCGCTACGGACGCCACATCCTGTTGCCCGAGATCGGCGAAGCCGGGCAACGGAAGCTGCTCGAGAGCCGGATCCTGCTGCTCGGCGCGGGCGGGCTCGGCTCCCCTGCCGCGCTCTACCTCGCGGCCGCCGGCGTCGGCACGATCGGCATCGTCGACATGGACGTGGTCGACGACTCCAATCTGCAGCGGCAGATCCTGCACAACACCGATCGCATCGGCGAACGCAAGGTCGACTCGGCGAAGAAGACGCTGACAGCCATCAACCCCGACGTCGACGTCGTCACCTACGACGTGCGTCTCGGAGCCGACAACGTGCTCGACATCATCGACGGCTACGACGTGATCGTCGACGGCACCGATAACTTCCCGACGCGCTATCTGCTCAACGACGCGGCGCTCATCAAGAGAATTCCCGTCGTGCACGGTTCGATCTTCCGTTTCGAGGGTCAGGTCACGGTGTTCAAGCCCTACGACGGGCCGTGCTACCGCTGCCTGCTCCCCGAGCCGCCTCCACCCGAGCTCGCGCCGAGTTGCGCCGAGGCGGGCGTGCTGGGTGTGTTGCCCGGGATCGTGGGGTCGATCCAGGCGCTCGAGGCGATCAAGGTGGTGCTCGACCTGGGCGACCCGCTCGTCGGCCGGCTCCTCGCCTACGACGCGCTCGAGCAGAGCTTCCGCACGTTCAAGGTGCGGCGCGATCCGACGTGCCCCGCGTGTGGTGACGACGCCGCACCCATTGTGATCGCGGAGTACGACGATCTCTGCCTACCGCACGCCGTGCTCGCCGACGGGTCGACAACCGCGCACTGACAGCGGCTCGTCAGCGAGGCGCCGGCTCGGGCACGCCCGCGCACACCCGACCGACCGGCGCGAGGAACGGCCCGTCTGGGCCGGCCAGGCGGGGCACGCGCTCGAAACCGCGAACCTCGAGCAGCAGGACGCGACCCTGCGCGCGAATCGTGATCGGCTCGTGCGGCGTCGTGCGCACGGTGATCGGCTTGGCCGCCACGGCGTGCGGCACCCGGACCGTCGTGCGGAGCGGACCGGATTGCACCCGTAGATGCGAGACGCCGCGTGCCGAGATCGCGTAGATCTGCACCGCGTTCACTGCGCTGCCGGGCCACGACACACGAAATGGCGCGTTGGGAGTCAGCACGAGCGTGTCGTACCGGTTGCGATCGCGGTAGTCGACGCCCGGCCCGACCTTGCGAAACAGGTCCCTCACCGTCGCGCGTGGTGCGGTCGGAACGAAACCGCGCGGCCGGCCAGGTGTCGCGGGTCCCGACCAACCCGTTCGCCCGCTCCAACAGCACGTCGCCGGTGTGCGCTCGACGAGCAAGCGAGCAAATCCCGGGAAGACCGCGCGCGAATGCACTCATCTCGAGCTTCGCGCGGTCGGCGATGGAGATGCCGGTCGACTTCTTCACCGAATAGCCGGGATCGAACCATCCCGGAAGCCACAGATCGAACACCGTGGCGCCACTTCGTGCCCACGTGATCGCGCCGTACGACTCGTAGGTCGTGACTCGTACGCCGCCGTCGGCGCGCACCTCTCGATTGAGCTGCTGCCAGATCGGATCCCACCTGCTCGCGGTGAACACGAGACCGTTGTCGACAATCGGTCCTCGCCACGTGTTGTCGACGATGTCCGCGGTCTGCACCAACGCGGGAATCGAGGTGGCGATCACAACGATCGCGACGGCCGGCGTCATTACCAGCGGAAGGCGCCGGGTGAGCCACGCGGCGCCTTCCGCCGCGGCGACCGCGAGTGCCGGACCGGCAAAGACCCACGCTCGATCACGAGGGAGGAAGTCGCTGCTCGCCACCGCGAGCGCCAGCAACGCCGCGGCAAGCACGCCGAGCCACACGACCACGACCAGACGCTTGTCACGCCAGGCGCGATCCGTTGCCAGCACGGCGAGCCCTCCGAGGCCGAGCGGGCCGAGCACACCCAGGCGCGTCGCGAGCGCGACGGGCCCGAGACCGAGAGCGACATGACCCGGCCAGAACGCATAGCTGATGGGTTGGTCGTGCAGGAATGCGAAGAGCTGGGGCCACCACCACCAGATCCCGGCCACAAGCCCGACACCGGTGATCACCGCGAGGTCCTGGAGGATCCTGACGGTCCGGCGTCGGTCACCAAGCACGACCACTGCGATCACCATCACAGCGGTGAGCGCGCCGAGTTGAGGATGGGTTGTGACGGTCGCGGCCAGCAGCAGACCGGTGCCGATCGTGCGGAGCCACCAGCGTTCCGACGTCACCGACCACACGACGAGGATCCCACCGAGCAGCGCGAAGTCACGGGGATAGATCGGCCACTCGACGTGCCCCGAAGGAAGCAGCGACGAGAGCCACAGACCACTCGACGCGGTCGCGAACGGCGTTGCGAACGTCGCGAGCACCACCAGGTAGCCGGCCCGCAGCCAGTCACCCGGCCAGAGCCGGCGCGCGAGCAGCACGAGCGCGCCGATCCACAACGGTCCGAACCACCACGACGCGACGCTCACGAGCGAGTCGTACGAGGTGCCCAGGAGCCGCGCGCCGTTGCCGGCAACAAGGTGAAACAAACCCGAGAAGTACGAGAGATGACCGGCGTAGTAATCGCGGCCGATCAAGTCCCCGCCCTGCAGATTGCGCGCGACGCCGCCGTGATAGAGATGATCGCCGCCAAGCCATCCGCCATGACGGAAGAACGCCGAGTCGAAGATCAACGCGGCCGGCACCGCGAGCACCACGATCGTCAGGCCGAGCGCTCGCTCCACGCGTGCCCGCCGCTCGGTCGTCGGCACGTCGACGCGGCGATCAACGGCACTGCCGGCAACCGGGGGGGATGCTTCGGTTGTCGCCACGACGATTTGCTCTCCCACGACGAACCGGCCTGCGAGCCGGCGCCGTAGCGTATCGAGTCGTCGGGCAATGGAGCGCCGGGTACCGATCGGCAGTCACGGCCCTCGCTACGCTGCGGCGCGTGATCGACGACTCGTCGGCGCGCGTCCCGATGCCTGCATGATCACGATCCTCGGGCTCGTCGCGATCGGCGTCGCCCTATTCGTATTGCCCGGCATGGGGCTGCGATCGCTCGCGCGTGCGCACAGCGACGGTCCGCTCGACGAGCTCATGCTCGCGATCGGTGTGACGGTGTTGATCATCGCGGCGATCGGCGGCGTGCTCACCGGCTTTGCCGCGTTCACACCGGGCCGGGTCGCGGTCCCGCTCGCAATCCTTGGCGTCATCGGAGTGCCACGCGCGGCGCGGATGACGATCAGCGCCGCGCGTCCAATGACCCTGCTACTTCTCGCGCTCGTCACGCCGTGGGTGTGGACCGCGACACGACCGAGCAATCGACCTTCGAAGATCTACCAGTGGTACTACTGGGACGTCGGTCGCGACCTGAGCCGCGTGCACGGTGTTCCTTCGTTCGTCACCGAGTACGGGACTCACGTGCGCTGGTTGCCCGACTACCTGGTGTTCAACTTCGCATCGCAGGCGTATCACGGTGTGGGGCTCGGCAGACGCGGCGCAACAGCTGGCCGCGTGGCGGGTGCCGGTCGCGCTCCTCGGCATCGCGGCGCTGTTCGCCGTGTTGCGCTGCTGGCTCCGGCCCGTCCCCACGCTCGCGGGCGCCACGCTCGGCACCTGCACCATCTGGTACAGCGGCACGTTCAACGCGTACAAGCCGGAGGCAATGGGTGTCGTGCTCGGCCTCGTCGCGATTCGCGTCGGGGTCACCGGCCTGCGGACCGACCGTCCGAGCCGGGTCGCGCTCGCCGGAGCGATCATCGGTGTCAACATGGGCGTGCACGCCATCGCGGCGTTCGCCCTGGCGCTGCTGTTCGCAGCAGCCATGCTCATCGAGCTGTTCGACCGGCGGCGCGCGCTTCGCATCGCGATCACCGGGCTCGGATGCGCGGCGCTGCTTGCCGCCTGCATCACGCTGAGCATGGGATGGGCACTCCAGGGAAGAGCGCTCGTCTCCGGTGACGCGCAGCGACCGCACCTCGCCGCGAACGGCAGCGACCCCACACTCGTTTATCTCGAGCGCAACGTCGGACACTTCGGTCCCGTCGGGCAGAAGACGCTGACCTCGGAGCTGGCGGAAGGGATCGACAATCCGTGGCCCGGACTCGACCTGCTCTCGATTGGGGGCGTCCTCGCGCTCGCGACGATCGGCATCGGCGTCGTCGCGGCGTCGGTCATCGACGACCGGCGAGCGCGGAAGCTGCTCGGTTCGATCGCCGTCTTCGCGGTGCTCGAGGCGGCGGTGGCCGCGTACTTCGCCGCGTCGTATGACACCTACATCCCCCGGCACACCGGTCTTTCCCGGCTGTTCGGATACACGCCACTCGGGCTCGCGCTGCTCGGCGGACTCGCGGTGCAGGGTTACGGGGCGCTGGCGGCGCGCGTTGCACCGCGTCTGACCCGCCCGCGTCTCCAGGGCGCTATCGCCGTCCTCGTGGCCTGCGGGGCGGTGATCGTCGGGACGTTGCTGACGGTTGACCCGTATCGCGGGCAGCGGGCCATTCCGGCCGATGGTCAGGCCGCACTCCGCTACCTGGACCGTCACGCGACGTCCGGGCAGGTGCTCCTCAGCAATACCGGCACCCGCGGCATCGTCGAGTTCTGGACGCCCGTGGAAGACGTGCTCGAAGCGCGCCAACCACTCATCGAACGGGCCGCGTTCCTCGACCGTGGCATCGATCTCCTCGATCGTGCTCACGCGTTCTTCGACGGCACCGGCGAGGCGAACTTGGCCGACCGGCTCCACGCGTCGTGGATCGTGATCGCCGACCGTGCAACCGACCTGGGTGCGGCGTCGACGTACGGCCACCCGCCGGCGAACCACACCTTCCGCGGGTTCGAACGCGTCTGGCACCGCGACGGCATCACCATCTACCGGCGCATGCAGTCATTACCGGGCGCGCCGGTGCTCGGCGCTGTGCGCCATCGAGCGGCGCAGACCATTGGCGCAGTGCTCCTGATGTTGCTCGCCATCGGGGTGTGCCTCCTAGGTATTGCGTGGGTGGCGCCGAAGCGCACGGTTCGACGTGGGTGACGCGTTTCCGGGAAGGCGAGGCATGTGGGATAAAAAAGGTCAAGAGCGGCCGGCGACGCGTCGATGCTTGGGCATGGGAAGGGCTATGCGAACGAACAGCATGAACCGTACACGCGTCCGTCATGCCGTCTGCCTCCTCGCCGCGGCGGCGATGCTTGCTGCGCTCACGGTCGCGTGTGGCCCCGACCCGGCGCCGGTCCCGGTTGATTCGCTCAACGTCGCAGCCCGTGTCGCGCCCCGAACCGCGTTCTACTATCAGCCGGTTCCCGATGCGGACACCCTGCGCGCCGCCGTCGGATCGGTCGACATGCTCGTCGTCTCTGGACAAGGTGACGGTGCCGCGGAGCAACAGGGCGCGCAGACGATTCACGCCCTCGGCGCCGCCGCCTATCACTACGCGAACTTCTTCTGGTTCCCCAACAATCGGGCCTACGAAGGCATCGACATCGGCGCGCACCCCAGCTGGGCGTTTTGCACGAGCGGCAGCCAGGGCGACGTCGGCCGGGTCGATAGCGGTGGTACGAGCTGGTTGTATCTCGATACCAACGAGCGCGCCGCGCGCAACGCCGCCACCCAGTACCTCCGGCAGATCAAAGCGTGGGGCTACGACGGCGTGATGTTCGACCGCGGCATGGTGTCGCTGCTCGGCGGCACCGACCCCCACGGCGTCAACCTGTCGCGGGCGGTGTCGACGTGCACGAACGACCCCGTGAGCCCGCAACGACGGTTCGCCGACGCGTTCGTCGCGCTCCTCCCGCAGGCCAAGGCCGTCGGGCTCAAGGTCATGCTCAACTACGGCGCCAACGCATTCAACCCGGCGGTTCCGCTTCGACCCTCGTCGTGGTGCACCCCCCTCCCCGGCTGCCCGACCGATCCCGACGTGTGGCCGAACGTCGACTGGGTGATCAACGAGAGCGGCCTCGCGGCACCCGACGGGAGCGATTCCCAATGGCTCGACGAATGGTCGGCAAACCGCGCCGCCGAGAATGCTCCCGCCGCGGTCATGAACAGCAAGGTTCTCAACCTGCTGAAGGAGGGCGGCAGCGGTGAGTCGCAGCGTCAGCGGGTGTACTTCCGATGGGCCTCGAACCGGCTCGCCAACCTACCCGTCGTGGTGAACACCGGCGACGACCGCTGCGGTGGCTCGACCCCCGCGGGCGGCGTGTGCATGCGCAACGGCTTGTTCCCGGAGCTCGACTCAGTACAACTCGGCCTCCCGAAGGGCACGCAATCAGTGCCGATGGATTGCGTGACCTTCATCAACTGCCTCCAGGTGCGGAAGTACCAACGGGGCATGGTGCTCGTAAATCTCAAATGGACCGCCGAGCACGTGCAGGGCCTGTCGCTCGACACGAGCAACTGCAAGACCGTGCACAATGTCTGGAGCAACGCCGACCTCGGTGGCTGTAGCCGCAGCGTCACGCTCACGATTCCGGCCCGCTCGGGCCGCGTGCTCACCTACCACTGAGCGCCCACCCTCCAGGCTCCTGAATCGTTACGCTTCCGGGCCATGACCTCGAGCTCACCGTCGAGCGCTCACGCGCCCCGATCACGAACGCGCCTTGCGCTCGCGGTCGTTGCCGTCTTCGCGCTCGTGAGCACGGCCTGCGGCGGTGGTGGCGGCAGCAGCAGCACCGGCAGCAGCACCGGCCAACACGCCGCCACGAAGTCGACACCGGCCGGAAGACCGGAGAACGTCGCGTTCTACTACCAACGCATCCGAAACGCGGCCGGCATCGCGAAGCTCGGGAAGGTCCAACTCGTGGTCGCCGGCAACCAGAACGCCGCGAGTGCCGTCCGAGCGATCCATCGCACCGGCGCGAAGGCCTACCGCTACGTGCAGACGTACTGGTTCCCTGTCGGCAAGGCGTACGACGACCTCGACATCGGTCAGCACCGCGACTGGGCGTATTGCAAGAACGGCAGTCAGCCACTCGTCGGCCAGACCGACAAGCAAGGGCGCGAGTGGTGGTACCTGGACATGAACGACCAGGCGGTGCACGAGCATTTCTCTGCACTGTTCCAGCAGCTGAAGGCAGCGGGCTGGGACGGCGTGTTCTTCGACCGGGGCCAGGTCGCGATGACGGGACGCGAGCCGCAGCCCGCCGGCATCTGGGACCGCACGTCGACCTGCACACAACAACCCGTGGATCCCGGCGCCACGATGTCGGACGCGTACGTCGGCATGGCGGGTGTCGCGGCCGGGGCGGGGCTGCAGTTGATGATCAACTACGGCGGATCGCCATTCGACCCGCTGGTGCCGATGCGCCCCGACCCGCGGGACCCGGCGTGCCGGCGGGAGGACTGGAGCCGGTGCAGTCATCTCGACGACGCGTGGCAGCACGCCACGTGGGTAGCCGACGAAGCGATCGCGCACCCGCAAGACCAGCAATGGGAAAACGACTTTCAAGCCAACCAGCAGAACGAGCAAAACCCGCAGCACGGCGGGCAGGTCGTCGGCCTGATCACGACAGGCACGTTGGGCGGCGAGCACTCACGTGCGGGCGTCTATTTCGAATGGGCGCGCGTCAAGCTCTTCGCGATTCCGCTTGCCGTCGGGACGGGCGACAGCGGTTGCGCCAAGGTCGCGCCCGGTGCAGTGTGCAACCGGCAGGCCGCATACCCGGAGCTCACCGGTCTCGTGCTCGGCAAGCCGCTCTCGAATGCCCCCGCGTCGCATGAGTGTGACGCCGCCTCGCAGAGCCGTTGCGTGTGGACCCGCCAGTACGCAAACGGCATGTCGGTGGTCAACGTTCGGCCGGAGCCCGCCAACGCGTTGCAGCTCGCTCTCGGTACCGATAACTGTCGCTACGTGCGCGACGTCGAGACGGGCAAGGCGCTCGCGGGCAATCGGTGCGTGACCCGAGTGAGCGTGGATCTCCCGGCGTGGTCGGGACGACCGCTCGAATACGGCACTCGGGCCTGGTGAACCAGCCGGGCGCCGGGAACGAGTTGTCGACAGAATCTGACCTCACTGGCCGCTCCCGGGAACGCAACTGGGCGCTGCTCATTACGCTCGCGATGATCGCGACGGTCACGACCGTCGCCGTGGTGCGACTCACGCGTTACGGGTTCACCAGCGTCGCGCCGGACGAGGCTTCGTACATCGACGTCGGACGCCGGGTGCTCCGGTTCGAGGTTCCGCGCAACCCGGGTGGCGACGTGTACACGATTCGCTCGTGGGTGTACCCGGTGATGCTCGGCGGCGCATCCGACATCCTGCACGGCGACATCTTCCTCGGGCCGAGATTGCTCGCCGCTGCACTCGGCATCGGGTCGCTCGCGGGTGCACTCGCGCTCAGTTACCGCCTGGCGCGTGGTGTCGCAACGGTGACGACGGCTTTGGCGATCCTTGCCACCCCGCTGTTCTGGGTCGTGCTCCGCACCACCCACATCGACGTCGCACTCATGTTCTTCATCGTCGTGCTGCTCTTGATCCTCTGGAAGCCGAGCCCTCGGCGGTTCGTGCTGGGCGGGATCTGGCTCGGGCTCACGCTGCTGCTCAAGGAGACCACCGCGCCGATGATCCTGCTGCCCTGCGCGTGGATCGGCATCCTCGCCGGGCGCGAGTGGCGCCGCGTTACGACACGATTCCTGATCGCGCTCGCCGCGACCGTCTCGTGGTGGTTCCTACTCGTGCTCGTCGTCAGACACCAGGTGTTTCCGATCCAAGCCGTGACCGAGGCCGCCGAGCGGGACGTCTCGCGTCCGTTCTCCCTGAACCGGTCCGCGCAGGTGCTCCTCGCCGGGTTCGCGATCTCGTGGGTCGTCGTCGCGGTGACGCGCCGGCGCGATCCACACGTCCGGCTGCTGGTGATCGCATTCCTCGCTCTGTTGCCGGCAACCGCGATCGCGTGGATCAAGGGGTTCGCGATCCGTCAGTTCGCCCCCATCGTGCTGCTCTCGTGCATCGCGCTCGGCGTTGCCGTTGCCGAAGTCCTCCGGCCGGTGGCCCGCGCCGTTCGTGCACGCGGGTCGAGATGGGCCGCTACGGCGCTCCTCGCCGGTCTCGCTGTTCTCGGATGCGCGCTCGCGCTGGTGCCCGTGCTCGACACACAGGGCGCCACCGCGGTCACCCGCTCGGTGAGCGAGCTCGACCCCAACATCGCAACGTGGCTTCGCCCACGCCTTCACGGACACGATGAGGTGATCGCGTCAACCTTCCGGCTTCAGTATCAGCTGATCGCGCGCCTACATGGCACCGCCACCGTCGTTGCAGTGCCGCTCAGGACGTCGAGCTCGCCGCCCAAGCTCGACGATTCCGTGCTGGTCGACTGGTTCGGCGGCGCGTACCGGTCGGTGCCCGTCGATCTGCTCGCGCACCGGCTCCGGCGTGCCGACTGGCTGGTGCTCACCGGACGCGATCAACTCGACTTCGCCCCGCTCGGGCACTGGCTGCAACTCGACGGCGCCAAGCTCCGCATCGGTGCCGGCCGGATCTTCAACCCGACTTTCAGGGGTGCCTGGGCCGGCGTCTACTCCGTCAAGGACGCTCGCGTCCGTGAGATCCCGACGATTGTGACGGTGGCGGCCGTTACCCGCCTGCTGCGGAGTCATCGTTTCGTGGTGCGGCGCCCAATGGTGATCGCGGGCAGCAGCCAAGAGCTCGCGCGTCTCGGCCGGACGCTCCCCACGGGGCCCGACGTCACAACACTCGTCATGCCGCCCAGCTAGCACAGTCGCTCGCCCTACTTGAGTCCCGGGCTAAGAGTGGCAGCGAAGCGTCGGCTGCCGCACCGACGAAGCACCATCTCCCCCTCGAACGACCCGGTACAAGCGGAAACCGGGGCCGGTCGACTCGAGCGCGAGATCCGGACGCCGGTCGAGCGCGGCGTAGTCGGTCGGGAACAACGACGGCGTCGCGAGCCGCCACTTCGCATCGGTCGCGACGAGCACGTGTGTGATGCCACGGCACGGGAACGGCGCGCCCGGCTCAATGAAGAATCTCCTCGACGCGGCGAGCAACGCGTTCGCTCGGGTCAACAGCTTCCGGTCGGTGTACGGCGCTCGACCGTCGAGCACCCCGCGAGCCCCGGCAGTCACGGGCACGATGCCCTCCGAATACGAGTTCGTGAGCACTTCTGCGTCGCGCGGCAGCCTGAGGTCGCGCAGCGAGCCGAGCGTGTCGCGAGTTGGCTGTTGGGTCTTCAGCGCGTCGGTGTCGGCAAGGCCGTGCCCGAGCACGACGAGGGCGACGATCATCGCGATCGCGGGGACGATCGCAGCGAGGCGGCGCCCCGCCGCGCTCTCGGTTGCGACGACTGCCCCACCAACCGCTACGCCCGCCCCGACCGGGAGGACGATCGGCAGCATCTGCAGCAGGCGTCCGAAACCGGTGCGCCGCGGCACGAACGTCTGCCAATTCAGCGCGAACACAAGACAGATCGCAACGACGGCGACCGTCGTCACCGCGAGCAATGCCAAGACCTCGCGCGCCGACGAACGATCTTCGGGCCGGCGCGCAATGAAGGCTCGTAGCACGAGCGCCAACACGATCACGGCCGCGAGCGCGGCGAGCCAGACCGAGGAGAGGCCGACGAAGCCGCGATGCAACGAGCCGTCGGCGATCGCCTTGACGGTGGGTGGGGTGGCCGGCGTAGGAGCCTGCACGTTGTGGAAGAACTGCCACGTGGGATCCACGCCGTGTCGGACGGAGGGGATCCCACCGGCCTCGGCTGCGCCCGACAAGTTGCCGCCGAGGCTCACGTTGCCCACGGTCCAGCACAGCACGACGACCGCGGTGAGCACGCCGGCCCCGACCAGCCAACGCCGAGCGTCTGATCCAAACCGCATCGTCGCCACCACCGTGCCTGCGAGCAGCGCGGCCCCGAACATCGCGTCGATCGCGTGGGTCTGACTCAGCGCGACAAACGTCACGGCTGTCAGGACGAGCGCGCCCGTGTGACGTTCTCGTAGCCACTCGAGCGCGAGCACCGGCAGCAACAGCACCAGGGCATAGCCCAGTGCCTCCGGCCGAAACGAGGACAGCTTGGTGCCGACGATGTCGAGCGTGAAGAAGAGGACCGTTCCGAGCGCAGCTCCCGGCCGCGACCCGCCGAAGGCGCGTACGAGCAGAAACATCGCGAAGCCACCGGCCAGGATCGCGATCGCCTGCACGAGATGCGCGGCCGCAAGCGTGGACGTGCCGCGCAAGACCGCGAGCACGCCGGTGCCGGCGGTAAACCCGGGATAGTCGTTGAGGAAGGCAACGCGCGTGCCCCACTCGAACGAGTGCGCCGGGTCACCGTGCGCCACGACCGTTTGTCGAACGAGGTCCCAGTAGTACCACGGCGTGGGATTGATGAAGGAGTCTGTTCGACTCGCGAGCAGGCGCAGCAGCGGTGTGGCACCGACGATCGTGCTCCCGCCGGCCCACGCGGCGAACATCGCTCCCGTGCGCGACCACAACGCCGCGATGCCCGTCCGGCCGGGACCGACCAGCGCGACGACGCTTCCGACGGTCAACAACGCGACCGCAACCCACACCGGCCCGCGCGAGAGCACACCGAATCGGACGAGCAGCCGCCCGCCGAATATCCACACCGACATGCCCGCCGCGAGCGCGCACGCCGCGAAGCGTTCCGGAGTCCGGTCGTCGGCCTGCACGCGCCTGGTGAGGATCGCCGCGACCGCTATGCCGGGCAGCACGACAAACGCAACCAGGCTGATGAGCGCGGCCAGGTATGGGTTCACCAAAACCCCGGTCGGAACGAACGGCGCGCGGGCACAGTGATCAGCGCGACGACTTGCGCGTGAAGCTCGGCCTCCGCTCTGGTGGCGGCGCGATCACCGCAGCCACACCCTTGCGATGGCGCGGAGAAAGCCCAACGGATAACCGAGCCGGCGCGGCTTCTTGCTCTCACCGAACTCGCGCGCCCGGATGTGCACCGGCACTTCGACGATGCGCAGCCCCCGTGACGCTGACTCCATGATGAGCTCCGGAGCCGAGAAACGGCCCTCCTCGAGGCGAAGGCCGGCCAGCCTTTCGGCACGGATGGCACGAAACCCGTTGGTGCAGTCGGTGATGGTCGTGCCGCTGAGCCGATTGATCAGCCAGGTGAACATCCGGATCCCGCTGTCACGCATACCGCCCTCGTCGTCGTACGTGCCGGTAAACCGGGAACCCTGCACGTAGTCGGCCTCGCCCGCGACAATCGGCTTGACCAACGTGATCATGTCGTCGGGAGCATGCTGGCCGTCGGCATCCATTGTCATGACGATCTCGGCACCGCGGTGCAGGGCCAGCTGGAAGCCGGTACGCAGCGCATCACCCTGACCACGATTGATCGCGAGCCGCACAACCAGCTCGCCGCCGTGACGCGCGGCGTCGGCAGTGCCGTCGTCGCCGCCGTCGACAACGACGATCGGCTCCAACAGGTAGCCCGCCAGCGTTTCCGGCAGCTCGTCGAGCACGCCCCTGATTCCGAGTGCCTCGTTGTACGCCGGGATCACCACCGCGATCGTCGGGACCGCTGCCTCATGGGCCCGTTCCTGGAAGTCGGCGAGCGCCAGGGCCTGCACGAGCTCACCGAACTTGGCCTCGAGCGCATGCCGCCGGGCGCGTTCGGCGATGGCGACGAACACGAGTGCGATCACCGCGAGCATGAGGACCGCGGTGAGCGTGCTCGCGACTTCGAACGAATCCCGCAGCGGTCCCGCGATGTCGGGCACCACCGAGAGGAACGCGATGCCGAGCCCGGCAAACCACCAGGTCAGCAGCTCACCACGCGTGCCGCCCCGCCGGCGGCGCACGATTCCCCATCCGATTGCGAGGACCCCGATGACGAGGCCCGCGATCCTGACCGTGGTCATGCGGCAGCCCCGACGAACCAGTCGCGCGTTGCGCGCAGCCCGTCGACCAACGGCGTCGCGGGGTCGTAGCCGAGCGCGACGCGAGCCTTCGTGATGTCGGAATAGCTGCGATCGACGTCGCCCGCACGCGCCGGTTGGTGCTCCACGACGATGTCGCGATCGGTGAAGACCTTCCGGAATCCCTGCACCAGCTCGGAGAGCGACGTCTCGATCCCGGTGCCCAGGTGATACGTCTCGCCCGGCGGTGCCCTATCAATGGCGGCCACGATTCCCGAGCAAAGGTCACCGATGAAGACGAAGTCGCGGGTCTGCGAGCCGTCGCCGTAGACGACGACGGGCAGGCCGTCGAGCACGCGCTTCATGAACAACGCGACGACACTTCCCTTGTGGTAGCTGAACGGACCGTAGACGTTGGAGAAGCGAAGCACAGTGGTTGCCAGGCCGTAGGAGCCGGCGAAGGCCGAGCACATCGCCTCACACGACAGCTTCGACGCCCCGTACGGCGAACGCGGTCGCGGCACGACGTCTTCACGGGCCGGCGGCTCGGCATCGCCGAGTGGGGCGTTGGACGAGGCGAAGACGAACCGGCCGACACCGGCATCGCGCGCGGCAAGGAGCGTGTTGAGCGTACCGACGACGTTGATCTCGAAATCGTGGCGGGGGTCCGCGACCGAATCGGCCACGCCCGGGTGGGCCGCGAGGTGCACCACGGTTTCGACGCCGGCGACGGCCGCACTGATCGCGGCGGCGTCGCGGACGTCACCGTGGATCACCCGTTCGAAACCTGCGGCAACACCGTCGGCCTCGCTGCCCGTGCTCAGGTTGTCGAACGCCCATGCGCGCTGCCCGTTCGCGACGAGCGCGCGTGCGAGGTTGACACCGATGAAGCCGCAGCCACCAGTGACGAGAATGGGTACTGACGCCGCCATGACGGGTGTCACTGTACGACGCTCCTCGCAGTTCGGCTCGCATTGTCACGGAGACTGCTCACGGCGGCGGGACGAGGAAGGGCGTCGACTTGTTCGCTTCCCACTGCGCGTCGAAAGCAGCTTGCCCGCGAGGAATCGAGATCGAAGCGGACAACGGCAAGGTGATCTGGCCGTGCAGCACCCACGAGCGGTCGCCGGCGATGATCTGCATCTTGTCGGCACGATTGAGACCGCGGGTTCGAAGTCCACGGACGTCGGGTGACGCGCCCGTCAGCCACAGCACGCGGTGCACGCTCGCGTCGAGGCGGGGGGCGGCGCGGCGCGGCTGACCGGTCAGCATGAAGCGGACCTGATGGTGCACGTGCTTCGACGCGAGGTACGCCTTGATCTGGGGCTTCCAGTTGTCGGGAATCGGGCCCACGACCACGAACGTGTCGCGGCCCACTCCGTCGATCGCCGCAACAAGTGCTCGATAGTCGGACTTCTCGGTGCCGTAGTACTCCCGCGTGGTCCAGAGCGAAAGACCCGCGACAGCGACCACGAGCGCCACGATGACGGCCGTCGCCATCGGCCGGCTCAGCAAGGCGGGCGCGATTCGATCGCGCAGGCCCACCATGGCGATCGCGGCGACCAGGAGCAACCATGGCACGAAGCTCTCGATCCGCCGGAAGGCGAAATAGGTGTTGAGCTGATTCGCGAGCGCCGCGAGCGCCGCGGTCATCACAAGGAGGTACGCGCCGATGGCGACAGCACACCAACGTGTGCGGCCGCGCGCGACGAACGGCGCGAGCAGCACGAGCGCGCCGAGGATCACGACGAGAGGGGTGACGTGCGCGGCGTTGCCGAGCAACCACTCCCCACTGCGCTTGAACAGCGAGGCGTCGAGCTGCACGCCACCAAGCTCGAGGGGGCTGAGCTGGAAGCGGTCTCCACCCGAGTAGCGCGACAGCCAGGTGGACGTCCCGTAGACGAGCCACGGAAGCACCATGACCGCTGCGATCGCGACGCTGATACCGAAACCGATGAGGGCGGCCCGTCGACGCTCGCGGTCGCGGCCCCACCAGACCGCCGCCACGCCGACGAGCACTTGGACGCCGATGACGAACCCTGCGAACGGATGGGTGAGCAGCATGAGACCGGCGAGCACCCCGTACCCGACCCACACGCGCTTCTCGCCGCGGAATGCACGGAGCAACATCCACCACGAGAGGAGCTGCAGCGCCGAGAACATCGTGTAGTAGCGCGCCTCTTGGGAGTACCGCACGCTGAAGGGCGCGACGGCGAGCAGGCCGGCCGCGAGCAGCGCAATGGAGATCCGCTTCGTCAGCTCACGCGCCAGCAGGTAGAGCGCGAGCACCTCGACCGCACCGAAGACGGCCATCGGCAGGCGGGCGGCCGTCTCGGCGCCGAACGGCAGCTTGAGTGACACCGCGACCAACAAATGACTGAGCGGCGGCTCGAAGGGTCCGAAGCTGCGGACGGCGTGGAGCACGCCACCGGAGCGCGCGAGGTGCACCGTGTTGAGCTCGTCGATCCAAAAGCTCTCGTGCCCGAGACGAACGACACGTAACGCCAGCGCGGCCAGGACGACAATGACGATCGCGAGCCGTGCATGACGGTCACGACGGTCCTGGATCGCGCCGTCGATCCCTCCGAGCGGGCCGGCCATGGTGCGGGCCGCACGAGAGGAGCTCACGGGCTCAGTGTTGTAGCAGCAGTGGAGGACGCCGAGGCGTCAGCGCCATTTCGTGCTGGGACTGAACGCGTGTCGTCGATGACACGGTCCTTGTACTGCTCGATCACGTGGAGCATGGTTTCGATGAGCTCTTCGGAAAGGCACTTCGGCACCAGACCGAGCTCGAGCAGCTTCGTGTGCGTGGGGTTGTAGTAATGCTCGTCGGCTTCGACGCGGGGGTTCGCGACGTGGTCGATCTCGACCTCGTAACCCAGATGTGCGGCGGCCTCTTGCACTTCCGTAGCGAGCTCGAGCACCGAGAACGTCTCGGTGAACTGATTGAAGACGCGCATCTCCGCGGGGGCCGCCGGGGTGCGCGGCTGCAAGCTCGACACATTGCAACGTGTCGCGGACGTTGAGGAAGCCACGGGTCTGATGACCCCCGCCGTAGACCGTGAGGGGATGGCCGACGACCGCTTCGACGCAGAATCGGTTGAGCGCGGTACCGAACAGCTCGTCGTAATCGAAGCGCGTGACGAGACGATCGTCGAGGACGGTCTGGTCGGTGTGCACGCCGTACACGACACCTTGGTTGAGATCCGTTGCGCGCAGGCCCCAGACGCGGCACGCAAAGAGAATGTTGTGAGAGTCGTGCACCTTCGAGAGGTGGTAGAAGCTCCCGGGCTGTTTCGGGAACGGCATGGTGTCGCGCCGTCCGTTGTGCTCGACCTCGAGGTAGCCCTCTTCGATGTCGATGTTGGGGGTGCCGTACTCCCCCATCGTGCCCAGCTTCAGGAGATGCGCGCCGGGCACGATGTCGCGTATCGCCCACAACACATTGAGCGTGCCGACGACGTTGTTGGTCTGTGTGAAGACGGCGTGCTGACGGTCGATCATGGAGTACGGCGCAGAAGCAATCTCGCCGTAGTGCACGATCGTCTCGGGCTTGAACGCCCGCACCGCGTGCTCGAGCTGTTCGTATTCGGTGATATCTGCGTGGAACGGCACGATCTCGCGCCCGGTCACTTCACGCCAGGCAGCGATGCGCTCGTCGAGCGGCACGATCGGGGTGAGGCTCTTGGTGCCGCGCTCTTTGTGTTCCTCGCGACGAAGAAAGTTGTCGACGACCGCGACCTCATGGTCGCGGGCCGAGAAATGCATGGCTGTCGGCCATCCCAGATAGCCGTCACCGCCGAGGATCATCGTGCGCAACGCGGACTCCTGCCGGTGCTCTTTGCATGGGTGGTGCGAGTTGTGAACGCCGTTCCGAGGAGATGGCGACGCCACAAACTAGCCGCACGCTGCATGCGTTCGGCGCAACAGGGTCACAGCTCGGTCGGTTCGATCACGAGCGGAACGCTGCCCGGAAGGAAGATATCGGACTTCGGTGTCGATCCCGCCGTCCGAAGTGGCTTCGCGAGCAATGCCGCCACGCAGAGTGCTGATACTGCCGTACCCGCGAGGTAGGCGATCTCGACGCGCAACAGCAGCGGGTTGGGAATGAGCAGCGCGAGCCCGAAGGCGATGACGCCGGCCAGCCAGCCCAACGCGGCTCGTTTTTGACCTCCCAGCGCCAGGAGCGCCTGGGCAAGCGCGAGCGCGGCCATGAACACCGCCGAGCCGAGCGCAAGGAAGAACATGTCCCGATGCGTCAACACGTACTTGTCGCCGAAGAGCACGCGGACGACCCACGGGCCGAGCACCGCCGCGCCGATCGTGGCCGCCGTGCCGATCGCAACGACGGCGCCCATGAGCCTGTGCAGACCGCGCCGGAACTCGGCGTCACGACCCGCACCGTGCAAGCCGGAGAGGTTCGGCAGCAACGCGGCCTGCACCGCTTGGAACAGAAACAGCGGGACTCGGGCGACGACGAGGCCGTTGAGCAACCGTCCGGCCGCGCTGCCTTGCGCCGGCCCGGCGAGCGCTTGGGTGGCGAGCGGTGCCGCGTTGACGAGGGTTTGCGCGAGGATCGAACCGGCGAGCAGATAACCAAGTGACGACGAGAGCTCGCGCCACGGCGCCGGCGGACCGGGACCGGTCAGGCCGTGCTGCCCGAACAACGCGAGGCCCGACGCCGCGTACGGCGCGAGTCCGACGACAATGCCGTACGGCCCGACGGTTGCCACTCCGATCGCCGCGAGCACGACGGCTCCGGCCAGCCGCAACAGTCCTTCACCGCCGAGCAGGAAGCCGTACCGCCCGAACAATTGGTTGCCGGCGAGCACGCCGCGGGTCAGATGCTCGAAGCCGTAGCCAACGAGCACCAGCATCAGCGCGAACAGCAGCGCGACCTGACCGTCGAACAACCCGTCGACGAGCGGACCGCTGAGCGCCGCGCACGCGATGACGAGCACACCGGCAAACCCCGCGCCGAGCAATGCCGCCCTGCGCACGAGCGGCCCACTGCCGACGCCGCGAGCCCGCCGGGCCGCGAGCGAACGCGAGACCTCTTGTTCCAGCGGAAGGAAGCATCCCGGCCCGGCGAGGAACGCGAGGGCCCACAGCGCCGACAGCGCGCTGTAGCGGTCGGCGCTGACCGAACGCGCCGCGAACAGCGAGGAAGCCGTAGGTGACAAGGCCGTTGAGCCCGAGCCACACGCCGACCGTGACGCTCCCGGGCGGAAACGGGTTCCGTGCCGCCAGTCGCTCGAACCGCGGGGGTAATCGCACGCGACGTGTGGGGCCGTCGGCCGCCGGACCGTTACCGCTTGGTCGGGACCTTGATCGACGCGACGTTGATCTTCACCGGCGTGTTGGCTTTCGTCGCGGGCTTCGGCTTCGCCGTGTTGGCGTTGGGCATGTTGGCCAGTGCCGGTATCGGCGGCAGCACGAGCGTCTTGTAATCAGCCGACGCCGGCTTGGCGCTGGCGAGCAATGCGGCGAACCGGCCCAGCTCGGCGGTGAATGGCTGCGCGGCTGCGCCACACGGCACCACCGTCTGGATGTTGGCCGGCGAGCTGGTGGTGAACGTGTTGCCCGAGAAGCAGTTGCCCAACGAGTCGGTGGCCGTGTCGATCGACGGCACGAGGCCGAGGTCGAACTGCCGGCTGTCACTCACGTTGTTGTTGATCACCTTGTTGTTGTGGGCGTTGAAGTTGAGCGCCTTCGGGTCGCCGGTTTTGATGAGCTTCTCCGGCAGGGTGGTGGCTGCTATCCCGGATACATCGTGGTTGTAGACGAGGTTGCGCTGCGCGACGTTGTCGTTGCCACCGGCGAGGAGAATCCCGTTGCCCTGCGCGATCTTCGCGATGTCGATCGCGGGTGTCAGCGTGTTGTTGTTGTTGAACACGGTGTTGCCGGTGATCGTCGCACCGTGCTGTGGCGGGTTGGCCTCACCGCTGCCGCTGTTGGGCACGATGCCGGCCCGGTTGTCGTGCCACGACGAGTTGACGATGTTGAGGTCACCGCCCGCGTTGGTGCCCGAGTAGCCCAGCCCGTTCCACTCGGCTTCCACATCGGTGATCACGGCGTGGCACGGGAAGCACTGGCCGATGTAGAAGCCCGCGTCGGGACTCCCCATGGCGAAATCGTGATCGAACTGACCGTACGTCGCTCCGAACGCATAGATGCCGTAATCGCCGGTACGCACGCTCGTGAGATACGAACCGCGGTAGCCCGTCACGCCGTTCCAATAGAAGCCGTTGGACTTGAAGTTACGCGTGGTGAGGTTCTCGATCGCGACGCCGTCGGCGAGCACCTTGAAGCCGTTCTCCTTGCCGGCCGCCTCACTGAAGTCGCCGTCGAGGATCGTGGTCGCCCGGTCTTCGCCCCGGATGACGATGTCCTTGTGCCCGGTGTCGACCGTGACAGCCTCGTGATAGGTACCCGGCGCGATGAGCACGAGGGCACCCGGCTTGGCCGCGTCAACGGCCTTCTGGATTGTGGGCTCGTCGGCAGGCACGTTGATCGTGCCCGACTTCGTGCCCGTGCTCGCGGCCGCTGCCGCACCCGAAGTTCCGCCTCCGACGATGACCGTGCCGATCATCCCCTTCGTGGCGGAACCGTGGATCGTGCAGTAGTAGTGGTACGTGCCGGCCTGGGCGAACTTGAACTCGTAGGTCTTGCCCGAAGTGAACGACTCGGCGCCGACGCCGAACTTGGCGCCGAAGTTCTGCTTGGAATTGGCGGGAGTGACGGTGTGCGCGTTGCGGCCGTCGTTGGTCCACTTCACCGTGGTGCCGGGATTGATGCGGATCGCCTCGGCGTCGAACTTGTTGTCGATCGCCTTGACGCCGACTTTGGGGGGCTGACCCGTCGCCTTGCTGCGCAGGTCGACGACCTTCGCCGAGCCTGAGCTGCTGCTGCTCCCGCACGCGGCGACGGCCAGGGCGAGCACCGCTACGACGCCGATGACACGGCCGGCTCCACGAGTGCGCATCTGTGTGTATCCCCCCGTTGCGAGCGGCCCGCTCGAGGGGCCGCAAGTGGAGGAAGGCTATCTTCCGGGCCGCGCCTCGGGTGCACCGCGCCGCCGGATCACGGCCCGACGACGGTGACGCGGGCATGCATCGCCTGGTGCGGAAGTCCGTGAATCGAGCAGTAGTAGTCGTAGACCCCCGGACGAGTGAACGTGAACGTGTAGAGCTGCTGCTCGCGGAAGTGCTCCGAGGCCACACCGAACGGCACGCCGCCGGCACCGTGGAAGTTCTGCTTGGGGTCTGATGCCGTGATCACGTGCGGGCTGAACCCGTCGTTGCGCCACCGCACCTGCACACCGGGCCGGATGCGCAGGTTGAAGGGCGTGAAGATGTTGTCGCGGACGAGCACCTCGACCGTCGTACCGGCGCGCGGCAGTGGGCGTGTCGATGTTGCCGTACCGCGCCGAGCGCCGCTGCTGCCGCTGTCGCGCCGGCTGCCACTGCCGCTACTACTGCAGGCGACCACGCCGACCGCCATCGCGAGCACCGTTGCAGCCAGCGCACCCACTACCGGCGCGACAGCTCTCGGGCGCGCCATTCCCGGTCAGTCGGTCGGTTTCGTGAACGTGCGCGTGAGCTCGACGAGCGTGCGCACACCGAACCCGGTGCCACCCTTCACCAGCTCGCCGTCATCACCGGGCGCCCGCGCCGGCCCGGCGATGTCGAGGTGGGCCCATGCTCGCTTGTCGACGAACTCCTGGAGGAAGAGGCCCGCGGTGAGTGCACCGCCATAGCCGCCGGTGCCGATGTTGCGCAGGTCGGCCACCTCCGAGTCGAGCAGCTTGCGGTACTCGCGCGGCAGCGGCAGCGGCCACACCGGTTCGCCCGCCCGGTCGGCCGCAGCGCGCACCTGGTCGATCCACGCGTCGTCGTTGCCCATGAGCCCCGCGATCTTCTCGCCGAGCGCGACGACGCACGCGCCGGTGAGCGTGGCGAGATCGATGATCGCGTCGGGCTTCGACTCCGTGGCGAGCGAGAGACCGTCGGCGAGGATGAGGCGACCCTCGGCGTCGGTGTTGAGCACCTCCACCGTCTTGCGGTTGCGGATCTCGAGCACGTCACCGGGACGGATCGCCTTTCCGCTCGGCATGTTCTCGACCATGGGCACGAAGCCGATCACGCGCGCCTTCACGCCGAGGTCACGCAACACCGACATCGCCGCGATCACCGCCGCGCCGCCGCCCATGTCGGTCTTCATCGTCTCCATGCCGCCCGCGGTCTTGATCGAAAGGCCGCCGGAGTCGAAGATCACGCCCTTGCCGACCAGTGCAAGCGTGCCGCGCGCGCTGGCCGGTCGGGTTGTAGGTGAGCTTCACGAGACGGGGCGGCTGCTCCGACCCCTGACCCACACCGATGATGCCGCCCAGGCGCCGCTGCTTGAGCTGTGCACCCGAGAGCACCTGCACCGTCACCCCGGTGCCACGCAGGAATCGCTGCGTCGCCCGCGCGAACGTCGTCGGGAGACTTCGCGCCGGCCGGCTCGTTGACCATGTCGCGTGCCCACGATACGGCGTCCGCGACGGCCGACCCGCGTCGAGCGCGGCTTTCACACTCGCGCCGCCACCGCCGAGCACGATCACGCGCCGCAACTTCGTCGGCTTCGACTCGCGTCTTGTACTTCAGGAACTCGTAGCTCCCGAGCGCGAAGCCCTCGGCGATTGCCTGCGCCGCGTCGAGACGGTCGAGCCCGGCGCGGTCGGCCAGCTCGACGAGCGTCGTCGCCACTGTGGTCGCCTTCCGCGCCTTGCGCGCCGGCAGCCGCGCCGGCACGCCGGAGACCGCCGAGCGTCAACTCGTCGGCCTTCCCCACGCCGACCAGCACGGCCGCTCCGACGCCCAGACGCCCGCTGGTCGGCACGGCCAGTGTCGTGCCCTCCTTGCCGGTGAACGCTGCTTCGGTCATGAACGTGCCGAGCTCGCCGTCGAGCGCGGCATCGAGTGGTTCGGCGCTCGAGCCGAGCTCGGGTCCGTCGAGCACCGGCACGACGAGGAGCGCCGCCTTGACGCGATCAGCCGCACTGGACGAGACGCTGAACTGGAGTGACAAGGGTTCCTCCGTGGTAGTCGGACCGGCCGGGCTCAGGTGCGCACGGGACGGAAGTGGCCTTCCTGCCAGCGCGCCAACGTGTAGACGAGATCGGCGAGCCGGTTGAGATACGGCACGACCTGGCTGCCGTCGAGCCAGCCTGCTTCGGCGGCAGCCACCGCCTCGCGCTCCGCGCGGCGCACGACCGTGCGTGCGACGTCGAGCGCGGCGGCAATCCGGTTTTCGCCGGGCAGCACGAACTCGGTCGGCGGCTCGTACCGGGCGGTGACGTCGTCGATGACCGGCTCGAGCGCGCTCACCATGGCTTCGGTCACGAGCGACACGCCCGGCTCGAGCTTCGCCCGGTTCGACGGCTGCGTCGCGAGCTCCGCACCGACGACGAACAGCTCGCGCTCCAAGCGGATCAACAGGTCGTCGAGCTCCCCGCCCGGTTCCGCTTCGGCACGGGCAACGCCAAGCGCCGACACGGCCTCGTCGACCGCGCCATACGCCGCCGGGCCCGACGAGTGCTTGGTCACGCGCCCGCCGTACAGCAGTGCCGTCGAGCCGTCGTCACCTGTGCGGGTGTACACCTTGCGCGTCGTCATGCCGTGGGGAGTCTATGGCCCGTCCCACAGCTGCGACGGGGCCTGCGACCAGGCCCGGAGTACCCTGATCACACCATGGCGCGAACCCGGAGCCCGTCCACCGACGCGACCGATCGCGAACGCGATCCGGCTGCCCCGGGCACGCCCGCACCGTCACGTGGCGACGTCGCGAGGGGCCTCGTGCGCACGGCCCGGCCGAAGCAATGGGCAAAGAACGTGCTCGTGTTCGCCGCTCCGCTCGCCGCCGGTGTCCTGGGCGAGCCGGCGCAGTTCGGCCGCACGGCCGCCGCGTTCGTCGCGTTCTGCTTCGCGGCGAGCGGCACGTACTTCCTCAACGACGCGCTCGACGCCGATGCAGACCGGTTGCATCCCACCAAACGCAACCGACCCGTCGCGAACGGCACCATCAGCGTCCGGCTCGCCAAGGTGATGTCCGTCGTGCTCATCGTCGTCGGTATCGGCATCGCGGCACCGTTCAACAATGGTGCGCTGGCCGCGGTCGTCGGTGGGTACGTCGTGCTCACGGTTTCGTACAGCTTGTGGCTCAAGCACGAGGCGGTCATCGACCTCGCCGCCGTGGCAGCCGGTTTCGTCCTGCGCGCGATCGCCGGCGGCGTCGCGACCGGCGTGCCCATCTCCGACTGGTTCCTCATCGTCGCGGGCGCAGGATCCCTGTTCATGGTCACCGGCAAGCGCACCGCCGAGCAGGTCGAGATGGGCACTGACGGGCACGGTCATCGTGTGACGCTGGGTGTGTACTCCGCCAGCTTCCTCAACTACGTGCGCTCGGTGTCGTCCGCGGTCATGATCACCGCGTACTGCCTCTGGGCATTCGAGAACGCCGCCAAGGTCGGTGACACGTTCTGGTTCCGACTCTCGATCGTGCCGTTCGTACTCGCCGTGTTTCGATACGCGTTGGTCGCCGAGCAGGGCAAGGGAAGCGCACCGGAAGAGATCGTGCTGAGCGACCGGGTGCTGCAGGTGCTCGGACTGCTCTGGGTCGCGATCTTCGCCGTCGGTGTCCATGTCTGACGAGTCATCGGAGCTGCTGACCGGCTGGGGACGCACGGCGCCCACTGCGGCGCACGTCGAAACGCCGGGAAAGTCCGCGGAGGTCGACCCGCTGCTCGACCGCGCCGGGAGGCGCGGACTGATCGCGCGCGGCCTGGGCCGGAGCTACGGCGACGCGGCGCAGAACGCCGGCGGATCCGTGATCGATCTGCGCGGGCTGCGCGACGTTCGCGAGTTCGACGTGTCGACCGGGCGGTTACGGATCAGCGCGGGCGCGAGCCTCGACGCGATCATGCGGATGACACTCCCGTTCGGCTGGTTCGTGCCGGTGACGCCGGGCACGCGCTTCGTGACTGTCGGCGGGGCGATCGCCGCCGACATCCACGGCAAGAACCATCACGTCGACGGCAGCTTCGCGAACCACGTCGAGGCGTTCACGCTGCACACGCCGAAGGGCGTGCTGGAGGTGAGCCCGCACGACGAGCCCGAGCTGTTCTGGGACACCGCCGGTGCGATGGGCCTGACCGGCGTGGTCACCGAAGCAACCCTGCGCCTGTTGCCGGTCGAGACGTCGCTGGTCAGCGTCGACACGGAGCGCGCGTCCGACCTCGACGATCTCATGGCGCGGATGCGCACCGGCGACGCCGCCTACCGGTACTCGGTCGCGTGGATCGACTGCACGGCGCAAGGCGCCGCCTTGGGTCGCGGCGTGTTGACGCGAGGTGATCATGCGCCGATCGAGGCGCTGTCCGAGCAGCAACGTGAGCACGCGTTGCGCTTCGACCCCCGGACGCGGATCATGGCTCCGCCGTGGGTGCCGAACGGGATGCTCAACCGGCTCACGGTGCGGGCGTTCAACGAGATGTGGTTTCGCAAAGCACCGCGTTTCCAACGCGGCCACCTCGAGTCGATCGCCGCGTTCTTCCATCCACTCGACGGCGTCGACGGCTGGAACCGGCTCTACGGCAGCCGTGGCTTCCTTCAGTACCAGTTCGTCGTGCCCGATACGGAGGACGCGACGCTTCGGCGTCGCGGTCGAGAAGCTGAGCGGCGCACAGTGCGCGTCGTTCCTCGCGGTGCTCAAGCGGTTCGGGCCCCGCAATCCGGGCGCGCTCTCGTTTCCCATCCCCGGCTGGACGCTCGCGCTCGACATCCCGACCACTGCCCGCGGCCTCGCGCCGCTGCTCGACGAGCTCGACGGCATGGTCGCCGAGGCCGGCGGCCGGGTGTACCTGGCGAAAGACTCGCGGCTGCGCCCGGACCTGCTCGCGACCATGTACCCCGAAGTCGACCGCTTCCGCGAGCTACGAGCACGGATCGACCCGTCCAACGTGCTGCAATCGGACCTGTCACGGCGACTCGGCCTGACATAATCACACGATTGTCGACCGCGAAGGGCCAAGGAATGAAGGACGCGCTCGGTTCGGTGCAATCAGTGCTGGTGCTCGGAGGCGGCTCCGACATCGCCCGCGCGACGTGTCGCGAGCTCGTGGGCCGGCGCGGCCGCACGTTCGTGCTGGCGGCCCGCCGGCCCGATGAGCTCGACACCGCGACGAAGGAGTTGCGCGACCTCGGTGCCACCGCAGCCGATGCGGTGCACTTCGACGCCGCCGCGCTCGACACCCACGACGCGTTCGTCGACGAGATGTTCGATCGGTACGGCGACTTCGATCTCGTGCTGTTTGCATTCGGCGTGCTCGGTGACCAGGCGGCGGCCGACCACAGGGGCTCGGCCGCAGTCGACATCGTGCGCTCCAACTACCTCGGCGCGGTGTCGGTTGCGGTGCCGATTGCGACCCGGCTCGAGGCGCAGGGCCACGGCAGCATCGTCGTGCTGTCGTCGGTCGCGGGTGAACGGGCGCGCCGGGCCAACTTCGTCTATGGATCGTCGAAAGCCGGCATGGACGCGTTCTTCCAGGGTCTCGGCGACCGCCTCGTCGGCACCGGCGTCGACGTGATGATCGTGCGGCCCGGTTTCGTGCACACCAAGATGACCGAGGGCCTCGAGGCGGCGCCGCTCTCCACGACGCCAGAAGCCGTGGCCGCGGCGATCGTTCGCGGACTGGAACGGGGCAGCGAGATGATCTGGGTGCCGCCCGCTTTGCGCTATGTCATGTCGGTCCTCCGCCACGTCCCCCGCCGCATCTTCCGCAAGCTCCCAGTGTGACGCGTCGCCCACCGCACACAATCATTCTTGCGTCGCAATCCGGGATGACATCCCGGCTGCTGACGCAAGAATTGTGATGAGGGTCATGGGTGCCACGCGAGTCGTCACTGCTTGGGACTTTGACGGCACGTTGTCGACACGTGACAACGTCCTTCCGTTCCTTCGCTACGCCGTGGGTAACGGCACGCTGGCACGCGGTGGTGAGCGCGACGGCGCCCCGGATCGCATTGGCAGCGCTGCGTGACGACGAGCGCAACGCGGCGAAGGCAGCGCTGCTGCGGCGAGTGTTCGCAGGGTACGACGTGGCGCGGCTTCGAGCAACAGGCACGCGATTTCGCCGCGATCGTCATCGCCAGGTACTTGCGCGGCGAGGCCGTGGAGCGAGCCGCCTGGCACCGCGACCAGGGCCACGAGCTGGTGATCGTGTCCGCGTCGTTGCGTTCATACCTCGATCCGATCGCGGAGCATCTCGGATTCGATGCGGTCCTTGCAACCGAGCTCGCTGTCGGTGACGACGGCCGGCTCACCGGCGAGCTGCGCGGCGCCAACGTCCGGCGGGCAGAGAAGGCCCGCCGGCTCGACGATTGGTTGGCCGGGACCGGCTCGGACGCGTACGTCTGGGCGTACGGGGACAGCAGCGGCGACCGCGAGCTCTTCGAGCGGGCCGACCAATCCATCCGCGTCGGCCGCCGTGTGCGACGCTGGCCGTCGCGATGGAGCTGAAGCACCCGATCGATGACCAGCACCTCTGAGCGGCCGCCGATGACGGCGGGCGCGCCTGACGCGCCCGTGGCCCAACCGCCGGCGCCGCGCCGCTGGTACCGCCGCGACCCGCTCGCTGCCATCGCGGTGCTGTTCATGGCGACGCCGTTCGTCGTCGCGATGGTCTGGTGCTTTACACAGACCCGCTGGTACCCCTCGGGTGACCGCGCGCTCATCGAGATGTACACGCGCGACATCGGCCACCACGCGGTGCTCCTCGGCCCCTACTCGCGTTTCGGCTGGCACCACCCTGGGCCTGCGCTGTACGAGCTGCTCGTCCTTCCGTACCGGTTGACCGGGAGCAACGGTCTCGGGCTGATGTTCGGCGTCGTGCTCATCAACGCGATCGCGGCGGGCGGTATCGCGCTGGTCGCCTATCGCCGCGGCGGGCGCACGTTGCTGATCTGGACCCTGATCGTGCTCGGCCTGTTCCTGCACGCACTGGGCCCGCAGCAGCTGACCGACCCGTTCAATCCGTTCCCGCCGGTGCTCCCCCTCAGCTTGCTGCTGCTGCTCCTCTGGTCGGTCGCGATGGGAGACGTGTGGGCGCTGCCGTGGGCGGTCGTCACTGCCACGTTCGCGGTGCAGTCGCACATCGGCTCGCTCCTCACCATCACGGGCTTGTTCGGTGTCGCGGGCATCCTCCTCGTGGTGCACGTCGTGGCGGCGCGGAACGACGCCGAGCAGCGCCGGCGGTGGCGGCGCGTGCTCCCCCGCGTCATCGGAGTCACGCTGCTCGTGGGCTTCGTGCTCTGGCTCCCGCCGATCATCGAACAGCTGACCCACCACCCGGGCAACGTCACGTTGATGCGCGAGTACGCGGCACGCGCCAATCCCGAGCAGCCCGCCAACACCGTGACCGACGTGACGCTCACCGAGGTCGGATGGATCACCGGACGGAATCTCGGCGCGGAGCCGACGCGGTTCCTCTTCACGGTCCTGCCCCGCTGGCCGGGCGCGTGGACCATCGGCGCGTATGTCATCGCCATGGTCGCGGCCGTCGTGCGCCGGCGACGCGCACAGATCCTCCTCGGCGCGCTGGTGGGCAGCGCGCTCGGATTTGCCGTCCTGTCGATCAGCCGCCTCGACGGCCTGCCCGCTGAATACCTCGTGCGCTGGGTCACGTTCGTCGGCTTCGGGATCTGGGTATTCGCGGGTTGGGTCGCGCTCGACGCGCTGGCGCAGGTCGATTTCGTGCGCGCCCGGCGTGCGCTCGCCGTCGGCATCGGGGTCGTGCTCGTCGCCGTTCTCGGCGGGGTGCTGACGGTCAACTCGGCGATGGCTGATCCACCCGATCCAGTCGCCGCGGCTCGCGTCCGCACGCTGGCACCGAAGGTGCTGCGCGCGGTGAAAGCACCCGGCGCGCAGCCCGTCGTCATCGGCGCGGGCGGCGGCCTGCTGTCGATCGACGCGGGCTCGGGCCTCGCGCTGCAACTCGAGAAGCACGGCGTCCGCGTGAAGTTCGAGCCCCGCCAGGAGATCGCGTACGGCGCACGACGGGTGCGCAATTGGCAGCGGTCCCGCACCCGGCTCACCGTCGTCGCCGACCTCGACGCCCGCGGCACCCATCTCCCTGCGGACGCGACGCTGATCGCGCGTTCGCACGACACCTCCGTCTTCGAGTCGCCGGGACCGGCCGCAACCCGCTGAACGGCGCAAAACCCATGAGAGAGCGCGGGGTGGGCTCCGGTACCCTGGGGTCATCATGTCGAGCTTTCTCGAGGCCCTACGCGAGCGCGTGCTGTTCTTCGACGGCGCTTTCGGCACCGGCGTGCAAGCGCGCGACCTCGGGCCCGACGACTTCGGTGGCCCTGCCCTCGAAGGCTGCAACGAGCACCTGGTGCTCACGCGACCCGACGTGATCCGCGACCTGCACGCCGGATACTTCGAGGTCGGCGTCGACGCGGTGGAGACCGCGACCTTCGGCTCGTTCCCGGTGGTGCTCACCGAGTACGACATCGCGGAGAAGACGGTCGAGATGAACGAGGTGGCGGCGCGTCTCGCCAAGGAGGTCGCGCACGATTTCTCCACTCCCGACCGGCCCCGCTGGGTCATCGGCTCGATCGGACCGGGCACGAAGCTCCCGTCGCTCGGGCACATCGGCTTCGCGGACCTCCGCGACGCGTACGTGCCGCAGGTCGAAGGCCTCCTCCACGGTGGGGTCGACGTGCTGCTCATCGAGACGGTGCAAGACCTGCTCCAGGGGAAGGCTGCGCTGGTCGCGTGCCGCCGCGCGATGGCGAGCACCGGTATCGACGTGCCGGTGATCATCCAGGTCACGATGGAGACCACAGGTCGGATGCTGGTGGGCTCCGAGATCGGCGCGGCGCTCACGGCGCTCGAGGCGATGCGGCCCGACGTGGTCGGCCTCAATTGTGCGACCGGGCCCGGCGAGATGACGGAGCATCTCCGGTACCTCTCCCAGCACGCGCGCACATTTCTCTCGTGCCTGCCCAACGCCGGACTGCCGTCGATCGTCGAGGGCCGCACCCATTACGACCTCACGCCGGAGGCACTGGCCGACGCGCACGAGCGCTTTGTCACGGAGTTCGGCCTCAACATCGTCGGCGGCTGCTGTGGCACGACGCCCGAGCACCTGCGCCAGGTCGTCGAGCGCATCGGTCAACGCGCGCCGGTCGCGCGCGAGCCGGAGTTCGAGCCCGGCTGCTCGTCGATCTACACCCACGTGCCGTTCCACCAGGAGCTCGCGTTCCTCGCGGTCGGCGAACGCACCAACGCGAACGGCTCGCGAAAGTTTCGCGACGCGATGCTCGACGCCGACTGGGATGCGTGCCTACAGATGGCGCGCGACCAAGTGAAGGAAGGCGCGCACGTGCTCGACGTCTGCGTCGACTACGTGGGGCGCGACGGCGTCACCGACATGGACGAGATCGCGAGCCGCTTCGCCACGCAGGCGTCACTACCCCTGGTCTTCGACTCCACCGAGCCGTTGGTGGTCGAAGCCGGCCTCCAGCACTCGGGCGGCAAGGCCATCCTCAACTCGGCCAACCTCGAGGACGGGTTCGCTCCCGGCTCGCGGTTCGATCGCGTGTTCTCGCTCGCCCGTGAGTACGGCGCTGCCGTCATCTGTCTCACGATCGACGAGGAGGGCCAGGCCCGCACCGCGGAATGGAAGCTGCGGGTGGCGAAGCGCATCTACGAGCTCGCGACCGAGCAGTACGGCATGGAGCCCACCGACCTCATCTTCGACGCGCTCACGTTCCCACTCGGTTCGGGCCAGGAGGATCTACGCCACGACGGCATCGAGACGATGGACGCGATCAAGGCGATCAAGGCGGAGCTGCCGGGCGTGTCCACGATTCTCGGCCTGTCCAACGTCAGCTTCGGTCTCAAGCCCGCGCTGCGACACGTCATCAACAGCGTGTTCCTCCACGAGTGCCGCGAGGTGGGGCTCGACGCGGCGATCGTGCACGCGGGCGCGGATCATGCCGATGCACAAGATCGACGAGCACGTGCGCGAGGTCAGCCTCGATCTGATCTACGACCGGCGCCGTGACGACTACGACCCGCTGTCGGTGCTGCTCGACCTGTTCTCCGATGTCGACGCGGGCCGGCTCGAGCAGGAGGACCGCTCCGGCTGGCCGGTCGAGGAACGTCTGAAGCATCGCATCATCGACGGTCAACGCGACGGCCTCGAGGTCGATCTCGAGGAGCAACTCCGGACGCGACCCGCGCTCGAGATCGTCAACGACGTGCTGCTCGACGGCATGCGCGTCGTCGGTGATCTCTTCGCGAGCGGCGAGATGCAGCTTCCGTTCGTGTTACAGAGCGCGGAGACGATGAAGGCCGCGGTCGGCTACCTCGAGCCCCACATGGAGAAGGCCGACGCGGGCGGAAAAGGGTGCATGGTGATCGGCACGGTCAAGGGCGACGTGCACGACATCGGCAAGAACCTCGTCGACATCATCCTCACCAACAACGGCTACGAGGTGCACAACATCGGCATCAAGGCGCCGCTGCACGACTTCGTCGCCAAGGCCGAGGAGGTCGATGCCGACGTGATCGGGATGAGCGGCCTGTTGGTCAAGAGCACCCTGATCATGCGCGAGAACCTGCAGGAGATGAACAGCCAGGGCCTGGCGAGGATCCCGGTCGTGCTCGGTGGTGCCGCACTGACGCGCAACTACGTCGAACGCGACCTGCGCGGCCTCTACGAGGGACGCCTGTTCTACGGCAAGGACGCGTTCGAGGGTCTGCACATGATGGACACGCTGATGGAGGGCAAGCGCACCGGCACGCTCGATCCCGACTTCGGCCGGGCCCAGGGCGGTCGCGATCTTCCGCCGCGAAAGTCGGAGCGTGAAGCCGCGGAGCGCGCCGCCGAAGCCGCGGGCACCGTCGAGGTCGCCACCGGCTCCGACGTCGCGACCGACGTCAAGGTCTTCGAGCCGCCGCTCCTCGGCACACGTGTCGCGAAGGGCATGTCGCTCGACGAGATCGCCGGCTACATCAACGAGACCGCGCTGTTCCGCAACCAGTGGCAGTTCCGGCCGCTCAAGGACCAAAACGAGAAGGACGACGAGTTCAAGGCGCGGATCCGTCCGACGTTGCGAGCCGAGCTCAACAAGGCGAAGGCCGAGGGCTGGCTCGTGCCCGCAGTGGCATGGGGGTACTTCCCGGTCAACTCCGAGGGCAACGACCTGGTCGTGTGGACCGACGACGCACGCACGACCGAACGGCTGCGCTTCCAGTTTCCCCGCCAGCGCAAGGATCGCCATCTCTGCATCGCCGACTTCTTCCGGTCGGTCGAGTCCGGCGAGGCCGACTACGCGGGGTTCCATGTGGTGACGATGGGTTCGGCCGCGACCGAACGCGAGCAGGAGCTGTTCGCCGCAGACCGGTACCAGGAGTACCTGCTGGTCCACGGGCTGTCGGTGGAGATGACCGAGGCGCTCGCGGAGCTGTGGCATCGACGCATCCGCGAGGAGTGGGGCTTCGCCGACGAGGACGGGCCGTCGCTGGCGGGACTCTTCCGTCAGCAGTACCGCGGGTCGCGCTACTCGTGGGGCTATCCCGCGTGCCCGGAGCTCGAAGACCAGGCCAAGCTCGACGAGCTCCTCGACCTCGGCAGCATCGGTGTGAAGCTGACCGAAGAGTTCCAACTCGAGCCCGAGCAGAGCACGTCCGCGATCATCGTCCCCCATCCCGAGGCGAAGTACTTCATCGCGTAGCAATGGAGCCGCGCACCACATGACTTCAGTGCTCGACTCAGTCTCCGAGACGCCGCCCGAGGTTGTTGTCGACACGTCGCAGACCGAGCGCTCGCGTTCGTGGACGGCGCTCGCAATCGTCGTGGTCATCGCGCCGCTCGTTGTCGCCGCGGTCGTCCTCATCGTCCGCGGATGGAACAACCTCGTGCCCACAGACGACATCGCGCTCACCGAGCTCCAAGTACGCGAGATCGGTCGCCACGCGGTGCTCACCGGCGCGTACTCGCGCTTCCACTGGCGCCACCCGGGCCCGGCGCTCTTCTATCTGCTCGCACCGCTGTACTGGCTGTTGCGAAGTCGATCGGTCGCACTCGATATCGGCGCGTTGCTGATCAACGCGGCGTCGCTCGCCGGCATCATCGTGCTCGCCGCACGCCGGGGTGGGCGCGCGCTGGTCGCATACACGTCGGTACTGCTTGCCTTGTTCTGTTTCGCGGTCGGCCCGGTGATGCTCTACCGGCCGTGGACGCCGCACGTGACGTTGTTGCCGTTTGCCCTGCTCATCGTGTTGTTGTGGAGCACGACGTGTGGCGATGCATGGGCGCTGCCGGTCGCGTTCGGCGTCGGGTCGTTCGTGGTGCAATCACACGTCGGCTACGTCGGCCCGGTCGTCATCGCCTTCGGCGTCACCGCCGTGTTGCTCACCGTGCAGATGTTGCGACCGGCAGGGCGTCCGTTCTCCGGACGGCGGCTCGGCGTCGCGCTCGCGATCTCCGCCGCCGTCGTCGCCGTGCTGTGGGCCCTGCCGGTATGGCAGCAGCTCACCGGTCAACCGGGAAATCTCGGCGACCTCTGGCGGTACGTACGCGACCTGCGGCCGTCCCGCTCGTACGCGTCCGCGCTCGGGATCACCGTTCGCCAGTTGGGTGTGCTCCCACACCAGGTCGTGACCGCACACACGGGCGTTGCGAGCCCCGACCTCGCGGGCGGTGTCGTCACGCTCGGCGCGTTGGCCGTCGCTGCCGTTGTCGCGTGGAGGTACCGGCTCAGCGCGTCACTGCGCCTCCTCGCGATCGTCGGTGCCTTGATACCGGTGAGCGCGCTGGCCGTGACGCGCGTCAGCGACGATGTGAGCGATGCGACGCACAGGTATCTCGTGCGTTGGATCGCGGTCATCGGTCTCGTCGCGTGGATCGCGTTCGGCTCCACCTTGATTGCCGCATTGCTGACGCGAGCTGCCACGGTCACCGACCGGGTCGATCGGCCTCGGCGCCGAACCGGGCTCCGACTGGCAGCTGCGGGCGCGGCAGCCGTCCTCGCCCTGCTCACGATCGTCAACGTGCGCGCGGCAACTCGGATCGAGACCCGACCGGTCGGCACTTCGGCATCGGTCGCCGACTTGAGCCCGCGCGTCGAGCACGCATTGCACGGAACCGGCAACGGGCACGTGCTGGTGGCGATGGCCGACGGCGCGCCGTTGGATGTGGTCGCGGGGCTGCTCCTCCAACTCGATCGGCACGGCACCCCGATCGTGGTGGAGCCGACGTGGGGCTGGTTGCTGGGGCCGCAACTCGTGCGGCATCACGAACGCGTCACGCGGACGGTCACGGTCGTCGGACCTGCGCAGACCGCGTTGTTGCGTAGAGATCCGGCCTGGCGGCGCATCGCGTCTGCCGGCGGCTTCGAGGCATACGTCGCGCGCGGCAATCACCCGCTCGCCCCGCGCGGTTGACCTCAGCTCGCAAGCACCGCGCGCGCAACGAGATCGGTGCCGAAGGCGGTGAGGATCGCGAGGTACAGCAAGCCTGTCGCCGCCATCACTGCGGAGTAGTAGCGCTCTCGTAACGCAAGCCACGTGACGCCGACGAGCGCGATGGTGGTCAACGCGCACACCACCCACGTGTAGCCGAGCAATCCGTGATACCCGTCGCTGATCGACCCGCTGAGCACTTGGAGCATGCCGATCGGCCACAGGAACGCGGCGACTTCGAACGGCCAGATCCACCCGACCAGCCGCACGAGCTCCTTGAGCGGCTCACGGCCGAGACCGGGTTGCACCAGGTACCAGTGGCCCAGGAGCATGGCGTCGCTGATCACGCCCAGGAACAGCGCGCCGATGACGAGTCGCAGCGCGCTCTGGCCATACGGGCCGCCGGCGACTGACGCGGCGCCGAGGATCCCGGCCAGGCCCACTGTCGGTGCGAGCAGGTCGAGCGCGGGTGGAAACTCCGTCGCTCGCGCGCCGTCGGCCGGCGATTCCGCATCGACGGCGTTCGGCTCGCGCTGCGTCATCGCGGCGACCCGTTGCGCCTTTGCCGCGCGCCGCGCCCGCTGGCCCGACACACCGGCCGACCGCAGCACGACCGAGACCGCGAGCGCGGTACCCGCGCCGAGCACCACTCCCGCGTTGCCGAAGTTACGCAGCGTCGCGCCGGCACCGTGATCGTGGGCCGCGAGCCCGGCTACCAGTCCGATCAGCGCGAGCGCGCCGTACGAGCTGCGCAGCAACCAGCCGTATCCCAGACCGACTTCGCGCCGACGGGTCGTGACCCACAGGAACAGGAGCCCGCCGGTCGCCCACTGCAGGAGCACCGTCGGCAGGTCGAGACGCATCACCGGCCGGCGTCCCGGTCAGGCGACGACAGCAAGGTCGCGCTCGGCCCGGTTGAGCCGCTCGGGCCCCGCGGGCGTGGCAACCACGATGTCTTCGAGGCGCAAGCCGAAACGACCGGGCAGGTAGATGCCGGGCTCGATGCTGAACGCGTTGCCGGCTTCGAGGGGCGCGGCGTTGCCTTCGACGAGGTACGGATCTTCGTGCGCCTCGACGCCGATGCCGTGACCGGTGCGGTGGATGAACCGGTCGCCGTAGCCCGCGGCGGCGATGACGCGCCGTGCGGTCGCGTCGACCGCTTCGCACGTGGTGCCGACCATGGCGGCGCGCACCGCTTGCTCCTGCGCGTCGGCGAGCACTGCGTAGGCCTCCCGCACTTCGGGGTCGGACGGCTCACCGACCGCGTACATGCGTGTGATGTCGGAGCAGTACCCGGCGCGCGATCCGCCGAAGTCACAGAGCACGACGTCGCCGTCGGCGATCGCGCGGTTGCCCGCGTCGTGGTGGGGGCTGGCGGCGTTGGGTCCGGATGCCACAATGGCGAAGTTGGCCCGCTCGTGGCCGAGCTCGAGCATGCGCTCCACCAGCTCGCGGTGCACGTCGGCCTCGGTGCGACCGCCGAACGGACGCGTGCGCATCGCAGCCGCGACGTCGTCGACGGCACGGGCGGCGGCGCGGAGCGCGTCGACCTCGGCCGCGTCCTTCACGATACGAAGCGGGCGCGTCACATCGCTAGCCTTGCGGAACCGCGTGTCGGGGAGCACGTGCTGGAGATCGAGCACGAAGCGCGCCCAGGTCTGGTCGCCGACTGCGGCAACGGCGGACTTCCCCACCAGCCCGGCGACGATCGCGACGGGATCGTCGGTCTCTTGCCACGGTCGCGTCACGAACACGTCGGGGCGTTCGACGACGCGTGGCGCCTCGAGCGCGGGCACGATCAACGTCGCGTCGCGTTCTCGCGGCAGCACCAGCATGGTCAGGCGCTCGAGCGGCATCGCCTCGTAGCCGGTGAGATACGGCAGGTCGGCGCCCACGGAGAGCAGCAGCGCGTCGACGCCGATCTCCTCCATGCGTGCTCGCGCCCGGGCCATGCGTGACGTGTACATCAGCGCGTCAGCGTAGAGGCGCGCGCCGTCGACGGCGGAACGCGTCGACGGCGCTCAGAGACCGGGAAGGCCGTCGATGCTCTTCGCGTTCTTGTCCGCCCGGTACTCGGAAAGACCGTCGTGACCCTTCTTCTCGGCCCACTCGAGCAGCTTCGACCGGTCGGTCTCGTAGTGCATGAGCGGAACGCCGTAACCACACGACGTCGAGACGCGATCGACCGTGACCTTGATCGCCGAGCGCGCGCCCGGCAATCCCGGCAGCCCGCCGAGCAGCGCGGCGGCTTCGCTCGTACCGAGCGGTATCACCTCGCCACGGCCGGAGAGGCGCACGATCTCGGGATTGCCGTCGAAGGCGCAGAACATGATCGTGATCCGGCCGTTCTCGCGGAGATGGGCGATCGTCTCGACCCCGCTCCCCGTCAGATCCATGTACGCAACGGTGTGATCGTCGACAATCTTGAAGGTGTCAAGGCCCTTGGGCGACAGATTGACGTGACCGCCGGCACCGCCGGGCGCGGTGGCGACGAAGAACACGTGCTGTTTCGAGATGAAGGCGGCGATGTTGTCGGTGATGCGGTCGCGGACCGTTGCCATCAGCTCAGGCGGGCAGACCGGCCGACGTCGACCGCATGCCGCGCGGTCGCGTTGGCGGCTGTCTTCGCGTGGTAGCTCGAACGCACGAGCGGCCCGGCCTCGACGTGGGTGAAGCCGAGTGACCGTGCGTACGAGCCGAGCGCGGTGAACTCGTCGGGATGCCACCACTTCACGACGGGCAGATGCCGCGAGGTCGGCTGGAGGTACTGGCCGAGCGTGAGGATGTCGACGCCGACCGAGCGCAGATCGGCGATCGCGCCGCGCAGCTCGTCGTCGGTCTCGCCCATGCCGAGGATGATGCTGGACTTGGTCACGAGCCCGGCGCGTTTCGCGCGCGCGAGGACTGTGAGTGATCGCGCGTAACCGGCCGACGGCCGCGCCGCACGCTGGAGGCGCGCGACCGTTTCGAGGTTGTGGTTCAGCACGTCGGGACGAGCGTCGAAGACGGTGCTGAGCGCGCTGTCGTCGCCCTTGCAGTCGGGGATCAGCACCTCGACGCGCGTGCCGGGCATTCGGACGCGGATGGCGTGGATCGTGGCCGCGAAGAGCGCAGCGCCGCCGTCGGGCACGTCGTCGCGCGCCACACTCGTGACCACCGCGTGCTCGAGCCCGAGCGTCGCGACGGCATCCGCCACGCGGGCCGGTTCGCCGGCGTCGAGCGGCAGCGGATGACGGGTGTCAACGAGACAGAAGCCGCACGCGCGCGTGCATCGTTCGCCGAGGATCATGAACGTCGCGGTCTTGTCGGCCCAGCACTCGTAGATGTTGGGGCAGCCGGCCGACTCGCACACGGTGTGGAGGTCGAGCGTGCGCATCAGCCGTTTGGTCTCGCGGTAGTTGGGCCCGAGGTCGGCGCGTACCCGCATCCACGGCGGCCGGCGCAACGCCGGATCGGCCGGCGGCGCGTCGACGCCCGCTTCCGCAAGCCGTCCGAGCAGGCGCACCGGAGCGATCGTGACCGGCGGCGCGGACCCTCCGTCGTGCATCGCGGTGCGCGTGAACGCCGCCAGATCGGATGGCTGCTCGCGCCACACGACGGCCTCGCGCTCGATCTCGTCGTACGGGAACTGCTCGACGAACCTGGCGGTGATCACGTCGACGACGTGGCGCATGCTCGGCGCCTCGGGCAGCAGGCGGGCGAGCGACGTCACACCGCGGTCGGAGATGCCGCACGGCACGATGTGGTCGAACATCGTGAGGTCGGGATCGACGTTGAGCGCGAAGCCGTGGCGCGTGCGACCCTGCACGACGCGCACACCGATGGCGGCGATCTTCTCGGCGCCGGCCCAGACGCCGGTGTAACCGTCGACCCGCCCCGCTTCGACGCCGAGCTCCGCCAGGGCGTCGATCAGCACTCCTTCGAGCTTTCGGACGTACGCGACGACGTCGCGCTGGCCGGCCTTCCACGGCGGCAGCGTGACGATCGGGTAGCCGACGAGCTGGCCCGGTCCGTGATACGTGACGTCGCCGCCGCGGTCGGCATGCACGAGCTCCGCGCCGACCGACGCGGGCGGCGTCAGCACGTGGTCGAGTGAGGCCCGCTTCCCGAGCGTGTACACGTGGGGGTGCTCCAGCAGCAACAGGTAGTCGTCGGCCGCATGCTCGAGCAGCGCCCGCTGGAGGTCATCGGCCTCCCGGTACGCGACCCGCCCGAGCCACCGCACCCGAAGCGTTTGGTGAACGTTCATGCGAGCTCGGGGTTCCAGTCGCGGGTCTCGAGCACGTGCTTCAGCCCGCGGAGGAACGCGGAGGCGTAGGCGCCGTCGACGGCGCGGTGGTCCCAGGCCAGGGCGAGGATCGCCACGGGATGGATCGCGACCGCATCGTCGCCGTCGGGACCCTCGATCACGACGGGGCGCTTGGCCACGCCGTCGGTCGAGAGGATCGCAACCTGGGGCTGGTTGATGATCGGCAGCGTCATGTACGAGCCGAACGGCCCCGGGTTGGTGATGGTGAACGTGCCACCGAGCACTTCGTCGGGCGACAGCTGCTTCGTGCGCGCGCGACGGGCGAGGTCGCGAATCTCGCGTGCGATCAACCGGAGCCGCTTGCCGTCGACATCACGGATCACCGGCGCGATCAGACCGTGGAAGTCGAGATCGACCCCGATGCCGAGGTGCACGTCGTGGTGCACGACGAGCGTCTCGCCGTCGATGCTCGCGTTGATATGCGGGAACTCGTCGACCGTGTCACAGAATGCGCGCACGATGAACGGAAGGTACGTGAGCGAGAAGCCCTCCCGTTCCTTCCACTCCGCCTGGTGCGCGGCGCGCACCCGGTCGACGCGCTCGAAGTCGACCTCCACCGAGGTGTACACGTGCGCGCTGGTCGCCCTGGACCGCACCATGTGCTCGGCGGTGCGCCGCCGGATGTTGTCGAACGGGATTCGCTCGTCACCACGGCGCACGGCCGGCGCGGTCTCCGGAACGGCCGGGCGCGTTGCCGCGCCCGGCGCGCCGGTAGCCGGCGACGCGGCCAGCACGTCGCGACGTGTGATGCGACCACCTTCGCCCGTGCCGGTGATCGTGGACGGGTCGAGGCCCCGCTCGGCGATCAGCCGCCGCACGACCGGGGACGTCACGACTCCGGCGCCGAGTTGCTGCACAACAGCCCGCGGCGCAGGCGCCTGAGGCGCAGCCGGCGGAGGTGCGGCCTGTGCCTCGGCCTTCGGCGGTGCAGGTGCCGCGGCCGCGGGCTCCGGCTCGGCCGCGGGCTCCGGGGCGGCGGCCTTCGCCGGCGGAGGCGGCTCCGGCGCGGGCGTCCCGGCCGGCGGCGCGGCTGCGCTCGCTTCCGGGGGCGCTTCTGCGCTCGCTTCCGGTGGCGCGGGCGTTGTCGCTCTCGCGGGCGCGTCGTCGGAGAGCACCGCGAGCCGCGCGCCGACGTCGGCGGTATCGCCCTCGGGCACGACGATCTCGGCGAGAAATCCGGCACTCGGTGCCGGCACCTCGGAGTCGACCTTGTCGGTCGACACCTCGAACAACGGCTCGTCGGCTTCGACGCGCTCACCCACCTGTTTGAACCACCGCGTGATCGTGCCCTCGGTGACCGTCTCGCCCAACTGCGGCATCGTGATGTCCACTCGTACCTCCGGATGCTTCAGCCGTGCAGCCCGCGCCCGGTGAGCGCGAGAGCGGCTTCGCCGAACACCTCGCTCAACGTGGGATGCGGATGGATCAGCGCGCCGAGATCGGTCGCCGTCGCTTCCCAGTTGACCGCGAGATAGCCCTCGGCGAGCAGCTCGGTCGCCCACGGGCCGACCAAGTGGACGCCGAGGATTGGCCCATCGCGCTCGGCGACGATCTTCACGAGCCCCTCGGGTTCGCCGATGATCAGCGCGCGACCGTTGCCCACGAAATGATGCACCGAGGTGACGACGTCATGGCCGCGGTCACGCGCCATCTGCTCCGTGAGCCCTGCGAAGGCCACCTCGGGACGGCAATAGATCCCCCACGGCACCTTGTCGTAGTCGATCGGAGTCGCCGGCTCGCCGAGGATTGTCTTGATCGCGACGATCGCCTCGGCAAAGCCGACGTGGGCGAGTTGTGGACCGGCAACGAGGTCACCGACCGCGTACACGTCGGGCACCGAGGTGCGCAGGTGGTCATCGACGACGACGAAGCCCCGGCCGTCGACCTCGACGCCGGAGTCTTCGAGACCGATGCCCTCGGAGCGCGGGCGACGGCCCACGCTCAAGATGACGCGGTCGACGACCGCCTCCTGGGGTTTCTTGTCGATTGTGAAGGCGACAGTGAGCTCGGCGTCGCCGGTGACACCGGTGACGACGGCGGCGGTGTGCACTTTGATGCGACGCTTCTTGAACGAGCGCGCCACCACTTTGGACCCAGCAGGGTCGACACCGGGGAGGATCTCGGGGAGCGCTTCGAGCACGGTCACGTCGCTCCCGTAGTCGCCCAGCATCGACGCGAACTCGCACCCGATCGCGCCGCCGCCGATGATCGCGACGCGTGCCGGCACCTCGTCGAGCACGAGCACGTCGTCGGACGACAGGATGCGCCGGCCATCGAAGTTCATGCCCGGTAGCGACCGCGGGAGCGAGCCGGTTGCGAGCACCGAGCGCGTTGCCTTTGAGCTCCGTGCCATCCGAGACCCGCAGGTATCGCGCGGCCGCGTCGATGACGGAACCGGTGCCGGGGACGACCGTCACTTTCCGCTTCTTCAACAGGCCCTCGAGACCTTTGGTGAGGCGGTCGATGACCTGTTGCTTTCGCGCCTGGCTCGTCGAGAGGTCGAGGGTGGGCTGGCCCGCGTCGACACCGAACTCCTTGGCGCCGGCCACGGTGCGCAGCACTTCGGCCGTCTGCAGCAACTCCTTCGCGGGGATGCAACCGCGATGCAGGCACGTGCCGCCGACGCGCTGGTCTTCCACCATCGCGATGTGCAGTCCGGCAGCCGCGCCATAGAGGGCGGCCGCGTACCCGCCCGGGCCGCCTCCGAGGATCACGACGTCGAATTGCTCGGCCAGGGCGGCCACCTCCTTCTTGCTCTCCGGCATCTCGCGTTCCCGCGTGCGGGCCGCCCCGCCATTCTTCCCTACCGGGGCGGCGGCTCAGCCGGCAATGAGGACTTGCAAGGCATAGAACCCGAGGATCGCGAGACCGAGGAGCACACAGAGGATGATGAGCGTGCGGGTACTGATGGCATCATCCTGGCACGGACGCCGGTCACGAGGTCGATCCGCGATCCTCGCTATCGTGCCCTGACATGCACGTCTGCACGATCGCGGCCTCCAACTATCTGTCCCGGATTCGCGTGTTCGCCGACTCGTTCCGCGAGCAGCACCCGGATGGCACCTGCACGGTGCTGCTCGTCGATGCCGCGGCCGATCCCGATCGTTGGTCGGCCGAGCGCTTCGAGGTGCTCACGCTCGACGACATTGACATCGACGCTCGCGCCGTCGCCCACATGGCCGCGATCTACGACGTGGCCGAGCTGTCGACAGCCGTCAAGCCGTCCCTGCTTCGTACGCTGCTGCACCGCGGTTCGGGCGTGATCACGTTCCTCGATCCCGACATCGAGTTCTTCGCGCCCATCGACGAGGTCGAAGACCTCACGAAGCAGCACGGCATCGTGCTGACACCCCACAATCTCGAGCCGATCGCCCAGGACGACGCGCTGCCCGACGAGCCGACGATCATGCGTGCCGGGATCTACAACCTGGGCTTCATCTCGGTGAGCGCCGACGCCATGCCGTTTCTCGGCTGGTGGGACGACCGGCTGCGCTGGAACTGTCGCTTCGATCAGGACGAGGGGCTTCACGTCGACCAGCGATGGGTCGACCTCGCGCCGGCGTACTTCGGCGTGTATGCGTTACGAGACCCCGGCTACAACGTCGCGTACTGGAACATCGATCAGCGGCCGATCGAGTGGACCGGTGACGGGTACGAGGCGGGCGGCGCACCGTTGCACTTCTTCCACTTCAGCGGCTTCAACCCCGACGAGCCCTACCGGCTCAGCAAGTACCAGGAGAACCGCAGTCGCATCGACCCCGATGTCGACCGCGGCCTCGCGCGGTTGTGCATGCACTACGCGCGCCGGCTCGCGGAGTGCAGCTACGACGAACAACCCGTGCCCTACGGGTGGGCCCACACCGCGAACCGACTGCGGCTCGACGCGACCATGCGCCGCCTGCATCGTGAGCGGCTCGTCGCGGCGGGCCCCGATGAAGACGGAGACATCGCCGACCCGTTCACGGCCGGTGGCGCGACCGCCTTCCTCGCCTGGCTCAACGAGCCGGTACCCGAATCGGCCTTCCCGGGCCTGACGCGCTATCTCGCGGCGATGCACGCCGAACGGCCCGACTTTCAGCGTGTCTTCCCCGACCTGCTCGGCGACGACGGCGCCGCCTACTGCCGCTACGTCACCGACGCCGGGCTCGTCGACGCGCGTCTCGCCGCGGTCGTGAGCGACGAATCGAGCGCGCCCGACCCGGCTCCGGCCCTGGTTCAGCCGCCGTCGGCGACGCAACGCGCGCTCGACGCCGCCGCTCGCCGCCCGACTATCGGAACTACCGGGCGCTCGACGTCGCTGCAAGCCCGACGGCTGGTGCTGCGCGCGCTGTCGCACTACGAGACCCAGCAACAACAGCGGCTCCAAGACGTCACGCAGGCGCTCGCCGAGAGCGACGACGAGCTGCGACGGACGCTTGCCGAGCTGTCGGAGCGTGTCGATGCCGGCTTCCGCGAGCTGACCGCTCGGCTCGACGCGCTCGAGCGGGCGGAGCTCCAGGCGCAGATCGACGAGGTCGCCCGGGCTGCCCGGCTGGCATTGCTGGTCGGCCAGGAGGCGCTCGCCGCCGGCGAACCCGCTACGGAGCCGCCCGACCGCGACTGAGCTGTTCCTGAGGCGCGTGGCCGCCGCCGTAAGCTTGAGAGACGTCGGATGCCCACCCCTGGGCCGCCGCCGTCCGGAGACCTGCCGATCCCATGTCGCAACGCGCGCAGCGGTTCATCGAGGCCGCAAAGAAGCCGCTGCCCGAGGGCACCTACGCCGTCGGCGCCGGGCTGCTCATCTCCGGGGTCGCGACCTACGGCTTCCAGATCCTGTCGTTCCTCGCACTCGACAAGTCGGCGTACGCGGCGCTGGGCGGCCTGTGGGTCGTCGTGTTCATCATTGCGCCCGGATTCTTCCTGCCCCTCGAACAAGAGGTCGGACGCGCCCTCGCCGACCGGCGTGCCCGCGGTGTGGGCGGCGGGCCCCTCGTGAAACGCGCTGCCCTCATGGGCGGCTTGCTTGCGATCGCACTCATCATCCTCACGTTCATCGCCAGCCAACCGATCATCCATTCTCTCTTCCACGGTCGCACGGCGTTGCTCTGGTGCTTCGTCATCGCGCTTGTCTGCTACGGCTTTCAGATGATCACCCGCGGCACGCTCGCGGGCAACGGCCGCTTCGGTCCCTACGGAATGATCCTCGCCGCCGAAGGCATCATCCGGCTGGTGCCGTGCCTCGTGCTCTATGCCGCCGGTGTCGACCAGCCGGTGTATTACGGCCTCTGTCTCGCGATACCGCCCGCGCTCGCGGCGCTGGTCGCGTTGCGGGGGCAACACGGCCTGCTCACGCCAGGGCCCGACGCGCCATGGTCGGAGATGTCGACCCGGCTCGGCTTTCTCCTGACCGGCTCCGTGCTCGCCCAGGCGCTGAGCTACGCCGCGGCCCTCGGCGTCGTGTTGCTTGCAACAACCCCTGGCGAGCGTCAGAGAGCGGGCGACTTCATCATCGGGTTCTTCCTCGCCCGCATCCCGATCCTGCTGTTCCAGGCGGTGCAGGCCGCGCTGCTGCCCAAGCTCGCCGGGCTCGCAGGCTCAGGGCGCCGAGAAGACTTCGCGCGGGCACTCGCGAAGCTGGTGCTCATCGTCTCCGCCATCGGCGTCATCGGCGTCGTGGCCGGTTACACCCTCGGGCCGTGGGCCGGACACTTGCTCTTCGGCGACAAGTTCAACCTCAGCAGCGGGGATCTTGCGCTGCTCGCGGCCGGTAGTGGCGCGTTCATCCTGGCGCTGACGCTCGCGCAGGCATTGATCGCGTTGCTCGGCCACGCCCGAGCAGTTGTCGCGTGGGTGATCGGGCTCGCGGGCTTCGTCGTGGTCACCGCGCTCGGCAGCGCGCTGTTCTTCCGGGTCGAGCTCGGCTATCTCATCGGCTCGTCGCTCGCAGCGATCGCGATGGGGGCGTTGCTCATGGATCAGATGCGACGCATCCGGCCCGACAGCCTCGATCTGCTGGTCGAGCAGATCGAGCACGAGCCGCTCGAGATCTGAGCCTCGCGCCTCCGAGAGCGCGGAACGCGCGTACAGACTTGTCACCCGGTAATGACTGGTGCCGCGCCACGACAACGCCGACCACTGGTCGATGGCCTGGCCCCAGGCCGACACCGAAGGCGCCGGCGCGTCGCCCTTTCGGTGGATGCCACCCAAACCGTCGAGCACGGCGTACCCGCCGTTGGACGGCGTGACGATCGGGTCGCGCGCGATGTCCCATCCCCGCCAGTAGCCGCTCGAGCCGCGGCCGACGGCCGAGCCACCGGTGTGCACACCGCCCCACCCGTCGAGCACCTAGACACCCTTGCCGTCGGGGCTGATCGCGAGCGAGCGGGCGATGTCCCATCCCTGCCAGTACGCGGGCGTGATGGCAGGCGCGTCGCCCCCGCGTGCACGGTGCCCCAGCCGTCGAGCACGGCGAATCCCCTGCCGGATGGCGAGATCGCAATGCTGTTGGCGATGTCCCATCCCGGCCAGTAGGCGATCGGCAGGTTCGCGAGCTTGTAGAACGCGCTCCCGAACAGGTGCACACCACCCCAGCCGTCGAGCACCGCATAGCCCTGGCCGTCGGGCATGACGGCGATGTCGCGCGCGATGTCGAAGGAGAACGACGGCGAGCCGTAGTCAGGGGCGCCGCCGTGCGCCATGACCTTGCCCGTCGCGCGTTGGCGCACGCGCGCCCGGATGCGTCGCTCGGTCAGCCCCGCGCGCGGCTGAACCACGGCGCGTGCCCGGTCCAGGTGCACTTCCGCCTGCGGCGCGAAATCGACTCGTCCGACGGTGCGCGTCGGGTTGAGCACCTGGAAGCGGTCGTCACCCTCGCGATGGTCGTATTCGATGCCACCCGACTTGTCGTGCACACCGAACGCGACGTCGTAGATCCCGTCGAGCAGCGGCACGCGTCCGAGATCGAACACGACCTCGCCGGAGCCGGCAACAGTCTCGAGGTCGGCACCGAGGACATCGGTGTTGGTGCCCACCATGAGATTGCCGTCCTGGTCGTGAATGTTGAGCGCGAACACCACGTCGTCGAGCGGTTCGGGCGCCTCGAACTGCATACGGATGCGCAACCGCTCACTCGGCAGCAGATGCTCGCGCTCCGGGTCGGGATAGTCGATGTCCGCGCCCGTGATCCGTACGGCGAGCGTGTTGCGCCAAGCCGGCCCTCGCGCCTCTTCCGGAATCTCGATGCCCCGCTTGAGCAGCGTGTCGCGGAATGCAAGCACGGCGTCGGCCGGCTCCCCGACCATGACCATGTCGCCGTGGTCGAGCACCGCGGCCCGATCGCAGATCTGGCGCACGAGGTCGGCCGCGTGGGTCACGAGCAGGATCGTCCGCCCTTCGCGCTGGAACCGCTTCGGATCCGCTCGAGGCACTTGCGCTGGAAGGCCTCGTCGCCGACCGCGAGCACCTCGTCGATGAGGAGGATCTCGGGCTCGACGTTGACCGCGACCGCGAAGCGCAAGCCGGGCGTACATGCCCGACGAGTAGTGCTTCACCTGGTTGTCGATGAACTGCTCGATCTCGGCGAACGCGACGATCTCGTCGAAGATCCGCGTCGATCTCGCTCGTGAGAGCCCGAGGATCGATCCGTTCAGGAAGACGTTCTCGCGGCCGGTGAGCTCGGGGTGGAACCCGGACCCGAGCTCGAGCAGGGCGGCGATACGCCCGACGCTTCGCGGATCGTGCCGCTCGTCGGTCGGAGGATCCCGGCGATGCACTTGAGCAGCGTCGACTTGCCCGAACCGTTGTGCCCGAGCAGACCGACCGTCTCGCCCTGGTCGACGTGCAGCGTGATGTCGCGGAGCGCCCAGAACTCTTCGTGCGGCATCCGCCCGAATCGGATCACACGCTCCTTGAGCGATGTGGCGCTTGTCGCGGTAGAGCTTGAAATGCTTGCTGACCTCGTCGACCTCGATCACCGCGCCCACGCTCAGATCTCCTCGGCGAAGTTGTCCTCGAGGCGGCCGAAGATCCAGAGCGCGACCCACAGCAGCACCGACGACGCAACGATCACCAGCAGAGGTTGCGCAGATACCAGAGCGGCGACTCGTTGGGCAGGATCGGCGTCGGCGGTTTGCGCGGATGGTCTCGGTCCGGTTGTACAGCGCGCGCTGGAACGTGATGACCACCGATGTCATGGGGTTGAGCAGGTAGAGGCTCGCGTAGGCGCCCATCTTGTTGGCGACCAGCTGGTACGGATACACGATCGGCGTCATCCAGAACCACGCGAGCAGCGCCAGCTCGAGCAGGTGCTGCGTGTCACGGAGCGTAGACGTTGACCGCCGAGAGGAAGATCGCCAGCGTGACGACGAAGATCGAGCATCGTGAGGAGCGCGGGGATCAAGAGCGGGAGGTACTCCCACGCCGGCATCCAGCGAAACAGCAGCAACGCGGCAATCAGCACGGCGGACTGGAGGCACGAAGTGGACGAGCGCCGCGCCGATCGACGCGAGCGGCAGGATCTCGCGGGGGAACCAGACCTTGACCACGAGCGACGCGTTGCCGACGATCGCCGGTGCACCCCGCCGACACGGCCGCCGAGAAGAAGTTCCACGGGAGCAGCCCGCACAGCAGGAAGATCGGGAAGTACGCGATCGACGAGCCGAGGATGAACTGGAAGACGATGTAGAAGACGACGAGGTACAAGGCCGGGTTCAACAGCGACCAGACGAACCCGAGCGATGCTGTTCTTGTACTTGACCTTCAGCTCCTTGCGAACCAGGTTGCCGAGGAGCTCGCGGTAGTCCCACACCTGCACGGCGCGCCGGATCGCCCCCGGGCGGTCGGAGATCGCGACCAGTTTGGGGTCAGGAGCACCAGCGGATTCAGCGGCAAGAGTCACAGGTTGGTCAGCGACCGCAAGATGGCGAGCACGACGGTTCGAGTGTAGACGGCACCCTCTGCGCGAATGGTGTCGCGGGCGGCCCTACGTCGAGATGGCGAGGCCGTGGGTGAAATCCGCTCCCCAGTAGGGCGTCATCGAGACCGCGGGTGCGCCGCCGAACGTGTGCACGCCGCCGAAGCCGTCGAGCACGTAGCCCTTGGTCACCGCGCCGCCGTCCTTGATCATCGCCACGGAGCGGGCGATGTCCCACCCGGACCAGTACGCGGTGCCCTTGGTAGCGGCCGGCGCGCCGTTGAACGAGTGGAGCCCACCGAAACCGTCGAGCACGTAGCCGCCATGCCCATCGGGGTCCATCACGATCGCCCGGGCGATGTCCCACCCGTACCAGAAGGCACCACCCGTGGCCGGGGCCGCCTCGCCGAATCGATGGATGCCGCCGAACCCGTCGAGCGTGTAGCCGCGCGGATGCGTCGCGGTCGAGTTGGGTGCGAGCACAACACCGCGTGCGATATCCGAGCCCGGCCAGTACGCGGACGCGTTGACGGACGCTGCGTTGCCGAACCGGTGCAAACCACCGAACCCGTCGAGGACGTAGCCGCCCTTGCCGTCGGGGTTGAGCGCAATGCCGCGCGCGATGTCCCAGCCGACCCAGTAGGCGTTATACGGAAGTGCCGGCGCACCGCCGAAGGCGTGCACACCGCCCCAACCGTCGAGCACGTAGCCGCCGCCCGCCGAACGCGCCACGATCCCGCGTGCGATGGGCCAGCCCCAGTTGGGTCCCTGCTGCGGCGCGCTCTGCCCCCACGACATGAAGCCCTGCGAGGTGACCGCGTACATCTGCGAGAAGCCGGGGTGTGCCTGCGTCGCGCCGACCGCGACGGCGGTCGAGCGCATCGCCGACCACGCGCCGACATTGCCGGCCCGGTCAATCGCCCGCACACGGAACTGGTACGACACGCCGGCCACACCGTAGAACGATGCGCTCCCGCTGGCATCGCCGCCGGACCGGGACGCCGGACTGACACTCTTGAAGCGCGCCCAGCTCAGCCCGGTCGACTTGGAATCGACCTCGAAGCGGGCCACGCCGGTGCCGGCATCGTTGCCGGACCACGCCACCGTGAACCGGGTGCTTGCCTGGCTCGACACGAACGCGTTGACGGAGGCCGTCGGCTTCGTGGAGTCGAGCATCGTGCCGGAGCGGCTCATGTTCTGGTGGAACGTCGGCCAGTCGGCCGCCCCGAGCGGCGTATCGGTGCTCCAGATCCACAAGTTCTGCTCGAGCAGCGGCTGGACGGCCCAGTTGAGGTTGCCGTGGTTCGCGGCCTGCACGATCCAGGTCCTGTTGTTGACCGACACGATCGTCGGCGCCGACGGCGGCGCCCACGTGCTGGCGTCGCTCACAACACTCGCCTCGAGCGCGCCGCTGAAGCCGTTGAACACGCGCATCCAATGCTCGGCCATGCCGACGACGTCCTGCTGGCCGTCGTTGTTCACGTCGGCGATCGAGACCGCACCGTGCGGGCCATCCGTCGCGCAGCCGTTGTTCATGTCGTCCCGATTACACGCCCACCACAGTTGGGTGCCCGCGCTGTTGTAGACGTGGATCCACCCCTTCTCGTCCATGACCGCGACCTCGAGGTGCTGGCTGTCGCCGAAAAGGTTGCCGACCGCAGGAGACGCCATCACCCGCCCCGAGGTGCCCACCGGCCATCCCGGCAGAGTGTGGCCCCAGCGGTCGAAGGCGTAGACCACGCTGCCCGCTGGGCCGGGCCAGTTGAGGCCGGTGCCCACGACGATGTCGGGCGAGCCGTCGCCGTTGATGTCGGCGACCGCCGGGCTCGACCAGATCGTCTGGCCCGGCAGCTGGATGGGGTAACCCGGCTGCACCTGGCCGTTGGAGCGGATCGCCCACACCAGACCGCCGTTGAAGTAGTACGGCGAGTTGGGGTACTCGCTGGTGTCGCCGCCGAACACGATCTCCTTGCGACCATCACCATCGAGGTCGGCGAGCGCAGGGGTCGACCACAAGGTGTCGAAGAGGAAGACGGGGAAGCCGGCGACGAGTTGCCCGTTGGCGTGCCACGCGTAGATGTGGGTGTTCCAGCTCGCCACGACGATCTCCGGCTGGCCGTCACCGTCGATGTCGCCCACGACCGGTGTCGCGAACACACCTCTGTCGGCATTGAGGGGCGGGGTGAGCTGGGAGAACAGCTGGCCTCCGCTCGGGCCGTCGTACGCGATCACCCAACCGGTGCCTGCGTTCGCGGTGATGATGTCGAGGCGGCCGTCACCGTTGAGGTCGTAGAGCGTGGGCGTCGCGTACACCGGGCCGGCACCGGTGCGGAACCACTGCACAACCGTTCCCGAGGTGTTGTAGACGCGCACGTAACCGTCGATGGAACCGGAGACGAACTGGATCCCGCCGTTGCCCATCACGTCGCCGGCGGCGACTCCGGAGAACGCCTCGTGCGTGATGTCTTTGTAGACGAATTGATACACGCCCGAATGGAACGGCCCGACCTGATGCAGCGACATCTGACCCTGGGCGGTCACTTGCGCCTGCACCTTTTGTGGAATCGGCGTGGTCGTCGAGGCCGGCGGCGCCGTTGTCGGTGCCGGCGAAGTGGTCGAGGGTGAGGCCGGTGGAGCAAGCGTCGCCGTCGTGGGGACCGGCGGCGTCGTCGCCGGCGGGGTGGTGGTCGGCGGGGTCGTTGCCGCGCCGGCACGGGTATGCGCCGCGCCCGTCGTCAGCAGGCCACCAACCAGCAACACGGTGATGAGTGCGGCAAAGCGGCGAAATGAGGGCTTTCGAGCGCGCAGTCCCAAATATCCGGACATGGTGTTGTCGCTTTCCGCCGAGAACTTGTCTTACAGATGTCGGCGGTCAGGGACGGTGACTTGAACGCGCTCAGTGGCGGCCGTCGGGTGGGTCGTCCCCCTCGAGGGCCTCGATGACGGCATGGCGGAGCCGGTTCACCTGGCCGACGACGGGATCGAACTGCCACGCGGTCATCCGACGGACCGCACGCTTGAGGGTCGAGACTCCGGGCCGCGCCGATGTCGGGTCGGGCAGCGCGAGCGGTGGTATTCGGCGCACCGGTGCGCTCACGCTCGAGATCGCGGCGGCCTCGGGGCTCGCCGCCCGTAGCGCGGCGGCACGTACTCGGACCTCCGACTGGATCCGGTCGCGGTCACCGACCGGCCAGGGAACGAGCTCGCGAGCCGGGAGCGTCTCCTGGCCGGCAGCCTCACGCATCGCGCGCAGGAGCTCCCCGTCGTCGGCGACGAGTCGCGTGCCCGGTGGCATCTGCTGTGCGAGGCCGCCGACGTTTGTCGCGATCACGGGACGGCCGAAGAGCCGAGCGCGTTCGGCGACACCGGATGACCAGATGAGCCGGTATGGCAGCACCAGCGTGTCGGCCCCCACGATCCAGGTGTCGAACTGCTCGTCGCTGACGTAGCCCTCGTGCAGCGTGACGCCCGGCGTCGCCTCGACGAGCGCACGCAGGTCGTCGAGGTACACCTGGTAGTCGTGGTCGTCGGTGCGCACCGATCCCACGATCTCGAGCCGGCAGCCCCGCGCGGCGAGATCGCCGAACGCACGCACTGCACGGTCGAACCCCTTGTGCGGCTGGATGAAGCCGATCGACAGGAACACGAAGGCGTCGTCGGGTAGTTGCAGCTGCGCTCTCGCTTCTGCGTGGGTCGCGGTGGTGCGGGCCTCGAAGTGGGCGCCGTGCTCGACGACCTCGATCCGGTCGCGCGGCACGTCGTAAGCCCGCGCGAGCTGGTCACGCTCCGACTCGGTGTGCACGGTGATGCGGCGGGCCGCGCGCCACATCGCTCGGGTGAGGACGGCGGCGGGCGTCGAGCCCGTGACGCCTTCGATGTCGAACTCGTGGACGCGCAATTCCACGTTGCCACCGCGCCGGAACGCGAACAGCAGCCCGGCGGCGACGCGTGCCTGCTGCGCGGGCGTGACCGGTGGCCGGTAGAAGATCGACGGGTGGTACTGGATGATCACGCGGTCGTAGCCGCGGACGCGCTTTGCGAGCGCCAGCGGCCCGCGCCGGCTGAGCAGGTCGAGGTGGTAATGCGCGGCCGACGGCTCGGGCGAGAGCACTTCGACGTCGTTGCCTGCAGCCCGGAGCCGCTTGACCTCCTGCACCGCGTAGTGCGCGAGCCCGTCGCGGAGCGGCGGGTACGGCGTGACCATGAGAATGCGTTCGCTCACGGGATCACGGTCCGGCGGGAAGCCATTTGAAGATGGTGGCCTCGGCCTGGTCGAGCACCGCCGGCCAGGTGTAGTGGTCGAGCACGTACTGCCGGCCGGCGACGGCGAGCGCCGCCGCCGCATCGGGTGCCTCGGCGACGAAGCGGAGGCACTGCGCGAGCTCCAGGTCGTCGTCGTAGAGGAGCCCGGCACCCGAGCGCTCGCAGTGCCAACGGTTGACCGCGCTCGCACCATTCGCGATGACCGGCGTGCCCGCGAGCCATGCCTCCATGATCGTGCGCGAGAAGCTCTCGTACTTCGACGGCTGCAGGTACGCGTCGGCCGCTGCGAACGCGTTGTCGCGCTGGTCGTCGGGCAGGAAGCCGAGATCGACGACCTTGTCGGCGATCACTGCGGGCGGGCGCACCTCGAGCGCGCCCATGGTCACGAGCTTCAGATCGAGATCGCCGTACATCGACGCGGCCGCGAAGCCGTCGAGCAGCTGCTCCCAGTTCTTGCCGCCCTCTCGACGACCGGCAAAGAGCACGAAGCGGCCCTCGATGCCGTACTTCGCGCGGAACGCCTCGGGGTCGTATCGATCGGGCACGTGCAGGCCGGAACCGATCACCTCGTGCGCGGGGAGCTGCGGATGGATCCGTTGTGCGAGCTCCTGCTCCGGTGCGGAGAGGAACCAGATGCCCCGGGCCCCCGAGAACACCGGTTGGTAGATCTCGAGATAGGCCTCGGGCTCGTCGTGGAGGCACGGCATCAGCACCGTGCGGTCGGGAGCGATCTGACCGCACGCGAACGTGGGCCAGAACAGGTAGGGCGCGACCACGATGGCCCGATACTCGGACGAGTGGTCGAGCAGGAAGTGGAACAGGTCGGGCACGCGCACGTCGTCGTTCATCCATCGCTGTTGGAGCTCGATCGAGACGGGTGCTTCGGCGACGATCGCGGCGCTGATCGCGGCGCGCTCCGCACGCGGCGTCGAGATCACAGCCGGGAACCGGCGGATCGTCACTCCGTCGACCGTCTCGACGCCGGGGGGATACTCGTTGACCCAGGTGAAATGGTCGCGGGCGCACGTGGTGAGCACGTCAACGTCCCAGCCGCGCCCGGCCAGCCCGTGCGCCATCTCGCGCATGACGGTCTCGGCACCGCCGATGACATCGGCACCGTATCGGGGGGGCACGAATGCCAGACGTCCAACTCGTTTCACGGTGATCAGACCTTAGCGGCGGCGCCCGCGATCACACCGCAACCCGCTGCGGTGCTTGGGCTCGCGGTGCTCGGTCCACCGGCGCCCGGGTGTGTCAGGACCGGCTGCGGGGCCTTCAGGCTCTAGGCTCGATGTCACATGGACATTGCCGTATGCGGCGCGCAGGCCGTCTTCACGCGGGGCGGCGCGGAGCTCCTCATGGAGCAGCTCGTCGAGCGACTCGCAGCCGCAGGCCATCGCGCGGAGCTGATCCGGCTCCCCGTGGCATGGGACCGCAAGCGCATCTTCGACGCCGCGCTCGCGTGGCGCTTCGTACCGGTCGACGCCGACCTGGTGATCGCAACCAACTTCCCGTCGTACTTCGTGCGGCATCCGCGCAAGGTCGTCTGGCTGCCGCACCAGCACCGCGCCGCGTATGACGCGGCTGACAGCCCGTGGTCCGATTTCGGGCTCGACGACGAGTCGCTCGACGCCCAGCGCCTCCTGGCCGACTGGGACACCCGGGCGTTGAGCGAAGCCGAGCGCATCTTCACGATCTCAGGAGTCGTCAGCGAACGGCTGGCCCGGTACAACGGGCTCGCCTCCCAACCGCTGTACCACCCGCCGCCGCTCTACGACCGGCTCCACCCCGGGCCGTTCGGCGACTTTGTGTTCTGCGCGACCCGTCTCGAGCAAAACAAGCGCCCCGAGCTGCTCGTCGAGTCGCTCGCGCACGTGCAGGCGCCGGTCGCGCGCCGTCCTCGCCGGGCGCGGCTCACGTCGCGACCATCTGCTCCGCCGAGCGAGGGAGATCGGGGTCACCGACCGGCTCGAGCTGCCGGGGTTCGTCGACGACGACGACCTCGTCGAGCGGTTCTCGAACGCGCTCGCCGTCGTGTACACGCCGCACGACGAAGACTACGGATACGTCACGCTCCAGGCGTTTCGCGCCGGCAAGCCGGTGATCACGGCGGCCGACTCGGGTGGCGTGCTCGAGTGGGTCGAAGACGGTGTGACCGGACTCGTCACCGATGGCACGCCCGCGGGCATCGCCAAGGCAATCGACCGCTTGGCGACTGACCGCGAGCTGCTCGAGCGCCTCGGCGCCGCCGCCCGCGAGCGCGTGTCCACCTTGAGCTGGGACCCGGTCGTCGCGAGTCTCACCGGCGCATGACCCCACCGCTCATCGAGCTGCTCGTCGGTCGTGACACCCCGCCGATGGCCCGCGAGCTCGTCACGCGCGTCCGTCGCTCGTGCATGGTGCGAGCATCCGATCGCGCGCTCGGCCCCGCCGCGGCGCGCGTGGCGACCTCGGCCCGCGCCCCCGGCCTCGCGGCGGCGATGCACGATCGCGCAACACCGTTGGCCGTCGTGGTGGCACGAGATGAAGACGTGTCGAACGAGCTTCGCGATCGGGCCGAGCTGCTCATCACTGACGATCCGGCACGCGTCGAGCAGCTCGGGCCGCGCGCGCTCCTGGCGCCGGCACACCCCGTCGACGCCGAGCGTCATCTGGCCATCGCCCCGTTCCTGCGGGAGCGGTGGCGGCGTCGCTTGAGGCTCCCCTCGCCGTTCACCGTCGTGCTCGGGTTTCCCTCCCCTACCGCCCTCCGGCCCGAGACGGAGGCAACGGCGCTCGCGCTCGCGTCCGCGGCCGCGGTGCGGGGCAGCACGACCCTTGTCGCCCTTGCGCTCGGTACGCCGGTCGTGACCGATGCCGCGACCGTGGCGCTGCTGGGCGCGACCGACGGACACGACGTGCTCGTCGCATCGGCGAGCAACGCGGTCGAAGTCGCCGGTGGCCTCGCCGCCGACATGCTCGAGGCCGCGCGCCTCGGCCGTGAGGCGCGCGCGCTCGTCGAACGTCGACACGACGTCGGTACCGTCGCCCGCACGATGCTCGCCCGCCTCGGCGTCGTGCTCACACCGCCCGCCGTGCCTCTCGGCTCGCTTCAGCTCCGCCTCGACGAGCTGCACACACCCGTTGACGCGGCGCCCGAGCAACGCGCCATCGCCGCCTGCCGGGCGCTCACCGGCACGCGCGTGGCGCGTGACTTCGCACCCGGACCTGCAGGGCCGGCTCGTCGACGAGCTCCGCACCGACCTCGGTGTGGAGTCGCAGCCCGACAACGACAAGGCAGACCCCGTCACAGACGAGCCGAAGAAGCGGGGCGCGAAGGGCGCGGCGCGTCGGGTCGCACGGCCGTTGTGGCAGCGGTTCCTCGACCGCACGGCGGACGCGACGGCGACGCGGCTGCGCGTAAGCCACGGCACCGAGCACGACCGGCTCGCAGTCGAGGTCGAGCTCATGCACGGGGAGTTGAAGGCGGTCCGGGCCGCGCTCGACACCTTGCCATCGGACGACGAGGTGCAGTCGCTCACCATCAATCTCGAGCTGATGAAGGGCGAGCTCCAGGCGTTCCACGATGCACTCGACGCGCTCGGCGCGGCGATCGCGCCGGCTGCCGGGCTCGACGGCGTCCCGGCGCGCTTCGCAGAGCTACGGGAACGGGTGAACGCGATCGACCGTCGCTCGCGGACCGCAGCGTCCGCGGTCGAGCCCGCCGCGACGGCACCGGCGTCCGCCGCGGCGTCGGCCGCATCGCCGGGAGAGGTCCCCGCAACCGCGAGCGCCTTCGACTACGTCGGGTTCGAGCAACGCTTCCGCGGCGATTCCCGGCACGTCCGCGCGACATTCGAACGGCGATATGTCGAACGCCTCGCGGGCCGCGCTCCTGTGCTCGACGTGGGTTGCGGGCGAGGCGAGTTGCTGGGCGTCCTCCACGAGCGCGGCATCGAGGCGACCGGCCTCGACCTCGACCCGGGGATGGTCGTCGAAGCCCGCGCTGCCGGCCTCGACGCACGCGTCGGTGACGCGGTCGAGTTCCTGCCGCGCCGCACCGGCACATTCCTACGGCGCCATCACGGCAATCCATCTCGTCGAGCACCTCCCCTTCGACACGCTCACCGCGTTCCTCGACCTCGCTGCGACCCGTCTCGTGGCGGGGGGGCTCCTGCTCGCGGAGACGCCGAATCCGGCATCGCTCATCGTCCTGGGGAACTCGTACATCCTTGACCCGACGCACGTCTGGCCCCTGCACCCGTCGCTGCTCACGTTCCTCCTCGAACGCGCCGGCTTCCGCGACGTGCGACTCGAGTTCTACGAACCGGCCACCGATTACCAGCTGACGTTGCTCGACGAGACCGCCGATGCCCCCGCGTCGGTCAAGCAGATCAACACCGCACTCCGACGGCTCAACGAGGTGCTCTTCGGCGCGCAGGAATACGCAATCGTCGCGTCGACGCCCGACGAGTGAGCGGCGTCAGCCGGTAGCGACTCCGCGCCCGAGGGAGAAGCCCCACCAGGTCTGGGACACTCGCACCCACGGCGCGTTCCCGAACGGGTAGAGGCCGCCGAACCGATCGAGCACGTATCCCCCGCTGCCGCCACGGTTGAGAGCGACCGACGCGGCGAAGTCGTGCCCGAGGTATTGCACGTTGGCCATCGGCGGGGCGCCCGCGAACGGATACAAGCCGCCGTACCCGTCGAGCAGGTAGCCGCCGCGGTTGTCGCTTCGCCACACGATGCTGCGCGCGATGTCCCAGCCGTACCAGATCGGATGCGCGCCCACGGCGCGTGCATTCCCGAACTTGTGGATCCCACCCCATCCATCGAGCACATAACCGCCCAGGCCGCTGGGAAACACCACGAGGCTGCGCGCGATGTCCCAGCCGTACCAGTAGACGCCCGAGTTGATCGCGGGCGCGCCACCAAAGGCGTGCACGCTGCCCCAACCGTCGAGCACCCATCCACCGCCGGCCGGGCGGAGCACGATGTCACGGGCAATGTCCCAACCGCGCCAGTACGCGGTCAGCGCCCCGGCGCCGCCGGCATTCCCGAACGAGTGGATCCCACCCCAGCCATCGAGCACGTAACCGCCCGCCGCCGTCTTGAGCTTGACCGCGCGCGCGATCGGCCAGCCGGGCCAGTACGCGGTGTGGTGGAAGCCGCTCGCGCTGCCGGCCGGATGCACGCCGCCGAACGCATCGAGCGTCGCGATCGCGGGCTGGAAGATCCCCGGCACCCACCATGGTGTCGGCTCGGGGATACTCGAGATCACCGCGCGCCGCCGCCGGCGCCGCGATCTCACCGAGGCGACCGTAGAGCCCGCTGCCCGGACAGTCGGTGAACCACGTGTCGCGATGGCCGATGACCACCGGCTCCCAGAGCTGGGTACCGGGAGCGAACTTGTCGTTGCCGTTGGTCGTGTAGAGCGTCGCCTTCCCCGGGTCGACACCGGAGGCGGCGAGCTTCCAGGCGATGATGTTCTGGAGGCCGCTGATCAGCTCCCCGGGTGCACCGACCCCCTGGTAGTTGCCGATCGCCGCGACGCCGGTGGTGTTGGTGTTGAATCCGATCGCGTGCGCGCCGTGCACCGGCCGGTCGGTGCCCCCGAAGCGACCTTCGAATATCTGGCCGTACCGATCGACGAGGAAGTTGTATGCGATGTCGCAGTACCCCAGCGTGAGCGTGTGGTACGCGTAGACGCCGCGCACGATCGACGCGCTCTCCCCCGGCGAGTAGTTGTTGCTGTTGACCGTGTGGTGCACGACTGCGAGCTGCACCTGTGCGTCGTAGTCGGGACTCGAGCAATTGCGGAGGCGGAGGCCTTCGTCTGCACCCCACTGGTTTCGGAAGATGATGTTGGGCCACGCGGGCAGCGCGTCCGCGCTCCCCGCGGGCTCGTCGAGACCTTCGGCGTCTTGATCACCTTGAGGTCGACGTTGGTGGCGGTGCCCTGGTCGAGCTTCACCCGCACGGCGGTGGTGTCGTTGCCGACCCACACCGGCTCGGTCGAGTTCGTCGCGGCGTGGCGCCGGGCCGACTTCGCGTCACGCGACCCGGGGTCGACTCCGGGGTCCTCACCTGTGCCGACCGGCGCGAGCGAGTGCCAGTGGCCGCGGGGATCACGCTTCTCGACGGTGAAGTCGGCCGGCGCCTTGCCCTGCCACGAGACGCCCACCATGTTGGCGGTGGTATCGGTCTGGGCCTGCCAACCGGGGGTGACGGTCTGCGCTGCCGGGGTGAGATCGACGTTATCGATCGTGACCGGCGGCGTGGACGCGTAGGGGAGCGTCGGGAGCACAACGACAAACGTCGACACGCCAAGCGTGAGGGCGGCGCCAATCGGCACGAGGAAACGCAGGGAGATGCGACGCATCACCGGAAGCCTAACGCGCTCAAATCCACGGTCGCGCCGTCAGGATCGTCCCGCGTGACACATTTGTCCGACGGTCGCCGACCACTGCGAGTCGCCGTCGACGGCACGCCACTGCTCGGCAACCGCACGGGAGTGGGTCACGTGACCGCCGAGCTGCTCCGCACGCTCGCGACGCGCCCGGATATCGCGCCGGTGGCGTACGCCGTCACGTGGCGAGGCCGCGCCGAGCTCCAACGTGCTCTCCCGCGCGGCGTTGATTCCGCGACCGCGCTGTTTCCGGCGCGGCTCACACGGGAGCTGTGGCCGCGGATCCCGTTTCCACGCGTCGAGTGGTGGACGGGTCGTGTCGACGTCGTGCACGGAACCAACTTCGTCGGGCCGCCCGCGCGCTCCGGTGATCGTCACGATCCACGACTTGACGTTCGCCCGTTTTCCCGAGCTCTGCACCGCCGACGCGTTGCAGTACCCGCGGCTGATCGAGCGGGCGATCGATCGCGGGGCCACGATCCACGTCGTCAGCGACTTCGTGGGCGACGAGGTGCGCGCCGAGTTCGGGCTTCCCGAAACGCGCGTGGTGCGCGTCTACCCGGGTCTCGGCGTGGCCGCCGGCGGCGATCCGTCACGCGGGCGGGCGAGCGCCGGGCGAGACCGCTACGTGCTCGCGCTCGGCGCGATCGAGCCTCGTAAGAACCTTCCGGTGCTCGTGCGCGCCTTCGATCAACTCGCGGCACGGGATCCCGAGGTCGCGCTGGTCGTTGCCGGCCCCGACGGCTGGGGTGTGCGCGAGTTCAGCACAGCGTGCGCGGCGGCACGTCACCATGAGCGCATCCACCGTGTCGGCTACGTCACTGATGAAGCACGTCGCGACCTTCTTGCCGGCGCAAGCGTGTTCGCCTATCCGTCGATCTACGAGGGCTTCGGCCATCCACCCCTGGAAGCCATGACCAACGGCGTACCGGTCGTCGCATCACGTGCCGGTGCGTTGCCCGAGGTGCTGGGCGACGCTGCCCGTCTCGTCGACCCGCATGACGAGAGAGCCCTCGCAGATGCGCTCGCGGTGCTGCTGACCGACGACCGGGAGCGGGCCGAGCTGATGGAGCGCGGCAAGACGCGGGCCGCGAGCTTCTCCTGGGAGCTCGCGGGCGACGAGTTCGTGCGGATGTACCGGAGCGTCACGTGAACGTCGCATTGCACATGGGCCCGATGCTCGAGCGCCATCCGCACGGATCCGCCCGCTACCTCCAGGGGCTCATGCAGTCGCTGCCCGACGTCGGCATCGATCTCGTGACCTTCGCCGCGGGTGACCCCTCGGAGCATCGCCGGCGAGACTGGCCCGGGTTCGTGCAGCTCGGCCACCCGTTCTCGCCCGCGCGCGACCGCTTGTGGGTGCGGCTGCGGCTGCCTCCACTGCGGCTCGACACACCAGTCGACGTCGTGCACGCGCCCGACCTCGTCGTGCCCCCACCCGGCCGTGCCGGTCTCGTCGTGACAGTGCCCGACGTGAGAATCGTCGTCGATCCCGACGGTCTCGAAGTGCACGAGGAACGGATGCTCCGGCACGGACTCGAAGTCGCGCGTGCCGAGGCGCACACCATCATCGTGTGGTCCGAGTTCGCCCGTGCTGCTTTGCGCGGTGCTGGCTTTCCGGACGAACGGGTCGCGGTCGTGCCGCCGGGCGGTTCCATGCTCGCGGTTGATGAGCACACACCCGTTGAGGTCCGACTCCGCCGGATCGGCGTGCGCCCGCCGTTCGTGCTCGTCTGCGGCAGGATCGGTCCCGACATCGTCGAGATCGTCGCGGCGTTCAGCCGGCTCCGCGCCACGAATCCCGCGCTCGGACTCGTGCTTGCCGGTGAGTGGGCCGGCGGCGGCGCGACTCGCGCGACCATCGAGCGCGACGGAGTGCGTGCGCTCGGACCGATCGACGATGCAACGCTTGACGCACTGATGCGACACACGACCGCGCTGCTCGTGCCCGAGCGGGCCGCGACGTTCTGCTGGTCCGCAATCGAGGCGCTGGCGCGCGGCTGTACGCCGGTGGTCACGCGCTCCGGCGCGCTGCCGGAGGTCGTGGCCGATGCGGGAATCGTCGTCGATCCGGGCGACGTCGACGGATGGGCGGCAGCGGTCCTCGAGCTGCTCGACACCGCCACCGGCGAACGCGCGAGGCGGGCGCGCGCCCGGGCGGCGACGTTCGACTGGACGAGCGCGGCGAAAGCCCACGCCGCGCTGTATGCCGACGCGGCCGAAGGCTGGCCATGAAAGCTCTCGTCACCGGCGCGGGTGGCTTCGTCGGCCGCCACCTCGTCGCGCATCTGCACGCATGCGGCGACGAGGTGCGCACCTTCGACCGAGAGAGCACGCCGTCACTCGATGTCACCGATCCGGGCGCTGTCGAGGACGCCGTCATTTCGATCGAGCCGGACGTGATCTATCACCTTGCCGCGCTGAGCCACGTCGGTGAGTCGTGGGACGCGCCGGTACGGGTGTTTCGGGTCAACATCGAAGGCACGTTGCACGTGCTCCGGGCCGCGCAGGCCGCCGGTGGCGCGCGGGTCGTGGTGGTCGGCAGCGCCGACGAGTATGGCGCGGTCGACGAGCACGACCTCCCGCTGCGCGAGACTGTCCCGCTCCGGCCGCTCACGCCGTACGGTGTCAGCAAGGTCGCCGCCGACTACCTCGCGCTCCAGGCGTTTCTCGCCGAGGGGCTCGCCACGATCCGCGTCCGCGCGTTCAACCACATCGGACCCGGCCAGGAACCGCGCTTCCTGCTGCCCGGTCTGGCGCAGCGCATCGCCGAGGCTGAACGCGATGGACGCGACGCGATCGTCGTCGGCAACCTCGACGCGATACGAGACCTCACCGACGTGCGCGACGTCGTCGCGGCGTACCGGCTCCTGGCCGAGCGGGGCACGCCGGGCGAGGCCTACAACGTGTGCTCCGGTCGCGGGCTGGCCGTTTCCGAGATCGCGGCGCGCCTGCTGGCGCGGAGCGATCGGCCTTTGCGCCTGAGGGTCGATCCTGCGCTCGTCCGCGCGATCGAGGTGCCGCAGCTCGTGGGCGACTGCACCAAGCTCCAGCGCGCAACCGGTTGGACACGCGCGATCGATCTCGAAGTGACACTCGATGACGTGCTGGAGGAAGCCCGCGCCCGTGTCCGCGCGAGCTGACGTCTAGAGCGAGTAGCCGGCGTGCTCCGCGTCGCGGTGAAACATCTTGACGGTGTCGAGCGAAAACTCGTCGAGATCGCGCCCGAGTGTGGGGAGCTTGTTCAACAGATCGTGCGTGACCGTGATGATGTGACAGCCGATCGACGCAGCCTGCACGACGTTGAGCAGCTCACGTGTGCTCGCCCAGATCAGCTCGAGGTTTGACGCGCCGGCCATCGCGGTGAGCGAGTCGCGCATGATGGGAATGGGGTCACGGCCGGTGTCGGCGATCCGCCCCGCAAAGACCGAGATGAACGCGGGCGGGCCGCCGGCGAGCGTCGCGACGGTGCACTCCACTTGCGCAACCGTCATCAGCGCGGTCACGTTGATCTTCACGCCCGCGCCGGCAAGACGCTGTTGCAGCTCGGCGGAGCTGTCGCCGCGCGTGTTGCTGATCGGCACCTTCACGAACACGTTGTCGCCCCATGACGCGATCTTGCGGGCCTGGTCCTCCATGTCGTCGAAGTCGTCGGAGAACACCTCGAAGGAGACCGGCCGGTCGGGCACGAGCTGGAGGAGGTCGAGCGCGAACGACTCGTAGTCGTCGATGCCTGCAGAGCGCATCAGTGTGGGGTTCGTCGTAAACCCCTTGACCATCGGGTGGTCTCGAAGGTTGAGGATGCCGGCGCGATCGGCGCCATCGGCGAACAGCTTCACCTCATTGAGGTCGATTGCCATCAGGTGCACTCTTCCTCTCGTACGACTGCGTGGCTCGAAACGTGCTCGAGGATCCAGGGCACGGCATCAACGAGACCGGAAACCGTGAGATCAGGGCTGATGGGCCGTGGTTCAGCGTAGCCGTGGTCCACGAACACAGTGCTGCATCCCGCCGCCCGACCAGCCGCGATGTCGCGCCAGCGGTCGCCCACCATCACGCTGCGGGCCAGGTCGATCCCGTGATGCCGGGCGGCCTCGACGAGCATGCCCGGCTTGGGTTTGCGGCACTCGCACCCATCGGCGTCGTCGTGCGGGCACACCACGATGTCATCGAGTGGCAACGCCGAGCGAAGCATCTCGTTGTCGAGATCGACCGACCCGGCGTGCACCGACCCTCGGGCGATGTCGGGTTGGTTCGTGACGACAACGAGCAGGAGCCCCGCCGCGTGGAGCGCAGCGCACGCCTCGCGCACGCCCGGCAACAGCTCCAGCTCCTCCGGTGGCGCCGGCGGGTGCGGCACGCCATCGACCACGAACGCGCGATTGAGCACGCCGTCACGATCCAGGAACACCGCGCTTCGCACGACCGCTAACCCGTGAGCCGGCCGGCGCGGGCTTCAGGCAGCAGCGCATCGATCGCGGCACGCAGCGCGTCGCGGGATCCGAGCTTGCACTCCCAGCCGAGCCCGCGAATGCGGTCGGTGTTGATGCGCACGACCGGCACGTCACCCTTCCAGCCGCGAGGGCCCCCGGTGAACTCGTAGCGGACCGACGTGGGTTGGAGCGCGAGGCACTCGACGGCAAGGTCGGCGATCTCCTTGACGGTGATGTAGTCGCCGGTGGCCACGTTGTACGTCTGAAACGGCTCGGTTGTGCGTCGGTGCGCGAGGAGCACGGCCTCGACCACGTCGAGAACATGGATATAGGACTTGCTCTGCGTGCCGTCGCCCAGAATCTCGAGTCGTGTCGGGTCGGCCAGGAGCTTGCGCACGAAGTCGAAACCCACGCCGTGGGTCTGGCGCGGGCCCACGACGTTGCCGAAGCGGAAAGCGCACCCGCTCAGGCCGAACATCGCGGTGTACGACGCGATCAACGCCTCGCCGGCGAGCTTGCTCGCTCCGTACGTGGACGTCGGCACGAGCGGTCCATGGTCTTCGCGCGACCTCGAGCTCGCCGAGATCGCCGTACACGCCGCTTCCCGACGCGTAGAGGATGCGCGGCGTCTCGCTGCGCCGCATCGCCTCGACGACGCCGCGTGTGAGTGCGGTGCCCTCCACGAAGTCGATGTCGGGGTTGCTCATCGCGGCGGCAATATCGGGGTTGGACGCTAGGTGGATGATGACGTGGTGACCCTGCATCGCGGCCGCGAGCGTGTCGATGTCGCCGGCATCGCCTTTGACGAGCGTGAAGCGCTTGTCGCCCAGGTGCTGCGCGAAATGCCACTCGCGTCCCGACGAGAGGTTGTCGTACAACGTGACCGCATCGGTCTCGGGCTCGGCGAGCAGGCGGTCGGTGAAGTGACTGCCGACAAATCCCGCGCCGCCGACGATGAACCATCGGGTCGACTGCATCGCTAGCGGACCGACTCCCATTTGGTGCCGTGCCGCGCGACCTTCGGGTGCGTGACCAGCAGGTGCCAGACCACCGCTGCAAGACCCTCGGTATGCGGCGTGATGCGCTCGGGATACAGCGGAGGGATGACAACGCACGCGTCCGCAACCTCGGCGGTGTACCCGCCGTCGCGTCCCACGATCCCGTAGATGCTCGCACCGACGTCGCTGGCCATTTCGAGCGCGTGAACAAGATTCACCGACACGTTCTTGTCGCGGTTGCCGCCACCGACCGAGAACACCAGCACTGCGTCGTCGGGCCCCAGGCGTGAGACTTCGAGCCAGCCCGCGAACGCGTCGTCCCAACCGTCGTCGTTGATGCGCGCGGTCAGCTCCGAGACGTTGTCGGTCGGGGTGTAGGCCTCGAAGCCGGAGATCTTGCGGAAATCGTTGACGGCGTGGCTGGCATGACCGGCCGAGCCACCGACGCCGAGAATGAACAGGCGACCGCCGGCGTCGCGCGTCTCGGCGAGCCCGACCGCCATCGCGTCGAGCGCGTCACGATCGATCCGGCCGAGAATCTCGACCGTCTCGGCGAGATACGCGTCGACGAACCCGTTGGCGCCGGTCACGGCGCGCTCCGATCAAGGCGTGCCGAGAGCGCGTACAGCAAGAGCGTGAAGGTGAACGTCATGAATCCGAGGACCATGAGCAGCACTCCGGTGACGGCGCGGTAACTCTCGTTTTCGATCGCGTCGGGCGGCAGCGACAGGCCGGATCGGAGATACGTGTAGACGAGGAAGCTCAGCAACACGATGCCGGCCACGAGCAGCAGCACGCTCGCGAGCACAGCGCGGTTGTACCGGAACCGGTGCATCCATTTGGCCCGCACCTCGCCAGTGGGGTCGTAGATGCACTGGGCGAGGATTCCGAGGTACACGCTCTGGAGCCCGAGCACCGCGAGCGCGACGCCCGCGAGGCTCCAGTGCAAGGAGAACGTGATCGGCCCGAGCGTGATCGCCCCCACCGTGAGCGGCACCGTGAGCAGCAACCCGGCCAGGAGCAGCACCACGCCCGGCTTGAACACGAAGAAGTCGGCGCCGTACACGAACATCGCACGCAAGTTGATCCACGCGGCCTGCCACGGAGAGAACCAGCCGAGACGGCGATGGTGGCTGACACGACCCTCGCGGTCCTTGAGGAAGCGCACCGGCACCTCGGCGGTACGCAACTTCATGTGCACCGACTTCAGCACCATCTCCGACGCGTACTCCCACGACTGCGAACGCAGTTGCATGCGCTCGAGCGCGTCGCGTGTGATGCCCCGCATTCCGCAATGGATGTCGGAGAACTTGCTCGAGTAGAGACGGTTGAGGATCCACGTGGTGACCGGCGTACCCAGGTAGCGGTGCAGACCCGGCATCGAACCGGGCTCGATGTAGCCCTTGAAGCGCGTGCCCATCACGAACTCGAAGCCGGCTTGGAACTGCTCGACGAACCCCGCGAGCTCCCGGAAGTCGTAGGTGCAATCGGCGTCGCCCATCACCACGTACTCACCTCGGATGAACGGCAACGCGTCGATGTACGCGCGACCCAACCCCCGCTTCGGTGTCTTCAGCACCCGCGCGCCCTTCGACACCGCGATCTCGGCCGTGCGGTCGGTGGAGCTGTCGATGATCAGGATCTCACCCCGGATGCCGGCGCGGTCGAGGCCCTCCCGGCACCAGTCGACGAAGTCGCCGATCGTCAGCTCCTCATCGAGCGCGGGCACCACGATCGAGAGCTCCGGTTGCGAGACGTCGTCGGCCGGAACGAGCAGCTCGACGTCATGGACGCCGTTTGCGGCCACAACCGGACGCGGCGCGACAACCTCGAGCGGCTCCTCCGTTGCGCGTACCACCGGCACTCCGAATCTCGCGTTGTCGTTCGGCACGGCCATACAGGCCGGGGGTCTTGCCCGGAAGACCTGAAACCGAACGCAAGGCTAATCAACGCCCCCGCAACACACACGACCGGGACGTTGCGTGCGGAGATTGCGAGAGCGTCCGCAAGCCCGGCGCCCGCTGCGGCGTTCTGCACGGACAGTACCATTTATACCTTATAATGCGTGTATGAGCATTGCCGTACGAGACCGTCCCAAGTCCACACACCCCCGCCGGCGGGCAATCGTCAGCCTTCTGAGCGCCGTCATCGTTGCCTCGGCAACCTTCTCGGCCTGTACCCCCGACCCGGGCACAACTTCCGTCCCCACGGCCCCGGCCGCGGGCACGGCCATCCCTGTCCAGGTCGCAACCTGGTGCAATCCGGTCGTGAATTCGTGTCAATCGGCCCACATCTTCTGGAACACATCGGTGTCCTCGATCAACCAGACGGTCAAGGTCAACGCCATCGGACCGGCGACCTACTTCCCGATCGCATGGAACGAGGGCTACCTCGGGGTGCTGACGAACGGGAACTCGGTCAGCGGGATCACCGGATCGACGGCGGTGTTCAGCATCGCGGGCGACGGCGTCAAGGTCGCGCCGGTGAACGGGCTACCGAACCCGAACTGCACCGGCGGCTTCGATGGCAGCCCCGGCGTCAGTTGCCACGTCCCGCTCCCGGCACCGATCGGGGTGGGCAACGTGTACACGTACCGCGTCACGCCCCGGGCGGACGGCTTCATCCGCGGCGAAGTGGTCCCCGCGACCGGCGGACCGATCACGATCGCGCTCATCCACCCCGCGCCGGGCACGCCCGCGAGCCTCAATCGCGTGTACAACTTCATCGAGTCCTTCGGCGCACCAGTGGGGGCCGGCGCCCTCGTGCCGAAGAGCACGATCGATTTCGGTCAGCCAGCAGCTACCGCGAACATCGGCTACGTCGATCGCCTGCTCGGAGCGTGCGCCACCGCCTCGAACAACGGTACCTGGGGTCTGGTGCTCTCGATGGGTGGAAGCGGCTGCGGGTTCTGACCGACCCGGCCTGATCGAGACCCCTCAGACCTTCTCGCGCCCGGCAAGGAACGCCTCCAGGTCGGCCAAACCGGTAGGCGATCCGGCCTCGTAGAAGCGCTGACTCACCTCGTAGCCCGCGAGATTGCCTTCGAGGCTCAACGCGTGGAACACGTCGGCGAGGTCGACCACTGTGCCGGGCGGGACGCGCGCGCGGGGACAACGTCGCGTGCCAGCACCGACAGGCCATAGTCGACGTAACGCATTGTGGGATCAGGAGCGTGCTTGTCGTAGCGCGTCACATGCCCTTCGGCGTAGGCCGCGTTGCTTGCGTCCCATCGGTCGTCGTTGCGAAGGACCGTCATGAGCGCGGGTGCGCCGCACTCCTGAAACGCGGTCCATACGGGCCGCACATCGATCGGCAGGTACGAGTCGCCGTAGAGCACGGCAAACTGCTCGTCGAGCAGTGCTGCGTCGAATGCGACCCGCAACGCCCCGGCAGTGCCGCGCAGGTGCTCGCCTTCGTCGGCGTACGAGACGTCGAGGCGGAAGCGAGCGCCGTCACCGACGACGTCGCGCAGCATTGCGCCGTGATGGCCGATGCAGAACACGACACGGTCAAAACCCTGGTGCGCGACCAGCGCGAGCTGGTGCTCCACGAACGGCGCACCCGCGACCGGCAGCAGCGCCTTGGGTGCCTCGTCGGTCAGCGGTCGCATGCGCGTGCCGAGGCCACCCGCGAGAATCACGCACTGCATCGCCGGTGTTCGCCTAGTCCCGCAAGATCACGGACGAACCGTCGTGGGCGAACGAAAAGCGGACTTCGCGCAAGCCCGAATCGGCCAGCGCCTTGCGCAGCAGCGGAGCGTCCTCGGCGTAGAGCAGCAGGAACCCTCCCGCACCCGCGCCCACGAGCTTGCCGCCAATCGCGCCGTTCGCACGCGCGAGCTCATACCAGTCGTCGATCGCGGGATTGCTGATGCCCTCGGTGCGTTTGCGTTTCAGCTCCCAGTGCTCGTGCATGAGCTCGGCAAACCGGGCGGTGTCGCCCGCGAGCAGCGCGTCGCGCGTGTCGAAGCCGATCCGCTTGATGTCGTGGAGATTGTCGATCATGGCGTCGTCGCCCTGGTCCGACCGTTGCTTCTGATCACGAAGCACGCGGTCGGCCTCGCGTGAGTACCCGGTGAAGAACATCAGCAGATGATCTTCGAGATCGTGGAGCGTCCTGTCGCTGATCGTGAGCGGCGAGATGGCCACCGAGCCGTCGGGCGCGAACTCGAAGCACGCGAGCCCGCCGAACGCGGCGATGAACTGGTCTTGCTTCCCAACCGGGCGCTCGAGCATGTCGATCTCGATGTGGCACGCCTCCTCGGCGAGCGCGGCGGCGGTGACCTGCTCGCGTTTCTCCGCGTAGATGGCCCGCAGCAGCCCGACGCTGAACGCGCCCGACGAGCCGAGGCCCGTGCCCGATGGGATGTCGGCCAGGCTGACGATCTCGATCCCAGGCTTGACGCCGTGCATCTCGAGCGCGCAGCGCACGATCGGGTGCTCCACCTCGTCGATCGACTGCGCCCGCTCGAGCGCGGAGTACTTGATGAAGAAGTCGTCGGTGAAGGTGCGGTTGATGCCGATGTAGATGTACTTCGTGATCGCGGCGGCCACGAGGAAGCCGCCGTGGCGCTCGTAGTACGAAGGCAGGTCGGTGCCTCCGCCGCCGAACGAGATGCGCAATGGCGTGCGGGTGATGATCATGCGATGCCTCGAACCGTCGAGTGGCCGGTGATCAGACTCGAACCCTGCTCGGAAGATAGCCTGAGCGCACCGTCGCGACACCGAAATCGACCCGTCCTGCCGCTGCGCCACGAGGTTCTGATGACAGCCACGCTCCCCGATGCGCCGCCCTCGGCGCCGCGCCCCGGTGCACGTGAGGCGCTGGCATCGTTCTTGCACCGCGCCGCGATGGACACCCGCGACGATCGTGTCGTTGCGGGTATCCGCGATCTGGTGCCGCACGCCGACTCGATCCTCGACGTCGGCTGCTCCGGCGGCCGCCTGGCCGTGCGGATCGCAGCTGCGCTCGGCGCGACCGACGTGCGCGGCGCCGATGTGCAGCTCCAGCCCGACGCGCTGATCCCGGTCAGCGTGTACGACGGGTCGCACCTGCCATTCCCCGATCGCGAGTTCGATCTCGTCACCATCATCGACGTGTTGCATCACGCCGACGATCCCCTGGCTGTCGTACGCGAGTCGCTGCGCGTCCTGAAACCGGGCGGCTGCATCGTCGTGAAGGACCACCTGCGGCTCGGCACCTGGAGCAAATGGGTGTTGCTCGCGATGGACACCGCTTCCAACTTCGGTGTGCACGTGCGCACAGCGGGCCGGTACCTCTCCCCGGCGGAGTGGACCAACCTGGTCGCCGGCGCGGGTGGGCACATCGAGACGATGGTGTGGCCGTTCCAGGTGCACGACCTGCCCTGGCGGCTCGTCGCGCGCAACGAGTACCACCTGCTCTTGCGCGTCCGGGCGGCATGAACGCCGCACGGGCGGACGCACCGCCGGCGTCGTTCGGTGAGCAGTACCGTCTCACCCCCGTCGACCGGTTCGGTGTCTGGCTGTCGGCCCAGCGGCTGCGACGAGAAGTACCCACGTTCACCGGCGCGCGCATCGGGGATTTCGGATGCGGCTACGACGCGGCGTTCGTCCGCACGGTGCTCGACGAGATTGACAGCGCGCTGCTCATCGACGTGTCGATCGCCGACGACCTCAAGGCGCATCCCAAGGTCCGCGCGATCGAAGGCCCCTTGCCCGAGAGCCTGGTCGATGTCGAGAGCGGCTCGCTCGACATCGTCATGTGCACCTCGGTGCTCGAGCACCTACGACGACCGCTCGACACGATCCGCGAGTTCCACCGGCTGCTCGCGCCCGGCGGCACCTGTCTGATCAACGTGCCCAACTGGCTCGGCAAGCGTCTGCTGGAGCTCTCGGCGTTTCGGCTCGGCCTGAGCCCCGCCGACAGCATCGACGACCACAAGCGCTATTACGACCCGCGTGACCTGTGGCCGTTGCTGGTCGACGCCGGCTTCCGGCCCCGCAACATCCGCTGCTTCCGCCACAAGTTCGGGCTCAACACCTTCGCGGCGTGCCGCGTCGACACCGCATGAGCGACGGCACGATCCAGCTGGATCCCCTCGACGCCGCCGAGCCCGCCGACGCGGGACCGAGCGCGACGCCGGAGACGCACGCCGACCAGCTCACCGACACCTGGATCGACCGGGCCATCGGCGGGCGTTCGGAACGCAAGCTCGTTCTCAGCCTGATCGGCTTCGCGATCGTGCTGCGCGCGTTGATGTTCGGGTTCGGTTACACCGAGGTCCAGCTGGCTCCGAACGCACCCGACGGTCAGTCGAGGAACGTGAGCGTCACGAGGGCCGGCATCCGCGACGCGTACTGGCAAGTTCCGTTTCGCGGATCCGGGCTGGTACCTCGACATCGCCGACAACGGCTACGAGGATCGCCAGTACACCGACCATCCGCAGGCCAATTGGGGCTTCTTTCCGGGCTGGCCAATGCTGATCGCAGCCGGCTCGTTCCTCGTCGGCGGCAAGAGCCTCCTGGCGGCCCTGCTGCTCGCGAGCATCTGCTCGTTGGCGGCGATCCCACTGCTGTATCGACTGTTACGGCTCGACTGGTCGCCGGGTATCGCGTTCGGCGCGATCGTCGCACTCCTGGCCTGGCTCGATGCCTACGCGTTCATGTGGCCGGGCAACGAGTCGCTCTTTCTGCTCCTGCTCGTCGGGGCCGTCTATGCCGCGCGGCGGGAGCGATGGTGGATCGCGGGCGCCGTCGGTGGCCTGGCCGCGATCACGCGGCCCTTCGGCATGCTGCTGCTGCCGGTTCTCGGCATCATCCTCCTGAAGCAGTTGCAGGCGCGGCGCGGCCGGCTCTGGGCGCGGGCCACGCTGCTCAGCCGCCACGCATTGAACGGCTACGCGGCGCTGCTTCTCGTACCGGCCGCGTTCGGCGCGTACCTGCTGTACATGCGGTCGCTCACGGGCAACGCGCTCGCGTACTTCGACATCCAGCGAGAGGGATGGGGCCAGCACACGCAACTCCCGTTCCAGTCGGTGTGGGACTGGCTGCACGACCCGGTGCTGACATCGAACACCGGGTGGGAGTTTCTCGCGCTGTCGATCGGTTTGGGGGCCGCGATCATCGGCCTGTGCGGCTATGCGATCGCCAAGCGCCGGGAGCTGCCCTTCCCGATCGAGTACTGGGTCTTCATCGGCCTCAACATGCTCGTGATCGTGTCGCGCGACAACGTGGGTGGCGTGGGCCGGTACATGGGCGTGGTCTTCCCGCTGTTCGCGCTGTTCGTGATCGCGACGATCCGCCGGCCGGTGCTGCAAGTGAGCCTTGTGCTCGCCTCTCTGATGTTCCAGGTCTTCCTCTTCGCCAATTTCTTCGTGGGTCACGCCTGGGCGACGTGACGCACGTCAGCCGAGGGAGACCTCGGAGTGATCCCCGATGTGCAACCGGTAGGTGCTGGTCGCGCTCGGCGAGCCGGCAACCTGTGCGCTCCGCCCGATCAAGCTGTCGACGATGCGATCGACCTGGCTGATTCGTGCGCCCTCGAGCAGAACCGCGTGCTCGATCGTGGAATCGATGACCTCGCAGTCCGGCCCGAGCGAGACCGACGGGCCGATGACCGAGCGCACCACCTTCGTCGACGCGCCGATCACGAGCGGGCCGCGGAGCTCGCTCGCGATGACCTGCGCGCCGGGACCCACGATGACGGTGCCGTCGAGGCTCGACGCATCGTCGACGACACCTTCGATGCTGGTGGTCAGCCCCTCGAGCACGATCTGATTCGCGTCGAGCAGATCGGTGAGCTTGCCGGTGTCGATCCACGGCGCCTCGAGAATGTGCGGGCGCACGGCGTGACCCCGATCGAGCAGCCACTGGATCGCGTCGGTGATCTCGAGCTCCCCGCGCGCCGACGGTTGGATCGCGCGCACCGCTTGATGGATCCGCGCGTCAAACAGGTAGATGCCGACGAGCGCGAGGTCGCTCGCCGGCGACACCGGCTTCTCGACCAGGCGGACGAGGTGGCCGTCGGGGCCCAGCTCGGCCACGCCGAACTGCTCCGGATGGTCGACCTTATGGAGCAGCACCATCGCGCACGGATGTTGTTGCGCGAACTCGCTGACAAAGCTTTCGATGCCGCCGACCACGAGGTTGTCGCCGAGGTACATCACGAACGGCTCGTCGCCGAGAAAGTCGCGCGCGATCGAGACCGCGTGCGCAAGTCCGAGCGGCGCGTCTTGGCGCAGATAGGTGACGGACAGGCCGAACTGTGAACCGTCACCGACGGCAGCGCGGATGTCGGGTTCGGTGTCGCCGACCACGATCCCGACCTCGTGGATACCGGCCGCGGCGATCGCTTCGAGCCCGAAGAAGAGGATCGGTTTGTTGGCGAGCGGCACGAGCTGCTTCGCGCTGGTGTAGGTGATCGGACGGAGGCGGGTGCCGGAACCACCTGCCAGCACCAAAGCTCGCACGGTGGAACGCTAGCCCGTCAAATCAATCAGCGGGCCTGACGGTCGAGCCAGCCGAGGAGGGCCGCAATGGCGCGCGGGTCGTGGCGGAGGCGATGCCCGCCTGCGTGCACGACGCACAGCTCCGAAAACGGTCGCGCCGCGTCGGCGAGCGCGCGAGCCTCGTCGACAAGAACCTCCTGGTCGTCGGAGCCGTGCAGCACCAGGAGTGGCCGCGGCGGAAGACGATGCGCCGCCTTCACCGCGTCGAGTTGCGTCACGGCGCGATTCCACGCCGCGACGTCGCTCGGAAAATCCGGCGTGGTGATCATCCCCGCGTCGCGCGCGTATTGCAGGAGCCGTCCCGGTTCGCGGGCCGAGTCACCGAACGTGATCGGCGCGCCGAGCGTCGCAACACCACGCACGCGCGCATCATCTGCAGCCGCGCAGACTGAGAACATGCCCCCTTCAGTGACGCCGACGAGCCAGATGCCGCGCACGTCGTGGCGATCGTCGAGTGCGCCGACGGCCGCGCCGATATCAGCCAGCCATCCGTCGACCGAAAAGTCGCCTTCAGACGTCCCGCACCCGCGAAAGTGGAACGCCATTGCCGCCCAGCCGGTGTCGCGCGTTATCCGGTCGACGAGCTCGAAGTACGTCGCTGCCGAGGTGGCCGCGCCGCCGCGGACCGATCGGGAAACCGTGGCAGAGCACGACGCCGGGGACTGGTACCGAGCCCGGCGGTCGCGCGAAATGGGCCGCCAGCTTGAGATCACCCGACATGATGGTGTCGACCACGTCTCCATTATCGTGGTACCGATGACCCTCCCGACAAGCACCAGGGTGTCGACACCGGCGTTCAAGGAATGGGGCGTCATCGTGCGCGCGTTGCTCGAGGGCGAACAGATCCTCGACGTGCGCAAGGGTGGATACCGCGAAGACGGCCGGCACTTCGGTCTGCACGCGACGCGCCTCTGGCTCTACCCCACGGCCGAGCACCAGCGGCCCGAGCTGCTCAAGGCGCCGTACCGGCACTGGGTCGATCTGGAAGTCGCTGCCGCGCCACCCGACCGTGCGATTCGCATCCCCGGTTGGGCCGACATCGTGGGCGTCGCCACTCTGACCGAGCCGGAGCACCTCGCCGCGCTCGACTCGAAGCTCATCTGGGCCTCCGAGTACGCAGCGAGCCGGCTCAACTGGAAGCGCCGCGACCCGCTGTGGGTGCTGGCGCTCCGCGTGCACCAGCTGTGCGAGCCGATCGTCGTTCCGTGGCGTGACGAGTACGGCGGCTGCACGTCGTGGGTGGAGCTCGATGGGCTACCCGACGACCCGACGGCACTGCCCAGCCGGCCGGCCCTCTCCGATGTGGCGTTCGACGCGAAGCTGCAAGGCGTCGTGAACGACCTTCCGGTCGAGCTCCGCGCACCGGCGGCCTAGGAGGCGCGACGCGCCAGCCTCAGTCGGAGTCGGCGGCCCGGGCCCGGGCCGACTCGCGGATCGACCAGTGGGGGTGGTACCCCCGGTTCTGGGCCTCGGCGAGGGTGTCGGGACCGAACGTGGCGAACTGCTCGGATGCGATCAGCTCGGCGATGACGGCCTCGAGCTCGTCGCCCTGGATGACGTCGAAGTCGTAGACGACCTGGGTGCGCTTGTCGCCCAGGTAGTGGTGGTCCTCGAATTTGGTCGGGCGTTCCACAGATTCTCCCGATTGGACCGTTCAGACGCGGCAGCCACCCTAGCGGTGGGAACGAGCAGTAATACCAACAAGGCCCCGGCGTCAAGCCGGCACTGAATCCGAACGCGGTTCGGGGACGCCTTGAGGCGCCCCCGAACCAACAGTTGACTGGGTAATTTCGATGCCGGACTTTCCACGGGCGGGACCAGCTCCCGTTCCGGCGTCGACGGTGCGGCGGTCGGACTCCGCCAAGCAGTCCAGCCTCACGGCCTAGCGGCCGCGCACCTCCAGAGTCCCACGTTCATCATGCATCGTGTGGACCACCTCCCTTCCCTGGTCCTCTTTTTGTAGCACGTCGGGACTCGGGTCGAAGGTGGTTTCAGCCGTCTGTCTCGTCGGCCGCGCCCGGGTCCGCGGCCTCGGCAGGGCCGATCGCGCCGATTGACCGGAGATAGCTGAGCTGGGTCTCGACCACCGCGTCGACCTGTTCCGGGATGTACGCCTCGCCGGTGGCCGCGCATCGTTCGAGGATGTACCCGACGGTCTCGGCGCTGTCGATCACCACCGGTCCGGTGGGTTTCTTGGTCTTGCCGTTGGTCGAGACGCCTTTGCGTTGGAAGTGCTCCACCTCGAAGTCGAGGATGCGGCGCACGTCGTCGGGCGTCAGCGCGGCGGCCGCGGCGTCGGGCAGGTTGGCAACGACCCAGTCGAACGCCTCGTCGGGATCGAAGAGCGCCGGCGGCGGCTCATGCGCGATGCGACCGGCCTCGTGGATCACGAACGCAGCGGCGATCGCGATGACGAGCCCGACCACCAACGCGCCGACAACGATCGCCATGCACGCAGGCTAGGCGAGCGATATCTTGGGGCGCCGAGCGTCCCGGTTGCACCCGCGCCGTCCGCCGTGTACGATTTGCCCGACTTCGGTCCACGGGGACCACCCCGAAGACCGCCGATCGACCCACACACCCAGGGGATGGACGATGCGCGGCTCGCTTCGGACGATCACGGGAACGCTCGGCGTCGTACTCGCGGCGCTCACACTCACGGCCTGCCCGCCGCCGACCGGTGGCGGTGGTGGCGGCACGACCCCGGCCGACCCGTGCGCCGCGGCCGCCCAGAGCTTGAAGAGTGCCGGCGCGTCGACAGCCCCGCCGCCCGTCATCTCCCCCCAGCAAGCTGCGAGCGCGGCGACGACTTCGGCCGCGAAGGCGACCGTCGTCAACCTCGACGGATCAATCCCGATCGCGATCGCCGAGCGACACGACGGGCGCGTGCAAGTGCACACACAGTCGGTGCCCGACGCCGCGACCGCGGGCGCAATCGCGGCCCGAGCGGCCGGCGCACACGACGTCGTCGCCGTTGAAGCGGTACAGAAAGTGCACCTCGATGCAACCGGTCCCGACCCGCTTCGTCCGCAGCAATGGGCGTTGAACACCTACGCTTCCGGTCTCGGTGCACCGGGCGGCGAGAACTTCGAACAGGCGTGGTCCCGCACGATCGGGTGCGGCGTCACGGTCGGCGTGGTCGACAGCGGCGTCGAGGCGACGAATCCAGACCTCGCCGGACGAGTCCTCGCCGAGTACCAGTTCCGCTTCCTGGGCGTGATCCAGGGTCCGACGAGTGGCGACCTCAATGGCCATGGCACGCACGTGGCCGGCATCATCGCCGCGCAGAAGAACAATGCCGTCGGGATCGAAGGCGCGGCCCCGGGCGTGAAGATCCTGCCTGTCCAGGTCTTCGGCTCCGACGGGACGGGATTCACACCAGACGTCGCCAGCGGCATCAATTGGGCGGTGGGCGCAGGCGTCCAGGTCATCAACCTCAGCAGCGGCTCCGCCGCCGACAGCTCCGTGGTCGACGCGGCGATCGACAACGCCCGCGCGCAGGGCGTCACGGTCGTCGCGGCCGCCGGTAACTCGAACCAGGATCCGGCTCCCAACACCAACGCACCCAATTACCCTGCGGCGACGGGCAAGACCATCGCAGTGGGTGCGACGGCGAACCAGGGCACCCTCGCCGCGCCGCTGCAGCTGGGGGCCTCCTACTCGACGCGTGGCGCGTACGTCTCGGTGGCGGCACCGGGCAGCGACATCATCTCCACGTACGGCACCGGATGGGCCACGCTGTCGGGCACGTCGATGGCGACGCCGTACGTGTCGGCGGCGGTGGCGTTGATGCGCTCAGTTCGCGCATGCAACCAGGGACAAATGCTTACCATTCTCCAGTCGACGGCAACCGACGACATCTTCATACCCGGCCGGGACGACATCTACGGCGCGGGCATCATCAACCCCAAGGCAGCGCTCGACCGAGTGGCGGCGGGCTGCTGACCGGACGTCGCGCTAGATGCCGATGCGCTGCGCGAGCAGCTCGCGGTGATACGTGGCGTCGCCCAACAGGATCTCGGAGCTCTTCGCCCGCTTGAAGTAGAGGTGGGCGTCGTGCTCCCAGGTGAAGCCGATGCCGCCGTGGATCTGGATGGTCTCGGCCGCGGCGTGGAAGTACGCGTCGGAGCAATACGCCTTGGCGAGGCTCGCGACCACGGGAAGCTCATCGTTGTCTTCGGCCGCTGACCACGACGCGTAGTACGCCGCCGACTTCGCCGACTCGACCTCGAGCAGCATGTCGGCGCACTTGTGCTTGATCGCCTGGAACGAGCCGATGGGCCGCCCGAACTGCACGCGCACCTTCGCGTACTCCACCGACATGTCGAGACACTGCTGCGCGCCACCGGCCATCTCGTTGGACAGGCACACGGCGGCCTGGTCGAGCGTCTTCGACAGCGCGGCCCACCCGGCGCCGGGTTGGCCCAACGGCTTCGCCGCGACCCCCGAGAACTCGAGCTGGGCCTGCTTGCGGGTCTGGTCCATCGTCGCGAGCGGCGTGCGGGTGAGACCGTCGGCGTCGCCGGCGACGGTGAAGAACGAGATGCCGTCCTCACCCCCTGTGCCCGGCTGGCGGGCCACGACGACGATCACGTTGGCAGTGTGACCGTCGATGACGAACATCTTGGTGCCGTCGAGCGTCACCTTGGCGCCCGAGCCGGTCGCTTCCATCGTGATGCCCGAGGCGTCCCACTTGCCGTTGGGCTCGGTGAAAGCGAGCGTCGCGATCGTCTCGCCGGAAGCGATGCCCGGCAGCAGCTCCGATTGCTGCGCGTCGCTGCCGGCGTTCATGATCGCGTTGGCCGCGAGCGCGACCGTGGCGAAGTACGGCGCGCACAGCAGCGCGCGGCCCATCTCCTCGAGCACGATGCCGAGCTCCACGAAGCTGAATCCCTGGCCGCCGTGGGCCTCGGGAAGGTGGAGGCTCTGCAGGCCCAGCTCCTGGGCCATCTGCTTCCACACGTTCTCGTCGTAGCCCTCGACGGTCTCCATGAGTCGACGCACCTCGGCAGAGGCCGACTTCGCCTCCATGAACTTGCGCACCGCGTCGCGCAGCTGGTCCTGCTCCTCCGAAAAGGCAAAGTTCATTGGTTCGTTCCCCTATCGAGGTTCGCGCGGGAGACCGAGCACCCGCTCGCCGATGATGTTGCGCTGGATCTCGCTCGCGCCCGCGTAGATCGTCTCCGAGCGGCTGAACATGAAGATGCGCTGGAACCGGTTGAGCTCGTAACCGGCGTCGGGCTCGCCGTCGATGATCTGTGACGCCGGTCCGAGTACGTGCATCGCGAGCTCACCGAAGCTGCGGTGCCAGTTGCTCCAGTAGAGCTTGCCGATGCTCGACTCCGGTCCGAGCACGCCGCGCTTCACGAGGCTGGTGAGCATCCGCATGCCGTTGTACTTCATGATCTGCACGCCGATGTAGCTCTGCGTGAGCTGCTGGCGGATCGACGGGTCCTCGGTCGCGCCGTTCTTGTGCGCGACGTCGATCAGCTCGGCCAGCTCCCGCTGGAATGCGAGCTGCTGCGAGAGAAACGCAGTGCCGCGCTCGAAACCGAGCGTCGCCATCGCGACCTTCCACCCGTCGCCGACCTCGCCGAGGACGTTGTCGGCAGCTGTTCGCGCGTCGTCGAAGAACACCTCGTTGAACTCCGCGGTGCCTGTCATCTGCACGAGCGGGCGCACCTCGATGCCCGGCTGGTCCATCGGCACCAACAAGTACGAGAGGCCCTTGCTGCCCGTCGACTCCGGGTCGGTACGCACGACAGCGAAGCACCACTGGGCCCGGTGCGCGAGCGTCGTCCACACTTTCTGACCGTTGATGACCCACTCGTCGCCGTCGAGCACGGCACGGGTCTGCACGTTGGAGAGGTCGGAACCCGCGTTGGGCTCGGAGTAGCCCTGGCACCAGAGCTCCTCCGCGTGCTGGATCTTGGGCAGGAAGCGCCGCTTCTGCTCGTGGGTGCCGTACTCGATGAGCGTCGGGGCGAAGAGCCCCTCGCCGAAGAAGCTGACCCGCGCGGGCGCGTCGGCCTTGGCGTACTCCTCGTTGAAGACGATCTGCTCGGCGAAGCTCGCGGCGCGGCCGCCGTACTCCTCGGGCCAGCTCAGGCCGACCCAGCGGTCGGCGCCCAGGAGCTTCTCCCAGACGACGCGGGCCTCCCAGCCGGTCTCGTCGGCCGGGCCACCGCCGCCCCCGATCCCCGCGAACTCGCCGACCAGGTGCTCGTCGAGCCAGCTACGTATCTCGGCGCGAAACGCTGCTTGCTCGGGAGTGTCGTGGAAGTCCACGCCGCCGACGTTACCGGACGGTTTACTTGGCCTGCCAACGCCCCAAACCGTCGCGCCAATTGATCTCGCTTGCGCCGATCAGGTCGTGCATGCGCGTGGTGTCGATGACGGCGCTCGGGACGGCATCGTCGCTCACCTCGAAGGTCGGTTCGCGTCCCACTCCCACGGTCTCGGCAAGGAAGCGCGACCACTCCTCGATGCTCACGACTTCCGTGCCGGCCCAGTTGACGGTGGTCGCGGGGACGGTGGCGACGCCGAGCAGCACCGGGACCATGCGCACGATGTCGTCGTCGTGGATCGGGTTGTACCGGCTGCCGTCGGGATGCACAGGAATCGGGAGCCCGGCTTCGATCATCGCGAGGTGGAAGGCCGGCCACCCGGCGCGGTCGCCGTAGGGCACGTTCAGGCGCGCGATGGTCGTGGGCACGTCGTGCTCCCGTGCCGCGAACCGCACGACGGTCTCGGCTGCGATCTTGGCGATGCTGTACGTCGGCATCAGGGCGCGGTGATGGTCGCCGAGCGGCGCGTCCTCGGCGAGCGGCTTTCCGCCGTTGGGCGCGTACACGGCCGTCGAGGAGCAATGCAGCACGGCGCGGGCGCCGCGACAATGCCTGATCACGTGGCCAGCGCCTTCGGCGTTCGCGGCGAGGTCGCGCGCGAAGTTGCCCGACTTCACGACTGCGAAGTTGCAGAGGATCGTGAAATCGCGCGGCACGCCGGTGAGGGGGGCGCCGGTGGAGAGGTCGTGCGCAACGCAGTGGATGCCGGCTTTCCCGAGCTCGGCGCGGGCGTGCTCGTCCTTGAAGCGGGCGAGACCCCATACTTCGTTGTCGACGGCGAGGGTGCGCGCGACGGAGCCGGCAACCTGACCCGTCGGTCCGGTGATCAGGATCTTCTCTCCGTGCAACGTCGCCGCCACCGCGACGACGCTACCGGCCGTTCCTTCGTGGCGCCTCGCGGGTACTCTTCGCCGCATGGCCCATCCCGCGCATTACGAGGCGTCCGACGTGCGGATCGACAAGTACGTCGTGGGGCCGTTCGAGAACAACGTGTTCATCGTGCGATGCAAGCAGACCGGCGAGGCGGTGCTGCTCGACGCGGCCAACGAGCACGAGCTGCTGCTGGAGGTGAGCCGGGCGACGGGTGTGCGCCGGGTGCTCACGACACACGGGCATTGGGACCACATTCAGGCCGTTGTCGCGATGCGCGACGCGGGGATCGACGTCGGCATCGCTGTTGAAGACGCCGCGATGCTGCCCGGCTACGACTTCACGATTGCCGACGACGAGGTCATCGCGGTCGGCGACCTCCGGCTGCGCACGATCCACACGCCGGGTCACACGCCTGGCTCCACGTCGTTCCTGCTCGAAGGCCACCCGGTGCTGTTCAGCGGCGACACGTTGTTCCCAGGTGGTGCGGGCAACACCGCGACCCCCGAAGGCGACTTTCCCCTGATCATCGAGTCGATCGACCGCCGCTTGTTCACGCTCCCCGCCGACCTGCTCGTGCTCCCCGGCCACGGCCTCGACACCACCATCGGCACCGAGCGCCCCCACCTCCAAGAATGGATAGACCGCGGCTGGTAACCGCGACTGGTCACCGCGGCCGGTAACCGCGACTGGTCACCGCGGGGGTAACTCACGCCGGCGGCGCGAACGGCCCCACCGACCGTTTGTGCAATCGGGCCCCCTATAGGGGCCCTGATTGCACAAACGCTTCAGTGTCATACCGGCGCGTGAGGATTGCTCCGTGAAACCGGATCTTGAAGTCGCGCGAAGGGCCCGCGGGCAACACGGCCTCGTCGCGCGACGACAAGCGCTTTCGATCGGGCTCAGCAGGAAGGCGATCAGTCATCGGGTCAGGAGCGGGCGTTGGGAGACGGTTCGTGCGGGCGTCTTCGCCGTGGGGGGTTACGTCCCTTCGTGGCAGCGGTCCGTTCTGGCTGCGGTGCTCGCGGCAGGCGAGACCGCGGCGGCGTCACATCTCACTGCCGCGCATCTCTGGGGAGTCCATCTCGAGTGCCCGAACGAGATCGAGATCACGACCGCGATCGAACGGCAGATTCGACTGGTTGGGATCGCAGCGCACCGAACCGGAATCCTGCCCGAACACGATCGCGCGACGCACCTGGGGATCCCCGTCGCGACAATGGCTCGCACAGTCGTCGACCTTTCAGGGTCGATTGCCACGCCGCGGCTCGGATCGCTCCTCGATGAAGGACTTCGCCGCCGGCTGCTGACGCTGACTGCGCTGCACGCATGCGCCTCGCGTCTCTCGATCCCGGCACCCGGCAGACGACCCGTGATCGTCCAAAGCCTCCTGGCCGCTCGAATCCCCGGTTACGACCCGGGTGACAGCGATCTCGAGACGCGGTGCTGGCAAGCCATACGTGCTGCCGGATTGCCGCTGCCGGTTCCCCAGTTCCGCGTGTCCATCGGTGATCACCGGTATCGAATTGATCTGGCCTACCCCGACGCACGGCTTGCGATCGAGGTCGATGGCTTCGACTTCCATCGCAGTCGTACCTCGTTCGATGCCGACCGTGCCCGTGGCAACGCCTTGGTGCTCGCGGGATGGCAGCTTCTGCGGTTTACCTCGAAGAGCAGCGACGAGGAAATGGTCGCCTGCATCACCGCAGCGAGAGAAGCGAGCGAAGCGTTTGTGCGATCAGGGCCCCTATAGGGGGCCCGATCGCACAAACGGTGGGGTTGGGGGTTAGATCTTGCAGGTGGAGAGGCCGCGCTTCTCGAGGTATTGCTGGTGGTAGTCCTCGGCTTCCCAGAAGGTGGTCGCGTCGGTGATCTCGGTCGCGATCGGGCGGCGGAAACGCTTTGACTCGTCGAGCCGCTGCTTCGACGCTTCCGCCGTCGCGCGCTGCTCGTCGTCGTGCACGAAGATCGCCGAGCGGTACTGCGACCCGACGTCGGGACCCTGCCGGTTGACCTGTGTGGGGTCGTGCTCGTTCCAGAACACGTCGAGCAGCTGGTCGTACGTGACCGCCGCCGGGTCGTAGTCGATCTCGACGGCCTCGGCGTGGCCTGTGCGGTCGCTGCACACCTGCTGGTACGTGGGCCGTTCCGCGTGACCGCCGACGTAACCGACTCGTGTGGCCTTCACGCCGGGGATCTGGCGATACGCCGCCTCGACGCCCCAGAAGCACCCGGCTCCGAATGTCGCCTTCTTCCGTTCGCCAGCCGTCGCGTCAGTCATGGGCTCAGTATCGCGCCGCCGATCGCCTCGGCATATACGGCTCGCGTCCCCACCGCACAGCGGTCCCAGCTGAACTGCGTGGCACGAACCCGTCCCCGTTCGCCCAGCTCGCTACGAACGGCCGGGTCACGAAGCAACCAGGTGAGCGCGCCGGCCCAGAGGTCAACGTCGTCGGGCGCGATGAGTGTGGCGGCGTTGCCGGCGATTTCGCGGATCGCGGGAATGTCGGCGGCCACGACCGCGCGGCGTTGCGCCATCGCCTCGAGGACGGGCAGGCCGAAGCCCTCATGACGGCTCGGGAACGCAAACAGGTCGGCGCCGCGGTACAACGCCGCCATCTGGTCGCCGCGCACCGCGCCCACAAAACGCACGCGGTCTCCGAGGAGACGCGCGGCCCGCGCGACCTCGTTGTTCTCACGCCAGCCGGTGGGACCGACGATCAGCAGCTGGTGGCGAAGGTCGGGTGCCGCGACGACCTTGCGAAACGCCGCGAGCAGCGTCGGGAGGTTCTTGCGCGGCTCGAGCGTGCCGACCCACAACACGTACGCGTCCTCGCCAAGACCGAGCACCGCGCGCGCCGCCACGACCTCGCGGTCAGGGGCCTCGCGCTGGTCAACGCCGTTGTGCACCACTCTGATGCGTGCACGCCCGATCGGTGTGTGCGCGACGAGCTCGTCGGCGGCGGCATTCGACACCGTGATCACGAGGTCGGCGTGCCGCGCCGCGGCGGCGATACCGCCGCGTGAAACCATCGGCCGCGCCGCGGGAACGTGTGCGGGAACAAGACGGGCGCGGCGTCGTGCACGGTCACGACGAGCGGTACGTCGCGGCGCGGTGGCACCGCGACCATCGGGGCGTGCACAAGATCGACATCGCGCAGGCGCGCCGACAACACGCCCAGCGACGGCTGCCCCAGCACGTGCCACGCGTCGTAGAGCACCGGTCGCGGCAACGGCAACACCACCGGCTCGACCCCTTCGGCTCCGTCGAGCCCGAAGTCGCGAAGCGCGCCTGCGACCCGCGCGGCTCCGTGCCGGGCGACGAACGGCACGACGTCGACCACGCCGCCGTCATCGACCACGCCGCCGTCATCGACCGCGCCGGCGCCAACGCTGCCGCCGAGGCCACTGCGATCGAGCCGTGGCAGTAGCCTCGCCAGCTCCGCCGTGTACCTGCCGATCCCCCCCGGCGGCGGGGTGAGCAACTGCTCGAGGTTGAGGGCCACACGCATGATCCGGCTGCTTTCCGTCCAACCCGTCGCCGAGCGCGGCGGTTCGGATCAAGCGCTTCTGCGAATGATCCGCAGCCTGCCATCCGACGAGTTCCGCTGCCACCTCGCGCTACCCGGCCCGTCGCCGCTCGCCGACGAGTATGCAGCCGCCGGCGCCACCCTCCACACCGTCCCGATGCAGCGGATCTCGACCAGCCACCGGGTTCGCGACTGGTTGGGGTACGTGCTCGGCTGGCCGCTCTCGGTCGGCCGGCTCGTGCGGCTCATCCGGAGCGAGCAGATCGACGTCGTGCACACCAACTCGTTGCATTCCTGGTACGGGTGGGCGGCAGCGCTGCTCACCCGTCGCCCGCACGTCTGGCACGCACGCGAGATCAACGTGCAATCCCGCCTCGCCCTCCGCGTCGAGCGCTTCCTGACGCGGCGTTTCGCGACGCGCGTGATCACGATGTCGCAGGCCATCGCGGATCAGCTCGATCCGGCGAACGTCGTCGTCGTCTACGAGACCGCGGATCCGCACGAGTTCCATGCCGGCCGGGCGGGCGCGTTCCGCCCGCGGATCGGCATCGCCGACGACGCGCTGCTCGTCGGCACCATCGGCCGCATCGACACCTGGAAGGGATTCGACGTGCTGCTCGACGCGTTCGCGCAGGTCACGGTGAAACGTCCCGACATCCATCTCGTCGTCGCCGGCGGCGCCGTCAAAGGCAAGGAAGCGCTCGCGGAAGAGCTCGCTGCGCCGCGCCGCCACCATCGACCACGTCCACTGGCTCGGGCCTCGTACCGACGCGGCCGACCTGCTCGCCGACCTCGACCTGTTCGCGCTGCCCTCGACCGAGCCCGAGCCGTACGGCCTCGTGGTCGTCGAGGCGCTGGCGAGCGGCGTGCCGGTCGTGGTCACCGATGCCGGGGGGCCGCGCGAGATCGTGGCCCGGGCGGCCGACGGGGCCGGGCGACTCGTCGCACCGGGAAGTCCGGACGCGCTGGACGGCGCGATCGACGCTGCCCTGGCGGCGGGATCGGTCACGAGCACCGCCGTTCGCTCGGCACGATTGCCGTTGCGCGCGCCCGAGCCCGAGCAGTTCGCGGCCATCTTTCGTGACGCGGTGGCCACGAAGCGCGGCCGCCGCTGAACCACCGGCCGCCGCATGACATTTGCAGCCCGCGGGTACGGTCATCTGCACCGCCAGACCGCGGCGAACACCTCGAGGCGCGCTCGCGTAGGAGGCACCATGAAGACCGAGCAACTCTGGCTCGCGCCAGTACGCAATATGGATTGGGTCACCGCGCACTTCGGACACCGGTAATCCGTGCCGTCGGCCACGCCCACCCTCGGGCTCCACGACGCCCGGCGCCGGGTCGCCGAGCAGAGCTTCCGTCCATCCTTCGCCGGCCGTGTCGGCGTCGAGCTCGAATGGCTGCCGGTTCCGCTCAACGGCACCACCGCGCAAACGCCTGATGTCATCGCGCATGCGGGCGCGTTGCCCGCGGGCAGTTCCCTCACGCTCGAGCCCGGCGGCCAGGTCGAGCTGAGCTCGCTCCCGTTCCACGACATCGACGCCGCGTGTGCCGCACTCGCGCTCGACGCGCGCGCGTTGAGCTCACACCTCGAACGCGCCGGGCTCGGTCTCCTCGGGCTCGGGCTCGCGCCCGCACACCTCCCGCGTCGTTGCGTCGACACGCCGCGCTACGCCGCGATGGAGACGTACTTCGATGCCGATGGCCCGGCCGGTCGCACGATGATGTGCGGCAGCGCGGCGATACAGATCAACCTCGACGCCGGTCATGCAGATGACATCGAGGCGCGGTGGCGCCGGGCACATGCCCTCGGCCCGGTCCTCGCGGCCACGTTCGCCAACTCGCCGCTTGCGAACGGCGGGCCCAGTGGCTGGCGTTCCGCACGCCTTGCGACGTGGGACGCGATCGACCGCGGTCGCGCCGCACCGGTTGGCGACGACCACGGTGACGCACGTCGCGCCTGGGTGCAGTACGTGCTCGACGCGCCGGTGATGCTGATCCGCACGCCGGATCGCTTCACACCGATGCTCGAACCGCTCACGTTCCACGAGTGGGTCACCGCGCGGTCACCGGCTCGGCTCACCGACCGTCGACGACCTCGAGTACCACCTCACCACGCTGTTCCCACCGGTGCGTCCCCGCGGTTGGCTCGAGCTCCGCATGATCGACGCGCTTCCCGACCCGTGGTGGCGCGTCGCGGTCGCCGTCACGACGGTGCTCATGGACGACGACGAAGCTGCGGCACTCGTGCGGCCGGCGCTCGAATCAACGCGCGGCCTGTGGACCGACGCGGCTCGCGACGGGCTGGAGCATCCTGTGCTGGCGTCCGCCGCGCAGGAATGCTTCGCGGTCGCGATCGACGCGCTGCCGCGCCACCTCACCGATGCGCTCACACTCGGCGCGGTGACCGAGTTCTCCGAGCGCTACGTCTCGCGGGGCCGTTGCCCCGCCGACGACCGCCTGCACGAATGGAAAGAGCACGGCATCACCGAGCCGCCGCCCGACCGCTTCCTGGAGCACGCGTGGAGCTGAAGGCACGGTTGAGCGCAGACCTGGAGTCCGCCCGCGAGCGCACGATCGCGCTGCTCGCCGCAATACCGCTCGACGCGCAGGCCCGCCAGGTCTCACTGCTGATGTCACCGCTCAGCTGGGATCTCGCCCACATCGCATGGTTCGAGGAGCTCTGGCTCGTACGCGAGCTGGCCGGCGCATCGCCACACGACGCCCGGTTCGACGACCTCTACGACGCGTTTCAACATCCGCGCCGGGAGCGCGCCGGACTCCCGATCCTCAATCCCACCGAGGCGCGCGACTTCGCCGACCACGTCCGGAAGCGCGCGCTCGATGTGCTCGACGGCATCTCGCTCGACGCGGGCAACACGCTGCTCGCCGACGGATTCGTGTACCGCATGATCGTGCAGCACGAGCACCAACACGCCGAAACGATGCTCGCCACGATCCAGCTGATGGACGACATCGCGTACACGCCCGCGCACGAGAGCAGCGACACACCTCGCCGGGTGCAACCGACCGGGCAACCGGAGGTCTTCGTGCCCGCAGGCCCGTTCGTCATGGGCACCGACACCGACCCGTGGGCGTACGACAACGAGCGACCGGCGCACGTGGTCGAACTGCCTGCGTTCGCGATCGACGTCACACCCGTCACCAACGCGGCGTTCGCCACATTCATCGCTGGCGGCGGTTACGACGACGCGCGCCTGTGGAGCGACGACGGATGGGCGTGGCGCGTCGAGGCGGCGCTCGAGCATCCCGAGTTCTGGCGTCGCGCCGACGCCGGCACGTGGGAGCGCCGCCGCTTCGGACGCTGGGAGCCGATGCCGCCGCATGAGCCGGTGCAGCACGTCTGCTGGTACGAAGCCGATGCATTCGCGCGCTGGGCCGGCAAGCGGTTGCCGACAGAAGCGGAGTGGGAGAAGGCGGCATCGTGGGACACGCGCACCGGCACGAAGCGCCGCTTCCCATGGGGCGACGACGCACCGACACCTGCACACGCCAACCTCGGTCAGCATCGCTTCGGCCCGTCCGAGGTCGGCTCCCGCCCGGCGGGTATCAGTGCGTGCGGCGCGCACCAAACACTGGGCGACGTGTGGGAGTGGACCGCATCCGACTTCCACGGCTACGCCGGCTTCCAACCGTTCCCGTACCGCGAGTACTCCGAGGTGTTCTTCGGTCCCGAGTACAAGGTGCTGCGCGGTGGGGCGTGGGGCGTCGACCCGTGCGTCGCCCGCACGACGTTCCGCAACTGGGATTATCCGATCCGCCGGCAGATCTTCGCCGGCTTCCGCTGCGCGCGCGACGCCTGACCATGTGCCGCCATCTCGCGTACCTCGGATCCCCGATCGCGCTCGACGCGTTGCTGTTGCAGCCCGAGCACTCGCTCCTGCACCAGTCGTACGAGCCGCGCCATCAGGTGAGCGGCGTTGTCAATGCCGACGGCTTCGGCGCCGGCTGGTACGACCACGCGATCCGCCCCGAGCCGGCGCGCTACCGGAGCGATCGACCGATCTGGACCGACCGTTCGTTCGCGAGTCTCACGGGGCTGGTGCGATCCGGAGCCGTGCTCGCGGCGGTACGGTCGGCGACTCCCGGGTTTCCCGTGGAGGAGAGCGGCGTCGCGCCGTTTACGGCGGGCCCCTGGCTCTTCTCGCACAACGGCATCGTCGAAGGCTTCGCGGCCGGCATCGGCGTCGAACTGCGCGCGTCGGTGAGTGACGCACGCGCGGCGGCCATCGAAGGTCACACCGACTCCGAGGTGCTGTTCGCGCTCACACTCGATCAACTCGATGGTGGCGCAACACCCGGCGCCGCGCTCGGGGCGGTCGTCAAAGCCGTCGACGCCCGCACGAACGGGCGCTTCAACCTGCTGCTCACCGACGGCAACCGCGTCGCAGCCACCGCCTGGGGCGACTCGCTCTTCGTCCGGCACTCGAGCGCCGCCACGATCATCGCGTCCGAGCCGACCGATGCCGCTCCCGAATGGCAACGCGTACCCGACCGGTCGCTCGTAGAAGGCGATGCCGCCGATGTGCTCGTGGCCGCCTTATGACCGCGGCAGCGGACGGGCGAGGGCCGGGTGCATCTCGACGTGCACCTCGGCCCGGCTGATCTCAGCGCGGGTCTGCGCGCCGACGCACGGCGCGGCCTCACGAGCAGACCAAAGGATCTGCCACCGAAATACTTCTACGACGAGCGGGGGTGCGAGCTCTTCGACGAGATCACGTTGCTGCCCGAGTACTACCCAACGCGCGCCGAGCGCTCGATCCTCGAGGCGCGCGCGCCGCAGATCGCGCAGGCGACGAATGCCGACACACTCGTGGAGCTCGGGTCGGGCACGTCGGAGAAGACCCGGGTGCTGCTCGACGCGCTCGCCCGACACGGCACACTGCGCCGGTTCGCACCGTTCGACGTGAGCGAGCCGACCCTCCGCGCCGCGGCGCACCGGTCGCGGGCGAGTACGACGGCATCGAGGTGCACGCCGTCGTCGGCGACTTCGAGCATCATCTCGCCCGTCTCCCGACCGGCGGCACACGGGTCGTCGCGTTTCTCGGCGGCACCATCGGCAACCTCGCACCTCCCGCGCGGCACGCCTTTCTCGCGGCCGTCGCGTCCGGACTCCGCGCCGGCGACGCGTTTCTCCTCGGTACCGACCTCGTGAAAGACATCGACCGGCTCGAGGCCGCGTACGACGACGCGGTCGGCGTCACCGCGGCGTTCAACAAGAACGTGCTCGACGTGCTCAACCGCGAGCTCGGCGCCGATTTCGAACCCCACCGCTTCGAGCACGTCGCACGCTGGGTGCCCGAGCACGAGTGGATCGAGATGCGGTTGCGAACGCATGAGCCGCAAACGGTCAAGGTCCCTGAGCTGCAGCTCATCGTCGACTTCGCCGCGGGTGAGGAGATGCGCACCGAGATCAGCGCGAAGTTCCGCCGTGACGGCGTGGCGCGCGAGCTGGCCGCGGTCGGCCTGGAGCTCGCCGAATGGTGGACCGACGGGGCCGGCGACTTCGCCCTCTCGCTGGCGGTTCCCGCTCCGCGCGCCCCCGGCTGAGCGCGCGCCCGTGGACCCCCGGCTGAGCGCACGGAGCGGGCGCCGCCGAGCCCACGGAGCGCCTGGTCGGGCTCGCACGAATTGTGATATTTTGCACCAACGAGAGGGGTGGTCTCGGAGCGCGAGATCGCTGCTGAGCGGGCTTCCGCCCGCCCGTCGGGAAGGGGCACCGTGGGAACCCGCGTGATGGTGATCGGCATGGACGCCGCCGAAGCGACGCTGCTCGAGCGGGGCGCGGCCGCGGGTGAGCTCCCCACCTTCGCGTCGCTGGCCGAGCGCGGCGCGGTCGGGCGTCTCGGCAACGCGATGGAGAAGCTTCCCGGCGGAATCTGGCCCGAGGTGATGACCGGCCGGTCACTGGGACGGGTGCCGCTCTACTACCACCCGTGGCAGCTGCACACCGGCGAGGCGGAGACGCGGCCAATTGCAGAAGAGGAGCTCGACCCCTCCAACTGGTTCTGGGCTCCCGCGAGCGACGCCGGCCATCGTGTCGCGGTGGTGGACGCACCGCAGGCGCCGCTCGTGCCCGGGCTCAACGGTTTGCAGCTGTTGGAGTGGGGCAACCACGACCGCTCGTATGCGACCCGCAGCGACCCGCCCTCATTGCTCGACGACGTGCACGCCCGCTGGGGCGATCATCCCGTCCAGCACTGCGACGGCTACGGCGAGTCACTCGCCGGTCGCGACGACTTGCGCCGCGCGATCGCGCAAGGTGTCACGCGCAAGACCGAGATCATGCTCGACCTCCTCGGGCGCGAAGACTTCGATCTGTTCGTCGGCACCTACACCGAGCCGCACTGCGTCGGCCATCAGCTCTGGCACTTCTTCGATCCCGCTTCGCCGTATCACGTTGCCGATGCGCCCGAGGCCCTGCGCCGCGCGATCCCCGACACGTATCGGCTCATCGACGACGGCATCGGTGCGTTGCTCGAGGCCGCAGGGCCCGACGCGACGGTGCTGGTCGTCGCCAGCCATGGCATGGGACCGGCCGTCGGCGGCCCCGGGCTCCTTCCCGAGTTCCTGATGCGGCTCGACATGGTGAACGCCGCCCGCGTGCGCCGCCTGATTCCCCCACGGCTGCGCGACGCGGTGCGCCGTCGCTTGCCGCGCACGGCGGGGAAGGCGTCGAAGCTCTGGGGTCTGCACTCATCGAGCACGCGGGCCGTCACGCTCGACAACAACCGCTGCGGCGCGATACGCCTCAATCTGATCGGTCGCGAGCCGCACGGCAGCGTGCAGCCGGGGCCCGAGGCCGACGCGCTCCTGGCCGAGCTCACCACCCAGCTGCTCGCACTGCGTCAGCCGGCAAGCGGTCAACAGATCGTGAAACATGTGCTCCGGGCCGACGAGGCCTTCGGACCCGATCACCACCCCGATGTTCCCGACCTCCTCATCGCGTTCCGTACCGACCTCGGTCCCTTCAACGACTGCGAGTCGAAGCGCGTGGGCCACATCGAGATGCCGGTCAAGCTGCCGTGGCTGACGCGAACCGGCGACCACACCGTGGAGTCGCGCCTGTGGGCAGTGGGCCCGGGTATCGCGGCCGGATCGCACATCGAAGGCGGCAACGTGCTCGACGTGGCCCCCACTGCCCTGGCGCTCCTCGGCGTGACGCTGCCCGAGGATCTCGACGGACATCCCCTCCTCGCGCCGCAACTCAGCTGAACGCGCGCACGCGCGCATGGTCACGCCGTGGGGCGTCTCGGTGTGCGCACGATCGCGAGACCCTCGGGAATGTCGAGCGCCTCGAGACGATCGCCCTCGGCCTCGATCGACAGCTCTCCGCCCATGATCGGTATCTGCTCGAGTCGCAGCGCACCGATCCACTCCGGGATCGCCGGGGCGATGTGCAGCTCCGCGTTGCGGATGTCGGGCTCGAAGCGCAGCATCGAGCGGAGGAACAGCAGGGGCGAGGCGGCGGCCCACGCCTGCGGTGAGCACGAGGTGGGATAGCTCACGGGGAAGCCGAACTCCACGCGTGACAGCCCGGCGAACAGCTCCGGGAGCCGATGCCCGAAGAACGCGCCCGCCTCGACGATGCCGCGCATCACCTGGTGGGCTTCATTGATGAGGCCGTAGCGCATCAGGCCTGCGGCGCAGATTGCGTTGTCGTGCGGCCAGACGCTCCCGTCGTGATAGCTGATCGGGTTGTAGCCGACCATCGAGCCGGCGAGCGTGCGCACGCCCCATCCCGAGAACAACGAGTCGGAGACGAGGTGCTTGGCGACGACCGGCGCCTTGTCCTTGTCGACGATGCCCGTCCACAGGCAATGCCCCATGTTGGAGACGAGCGCGTCGAGCGGCTTCTTGTCGCGATCGAGCCCCATGGCGAAGCACTGCTGTTCGTCGAGCCAGAAGTCGCGGTTGAACGCGGCCTTCAGGTCGCCGGCGCGCGCTCGAAGTCTCGATGCGAGCTCGTCGTCACCGAGCTCGGTCGCAATATGGGAACGGGCGATCAGTGCGGCGTAGACGTACCCCTGCACCTCGCAGAGCGCAATAGGCGGCTGCGCGAGGCGTCCGTCGGCGAAGCGGGTCGAGTCCCATGAGTCTTTCCAGCCCTGGTTCTGCAGCCCATGATCGGTTGTGCGCTGGTACTCGACGTAGCCGTCGCCGTCGCGGTCGCCGAACTTCTCGATCCACTCGAGCGCGCGGTCGGCCGCCGGAAGCAACGCGTCGACCTGCTCACGGTTGTTCCCCCATCGCCGCAACTCACCGAGGAGCATGACGAACAGCGGCGTCGCGTCGACGCTGCCGTAGTACATCCGGCCGCCTCCGAGTGACAGCTCGGCGCTCTCGCCGAAACGCATCTCGTGCAGGATGCGGCCGGGCTCTTCCTCGGTGACGGGATTGACCTCCTTGCCCTGGAAGCGCTCCAGCGTCTGCAGCGTGCCGAGCGCGAGATCGGAGTCGATCATCATCGCCATCCACGACGTGATCAGTGAGTCGCGACCGAAGAGCGTCATGAACCACGGCGCGCCCGCGGCGACGACCGTGCGGCCGGAGTACTCGGGATCGAAGAGACGGAGCGCGGCAAGGTCCTCGGTCGACTGGCCGAGCAACTCGCCGAACGTGTCATCGTCGGTCGTGATCTTCGGCAAGTTGCGCCGCCACGTCTCGAGACGCTCGACGGGCGTGGCGCGCTCCACCGGACGGCCGCAGAGATAACGGGGAGTGATCTCCTGACCGTCGATCACCGGGGTGACCTGGATGCAGGTCGACCATTCGCCTCGCGCCGGCACGATCACCTCGTACGAGCAGATCGTGTCGTTGAACCTCGGCGGCTGCGAGAAGTCGACGGCCGTCGCCCGGCGAAACCTTCCTCGCTCGTACGTGAGCGTGAGTCTCCCGTCAGTTGCCTGTACCCCCAGCTCACCCGCCTTGTCGATCCGCCCCTCCTTCACCTCGAAGAGGTCCGCGAAGTCGCAGGCGATCGACAGCTCGATGGAGCAGAACGCCGGCTCCTCGCCGTAGTTGCGCGCGACCAGGTCCTCGCGCATCCCGCGGCCCACGTAACGGTGCCGGAACAACATCAGGTGCGAGTCGGCACGTCCGCCTCGCGGCGGGTCGCGCAGCACGAACGTGCCGCTGAACGGGTCGGTCCTGGTCGCCGCGAGCGGCTCTGCCCATTGGCCGTTCACCCGCAGCCGCATCTCGGAGACGAAGCGGGTGTCGCGGAAGAACAGCCCGTGCGGGAGGCCCGGCAACATGTCGCCGGACGGCGACGAGATGGAGAACGCGGGACCCTCGACGAGCGTGACGCTGCCGGGCTCACCGCCCAGCGACGCGCTCGCCGTTGTCGTCCACGGTTGCGGCATGGCTCGAACGGTATCGAAGGCCGGCCACCTCCGCGCGCCCGGGTGTTGACCTGCCACATCGCCGTGCGACGATCTGGGCGATGTCCACGGGTCACTCATGAAGATCGCACAGATCGCGCCGCCGTGGTTTGCGGTTCCGCCGTTGGATTACGGCGGGGTCGAGCTCATCGTGTCGCTCCTGGCAGACGGCCTGTCGACGCAGGGTCACGACGTGACGCTCTTCCCAAGCGCCGGCTCGCAGACGAGAGCCGAGCTGGTGACGCCACCCCGGGCCTGCCGCGACCGGGTCCGGCGCCACTGCTCTGCCGAGACGATGGTCGCCGGGTACGAGCGGATCTTCGAGCAGGTCGTCAACCCGACGTGACGGTTCGGAGCGCTCGACGCGAGCCGCGCGCGGGCCGCGCCGTCGGATTTCCACTACGTCCGTAGTGTTATTAGAATCACGTTCCATGACGCCATCACCGGCGCCGGAACCGTTGCTGGAGCTCGACGACCTCCACGTCTCGGTCGAGGGCCAAGAGATTCTGCGGGGTCTTTCGCTCACGCTGCGGGCCGGCGAGATCCACGCGCTCATGGGCCCCAACGGCTCCGGCAAGTCGACGCTCGCCAACACGCTGCTCGCCAACCCTGCATACGAGGTGACCGCCGGACGCATCCTGTTCGAGGGCGAGGATTTCACGACGCTGCCCACCGACCAACGGGCCGCTCGCGGCGTCTTTCTCGGCTTCCAGCACCCACAGGAGATCCCGGGCGTCAATGTGCTCAACCTCTTGCGTCAGGCGCTCGCGGCCCGCAAGGGTATCGACGACCTGTCGGTACTCGAAGTGCGGATGGCGCTCATCGAGTGGACCAAGCGCCTCGGCATGGACGACCAATTTCAGGACCGGTATCTCAACGAGGGCTTCTCGGGCGGCGAGAAGAAACGCAACGAGATCCTGCAGATGGCGCTGATGGAACCCGACCTCGCGATTCTCGACGAGACCGACTCCGGCCTCGACATCGACGCGCTCCGCGTCGTGGCCAACGGCATCGACGAGGTGCGCAAGGAACGGCCCGGGCTCGGCATCCTGCTGATCACCCACTACCGGCGGATCCTCCAGTACCTCACACCCGATGCCGTGCACATCCTGATCGACGGTCGCATCGTCGCCTCCGGCGGCCCCGAGCTCGCGACCGCGGCTCGAGACGGAAGGCTTCGACGCGTTCCGCGGCGCCGAGGTGGCGACATGACCGCCCTCGATGTCGAGCGCGTCAAAGCCGACTTCCCGATCCTCCGGCACAAAGTCAACGGGAAGCCGCTCGTGTACCTCGACTCCGCTTCGTCGTCACAGAAGCCGAATGCCGTGCTCGACGCGATGGACGACTGCTATCGCAACTACTTCGCCAATGTCCACCGCGGCGTCTACACAATCGCCGAGGAGTCAACCGCAGCGTTCGAGAAGGCTCGGGCCAAGGTCGCGCGGTTCGTCCACGCGAATGCGACTCGAGAGATCGTGTTCGTGCGCAACGCGACCGAGGCGATCAACCTCGTTGCCTACTCGTGGGCACGCGCCAACCTCGTTCCCGGCGACCCGATCGTGCTCACGCAGATGGAGCATCACGCGAACGTGGTCCCGTGGCACATCCTCGCCGCCGAGCGCGGCGTCGAGTTGCGGTGGATTCCACTCACGCCCGACTTCCGCCTCGACCTCACCGACCTCGACCGCCTCCTCGACGGGGCAAAGCTGCTCGCGGTGTCGTCCATGTCCAACGTGCTCGGCACGATCAACGACATCCGCCCGCTTGCCGACGCCGCGCACGTGGCCGGCGTGCACGTGCTGGTCGACGCGTGTCAGTCGGTGCCGCACCTTCCCTGTGACGTGCAAGCCTGGGACGCCGACTTCATCGCGTTCTCGTCGCACAAGATGCTCGGTCCCACCGGGATCGGCGCGCTGTGGGCGCGCGCCGAGTTGCTCGAGGCGATGCCCCCGTTCCTCGGTGGCGGAGAGATGATCCGCGACGTGCGCCTCGACGGGTTCACGCCCAACGAGTTGCCGTGGAAGTTCGAGGCCGGCACTCCTCCGATCGTCGAGGCCATCGGGTGGGGTGCGGCGGTCGACTATGTCGACGCGCTGGGCATCGATGCGGTGCGGGCCCACGAGCGGGCGCTCGCCGGCTACGCGCTCACGGCGCTCGACGAACGCTTCGGTGACAACCTCACGATCTACGGCCCGCGCGACGTCGACGTCCGTGGTGGCGCGATCTCGTTCCTGTTCGAGGGCATCCACGCACACGACATCTCGCAGGTCGTCGACGAAGAGGCCGTGTGTGTGCGCGCCGGCCACCATTGCGCGAAGCCGCTCATGCGCGTGCTGGGCGTGCCGGCCACGACGCGCGCTTCGTTCTACGTGTACAACGATGAAGCTGATGCCGACGCCCTCGTGGACGCGCTGGCGAAAGCGGAGAAGTTCTTTGCTGTCTAGGGCCGCCACGATGACGGCCACCTAGGATCCTGACGATGCCCGGTCTGGAAGACCTCTATCGCGAGATCATCCTCGATCACTACCGCTCGCCGCGGAACCGCGGGGAGTTGCCCGTGCCGCCGGCCACGAAGTCCGAGGGCTTCAACCCGCTGTGTGGCGACGAGGTAATCCTGTTCCTCGACGTCGACCCCACGACCAACGTGGTACGTGATCTCAAGATCGAGGGGCAGGGCTGCTCGATCAGCCAGGCGTCGTCCTCGATGATGAGCGCGGCGGTGAAGGGGAAGCCCGTCACCGAGGCCCGGGCGCTTATACGTGCGTTCAAGGCCTTGATGTCGATCCACGAGTCCAAGCTCGATGGCGAGGCCGATCCGAGCGACGGCTCCGATCTGTCGGCCGACCTCGAGGGCGTACGGCTGGGCGACCTGGAGGCGTTGCAAGGCGTCGTCAAGTTCCCCGTGCGCATCAAGTGCGCCACGTTGGCGTGGAACACGCTTCAGCAGGGCCTCGACGAAGTCGCGGGTGAGCCGGCGGTCAGCTGAAACGGGTGCTCTGTGACGCGAGTCTCGGAACGATCGAGGGCGAATCGGTGTTCCAGAGGACAATGCGTGAGAGATAGAGGCGCAGATGCGACTACTGTGGAGGGTTCGCGAGGAGGAAGCACGATCATGGGCCAGCAGCTCGAGCTGATGACAATGATCGACGAGGCATTGCAGCGCTTCGGCGCGCGCGAGCTCGTATCGAGTGCCGAGGTTCTCGACTTCCTGCTCGACCTGCGTCTCGCGGCCGCTGCGACCGACCCGCTCGCCGAGCTGCTCGAGTCCGAAGCCCAGCCCGCCGGCGCCTGACGCGCGCGGGTTACGCGCGCGGTTCCCGCCACATCGACCACATCAACGGCCCCTCGTCGGGAAGCTGCATGGTCCCGGTGACGACGAACCCGTGGTGCTCGTAGAACGGCACGTTGGTTTCCTTCGAGCTCTCGAGGTACGCGCCGAGGCGTGCTGCATCACAGCGTTCGAGCACCGGACGCATCGTTGCCGAACCGAGCCCCTCGCCCTGATGCGACGGGTCGGTGCCGAGCACATTGAGGTAGTAGTGCACCGGTTCGTGCGGGTGATGCTCGGCCGCGAGCTCGAGCATCGTCATCAGCGCCCCGAGCCGGTCACCGACGACTTCCGCGACAGGGGCAAGGCGCGCGATCGTCGCGTCGTCGATCTCCCACTCGTCCGGCGGCATCCACAGAGCTCCTGACGCGCAATCGTTCACCGTGTACGACTCGGCGAGCGGGAGGTACAACGCGCGCAGCGTCACCTCGAACATCGCGGTCAACGTGGCCAGGCGAGTCGTCTCGTCGGGGAGTATCCACGCCTGCACCGGGTCGTCTTCGAACGCGCGCGCCAGTGTCGCGGCGAGTGGGCCGACCTCGGCAGTCTCGGCCTTGCGCACGTCGGTCATCGCGCTTCGAACTCCCGAATCAGCGTCGCGACCGTGCCCGGCTGCTCGAAGGGCACCCAGTGCGCGCCGTCCTCGATCACCGCGAGCCGCGCGTCCGGGATCTCGGCGGCATACGTGCCGGCGTGCTCGATCGGCACGAAGCCGTCGCGCGCCCCGGCGATGACCAGCGTGGGTGCGGTGATACGACGCAGCCGAGCTCGTAGCTTCGGGTTGTGCAGGTATGGATCCCAACCGAGGCGCGCCGTCGCGCCGAGCGCCTTCCACATCGGGATGACGATCTCGAGCGGGATCTCCGTCTGCTTGCCGACGTCGCCGGTGAACGTGTCGAAGCTGTGCATCAGCGCCGCGATCGGATGCGACTGTTCGACGAAGAGCATCTCGGCCAGCTCCGCCGGTGACCGACCGAACAGCTCTTCGATCGGCGCACCCTCGATGTACAGCCCCACCGGATTGATCAACACGAGCTCACCCACGTGGTCGGGGTAGCGCGTCGCGAGCTCGGCCGCCATCCACGCGCCGAGCGAGAGGCCGACGACGAGCGGCGCTTCGAGCTCGAGCAGTGCCCAGAGATCGAGCAGGTGGAAGACCGCGTCCTCCATCCCGTCGATCTGCTCGATGCCCTCCGACTCACCGAAGCCCGGAAACATCGGCACGAGCACGTCGAACGAGTCGGCGAGGTCGTCGAGCACGTCGAGCTGCGTCTCACCGCCGGCCGAGTGCAGGTACACGAGCGGCGCGCCTGCGCCGCCGCGGAACATCTGGATCTTGCCGATGGGTGTGTCGAGGAGCTCTTCGGTGAGCGGTGTCGGCACTACGCGACCTTCGCGTGGGGCCGCAGGACCGACGTGCCCTCGGGGAACTCGGCGCGCAGCTTGGGCATCACCTGGTCCGCGAAGAGCTCCATGTTCCTGCGCGTCAGCTCGGCCGGGCAGGCTGCCGAGCTGGAAGAGGCCGAGCAGGTTGCCGGTGCCGAGCTGTCCGAGCGCGTCGACGAGCTGCTCGGTGACCGTCTCGGGCGAGCCGACGATCGCGTAGCGCCCGTCGACGATCTCGTCCCACGTGTCGACGTTGAGCATGAACGTGCCCGCAGCCTTGAGGATGTTGCCCGAGGGAGCGCACCGACGTGTAGCCGGGCGGTTGGATCGTGATGCCGGGAAGCAGCCGCTTCACGAAGTACCAGAGGTGCTCCTCGTACTCGCGGCGCGCCTGGTCGTCGGTCTCGGCGACATAGATCGGCAGCAGCCATCCCTGCTGCATCGGGTCGGCGTCGTAGCCCTCGGCCTCGCACGCGTCGCGGAACATCGAGAAGTAGCGCTTGAAGACATCGATGTGGAAGTACGGGATCCCCATGTAGGCGTAGCGGTGCCGGGCGACGAACTCCATCGTCTCCACCGAGCCCGCGCCGGGGATCCAGACCTCGGGGTGCGGCTGCTGCAGCGGCCGCGGCCACGGGTTGACGTAGCGGATGCCGGTAGTGCTTGCCACCACTCGAACGGGCCCGGCTCCGTCCACGCCTTCAGGATGAGGTCGTGCGCCTCCTGGAAGCGCTCCCGCGCGTGCGTCGGGTTGACCGAGAACGAGTAGTACTCCGGCCCGCCGCCCACGACCATGCCCGCGATCAGCCGGCCGCCGCTGATCACGTCGATCATCGCGAACTCCTCGGCGACGCGCGTCGGGCGGGTCGTAGAGCGGCAGCGCGTTGCCGACGACGGCGATCTTCACTCGCGTCGTCTGGCGGGCGAGGATCGGCGGCCATGAGGTTGGGCGACGGCATGTTGCCGTAGGCGTTCTGGTGGTGCTCGTTGACGCACACGCCGTCGAAGCCGAGCTCCTCGGCGTACACGAGCTCGTCGAGGTAGCGGTTGTAGAGCTCGTGGCCGACGGCGCGGGTCGTACAGCGGCGTTCGGGCACGGTGACCCACGCAGGGCCGTCGTAGCTCGGGGCGAGCTGGGTGTAGGGCATCAGGTGGAACGTAAAGAAGCGCACCGTGGGATCACCCCTTCCGCCAGGGTCACGAGCGTGGGTCACGCTACACCGCGGAAACTCGGCGAATTCCCCCCGCGTCGCTGCATGGACGGGGACCCATGTACGATTCACTTCCGGCGACCGCCCGCCGCACGAATCAGGAACCGGCTCTGAAGAAGATCGTTCGTTCCCGTGTCATCGTCAGCGTGTCGTTGGCCGTGTGCGCCGTCGCGGTCGCGGTCGGCGCCGGTCTGTGGGTGCGCGACGGGTCACCGTCATCGGCTTCGACGGCGCCATCGCGCGTCCGGCGCGCCGCGGCCACGACGACCACCATTCCGCCCACGACCACGACCACGATCCCGCCGCTCCTGCAGCCCGCGGGCGCGGTGCTGCCCGAGGTTCCCGGCGGCAGCATCGGCTCCGGGGCCAACGGACCCGAGGTGCGGGCGTTCGAGCAGCGCCTTGCCGATCTGCATTTCGATCCAGGCCCCGTCGACGGTCATTACGACGCGATGACCGTGTACGTGGTGCAAGCGCTCCAGAAGATGTTCGACGCGCCGCGTACCGGACGCATCGGGGCACCGGAGCGTTTCGCGCTGGGTGTCTTCCAGTACCCGGCGCCGCTGCAGCCCGGCGGCGGACCCAACCGCACCGAGGTCGACGTCGGGAAGCAGTACCTCACGCTCTACGACAACTGGCAAGTGAAGCTCATCAGCCCGGTGTCGACCGGGGCGGGCGAGCTCTACTGCTACGACACGCCGCGTGAGAACCCCACGTCGCACGTCTGCGAGCACGCGAACACGCCGTCGGGTGCGTTCAAGTTCGAGCGGTTCGTGAACGGGTGGGACAAGTCGCCGCTCGGGCAGCTGTACAACCCCTATTACTTCAACGGCGGCATCGCGGTACACGGGTATGCGTCGGTGCCGACGCAGCCCGCGTCCCACGGTTGTGTGCGCATCCCCATGCACATCTCGGAGTACTTCCACACGCTGGTGCACCAGGGCGACCCGGTGTACGTGTTCGGCGGTACGCCCGCGAATGTCGTGTCGCGCACGCCGATCAGTCAGGCGCCACCGCCGCCTCTCGCACCGACGCCGGCACCCGCACCCGCACCGCCACCCCCGCCGCCGGCCACACTTGCGCCGGCGCCGCCTGCACCCGTCGTCCCACCGGCGTAAACCCGCTGCTTCATCGCGAGCGCTCGCCGGGAAGCCGGCCGCTCAGAAGCCCGGCGGGTTGGCAAACGGATCGTCGGCGGCCGCGGTCTCGACGGTGAGTGACTCCACACCGAGCTCTGCGGCGAGTCCTTCGTAGCCCGTGCGCTCGACCGTGTCGGCAAGCTCCGGACCGCCGCTCGCCACGACCCGGCCCGCCATGAGCACGTGCACACGGTCGGGACGAAGCTCGGTGAGCAACTGCGCGTAGTGCGTGATCGCGAGCACACCGAGCCCGTCTTCGGTGGTCATCGCCTCGATGCGGCGCGACACGTCCCGGAGCGCATCCACGTCGAGACCGGAGTCGATCTCGTCGAGGATCGCGAACTTCGGACGCAGCACCGCGAGTTGCAGCGCCTCGGCCCGCTTCTGCTCGCCGCCCGAGAACTCGACGTTGACCCCTCGCTCGAGGAACCGCGGGTCGACCGCGAGCCGGCCGGCCTCTACCCCGAGGCGCTCGGCGATGGCGGCGCGCTCCTGACCAGTGCGCGCGGCGCCCTCCTGACCAGTGCGAGCGGCGCCCTCCTGACCAGTGCGCGGGCGCGCTCCTGGCCGGTGCGCGCGGCGCCCTCGCCGTTGCCATGGGAACGGGACGCCTCCAACATGTCGACGAGCCGCACGCCCGGCACTTCGACCGGGTACTGCATCGCGAGGAACAGGCCCTTCTCGGCCCGTTGCCAGGTGGGCAGCCCGAGGATCTCCTCGCCGTCGACCTTGACCGACCCGCCGAGCACCTCGTAGTCGGCGCGCCCCATCAACGTGTGCGAGAGCGTCGACTTGCCCGAGCCGTTTGGCCCCATGAGCGCGTGCACCTCGCTCGAACGCACCTCGAGATCCACCCCGCGCAGGATCTCGTGCCCCGCGACCGCCGCGCGCAGTCCGGAGATCGCCAGCACACTCACGTGCGCACTCCTCCATATACGCGTTCTTGCGTCGCAATCCGGGATGTGACACCGGCTGTTGACGCAAGAATGAGGTCTTGGGTTCTTGTCACGGCAGTTGCACCAAGACGTCGTCGCCGTCGACGCGGACGTCGTAGACCGGCACCGGTTGTGTGGCGGGCAACGTCTGCGGGTCGCCGGTCTTCAGCGAGAACGTCGAGCCGTGCTTCGGGCACTCGATCTCGCACTCGTCTTCCCAGACGTCACCCTCGCTGAGCGAGTAGTCGGCGTGCGAACAAGTATCGCTGATCGCGTAGAAGTCGTCGCCGATGCGCACGATGCTGAGCGCGTTGCCGTCGACATCGACCCGCTTGGCGGCACCGGGCGCGACGTCGCCGACTGCGCAGACGCGGACGTCAGCCATGCAGATGCCCGACTTTCTGGGAGACGTCACGGCGCAGGCCCGCGACCATCGACGGAACGGGCAGGCGCTCGAAGACGTCCTCGAAGAACCCGAGCACGATGAGGCGTTCGGCGTCCTCGGGCGTCACGCCGCGACTCTCGAGGTAGTACAGCTGGTCGTCGTCGATCGGCCCGACCGTCGACGCGTGCGAGCACTGCACGTCGTTGGCCTCGATCTCGAGGTTGGGGATCGACTCCGCGCCCGCTCCCTCCGTGAGCACGAGATTGCGATTCGTCTGGAACGCGTTCGACTTCTGCGCCGAGGGTCGCAGACGGATCAGCCCCGAGTACACCGAATGGGCGTCGTCTTCGACGGCCCCCTTGAACAGCAAGTCGCTGCGCGTGTTGGGCGCGTCGTGGTCCTGCAAGGTGCGGAAGTCGAGCATCTGCTGCTGGTCGCCGTAGTAGACGGCGACGAGATCGCTGTCGGCGCCCTGCCCGGTGAGCAACGATTCGCTGCGCAAGCGCGCGTAGTCGCCGCCGAGCGCGACCGCCGAGGACCGCAGTGAGGCGTCGCGCCCCACGTGGGCCCGTTGCAACGCGATGTGCCACGTGCGTGGCCCGTGCTCCTGCACCGACAGGTACTTGACGTGCGCGGCGTCACCCACGATGAGCTCGACGACCGCATCGACGAGGTGATTGCTGTCGGGCGAGGTGAACCGGTCGAGCACGGTGACCTCGGATTGCTCATCCGCCACGACGAGCGTGTGCGGGAAGCTCGCGAGCCCGTCGCCGTCGCTCCAGTGCAACACGACGATCGGCAAGTCGACGACCACCCCCGCAGGCACGCGGACGAACGCGCCGCCGGGAAGGAACGCGTCGTGCAACGTCACGAACGCGTCCGGCGACTCATCGGAGCATCGACCGAGGTAAGCCTCCACGTCCGCGCCCTCGCACGTCGCGAGCCCGCAGACCTGCATGCCCTTCGCCTCGAGCTGCGGGTCGAGCTCGTGGTGCACGACGCGCCCGTTGTGCACGACGACCAGACCGGCCCGTTCGCCCGCTTCCGCCGCGACCGGTCCGCCGCCCGGCGCGAGCTCGACACCCGGTTCTCCGAGCGCCTCGGGCGGGACGGGACGGTACCGCTCGAGGTCGAGCTCACCGACGCGGCTGTACCGCCAGATCTCCTCGGCATCGGTGGGCCATCTGATGCCGGCAAGTCGCTCGACCGCCGCGAGCCGCGCGTCGCGAGCCACTCGGGCCCGGGCACCGCGCGCGGCGTCGGACGTGAAGGCCGTCATCGGATGCGAACGGTGACTGCGAACCTGCTCAGCCGACCGCGCCTTCCATGTTGAGCTCGATGAGACGGCTCAGCTCGACGGCGTACTCCATCGGCAGCGTCTTGGTGATCGGCTCGATGAACCCGTTGACGATCATTGCCGTCGCCTGCTGCTCCGTGAGCCCGCGGCTCATGAGATAGAAGATCTGGTCGTCGCCGACCTTCGAGACCGTGGCCTCGTGACCGATGCGAGCGTCCTTCTCCTCGATCTCCATATAGGGGTACGTGTCGGAGCGGCTGTCTTCGTCGAGGATGAGCGCGTCGCAACGCACGTGGCTCTTGCAGTTGTGCGCGCCCTCGTCGACCTTCACCAGACCGCGGTAGGTCGTGCGGCCGCCGTCCTTGGAGATCGACTTCGAGTCGATGATCGACGTGGTCTCGGGCGCCGCGTGGGTCATCTTCGCCCCGGCGTCTTGATGCTGGCCCGGGCCGGCATACGCGACCGACAGCACCTCGCCGTGCGCCTTCGGACCGGTCATCACGACGGCGGGGTACTTCATCGTGAGCTTCGACCCGAGGTTGCCGTCGATCCACTCGACGGTGGCCTCGGTCTCGGCCTTCGCCCGCTTCGTGACGAGGTTGTAGACGTTGGGCGACCAGTTCTGGATGGTGGTGTACCGGATACGCGCTCCGGGCTTCGCGATGAGCTCGACCACCGCGGAGTGCAGCGAGTCGCCCGAGTACACCGGCGCGGAGCAGCCCTCGACGTAGTGCACCGAAGAGCCCTCGTCGGCGATGATCAACGTGCGCTCGAACTGACCGGCGTTCTCCGAGTTGATGCGGAAGTACGCCTGCAACGGCATGTCGACGTGCACTCCCGGCGGCACGTAGATGAACGAGCCGCCGCTCCACACTGCGGAGTTGAGCGCGGCGAACTTGTTGTCGCCGGGCGGGATCACCGTGCCGATGTACTGCTTGACGATCTCCGGATAGTCCTTGAGCGCCTGGTCCATGCTCGAGAACAGCACGCCGAGCTGCTCGAGGTCGTCACGGTTCTTGTGGTACACGACCTCGGACTCGTACTGACTGGTCACGCCCGCGAGGAACTTCTGCTCGGCCTCGGGAATGCCGAGCTTCTCGTAGGTCGACTGCATCTCCGGCGGCAGCATGTCCCAGTCGGAGACGGTGTGATCCGTGGGCTTGATGTAGTAGTAGATGTCTTCGAAGTCGATGTCGGGCATGTTCTTCGCGAACCACTCGAGCATCGGCTTGCGCTCGAAGCGCTTCAGCGCGTTGAGGCGGAACTTCGTCATCCACTCCGGCTCGCTCTTCTGGTGCGAGATGTCCTTGACGACGGTCTCGTTCAAGCCCTTCTTGGGCTTGTAGACGAACTGGTCGCCGTCGTTCCATCCGAGCTTGTACTTGCCGAGATCGATGTCGCTGATTGCCATCACGTCCACCTGGGGCGATCGTCGATACCGGCCGAGCCGAGGCCGGAAGGGATTTCCACTACGTAGATAGTAACAATCCCTGTAGGCCCCAACAATCCCGGTTTCCGGGGCAGATTCAGCGGCGTCTGCCCGCCTGCTGGGTCGAGCCCGACGCTGCGCCCGACGCCGGCGTCGAAGGGCCCGTCGTGGGCGTTGTGGGGGTCGTAGGGGTGCTCGGCGCCGTCGGGGTGGCCGCGGCCGCCTGGCGGGCCTGGTCGATGAGCTTGCCGGCCTGGTTGATGTCCTTCTGGTACTCGGCGAGGTCGCCGTTCTTCAGCGCCGCTTGCGCGGAATTGAACGCCGCCGATGCCTGGTTCAGCAGATCCTGGACCGTGCTGCCCGTGCTCGGCGTCGGGGTTGTCTGCCCCGGCGTCGGCGCGGTGGGCGCGGTGCCGAAGATCTGGTTGAGCCCGTCGTTGACCGTCGCCGCGAGCACCGGTTGCTTATTGGGAGCGAGCACCACGACGAAGCGGAACGTCGGGTACCCCGAGGCGCCTTCGCGCTGGACGTAGAGCGGCCGCACGTAGATGAGCGAGTCGCCGACCGGGATGACCTGGAGGCTGCCCTGGAGCAGGGCGGACTTCTGCTGGCCCAACAGGGTGATCTGGCGCGAGATCTCCGCGGTGCTGTTGATCTGGTTATCTGCCTGCACCGGCCCGAGCACCGACTGGTTCTGCGGCATCACGAACGTCGAGAGCTTCCCGTACTCGCCGGGGTCGGCGCGCGCAACCATGAAGGACACGAGGCGCGTCTGTTTGTTGTCCTGGGACACCGGCACGAACGGTCGCAGGATGAGGAAGCTCTCGTGCTTCTCGCCCGGCAGGCGGATGTACAGGTAGTAGGGAGCGATGCGCTGGCTCGTCGACGTGGCGTTCTGCGGCTTGTTGCTCGTGTCGCTGGTCACAACGTTGGGGCCGGCCGCGCCGGGCTCGGGCGAGACCAGCCACTTCGCGTTGCCGTCGTAGAAGCGGCGCGGCTCGGTGACGTGATAGCGGCCGAACACGGTGGTCTGGGTCTTGAACAGGTCCTCGGGGTAGCGCAGGTGGGCGCGCAGCCCTGCCGGCATCTTCGAGAAAGCGGTGAACAGATCAGGAAAGGCCTTGCGGTACGAGCGGATGATCGGATCCTTCGAATCGATCACGTAGAACTTGACGGTGCCGTTGTACGCGTCGACGGTTGCCTTCACCGAGTTGCGTACGTAGTTGAAGCTGCCGTCGAGCCCGCCTTCACCATTGGTCGATTGCGAGTACGGATACCGGCTCGTGGTCGTGTAGCCGTCGAGGACCCATGTGGTCTTGCCGTTGAGCACGACGGGATACGGGTCGGCATCGAACTTCAGGAACGGCGCGAGCTTCGTGACGCGGTCCTTGATGTCGCGCTGGAAGATGAGCTTCGTGCGGGAGTTGACCTGCCCGGAGATCACCGTGTTGACGTCGCCGAAACGCAGGGCGAAGGCGAAGCGCCGGAGATAGCTCGACAGCTTCACACCGTCGGTGCCGGTGTAACGCGTCGTGGCATCTTGGGCGCCCGAGCGCGGGTAGTTGAACTCCGATTGGTTGGCGTCGACGAGCGTGTAGCCGGACAAGTTCTCACCGAAGTACAGCTGCGAGCCCTTGTTCGTGAGCTTGATCTGGCCCTTGGGCGGAACGTCGCTCACGAAGAAATTGGGGTTGCCCTGACTGGTGGCGCTGTTGGTCGGCGACGCGATCGCGCCGTACCCGTGCGTGTACACGAGGTGCCGGTTGACCCACGACTGGCTGGGGAGCTCGGCGCTGTTGAGCTCGCGTGCCGCGATTGTGACCTGGCGGGTCTGGCCGTCGACCACGTAACGGTCGACATCGACGTCGTCGACCTTGTAGAAGGTCTGCAGCCCCTGCAATGTCTGGTAGGTCGGCTTGATGACGTCGGGATCCCAGAGCCGCGCGTTGTCGATGGTGGGGCGGTTGGCGTTCACCACCGCCGGTTGCAGCGTGTCGACGTACGGAAAGTTGGTCACGTCGACCCTCTTCAAGTCGAACGCAGCGCGCGTCGCGGCGATGTTGCGCCCGATGTAGCGCTTCTCGCTTTGATACTCGTTGGGGTCGACGCGGAACTTCTGGTAGTACGCGGGATAGATCGTGCCGATCGCGAGCGAGACGAACGCCCACAGCCCGACCGCGATCACCGGCAGCACCCACCCGCGCCGGAAGATGTTCCAGACAAAGAGCACTGCGGCAATCACTGCGACCGCCGCGAGAACATTGAGCGCGGGCGTCTGAATCTTCACGTCGGTCGCGCTCGCCCCCTCGATCACGCCGCGACTCGAGAAGTTGAGCTCGTACCGGCCGATGAAGAAGTACTGGGACGCCTTCACCAGCGCCATGATCGCCAGGATCACCGAGAGGTGGGCCTTCACTTGCGGCGTCACGCGCTGGAACGGGCTCTGGAACCTGATGCCCCCATTGAGGTAGTGCGCGATCGCGGTGACGATCAGCACGATGACGAGGCCGGCGAAGAGCCACTCCACGACGAACTTCAGGAAAGGCAGCTGGAACACGTAGAAGCCGATGTCCTTGTGGAACTGCGGGTCCTTCACACCGAAATCGACGCGGTGCGTAAACAGCACCCACTGCTGCCATTGCGACGACACCCCGACACCGGCGACCAACGCGAAGAACAGCGCCACGCCGACGCGTAAGCGGCCCCGGTACGGCGAGACGGCTTGCTGGTACCGCTCGATGATCTCGTCTTCGGGGCCCATCGACCGGTACTTCGGGGCGATGTGGTCGGCGATGAGCAGGTTCGCGTACATGATCACGAAGAAGATGACCGTGAACACGATCGCGGGCGCGATCTTGGCTGCGAGGAGCTGACTCCAGGTGCTGCCCTGGCCGACGGAGTCGAACCACAGGTAATCCGTGTAGAAGCCGGCCAGTCCTTTGAGGCTGAACAGCAGCACGATGACGAGGACGACCGCGACGATCATCCAGACGCGTATGCGCGGAAAACCGCGCGGGCGCCGAATACGTTGTGGGCTGTCAGGGACGCGCATCGAAGCGAATGCTAGAGGGACGCAAGCGATTCGCGAGCGCGGGCAGCCAGGTTGTGCCGGGACGGCTCAAGCACCGGCGTCGGCCTCGACCGCGACGAGCAGGCAACGGCATCCCGGGTGCGCCGGCGGGAACGGCTGTCCGGTCGGGAAGAGCTTGCCGCGAGGTGTCGGCTCGAGCGCGTTGTCATCGCAATCGGGACATTGACCGGGCCGCGCCGGCACCCAACGCAGCCGCGCTTCCGACGCCGTCGATTCGTACACACCTCGGGAGTACGCAACCGCGAGCGCGTCCTCGAGCACGGGTTGCAAGCTCTGGCTCTTCCATTCTCGATAACGCGAGCCGATCTGCTGGGTGAGCACCTCGGCGTCGGCGCTTGACCCGTCGACGGTCGCGAGGCGTTCGCGCAACGGGTCGACGAGTGTCGCGGCGAGCTCGCCGACGAGCTCGCCGGGCGCGTGGGCCGGCTTCGCGCTGCCACCGGATGACGTGAACCCGGCCGCGTACGCGTCCCCGAGCGGGTCGCGCAACACCTCGAGCCACATCGCGTGCTGCGCGTCGCGCGCAGGCAGCAGCTCGTCAAGATTGATGCTGCCCTTCTGGCGGCGGAGCGCGTCGAGAAAGTCGTTCTGCTCGTCTTGGAGCGCGCGCTTCCCGATGCGCAGCAGCACCCGGCCCGGCTCGGCCAGCGCTTCGTCGCGAGCACGCAGCCCCCGCCCGTCGGGATCCGCGCCGTCGTCCGCGGTCAGGTCGATCACGTCATCGCCGACCGCGACGGCAGCCTCGTCGTCGTCGTCTTCGTCGTCGCCCGGCCTCTCGGTCGCGGATTCCATCGTCGCCGTCGCCGTGCCGCTCTGCTCGCTCTCCAACTGCTGAGCGGGCTCGTCGGACCGTCGCGAACGGCCTGCTCGGAGTCTGGCGAACACGTCTGCGGCGCGGGGACGCTCTTCGGCGGACGCCTTGGCGGCCTCCTCGGCCCCGCCGGTCTCGTCGGCCTCGGCCGTCTCGTGCTCGACGTCGGGCGAGGACGAGCCGGCGTCGGCCGGCGCCTCCGCGGGTGGAGCGGCCTGCGCCGAGGCTTGGTGCTCCGACGTTGTCGCCTCGGCGAGTACCGGCACGGGCGGGATCGCGGCCAGCACCGCATCCACGCCTTCGGTGCCCGCGAGCGCGTCGGCGGCTTCGCCGAGGGTGCGCCGCACAACGCGGTACGCGTCGAGCATCTGCTCGCGGCCGGCGCGCAGCTCCTCGATCTGGTGTTGCATCTGACCGCGCCGCTTCGTGAGATCGGCCAACACGCGTTCGCGAACCGCGCGCGCCTCGTTGAGCATCTCGCGGCCCCGTTCGCGGGCGGACTCGATCTCGGTCGCGATCTCACCGGTGGCGCGTTCGCGCTCGTCGCTCACGAACCGGTCGGTCTCCTCACGCAGCGCCTTGACATGCTCCTCGACCTCGGCCCGAAGCTCGGATGCGCGGGCCTCGGCCGTCTCCTCCAGCTGCGCCGCCGCTTCCTCGACTTCGCGCCGGCGATCGCCCACAAAGCTCTCGGCTTCCTCGCGCAGTATCCGGGCCGACTCTTGGGCTTCGTGGACGAGCTGCGCCGACTTCTCTGCCGCCTTGCCGCGGATGTCCTCGGCCGCCTCCTGGGCGGACCGGAGCACGCGGGCCGTCTCCTCGCCGAGCGAGTCGAGGAGCTGACGCTCGGTCGGCGGCTCGGGGTTGCGCAGCTTCGTCTCGAGCTGTTCGACCTGTTGCGCGAGCTGGCGCTCCCGCTCCCGCAGCACGCCCACGTCGTCGGCAACGCGGCGCAAGAACGCGCGCACCTCGGACTCGGCGTACCCGCGCCTCGCGACACTGAACGCGCGGTTGGAGATCTCTTCGGGGTTGAGACGTGCTGCGGTGGAGATCGGGCGCCGGTGGGCGTCAACGTCACTCATGGGCCCACACTGTATTGAAACACGCGGGCGCGCGCCCGACACCCCGCTCAGCGAGGTGTCGTGGAGGACGGTGGTGGCGGCACCGCAGCACCGCCCGCCCGATGGAGGGCATTGAGCGCGGCGTCGAGATTCGGCACCGCCACGACCTTCATTCCGTGCGCGTGGCTGCGTGCCTCCTTCAATTCATCGGGCGGCACCAGGAACAGCATTGCTCCCGCGTCGTGCGCTGCGGCCGCCTTCTGCCGCGACCCCGCCCACGGGCCCGACGAGCCCGCCGGGAAGAATCTCGCCGGTCACCGCCACCTTCTTCCCACCGGTCAGATTGCCCGGCGTCAGCTCGTCGATGATCGTGAGGGTGAACGCGAGACCGGCGGACGGGCCGCTCACCGCGCCGGGGTTGATCCTGATGTCGGGCGTGAAGTCGACTTTTTGGTCCTTCGTGACCGTCGCGATGCCGACGAACGCCTTGCCCTTGGCATCGCCCGCTTTCCCCTTCGTCGTGACGACGGTGACGGTCTTCGCGACACCCTTTCGGGTGATCGAGAACGTGACCGGCGCGCCCGGCGGACGTTTCCGCACCAAGGGGCCGATCTCGTCGCTGGTCGACACCGGCGTGCCGTCGACCGCGGTGATGACGTCGCGGACCTCGAGCTTGCCGGAAGCCGGGGAGCCTTTGCCGACCCCGGCGACGATCGCGCCGGCGCCGGTGATCGTCACGGGATAGCCCAGACGCCGGAGGGCGACCACCTTGGCGGTGAGCTGCGACTGCGTCATGAGCTGGGTGTTGAGCTGCTCGTCCTGTTTCGCGCTGCGGCCCTGCAGATACTCGTCACGCCCGACAATCTCCGAGTCGTCGTCGAGCTTGGCCGCGAGGTAGCGGTACAGGTTGGGACCAGGCTCGGGGCGCGTGATCATCACGGTGAGAAAGAGCAACGAGCCGCGGTGCGGGTAGGTGGTCGCGCCACGGATGTTGACGACGTCCTCGACGGGCGTTGCCGCGCCCGGCGAGATGATCACGTACGGCAGCCGTACGAGATATGCGCCGACGAGCACGATCGCGAGCAGCACTGCGACCACCCCACCGGCGATCGCCCATCCCCGCCGGCGCCGCTTGACCGGCGCGGCCGGGACCTGGAGCTCGGGGGACGCGTCGCTCATCCGGTTCGTCCTCCGATTTGGTGCCTGAAGCTCGCGCGTGACATCACGCGGGTGGCTGACTGCTCACGAGGTCACCGTGCACGACATACCGGTACTGGGCGCTCCCGGGAGGATGGCAGGCGAACAGGGTGATCATGTGACCGGGGTGCTGATCCACGATCGAGATGCCGGTCTTCGGCGTCACCACTTCGGAGCTCGTCACCCTGTAGGTGAACACACCCTTGTCGGTGCGCACGATGATGTCGTCGCCGGCAACGAGCTCGTTGAGGCGGCGGAACGGATGCGTGTGGGTGACCCGGTGGCCGGCGAACACGGTATTGCCGTACCCGCCGGGCTCGGCCGAGCCCGGCCAATGACCCGGACCGTGGTTGACGACGGTGAGCCACACCCCCTCGAAGACGGGGTGGATCAGGCCGATCTTGGGAATCTCGATCTCGCCGATCTGCGTGATCGGTACATCGGCGTTGGGGTCTTTCGGTGAATCTTCGGGTTGCGGGAGTGCCCGCGCGGGCGGGGTGGTCGACGAGGAGACGGGCGCCTTGCGCTGCGAGTTGTGCAGCACCGGGTTGTCGCGTTTGGCGGCGCCACTCCTGCCGCCGTCGAGCAGTGCGACACCGGCCACGACCGCGGCGATGACTGCCAGCGCGACGACCGTCGCCGGCAGCAGCCTTGCGGTTCGGCGACTCAAACGTCCCACCTCGACCCGGATCGGCACACCAGACCGACCACTGTAGGGTCGCAACCGTGCCCGGGAACCGTCGGCCGCGCGACGAGACACCGGTCGAGCAGGCAGCCCGGATCGCCGCCCTCGGCCTCGGCGGCCGGCTGCCGGCGGGCGCCGTAACGGAGCTGCGCGCGGATCTGCGTGACGCCCCCGACCCACGAGTTCGGAGCGCTGCGCTGGGTGCGCTGGTCCGCGCCGCGGCGGCGTCTACCGGCCGCACCGCGTGCAGCGTCGCAAGCCGTGATGGCTCGAGTGCGGTGCGGCGCCGTGCGGCCGAGCTCGCGACCGGCGTTGCCGATCTGCGCTTGGCCCGACGCCTCGTGGCGATGCTCGGCGATTCGGACGTGACCGTGCTCGAAGCCGCCGCGTGGGCGCTCGGCGAGCTGGGCGACACGGCAGTGGCGGCCGGCGCGGTGCCCGTGCTCTCGCAGACCGCGACGGGGCACCACGACGCGATCGCGCGGGAGGCGGCCGTCGCCGCGGTCGGTGCCCTCGGCGACCCGGCCGGCCTGCAAGCGGTGCTCGACGCGTGCAGCGACAAGGCGACGGTCCGCCGGCGCGCGGTGCTGGCGCTGGCGGCGTTCACCGGGCCCGGCGTGGACGCCGCGATCGCGATCGCCGTCGACGACCGTGACTGGCAGGTGCGCCAAGCGGCCGAAGACCTGCGTGCCGCAGGTGGAGACTGACCGGAGACGCTGCGTCAGCGGCCCGACTCTCACCCGTGACGCACAAGCCGGCTCCGGCTCAGGTGCGCGCCTTGCCCATGAACATCTCCTTGAGCCGGTCGAACGACTCGAGGCAGCGGCCGGCGCCGAGCACGACCGCCTCGAGTGGTGCGTCGACGAGCTGCACCGGCAGAGCGGTCTCCTTGGAGATCCGCAGGTCGAGGCCCCGGAGCATGCCGCCGCCGCCCACGAGATGGATGCCGTTCAGGATCAGGTCCTGCGCGAGCTCGGGCGGTGTCTGAGCGAGGGCGCGGATCACCGCGTCGGTGATCGAACGGACGGGCTCTTCGATCGCGTCGCGGATCTCCTCCGGCGTGAGGATGATCGTCTTCGGGAGACCGCTCATCAGATCGCGGCCCCGCACCTCGGCCTTGAACTCGTCGGCCGTCGGGAACGCCGAGCCGATCGCGAGCTTGATCTCCTCCGCGGTGCGCTCTCCGATCGCGACGCCGTACTCCTTGCGCACGTACGACTGGATCGTGCTGTCGAGGTCGAACGAGCCGACGCGCACCGCTTCGAGCGCCACGACCCCGCCGAGCGAAATCACCGCTACCTCGGTGGTGCCGCCGCCGACGTCGACGATCATGTTGCCGAGCGGCTCGTGGATCGGCAGCCCCGCGCCGATCGCGGCCGCCATCGGCTGCTCGATGAGGTACGTCTGTGCCGCGCCGGCGCGGCGTGCGGCTTCGAGCACCGCTCGCTGCTCGACGTGGGTGATCGCGGACGGCACACAGATGAGCACCCGGGCGCGATGCAGACGCGACACGCCGGACCGCTGAAAGAGCAGGCGGATGAGACGCTGGGTGATCTCGAAGTCGGTGATGGCACCACCGCGCAACGGCCGCACCGCCACGATGTAGCCCGGCGTACGCCCGATCATCTGCCACGCCTCGTGGCCCATCGCGAGCACGTCTTGCGAGCGGCTGTTGAGCGCGATGACGGTCGGCTCGTTGAGGATGATGCCCTGGCCGCGCGAGTACACCAGGGTGTTCGCGGTACCGAGATCGATGGCGAGGTCTTTAGCCAGGGCGCCGCGCTCCCCGTGAGGGACGATCGTCGTCGGGGCGCGCGGGCGCGATCGCCTCGCGGGCCTTCTCGAACTCGTCGATGCTCGCGCGGATGCCGGTCTTGGGCCGCCGGTGGCGGATCGCGATGATCGTGATCCCGACTGCGCTCACGACGACCGCGAGCAGAAGAAATTCCATTGCCAACCTTCAGTGGGGCTCGGTGACGGGATCGCTCACCGAGCGGACGGGCCGGGCGGAGGTCGCCCAGTCGGATCCTTCGTCCCAATGCTCGCGCTTCCAGATCGGAATCGTCTCCTTGAGCGTGTCGATGCAATGGCGGGCGGCGTCGAAGGTGACGTCTCGATGCGGCGCCGTTGCGACAACCACCACCGACGGCTCGCCGAGCGCCAGCTCACCCAGACGGTGGAGCAGCGCCACGCGTTGGAGGGCGGGCCAGCGTGCCCGGGCATCAGCGGCGACCTCGGCGAGCCGGCGCGTGGCGGCGTCCTCGTACGCCTCGTAGGTCAGCCCGTGAACGCCGCCACGGTCGTCGGAATGGTCGCGAACGACCCCGAGGAAGCACACGACCGCCCCGCTTGCGGGCGTCGTGGCCCAGGCCATGGCGGCATCGACCGGCAGTGGGAGCGACGTGAGACCCACCCAGTCGCCTTCGAAGGGCGGCTCGAGCATGACTTCATCGTACTGAACGACCTGCCCGGGAAGCCGAGCCGGGCAACAGGCCGTCAGGGCGAGCACCGTTCAGCGGGCTCGCGCCGTCCGGCGCGGTCGAAGGGGTCACCGCCGGGGCGACCGGGAGCGTGAACGCGAAGCACGAGCCTTCGCCGGGCGTGCTTTCGACGGTGACCTCGCCGTCCATCGCCTCGACGAGTCCCTTGACGATGAACAGCCCGAGGCCGGTGCCGCCGATCGCACGGGTCGATCCGACGCGGACGAACTTTCCGAAGAGCTGCTCGACGTCCGCCGCCGCGATACCGACGCCGTGGTCGCGGACCTCAATGCGGATCGCCTTCTCCTCGAGCCGTCCGTCCACGTTGACCGCGCCGCCCGCCGGCGAGTAGCGCAGGCCGTTCGAGATCAGGTTGACGAGCACCCGTCGCAGGAATGACGGGTCGGCAGCGACCCGGGGCAGCGTGTCGGGAATCGAGACGGACACCCCGTGCACGCCATCGTGGGGATCGAGGTCGGCTGCGACCTCGTGGGCGATCGCGGCGACGTCGACGAGCTCGAGTGTCGGCGAGCTCCGCCCACTGTCGATGAGGGAGACCGCCAGCAGATCCTCGGTCAGCGTGCTCATCCGCTCGACCTGCCGGGAGATGGCCCGGATCGCGTTCTCTTCCTGCTCGGCCGACATGTCGCCGCGGTGTGCCTCCAACGCCCCGGCAAAGCCGCGCATCGCGGTCAGCGGGGTGCGCAGCTCATGGCTCGTGATCGCGATGAAGTCGTCCTTCATGGTCGAGAGTCGCTGCAAGTCGTCGATGGTCTCGCGTTGCACCTCGCCCAGCCGCCGCGTGCTCGAGAACCTGGGCGAGCTCGGCCGCCGCCCGCTCGAGCAGACGGGCGTCGTTGTCGGAAAAGCCGTCAATGACGTCGGAGCTCACGACGATGACCCCGAGTCGACGGCCACCGGCGCGGAGCAGCACGTGCAGTTGTGACCGCACCGATGGGTCGACCATGAGGTAGTCGGGGTCGCTGATGACGTCGACGACGACCTGCGACCGGCCGGTGCGGAAGCAGCGCGCCGCGATGCTGCGCGTGTCGCGCCCGACGGGGATGCCGTCCAGCGCCGCATCAGCCGCACCCATCACGTTTTCGACGTCGGAGCTGAAGCCGGCGGCGGCGGCCCGTCGCAAGACGCCGCCGGTCGGGTCGTACAACAGGATGCCCACCTTCTTGTAGCCGAGCTCATCGTGCAACAGGCCTGCGAGCAGCCGCACCGCCGCCTGCTCACTCAGCCGCGGGGCCTCCAGGGCGAAGGTGTTGACGATCTCCGACTCGCTCAACCGCTGGGCCAGCTCGTCGCGGGCCGTTTCGAGGGCGCGCACGAGCACACCGATCGCGAATCCGAGCGCGATGAAGATCGCGGAACGAAACGCGAAGGCCGGCGCGTCGAAGGGCACGGAGCCGATCGCGTCGCGACGCTGCATCCACGCCAGCATGGCGAGGTCGAGCGCGATCGCCGTGAGCACACCGCCGGTGATCATCCAGCGCACGGCGCCCTCGAAGATCACGAGCACGCCGGCCAGGAAGACTCCCCGCTCGATCTGGCTCGTGTCGGTGAACATCACCGACATGACGAGCAACATGTCGGCGCCGACAACCACCGCGCCGAGGATGCGGAGCTGGGTCACGTTCAGTGGAAAGCGCAGGGCGAGCGTTGCGACGCAGCATGACGCGACGAGCACGAGCAGCGCCGTCCACCGGAGCACGTCGGCCTTCGGGTCGAAAACGGTGAACACGATCCCGAACAACGCGAGCAGCCAGCGGAACCGGGCGAGGACGCTCTCGACGTACCGAAGCCGTTCCTCGGGCGATCGCACATCTGACACGCTCATATGGCCCAACACTGCCCACCATGCTCGCGCCACAACCGGCCACCGACGCGCCGAGCACAGGTCCCGGGCGCGGACAAATCGGCGCATGCCGTCGGTACACTCCTCGCCATGCCGAGTGACGCCTCCGACGATGAAGGCGCGAGCGGGCCGCCCCCCGATCCACTCGATCGAGTCTGGTTGCACCCTTCCGAGCTCGGTTCGCCCCGCCGCGCGCCCGGGAGCGACGCCAACGCCAGGCGGTGGCGCATGGGGCTCGTGGCCCTCGCCGGGGCCGGCGCGGTCGCCGTGGTGCTGCTGACCGTCGGCGCGTTGGATTCGTCGAGCGGGTCGCATCGCTCGTCCGGCACGGTACGAACCGTGGTGACCTCCGGAGGCACGGCCGCCGCTGCGCTGGGAAGCGTGGTGGCCGTGAAGTCCGCCGGCACGGAAGGCGCAGGCGTGTCGCTCGGAGGCTCGGAGGTGCTGACGAACGCACACCTCGTCGCGGCTCGCGCCGACGTCCAGGTCGTCACCCGTGACGGCCGCGCCCGGCACGCACGCGTCGTCGGCGCGGATCCCGATACCGACCTCGCCCTGCTCGACGTCAACGACGGGGGGCTCACCGGTATGCCGATCGCCGCCATGCCGCCGGACAAGGGGACACGAGTCGTCGCGATCGCCGTCCATGCGGAGACCGGCCGCCGAACCGACACCGGCGTCGTATCGTCGGTCGACGAGCTCACGACCGATGGCAACGGGGTGGTGCTCGCGGGCCTGCTCCGCACCGATCTCGCACGCGACACCGGCGCCGGTGGCGGCGCGCTGCTCGACAGCGACGGCGCGCTGGTCGGCATCCTGATCGCTCCGCCTGGCTCGACGAAGACGGGCCTCGCCGTGCCCATCGACAGCGCCCGAGATGTCGCCGCGCAGCTCCGGGTCAACGGGCACGCGATGCACGGCTGGTTGGGCGTTGCCGGCACCGACGCGAGCGACCGCCCGCAGCACGGCACGCCTCGATCCGGCGTTGCCGTGAAGGACGTGGTGCCGCAGAGTCCCGCCGGCCGCAGCGGCATCGCGTCGGGTGACGTGATCGTGGCAGTCGCCGGGCGGAGCGTGGCCGGCATCAGCGGCCTGATGGCCGAGGTGCGCGAGCGTCGACCCGGCGACCGCGTCGAGCTCACGGTTTGGCGCCACGGCAAGAACCGGAACAAGAGCGTCCAGCTCGGCGACGCCGCCGCCTGGCAGGGTGCCGGCGCAGGCACCGGTGCCACAGGCAAGACAACCATGGGGACGTGATTTGGTGCGAGACCACCGCCGCGGCGACGATGGTGCGGTGATGCAGGTCGATGATCTCGAGGACACCGACCGCGATCTGCTCAACGCGGTGCAATGGGACTTCCCGCTCGAGCCCGCGCCCTACGCCGCGCTCGGCGAACGGCTCGGCATCTCCGAATCCGAGGTGCTCGAGCGAATCGGCAAGGTGAAGCGGCTCGGCGTGCTTCGCCAGCTCTCCGCCATCTTCGACACCCGGGCGCTCGGCTACAACTCGGCGCTCGTCGCGGCAAAGGTCGACCCCGATCGCGTCGACGAGGCGGCAGCAGTCATCAGCGCGCATCCCGGCGTCAGCCACAACTACAAGCGCAACCATGCGTACAACCTCTGGTACACGATCGCGGTGCCCCCGGGCGATTCGCTCGACGAGCACGTCGCGACGCTGCACGAGGAGTCGGGCGCGCTCGTCACCCGCAAGCTGCCGACGCTGACGCTCTACAAGATCGGCGTGAAGCTCGACATGACCGGCAACACCGCCGCCGACGCGAAGAGTGCCGTGCTCGAGCACGAGAGACCCGAGCGGCGTCCCGACATGCAGGCACCCGAGCTCTCCGCACTCGACCTCGCCGCGATCCGCGTCGTGCAGGAGGACCTCCCCCTCGTACCACGGCCGTTCGCGGAGCAGGCGAAGCTGATCGGTTGCAGTGAAGAGGAAGTGCTCGACGAGTTGCGCTCGTTCAAGGCACGCAAGCTCATGCGCCGCTTCGCAGCCGTGATGAACCACCGCAGCGCCGGGTTCAAGGCCAACGCGATGGGCGTGTGGGCCGTCCCCGAAGACAAGCTCGACGAGATCGGCCCGCAGATGGCCGGTTTCTCGTTGGTGAGCCACTGCTATCGCCGCCCGACCTACGACGACTGGCCGTACTCGGTGTTCACGATGGTGCACGGCCAGAACGCCCGTGATTGCGAGACGACGATCGAGGCGATCCGCCACGACACCGGCGTCGAAGAGCACGCACTGCTCTGGTCGATCAAGGAGTACAAGAAGACGCGCGTCCGCTACTTCACCGACGAGTGGGACGCGTGGCGCGCCGAGCACCTGGCCGCAGCCACCTGATCGACCACGTCTCCCCGGCTCGATGAGCATCGACGTCGCACGGGCCCGCGCCGACACTCCAGGCTGCGCGCACGTCGCCCATTTCAACAATGCCGGCGCGTCGCTCGCACCCGACCCGGTCCTCACGCGCGTGGTCGGCCACTTGCAGCTCGAAGCGCAGGTGGGCGGCTACGAGGCGGAGATGCGCCGGGCCGACGAGCTGGCCGCGGTGTACACGTCGATCGCGCGGCTCGTCGGCGCGGAGACCGACGAGATCGCGCTGGCCGACAGTGCGACGACCGCGTGGAACAACGTGTTCTACGCGCTCGCCGCCACGTTCAGCGCCGGCGATCGAATCCTGACGTCTCGGGCCGAGTACGGCTCGAATGTCATCGCGTTGCTCCAGATGGCCGGGCACACCGGCGCACGCATCGAGATCATTCCCGACGACGAGCACGGCCAGGTCTCGGTCGACGCGCTCAGCGAGTTGGTCGACGAACGCGTCAAGCTGGTGGCGATCACGCACGTACCGACGCAGGGCGGCCTGGTCAATCCGGTGGTCGAGATCGGCCGCGTCGTGCGCGACACCGACGCCGTCTACCTGGTCGACGCCTGCCAATCGGTCGGTCAGCTCGCGATCGATGTGGGAGAGATCGGTTGCGATGCGCTCTCGGCCACCGGCCGGAAATACGTGCGCGGGCCGCGTGGCACCGGCTGGCTGTTCGCGTCGCGTGCGCTCGTCTCGCGTCTCGAGCCCACCACGCTCGATCTCCGCTCGGCTCGGTGGGTCGGTGCCGATCGCTACGAGATCGCGGACTCTGCGCGCCGGTTCGAGAGCTTCGAAGCCGGTATCGCGGGCAAGCTCGGGCTCGGTGCGGCCGTCGAGTACGCGCTCGGCTGGGGTCTCGATGCAATCGAGGTCCGCGTCATCGCCCTGGGTGCGTCGCTGCGCGAGCAGCTTGCCGCGATCCCCGGGGTCGACGTGCACGATCTCGGCGTTCGCAAGTGCGGGATCGTCACGTTCACCGTCGAAGGGGTCGAGCCCGACGCCGTCGCCGTCACGTTGCGCTCGCAGGGGATCAACGTGTGGGTGTCGTTGATGGAGTACGCCCGTTTCGACCTCGAAGCGCGGGCGCTACCGAAGCTTGTGCACGCGTCGGCGCACTACTACAACACCGACGACGAGATCGCCCGGCTCGCAGCTGCAGTCGCGGCGATCGCGGCCTGCTGAGCCCGGGTCAAGCGCGCTTGCGGTAGCGGCGGAGGAGCCATCCCGCCGCGGCGCCCACCGCGACGGCGGCACCGGCCAGCACGGCGATACGCAATGGCGACGGCGGCACCGGCAACGCGTCGATGCCGTCGAGGATCGCCTCCTCGTTGCTGTGTTGCGGCGCCCAGCCTGTCGCCTTGAGCCGGTCATTGGCGATCACCCACGGGTGCATGAGATACGGCACGACCCCGGGCGGCACGTCGCCGATGCCACTGTGCCAGGCACGCGCGCGAGCGCGCGCTCGAGCGCCTCGGCCGGCAGCGGCGGCACGAACGGTCGCGGCAACAGCTCACGCGCGGCCTCGTCATCGAGCCATCCGTCGGCGGCGACGTTGTAGACACCGGGAATGTCGGTGTGCACCGCGAGCACGAGCGCGGCGACGAGATCGTCGACGTGCACGGCTTGCACCGGCGGCGTCGCACCCCGCACCCGCAACGGAGGCCGGCCGAGGAGCAACCGCGACGGCAACCGCTCCGCGCCCGGTCCGAGCACCGGCGCGCTGCGGAAGGTGGTGACCGTCACGGCGGGATGGCCTTCGTGCCAGTCGGCGAGCAGTCGCTCCACCTCGGCCGCGTGCAGCGCGGGCGAGAACCCGGCGTTGGGTCGCAGCGGTGCTTCCTCGGTGAGCGGCACGGGGTTGTTGGGCCACGCGCCGTAGACCGACGCGCTCGACACCCTGATCAGCTTGCGGACTCCGACCGCGGCCGCGGCATCCATGACGCGGCGCGAGCCGTCGACGTTGACATGCGCCATGAGTGTCTCGTCGGGGATCGGGTCGACGACGCCTGCGAGATGCACGACGACGTCGATGCCCTCGAGCAACGGCTTCAGCTCCGCGCGGGCAATGTCGACCTGCTGGAACTCGAGGTTGTGCACCCGTCGCTGCGGCTCGCGCACGTCAAGGCCCACGATGCGCTCGACATCATCGGCCAAACGCGTCAGCAATCGCTGGCCCACCAGCCCAGAGGCTCCAGTGATCGCGACGGACACCACCTCCATAGACTGGCCGCGTGGGCGACACTCCTCAACCCGGTGGTCCCGACCATCCCGACGATCCCGACGACTCGTCGCCGCGTGCGGACTCGCCCTTCCCCGGCATTCCGGGGTTTCCGTTCGGCGGGGGCGGGCTCGACATCGCCGATCTGATGCGGATGCTGCAGTCGGAAGGGCCCGTCAACTGGGAAATCGCTGGCCAGGTCAGCTCCTGGGTCGCGCTCGACGGTGGTGTCGAGCGCTCGGTCGACCCCGCTGATCGCGAGCAGCTCGCCGAGCTCGTGCGCGCGGCGCAGACGCACGTCGTCGCCGAGACCGGTCTTGCCGCCAGCTTCGCCGTTCCCATGCAAGTGCTCACGCCGAAGGCCTGGGCCGACCTCCACCTCGACGCGCTCCGAGAGGTGCTCGAGGCGCTGGCAACGACCCTCGGCGACGCGATGCGCGGCGACGAAGACGAGCCGCGCGGCGACACCCTGCAGGACCCCACGCTCGAGGCCGAGTCGATGGAGGGCGGCGCGTTCGACATGGAGATGTTCGCCGGGATGCTGCCGATGCTCGCACCCGTGCTGCTCGGCATGCAGGCCGGCTCGATGATCGGCTACCTCGCGCAACACGCGCTCGGTCGCTATGACCTTCCGTTGCCTACGAGCGACGCACCGAGCCTCTGCTTCGTCGTGCAGAACCTCGACGCGTTCGAGGAGGCGTGGTCCTTACCGCGCGCCGACCTCCGCTTCTATTGCGCGTTGCACGAGGTCGCGCACGCGGCGCAACGGTCGGTGCCGTGGGTGCAGCCGCGCTTGGTCGAGCTCGCGACGCGCTGACGTGTCGTCCTACGAGATCGACCCCAGTGCGTTCGAAGCCGAGTTCGGGATCATCGACCCGACCGACCCGAGCTCGATGAGCGGCGTCGCCGAACACCCCGAGGCCCTGCTCGGCGCGATGCAGTCACCGCGTCAACAAGCGTTGCTCGAGGAGCTTCAGCTCTTCACGTCGGTGCTCGAGGGATACACCGACGGCGTGCTCGAACGCATCGGCCGCAAGCTCGTCCCCACGTTCAACCAGATTCACGAGGCGATGAAGCGGCACCGAGTCGAGCGAGGCGAGGCTGCCCGGTTCATCGAAGGCCTGCTCGGGCTCAAGCTCGACCGCGAGCACTACGAGCAGGGCGAAGCGTTCTGTCAGGGGGTGCTGGAGCGCGCCGGGCCCGAGGGGCTCAACCGGCTGTGGAAACGCGCATCGATGCTTCCGACCCGACCCGAGCTCGAGGCCCCCGGCCTGTGGCTCGCGCGCATCGACCTCCCACAGGGCTAAGCAGTGAAGATCGGCGTGCTCGGCGCGGGCGTGATGGGCAGTGGCATCGCGCAAGTCACCGCCAAGGCGGGGTACGAGACCCTCTGCTACGACGTCGATGCCACCGCTCTCGCACAGGGGCGCGAGCACGTGATCAACGGTCGCCACGGCTTCGAGCGTGGCGTCGAGCGCCAGAAGTTGACGCGTGAGGAGGCCGACGCAGCGCGCGCTGCGACTCGCGTTCACCGATCGCTTCGATGACGCCGCCGCAGCAGATCTCGTGATCGAAGCGGTTCCCGAGCGCCTCGACTTGAAGATCCGCGTGTTCCGAGACCTCGACCGGGCCGCGCCGGAGACGACGATCCTGGCGTCCAACACGTCGGGCTTCCCGATCGCAGGCGCTGCTGCCTCCACCGACCGGCCCGATCGTGTGATCGGCTGGCACTGGGCCTCACCCGCGCCGGTCATGCGCCTGGCCGAGATCGTGTCGCACGCGCGAACACGAGCGAGGAGACGATCGAGAGTCGTCCGCGAGGTTGCGACGGCGTGCAACAAGCACCCGATCGTCGGTCAACGACACCGCGATGTCATGGGGCTTCGTCACGAACCGTGTCTACTTCGCGATGATCGTCGAGGCGCAGAAGGTCGTGCACGAGGGCGTCGCGACGGCCGATGAGGTGGATCAGCTGATGGTCGACTGCTTCCGGTGGCCGGCCGGGCCGTTCGGGATGGTGAAAGGCGCCACCGAAGGCTGGAGCTGAGTGCCTCCCCTCCATTCTTGCGTCAGCAGCCGGGGTGACATCCCGGATTGCGACGCAAGAATGATGAGCGTGTTTTGAAGTGGGTCCAGCCGAACGGTGCGCGGTCGGCTGCGAACATCGCGTCGGCGCGGGCCACCGCACCATCCGTATGTTCCTCGACCTGGCCGGCCTGTGCGAGCACGCCGAAGCGCGTGTCGCGCCGGGTAGGTGCCGCCGAAGTCGTCGACACGCAACACGAGGTCGGGCGATCAGTCGGTGCGCGCCGCGCTCGCACCGTCGGGGCCGCCGTCGAGCACGAACCGCCCGGCCGCGCCGCCGTCAGGTCGGAGGTCGTCGCGCAGCTCGAGCACGAGACGGCCCTCAACTGCGTATCGGCGGGCCTCCAGCACGCGCGGCGCGTCGAGCACGCGCAGCCACAGCCAATCGGCGACGCCGGTGACTTGCATCGCCCGCGGCGAGACGAGCATCCACGGCAACGGGGTGTCGACCGGCACGTTGTCGGAGTGGATCGTGGTGGTGAGATCGATCTCGCAGAGAAACTGCCAGAGCGCGCGGCCGGCTTCGTCGGTTGCCGGGATCACGTCGAACACGTCGACGGTGCCGGCCTCCTGATTCGCGGGATCGCGGCGCACCCAATAGCTCGCGAGCCCGTCGATCCCGCGATCGCTCTCGAACACGACGCCGTACGGGATACCGCGCGGCTTCGGGCGGGGATCGAAGAACTCGTCTCCCCACCACGGCTTTGGCCGCGCGCAACCGCACCGGTGCGGGTGCGGCGCACCTGCTCGAACAAGTCCATCGCGACGACCTCGGCCTCCGAGCGGTCGATTAGGCGCAAACGACCGGCGGGCGGCGCATCGCGAAACTCCACGCGGCCCCGGTCGAGCTCCACTTCGAGGGCGCGCGTCGCGACGCCGAAGCCGAAACGCGAATAGATGCCGCCCTCGGACGCGGTGAGAATCGCCACCGGCTCGTTGCGGGCAACGGCATCGTCGAGGAGAACACCCATCATCGCCCGGAGGATTCCGCTGCGCCGGTGGGTCGGCAGCACGGACACCCAGCTCAACCCGGCCGCCGGAATCGGCGACGCGCCGGGCGGTGTCACCTCGAGCGAGTAGTTCCGGCTCGCGCCGACAAGATCGTCGCCGTCGAAGGCCGCAAGCGTGCGATCGAAGTCGTGCGTGGCCCAGCCATCGGCGCGGTCGGGCTCCGGGATGAAGCCGAAGCCCACGCCGTCGACGCGGACAAACGCGGGGAGCTCGTCGCGGGTGATGGGTCGGAGCTCGAAGTCCATGGCTCTCCGTTGTAGCCGCCAATGGCGATCGTGTGCAGCGAGATTCGACTTACTGCTTGCCCGCGTCGGGAGGGTCGGAGCGAACCGGCGCATCGGTCTGCGGGAGCTCGTAACGCGGCGGGAGGTCGTACGGCGGCGGCTCGTGTTGTGGACGCCCCGACCCGCGGGCCGGACGCCGCAAGCCCCCGCGACGCAAACGTTCGACCGCGCCTGAGCCGGGACGCGGCGCACCGGTCGCGCGATCTTGTCGTGGGCCGCGCGAGCCCTCCGAGGTACGAGAGCCCGGCGAAGCCGAGGACGATCGCGATCAGGAAGAACCCCACGCGCTCCGTCAACAGATCGAGGAACACCACCGCGACGAGCGCGCCCATGACCCAGGTGAGCTGGAAGCGGGTCTCGAACCGGGCGAACGCGCGGCCGCGCAGCTCCTCGGGGCCGTCCCGCTGGAGGATGCTGTCGAATCCGACTCGACCCGCCGCGGCACCGAGCGCCACCGACGCCGCCACGGCGACGAACGCGACCTGGTTCGACGACCGTGCGCCGATGAGGGCGATGATCGCGGGCCCGAGCAGCGCCCCGGCCAGGATCAGCTCCTCGCGAATGTGACGGCGTAACCACGGCGCGGCGATGACGCCGATGAAGCCGCCGAGCGCGCTCGCGACCAGCACGAGGCCGAAGTAGAGCGCGCCCTCGTGGGAGCGCTTCAGGGAGAACGCGGCGAAGAACGTGAGGAAGCCGACGACGCCGCGCAGCACCCCCATGGCCGTGCCCGCGAACACGATGCTCGGTGCGTGCAGCTCGGCTCGCTCGACCGGAGTCTCGTCGGGCGGAACGTGGCGGGCCTTCGGAATCCTCGTCCCGAGCACTGCGGCGACCGCGAACACGACGGCGGCGAACAGCAGCGACCATTCCGATCCGAAGAGCTTGTAGATGCCGGCCGCAGGCAGGCCACCGGCAACGGCGGCGACGACGCTGATCAGCGCGAGGCGCGAGTTGGCGTCCACCAGCTCGTCGTGGCGGGGCACGAGCGCGGGCACGAGCGCGCTCTTGGCGATCTGTTGCGTCTTCGCGAGCACGAGGGTGCCGAATGCAAGCGGGTACAGCAGGAGACCCTCGGCGCCGTGCTTCGTCACTGACCGGGCCATGAACACGCAGAAGACGGCCCGCCCGATGCAGGACACGACAACCATCATGCGCCGGCCACCACGCGTGCGGTCGAGCGCAGGACCGAGGAGCGGGGCGATCAGCGCGAACGGTGCCATCGTGAGCGCGAGGTACAAAAGTACCTTGGGACGCGCTGCGCTGGTTGTCGCAGAGAAGAAGATCGTGCCGGCGAGCGACACGGTCACACATGCGTCGCCACACATGCTGGCGGCGTGAGCCATCGCCAGGCGCGCAAATGGGGTCGCGCCCGTGTACCGGATGTCGGGGCTGCGAGCCACGTTTCCTATGCTCGCACTCGCAGCGCCCTCTTCACACTCGTCGGATCACCTGAGCGAGCGTTCACCCATCTGTCACCCCCTTGTGCGCTGGTCGAAACAGTCCCGACATGGGCGCTCGGTACTGTCCTGCATGCAGCAACGTCGCTGTGGCCGCGTGATCGGCGGCCCCGGAGGAAACGGACCCTCAACCGCGTTCCTCCTCAGCCGTAGCCGGAACCCCCCTTCCGGCCCGGCCTCCGACGGCCCGCCCGTTCGCCCCCCCCGGGCGGAGCGGGCCGTCGCCGCGCACGGTTTCCGGCGTCGGGTCGGTCTCGGGAAGGCATTGGTACGCTGAGGTGATGCTGGACCCCGCGATCGAAAGCCCGCCGCGGCGAGCCCGAGCCCGCTCCCTGGCGTGACGATCCGGCCCGCTTCCTCAACCGCGAGCTGTCCTGGCTCGACTTCAACGCACGGGTGCTCGCGCTCGCCGAGGACACCGCGCAGCCACTCCTCGAGCGGGCCAAGTACCTCGCGATCTTCAGCCAGAACCTCGACGAGTTCTTCCAGGTGCGGGTCTCCGGCCTTCAGGAACAGGTCGCCGCCGGCCTCCGCGGCGGCTCCCCCGACGGCATGAGCACCGTCGACCAGCTCCGCGCCATCCGCTCGCAGGTCGAAGAGCTAGTGGCGCGCGAGTCGTCCGTCTTCACCAAGGAGGTCGCGCCCGCGCTCGAGGAGGCCGGGATCCGCTTTGCCAACTGGGACGACCTCTCCGACGACGACCGCGGCTATCTCGTCGAGGTGTTCGAGGAACGCGTCTTTCCCGTGCTCACCCCGCTCGCCGTCGACCCCGCACACCCATTCCCGTACATCTCCAACCTGTCCCTCAACCTTGCGGTCGTAGCGCGCGATCCACGCACGGGCGAGGAACGCTTCGCGCGGGTCAAAGTGCCACCGCTGCTTCCCCGCTTCGTGGCGCTGCCCGACAACGAGCGGTTCGTGCCCCTCGAGCAGGTGATCGCAGCGCGCCTCGACAAGCTGTTCCCGGGCATGGAAATCCTCGCGGACCACCCGTTCCGCGTGACGCGCGACGCCGACTTCGAATTGCAGGACGAAGACGAAGACCTGCTCGAGGCAATCGAGACGGTGCTCCGGCGCCGCACGAAGTTCGGCGACGTCGTGCGCGTCGAGGTCGACACGACGATGTCTCCCGACGTGCTCGAAGTCCTGTGCCGCGAGCTGGAGCTGTCCGACTCCGACGTGTCGGTCGTCGACGCTCCCCTCGACCTCGCGGGACTGTGGGCGCTCTACGCACTTCGACGCCCCGAGCTGAAAGACGACTCGTGGAAGCCGCAGACCCAACCCGCGCTCGGCGGTCCCGAAGGTCGCCCCGACCTGTTCCGGGTGCTGCAAGCAGGCGACGTGCTGGTGCACCACCCGTACGACTCGTTCGCCACATCGGTCGAGGCGTTCCTCGACCAGGCGGCGCGCGATCCGAATGTGCTCGCGATCAAGCAGACCCTGTACCGCACCGCCGGCCCCGACAGTGGCTTCGTGCGCTCTCTGATCAATGCGGCCGAGCAGGGCAAGGAAGTCGTGGTGCTCATCGAGCTGAAAGCGCGCTTCGACGAGCAGGCCAACATCGAGCGCGCCCGCGTCTTCGAAGAGGCGGGGGTCCACGTGGTCTACGGCCTGGTCGGGCTCAAGACCCACTCCAAGATCATGCTGATCGTCCGGCAGGAGGCCGACGGGATTCGCCGGTACTGCCACGTCGGCACCGGCAACTACAACCCGAAGACCGCGACCCTCTACGAGGATCTCGGCCTGCTGTCGGCCGACGAACAGCTCGGCGCCGACCTCACCGAGCTCTTCAATCACCTGACCGGGTACAGCCGCCAAGCGCGCTTCCGGAAGCTGCTCGTCGCGCCCGAACGCATGCGTACCCAGCTCACCGACCGCATCCGCGCCGAAGGCGCCAAAGGCAGCGCGGGATCGATCGTCCTGAAGATGAACAGTCTCGTCGACGCCGACCTCATCGACGAGCTGTACACGGCGTCGCAGGCGGGCGCGCGGATCGATCTGATCGTGCGGGGCATCTGCTGCCTTCGGCCCCAGGTGCCGGGGATGTCGGAGACGATTCGGGTGCGGTCGATTCTCGGACGGTTCCTCGAGCACTCCCGGGTTTACCGATTCGGTGCCGACGCTGCGGAGGCCGAGTACCTGATCGGATCGGCCGACTTCATGCCCCGCAACCTCGATCGGAGGGTGGAAGCGCTTGCGCCCGTCACCGACCCGCGGTTGCAGGCGCGGCTCGACGAGATTCTCGAGATCAACCTTGCCGACGACACGCTCGCGTGGGAGCTTGCTAGCGACGGCAGCTGGCATCGCGTCCCGACCGTGCACGGCAACAACACGCACCGCCAGCTTCAGGAGCTCGCAGTGCAGCGTGCGCAAGGACCGAAGACTGAGGACTTTGATGCAGGATCGTGACGTGATCCAGGCAATGTCGACCCAACTCGAGCCGGTCGAGCACCCGCTCCGGCTCGAAGACTCCCCGCCCGTGATCGCGACGCCGAGGCCCCACGTTGCTGTCGTCGTCATCGATCAGAAGTCCCCCGCGGCCGACATCGTGCAAGCCGCGATCGCGACCGGCGCCCGGCGGCTCTTCGACCAGGAAGAGGGCGTGCGCCGAGGAGACGACGACCCCGAGCCGGTGCACCAGGCGCGTGTCGCGACACGCCGGTTGCGCTCCGACCTCCGCACCTTCCGGTCGCTGCTCGACCTCGAGTGGAGTGAGCCGTTACGCGAAGAGCTCAAGTGGCTCGGCTCCGAGCTGGGCGGGGTGCGCGACGCCGACGTGCTGCTGGGCCGCGTCAAGGCCGCGACCGCGCAACTCCCTCCGGGCGACCAGGCCGCGGGCCAACGGCTGACCGATCGAGTCGTCGAGCGCCACGCTGCCGCGCGCACCGAGCTGCTCACGGCAATGGACGGCGACCGCTACGACGCGCTGCTCGAGCGCATCGATCAAGCCGCACGCGACCCACAGCTCCTCCCCGACGCCGCGCAGCCGGCGCGGAAGGCGCTCCCGCCACTGGTCCGCAACCCGTGGCGCCACCTGCGGCGCACCGTTGATGCGCTGCCGTCCGAGCCGGCCGACTCCGAGCTGCATCAGGTGCGGATCCGGGCCAAGCGGTGCCGCTACGCGGCCGAGGCGGTCGCGCCGGTCGTCGGCAAAGCGGCAAGTGAGTTCGCGGATGGCATCGCCGAGCTGCAAGACGTGCTGGGCGAGCACCACGACGCCGTGGAGGCAGAGGCGTGGCTGCGCCGGGTCGCGCGGGGGACGGTCGACGCACGCGAAGCGTTCGTGATCGGCGAGCTCGTGGTCGCCGAACGCGAGGCCGCCGAGCGGGCCACGAAACAGTGGCGCGGCGTGTGGCGCGCAGCGAGTCGCAAGCGACTGCGAGCGTGGCTCTGAGCGAGCCTTCGCACGACCCGCTCACCGTACGCGCCGCGGGGGGCGTGGTGTGGCGCCCGGTGCCGCCCGACGGGTGGCAGGTTACGATCGTTCACCGGCCCAAGTACGACGACTGGAGCTTGCCGAAAGGCAAGCCCGACAGCCCCGACGAGCCCGACGAGACCACGGCGCTCAGGGAGGTCGAGGAAGAGACGGGCCTGCCGTGTGTCCTCGAACGAGAGCTGGAGTCGGTTCGTTACCACGACCGCAACGGCCGGCCCAAAGTCGTGCGCTTCTGGCTCATGCACGCCGTTGACGACGACGTCCCGCTGCGGACGACCGCCGATGACGAGATCGACGACGTGCGCTGGTGCTCGCCGGCCGAGGCTGCGAAGCTGCTCTCGTACGAACGCGATCGGGAGCTCATCGCAGGCTTGGCGCCGCAAGAAAAGGGTGGTGCATGACCGTCAAGCTGTACCTGGTGCGCCACGGCAAGGCCGGCAGCCGTTCCGCCTGGCAGGAATCCGACCATCTGCGTCCCCTGTCGAAGCCCGGACGGCGGCAAGCCGACGCACTGGCCGACGCGATCGGCGACAAGAAGATCGCGGCGCGTCGTCTCCTCGCCGTTCGTGCGGTGTCGCCAGACGGTCGAGCCGCTCGCCGAGCGGGTGCGGGTGCCGGTGGATCTCTCCGATGCGCTCGCCGAGGGCGCCTCGCTCACCGATGCGCTCAGGCTGATCGAGAAGTGCTCGCGTGAATCGACAGTGCTGTGCAGCCACGGCGACGTGCTCGGGCTGTTGCTCCAGCACTATCAGGATGCGGGCATGGCGCTCGACGACGACCGGCTCGAAAAGGGTTCGGTCTGGCTGCTCACGCTCGACGACGACGGCCGCGTGAATGCCGCGACGTACCTCGCACCGCCGCTGTAGCCGCTGCCGGGCTGCCGAGCGGATGGTTGTGACGGCTTACCAGAGTCTTCATGACGGCGATGGAGCTCGCCGAAACCACCCGTCGAGGCTGATGGCTCCTACTCGTGGCGGCGTGCCGCCCGGGAAGGAGGACGATGAGCGAGCTGCGAGCCCTTCGGGACCGCGCCGCTGATCTCGGTGTCGTCGCAGGCCGCGAGTATCCCGAGCTGGAGGCTCGGGCGGAGCGGGTGGCACGGCGCCTCACCGAGGGTCGCTTCCACGTCGTGGTGATGGGCGAGTTCAAGCGGGGAAAGTCGATGCTCGTGAATGCCTTGCTCGGCACCGAGGTGTTGTCGACGGGCGTGTTGCCGCTCACTGCGGTCATCACCGAGGTCGCGTACGGCGAGGAGGGCGCAACCGTGACCAGTCTCGACGGTGCGCACTTCGACATCGGGCTCGAGGACCTGAACGACTCCGTGACCGAGAGCGGCAACCCGGAGAACGAGCGGCGCGTCGAGCGTGTCCAGGTGCGGTACCGGCGGATCTGCTCGCGTCGAATGCGCTCGCGCGCTGATTCAAGTGCGTCGGTCGGGCTGCGCCCTGACGCTCCTCGCAGGGCTCGCTGTTGCCGGAGCGATCGGCGCACCCGTTCGCTATCTCCTCGACGGATACTTACAAGACCGCACCGAGGGTGTGCTTCCCGTCGGCACGTTGGTCATCAACGTGAGCGGCTCGTTCCTGCTCGGCCTTCTCGCGAGCCTTGTGCTCTCTCACGCCTTCCCGGCTACTCCGAAGACCGTGCTCGGCACCGACTTCTGCGGCGCGTACACCACGTTTTCGACGTTCAGGTACGAGACTGTCAACCTCGCCGAAGAACGAGCGTTCGGAGCCGCTCTCCAAAACGTGCTGGTGAGCTTCGTCGTCCCGGCACTCGCCGCCGCTGCCGGGCTCGCCCTCGCCGCCCTCTGAGGAAACGTGACTGCACCATGACGGCTTCAGGTGGCGCCGGCGCCGCCCTTCCCGCTAGACAATGGCACCTCAACATCGGGAAGGGCGGAGTGACTGCAACGCTGAGGTCCGGAGCCGGATCCATCGACGAGGTGCGGCGCGTGACCGAGCAGCTCTCGCTCGAGTTCGGTGAGCGCGTCGATCGGGAAACCCTGGAGACGGTCGTGCGTGCCGACTTCGCGCGGCGGTCAGACGCCCGCATCCACGACTTCGTCTCGATCTTCGTGGAACGCGACCTTCGCCGGCGTCTTGGCAAAGTTGGCTGAGCCGCACGCTCTTTCGCGCCTCGCGCGCGTTGTCGCCGCCGAGCGCCGTTCAGACTGAATGCGCATCCTCGTCACCAACGACGACGGCGTCGACGCCCCCGGGCTCCGCGCGCTCGCCGCGGCGCTCGATGCCGCGGCCCACGACGTCCTTGTTGTCGCGCCGGCGAGCGATCGCAGCGGCGCGAGCGCGGCAATCGGTCCTCTGCATCGCGCCGGGCCAATCCCGGTCGTCACGCACAGTTGGCCGCAGCTGACACACGTGCAAGTGCTGGCAATCGACACGCCGCCCGCGACCGCCGTGTACGGCGCCCTGCTCGGCGGCTTCGGTGAGCCGCCCGATCTGGTGGTGTCGGGCATCAATCCCGGCGCCAACACCGGCCACCTCGTGCTGCACTCCGGCACGGTCGGCGCCGCGTTGACGGCGGTCGGCCTCGGTGTGCCCGGCCTCGCCGTGAGCATGGCATGGGCAGAGAGCGGCGAGTACGAATGGAGCACTGCGGCCACCCTGGCCGTCGCGGCGGTGGGTTGGACGGCCGACCCGGCCCACGGGCCGCGCGTGCTCAACCTCAACGTGCCCAACTGTCCGCTCGCCGACCTGCGCGGCGTGCGCGAGGCCACCCTGGCCGTGTACGGCGAGGTCTGGGTCGCGTCCGCGGATGCCTCGTCGGGCGATTTGCGGCTCGAGTTCAAAGGATCCGACCGCGACCCTGCGCCCGGCTCCGACGTCGCGCTCGTCCGTGACGGCTACGCGTCGGTCACCCCGTTGCTGGGCATCGAGCGCGCGTCCGGCAGCGGCGCTGCCGAGGCGATAACAAGTCGCCTTGCTCATTAGCATCGGGCATCTCGACGAACGAAGGGAGCGCCCGCGCATGTCAGTGGACGTAGGTCAGGAAGCGCCCGACTTCACACGCAAGGATCACAATGGCAACGACGTGACCCTGTCGAGCTTCCGGGGCAAGAAGAACGTCGTGCTCGTCTTCTACCCGTTCACCTTCACGGGCATTTGCCAAGGCGAGCTGTGCGAGCTCCGTGACGACCTGTCGCGCTACGAGTCCGCCGATGCGCAGGTGGTGGCGGTGTCGTGTGACACGCGCCATGCGCAGAAGCTCTGGGCCGAGCAGCAGGGCTACACGTTCCCGCTGCTGAGCGACTTCTGGCCCCACGGCGAGATCTCGCGCGCCTACGGCGTGTTCAACGAACAACTCGGCTGCGCGAACCGCGCCACGTTCGTGATCAACAAAGAAGGCACGGTGGTCGCCAAGTTCGAGTCGGCCAACCTCGGCACGCCGAGAGAGAAGGCCGACTACGAGGCGGCGCTCGGAAAGGTGTGATCGGCGCCTGCGGCGCCTGATACGTCAGGCGGTGTCGCGCACCGCGCCGCGGGGTTTCTCGTAGCGATAACCGACACCCCGCACCGTGATGATCCGTGCCGGACGCGCCGGGTCGTCCTCAATCTTCGCCCGCAATCGCTTGACATGCACGTCGAGCGTCTTCGTGTCGCCGAAGTAGTTGGGTCCCCACACCCGATCGATGAGCACGTCGCGGGTGAGGACGCGGCCTGCGTTGGCGAGGAGCAGCTCCAGCAGCTCGAACTCCTTGAGCGGGAGCGCGACGAGCTCGTCGCGCACGAGCACCTCATGACGGCCGGCGTCGAGACGCACATCGCCGACCTCCAACGCGTCGACGACGGCTGCGTCGCTCTGGTCGGCGAGCGGGCTGCGCCGGAGCGTGGCCCGTATCCGTGCGACGAGCTCGCGCAACCGGAACGGCTTGGACACGTAGTCGTCGGCGCCCACTTCGAGGCCCACCACCGCATCGATCTCGGCGCTGCGCGCGGTCACCATGATGATCGGCACTCGGGATCGGGATCGGATCTCGCGACACACATCAATGCCCGAAAGCTTCGGCAACATGACGTCGAGGAGGACCAACCCCGGGTTGCTGGCATCGAAGCGTTCGATCGCCTCGATCCCGTCGGCCGCAACCTCTACCGCAAAGCCCTCTTGTCGCAGCGCGACCGACAAGGCGTCGCGGTACGACTGCTCGTCGTCGACAACCAGAATGACGGGGGGTGTACCGCTCACGATGCCTCCGCGACCTCTGATCGCGCGACTGAAGGACGCGCCGGCCGCGCGCTCGCGGCCAGCTTGAACCGGAACGTCGAGCCTTCACCCTCGCGTGACGCAACCGTCACGTCTCCGCCGTGCGCCTGGGCGATGTGGCGAACAATGGACAGGCCGAGCCCGGTACCACCCGTCGCGCGACTGCGGGCGCGGTCGACGCGGTAGAAGCGCTCGAAGATCCGCTCGAGATCTCGAGATGGAATACCGATGCCGGCGTCGCGCACGACGATGCAGACGTACTCGTCTTCCGCTTCGGCGCTGAGCTTCACCGGGTGGCCCGCTTCGGAGTATTTCACTGCGTTGTCGAGGAGATTCGTGATCGCGCCGACGACCTGCCGGCGGTCGCACGTCGCGATCAGCGACGGTGACGGGCTCTCGACCTCGAGCGGGATCCCGGCGGTATCAGCCGCGGCGCGTACACGCTCGGACGATTCGGAAAGCAGTACCGCCACGGGCACCGACTCGCGGATCGGTGCTTCCTGCGCCTCGATGAGGCTCAGGTCGAGGAGGTCGTCGATGATGTGGCTCAAGCGGTCGGCCTCACGTTGCACGCGCTCCGCGAGCTGGCGCAGCACGGTGGAGTCGTCGGGCGATGCGGCCATCGTCTCGGCCAGCAAGGCAAGCGCGCCGATCGGCGTCTTGAGCTCGTGGCTCACGTTGGCCACGAAGTCTCGCCGCACACTCTCGACCCGACGAGCCTCGGACACGTCGCGAACGAATGCGACCGCACCGGCGACCCGGCCATCGGCTCGCAGCGGTAGCGCTCGAAGCTGGAGCACCTCGCGTGGTGGACCGAAGAGCTGCAGCTCCCGTTCGCCCCGCTCGCCGATTCTGGCGCGGTCGAGCAACTCGTTGATCGCCTCCTCGACAAGAGCATCGGCGTGGCGCGCGCTCGCGAAGCGGCCGGCACCAGCATTGCGGAGCAGCTCACGACCGTCGCTGTCGACCACGACGACGCCGTCGCCCGCCGCGAGCAGCGCGTCGGCGAACTGCAACTGTGGGCTGGTGTCGGGACCGGCTGTTGGAACAGCGGCGGGCGGACCGCTCACGCCCGTTGCCGGCGCTTCATCGCCATCCCCATCTCCGACGCGGCGGGCAAGGTCTCGCAGCTCGGAACGCAGGCCGCGTGAGCTTCGCAACCAGATCACGCCGAGAGCCACCAGCGCCAGCGCGAGCCCCGCCACCACGAAGGCCATCGGTCAGCCGAACCGTCCCGTGATGTAACCCTCGGTGCGCGGGTCGCCGGGATTGGTGAAGATCGTCTCCGTGACGTCGTATTCGACGAGACAACCGGAGCGGTGGCCCTTCTCGTCGACCTCGGTCGTGAAGAACGCGGTGCGATCCGACACCCGCGCGGCCTGCTGCATGTTGTGCGTGACGATCACAATCGTGTAAGTCAGCTTCAGCTCCGCCATCAGGTCTTCGATACGCGCCGTTGCGATCGGGTCGAGCGCCGAGCACGGCTCGTCCATGAGGATCACATCGGGTTCGACGGCAAGAGCGCGCGCGATGCACAGACGCTGCTGCTGCCCTCCGGAGAGCGCAAGCGCGCTCTTGCTCAGCTTGTTGTGCACCTCGTCCCACAACGCGGCCCGCGTCAGCGCGCGTTCGACGATGTCGTCGAGTTCGCGACGTTTCCGACCGTTGAGGCGCGGTCCGTAGGCGACGTTGTCGTAGATGGATTTGGGAAACGGGTTGGGCTTCTGGAAGACCATCCCGATCCGCCGTCGCACCGCCGCCGGATCGACCTTCGGTCCATAGAGATCCTCGTCGTGGTACAGGATCCGACCGGACACGCTTGCTTCCGGCGTGAGGTCGTGCATGCGGTTGAGGCAGCGAATGAACGTGCTCTTCCCGCAGCCGGACGGGCCGATGATCGCGGTGATCTCGTTGGCCGCGATGTCGAGATCGATGCCCCTGACCGCGACGAGGCCGGAGTACGACACCTCGAGACCGCGGATGTTGAAGACGATCGAGCGTGACCGCTCCGGAACGGGCTCCGTTGACTCGTCGGTCGCCTCGGGCGCTTGCGGCGCAATGGTCATCTCGGCCTCAAAAGGCGTCGACACGACGGCTTCGGTGCCACTCGCAGCGGACTTGTCGGTCACGGTCATACCTGTTGTCTTCTCGAGAAGATCGCCGTCACGATACGGGCGAGCAGGGTGAAGATGAACACGATCGCAATCAGCGTAAGCGCGGCGCCCCAGGCACGCTCCGTCGAACCGGCGAACACGCTGTTCGCACCCTTGAAGATCTGAGTCGACAGCGCCGTATTCGGGCCGTGAAGCAGGCTCGTGTTGGTCGAGGTGACGACCAAGATCGTGAAGAGGAGGGGGGCGGTCTCACCCGCGGCGCGTGCCACCGCCAGCAGCGCTCCGCTCAGGATCCCGGGTGCCGCGGTGGGGAGCACGACACGAAAGATCGTCCGCGCCTTCCGTGCGCTCAAGGCGTAGCTCGCCTCGCGCTGTTCATTCGGCACGAGCCGCAGTATCTCCTCGGTGGAACGGATGACGATGGGGAGCATGAGACACCCGAGGGCGAGCGCGCCGGCAAAAGCCGAGAAGCCGAACTGAAGGACCCAGATGATGTAGACGAACAGGCCCATCACAATCGACGGAACGCTGGTCATGACCTCGGCCATGAAGCGGATGAGCCGGCCGAGCTTGCCCTTCGCCGCGTACTCATTGAGGTAGATGCCGCCCAACACGCCGAGCGGTACGGCCATCGCCGTCGCCGCACCGGTGATGATGAGGGTCCCCACCACCGCGGGGCCCATTCCGTACCGCGACGTCTGCGGGAGCTGGTCGATGATCGGGAGGGGCGAGGTCAGGAAGCCCCAGCTGATGACCTGCGCGCCCTTGCTGATCACGTAACCGATCACCATGGCGAGCGGAATCGCGGCGACGGCGAAGGAGATCACCATCCATGTGGAGGCGAGCGCGCTGCGGGCGCGGCGCAGGCTCCAGCGCGAAGCTCGGCCCGAGCCGAGCAGCGTCGCCGTCGTGGCGGTCATGCGAGTCGCCGTTCGGAGCGGTTGATGATGCGCCGCGCCACTAGGCCGATAGCGAAGGTCATCACGAAGAGAATCACCGCGAGGGCCATGAGCGCGGAGCGGTGCACACCCTCCGCCTCACCGAACTCGTTCACGATGGTGCCCGGTATCGTGCCTCCCGAAGCCAAGATGTTGGCGCTGATGACCGACGAGCCGCTGAGGAGGAGGGCAACCACGATCGTCTCGCCGATCGCCCGGGCCAGACCGAGGAGTACGGCCGCCGTCATGCCGCTGCGGCTATGCGGGAACACCGCAGCCCGGATCATCTCCCAGCGCGTGGCCCCCAGGGCCACGGCCCCCTCCTTCAACGCGGTTGGTGTGGTGCTGAACACCTCGCGGGTCAACGACGTGACGATCGGCGTGACCATCAGCGCCAGAATGATGCCGGCGGTCAAGAAGTCCTTCCCACTCGTCGTCTTCCCGAACACGGTGTGCAAGATCGGGATGTCGTGCACCGCGTTCGCAAGGTCCACGTAGAAGCCCTGGAGCTGCTGAGACAGGTACAGGAGCCCCCAGAGACCGAAGACGACCGACGGGATCGCGGCCAGGAGATCGACGATCCAGACGATCGGTCGCCGCACCCGGCGCGGCGCGAGCTCGGTCACGAAGAGGGCGATCCCGACACTGACCGGCACGGCCAGAAGAATCGCGATCGCAGACACGAGCAACGTGCCGTAGATGAAGCCCAACGCGCCGTATTGGTTCTTCGCCGGATTCCATGTCGTCGATGTGAAGAATCCAAGCCCCTCAGAGCGAAACGCAGGCCAGGCCTGCTGCATCACGTAGTACGCGATGAGCGCCAGGATCACGAGCACGAGCATGCCGCTGACAAACGTGAGGTAGCGAAAGCCACGGTCGACGAGCGCGCCGGGCGGACGCGCGGCGTCCAGGGAGGGGCGGGCTTCTGATTCGGCGGGTGGCAACAAGTCGGTCACCGATTCAGGTGTCGGACGAAAAGGATGTTGGGAGGGACGGGCACGCCCGCCCCTCCCAACGACGTGCGAGGAAACTAACCAGAGCTCACGATCTGGCTGAGTTGCGCCTTGGCCTTCGCGACGAGACTGCCGGGCAGTGCCGCGAAGTTCACCGTCGACGCCAGTGGCTGGCCGGCACCGTAGATGGAGGTCAGCCAGGCTTTCAATGCGGCAGCTTTCGCCGGGTCGGTCTGGTTCTTGTAGACCAGGATCCAGGTCGGCGTGGCAATTGGGTACGACGTCGCACCCGCCGCGTTGAGCGGGTTGTAGGTGAGGTCGGGGTTGACGGTCGTCTGGGCGACGGCAGCCGACGCGCCTGCAAGCGACGGAGCCACGTACTTGCCCGCCTTGTTCTTGATCGCCGCCAACTTCAGGCCCGCGGCCTTGGCGTCCGAGAAGTCGACGTAGCCAATAGCTCCATCGGTCGTCTTCACCGCCTGCGCAACGCCGGGGTTGCCATTCCCCGACTGCGTGCTTGCCGGCCACGGAACGGTGTCGCCCGCGCCGAGCGTCCACGTCGAAGGGGCCGCCGCCATCAGGTACTTCGTGAAGTTCGACGTCGTACCCGATCCGTCCGAACGGTGCACAACCGTGATGTCGGTGCTCGGAAGGGTCACGCCCGGATTGTCAGCCTTGATCGCAGTGTCGTTCCACTTCGTGATCTTGGCTTCGAAGATCTGGGCAAGCGTGTCGGGTGAGAACTGAAGCTTCGACACGCCGGACAGGTTGTACACCACCGTGATCGGCGCGGCCACGGTCGGGAAGTAGAGGAACGCGCCTTTGTACTTCGCGACGTCCTCCGGCTTGACGAGGCTGTCGCTTCCCGCGAAATCGACGACACCGTTCTGGAGATCGGTCTTTCCCTTGGTCGACCCGCCGCCGCCGTAGTTGATCGTCACGTCGGGCTGCGTCTCCTTGAACGCCGCGATCGCGGCCTGGTCGTACGCAGCCTGGAATGTCGAGCCGGAGCCGTTCAGCGTCGCGGCCGCGAGCTTCGCTCCGGCCGTCGTGCTCGTCGAGCTCTTCGACTTGGTGCTCGAGCTGCTGCTCCCGCACGCCGCGGCCGCGACGAGCGCGACCAGCAGGACGGGCAGCAACAGCCACCGGGCAATGATTCGGTTCATGCAGCGTGCTCCTTGTGGGATGTAATGCGAGATCCCACGCGGTCCACTGACCAGTGGGACTGATGTTGCATGCGCGGCATGCTACGGACGGGCCCTTTCGCGGCCGTGGCCGCGCGGTGGCCCACAGGTGAATAATGGGTGAAGGCCCGGGGTTCGCCGCGCAATCTGAGCTGGCCAGTACCGTTCCGACCCCGCCGCAGGTGTCGCGGACGTGAACAGCGGTGAACAGCAAGCGAAACTGCAGCATTTGCATTGACCTTCAAGGGCCCCGCCCGGTCCGAACGGGCATGATGGTGGCGCATGCGATGGATCCCGCACCCTGGAGGACCGGGTGGCAACGACAGCTGAAACGCGCAGGAGCTTCCACGAACATCTCGCGGAGATGCGCACCGACGTAATCCGGCTGGCGGCCCTGACGACCGAGGCGGTCACGGCCGGCACGCAGGCGCTGCTCGACGCCGACCTCGCCGCGGCCGAGCGGGTCATTGACAACGACGATGTGATCGACGAGTTGACACATACGATCGAGGACAACTGCTTCCTGATGCTCGCAACCCAACAACCGACCGCTTCGGATCTTCGTCAGGTGGTTGCGGCGCTGCGGATCATCCACGAGCTCGAGCGCAGACGCGGACCTCATGGTCAACGTGGCGAAGACAACCCGTCGCATCTATCCGCACCCGCTCGACCCGAAGGTGCGCGGCATCATCGATCAGATGGGCGAGCAAGCGGCAAATCAGACGCGGGTCGCGATCGACGCCTACGCCGACGAGGATCCGGCATGCGCGGCTGCGCTCGCCGACATGGACGACGCGATGGATGACCTCACGAAGAGCTTGTTCCACGCGATTCTCGCCCACGCCTCAACTGACGAGGGCGTCGTGCAGCAGGCGGTGCAGATGGCGCTGGTGGGCCGGCACTACGAGCGGATCGCCGACCACGCGGTCACGATCGCGGAACGAGTGGAGTTCATCGTCACCGGCACGCACCCCGGTCCCGAGCCGCCGGTCGACGTCACGAGCTGAGCAACACCGCGGCCCTTCTTCTAGCCCTCGCCCTCGTCGTAGCCCAGATCCCATTCGAGGATGAGGCGCTCGCGCTCCGCGTCCCGCGCCACTCGTTCGCGGTTGCGGCGGAACTGCGGGTCGTGCGGCGGCAGGAGCTGGAGTCGAGCGACGGCCCGCTGGCGGAAATCCTCGATCAACCTGCCGTCGCCGAACACGCCGTGCACTTCCCAGTGCGGCGCGACCGGACCCAGGTAGACCACTTTGACGTGTCCCTGCGGCGGGAGCTGCTCTTCGAGCTCTCCGGGCGGCATCGACATGAACCAACTCCATCTCTCGACCGGCGTGTCAGCGTAGCGGTTCACGGTTCAGCACTTCGGGGCGGACACCTACCTCCCTTCTGGGCAGAGTTTTCGACCGTAGCGGTAGAGAACTCATCCCAGAACGGGGATCGAGCTGCGATGGTGCGCGCGCCTCGCTGACTATTTCTTTTGCAGCGCGTCCTGCAGCAGACCCGCTTTCGACACGGGGATGGCGAAGCCGGTGTCCTGGCCCTCGCCGGGTTGTGCAACGAGCGCGACGATCCCGACCGCGCGCCCGTCGAGATCGACGACCGGGCCGCCCGAGTTGCCGGGATTGATGGGCGCGTCGGTCTGGATCATGTGCTCGAGCCGGGTGCCGGCGGTGCTGCCGGTGGTGCTGGCAATGCTGCGGTCGAGCCCGGACACGATTCCGAGCGTCACGCTCACCGGTCCGTCGAGCACGAGCGCGTTGCCCACCACCGCCACGGGGTCGCCGACGACCAGGCGGTTGGAGTCACCCAGCTGGATGACGGGGAGGCCGGTCGCTTGAACCTTCACCAGCGCGAGATCGGCCGACGGCTGACGGTTCTCGATCGTGCCCGGGAGCTTCCGGCCGTCGGCGAGCGTCACCTCGATGGTCGGCAGCGCGGCGACGACGTGATCGTTGGTCACGATCAGCCCATCGGAGCGCACGATGAACCCGCTGCCCGTACCGATCTTGACCACGGCCGGCAGATCCTTCGCGCGCACCGCTCCGAGCGCGTTGTTGCGCGCGGGTGTCTGTCGCGACGTCACCTTCGTTGTCGCGGGCGGCGCCGTGGTGTCTGTGTCGTCGCCGTGCAGCCCGTACGCGACAGCCGCGCCGACGGCGCCGCCGATCACACCGGCAACGAGCGCGCCCACGAGAACGCCGCGGAGAAACTGATTCGATCGGGCGCTCGGAGAAACCGGCGCCGTTGCCGGTGACTCCTCGTCGGTGACTCCCCCTGCCATCACCCATGCGCGCCCGCCGGCTAGCCCGAGTCGGGACGCGAGGTCAGGGTCACGTCGAACGACATCTTGTTGCCGCCACGGTTCACGACCACGGTGACCTTGTCGCCGGGCCGGTGCTTGCGGACAGCTTCCTGCACTTCGGTGTTGGTCTTGATCGCCGCACCGCCGACGTCGACGATGACGTCGTTCTTCTTGATGCCGGCTTGCTCCGCCGGCGCGCCGGACGTGACGTCGAGCACAATCGCCCCCGAGTCGACCTTGAGGTTGAGTTGCTTGGCAAGCGCAGCAGTGACGGTCTGGCTGCGCACGCCGAGGAACGCCGGCTTACGGCCCGACCGGAGATCGTCGATGATCGGCTTGGCGGCCGAGATCGGGATCGCGAAACCCACGTTCTGCCCTTGGCTGCTGACCGCGACGTTGATACCGATGACCTTGCCCTGCGCGTCGACGAGTGGCCCACCGGAGTTGCCGGGGTTGATCGCGGCGTCGGTCTGGATGACGTGGTCGAGTTGGGCGCCGATCTCCTGGGAGAGGTCGCGGTTGAGCCCCGAGATGATGCCGCGGGTGACGCTCAGGCCGCCTTCGAGGGCCAGCGCGTTGCCGATCGCCACGACGTCGTCGCCGACCTTTGCGCCGTCGGAGTTCCCGAGGTCGACGGTCGGCAGGTTGGTGCCGTCGACTTTGATGACCGCGATGTCGGCCTGCACGTCGCGTCCGAGCACCTTCGCCTTCGACGTCTTGCCGGAGGAGAACACGACGTCGATCTTGGGTTCGGCCTGCGTCGGGTCGTCAGGGTTGGCAACGACGTGGTTGTTGGTGACGATCGTGCCATCGGATGCGATCACGAAGCCCGTGCCCGCGCCGCCGCCGCTGTCCGGCGTGGCGCCCGTCCCCGTGCCGGTCGCACTGCCGGTGTTGATCTTCACGATGGCGGGCGTGTCCTTGGCCAGGATGGTCTGGATGTTGCCGTTCACCGCAACGCGGGACTGCCCGGCAGGGTTCACCGCGACGGGGTTCGAGGCGCCCGATGATTTCGACGAACCATCGTCATCGGTCGCATAGAAGAATCCGGACGCCACCAGCGCGCCGCAAACCCCACCGACGACCGCGCCGAGCACCCACTGGCGTACGCCGCTCCGGCGCCGCTGTGGTTCGGGGGTCAGTCCCTCCGCCGGCGGCATATCGGCCGGCGGATTCTCGCCGCCCGGCGCACCTTCTGTCGGGATGTCGTGCTCTCCAGGCGGGGGCGGCCACGACGAGAGCGTCGTGTCGCCGGGCGTGTCGAGCCCGGGCGAAGTAGGGAGATTCGGGTCGTCGTTCACAGTGCCTCCATTGCGCTGCCGAAAGGGGGAGCGGCGTGCAGCCTCGTCAGTTGAAACGTCGGCGACTCCGGAGAGGTTCCAACAGGTTACGGGAACCAACCGACATAGCCATACGTTGAACGATCGAGGTAAGAACCTCATAACAAATGATGGACACTCTCCCGCCTCCGCCCGATCACCGCCAGCAGACGTGGATGCTCGCTGCCCTGTGCCGCGAAGCGCCGCCGGGTGCGTTCTTCCCTTCGGACGGCGTCGGTGTCGACAAGGCATGCAAGGTCTGCGCGAACTGTCCCGTGAAGAGCGAGTGTCTCGAATACGCGCTCACGTATCGCATCGACCACGGCGTTTGGGGCGGGTCATCGGAACGTGAGCGGCGTCGCATCCTGCGCCGGCGTCGCGTCGCCAGCGGGCACTGACACTCAGTCGGTCGTCACTCCCACCCGAACGGACCGAGCACGAACTGTGCGATCGAATCGACCGCGCTGCTGTGCTCCTTCGGCAGGAAATCGACGACCCACGCCTCGATCTCGTCACTCGGCGCGTCGGACACGCCCGTGAAGATGGTGCCGGCTGCCGTCCACACGAGCACCTCGCCACCGGGCGTCGCGTACTGACGTGCCTGGTGACCCCCGATGCTGCGCACGCGGGCACCGGGCGGGAGCGCGTCCCAGTTGATCTCGCCGCGCTGCTCGAACATCGAGAGACCGAAGATGCCGTCGCTGTAGAAGAGCTGGACGGTGCCGTCGGGCCGGCGGTACTGACCGAGGAGCTCGTATCGGTCACCAACACGCTTTGGCGCCAGGTATCCCTTCGGTAGATCACGAAGGCGTGTGGGCTGCAGGTTCTGCTGCGAACGAGGAAGCTTCGGCTTGCCGGCGAGGTCGTCCGCCTGGTCGACGCGAACGAAACCGATCGCGCGCTGCACGTGTCCATGTGCGTCCAGCTGTTCGCGCCGGAGCACCAGGTGCGTCACCGAGTCGACGTAGACGCGCTCCACGCGCCCTACCGGTATCGGGGTCGCTGGCTGCGATCACCGACGTCTCGCGACTGGCCACGCGATGGCTGCCGGTGATGCGCAGGTCCCACTTCGGCATGGGCGACGGGAGCTCGCCGCCGGCGTGGCTGTTGCCCATGCTCATGTACCCACCGTCGCTCTGCACCAGCCGCTGATTGTCGTGCCCGTACACGTCGCGGTGATCCTGCAGCTCGAGCACACCACCGACGCTGCGCGCCTCGACCTGCTCGCGGTGATGGCCTGTGTCGTCGACCCATTCGACCTGCACCACGCCGGTGAAGTCGGCCTCTGCGCTCGCCGATCGGGCGTCTTGCAGGAGCTGTTCCGCTTGATCGGATGGCGTCTTCTGCGCGCTCGACGGGTCGGCTTGCACAATGGGCACGAGGAGCATGCCGCCCGCCGCAAACATCACCGTCGCCATCCCGAGCCGGGTGCGGCGCAACGGCGAGCGACTCATCGCCGGAACCCCTTGAACGCGCTGACCGGCGCGAGCTGACTCACGGGGTCGTCGAGCTGTGACGCCTGCGCAGCGTGCGAGTCGGTCAACGCCGGCACTTTGGGCGCGGTGGTACTGGGGCTGGGAACGGCAAACACCGCGATGCCCGCAGCGACCGCCGCTGCCGCCGCGCCCGCCGCGGCCCAGCGCATCGGGCCCCGCCGGCGCGGCGCGCGCTGCTTCGCCGGCTGGGTGCCCGTTGTGCTGGTCGGGCCGGTCACGATGAGGTCCTCGATGAAGCGCGGACGCGGCTCGTGCACGGGCAACGCCCGTACGGCGTCGCGCGCCACACTCACGTCGGCCAGGACGGCACGCCACTCCGGGGACTCCGCGAGCCGTGCCTCGACGGCCGTGCGCGTCTCGGCATCGAGCTCCCCGTCGATGAACGCGGAGAGCAGATCTTCGTTGGTCAGCGGAGCATCGCTCATCCGAGCTCCCTTCGATCTCCGAGCTCCGTGCGCAGCAGCCGGCGTCCGCGATGCAGCCGTGAACGCACCGTGCCCACCGGCACGTCGAGCGACTCGGCGATCTGCTCATAGGACAGGTCGGCAACATCGCTGAGCACGACGGCGACACGAAACTCGTCCGGCAGCGTCGCAAGCGCGGCTTGCACCCCTTCGGAGAGCGTGGTCGTCGCCTCGTCCGCGGCAGGTGCCGGCGGCAGCACGCGGTCGGGATCGTCGGGGAGGGCCGCGGTGGGTCGACGCCGCTTGCGTCGCACCTCGTCGAGGAACACGTTGGTCACGATCCGGGCCAGCCAACCTTCGAGGGATCCCGGCACGTAGCGCTCGAGCCCCCGGCGGACCCGAACCAACGCTTCCTGCACGAGGTCCTGCGCGTCGTCATCGTTCCCGGCCAAGCGGAATGCCACGTTGTAGAGAAAGCGCCCGTAGTCGCGGGCGACCTCCTCCCAGGTGGGAACTCCGTCGGCCATCAGCAAGAACGCCGGGAAGGCGGTCGCAGGTTCCCGGGCCGGGCGGGCGACGCCGGGTGAAGGGACGGCGCTTGGCGGTCGTGCGGTACTAGCTGCCGGACTTCTTGCCCTTGTCGTCCTCGTCGTCGTCGGCGGCGCCCTCTTCGACGCCCTTCTTGAACTCCTTCGACGCCGCGCCCATCGAGCGGGCGAGCTTCGGGAGCTTGGTCGAGCCGAACAGGAGCACGATGACCAAGGCGATAATGATCCATTCCGTGGGTCCAGGCATCGGACGCAACCTCCAAGGTGGCGAACTTCAGGCTACCCCTGGTAGGCAGCGAGCCAGGGTTCAGGACGGACAAAGTGCGTCCGCGAGAAGGGCAACGTCCTCGAGCGAATTCACCGAGAACGGCAGCGGGCCGGGCCCCACGATGAGCGTCTCGACGCCGAGGCCGGCCCATCCGGCGGCCTGCTCGCGTACCTGCTCCACCGTGCCGACGAGGCGCCCCACCCGCCAGTCGTCGAGGGTGACGCCGTCGAGCACGCCGGCCGGCATTGCCGATCGCATCCACTCGAAGCGCCGCGCGAGGTCGGTCTCGTTCTCGCCGCAGAGCGCGTAAAGCCCGAGCGAACGCCAGAAGGTCGACGGGTCGCGCCCCGCCTCGTCGCATGCCCGCTCGACCACCCCGAGACGCTCACGGTACGCGTCGGGCGTCCACACCCAGCAGGTGTTCCACCCGTCGGCCTTGTCGACAGCGAGGCGGATGAGCCGATCGCCCTTGCCGCCGACGAACACCGGCGGCGCCGGCTGCTGGAGCGCAGGGGGCAGATTGCGCGCGTCGAATGCGCGATGAAACTTCCCGTCGTACGTGAAGGGACCGCCCCCGAGCAGGCCGCGCACGACGTCGACGGCCTCACCGAGGCGGGTGAGCCGCTCCCCCGGCGGGGGCATCGCCATGCCGACGGCCTTGTACTCGGGCTCGTACCAACCCGCGCCCAGGCCGACGTCGAGGCGACCGCCGGTGATGCGATCGAGCGTGGCGAGCGCTTTGGCGAGCACCGACGCGGGCCGGAGCGCCTCGCACAGCACCAACGTGCCGAGCCGGACGCGCGGGACGTCACGCGCGAGCGCAGCGAGCGTGACGAGGGGCTCGTACGCGCCGTAGACCTCGCCGCCACCGCCGTACTTCGCGATGTCGAGCCACAAGTGATCCGAGAGCCAGAGCGAGTCGAAGCCGAGCTGCTCGGCGCGCGTCGCGTGCTCGAGCAGCACGTCGTAAGGCAGCGGCGATGCGCCGGGGACCGAGTAGTCGTACTGCGGCAGGGCCAGTCCGATCCGCATCCGGCAGAGCCTACGAGCGCGAGCGCGATCCCGCCGCGCTCGATTGGCCGGTTGCATCTCGGAACGGCGCCGTAGCCTGAGCGACGTGTTGGAGTGCGTGGCGAACGTGTCGGAGGGCAGGGACATTGGCATTATCGAGGCCATCGCGGCGGCGTGCGGGCCGGCGCTGCTCGATGTGCACCGCGACCCCGACCATCACCGTTCGGTGTTCACGATCGCCGGTCCGGGATCCGCCGACGCAGGTCCGGCGGCGCGGCACCTCGCTGCTGTCGTGGCCGAGCAGGTCGATCTGACGCTGCACACGGGCGTGCACCCGCGCCTCGGCGCGCTCGACGTCGTCCCCTTCGTGGCCATTCACCCTGCAGACGGTGGGGCCGCGATCGCGGTCGAGGCTGCGCATTCGTTCGCTGCGTGGTTCTCGTCGACCTTCGCCGTCCCCGTCTTCTTCTACGGCGACGCGGCGGCCGTTCGACGGTCGCTGGCCGACGTGCGTCGTGACGCGTTCGCGGTGCTCGCACCGGATCTCGGACCGGCCGAGCCGCATCCACGGCTCGGCGCGACCGCAGTCGGCGCCCGCCCGCCGATGATCGCGATCAACTGCAACCTCACGACCGATGACGTCTCCCTCGCGCGCCGCATCGCGAGCGCGGTGCGTGAGCGCGACGGCGGACTCCCGGGTGTGCGCGCGCTCGGCTTCGCGCTCGCTTCGCGCGGTCAGGCGCAGGTGTCGATGAACCTCACGGCGCTCGAGCGCACCGGTGTCGAGCACGCGTGCACGGAGGTGCGGCGGCTCGCGGAGGCGGCGGGCGCCGGCGTGGCCGGCATCGAGCTGGTAGGCCTCGTCCCCAAAGCCGAGCTCGACCGGTGCTCCGACGGGTTCCGCTCCTGGAGCGGGATCAGCACCGACCGGACGGTCGAGAACCGCCTCGCCGCGGTCGCCCCCGCCGCCCGACCGGGGCCGGCCTCGGCCGGGCCGGCCTGAGGCCACCCTCCGGGCGCATCAGGCCGAGATGACGCTGCGACGCTCGAGCGCGCGCTGGCGCCGGACGCGGCGCCGCTCCCGTTCGGAGAGCCCTCCCCAGATGCCGAACTTCTCACCGTGGCTCAGGGCGTACTCGAGGCAGTCGACCCTCACCTCGCAGCCCCGGCAGACCCCCTTGGCCTCCTTGGTGGAAGCCCCGCGCTCCGGAAAGAAGAGGTCGGGATCGACGCCCAGGCAGTTGGCCCGCTCCTGCCAGCGCCGTTCTTCGGCGTCGGCAGCAGTGTTGCCGTTGGCTGCAAGTGCGTCGTGCATTGCCGTGGTGCGGATGAGATCGTGCATCGAGAGCCCCCCTCGATCGACAGCCGACGTGCGCCGGCCGATACCAGCGACGCTCAAATGACGTCGATGGAATTACACCGTTGTTACTATGATCGTTCGTGAACGATCGTGCAAGGGGAACTTTTCCGGCGGTGGGTGACCCCGCCGGGGGGTTTCGGCCGGCACAGCACCATGGCGTGCACGTGTTTCCGGCCCGTTCGCCGCGTCGTGGCCGTACGATCGCCGCCGTGCCGCCCCGCCTGGAGCTGTCGCTCGGCGACATCACCACCGAAGCTGTCGACGCCATCGTCAACGCCGCGAACCAGTCGCTGCTCGGCGGCGGCGGCGTCGATGGCGCCGTCCACCGGGCTGCCGGGGCCGAGTTGCTCGACGCGTGCCGGCGGCTCGGCGGCTGCGCGGTCGGCGACGCCAAGGCGACTCCGGGGTTCGCGCTCGGCGCTCGCCTGATCATCCACACGGTTGGTCCGGTGTGGCGGGGCGGCAACGCAGGCGAGGCCCGGCTCCTCGCGTCGTGCTACCGCCGTTCGCTCGAGCTCGCCGACGAGCTCGGCGTGACATCGATCGCGTTCCCCGCGATCTCCACCGGCGTCTACGGCTACCCGCTACCGGAAGCGGCCGGCATCGCAATCAACACAGTGCGCGCCACGCCCACCGACGTGGCGATCGTGCGGTTCGTCTGCTTCGACAACGCAGCCCTCGAGCTCTACGAGCGCCTCGTCGACTGAACCAACAACCGTTTGTGCAATCGGGCCCCCTATGGGAGCCCTGATTGCACAAACGCTTTCAGCTGGCGCGTCGTTGTTGGCGCCGTTGCTCGAGGAAGTCGACGAGCACGTAGTCGCCGAGCGTGTCGGGGGTCGTGAAGAACGCGCGCCCGCGGTTCATCTTCATCATCCGCTCGACGAACTCACGCAGGTAGTAGCTCTCGTCGAGCATGAACGTGTTGATGCGAATGTCGTCACGCGTGCACCGCATCACTTCCTTGAGCGTCTCTTCGATCGTGATCGGTGACGGCGGGTACTGGAAGTAGGCCTCGCCACCCTCGATGTGGGCGGTCGGCTCGCCGTCGGTGATCATGATGATCTGCTTCGTGCCGCTCTGGCGTGACAGGAGCCGCCGCGCCAGCAGCATCGCGTGCTGCATGTTGGTGCCCCACTCGAAGTCCCACGACATCTCGGGCAGGTGCTCCGGCTTCACCTCGCGCGCCACCCGTCCGAAGCTCACGAGCCCGAAGTAGTCGCGCGGAAACTGGCTCGTGATGAGCGAGTGCAGTGCCATCGCGACCTTCTTCGCCGCGAGGAAGTTGTCGCGCATCGGCATCGACAGTGACACGTCGAGCAGCAGCACCGTCGCCGTGCGCGTAATCACCTCGGTGCGCTCGACTTCGAAGTCTTCGGGTGCGACGCGCACCGGTGTGCCCGTCCCTTGGCGTTGCAGCGCGTTGCGGATCGTCTGCTCGACATTGAGGTGGAACGGGTCGCCGAACTCGTACGGCTTGTGCTCGTAGGTGCGCTCGTTGCCGGCCCCGGAGTCTTGCGCCTCGTGCCGCCCGGCGCGGTCCTTGAGCAGCTTGCGGAAGAGGTCGCCGAGCGCCTTCTGGCCGATGGCGCGCATGGCGCGCGGCGTGAGCTCGTAGCGGCCTTCGCGCTGCTCGATCAGACCCGCCTCTTCGAGGATGCGCGCCAGATCCGCGAGCCGTTCGAGGGAACGGGCCGCGTCGTCGCCGAGCAGGTCGCGTGCCCGGTCGACGTCGACCTCTGCGAGCTGACCGGGCTGCGTCGCGGAGCGCAGCAGGTTCTCGAGGTCGTCGAGGTCGCCGAGCGTGTCGAGCAGGCCGGGCATCTGGCCCATCGACAGCGGGTTGTCGCCGTCGAAGCTCATGCTCCGCTGCCACGGCATGTCGGGAAAGGCGCGCTGCAGGTTGCCCGCGAGCTGTTGCACCTGCCAGTTGAGGTCGATGTCTTCCATCAGCGACTCGGCGAGTGCCTGGAGCTGCGCGCGCTGCTCGGGCGTCATCGAGTTGAGCAGCTGCTGCATCTGCGCCATCGACTGCGCCATCTGCTCCAGCAACTCGTCGAGCGTTTGCGGGTTGCCGGGGAAGAAGTCGCCGTAGCGCTCCATGAACCCCGCGAAATCGGGTTCCTCGCCGCGCTCGCGCTGCTCGAGCATCTGGTTGAGCTCGGCGAGCATGTCCTTCATGCGTTGCATGCGCTCGGGCGTGAGGTTCTGCATGCCTTCGGAGAGCTGATTGAAGTAGCTCTGCATGAGCTGCTCGCGCAGCTCGTTCATCAGCTCCTCGAACTGCTGCCGCGCGCCGTCATCCATGAAGTCGTACTCCTGGAGCGCCTGCACCCTGCTCGCCAGGTCGGGCAGCAGCTCGTCGAGCTGGCGGCGGCGCTCGGTGGCGAGGTCCTCCACGATCTCCTGGCGCCGGCGGTCCCCCGACTGCTGCGCCTCGTCGACGCGGCGCTCGATTCCCTCGCGCTCACGATCGACGACGTCGTCGAGCCGTTGCGCGATGTCGTCGTACACACCACCGAGGTCGCGCGACTCGAGCTCCTGGCGCCGCCGCTCCTTGAGTCGTTGGAGCATCTCGCGCAACCCCATGAGCTCTTCGCCGTTGCGGTCGCGCAGACCCTGCTGGAGCATGCGGCGCAGGGCCGCGTTGACGTCGTTGTGGTAGATGAGGTCGTCGGACATCTCCGACAGCAGCGCGTCGGCATCGAGGTCGAAGCCGGTCTGGGTGCCGTCCCATTTCGAGTACCGGAAGCCACGCGTCACACGCGCAGGCTACCGGCCGCACAACTCCAACGTTTGTGCGATCAGGGCCCCTATAGGGGGCCCGATCGCACAAACGGGGGGTGGGCCGACTCTTGATGACGGGGGTGGGCGGGCGACAATCGAGGGCATGGGTTGGAAAGGTCGGGTGGTCGGGCTGGTGGTCGCCGTCGCTGTCGGCGTTGCCGCTGTGGGCGGGTGCCAGGAGAACCGGCAGAAGGTGAAGGCGCCGAAGCGCTTCTGTGACGCAGCCGTGCACTTCGAGGACCGGTTGGAGAAGGGCGCCAAGCTCGACGAGCAGATCCGTCTGGTGCGCAAGCTCGTCGACACGGCACCGGCCAAGATCAAGGCCGACACGGTGACGTTCCTGCGCGCCCTCGAACGCGTGGGCGCCGACCCGTCAGTCAGGGACAACAAGAAGATCAAAGACGCCGTCGACCGCGTCAACGGCTACGCGTTCGACGGGTGCGCGCTCGACAAACCGCTGGCGGGCACGCCGCCCGCGTAGCCCGAGCCGTCAGCCGCGGGCGCGGTACGTGGCCTTGCCGCCGATGGCGTCCTTGTTGAGGCGCTTCGACAAGTGCAGGCCTTCGAGCACGAACTCGACCGCCGACGCGACGTTCGCCGGGGTCTCCCCCACTCCGAGGTCGCCGAGCGCGTCGGCGAGACCGGGCGTGGAAGGCAACAGGTTGGCGTACTCCGCTGCAGGCACGTCGTCGCCCGCGTGCACGATCAGACCCTCGTCGAACGCCGCCACCAACGGTGCGAGCCGCTCGGGACGGGTGCGGGCGCGGAACACCTCGAGCACCGACGCTTTCATGATGCGTTCGAGCACCTGCTCCTCGCGCCCGTCGTCGAGCGTCTCGAACTCGACCTTGCCGGCCGTGGACGAGACGAGCGACTCGAGGTCGCTGATCCGCGGCACCACCTCGTGCTCGCCGTTGCGCAGCGCGCGCCGGGCGGCGTTGGCGACAAGCGTCTCGTGGTTGGCGATCGACAGGCGCACCGAGACGCCGGAGCGCTGGTTGACGTGCGGCGAGCGGCGGGCCTGCTGGCTCATCTCCGACACGACTTCGCTCATGAACTCGGGCACCTGCACCGCCAGGTCGCCGGTGAACGGGCGGGCCTCCTGCGTGACGACGGTCATCTCCGTCTCGACGTCGAGCGGGTAGTGCGTTCGGATCTGGGCACCGAACCGGTCCTTCAACGGCGTGATGATGCGGCCCCGATTCGTGTAATCCTCGGGATTGGCCGATGCCACGAGCATCAGGTCGAGTGGGAGGCGGATCTTGTACCCGCGGATCTGCACGTCGCGCTCCTCGAGCACGTTGAGCAGGCCGACCTGGATGCGCTCCGCGAGGTCGGGCAGCTCGTTGATCGCGAAGATCCCGCGGTTGGTGCGCGGCACGAGGCCGTAATGGATGGTGAGCTCGTCGGACAGGTACCGGCCCTCGGCCACTCTGATCGGATCGACCTCACCGATGAGATCCGCGATCGACGTGTCGGGCGTGGCGAGCTTCTCGCCGAACCGCCGATCGCGGTGCACCCATTCGAGTGGCGTCTCGTCGCCGCGGTCGGCGACGAGCAGGCGCGCATGCTGTGAGATCGGGTCGTACGGATCGTCGTTGATCTCACTGCCGGCAACTACCGGTGCGTATTCGTCGAGCAGCTCGGTGAGGGAGCGGATGATGCGCGTCTTCGCCTGGCCGCGCTCACCGAGAAAGATCACGTCGTGGCCCGCAAGCAGTGCGTTCTCGAGCTGGGGCAGCACGGTGTCGTCGAAACCCACCACGCCGTCGACCATCGGGCGGCCCTCGGCGACCCGCGCCATCGCGTTGGCTCGGATCTCGTCCTTCACCGGACGCGAGATCCAGCCCGAGGCACGCAGCTCACCCAAGGTCGCGGGATGCACCATGGCGCGGAGGCTACCAGCGGGGAGCGAGCGTGATCTCGGCGCCCGCGTCGTGATTACGCTGTGGCCCGTGCCGCGGGACTGTCCAGTGGTTTGACGGATTTACTCGATCTCTCGGGTGCGTGGCGCGCGCACGTCGCCGACGGTGATCTGCACCAGCGTTTCGCCGATCTCAATTTTGACGACCGCGACTGGACGACGCTCATCGTGCCCGGTCACTGGCGATCCACACCCGAGCTCGCGGCCACCGATGGGCCCGTGCTCTACCGCCGCGAGTTCGGTCTCGAGCCGCTCCGAACGTCGGACGCCGCGACCCGCCGGCGGTTTCTCGTGCTCGATGGCGTCTTCTACTACGCCGACGTGTGGCTCGATGCGGAGTATCTCGGTGTGACCGAAGGATACTTCGCGCCCCACACGTTCGAGATCACGCCCGACATGGCAGCCCGGGACGAGCACACCCTGGCGATTGAAGTCGGCTGTCCCCGCCAGGACGACCGTACGGCCAAGCGCATCATCACCGGCGTGTTCTCGCATTGGGACAACCTCGATCCGGCCTGGAACCCGGGTGGCATCTGGCGCCCGGTGCGCGTGCATCGAGACCGGACCGGTGCGCATCACACAGCTGCGCGTGCTGTGCACCGAGGCGACGGCGGAGCACGGGCGGCTGCGACTCGACGTCACGCTCGATGCCGGCGCGGCCGTCGATGCACCCCGGGCCGCGCGTCTGGTTGCCACGGTCACCGGGCCGGCGCCTGGCGACACGGTCCTCACAGAAGCGGAACGTGAGGTCACACTGGCGACAGGCGACAACCACCTCACGTGGATCGTCGACGTCGACTACCCGCCCCGCTGGTGGCCGCGCCGGCTGGGCGACCAGCCGCTGTGCGACGTCGAGGTGACCGTGGATCTCGATGGCGAGACGTGTGACCGGCGCGCCGCACGCACCGCGTTCCGCGAAGTACGGATGCACCAGTGGCAGTTGCGCGTCAACGGCGAACGACTCTTCGTGATGGGCTCCAATCAAGGCCCGACGAAGATGCAGCTCGCGGAAGCGACCCCTGACGAGCTTCGGCGCGATGTGCAGCTCGCCATCGACGCGAACCTCGATCTCCTGCGGATCCACGCGCACGTGACCCGGCCGGAGCTGTACGACGCGGCCGACGAGGCGGGACTCTTGCTCTGGCAGGACTTTCCACTCCAGTGGGGCTACGCGCGCGGCATTCGCAAGAGCGCCGTGAGCCAGGCGCGAGCCATGGTCGACGAGCTGGGCCACCACCCGAGCATTGCGCTGTGGTGCGCGCACAACGAGCCGCTCGCCCTCGACATGCAGCCGGGCGAACCGCTCGCGCCCGCGAAGCTCGCCCGGGCCGCGGTGTCGATGTTTCTCCCGAGCTGGAACAAGGACGTGCTCGACCGTTCCATCAGCCACGCGCTTCGCAAAGCCGATCCCACCCGTCCCGTCGACCCGCACTCGGGAGTGCTCCCAGGCGTCGGCAGCGTCGGTACCGACGCGCACTTCTACTTTGGTTGGTACCACGGCGAGCTCGACGGGCTCGCGCCGGCGCTTCGGGCGATGCCGCGCCTCGCCCGGTTCGTCACCGAGTTCGGCGCGCAGGCCGTGCCGGCCACCGCCGGGTTCATGCACCCCGAGCGCTGGCCCGGCCTCGACTGGGACGAGATGTTCGAGCATCACGCGTGCCAGAAGCGGATCTTCGATCAGCATGCGCCGCCGTCCGACTACGCGACGTTCGACGAGTGGCGCGACGCGACCCAGGAGTACCAGGCCGCGCTGATCCAGCTCCAGGTGGAAGACCTCCGCCGGCTCAAGTACTCGCCCGCCGGCGGGTTCTGTCACTTCTGCTTCGCCGACGGCCACCCGTCGGTGACGTGGTCGGTGCTCGACCACCTGCGCGTGCCGAAACGCGGCTACGACGCGCTGCGCGACGCGTGCCGCCCCGTTCTGCCGATGCTCGATCCGCGCACCGGCGCGGTCCACGTCGTGAGCGAGCTGCGCGCGCAACTCCCGGCCGCGGAGATCGAAGTGCTGCTCGACGGACGGCGCCGGCGCTTTCGCGGCCACGTGCCGGCCGACGGTCTCGCGTACGTCGGGAGTGTCGACGCACGGGGTGCCAAAGAGGTGATCGTCACCTTCGAGCACTTCGACACCGGCACCGTCGTCAACCGCTATCCGTCCCGCCTCTTCGAGGTACAAGAAGGCACCGCTCCCGTTTAGCCGGGCGCGAAGACACCCGGCTAGCTTCGGGATCCAGCAGGATGACCGCGAACAGGGCCGACGCCGTGGGTCAGGGAGGCCGCCACCGCCATGCCGGAACTCACCACCGAGGATCAGCGAGCCGGCGCCGACGCCGCGTCGATCCTCGAGAAGGACACCGGCGCGCCGATCGCAACGCCGCCCCGGAAGCGTCCATGGATCGTCGAGTTCTACGGGTCGGGCGTCGGCAAGAAGTGGGTGATGGCCGTCAGCGGCATCATCCTGCTCGGCTACGTGCTCGCGCACATGATCGGCAACCTCAAGGTCTATCTCGGGCCGGAGGAGATCAACCGCTACGGCGAGTGGCTGCGCACGCTCGGCGAGCCGGCGGCGCCGCGCACGGTCGTGCTGTGGCTCATGCGCACCACGCTCATCGCGGCCTTCGTGCTGCACATCACGTCCGCCTACTCCTTGACGCGGATGAACCAGCGGGCGCGCCCCGTGAAGTACCAGGCGCCGCGCGACTACGTGGCGGCCAACTACGCGTCACGCACGATGCGGTGGACGGGCGTCATCGTCGGCTTGTTCATCGTCTTCCACCTCACCGACCTCACATGGGGCGGGGGCGGCGCGAAGTTCCATCGCGGCGACCCGTACCAGAACATGCTGCACAGCATGCAGCGCCCGGTCGTCGCGGCCGTGTACATCGTCGCCAACCTCGCGCTCGCGCTGCACATCTATCACGGCGCGTGGAGCATGTTCCAGAGCCTCGGTTTGACCAACCCGCGGTTCAACGCGTGGCGGCGCTATTTCGCGACGGGCTTCGCCGTCATCATCGCCATCGGCAACGTCAGCTTTCCCGTCATGGTGCAAGCCGGCGTGATCCATTGAAGGTGACACCATGATCGGTTCACTCGACGCCCGGGTCCCCGTTGGGCCCATCGAGGAGAAGTGGGACACCCATCGCTTCGAGATGAAGCTCGTCGCGCCGCACAACAAGCGGAAGTTCCACGTGCTCGTCGTGGGCAGTGGCCTCGCGGGCGCGTCGGCCGCGGCAACGCTCGGCGAGCTCGGTTACGAGGTCACGCTGGTGACGTTCCACGACTCGCCGCGCCGTGCGCACAGCATCGCCGCGCAGGGAGGCATCAACGCGTCGAAGAACTACAAGAACGACGGCGACTCCGTCTACCGGCTCTTCTACGACACGGTGAAGGGCGGCGACTACCGGTCACGGGAGGCCAACGTCTACCGCCTCGCGGAGGTGAGCGCCGACATCATCGACCAGTGCACCGCGCAAGGCGTGCCGTTCGCACGTGAGTACGGCGGCCTCCTCGACAACCGCTCGTTCGGCGGCGCGCAGGTGTCGCGCACGTTCTACGCCCGGGGCCAGACCGGCCAGCAGCTCCTGCTCGGCGCGTATCAGGCGCTCGAACGCCAGGTGCAGCTCGGCACGGTGAAGGTGCTCAACCGGGTCGAGATGCTCGACCTGGTGCTGAAGGACGGTCGCGCCGTCGGCATCGTGTGCCGCGACCTGCTGCGCGGTGGCGTGTTCTCGCTCTCGGGTCACGCGGTCGTGCTCGCGACCGGCGGGTACGGCAACGTGTTCTTCCTGTCGACCAACGCGATGAACTGCAACGTCACCGGCGCGTGGCGGGCGCACCGCCGAGGTGCGCTGTTCGCGAACCCGTGCTTCACCCAGATCCACCCCACGTGCATCCCCGCCAGCGACGAGTTCCAGTCGAAGCTCACGCTGATGAGCGAGTCGTTGCGAAACGACGGGCGCATCTGGGTGCCCAAGAACTTCGGCGACGAGCGGCCGGCGGCGCAGATCCCGCCCGACGACCGCGACTACTTCCTCGAGCGCCGCTACCCCGCGTTCGGCAACCTCGTGCCGCGTGACGTCGCGTCGCGGGCCGCGAAGCGCGAGGTCGACGCCGAGCGCGGCGTGGGCCCGTTGAAGAACGGCGTGTACCTCGACTTCTCCGAACCGATCGCGCGGCTCGGCCGCGACGCGATCGAGGAGCGGTACGGCAACCTCTTCCAGATGTACGAACGAATCACGGGCGAAGACCCGTACGAGATGCCGATGCGGATCTATCCGGCCGTCCACTACACGATGGGCGGGCTCTGGGTCGACTACAACCTCATGAGCAACGTGCCCGGTCTCTACGTGCTCGGCGAGGCCAACTTCTCCGACCACGGTGCCAACCGGCTCGGCGCGAGCGTGCTCATGCAAGGCCTCGCCGACGGATACTTCGTGCTCCCCTATACGATCGGCGACTACCTCGCGGGCCTGCTCGGCACGCAACCCGTCCCCACGAACGACCAGGTGTTCGCCGACACCGAGCGCGCCGTCGACGCGCAGGTACACCAACTGCTCTCGGTGAACGGCAGCCGATCGGTCGACTGGTTCCACCGCGAGCTCGGCAAGATCCTGTGGGACAACTGCGGGATGGAGCGCAGCGCCGAGACGTTGAGCAAGGCGCTGGCCGAGATCCCGCCGCTGCGCGAGGAGTTTCACAACGACGTGCGCGTGCTGGGTGACGACGAGTCGATGAACCAGTCCCTGGAGCGCGCCGGGCGGGTCTCCGACTTTCTCGAGTTCTCCGAGCTGATGTGTCGCGACGCTCTGCACCGCAAGGAGTCGTGCGGCGGTCACTTCCGCACCGAGCACCAGACCGACGAGGGCGAGGCGCTGCGCGACGACGAGCACTTCTCGTATGTCGCCGCGTGGGAGTTCAACGGCGTCGGCGCCGAGCCGGCGCTCCACAAGGAGCGCCTCGAGTTCGAGAACGTGAAGCTCGCGCAAAGGAGCTACAAGTAGATGCACCTGCAACTGCGGGTCTGGCGCCAGGCGGGCCCTTCGACCGAGGGCCGTTTCGAGACCTACGACATGCCCGCGGTGGAGCCCGACATGTCATTCCTCGAGATGTTCGACGTGCTCAACGAGCGCCTCCTCGTGGAAGGCAAGGAGCCGATCGCGTTCGACCACGACTGCCGCGAAGGCATCTGCGGATCATGCTCGATGATGATCAACGGCCGCGCGCACGGTCCCGAACGCGGCACGGCCACGTGCCAGCTGTTCCTGCGCAAGTTCCGCGACGGCGACAAGATCGTGGTCGAGCCGTGGCGAGCGGGCGCGTTCCCCCTGATCAAGGACTTGTCCGTCGATCGCAGTGCGCTCGACCGGATCGTCGCCGCCGGCGGCTACATCAGCGCGCCCACCGGCTCGGCGCCCGACGCGAACCTCATCTTGATACCCAAACCGGTCGCGGACTCCGCCATGGACGCCGCCGCGTGCATTCAGTGCGGCGCGTGTGTCGCCGCCTGTCCCAACAGCGCCGCGCAGCTGTTCACAGCGGCAAAGGTCATGCACCTCAACCTGTTGCCCCAGGGCCAGCCCGAGCGCTGGGAGCGCGTGACCAACATGGTCGACGAGATGGAACGCTTCTTCGGGTCGTGCACCCTGCACGGCGAGTGCGAGGCCGCGTGCCCCAAGGACATCTCGATCGACTTCATCGCGCTCATGAACCGCGACTACGTCAAGGCGAAGTTCAAGAACCGCCAACTCGAGTCACAACGCGGCTGACGCCTCACCGACCGTTTGTGCAATCGGGCCCCCTATAGGGGCCCTGATTGCACAAACGCTGGGGTTGTGCGGCGCTACGAGTCAGCCCTCGAGACTTTGGATGAGGTCGAGGTTGCGGAAGGCGGGCGGGCCGTCGCACAGCTTGCCCATCTGCTCGGCGAACTGGGCCGTCTCGGGGAGCTGCGAGTTCTGCATCGCGGCTTCGTACGACGGGAACTCGACGATCGTGACATACGTGTTGGGCTGATCACGGTCGGAGCACTCGTAGCCGCGAACCGACGTGCGCTTGTCGGCGGTACTGGAACGAAACTCCTGAAGGAGCGTCTCCACCTCGTCGTGCCGAGACGTCTGGAACTCGATGATCTGAAGAAAGCCGGCCATTGGATCCTCCCGTTGCTGTCTGCCGGGCGTGATTTTGCGGCGCCACCGCGCCGCCGTCAACCGGGCAACCCGGCGCTGTGATTGCAGCGTTTGTGCGTGAGCGCGCCCTATAGGGCCACTTTGAACAAACGGTGGCTGAGCGCGGCGTCGGGAGATGGATGCACTTTGCTACGCGAGGTGACCGGCCTGGTCGCTCGGTGTGTCCGGTCTCAGTGCCGGAGTGCGATGCCAAACCTCGTTGTTGAGCACGAGCGAGTCATCGGGCAGGACGGCGGCCTGCTCTATGAGTGCGGCAAGCGTCGAAGTCTCGTAGCCCGAGGCGTCGACCCGTGCGACCGGTCGCTCGATGGCTGTGAGCGCCTCGCCGAGGTCGCGGCACAACACGGTCTTGTCTCCGTGCTCGAGGCGCACGCCGATGGTGGTGCGGACGGCAGTTACGAGGGTGCCGTCGGTGAGCTCGATCGTCGCTTCGACGGCGGTGGTCTCTTCGCGCACGCCGCCGACGAATCGCTCGGCGTGCGCGCCGTGGACGTGGACGCCGTAATAGGCGCCTGACAGCGCGCTCACGCCCAGCACCGCCCACGCCCTCGGCAGTGCTGCGAACGTCGGCCAGTCAGGGTGGCCGGTGATCGGAGTGCCCCAGTAGTAGCCCCCGGCCGTGACGAGCAGCGCGGTGGGATCGGCAATCGCGATCGCCAGCGCATCGTCGTTGCGAGCGTCGATGGTGGCCGGTGGAAAGTGCGCGTCGAAGAACGTGAAGCGGCTGCCCAGGTGGTGCTCGAGCACGAGGTGTAATCCGTGCCCGGCGGCCCAGCCGGCGCACGCCGCGAGGTCGATCGCGGCGCGTTCGCTTCGTCGGGCGTGACGGATTGCGGGATCGTCCATGGCTCCTCATCGATCCTGGCGTTGGCACCGTGCCATTGGGCCGGTTGCCGGACCGTCGTGGGGCCAGGTCCCTCGGGTCCTCTGAATGAGAACCCCCAACGTACCGGTTGCGCGCCGGGCAAGCCTCAGGATTTACACCGCAGCGTCGAGCGCGGCGCGCAGGTCGTCGACCAGGTCGGCGGTGGTTTCCAACCCGACCGACAGGCGCACGAGCGCCGGGTCGACGGCGAGCGGTGAATCGACGACCGAGGCGTGCGTCATGCGCGCCGGATGCTCGATGAGCGACTCGACCGCGCCGAGCGACTCGGCCAGGGTGAACACCTTCGTGGCCGCCACGATCGCGAGCGCAGCCTCCTCGCCGCCCACGGCGAGAAACGACACCACGCCGCCGAAGTCGCTCATCTGCCGCCGGGCGACGTCGTACCCGGCGTGATCGGGCAGCCCGGGATACAGCACGCGCGAGACGGCCGGGTGCTCGGCGAGCAGCGCGGCAATCGCGCGGGCGTTGTCGCAATGACGGTCCATGCGCACCGCCAGGGTCTTGAGCCCTCGCAACACGAGCCAGCAGTCGAACGGGCTCGGCACCGCGCCCGCGGCGTTCTGTACGAACGCGAGCTCCTCGGCGAGCTCGTCATCGCGACAAGCAACGAACCCACCGACGACGTCGGAGTGGCCGCCGAGATACTTCGTCGTGGAGTGCACCACGACGTCGGCGCCGAGCTCCAGCGGCTGCTGCAGGTACGGCGTGGCGAACGTGTTGTCGACAACGACCTTCGCGCCCCGCGCGTGGGCCAGCTCGACGATCGCCGCGATGTCGACGATCGTGAGCATCGGATTCGTCGGCGTCTCGATCCACACCAGCCGCGTGTCGTCGCGCCACGCCGCGCCGAGTGCGTCGAGCGAGGTGAGATCCGCGGCGGTCCAGGGCGTGCCTGCCGGTCCGTAGATCTTCGCCACCAGACGGAACGTGCCGCCGTACGCGTCGTCGGGCAACACGACGCGCTTTCCGGCGCGAGCAGCCGGAACACGGCGTCTTCCGCGGCCATGCCGCTCGCGAACGCGAGGCCGTGCTTCGCGCCTTCGAGCGACGCGAGGCACGCTTCGAGCGCCGCGCGTGTGGGGTTCGCGCTGCGCGCGTACTCGTAGCCCTGGTGCACGCCGACCTCGGACTGCACGAACGTCGAGCTGAGTGAGATCGGCAGGACGACGGCGCCGGTCGAGACGTCGGGCTCCTGGCCGGTATGGATCGCCCGGGTCTCGAACCCCTGCGTCTCGCTCATCCCGGCGACCGGGACGCGAGAAACGCCAGCACGTCGGCGCGTGACAGCACGCCGATCGGATGACCCCCGTCGAGCACGAGCACGGACGGGCCGCGATCGAGGCACGCGACGACGTGCGGCACGGGCTCGCCGATGCCGACCATCGGCATGCGCGGCCCCATGATGTCGCCGACCGGCTGGTCGAGGACGGTCGGGTCGCGGAACGCGTGGTTCATGAGGCCGAGCTCGTCGACCGACCCGCTCACCTCCTTCGCGGCCAGCGGCAGCTCGGTGGTCACGCTGACGATCAGCTGGGAGACGCCGAGGTCGCGCATCATCCCGATCGCGCGCCGCGCCGGCTCTTCGGGTCGGATGAGCACGAGATCGGGGATCGAGCCGTCCTTCTCCGCGAGCACGTCGCCCGCGGTCGGCCCATCGGCATGCAGGAAGCCGAAGTCGGTCATCCACTGGTCGTTGAAGACCTTCGACAAGTACCCGCGGCCCGAGTCGGGAATGAGCACAACCACGACGTCGCCGGCGCCGAGCTCGCGGCCGACTTCGAGCGCGGCGTAGACCGCGGTGCCGCCCGACCCGCCGATGAGCAGCCCCTCCTCGCGGCGTGACGCGGCGAGCGGTGAGAAACGAGTCGGCGTCGCTGACGCGCAGGGTGCGATCGACGATGGTGGGGTCGTACGCCTCGGGCCAGAAGTCCTCGCCCACGCCTTCGACGAGATACGGACGGCCGATGCCGCCCGAGTACACCGAGCCTTCGGGATCGGCGCCGATGATCTGCACCCGGGGATTGCGCGCCTTGAGCCGCGCGGCCGACCCCGGTGATCGTGCCGCCGGTGCCGATGCCGGCGACGAAGTGGGTGATCCGACCGCGGGTCTGGTCCCAGATCTCGGGACCGGTCGATCGCTCGTGCTCCGCCGGGTTCGCGAGGTTGGAGTATTGATCCGGACGGAACGAGTCGGGCGTCTCGCGCACGAGCCGTTCCGCGGTCGAATAGTACGAGTCGGGATGCTCGGGCGCGACGGCCGTCGGGCACACCACCACCTCGGCGCCGTACGCGCGCAGCAACGCGACCTTCTCGTCGCTCATCTTGTCGGACATCACGAAGATGCAGCGATAGCCGCGCTGCGCCGCGACGATCGCGAGGCCCACGCCGGTGTTACCCGACGTCGGCTCGATGATCGTGCTTACGCCGCGCGTCAACAGTCCGGCGCGCTCCGCCGCATCGACCATCGCGATCGCGGGGCGATCCTTGACGCTGCCACCCGGATTGGTCAGCTCGATCTTGGCCAGCAGGTCGCACGCGAGATCGCGCCCGACCCGGCGCAGGCGGACGACCGGTGTGTTGCCGACGAGGTCGAGCATCGAGTCGGCGACGAGCATCGGCTCGTCGGGCGGACGATCCGGCGCGGCGCTCTCGGGCGGCGGCATGGACCGCGAATCTATCGGCCCCACCCCGACTCGCCTTTGGGGCCGCTCGCAACCGCGGTCCGTAGACTCCGGCGCGTGCAACAACACTCCTATTCCGTCGTCGTGGACGCGCCGCCCGCCGAATTGTGGGAGATGTTCTGGTACCGCGGTGCCGACCGTCCGCAGCCGAAGATCGGCCGCATCGACATCCTCGTGCCGGGCGACGACGTGGGGAACGGCCTGGTGCGGCACTGCACGTTCCCCGTGCCCCGCATCCTGGGCTCGGGCGGCGTCGGCCAGTCGTGGGAATGGCTCACCGAAGTGCAACGGCCGGTGTCGTGGCGCTACGACGCGGTCGGCAAACCACTGTGGTCGCGCGCGACAGGTCGCACTCGCCTCGAAGATCTCGGTGACGGACGCACGCGCATCCACTTCCAGGAGACGTACGAGACGTTCAACCCGTGGATGCGCCGGCTCGGCCTCGAGCGCTACGTGCACCACAAGATCTCCCGCGACAACGACACGATCCTCACCGCGATCGAAGGCGGCCTCCACTGGCACCGCAAGCGCCGCGAGCGCGAGACCGCCGGGAGCTGACCGTGCGCAAGCGGCAAGCGGTGCGGGCGTTCCAGCGGTATGTCCTGAACCCACCGACCCGGTTCCTGTTCGCGCTCGGCCTCGCTCCGCCCGGTTTCGCGTTGATCGAGACGATCGGCCGCGTCTCGGGAAAGCCGCGTCGTAATCCGGTCGGCGAAGGGCTCGAGAGCGACACGTTCTGGATCGTTACCGAACACGGACGGCACGCCGCGTACGTGCGGAACCTCGAGGCCAACCCGCGGGTGCGGGTGAAGGTGCGGAGTGGTTGGCGGTTGGTCTGGCGCACGGGAACCGCGCACCTTCTCGACGAGGACGACACGCGTGCCCGTCAGCGCGTTCTTTCGCGGGGTCATCCGACGCGCGCGCTCAACGCGTGGACGGTCCGCACGGTCGGCACCGACCTTCTCACCCTGCGGATCGATCTCGATCCGTTCGAATAGTCAGGCGGCAACCCGGTACCGGGGCATCAGTGCCGCGCCTTCAGGCGGTTTCCTGTAACTCCGTCAAGTCATCCTCGGCCTGTTCGGGGTCTTGGGCGTCCGCCACGAGTGCGCGGCCGTCCGACAATCCCCAGGCGTGGGCGACCTCTCCCGCCGGCACACCGTGCACCATCGCGGCCGCCTGCACGCATGCGCCGATCACCGCTTGTTGCGGGCCCATCACTCGTACCGGCACTTGCGCAAGGTCGGCAATCACGCGCTGCAGCGCAAGCGCGCGTGCGCCACGTCCCATGAGCGTGATGCGCTCGTCCGAGATCGTGACGCCCGCCGACCGGAGCTGCTCGATACCTTCGAGCACGCGGCGCGCGATGCTTTCCACGGCCGCGCGGGCGATGTGCTCGGGCGTGACGCCTGTATGCAGGCCGACGAACGATCCGATGGCGTCGGCGTCGTCTCGGCTCGACCCACCGGCGGGATCGAGCACGACCCCGGCAGCGCCGGGCGGCGCGTCGAGTGCGAGCCGGTCGAGGCGGGCCGGGTCGATGCCGAGGAGCCGTGCCACGGCGTCGGTCACGGCGGCCGCGGCGCCGGTCGAGACAACCGGGAGATAGCCGCCGGCAGCATCTGCGCAGCCGGCCACGTTGCCGCTCGCATCCGCTGACGGCTGCTCGCTCACGGTGAAGACGCGGCCCGTGGTGCCGACGTCGATGATGACCTCGCCGCGCTCCGCGCCGAACGCGAGCGCGGCCGCCATGAGCTCACCGGTACCCGGCGCCACGATGACACCGTCGCGGGCCGCCGCGGGCTCACCGGCACCGAGCACACGCGGAAGTCGAGGCGCCCAATCGGCGTCCTCGACCAATGCCAGGAGATCGAGTTGCCAGCATTCTTCGCGCGGCGACCAGTACCCGGTCGTCGACGCATCGCCGCGGTCGGTCACATAGCGGCGTGCGAGTCGCGATGTCATCCAGTCGTGTGGGCACAGAAGATGGGCGATCCGATTGAACGCGTCGGGCTTGACCCGATGGAGCCACGACAACTTTGCGATCGCGAGTGCGGCATTGGGCACGGTGCCGCACGCTTTCGCCCATGCTTCGGGTCCGCCGGCCTTGCTGATGAGCCAGTCGGCGTCCGCGGCCGCATCGGGATCGGGCCCGAGACGCGGCGCGCGAATGACGGCGCCGTTGGCATCGAGCGCCACCAGGCCGTGCGATTGTGCGACGACGGCCACTGCGCCGACCGCGCTTGCGCCGGCCTCGCGCCGTGCGGCCACGAGCGCCTCCCACCAATCGGCAGGCAGTTGCTCAATTCGTGACGGCTTTGCGACCGGGTGCGGTACGCGGCCGGACCCGACGATGTACCCGTCATCGGCGTCACGGACCTGCACGATCGTGGCGTCGATCGACGAGTGGACACCCAGAACGAGCGGCACTCGAGTGCTTCCCCTGTTGATTGGCAGCCTTTTGCTTGGCCGCTGTGCGTTGATGGCTTTCCTGAGATAATCGACCGATCGGCCCGAAACGATGAGCCGTTCGACAAGATTCCTCAGAAATTCGCCGGCGCACCGCAATCGCTGCTCCTCGTCGCGGTTTCGTCGCGGTCGTGCGTCGAGCCGTCGCTCGGCGTCGCAGGTCACCGGTCGGACGCTGGTGGTGGACGGCGGGAGCTTCCTCGGTTTCTGAACGCTAGGGTCCCCGGCCATGTCGACGACGCCGCCACCGCGACCGCCCACACCGCCGCCGGGCGGTGCGCAGCCTCCGCCACAGCCCACGCCTTCGCCGGCCGAACGTGTGCGCAACGCCTACGCGACGCGTGCGGAGAGCGATTACTACTTCTCCGGTCCCGGCGTCGACATCTTGCTTGCCGTCCTCACGTGCGGCATCTGGGGCTTGTACCTGTTCTACCAACTCATGCGCCGGAGCCGCGACCACAATCGCCGGCGACTCGAGCTGCTCGACGCGACGACAGCTCTGGCGTGGGAACGGGCGAGCACGCAAGGCGTCGCCGACGAGTTGCGGCCGAACTTCTCCCGCATCGCGGCACAACTCGAGGTGCTGCGAAGACTCACCACGGAATTCCGCGACCCGGTGATCTGGCTCGTGATCGCGCTGGTCGCCAGCGGGATCGCTCAGATCATCGGCTTCATCTTCATCGACGGCGACCTCGTGAAGCACGACGCGGCTGAGGTCGCGATCGAGAGCGACCTTGCCGTGATCTTCAGCCGTCTCGGCATGTCGGTGCCCGGCGCGGACCCGTCGCGCGTGAAGCAGCCGCACAACTACGTCGGCCGCATCTTCGCAACGCTCGGGTCCTGCGGCGTGTACCACTTCTGGTGGCTGCACGACATGATGGTCGAAGGCAACCGCCACCTCGAGACGAATTGGGCCTGGGAAGACGCGCTGGCGGCCTCCGTCGCAGCAATCAACCCCGCCGGCTGATCAGAACAACTCGGCGCCCGATTCGCCCTCGGACGCGGGAGGCGCGCCGCCGTCGAGCTCCTCCTCGAACGTCTCGAGGTCGGTGACGATGCGGTCGACGTCGGTCTGCGCGCGGGCGATGCGCGTGCGGCAGACCTTGATCAGCTCGCTCGCGCGGCGCACACGTTCGGCGAGCACGTCGACGTCGAGCTGATCACCTTCGAGCTCGCCGAGGATCGCCTCGAGCTCCACGACCGCGTCGGCGTAGCCGATCTCGTCGCCGTCGGCACCGTCGGCACTCATGCGTCGTCCCCCTGTTGCCGTTGCGTGGTCCCGCCGCCGGGTTGACCGGGTGGTGCCGCCGGCGCGGCGGGCTCGACGGTCTCGACCCTGCTGGTCGCCCGCCCGTCGGCGAGCTCCGTGACGATACGCGCATCGGGCACGAGATCCCCGACCCGCTTCACCACCCGGCCATTCGTGCGGGTGATCGAATAGCCGCGCTCGAGGACGCGTACCGGATCGAGCGCGGCGGAGACGGGCCTCGATGCCCTCGAGATGACGAGCAGCGTCGCGCGACAGGCGATTCCCCGCTGTCGTGAGCGTCTGCTCGTGGCCCCGGAGCTTGGCGTCGGCATCTCGCACGCCGCGGCCCGCGATCTCCTCGGCTCGACCGCGGCGCCGCTCCAGCAAACCCCGCTCTCGCACGAGCGCAGCCGGCGCGCCGTGCGCCGCACGCGCTGGAGGCCACGGGCGAGGCCGGCGGACGCGAGCGAACACCGGGACCGAGCTGTGCGTGATACCCGGTGACCCGCATCCACGACCGTGCGGCGATCCGTGGCCAGCCGCCGCTGCGCGCTCGTGACCACGTCGTTGGAGAGCGCGGTCATCCGGTCGAGGTAGGTGCAGACCTGCTCGACGAGCGCTTGCGCGCACGCCGTCGGGGTGTTGAAACAGGAGTGCGCGACCTCGTCGGCGACAGCGCGGTCGATCTCGTGGCCGATGCCGGTGAAGACGGGCATCGGCATCAGCGCGATCGCGTGCGCCACCGGCTCGCTGTCGAACGCGGCAAGGTCACTGCGCGCGCCGCCGCCACGCACGACGACCACGACGTCGACGTCGACCGACGCAAAGGCGCGCAGCGCCCAGGTGACGCGTCGCGGCGCGCCACCGCCCTGCACCCGCACGTCGGCCAGCACGACCCGCCAATCGAAACCGCTGCGCTCCAGCTCGTGCACAAAGTCGTAGTACGCCGCGCTGCCCTTGCTCGTGATGAGACCGACGCGAAGGGGGACCGGTGAAAGCGGAAGCCCGCCGTTGCGTTGGAGCAGGTCTTCCGCGGCCAGCGCGCGCAGCACCCGTTCACGGTTGGCTGCCATGCCACCTACCGTGAAGATCGGGTCGATGTCGGTCATCACCAGCTGGAGCCGGCCGCCCGTCGGGTAGTAGTCGATGCGGCCGCGGATGCGCAGCTCGATGTCGGGCGCGAGCGTCACGCCGGGGACCTCACGGAGCCGGGTGTTGATCGTCGGCGCGTTGCCTTTGAAGAGCGCCACGTCGATGCGCGCCGCCACCCGCTCGCGGCGGCTGTCCTTCTCGACGAGCTCGAAGTAGGTGTGGCCCGTGCGCGAGGTGGTGATGCGTTGCACTTCCCCGCGCACCCAGACCTCGTGCGGGAACGCGTCGGTCAGCGCGCCGCGGATCACGGTGTTGAGCTCGTTGATGGTGAAGGTGGGTTCGTCCATGCGCGCTCAGCCGAGGCGGGCGGTGGCAAACGCGAGCCCGACTCCGGTGAGCATCGTGGGTACGAACCAGAACACGATCCGTTGCACCTGGTCACGCATGTCGGCCCGGAGGCGATGCTCCAGCGCCTCGAGGCGGAAGTCGAGCGCCTCGAAGCGCAGGTCGAGCGATTGGTTCGTGACCAGGTCGGCCCATCCGGTGGGGGGAAGGTGTTCCATCAGCGTCTCCGCGTCGTGGGACCGAGCACTGCTTCGAGCTTGAGATACATCTCGTGACGTCGCCGCTCATCGGCTGACATGATTCCCTCCGAGGATTGAGACCGCAATCGCAGGAGAGTCTTCGAGGCCGGCTCACGAAGCGATCGTGAGAGTAGCGAACGTGTGTTCGTCGCGTCAAACGCGCGCGGCGAATGACACCGAGTCGGCAATGTGCGACGCTGTCCCACCAATCGCATACACCACCGACGGCCCGAACGGAGCAACACGGCATGGCAGGAGCGCTCGACGGAGTGCGGATCCTCGACCTGTCGTGGGGCATCGCGGGTCCGCTCGGCGTTTTGCTGCTCGCCGAGCAGGGCGCCGACGTGATCAAGGTCGAGCCGCCCGGCGGAGACCCGTTCCGCGACTACAGCGGTACGCACGTTTGGGGACGCAGTCGCCGGTCGGTGACCGTCGACCTGAAGTCGGACGTGGGCGTCGACGCGTTCACGGCGCTGGCCGGCACCGCCGACGTGCTCGTGGAGAGCTTCCGCCCCGGGGTGATGGAGCGGCTCGGCGTCGGGTACGAGACGCTGCACACGCAGCACCCGCGGCTGGTCTACTGCTCGGTGCCCGGCTACCCACCGGGGCACCGCCTCGCCGACCGGCCCGGTTACGACGCACTGGTACAGGCGGCGTCAGGTCAGCAATGGGAGCAGCCGGGCTGGCGCATGGGCCCGATCTTCCTGCATATGCCGATGCCGAGCATGGGCGCGATGTTCCTCGTGCCGACCGGGATCGTCGCCGCGCTGGTCGCGCGCGAAGCAACGGGACACGGCCAGCACGTCTCCACGTCGCTGCTCCAGGGAGCGTTCCTCTATACGACGCAGATCTGGCAGCACGTCGAGCACGCCGACGCCGCGTTTCACGACCTCATGGGCAAGACGTACCCGCCGGGGGTTCACCAGCAGATGATCTACGAGTGCGCGAACCGCGAGTACCTCCACTTGTCGGTGATGAGTGGCCTCGCGCCGCTGAAGAGCCTCGACGAGATCGTCGGCGCGCCGCCCACACCCATTCCGCTCGAGATGCAGGACTGGACCCCCGCGGCGGCGAGCCGACCTCGCGGAGCGCCAGCGCGACGCCTACAAAGAGCATGACCGCGACACGCTGGTCGCCGAGCTACGGGCCAACAACTATGCCGTCGAGCCCATCATCACGATGGAGGAGGCGCTCTCGGATCCGCATCCGCAGCTCGCGGCGAACGGGATGATCGCGGACGTCGACGATCCCGAGCTCGGTGCCACGACGCAGATCGGGGTGTCGATCAACCTGCTCGGCACACCCGGCGCGATCACGGGGCCTCTTCCACCGGCCGGCGCGCACAACGACGAGATCTGGACCGAGCTCGGCTACACCGCCGAGGCGCTCGCCACAGTGACAGGAGCCGGCTGATGCGCGCGCTCGAAGGCGTCCGGCTCATCGACTTCGGCCAGTACCTCGCGGGCCCGTTCGGACCCATGATCATCGGCGACCTCGGTGCCGACGTGATCAAGGTCGAGCCCGTCACCGGCGACGGCATGCGCATGGCCGGCAAGCCGTTCTTCGGTTGCCAGCGTGGCAAGCGTGACCTCGCGCTCAACGTCAAGACCCCCGAGGGAATGGAAATCGCGGCTCGGCTGATCGAGCGAGCCGACATCGTGCACCACAACATGACCAAGGGCGTCGCGAACGCGCCTCGGGATCGACTACGACGACGTGCAAGGCGATCAAGCCCGACATCGTGTACTGCAACACGTACGCCTACGGACGCGAGGGTCCGCTCTCGCATTTCGGCGGCCTGGACCCGCTGTACCAGGCCGCGACCGGGCTCGAATACGAGGCCGGCGCGACGGAGGAAGGCAACCAGCCGCTCTACTACCGCTTCGGGATGTGCGACGCGGCCAACGCGATGCTCTCGGTCGTCGGTGTGCTCACCGCGTTGTATCACCTGCGGGTGACCGGGGAAGGCCAGGAGGTGTGGACGTCGTTGCTCGACGGTGGCGCGGTGTTCGCGTCGGACGCGCTGCTCGTCGACGGCGCACCCGTGCCGCGGCCCCGACTCGACGTTGACTTGTACGGCTTGGACGCGTGTTACCGCCTGTACGAGACGCAGGACGGGTGGCTGCAGATCGCAGCGGTGCGAGAATCGGAGTGGATCGGCCTCTGTGCCGCGCTCGGCGTACCCGAGCTTGCCGGCGATGCACGGTTCGCGACGCGGAGCCTGCGGGCGGAGCATCGCAAGCAGCTCGAAGGGTTGCTCGCGCCCGGTTCCTCGCCAAGACCGCGATCTCATGGTCACTGGCGCTCGACGACGCGGGTGTGCCCAACGAGATCCCGCTCGACTCGCACCAAGGTGACCTCGCGCTCTTCGACGCCGACAACGTCGCGCTCGGGCTCACGGCGGAGTACGAGCACCCGATCGATGGGCCTCATTCGCCAGTTCGGCGAGCTGATCAACTTCTCGGAGACGCCGGGAGTCGTGCACGGTCCCCCACCGCTCGTCGGACAGGACACGCGCGAGATCCTCGAATGGCTCGGCTACGACGACGCGCGAACTCGACGACCTGAAGGCGCGCGACATCGTGTACTGGCCCGACAAGCAGTACGCCGCGCGCTTCGGCCGGTGGTGACCTCGACGCTCGAGCTCCTCCCCGTGCCGCGTCACGTCGAGGTCGGCGACCGGCCGGCAACGCCGATGCGCGAGCCGATCGTCACCCGCAACCAGTCACTTTCGGCCGAGGGATACGAGCTGCACATCACGCCCGACGCGATCACGATCGTCGCCGCGGGCGCGCCGGGCGAGTTCTACGCGCGCGCCACCCTTGCGCAGCTGCTGCAACAGCGCGCCGGCGACGCACTGCCGGCCGTCACGATCCGCGACTGGCCCGACCTCCCGGTACGCGGCGTGATGCTCGACGTGTCACGCGACAAGGTGCCGACGATGGACACGCTCTACGCGCTGATCGACCGGCTGGCGTCCTGGAAGGTCAACCAGGTGCAGCTGTACATGGAGCACACGTTCGCGTACCACGACCACGAGGACGTGTGGCGCGCCGCGAGCCCGTTCACGCGCCGACGAGATCCGGGCGCTCGACTCGTTCTGCCGCGAGCGCCACGTCGAGCTGGTCCCGAACCAGAACTGCCTGGGCCACATGGAGCGCTGGCTGGCGCACGACCGCTACCGCCCGCTCGCGATGCGACCCGAGGGCTTCACCGATGACATCGGCCGCCTCCGCGGGCCGACCACCATCGAGCCGACGAATCCCGGCTCGCTCGACCTCGTGCGCGGGCTGCTCCACGAGCTGCTCCCCAACTTCACGAGCCGGCGCGTGAACGTCGGCCTCGACGAGCCGTGGGAGCTCGAAGCAGCCCGCATCGACGACTACCTCGCCTGGGTCCACACCCTGCGCGCGCTCCCCGAGCTCGAGGGATACGAAGTGCTCGTGTGGGGCGACATCCTCGCCGGCCGCAAGGAGCTCATCGGCGCGCTGCCCGACACGGTCACCGTCTGCGAGTGGGGCTACGAGGACTGGTATCCGTTCGACGACCGGGCCGCGACGTACGCGGCCGCCGGCCGTCGTTTCTGGGTCGTGTCCGGGCACATCGAGCTGGCTCACGATCCTCGGGCGCGTCACCAACATGCGGGGCGACTGCGCGAGGCCGATGGACGCGGCGCTCGCGCACGGGGCGAGCGGCTTCCTCAACACCGACTGGGGCGACTTCGGTCACCTCCAGTACCTGCCGATCAGCGAGCCGGGCTTCGCGTACGGCGCGGCGGTGTCATGGTGCGTCGACACCAACCGCGACCTCGACCTCGCGGCGGCGCTCGACGCGCACCGGTTACGACGACCCGACCGGCGAGCTCGGCGCCGATGCTCGTCGAGCTCGGCGACCTGTATCTCGCCGTCACGCCCGCAGGTGCCCAACGTCTCCACGCTCGTCCTGCACCTCTACTGGCCCGAGCTGCACCTCGATCGCGGGCTCCACCAAGGGCGTCACGGTCGACGAGCTGCACCGCGTCGACGAACAGCTCGACAGCGCGGAGAGCCGAATCGCGCCGCTCGCGTCCGCTTCGTGATGACGGCGTCCTCGTGCGCGACGAGCTGCGCAACGCGATCGCGCTCGTCTCGCATCCTCGTGCACGACGGCACCGCCCGGCTCGGCGGCAACGGCAGCGCTCGAGTCGATCCCGCCCGAGCAGCGAGACGTGCTTGCCGGCGAGCTCCGGCCGGTCATCGCGGAGCACCGCCGGTTGTGGCTGGCGCGCAACCGGCCCGGTGGCCTCGACGACAGCTGCGCGTGGCTCGAGAACCTGCTGCGATGCTACGAGACCGGCGAGGCGGGCACGGTCCCTGCCGCCTGAACGCAGCTCGTCAGGTCTTCGCGGCAACGACTGCGTTGGCCGGTGGGATCGGACCGCCCGGGTCGCCGGGCGTACACGCCTTCGTCGCGCCGTCACGCGCGAGTGCCGACTTCGACAACTTCGGCGGGTGGAGGAACGCCGGCTTCTTCTTGAAGTCGACGGAGTCGAGCAGGTTGTCGGCGTTGGCGTCGCGGTAGGTCATCGCGCCGAGGTTCCACTTGGTCTCGATCAGCTTCAGCACCGACGTGTGATCGTGGGTCACGTGCGACACGTAGTTCTTCTTCGCGTACGGCGACACGATGGAGCCCGGTACCCGGAAGCCGTATTGGTCGAAGCCGCCGGCCGCGTTGGGCGGCATGGGGAGGTTGGGCGGGATGTCATCGGGCTTGACGACTTTGGGCGGTACGACGTGGTCGTAGTAGCCGCCGTGCTCGTCGTACATCCAGATGAGCAGCGTGCTTTTCCACGCCTTCCCTGTCATCGCCGCCTTGATGACCTTGGCGGAGAAGTCTTCGCCGAGGCGGATGTCTTGCGGGTTCTCCTCGCTCGTCTCCGGGTTGACGAACTTCGGGTCGACGAACGACACCGACGGAAGGGTGCCGGCCGCGGCATCCTTGTAGTACTGCGCGATGGTCGAGACGTGCGGGTCGGAATACTTGGTGAACGCCTGCGGGATGATGGCGAGCTGCGCGAGGTCGGACGCGTAGTCCTTCCAGCTGATGTTGTGCGCCGCGAGCCGATCGAAGATCGTGCCGTTGGGCGGGGGTGGCACTGTCGTCAGCTCCGAGACGCTCGTGGCCGTCGTGCCGTATGAGGTGCCGGCCATGAGGTACCGCCGGTTGGGGTAGGTCTGCGCGAGGCACGAGCCGAACCAGCGATCGCACAACGGAAACGTCTTGCCGAGCGCGTAGTAGAAGGGAAGATCGTCTCCCGTCCAGTAGCCCATCGCGACCGGCGTGCACGCCTTGACGAATCCCTGGTTGTGATTCTCGAGCGACAGGTGGCTCGCGTTCCAATCTTGCTTCGGGTTCTTGTTCTCTTGACACGCGCTCGGCATGCGAAACGAACGGATGAGGTTGCCGTTGCCGTCGGGGTTGGTGTTCTTCGGCTTCCCGTGCCGGTCGAGCGACAGCCCGTCACCGCGGCGCAGCATGCCGAAGTAGTTGTCGAACGAGTGGTTCTCCATCATCACCACGATGATGTGGTCGATCTTCGGCAACAGGTCGCTGCCTTCGCGCCGCTTCGGGTCGGGTCGGGACCCGGGCTTGCGCAACGGCGGCCGCCTCCTGCCGTTCATCGCGGCGGAAGCGATCCCGTCGAGCCCGTCGAGCCCGCCGAGATGGAGATATGGCGCGGCGGCGAGCCCGAGGCCGAGGGCGGCCGAGCCCTTGAGAAGGTCGCGGCGTGAGAGATCCCGGTCGGTCATGCCCGATTGCTTACCCGATCGACGGACCAAGCGCACGGCGCCGGCGTTTGTTCAAAAGTGGCCCCCAGAGGGCGCGCTCAGTACCAAACGCCGGGTTTCGGCGAATCGGCGCCACAGCGCTGACGCCGATCGGCCCACGGTCGTGACACGCCCCCGGTTCGGCAGTCAGCCTCCAGGGTGCTTGCAGGTGCCGTGCCGCCGCGTAACCTCCGGCACAATGTCCGACTGGAACTTCGCGCACCTCTGGCACGGCATCGCGCAGGCCGTCCCCGACCGCGACGCCCTCGTCTGCGGCGACCGGCGGGTCACCTTCGGCGCATTCGACGATCGCTCGGCGCGCCTCGCCACCTTCTTGCACGACCACGGCGTCGCCGCCGGCGACAAGGTGGCGATCGACGTGACCAACTGCCCCGAGTACCTCGAGACGTTTTTCGCCGCGCTCAAGCTCGGGGCCACCCCGGTCAACATCAACTACCGCTACCTCGTCGACGAGACGCACTACGTCATCGACAACTCCGACTCGAAGGCCGTGATCCACGCCCCCGCGTTCGCGGCAACGGTGAAGCAGGCGGTGAAGCGCATCGGCAAGAAGTGGCGGCCGCTCACGCTCGAGACCGGGGCGCCCTACGAAACCGCGATCGCGGGCAGTGCGCCGACCGGCGACTGGCAGGAGCGCGTGCCGAGCGGCGACGACCTCATCTTCCTCTACACCGGCGGCACGACCGGCATGCCGAAGGGCGTGATGTGGCGCAACGACGATCTCTACGTCGCGTTGTGGCAGATGGGCCGGCCGGGCACCGAGCCGCCCGACCCGATCGCCGGGGCGCGGGCCGGCAAGCGCACGGGCACGTGCCTCCCGGCATGTCCGCTGATGCACGGCACCGGCCTGTTCATCACGCTCTCCACCCTCAGCGGCGGTGGCACCGTCGTGCTCATCGACGAGCCGGGTCTCGACCCCCGCGCCGTCTGGGACGACGTCGAGCGCGAGGCCGTGCAGGTGCTCACGATCGTCGGTGACGTGTTCGCGCGTCCGCTGCTCGCCGCACTCGATCATGACCCGGATCGCTGGGATCTCACGTCGCTGCGCGCGATCACGTCGTCGGGCGTCACATGGAGCCCCGACACGAAGCTGGGGCTGCTGAAACATCTCCCCGACGTCACGCTGCTCGACTCGCTCGGCGCGTCGGAAGGGATGATGACGCGCAGCGAGGCCACCTCTGACGACGAGGTGATCGAACCGGCCCGCTTCGCCGTCAACGAGCGCGTGAAGGTGCTCGACGAGCACACCGGCCGTGAGGTTGCGCCCGGCTCCGACGAGATCGGCATCGTCGGGGTCACGGGACGCATCCCGCTCGGCTACTACAACGACCCCGAGAAGACCGCGAGACGTTCAAGCTCGTCGGCGGGGTGCGCTACTCGATTCCCGGTGACTACGCGACGGTCGACGCCGACGGCACCATCCGGCTTCTCGGTCGCGGTTCGGCGTCCATCAACACCGGCGGCGAGAAGGTGTATCCCGAGGAGATCGAGCTCATGCTCCGCAAGCACAAGGGCGTGTTCGACTGCGTCGTCGTCGGCGTACCCGACGCGCGTTTCGGCGAGATGGTCGTCGCGATCGTCCAGGTGACCGAGAACCACCACCTCGACGAGGCCGAGCTGGAGGCGTTCTGCCGCTCCAAGCTCGCGGGCTACAAGATGCCGAAGCGTTTCCTGTTCGTCGATTCGCTCGACCGCTCCGCGGCCGGAAAGGCCGACTACAAGGTCCTGCGTGCGCTCGCTGCCGACCAGCTGGGCGTCACAGAGTGATGCCCGAGGGGCAGTCGTCGCGGCCCATATGCCCTCCGCGGTGCTGGCGCGCGCGACATCGCGGCTGGACTACGGCGATGACCACGCATCACGTCGTCATCGACGGCTCCAACCTCGCGACCGAGGGCCGGAGCACGCCCAGCCTCACCCAGCTCGACGACGCCGTCGCGGCGTTCCGCGAGCGAGTACCCGGGCGCTGACATCACCGTTGTGGTCGACGCGTCCTTCGAGCACCGCATCGATCCCGCCGAGCGCAAGCGCTACGACAAGGCCGACGAGAAGGGCGAGGTCGTCTCGCCGCCTGCCGGTGCCGTCGGGCGTGGCGACGGCTTCCTGCTCCAGATCGCCGACCGCACCGGCGCCACCGTGCTGTCCAACGACTCGTTCCAGGAGTTCCACGGCGAGTACGAGTGGCTCTTCGATCCGGGACGGCTGATCGGCGGCAAGCCGGTACCCGGCGTCGGCTGGATCTTCTCGCTCCGGTCGCCGGTGCGGGGGGCGAAGAGCGACAAGACGATGCGCGAGGCGAAGAGTGACGGCAAGAGCGAGAAGGAGGTCAAGGCGGCGATAGCGGAGGCAACGAAGACCGCGCTCGCGCCGGGGGCAAAGGCCAGAAGCGGCCACGCAAGCGCGGCGGCCGCAAGTCACCCGCGGAGCCGTCCGCCTCACAGCCGGCGGCAGTCAATGAACCGAAGCCGTTCCTCAAGTTCGTCATCGACCATCCGATCGGCTCGACGGTGACCGGTGAGGTGGTGGAGTTCTCGTCGCACGGCGGCCACGTGCTGGTCGACGGTGTGCGCTGTTACGCACCGCTCGCGGGGCTCGGCGATCCGCCTCCGACCAGCGTCAAGTCGGTGCTGAAGAAGGGTGAGACGCGCGAGCTCGTCGTGCAGGCGGTCGACGCGCCTCGCCGGGGCATCGACCTCGCGCTCCCACGGGTCGCGGCGAAGCAGCGCCCGGCCAAGGGGCGCGCGGTCGCGAAGGCCGCGTCGCCGGCACGCAAGCCCGCAGCGAAGGCGGCACCGGTAGCCAAGAAGGGTGTGAAGAAGACGGCGGCCAAGGGGACGGGTGCCAAGAAGAAGGCAGCCGCCAAGAAGCCCGCGGCCGGAAAGACCGGAGCGAAGAAGGCGGCAGCCAAGAAGCCCGCGGCCGGCAAGACGGGCGCGAAGAAGAAGACGGCGAGCGCCAAGAAGCCCGCCAAGCAGGCAACGGCCAAGAAGCCCGCGGCAGGCAAGACGGGCGCGAAGAAGCCGGCCAGGCGCAAGACGCTGTCCGCGATCAGCCGCCGCCTCTGAGCCGCTCCGGGTCCACGACCCGTCCCGGCGGATCTCGCCCGCTTCTTGACGCCGGGCCGCGCAGGGGGATCATGGTGACGTGACCAGGTTCGCGAATCGGCGTGAGGCGGGCCGCGCGTTGGCCAAGCTCCTCGAGGCCTACGCCGACCAGCCGCGCACGATTGTCCTGGGCCTGCCGCGTGGTGGCGTGCCGGTGGCTGCAGAGGTTGCCCGTGCGTTGCACGCGCCGCTCGACGTGTTCCTCGTGCGCAAGCTCGGCGTGCCCGGGTTCGAGGAGCTCGCGATGGGTGCGATCGCCTCCGGCGGCGTGCGGGTGCTCAACAACGATGTGATCGCAAAGGCACAGGTGTCGCCGGAGGCGATCGAACGCGTCGCCGCGATCGAGGAGCGCGAGCTGCACCGTCGCGAGCACGAGTACCGCGAAGACCGGCCCCCACCGCCCGTCACCGGCTACACGACGATCCTCGTCGACGACGGCCTCGCGACCGGCGCGACGATGGCTGCCGCGGTCGCGGCGTTGCGCCGCCGCGATCCGTCCCGCATCGTCGTGGCCGTGCCCGTGGGCGCGCCCGAGACGTGCCGTGTGCTCGAGTCGCAGGTCGACGCCCTCGTCTGCCCGGTGCGGCCGGCCGGCTTCGGCGCCGTCGGTGCCTGGTACGTCGATTTTGCACCGACGACCGACGAGGAAGTGCGCGAGCTGCTCGTCAACACCGGAAACTGAGCCGCGACGTGCGAACATCTACCTCCGGGCAGGAGTCCTCGAGAGGGTGACGGCATGGCGGCATTGCAGCGGGTCGATGTGCAGGCGCTCGACCCGGCGCGGCTCACGCCGGTCATCGGTGCCGAGCGCACCGCAAAGTTCGAGGCCATCGCGGCCACCGGACGCGAGCTGCTCGAGGGCCGCACCGTGCTCAACGTCAATTCCACCGCCGCCGGCGGCGGTGTCGCCGAGATGCTCATCAGCCTGCTCGCGTACGTGCGCGGTGCGGGGATCGACACCCAGTGGGACGTGATCGAAGGCAATCCCGAGTTCTTCGAGATCACGAAGCGTCTGCACAACCACCTGTACAACTCGCCCGGCGACGGCGGCCCGCTCGCCTCGCATGAACGCGCCCAGTACGAGGCGACGCTGGCCGACAACGTGCCCGCGCTGCTGGAAGACGTGCGCCCGGGCGACATCGTGCTGCTGCATGATCCGCAGACAGCCGGCCTTGCGGCACGGGTGAAGGAGGCCGGCGCGACCGTCGTGTGGCGTTGTCACGTCGGCGTCGACTACATGAACGAGCAGGCGGAGCTCGGGTGGGAGTTCCTCCGGCCGTACCTCGACCCGGTCGACGCGTTCGTGTTCTCGCGGGCCCAGTTCGCGCCGCAGTGGCTCGACCACACCCGCCTCCACGTGATTCCGCCGTCGATCGACCCGTTCGCCGCCAAGAACGAACCGATGGCGCCCGAAGACGTGGTGCTCGTGCTCCAGTACGTCGGCATCCTCGACGGTGGCGGCGAGCAGCCGCTCGCGACCTTCACCCGACGCGACGGCTCGCGGGGTCGCATCAACCGTCATGCCGACATCCTGCAGACCGGCCCTGCGCCCCCGGCCGACGCGCCGCTCGTGACACAGGTGTCGCGCTGGGACCTGATGAAGGACATGACGGGCGTGATGACCGCGTTCAGCGAGTACGTGACGGCACAGGAAGTGCATCTCGTGCTCGCGGGTCCCAACGTCGGCGCTGTGACCGACGATCCCGAGGGCGCGATGATCCTGCACCAATGCATGGACGCGTGGCGGCAGCTGCCCCCGAATTCCCGCCATCGCATCCACCTCGCGTGCATACCGATGACCGACTCCGATGAAGGCTCGGCGATCGTCAACGCCCTGCAGCGCCATTCGACGATTGTGACGCAGAAATCGATCGAGGAGGGTTTCGGGCTCACGGTCGCCGAGGCCATGTGGAAGACGCGACCCGTTGTCGCGTCTGCCGTCGGCGGGATCTCCGACCAGATCGTGAGCGGTGTGCACGGTCTCCTCATCGACGATCCCCACGACTTCGGCGCGTTCGCCGAAGCACTCAACCGCTTGCTCGACGACGGCGCGTACGCCGAGCAACTGGGCGACGCCGGCCGCCAGCGCGCGGTCGACGAGTTCCTCGGCGACCGCCACCTCGGGCAGTACGCCGACCTGTTCATGCAGCTCGAATCATCATGATCTTCACCCAGTACTACCTCGACTGCCTGTCACACGCGTCGTACCTCGTCGGCGACGAGACCACGGGTCGTGCCATCGTGATCGACCCGCAGCGCGACATCTCGGGATACGTCAACGACGCCAGGGCGCAGGGACTCGCCATCGAACGGGTCATCGAGACGCACGTGCACGCCGACTTCCTGAGTGGCCATCTCGAGCTCGCTGTCGCGGACCGGCGCCGTGATCTCGTACGGCGAGGCCGTCGACGTCGATTATCCGATCGAACGGCTCGCGGACGGTGACACGTTGTCGCTCGGCGACGTCAAGCTCCTCGTGCTCGCGACACCGGGACACACGCCCGAGTCGATCAGCATCGTCGTCTACGAACACGGCGACGATCACATTCCGTACGGCGTGCTGACAGGTGACACGCTGTTCATCGGCGATGTCGGGCGACCCGACCTTCTCTCGTCGGCCGGCATCTCCGCCGACGAGCTCGCTCGCGACCTCTACCACTCGCTGCGTGCCCAGTTGCTCCCACTGCCCGACACCACCCGGGTGTTCCCTGCGCACGGCGCCGGTTCCGCGTGCGGCAAGCAACTGTCGACGGAGACGCAGTCGACGATCGGTGAACAGCGAGCGCACAACTACGCGTTGCAGCCGATGGGCGAAGACGAGTTCGTGGCGCTCGTGACCGAGGGCCAGCCCTTGCAGCCCGGCTATTTCTCCTTCGACGCGCAGCGCAACCGCGAAGCCCATTCGCTGCTCGAAGAGGAGACGCCGCCCGCGCCGATGACGATCGACGACGTGCTCGCCGTACAGCGGGAGGGCGCGGTCGTGCTCGACACGCGCGAGCCGGCGGAGTTTGCCGCTGGCCACCTCCGCGGCGCGATCAACGTGGGCCTCCAGGGCCGCTTCGCCGAGTACGTGGGCGACGTACTGGGCGCCGATGAGCCGATCGTGCTCGTTGCCGATCCCGGCGCCGGGCTCGAAGCGAAGGTTCGGCTCGCGCGGATCGGCTTCGACCAGATCGCCGGCGTGCTCGACGACGCGGTTTCTGCATTTCTCGCCCGACCGGATCAGGTCGTGCGCAGCTCGCGTCTCCCCGCGGACGAGCTCGCCGATCGCGTCGCTCGTCTCGACGCGCTTCAAGTCCTCGACGTACGCAACCCCGCCGAGCTCAGCGCGGCGCGATGGCGGGCGCGGAGAACGCACCGCTCCCGCGACTCAATGCCGAGCTGGAGCAACTCGACCCGACGCGCCCCACGGTCGTGTATTGCGAGAGTGGCTACCGGTCGGCGATCGCCGCGAGTGTGCTGGCCGCGCGGGGCTTCGACGACGTGAGTGACCTGCTCGGTGGCTACGAGGCCTGGCGCGTGCTCGAAGAGGCACAAACGTGAACGTGGAGCGCGGCACGCCGGTGCCCGCAGTCGACGCCGAGGAGAGCAAGCGCCGCATCGACGCCGGCGCGTTGCTGCTCGACGTACGCGAAAACGACGAGTGGGGCGCCGGCCATGTTGCCGGCGCGGTGTGGATACCGCTGCGCGAGGTACAGACGCGCCGCGCCGAGCTCGCTGCCGGCGAGGAGATCGTCGTCGTCTGCCGGTCGGGTGCGCGCTCGGCCAAGGTGACGGCTGCGCTCGTCGCCTGGGGACACGACGCGGTCAACATGTCGGGCGGGTTGCAGGCATGGGTCGCGGCCGGGTTCCCGATCGTCACCGATGACGACACCGCGGGCGAAGTGATCTGAGCCCACGCGCCGGGCGCGTCAGCTCCCGATGTGCAGCATCGACGTCGTACCGTCAGCCGCAACGACGGTGAGCACCGGCTGGCTGAAGCTCGAGATGAAGATCCGCCCGTGCCCGTCGAACGCGAAGTTGTCGACGATCGGCGTGAGCGGCTTGGCGACGTCGGTGATGGCGCCCGTCTTCAAGTCGAGGCGCTGGAGCGCCGCGGGCGCGGTCGACAACACGTTGCACCGGCCTTTGGCGTCGAACTTCACCGCGACCGGATAGTTGAACCCCACTTTGACTTCCTTGATCGCGCCGGTCTTCACGTCAACCCGCTCGACCGCACCGGCGCCGTCGAGGCCCTTCTTCGGGCCGTAGAGCAGGCCGTCGGGACCGAACGCAAACGCGTTGGTATCCCAGGTCGCGTTGACGAGCCGCGGCGGTTTCTTTCCGGCCGGGTCGACCTCGTAGAGGCCCTGACCCTCCAAGGTGCGGCCGGCATACAGCCGGCGGCGGTCACGCGTGAATGTGATCGGGTTGACGCCCGGCCCGATCGTGGCGACCGTGGTGACCTTGCCGCCCGGTGCGATGCGCCCGACGATGCCGGCGGAGGTCCGACCAGTACACGCTGTGGTCGGGTCCGATCGCGAGGTCGTCCGAGAGGGCCACACCGTCGGCCTTCCCGTAACGGGCGAGGATGCGCCCCGACGAGGGATCCACCCGCAGTATCTGGCTGCCCGCGTCATCGGCAACCCACAAGTTGGAACCGTCGAACGCGAGGCCGTTCGTACCGGAAGGTTGCGTCTGCACGACGGCGACGGACGGCGCGGGGGTTGTCGTGCTGCCCGTGCTGCGAGCCGCCGCGGGCGCCCGCTTGGCCGAGCCGCTGCCACTGCTGCCACTGCTGCAAGCGGCAAGGGCCAACGCGGCGACGAGCACCGCGTCGAACACTTCAGCACACGCTGCATTTCCCCCCGTCCGACGGGCGCGTCGACGCTAGCCGACGACGCCGGCAGCGCCGGCAGCGCCGGGGCCGCTTCAGCACGGCGACCGGCACCTACCGGGCAGTAACCTGCGCACAATGGCTGCCGCGTCCCCGTTGTTCCAGCGCGCCGACGCGCTCCGGCGCCTCGGCGACGAGCAGTTCGACCTGCTCGTGATCGGTGGCGGTATCACCGGCGCAGGCGTCGCGCTCGATGCGGCTTCGCGAGGCCTGCGCACGGCCCTCGTGGAGCGCGACGACTTCGCGTCGGGCACCTCGTCGAAATCATCGAAGCTCGTGCACGGTGGGATCCGCTACCTGCAGCAGGGCGAGTTGCGCCTCGTCTACGAAGCGCTCGACGAGCGCCAGATCGCGTTGCGCAACGCACCCCACCTCGTGCGCGTGCTGCCGTTCCTCATCCCGATCTTCACCAAGGGCGGCCTGATCAACCGCAAGCTCGCCCGCGGCGCTCGGCAGCGCGATGTGGATGTACGACCTCACCGGCGGGCTCCGGGTCGGCAAGCGGCACCGCAGGATCGACACGGACCAGGCCCTCGTCCATATGCCGACGCTGGCGCGTGACCGTGTCGCCGGCGCGTACATCTACTACGACGCGCAGACCGACGACGCCCGGCTCGACGTTGACACTTGCCCGCACGGCTGCCGCGAACGGTGCGGTGCGTTGCGAACTACACGTCGGCCGTGTCGCTCCTGAAGGACGAGCAGGGCCGGGTGAACGGTGCTCGCGTCGAAGCCGACGGCGGGCAGTTCGACGTGCGGGCCGCGAGTGTCGTCAACGCCGCGGGCGTGTGGTCCGACGAGGTGCGGGCACTCGACGAGGGCGGAAACCCGCAGTCGATCCGCCCCGCAAAGGGAGTGCACATCACGGTGCCGTGGACGAAGGTGCGCAACGACATCGCCGCGATCGTGCCTGTCCCGCACGACCGGCGGTCGGTGTTCGTCGTCCCGTGGGGTGATCTCACGTACGTCGGCACGACCGACACCGACTACGACGGCTCGATCGACGATCCGCAGTGCACGGCCGACGACGTGTCGTACCTCCTGGGCGCCCTCAACGGTGCCACGACGGAGAAGGTGACCGAAGACGACGTCGTGGGCACGTGGGCCGGGCTCCGGCCGTTGCTCCGCTCGACCGCCAGCTCTCGCACCGCCGATCTCTCGCGGCGCCACGCCGTGCGGCACTCCGAGAGCGGCGTCATCACCGTCACGGGCGGCAAGCTCACGACGTACCGCCACATGTCCGCGGATGCCGTCGATCTCGTGGCGCGCGACCTCGGGCGGCGCAGGTTGAAGTGCCGCACCAAGCGGCTTCCGTTGCTCGGTGGCAAAGGGTTCACCGCCGCGCCGTCCACCAACGAGCCCAGCCGCCACGAACATCTCGGCCTTCGCTACGGGACGCTCGCCGATGAAGTTCGCGTGCTCGATCGCCGACGACCCCACACTCGGCGAGACGCTCGTACCGGGGCTGCCCTACCTGCGGGCCGAGGCCGTGTACGCGGTGCGCGCCGAGATGGCCCTCACCCTCGACGACGTGCTCGCGCGCCGCACCCGCGCGCGGCTGCTCGCGCGCGACGTGTCGGCGGCGGTTGCCGACGAGGTCGCGGCGTTGGTCGGGCCGGATCTCGGGTGGGATGCCGCCGCGCAGGCAGCTGCTGTCGACGCGTACCGGGCCTCGGTCACGCACGAGCGCGTCTCGGCCGATTTACCGGAGATCGCGCTCGACACGAGACTCGGCCCGTGAGCGCGAGCGGCACGCCCACACCTCCGATCGCGCTCGCCGGCAATCCGTCGGAGGCGACCTCGCACCTGCATGCGCACGCGGTCGAGGTCGACGACGCCCTGCTCACGCGGCTTCGCGAGCGTGTGCGCGCGACGTGACGGTCGAGGCGTCGGCGCTCGCCGAGGCCAGCCGCGACTGGTGGCCGCTCGCGATGATCTGGGCGCTCGACAACCAGGTCGCCGAGCGTGCCGCGGCCGTCGCGCGGCCCGCTACAACCGCCGAGGTCGCGGCGGTGCTCGAGATATGCAACGAAGCGCGAGTACCCGTCACGCCCGCCGCCGGACGCAGCGGCGTGTGCGGTGCGAGCGTGCCCGTGCACGGCGGCGTCCTGCTCGACCTCTGCGGCCTCGACGGCATCATCGACGTGGACAGGGAGTCGATGGTCCTCGACGTGCGCGCCGCGCACGTTCGGCACATGGTTCGAGCAGACCCTCCGGGCCGAGCATCACGTGACGGTCGGCCACTGGCCGCAGTCGATCGACCTGTCGACCGTCGGGGGCTGGCTCGCGTGCCGAGGCGCCGGGCAGATGTCGACGCGTTACGGAAAGATCGAAGACATCGTCGTCGGTCTCGACGTCGTGCTCGCCGACGGTCGCATCATCCACACCGGCGGCGCGCCCCGTGCCGCGGTCGGGCCCGACCTGACCCAGCTGTTCGTCGGCAGCGAGGGCACGCTCGGCGTCATCACCGGCGCCCGGCTCCGGCTCCACGAGGCACCGGCGCAGGAACGGCGCGCCGCGTACGGCTTCGACACGTTCGAGGCGGGGCTCGAGACCTGCCGCCGCGTGTTGCACCGCGGCGCCACGCCCGCGGTGCTGCGCTTGCACGACGCGATCGAAGCCGACCGCAGCTTCAAGACCGGCGACCGTCATGTGCTGCTCGTGCTCGACGAGGGCGACGGCGCCTTGATCGACCCGGTCATGCAGATCATCGAGGAGGAGTGCGACGACGAACGGCGGCACCGCGCTCGACGTCGGGCTGGTCGAGCAGTGGCTGGCACACCGCAACGACGTGTCGGCGCTGGAAGCGCTGATCACGCGCGCGGTTCGTGGTCGACACGATGGAGATCGCGGCCCGATGGTCGGCGCTCCCGGCCATCTACCGTGACGCGCTGGCCGCGATTCAGGGCGTTGACCACACGCTCGTCGCCTCGGCGCACGAGTCACACGCGTACTCCGACGGTGCGTGTCTCTACTTCACGTTCGCCGGCCAGCCGCCCACCGATGCGCGTGAGGACGTATCTACCGGGCCGCGTGGGATGCCGGCACGCGTGCGGTGCTCGAGCACGGTGGCGCACTCAGTCATCACCACGGTGTCGGCCTCAACCGGGCCCGCTTCGTGCACGAAGCGCTCGGCGACGCGTTCGACGTGCTCGTCGGCGTCAAGCAGACGCTCGACCCGCACGGGATCCTCAATCCGGGCAAGCTCGGGCTCCCCAGTCCCTGGGGCGACCCTGTCTGGCCCTGAGCGCCGCTCCCGATGAACCTGATGAGATGGGCGACATGAGCGAAGCGGGTGGGATCCTCGTCGTCGACATCGGCACGTCATCGGTGCGCGCGGCGATCGTGCGGCCCGACGCGACCATCGCCACGGAGCAGCACGCGCGCCGTGCTGCCCGACTCGCCCGCGCCCGGACTGGTCGAGTTCGACGCGGCGGTGATGGCGAGCGCCGCTCTCGAACTCGCCCGCGCTGCGCTCGCTGCCGGTGGACCCGTCGACGCGGTCGGGATCGCGAACCAACGCGGCTCCGCGGTCGTGTGGGACCGCGCCACCGGCGAGCCCATCGGCCCCGGGCTCGGATGGCAGGACCTGCGCACCGTCGGCCGCTGTCTCGAGCTCCGGCCGACGGACTTCGCCTCGCACCCAACGTCAGGCCGCGACCAAGATCGAGTGCCTCCTCGACGCCGTCGACCCGCAGCGGACCCGCGACCTGTGTGTCGGCACGGTCGACAGCTGGATCGCGTGGACCTTGTCCGAAGGCGCGCTGCACGTCACCGACGCCACCAACGCCGCGATCACCGGGCTGGTCGAATTGCGATCGCGCCGTGTGGGCCACCGCGCGTCCTCGAGGCGTTGCGAATCCGCGCCCGGCATGCTCCCCCGGATCGTCGACTCCACCGGCGCGCTCGGCGGTGCGAGCGCCCTTCCCGGCGCGCCACCGATCGCCGGGCTCGCAGGCGACCAGCAGGCATCGCTCATCGGTCAGGGCTGCGTGCGACCCGGTAACGCGAAGATCACGTTCGGCACCGGCGGCATGCTCGACATCGTCGTGGGCGACACGCGCCCGTCCTTCGACACACGCGGCGCCGGCGGGCACCTTCCCGATCATCGTGCGGCGCGTCGCGGGCGCCGACCTGTGGGGTCTCGAGGCGATCATGTTGTCGGCCGGGACCAACATCGAGTGGCTGCGCGACGACCTCGGCATCATTGCGAGCACGGCCGACTCGCACGAGCTCGCGTCGCAGTGCACCGACACCGGCGACGTGTGGTACGTGCCCGCGCTGCTGGGCCTGGGCACGCCGCACTGGGACTTCGGCGCGCGCGGCACCGTGCTCGGGCTCACCCGCGGTACCGACCGCCCCCGTCTCGTGCGCGCCGTGCTCGAGGGCATCGCGCATCGCGGCGCCGACCTGTTGGAGGCAGCCGAAGCCGACTCCGGGTTGCAGGTCCCGACGTTGCGGATCGACGGCGGCATGAGCGCGAACCCCACCTTCGTGCAGGCGCTCGCCGACGCCGCGCAGCGCCCGGTCGAAGTCTCACCCGTCGTCGAGGCGACCACGCTGGGTGCTGCGTTCCTCGCAGGTCTCGCCGCCGGCACCTGGTCGGGCGACGACGAGCTCGCGGCCACGTGGCGGCCACGCTCGCGCGTCGAACCGGCACGCGCCCTCGACCGCGAGCGTTGGAGGGAGGCGGTCGGACGTGCGGAGGACTGGATCCCGGAGCTCTCCGCGGTCGACTTCTGAGCTTCGCATGCGTTCATGCGTCAACTGCCCGGTCGTGGGGTAGAGGATGCGGTCGTGGGGCTGAACGGAAGATCCATCGCGTCGACTTATCGAAGAGATTCTGGGTCCCGATCTCCCGGTGGAGTTCCGTGCCTACGACGGCAGCCGCAGCGGCCCCGCCGACGCACCCGCCGCAATCGTGGTCAGATCGCCCGACGCGATGCGACGCATCGTCACCGCGCCCGGAGAGCTCGGCTTCGGGCGCGCGTACGTCGCCGGCGACCTCGACGTCGAGGGCGACATCTTCGCCGCCCTCGGGCTGCGTGACCAGCTGCCCGCCTTCAGTCTCTCGAGAGACCAGTGGCTGGCGGCGTTCCAGCTCGCCGGCATCGGGAGCCTGCGGCCCCTGCCGCCACCGCCGGAAGAGGCGAGCTTGCGCGGACGCCGTCACAGCAAAGAACGTGACGCCGCCGCGATCGCTCATCACTACGACGTATCGAACGACTTCTACCGAATTGTCCTCGGTCCGTCGATGACCTACTCCTGCGCGGTGTGGACCGACGACACCGAGACGCTCGCCGCCGCGCAGGCCAACAAGCACGAGCTGATCAGCCGCAAGCTCGATCTGCAGCCGGGCATGCGCCTGCTCGACATCGGCTGCGGCTGGGGCGGGATGCTGCTCCACGCGGCCGAGCATCACGGCGTCGAAGCCATCGGCGTCACGCTGTCGCGCCGCCAAGCCGAGCTGGCCGAGAAGCGCATCGCCGAAGCAGGCCTCTCCGACCGTGTCCAGGTGCGCCTCCAGGACTACCGCGACGTTGTCGACGGCCCGTTCGATGCGATCAGCTCGATCGGCATGTTCGAGCACGTCGGTCTCGAGCAGCTCGAGGTCTACTTCAACCGGTGCCACGCGTTGCTCGCACCCGGTGGGCGGCTCCTCAATCACGGCATCTCACGTCCGTGGAAGCGCAACCGTCTGAGCAGAGGACCGGCACGCTTCGCCCGCCGTGGGTTCATCGACAGCTACGTCTTCCCCGACGGCGAGCTCCACGAGGTCGGGTCCGTGGTGACGGCGATCCAGCGCACCGGCCTCGAGGCCCGTCATCTCGAGAGCCTGCGCGAGCACTACGCCCTCACGTTGCGAGCGTGGGTGCACAATCTCGAGTCGCGTTGGTCCGAGGCGGTCGCCGATGTCGGCGCGGCGCGGGCTCGCGTCTGGCGGCTCTACATGGCCGCCTCCGCTGTCGGTTTCGAGCGCGGCGACAATCAGATACATCACGTGTTGGCAGTGAAGCCCGATGGTGGTCGCAGCGGCCTGCCGCTCCGGCCACGTTTCGACACGGCGGTCTAGTCGCCCGGCGTCGGTTCCACGGTGTCACCCACGCCGATCACACCGTCGGTCACAATCTCCGCTCGCAAGCCTCCGCGATGCACCAGCGCGCGGGAGATGCCGGGGCGCTCGGCCAGGCCGGCAAGGTACGAGCACGGCTCCGCGAGCCGGATGCCGCGGAACACCACGTCGCCGACACGGAACGTCTTGCCGACGAGGTGGTTGAGCGGCACATCTTCGGTGATCAGGTTGCGACGCGTCTCGTGCTCCGCAAGCTCAAGGTCGTATTCGTTACGCGTGCCGACGATCGCTTCACGTTCGATGAGCGTCACGTCGCGGCGGTCACCGCGATCGGAGAATCTTCCGGCGGCTGTCGCGTAGCGATCGCCATCGAGTCCGACGCCGGCGATGGCACGCACGTCGGCGTGACCGACCATCGGCACGCCGGCTGCCGGAGTTGTATAGACACCGACGACTCGACCGCTGAACATGGCGCCCATCATTGCAGCCGGCCCGGCGTGCGCCGCAGCGATTTACTTTCCGGCCCGCTCACCCACCTGGAGCCACTCACCCCAGCCGGTGCCGGTCCCTTCAACCGTGGTGTACCGGCACAACGCACGCGGGAACAGGGCGGTTCGACCGTCGGGTGCCGTCAGCGGTACGGGAGCGGCCGCGATCACCTCGACATCGACTTCGAGCTCGTGGTTGATCACGTAGCGGGCCGCGGTCGGAATGCCGTGAGCGCCGAAGTGTGTTTCGACGCGCGCCGCGGTCACACGTTCGACCTCGTCGCCCAGACGCCATATCGCGCCCACCGCAAGATCGGAGCCTTCGGGTTGCACGAAGTTGACCGCGAGCGCCTGACCGACCTGGAACGCCGTCCAGTGCCAGCCGAATTGCCACCAGTCGCGCTCCACCCCACGAGTGATCGCGCTCGCCCCGCCCTTCGAACGCGATGCGCTCGGAACCGATCAGGAGCTCTCCGTGCACGATCCCGGCGTGCTCGTAGTGGGCACCGAGATGACCGTCGGGATACGGATAGTCATACGTTGGCGTGACGGCTTCCCATTCGAGGTCGAGCCCGACCGGGAGCCGCTCGCCGATCTCGCCGCGGTACGCGTCCACCGGCTCGTCGAGTCGCACACCAAACGCCTCCATCCCGAGCCCCCAGTGCTCCATCGGCGTCTCGCACACGAGCTCGGCCCACAATGAGTCGGCCCGCACCTCGAGTGCATCGCTCTTGGGAAGCGGCACCTCGTGGTCGCGTACGACGATGAATCCTTCGTCGGCCGTCACGAGGTAGGCCCAGAGCCACGCCACCCTCTGGTTGGGGTACAACCCCAGGCGCACGTAGCCGCCGGTGCCGTCATCCCGGGAGAAATCGAAGTACCACGACTCGTTGAACCACGGGCCGTCCGACGCCTGGTGACGGTCCTCGTCGGCGGGCGTGCTGACGATCATGGCCCTCCTGTCCTCATCGGTTGCGCCCCATCATGCGCCTTTTGCGCACGTGCTGCCAACGCGCCCTCGTGGGCGTGCGGGCGCTCAATCGGGCTGGTCATCCCAAACCTTCGGCCAGACGCGTGATCCGGCCGTACCGACGCCCGAGCGCGATGCGCAACGGCACGATCAGCAGCCACGACCACTGGGCCCACATCGGCCCGAACAACAACGCGATCGGAATCGAGAAGAGAAAGACGATGGGGACGCTGAGACCGCGCAGCGTCGAGTGCACCACGAACTCGCGTGGCGTACCGGCCACAATGAGCCGACCGCCGTTCGACGCGTAGAGCCAGAGTGCCGTGAACGCGAGTGTCACCGCGCTCGATGCTCGCGGCGTACACGACAGTCGCGGTGCGCGACTGCGGATACGCGCCGAACACCTCGGTCGGGAACGGCGCGAGCGCGACGAATGCGAGCATCATGAGATTGAGGTCGATGAACGTGTGGTCGATGCGCTCGATCACCCGGAACGCGCGGTGATGGGCGAGCCAGGTGCGGCTGATCACCGCGAAGCTGAGCGCGTAGCCGAACAGGTTCGGCAGCACATCGCGGAACTCGTGCCAGAGATGGGTGTCGAGCGCCTGACCGGAGTACTTGGTGTCAAGCGTGAGCGGCACGTGCAGACTGAGCACGAGCAGCGTCATCGCGATCGCGAAGACCCCGTCACTGAAATTGACGACCCGGTCGAGCTCGAGGGTGCGTTCCCGGCGGGTCGGCGGCGGCGGCTCGTCGCTCACGCCGCCATTCAATCGCGTGGCGCCGGCTCAGCCCTCGATGCACACCCCTTCGAGGCCGAGCAGGCCTCGCTTCATACAGAGACCGCCGCCGTATCCGCCGAGATGTCCGCCGGCGGCGAGCACGCGGTGGCACGGCACGACGATCGGAATGGGATTGTTCGCCATCGCGGAACCGACGGCACGCGCCGCGCCCGGACGTCCCGCGAGCTCGGCGAGCTCGCCGTACGTGATGGTCTCGCCGAATCCGACCTCGCGGTACAACGTCTCGAGGACGGTGCGGCGAAAAGGCGCTGCAACCGACGAGAGATCGATCGGCATGGTGAAGACCCGGCGGTGGCCGGCAAAGTACTCGTCGAGCTCGGTCGCAACATCGTGGTCACGTTCGGGATGAGCGACGCCGTCGATCATGTCGGTGTCGACGGCGCGGCCGACAATCAATTGGCGCAACCCGCCGTCACCCATGACGACAACCAGATCACCAACCGGCGACTCGTGTCGCCACCACCGTAAGTCCGCCATGGAGCCCCCTCCGCCAGGTGCAGCTCGCATGCTGCCACGCGTGACCCGCAGCGCGCCGATTCGCCGGTGAGTAGTTGGGGTCGCGCTCGTACCGCGCGCGGACTTCGCATCAGCCAAGCAGGGCTTGCACCTCGTCACGCTCCGCGATGAGCTCTTTCGTCGTGATGTCGAGCTTCCCGCGGGCGAACGCGTCGTGCTCCAGACCTTCGACGACCTTCCAGCTCTTGCCATCGCTGCGGACGGGAAACCCGAACTGCAATCCCTCGGGCACCCCGTACTCCCCGCGGCTCGCGACGGCGAGCGAATGCCAGTCGCCTTCGGCCGTCGCCTGCCAGACACTGTTGACCGAGTCGATGGCCGCGTGCGCCGCCGACGCTGCGGATGACGCGCCGCGTGCTTCGATGACTGCGGCACCGCGCTTCTGCACGGTCTCGATGAACGGCCCCTGCAACCATTGCGTATCGGTGATCACTTCGGGCACCGGTGTGCCGTCGATCCGCGCGTGTGCGTAATCGGGGAACTGTGTGGCGCTGTGATTGCCCCAACACGCCATGTGCGTGACTTGGCGGACGTGGGCGCCGGCCTTGTGCGCGAGCTGGGACTTGGCGCGGTTCTCGTCGAGACGCATCATTGCGAACCAACGCTCAGCGGGGACGTCGGGGGCGTTGCTGCGAGCGATCAGGCAATTGGTGTTGCACGGATTGCCGACGACGAACACACGCACGTCGCTCGCTGCGTGATCGTTGATCGCCTTTCCCTGCGGCTTGAAGATCCCACCATTGATGTTGAGCAGGTCGCCGCGCTCCATGCCCGCCTTGCGGGGCACCGAGCCGACGAGCAGGCACCATGACGCGCCGTCGAAGGCGTGCTTCAGGTCGGCGGTCGCCTCGATCCCCTCGAGCAGCGGGTGGGCGCCGTCCTCCAGCTCCATGACGACGCCTCCGAGCGCCGGGAGGACCGGCTCGATCTCGAGGAGGCGCAGCACGATCGGCTGCTCGGGCCCGAGCAGCTGACCCGACGCGATGCGGTGCACCAGGGCGTAGCCGATCTGGCCGGCCGCACCGGTGACGGTGACGTGGACGGGCGGGCGCATGGCAAGACCTCCGATGCTCGGGGTGCGACTGTTCAGAAGCTACCCGAGCTACCTGCGGGCCGCCCTCGTCGCCGAGGTGGCGATCACCGAGAGCAGCAGCTCGCGGGCGTCGGCGAGCTCGGCGATCCGCTCCGCGGCGCCGGTCGAGCGCGCGCCCTGATCGGGATGGGCCAGGCGCAACAGCCGTCGGAAGCGCTGCTGCACGTCGTCGCGTTCGAGATCCATGCCCGCCCGGAGGCCGAGCACTTCCATCGCCCAGCGCCGCTCCGCGGTGACGCCGCGCCACGGGTTCGCGTCTTCGCTGCCGTACGGCCGCCACGTCGTGCCGGGCGCGGTGGGCCGGGCGCCGGGTACGCCCTCGTACAGCCGGTGCACGACGAAGCCCTCGGGAAGCTGGCCGGGCCGCGCTGCGGCCGTCTCGATCGCACGGAAGGCGATGTCACGGGCGCTCGCGGGCATTGACGCCGCCGCCATGACCGCGCCCAGCACCTGCGGTGCGGCGCGCCCGTGCACGTCGAGCTCGAGCACCCAGTACCCGGGGCCGTCCGGATCTTCGTTGACGATGCGGTGCCGCGATCGGTCGAGCCCGTGCGTGTCGGTCTGCAGGCGGTAGCGCAACGCGATGCGGGGCACGCTCAGCCCACCGCGGGCGTCACGCAGAAACTGCGGGAACAGCTCCTGTTGCTCCTCTTCGAGCTGGTCGAAGTGCGCGGCCACGATCGCGCCGAGCAGCACCGCGCCGGTACGCGGGCCCGCTGGTGGGGAGATAGGCGTCGCCGAGCGCGACCCGGCGCGTCGGCATGTGCCGCCGCGTGTGGCGGACGTTCAGCTCGGCGAGCACCATCTGGCTTGCAGCCTCCGCAGCTCGGTACCCGACCAGGATCGCGGATTCTCGGCGGCAGCGCCGATCGGGCCCACCCGGCGCGGGCCGTCGACCAGGCGTTTGTGCACCAGCGGACGCTCAGGGGGCCACTTTTGCACAAACGCTTGGGTTAGAGGCGGTCGACGATGGCGGCGGCGAACTCCGAGGTCTTGACCTGGGTGGCGCCTTCCATCAGGCGGGCGAAGTCGTAGGTGACGATCTTCTCCGAGATGGTCGCCTCGAGCGCGCGCACCACGTCGTCCGCGGCATCCTGCCAACCGAGGTGCTCGAACATCAGCACACCCGAGAGCAACAGCGATCCGGGGTTGACCTTGTCTTGGCCCGCGTACTTCGGGGCGGTGCCGTGAGTGGCTTCGAACACCCCGTGACCGGTGACGTAGTTGATGTTGCCGCCGGGCGCGATGCCGATGCCTCCGACCTGCGCCGCGAGCGCGTCGGACAAGTAGTCGCCGTTGAGGTTGAGCGTCGCGATCACGTCGAACTCGTCGGGTCGCGTGAGCACTTGCTGCAACGTGATGTCGGCGATGGCGTCCTTCACGAGGATCTTGTCGCCGGGCTTGCCCTTGCAATCGTCCCAGCCAACCGCGACGTCGCTGAACTCGTCTCGTGTGACTTCGTAGCCCCAGTTGCGGAACGCGCCCTCCGTGAACTTCATGATGTTGCCCTTGTGCACGAGGGTGACCGACGAGCGGTCGCGCCGCACCGCGTAGTTAATCGCGGCGCGCACCAGGCGCTTGGAACCCGTCTCCGACACAGGCTTCACGCCGATGCCCGAATCGGCACGGATGTTCCAACCGAACTCGTCGTGCAGCAGCTCGATCAGCTTGCGCGCTTCGGGCGTGCCCTCCTCCACTTCGAGGCCGGCGTAGATGTCTTCGGTGTTCTCCCGGAAGATCACCATGTTGACCTTCTCGGGGTGCTTCACCGGTGACGGCACACCCTGGAACCAGCGCACGGGACGCAGGCACACGTACAGGTCGAGAATCTGTCGCAGCGCGACGTTGAGCGAACGGATGCCGCCGCCGATCGGCGTGGTGAGCGGGCCCTTGATGCCGATCAGGTGGTCGCGAAACGACTCGACGGTTGCCTCGGGGAGCCACTCGCCGGTCGCGTCGAACGCCTTCTGTCCCGCGAGCACCTCGGTCCACGCAATCGACCGGCCGCGCTTGGCCGCCGCGGCATCCATCACGAGCTGCGCCGCGGGCCAGATGTCGACGCCCGTGCCGTCGCCCATGATGAACGGGATGATGGGTTCGTCGGGCACGTGGAGCTCGCCGTCGACGAACGTGATCTTCTCGGCCATGCAACTCCTTCGCGTCGGCTGCGTGCAATCAGTTCGTGAGCGCCACGATGAGCAAGGTGACGAGGTAGAGGACCACAAACGCAGCTGTAGTCCACCACAGCGTGGCGCGCGAGAACGCACCGGGCCGGCCGCCCACCCCCGCGAGAGGGTAACCGCACGCGGCGCAACGCTCGGCGCCCGGTGCCACCGGTTGGTCGCACAGCGGACACGTGTCGAGCGCGGGTGGTTGCTCGAACTCGCTCGATGCGGTCATGAACCGCTCCGCTCCGGATCCGGCGCGGGGATCACGAGGCCCGGCGCACGGCGGCGTCGACCGCGTTGCGCAGGAGCATCGCGATCGTGGTGGGTCCCACGCCCCCGAGACGCGGCGTGATCCACCCGGCAACCTCGCCGACGGCCTCGTCGACATCGGGGATGAGCTTCTTGCCCTCACCCCAGGTGATGCCGGCGCTCACCACGGCGGCGCCCGGCTTGACCATGTCGGCGGTGATGATCGACGCGCTTCCCGCGGCCGCCACGAGGATGTCGGCCTGCCGCGTGTAGAACGCCAGGTCGGCGACGCCGGTGTGCACGACGGTTACGGCCGCGTTGGCATTGGGCCGCTTCAAGCTCAGCAGGTTGGCCAGCGGCCGGCCGATCGTGAGGCCCCGTCCCACGATGACCACGTGACGCCCTTCGATCGGCACGCCTGCATGGACGAGGAGTGCCTGGATGCCTGCCGGCGTGCACGGGATCGGCGCGTCGACACCCATCATCAGGCGACCGAGGTTGACCGGGTGGAGGCCGTCGGCATCCTTGTCGGGGTCGACCGCTCGGAGTGTGGCTTCCTCGTCGCACTGGGGCGGCAGCGGAAGTTGCACGATGAACCCGTCGACGGCGGGGTTGTCGTTGAACGCCGCGATCGCGTCGAACACCTCGGCCTGTGTGGCCTGCGCGGACAGCTCCTGATTGAACGAGGCGATGCCGACTTCGGCACAGTTGGCGTGCTTGCGGCGCACGTACGACGCGTTGTTGGGATCATCACCCACCAAGATCGTGCCGAGACCGGGCGTGATGCCTCGCGGCTTCTAGGTCTTTCACCCGCGGCGGAGCTCCTCTTTCATCGCCTCGAGGAACGCGTTGCCGTCGAGCAGCGTCGCCGTCATCAGTGAAGGAAGTGCCTTTCGCCCGTGAACACCATCGCGACGCCGAGCTCGTCGGCGCGGGTGGTGTTCTCCTCGTCGCGCATCGCGCCGCCCGGTTGCACGATCACTGCCACACCGGCGCCCGCCGCGGCTTCGATGCCGTCGGGGAACGGGTAGAAGGCGTCGCTCGCACACGCGCCGCCTCGCGCGCGGCCGGCCGCCTTCTTCGCCGCGATCTCTCCCGCCTCGACCCGGTTCTGCTGGCCGGCGCCGATCCCGACCGCCTGACGGTCTTTCACAAGGACGATCGAGTTCGACTTCACGTGTCCGCAGATGCGCCACGCAAGCTCCGCGTCGCGCCACTCCCCGTCGGTGGGCGACCGTTTGGTGACGACTTTCCAGCTGCTGCGGTCCGCGGCGAAGTGACGCGGCTCCTGGACGAGGAAGCCGCCCGAGATCTGGCGGACGTCGATCGTGGGCGCCTCGGGTGCCGGCGCCTGCAACACGCGGGTGTTCTTGCGCTTCTTCGCCAGCGTGTCGATCGTGGTTGCGCCGTACGACGGCGCGATCACGACATCGGCCTGCGGACCCGCGACCATGGCCGCCGCCGTTGCCTCGTCGAGCGGACGGTTCAACGCGATGATGCCGCCGAACGCAGAGCGCTCGTCGCATTCGAGCGCGAGGCGGTACGCCGTGGCGAGGTCACCGGCGACCGCGACGCCGCAGGGGTTCGCGTGCTTGATGATTGCGCACGCGGGCGCGTCTACGAGGTCGTGCACCAGCTGCCACGCCGCCTCGGTGTCGTAGAGGTTGAGGTAGGAGAGCGCGAGCCCGCCGTGCTGCTCGAGGCCGTCCCACCAGCTGGTGGTGCCGATCGTGCGATAGCGAGCCGCCTGCTGGTGCGGGTTCTCGCCGTAACGCAGCGTCTCGTCGGTGCGTTGGAGCGGCAGCACGAGGTAACGCGGCAGCTTCTCGTCGCGCTGGAGCCAGCGCACGATCGCGGCATCGAACGCCGCGGTCGCGGCGAACGCATCGAGCGCCAGCGCGCGGCGCGTGTCGGGGCTGAAGTGTCGCGTCGTTCCCGCGCAATTCCTCGAGCACGCTCTCGTACTGCGCCGGGCTCGTGACGACGCCGACCCACGCGTGGTTCTTCGCCGCGGCGCGCACCATCGTGGGGCCGCCCACGTCGATCGTCTCGATGTCGGGCCGGTCGAGGAACGGATAGAGATTGACGACGACGAGCTCGAACGGCTCGATGCCCTGCGCGTCGAGATCGGCGCGGTGTTGTTCCTTGCCGAGGTCTGCGAGGATGCCGCCGTGCACGATCGGGTGCAACGTCTTCACCCGCCCGTCGAGCATCTCCGGTGCGCCCGTGAGATCTTCCACGCGCGTCACGGGAATCGCGGCGTCGGCGAGCGCGCTCGCGGTGCCGCCCGACGAGACGAGCTCCACGCCCAGCTCGTGCAAGCCGCGCGCGAGCTCGACCAGCCCGGTCTTGTCGTGCACAGAGAGCAGCGCCCGACGGACGCGCGGCGCGCTCACTCCGCGTCTCCTTCCGTGGCGAGCTCACGCAACACGCGCGGGTAGAGGCGACGTTCCACCTCTTTGATCCGTTCGTGCAACGTCTCTTCCGTGTCGTCGGGCAGCACGGGCACCTCCTCCTGCGCCAGGATCGGGCCGTCATCGACCTCGAGCGTCGCAATGTGCACCGTGCAGCCGGTCACCTCGACGCCCGCCGCCATCGTGTCTCGCACGGCGTGCCAACCCTTGAACGCAGGCAGCAGCGCGGGATGCGTGTTGACGATTCTTCCCGGGAATGCGTCATGAACCGGTTTCTCCAGGATCGTGCCGAACCCCGCCATCGCGACGAGATCGATCTGGTGCCGTTCGAGCGCGTCGACGACCCGGTGCGTGTAGGCGACACGGTCGAAGTCGTCGCCGTAGCTGTCGCGCTCGACGCTCTCGACCGGTACACCTGCCGCCAGGGCGATCCCGGTCGCCCCGCATGGCCGGTCGACCAGCACGAGCGCCACCGGCAACCGGGACCCGAGGATCGCTTCGAGGATGGTCCCGCCTCCCGACGCGAGCACCGCGATCCGCCGCACGAGGCTCAACCTAGTCGAGGCACTTGCGGCGGTCCCGCGTATACCGTTACGCGGCATTTGGGCATGATCCTTGCAATCAGTGGGCGTCCGTGTTCTGCTGGCGGTTCGCCGCGGTGCGGCGATTCAACTCATCCGACAGCGGCACCGGAGGCTGTTTCATGGACATCAACAAGCTCACCAGGGGCGACAGGATCGTCGTTGGGAGCGGCATCGCATATCTCATCTTCATGTTCTTCCCCTGGTTCGGAAAGGGGTCGTACAATCGAAACGGCTTCCACTACTTCCTGTTCGGGTGGATAGCGCTGATCATTGTCATCGTGATGGTGGCGCAGATCCTTGTTCACAGGTTCACCGACACGAAGATGCCGGAGATGCCCCTGACCTGGGGCCAGGGACACCTGATTCTCGGCGGGCTTGTCACATTGATCGTGCTCATCAAGCTCATCATCGGTGACAAGTACAGCTTCTTCGGAGTGGGCAGCGTCACCCTCGACCGAAAGTTCGGGCTCTTTCTCGCGCTGCTCTCTGCGATCGGCCTGACGGTCGGTGCCTACTTCAAGATGCAGGAGGGCGACGACCTCCGCCCCGCCGGCCCCGGGACGGCCAGCCCGCCGCCGGGTCCGCCTGCCGGCGGTCCACCGCCCACGGCGTAAAGCGAGGAGCCCAGAACCTGCTGAAATGGTCCCGCCCCCGGGCGGGGCCATTTCGCGACCGGCCTCAGTACGCGACCTGCAGGGAGGACGCAGCATGGCCGACACGTTCCCGACCACTTCAGCGGCAGCTGACGACGAGCGCGCGGCCGCGCCACGACCTAGCCGCGCGGCCCCTTCCCGTTCTTGGATGAGTTTTCGCCGCTACGGTCGAAAACGCTGCCCAGAAGGCTGGGAGGGCGGCGTGATCGGTCGAGGGCGGCCGATCAGGTTGCGAGGATGCTGCCGAGCCAGACGAGGCCCGTGACGGCAAGTCCGCCGATGGTGAGATAGCCGAGCACGATCCCGGCGATCGCCATGCCCCGGCCCGTCTTCCAGCCGTTCGACGCCTTGATCTGGTCGAGCGCGGCGTAACCCAGCGCGACGGCTGCCGGCGCGGCCGCGATGGTGCAGAACAGCAGGCCCGTGACAAGTGACGCGATCGCGAGCCCGCTGACGCTCTTCCGTTGCACTGCGTAGCCGCCCGGCGTGCCCCACCCGGGGGCAGCCGGTTGCGGCGGGGGCGGGGGCGGGTATCCGGCCGGTGGGTACGTCACCCGGCGAGATTACCGACAACCTCCCCCATGAGGGGGCCGATCTCGGTGGGGTTCCGGGCGACGCGGCAGCCGGCAGCCTCGAGGGCGGCGATCTTCGCCGCGGCAGTGCCCTTCGAGCCGGAGATGATCGCGCCGGCGTGCCCCATCTTCTTGCCGGCGGGTGCCGTGACGCCCGCGATGTACGCCACCACCGGCTTGGTCATCTTGGCGGCGATGAACTCGGCCGCCTCTTCTTCGGCGGACCCGCCGATCTCGCCGATCATGATCACGGCGCGCGTGTCGCCGTCGTCCTCGAAGCGGCCCAGGCAGTCGATGAAGCTCGTGCCCGGCACCGGGTCACCGCCGATGCCCACGCAGGTGGTCTGACCGAGACCGTGCTGGGTCATCTCGTACAGCGCCTGGTACGTGAGCGTGCCGGAACGGCTCACGATGCCGATCGGTCCGTCGGGCAGCGCGATCTCGCCCGGCGTGATGCCGATGTTGCACTTGCCGGGGCTGATGATGCCCGGACAGTTGGGGCCGAGGAGCTGCACGGCGGGAAACTCGGACCGCAGCCGGTTGTAGAAACGCGCCCTCGTCCTGCGCGGGCACACCCTCGGTGATCACCACGACGAGCTCCATGCCCGCTTCGGCGGCTTCGATCACCGCACCCTCCACCCCGGGAGCAGGGATGAAGACGCACGACGCGTTGGCACCGGTCGCAGCCTTCGCGTCGGCAACCGTGGCGAAGATGGGAACGCCTTCGACGTCAGTGCCGGCCTTCTTCGGGTTGGTGCCCGCGACGACCCGGGTGCCGTACGCCTTGTTGCGCAGCCCGTGGAAGCGCCCCTGACTGCCGGTCAGACCCTGGTACACGACGTTGGTGGTCTCGTCGACGAAGATGCTCATCGGGTGGCCAGCTCCACTGCTTTGCGGGCGGCGCCGAGCATCGTCGGCGACGCGATCAACATGTCGGACTCGTGGCTCGACAGGATCTCGCGGCCCTCGAGCGCGTTGGTGCCATCGAGACGCACGACGATCGGCGAGCGTAGATCGACCCGCCCGAGTGCCTCGACGATCCCGTTGGCGACCTCGTCACACTTGGTGATGCCGCCGAAGATGTTGATGAAGATCGAGCGCACGTTGGCGTCGTTGTTGATGAGCTCGACCGCGTTCGCGAGCAGGTCGGCGCCGGCACCGCCGCCGACATCGAGGAAGTTGGCCGCGGTGCCGCCGACCTGGTTGACCACGTCGAGGGTGCTCATCACGAGGCCGGCGCCGTTGCCGATGATCCCCACCGTGCCATCGAGCCCGATGTAGTTGAGACCCTTGCTCTTCGCCGCCCGCTCCCGATCGTCGAGGACCTGCGTCTTCTCGTACTCGTTCCACTCGGGATGCCGGAACGACGCGCTGTCGTCGAGCGTCACCTTGGCGTCGAGCGCGTGCACGCGCCCATCGGGTGTGAGGATCAGCGGGTTGATCTCGACGAGGTCGCAGTCGCCCTCGACGTAGCAGGTGTAGAGCTTCATGAGGATGTCGACCGCGCCGTCGCGCGCTCCGGTCGCGAGCGACGCGGCATCGACCCAGTCGCGGCACTGCGCTTCGGTCAGCCCGGTGAACGGGTCGATGTGCAGTCGCGCGATCGCCTCGGGTGCAGTGATCGCGACCTCCTCGATGTCGACGCCGCCCTGTGACGACAGCAGACCGAGATGCAGCTTCGCGGCCCGGTCGAGTGTGAACGACGCGTAATACTCGTCGGCGATGTCGCTGGCCTGCTCGATCCAGACGGTGTGGACGACGTGGCCCTTGATGTCCATCTCGAGGATGTTGTCCGCGTGGCTGCGCACCTCCGCTGCGTCGGCAGCGAGCTTGATGCCGCCGGCCTTGCCCCGACCGCCGACTTGGACCTGGGCCTTGACCACGACCGGGAAGCCGATGCGTTCCGCTGCCGCGACCGCGCCGTCAACCGTGGTGACCGCTTCGCCCTTTGACACCGGGATACCGAAACGCCCAAACAGTTGCTTGCCTTGATACTCGAAGAGATCCAACGAATGACTCCCACTCGGAGATTGCGGACAGGGGCGCGACCGGACGCTCGTCAGGATGCGAGTTGTGCCTCCCGCGCGTCGAGTGTCTCCTCGAGCCAGCCGACGATCGTCTGCAACGACGTGCCCGGGGTGAACAGCTCCGAGACACCGACGTCACGCAACGCGGCAGCCTCGTCGTCGGGGATGATGCCGCCGCCGAACACCACCACGTCGCCCACGCCCTTCTCGCGCAGCAGTGCCAGCACCCGGCTGAACAGCGTCAAATGCGCGCCCGAGAGCACGGAGAGCCCAACGGCATCGGCGTCTTCCTGCAGCGTCGTCTCCGCCACCTGCTCGGGACTCTGGAACAGGCCGGTGTAGATGACCTCGAAGCCGGCGTCGCGTAACGCACGAGCGACCACCTTGGCCCCCCGGTCGTGGCCGTCGAGGCCCGGCTTGGCGATGACCACGCGATATCGCCGCTTCATGAGCACCCCCCGGGAGGCGACCGGCGCTGCCAACATGCCGCCGACCTGCGCAAACGATACTTGCACGGCGTCGAGATCACCCAAACGAGCGTTGGTGGCCGACTGGACTGGGCGAACCGACGACGGTTACATCGGGCCATGGCATCGGAGCGCAACGACCTGCGGCTTCTCCTGATCACCGGCGCGGCGGTGATCGTCGCGGGGTTGCTCGTCGCCGCAGGGATCCTCTTCGCCACCAACACGGGGAAACCGAACGAGCGCAAGCCGCTCGCGCTCGGCGACGCCGGCACGCTGCAGCGGAGCACCGCCAAGGGCGGACCGGTCTATTTCGCGAACCCGTTCGGCGGCACGGGCTTCCTGCTCGCGCTCGAGCGCAACAAGCTGGTCGCGCTCCTGCCCGATCTCCCGACCGAAACCACGTGTCGGGTGCGCTGGAAGGGCTCCATCGACAGCTTCGTCGACTGTCACAATCACAAAGTGGCCAGCACCCAGCTCGCTCGTTTCCACACCGAGATTCCCAACGCCGGCAATCAGCAGGGTGTCCTGCTGGTCGACCTCCGACGTCGCGAGCCGCCAACCGCAGGCTGATCAGCTCTCCTCGATCGTGAACTCGGCGACGTCGTCCCGCTGGGCAAGCTCCGCGAGCAACGGTGCGAGCTTGGCCACTGCACTCTTCAGGGTGACAACGACGTGCGTGCGGTCGCCGTCGCGGTCGATCCGCACGCCCTGCACAGCCAGGTCACCCCGGTCATGGAGTGTCGTGAGCAGGGCACCCGGGGTCGCGTCGGGGGTCAGCGAGAAGGTCACCACGTCCAGCCGCCGCCCGAACCGCCGCCGGAGAGCAGCCCGGAACCGCCGCAGCCCGATCAGGGCGAACAGCACGGCGACCGTGACGGTGACCCCGGGCCAGTAGTAGCCGAGTCCGACCGCGAGCCCGATCGCCGCGGTCACCCAGATCGACCCGGCTGTAGTGAGGCCACGGACGTTCGGCCCGTACTTGAGAATCGCGCCGCCACCGAGAAAGCCGACACCGACGACGACTTGTGACGCGACGCGCGTGATGTCGATCTGCACGTTGCTCGTCGCACGAATCGACTCGTACGGCGAGAAGGCGTGGACGGAGATCATGCCGAACAGCGCCGCGCCGAGGCAGATGAGAATGTGGGTGCGAAAACCGGCCGGCTGGGCGTCGAGCTCGCGCTCCAAGCCCACGGCAGCGCCGAGCACGAACGCCAGGAGCACGCGCAGCACCATCTCGCCCTGGTCGAGGCCGAGAATCCGGTTGACGTGATCGACGGCCAGCACGTGCGGCATCGGGCCTCCCGAAACCCCGGAGGCTAGCTACTCCGGTCGCTCCCGGGGGTCGGTCACGCCGCCGGGGCGTCTAGAGCTTCTGGAGAGGCGCCCAGGCGAGCAGCAGGCGCTTCTCGCCGGCCTCACGAAAGCGGATCACGGCTTCGGTCTTGTCGCCGTTCCCGACGAGATCGAGGATGACGCCCTCGCCGAACTTCTCGTGGGCGACGTCGTCGCCGACGTGCAGGCCGAGTTGCTCCGCGCCCCGGGCCCCGGTCGGCGCCGCCGCCGGACCGAAGCCGGGCTCCGATCCGCGTACGGCAGCGGAGACCACCGCCTCGCGGTGCCCGCGGACGCCGTGGCGCGTGCGTTCTTCGCCGAGCGAATGCACCAGCTCTTCGGGAATCTCCGCGAGGAATCGGCTCGGCGGGTAGAAGTCGGTCGCGCCGAAGAGGGTGCGGCTCCAGGCGTGGCAGAGATACAGACGTTCGCGCGCCCGGGTGATGCCCACGTAACAGAGCCGGCGCTCTTCTTCGAGCTCGTCGGGATCGCCGAGGCTGCGGAGGTGCGGGAAGATGCCGTCTTCGAGGCCGGTGAGGAACACGACGTCGAACTCGAGCCCTTTCGCCGCGTGCAGTGTCATGAGCGTGACCGCGCTCTGCTCGCCTTCGAGATCGTCGAGGTCGGTGACGAGCGACACCGCCTCCAGAAACGCCTGCACGCGTCCCGGGCCGGTAGGTATGGGCGGCTCCCCCTCACCCGCCTCCGCGCCGACACCGGCGATGCCCGGCAACCCGGTCAGGTCACCGGCGTCGAGCGCAGCGTCGAACTCGCGCGTCACGCCGATGAGCTCCTGCAGGTTTTCGATGCGCCCCTGCGACTCGATCGACCGCTCGGCTTCGAGGTCGGCGAGATAACCGGTGCGATGGAGCACGCCTTCGACAATCGACGAGACACCGTGGTCGGCCTCGCCTTCGAGGCGGGTCATCATCTCGAGGAGGTCGCGGACGCCGCCGAGCGCCTTGCCGCTGACGCCCGCGGCCGCGGCCTCACGCATCGCATCGCGGAACGTGAGCCCGGCGCCGTGCGCGTACGAGTCGATCCTCGCCACCGACGTATCGCCGACGCCGCGTTTGGGCGTATTGACGATCCGCTTCCAGCTCACCTCGTCGTCGGGATTGACGAGGGCCCGCAGATACGCGATCGCATCTTTGACTTCGCGCCGGTCGTAGAACTTCACCCCACCGATGACCCGGTACGGAATCCCGGAACGCACGAGCGACTCCTCGATCACGCGGCTCTGTGCATTGGTGCGGTAGAAGACGGCGAGGTCGCCGAAGCGGTGGCCCTCCGTGTCGGTGAGCCGGTTGATCTCGTGGGTGAGGAACGTGGCCTCGTCGCGCTCGTCTTCCGCGTGATAGCGGGTGATCAGCTCGCCGCCGACCTGCTCCGTCCACAAGTGCTTCGGGCGCCGCGCGGCGTTGTTGGCGATCACCGCGTTGGCCGCGTCGAGAATCCGCTGCGTCGAGCGGTAGTTCTGTTCCAACACGATCACGGTCGCCTCGGGAAACGTCTCCTCGAACCGCAACAGGTTGCGGTAGTCGGCGCCGCGGAAGCGGTAGACGGACTGGTCGGCGTCGCCCACGACCATGACGTTGCGGTGCTCCTCGCTCAGGAGCTTCACCAGCTCCCACTGCGCGAGGTTGGTGTCCTGGAACTCGTCGACGAGCACGTAGCCGAATCGGTGGCGCCATCGCGCCAGCGCGTCGGGATGCTCCTGCAACAGCTTGACGGCGAGCGTGAGCAGATCGTCGAAGTCGGCGGCCGACGCTTCGAGCAGGCGCCGCTGATACTCCAAGTACACCTCGGCGATGCGCTTCTCGGGCGGCGTGAACGCGTTGGCAACGGCCTGCTCGGGCCCGATCAGCTCGTTCTTCATCGCGGAGATCGCGGCATGGACCCGCCGAGGCGGAAAGCGCTTCGGGTCGAGGTTGAGGTCGCGGCGCACGTAATCGACCAGGCGCACGGCATCGGACTGGTCGTAGATGGTGAACGACGACCGGTAGCCGAGGCGCGGCGCCTCGCGCCGCAGGATCCGCGCACAAGCCGAGTGGAAGGTGGACACCCACATCTTGCGGGCGACCGGGCCGACCAACGATGCGACACGCTCCTTCATCTCACCCGCGGCCTTGTTGGTGAACGTGATCGCGAGCAGGCCGAACGGCGAGACCTTCCGCTCGCCGACGAGGTACGCGACCCGGTGGGTGAGCACGCGCGTCTTGCCCGATCCGGCGCCCGCGATCACGAGCAGCGGGCCGTCGGGCGCGGTCGCGGCTTCGCGCTGCACCGGGTTGAGCCCGGCCAGGAAGTCGACTGCCGCTCGTTGCACCGCCGGTTGCGCAGCCGGTTGCGCGGGCTCAGCGAGCGCGGGGTCGGTCATCGACGCTCATGGTACCGGCGCGCTGTGACAAACACGTACGCGTGTTCGGTCGTTGTCGTGCGGGCGAACGCGACGGCTCAGCCGTCGAGCGAGCCCTCGGCCGACGGCTCGAGCGCAAGCTCGGTGGTGCCGTCGCTCGTGCCGACATCTCGCCACGCGCGCAACAACCGCGTGCGGTCCTCGTTGAGCGCGACGGTGAACGCGCCGGCCTCCTGATCGACCTCGAGCCCGTAGTACGGCTCCCAATCGCTCTCGAGCGACGGCGACGAAAGATCGGCACCGCGCGGCACGCGACGGAAGCGCATGCGCTCCGTGTCGAACATCCAGACGCTGTGCGTCGACTCGATCCGTTCCATCACACACTCCGGCCCAGTGAGGTCCTCAGCCGGCCCTGGGACCTCGCAGCTGGGAGACAAAGGGTAGTCGTCGTCGGGCCCCTGTGCAGTAGCCCGCAAGAAAGACGCCTGACATGCACTCTTTGTTGTCATAGGGCCGCGGCGCCCGGTCGGCCGCCTCACACCTCGAGCATCAAGGTGACGGGGCCGTCATTGACCAGCGCGACCTGCATGTCGGCCTGGAAGATCCCTCGGGCGACCTTCGCGCCGAGGGCGTCGAGCTCGGTTGCGAGCACGCCGATCAGGCGGTCGGCCTGCTCCGGCGATGCCGCTGCGTGCCACGACGGCTTCCGCCCGCGCGTCGTGGCACCGTAGAGGGTGAACTGGCTCACGACCAGAACCTCCCCGCCGCGCTCGCCGACCGGCACGTTCATCTTCCCGACGTCGTCGTTGAAGACACGCAGGTTCCAGATCTTGGTCGCGAGGTTGCACGCGGTCGCGTCGCGGTCGTCGTGGGTCACGCCGACCAGTGCGCAGAGGCCCGCGCCGATCTCGCCGACCACCTTGCCGTCGACCGAGACGCGCGCCTCGGTGACCCGCTGCACCAGCGCCCGCACCCTGGCACCTCCTGCCGGCCCACGACCGTTCAGCTCGCGAGCTGTTGCTCCATCTCGGGTGTGTAGCTTCCCGAACGGGCCGCGCTGTTGAGCCGGGCCCGGTGCAGAAACGCCTTCCGGCCGGCATCGAGATTGCTCGTCTCGCCCTTCCAGGCTTTGAGCGCGGGCGCCTGCAACGCGCGACCGTACGAGAAGCTGACCTCCCACGGGTGCGGACCGCGTTGATTGATCGCGTTGAGGTGCGCAGTGGCGATCTCGTCGCTTTGCCCACCGGAGAGGAACACGATTCCCGGCACCGCCGCTGGCACGACGACGTTGAAGCAACGCACCGTCGCATCGGCGACTTCGTCGACACTCGCCTGGGTCGGCGCGTCGGCGCCGGAAAGCACCATGTTGGGCTTGAGCAGCATGCCCTCGAGCTCGACCCGTTGGTCGTAGAGCTCGCCGAAGACGTGGTGCAACGTGTCGGACGTGACCTGATAGCAGCGCTCGATCGAGTGATTGCCGTCCATGAGCACTTCGGGCTCCACGATCGGGACGATGCCTTCCTCCTGGCACAACGCCGCGTAGCGCGCCAGCGCGTGCGCGTTGACGTCGATGGCGTCACGCGTCGGGATCCCGTCGCCGATGTTGATTACCGCGCGCCACTTGGCAAACCGGGCGCCGAGGCCCCGGTACTCGACGAGGCGCTCGCGCAGCCCGTCGAGACCTTCGGTGACTGTCTCGCCCGGCGCGTTCGCGAGCGGCTTCGCGCCGAGATCGACTTTGATCCCGGGGATGATGCCTTCACGTTCGAGGAGCTGCACGAGCGGGGTCCCGTTGGCCGCGTCCTGGCGGATGGTCTCGTCGTACAGGATCACGCCGCTGATGAAGTCGCCCGCGCCCTTGGAGGTGAAGAGCATCTCGCGGTAGTTGCGGCGGTGCTCCTCGGTGGACTCGACGTTGATGACATCGAAGCGCTTCTTGATCGTGCCGCTGCTCTCGTCGGCCGCCAAAATGCCCTTGCCCGGCGCCACCATTGCCCGCGCGGTCGTCTTCAGATCGTCCATGTCGGCTCCTACCCCTCCATCAGCGTGTGGACCGAGTCTCGCGCGATCAGCGGGTCACTCCCACTCGATCGTTCCCGGCGGCTTGCTGGTGACGTCGTAGGCGACCCGGTTGACCCCGGGCACCTCGTTGATCACGCGGGATGCGATCCGCTCGAGCACGTCGTACGGCAGGCGCACCCAGTCGGCGGTCATCGCGTCGTCGCTCGACACCGCCCTGATCACGATCGGGTACTCGTAGGTGCGGTCGTCGCCCATCACGCCCACGGTGCGCACGACCGGCAACACCGCGAAGCTCTGCCAGATCTCCCGGTAGAGGCCGGCCCGCTTGATCTCCTCGATGACGATCGCGTCGGCACGCCGGAGCGTGTCGAGCCGCTCGGGCGTGATCGGGCCGATGATCCGCACCGCGAGGCCGGGCCCCGGGAACGGCTGGCGCCAGACGATCTCCTCGGGGAGCCCGAGCTCCTCGCCGATGGCGCGCACCTCGTCCTTGAACAGGTGCCGAAGCGGCTCCACGAGCTCGAGGTCCATGTCGTCGGGAAGACCGCCGACGTTGTGGTGCGACTTGATGACGGCGTTGTCGTCGCCCCCCGACTCGACGATGTCGGGGTACAGCGTGCCCTGCACCAAGAAGCGCGCGTCCTCCAGGTCGCGCGCCACCTCCTCGAACACCCGGATGAATGTCTCGCCGATGATCTTGCGCTTGCGCTCGGGTTCGAGAATGTCGTTGAGCGCGTCAAGAAACCGGTCGGCGGCCTTGACGTGCACCAGGTCGACGTGGAATTGACGCAGGAAGGTCTCTTCCACTTGTTCGGCTTCGCCGAGTCGCAACAAGCCGGTGTCGACGAATACGCACGTGAGCTGGTCACCGATCGCCTTGTGCACGAGCGCGGCCGCCACGGCAGAGTCGACACCGCCCGACAGCCCGCAGATCACTCGCGCGTCTCGCACTTGCTCGCGGATCTCGTCCACCGCCTGCTCGATGATCGAGGTGTGCGTCCACGACGGCCGGCAACCGCACACCTGGAACAGGAACCGCTTGAGCATGTCCTGGCCGTGCTCGGTGTGGGCGACCTCGGGGTGGAACTGCACGCCGTAGATCGCGCGGTCACGGTCTTCCAGTGCGGCGACGGGTGCGGCGGCGCTCGACGCGGTGGTGACGAAGCCGGGCGGCGCGGCGGCGATCGCGTCGCCGTGGCTCATCCACACGTCTTGCTGCGGAGCAAGATCGGCGAACAGGGGTGAGCCGGCGTGCGGCTCGAGCTCGAGCGCGGTGCGTCCGTATTCGCCGCCGCCCGTCTCGCGCACCTCTCCGCCGAGCTGCTGGGCCACGAGCTGCGCGCCGTAACAGATCCCGAGGACGGGCACACCGGCCTCGTAAATGGCGGGATCGATCGACGGGGCGCCAGGCACGTGCACCGACGCGGGACCGCCCGAGAGAATGATGCCGGCCGGATGCTTCGCGAGCATCTCCTCGATCGGCATCGACCGCGACACGATCTCGGAGTACACGTGGGCCTCACGCACCCGCCGGGCGATCAGCTGGGCGTACTGCGCACCGAAATCGACGACGAGCACCGTGTCATGCTGCGCTTGTGCGCCATGCGTTTGTGCGTCGGCGGACGTCATAGGGGCCACTTCTGCACAAACGGTGGGGGGTGGCGCAACTAGCGCCCCATGCCGATGCCTTGTGAACGCTGGAGTGATTTGCCTTCGGAGAGCAAGGACGGCGCCACTATCACTTCGGCCTTTTGGAATTCCTTCACGGTCTCGTAGCCGGTGGTCGCCATCGACGTGCGCAACGCGCCGAACAGGTTGAGCGAGCCGTCGTTTTCGTGGGCCGGGCCGACGAGGATCTCCGCCAACGACGCCTTGCGACCCGTGTCGACGCGCGCGCCGCGCGGCAGCGTGGGATGGAATGCGGCCATGCCCCAGTGAAAGCCGCGACCCGGCGCCTCGTATGCGCTCGCGAGCGGCGACCCGATCATCACCGCGTCGGCACCGCACGCGATCGCCTTGGCCACATCGCCACCGGTGCGCATACCACCATCGGCGATCACGTGGACGTACACGCCGGTCTCATCGAGATGCCGGATCCGGGCGCCGGCCGCGTCGGCGATCGCCGTTGCCTGGGGCACCCCGATCCCGAGCACGCCGCGGCTCGTGCACGCCTGACCCGGACCGACACCGACGAGGATGCCGACCGCGCCGGTGCGCATCAGGTGCAGCGCCGTGGAGTACGACGCGCAGCCGCCGACGATGATCGGCAGGTCGAACTCACGAATGAACTTCTTCAAGTTGAGCGGCTCGACCGTCTTCGACACATGCTCGGCCGACACGACCGTGCCTTGGATCACCAGCACATCGAGCTCCGCGTCGAGCACGAGCTTCGAGTAGCGCTCGACCCGCTGCGGCGTGAGTGACGCACACGCGGTGACGCCGGCGTCCTTGATCTCCCGGATGCGCTTGCCGATCAGCTCTTCTTTGATCGGTTCGGCGTAGATCTCCTGCATCCGGCGGGTTGCCTTCTCGACCGAGAGCTCGGCGATCTCCTCGAACAGCACATCGGGGTCCTCGTAACGCGTCCAGAGCCCTTCGAGGTTGAGACACGCGAGGCCGCCGAGCTCGCCGGTCTCGATCGCCACCTGGGGTGACACGACGCCGTCCATCGCCGAGGCGATCAGGGGCAGCTCGAAATGGAACGCGTCGAGATCCCAGGAGATGTCGACGTCCTCGGGATCTCGGGTGCGGCGGCTGGGCACGATCGCGATCTCGTCGAACCCGTAGGCACGCCGGCCCGACTTGCCGATCCCGATCTCGATCTCCACACCGGTCTCCCGTCTCTTGCGCCGAAGAGTCGAGGATACCGCCCGCATGGCGATTGCCGGGGAGCGTCGAGGGTGCGTCAGAGGTTCGCGGTGAGATGCGCCAGGAGCGTGGTGAGGATTCGGGCGGTCGCGCCCCAGATGGTCTCGCCCGGCAGCTCGTAGAAGTAGATCGAGCGCTCGGCGCCGAAGATGTCCCAGCGCTCCTCCCGGTACGCATCGTCGTCGAGCAGGTCGGCGAGCGCGACATCGAAGACGCTGACGACTTCCCGCGAATCGGCGGTCAGCGACGGCCGGTCTCGAAGGGCGCCGACGAACGGCGTGATGTGAAAGCGGGACGCCACCGTCGCGAGGGCGTCGAGCTGGGCAATCACCTCGACCTCGTCGCCCCGAAGCCCGACCTCCTCCTCGGCCTCGCGCAGGGCCGTATCCCGCAGCGATGTATCGACCGCAGGGTCGAACGTGCCGCCCGGGAACGCGATCTCGCCTTGGTGCGACGGCATGGTCTCGGGCCGTTTCGTCAGGATGACCCGCGCCTCACCGTCGGCCTCGAACAGCGGCACCAGCACGGCGGCACCGCGGCTGCCCGGGGCAACGAGCTCGGGCGGCCGCGGGGACGGCAGCGTCTCGAGGCGCTCCCGCACCAATGCGAGCGAGAGGTGACGGCTCGCAGCGGGGAGCGACGACCAGGGCGGTGCACCACCGGCCTGCGCTCCGATGGGCCGCGGGATGCGCTGCTCGCCGCCCCGGCCGGTCACCAGCTGTTTGTGCGATCAGGCACCCTCCAGGGGCACCGATTGCACAAACGGTGGGGGTGCTCGGTCATCCGAACGAGCGTACCGACGGGCAGCACGCCGGAGGTGCCCGGACGCCACGAAGCGGCGCCCATCGAGCGCCGCTTCGAGTCGATCTGGTGCCGGTGGCGGGCTGGCTACTTCTTCTTCTTCTTGCCACCGATGACTTTGGCGAGCACGTCGCGGCTGGTGAGGATCAAGAGATCCTCGCCGTCGACCGCGATCTCTGTGCCGCCGTACTTCGAGTACACGATGATGTCGCCCACAGCGACGTCGACCGGGATCAGCTCGCCGGTCTGGTCGGAGCGACGGCCCGGGCCGGCGGCCAGCACCTCGCCCTGCTGGGGCTTCTCTTTGGCCGTGTCGGGGATGACCAGGCCGCTCACGGTCGTCTCTTCGGCCTCGGCGGCACGAACGACGATCCGGTCTTCCAGCGGCTGCAGATTCATGGATGGGCCTCCTGGGCGGTCTTGCGGGTGGGGCGGGAGCCGCTCGTGCCAAACGGACGCTGCGAGCTCGAGCGGTTAGCACTCGCAGGTGTGGAGTGCCAGCCCAAGGTACCAGCCGCCTCCCGACCCGGCAAGCCCGGCCGCTGCGGGTACCGATGCGGTCGTCAGACGCTCGGCAGGCGCAGATCGGGGGTCGCGCCCGCCGAGAGCGGCGACGGCCCGTCGGCGCGGAACCGCCACCACGCGGTCGCCGCGATCATCGCCCCGTTGTCGGTGCACAACGACAGGGGCGGTACGAAGGCGCGCCGGCCGGTCGCGTCGGCCGCGTCGAGGACGCGTTCGCGGAGCCGCGAGTTCGCTGCCACGCCCCCTCCCAGCACCAGTGTGCGGGCACCGGCCTCGTCGGCGGCGGTGACGAGCTTCTCGACCAGCACGTCGACGACCGCTTCCTGAAACGACGCGGCGACGTCGCGCACTTCCGCGTCGGGGTGGCGGCGTACGTAATTCACGACCGCGGTCTTCAGCCCCGAGAACGAGAAGTCGAAGCTGTCGTCGCGCATCGGGCGGGGAAACCGGATCGCCTCGGCGTCGCCCGTCGCCGCGAGCCGGTCGATCGCCGGACCGCCGGGATAGCCGAGCCCGAGATAGCGCGCGACCTTGTCGAACGCCTCGCCCGCGGCGTCGTCGACCGTCTGGCCGAGCACCCGGTAGCGCCCGTGGTCCTCCATGATCACCAGCATCGTGTGGCCGCCGGACACGATCAGCACCGCCAGCGGCATCTCGAGGTCGGGCTCCTCGAGCCACGCGGCGTACAAGTGGGCTTCGAGATGGTTGACCTCGATGTAAGGCAGCCCCGTGCTCAACGCAATCGCCTTGGCCGCACTCACACCGACGAGCAATGCGCCCGCAAGCCCCGGGCCGTGGCACGCGGCCACCGCGTCGAGGGCGCCCAGCTCGACGCCTGCCTCTACGAGCGCCTCGGCAATCACCGCGTTGATGAGCTCCACGTGCGCCCGACTCGCGATCTCGGGAACGACGCCGCCGTACGGAGCGTGCAGGTCGATCTGGCTCGACACCACCGAAGAGCACAGGTACCGGCCGTCCTCCACCACCGCGGCCGCCGTCTCGTCGCACGACGTCTCGATGCCGAGGATCTTCACCAGCGCTTGGGCTCTTCGTAGTGCGTGCCACCGCGAAGCCGGCGCTCGAGCCCGTCGAGCAGCTCGCCGTACGCGGGCGCGCCGATCTCGCGTGACCACATCACGAGCGCGTCCTCGCCGGTCTCGGCGTAGTAGTTCTTGCGAATGCCGACCGGCGCGAAGCCGAACTGGCGGTACATGGCCTGGGCGCCCTTGTTGGACAGGCGCACTTCCAAGCTGAGGTTTTGGGCTTCGCGGATCCGGGCCTCACGGGCGAGCCCGAGCATCAGCCGCGTGCCGATCTGCTCGCGGTGCCACTTCGGATCCACGGCGATGGTGGTGACGTGACCGTCCTCCATCGTCATCATCAGCCCCGCGTACCCGACGACCTCGCGGCCGATGCGCGCGACGAAGTACGCGCGCGTCGAACGCAACGCGAGCTCGCTCATGAACAGCGACATGCTCCACGGCCGGGGGTAGACCTGCGCCTCGATGCGCAGCACCGATCGCACGTGACGGCGCCGCATCGGGATCACGTCGACCATCAGCGGTTGGGGTACTCGTTCGGCAGCCATTGGTACGTGTCTACCGCGCTCGACGGGTCATGACGCCCGCCGGTGCCATTTGATCTCCGCGTCGCTCTTGCGGAGATAGAGCGGGTGGATGTCGCGTGGCGACGCGAACTCCTCCCGTTCCATGCGGGCAGTTGCGAGCTCCACCAGGGCAGCTGCGCTGGGCGACGCGAACGCCGTGCCGGCCAGCTCGGCCCGTTCGAGCTGTTCGAACTCGTGCCGGTAACGCAGCGCGCCGTCGCCGGCCATCAGTGTCTCCGCGCCCTCCGCCTCGAGCTCGACCACCAGGTCACCGGGTGTACCGACCTCGTATTCGGACGCGCGTTGCACGCCACCGGGGACGGTCCAATACCGGGCGTGGAACACCTCGTGGCGCCGCGCGTCGAGCACCGCGACCACGAGCCGGTGCGTGTAGCGAAGTGGGTACGCGACAAGATCCAAGCTCGGGATCCCGACGATCGGGATGCGCAGCGCCTGCGCCATCACCTTCGCGGTGGTGACACCGACCCGCAGCCCGGTGAAGAGCCCGGGACCGATGCCCACGGCAACGGCCGAGAGCTGACGCATCTCGACCTCGAGCTCCGCGCACAGGTACTCGATGGCCGGCGCGAGCCGTTCGGTGTGGCGCCGGCGGCCCGAGAGCTGCACGTCGCCGATCACGTCACCGTCGCAGCCCACCGCAACGCCGACTCGAGGCGTGGAGGTGTCGAGCGCGAGCAACAGCATCGACTATGCGCCCCCTACACGCGCCGTGGCTTGCCATGCGCGCCGAGCGCGCCCGGCGCGGTCGGCCCAGCGTGCGCCGATCGGGAACGCGGTGATGCGGCGGGAGTCGTCGCGCTCGCCCAGCTCGAGGCGGATGACGAGCCGTTCCGCGGGAAGCGCGGACGCGATCACGTCGCCCCACTCGACGAGCGTGACCCGGTCGTCGGCGATGATCTCCTCGATGCCGAGATCCTCGACCTCTTGCATCGTGTCGAGCCGGTAGACGTCGACGTGCACGAGCGGCACGCGGCCGCGGTACTCACGCACGATCGTGAACGTCGGGCTGACCACGGTCTCGGTGACGCCCAGGGCGCGTGCGACACCCTTCGCGAACACGGTCTTTCCGGCACTGAGGTCGCCCTCGAGCACGACCAGATCGCCCGCTCGAAGCAGCGCGCCCACGCTCTCGGCCAGCTCGAGCGTCTCGCCGGCAGACTCTGTGACGACGTGCAGCGCGTTCACCGCGACTCCGCTCGCGCCGCGAGCGCGCGCTTCATGATCACGAAGTCGGCGCGCGCCTGGGCCAACGCCTGCCCGCCGTTGCGCAACACGGCGGACGGGTGCAGCGCGGGAATGAGGACCGCGCCGTCTCGGAACGGGAACTCCCGGCCCCGCAGCTTCGTGATCCCCTCTTTCGTGTCGAGCAGCAGCTTGGTGGCGAAGTTGCCGAGCGTCACCACGACTCGCGGCGCGATGAAGGTGAGCTGCGCCTCGAGGAACGGGCTGCACTGCGCGATCTCGAGCGGCAGCGGGTCACGGTTGCCGGGCGGCCGGCACTTGACGACGTTGGCGATGTACACGTCGGCCCGGGTGAGCCCGATGCCCTCGATGAGCGTCGTGAGGAGCTGACCGGCCCTGCCGACGAACGGCTCGCCTTGCAGGTCTTCCTGCTCCCCCGGCCCCTCACCCACGAACATCAAGCCGGCGTGCGGATCACCCACGCCGAAGACGACCCGGGTGCGCCCCTCGGAGAGCGGACAGCGCACGCAGCCGAGCGCTTCACGCTCCAGGTCGGCGAACGATGCGAACGAACGGGGCTCGAGATCGACGGTCACGGCGGCATGGTACCGGTGACCTGCCCCGACGCGCCGAAGAGCGATGCCGGCGATCACGGCACGAGCACCCTGCATTCTTGCGTCGCAAACCGGGGTGACATCCCGGCTGCTGACGCAAGAATGAGCACACTGGCCGATCAGGTTCCCGCCGCGGCGGCCGGTACCGACGCCAGGGCACCGACCTCGCGGGCGAAGTCGACGAGCAGCCGGTTGACCTCGGCGGCCTGCTCGAGCATCAGCAAGTGGCCTCCCCCCTTGAGGAGCTCGAGGCGGGCACCGGGAATCAGCTCGGCCATGCGACGCGAGTGCCGCGGCGGCGTGATGAGGTCCGCGGTGCCGCAGATCACGAGCGTCGGGATCCTGATGCCCGGGAGGCCGGGCGTGAGGTCGAAGCCGAGCATCGCCCTGTACGCGCTCTGCCGCGTCGCGCGGTCGCACTCGACGATGAGCTGCCGGTTGAGCGCGACGTGGCTGGGCCGCGCGTGCCGGCCGTGCCCGAGCCGCGCGAGCAGGAGACCGAGGTTGGGCATCGACATCGGATCCGGGAGCGCGAACGCCTCGTCGTAGACCCGCCCGGCGGCGCAGCGCAGCCTTTCCGAACCGCCGAAGTGATCCTTGGCGAGCGTCGACAGCAGCACGAGACCGCGCACGCGCGCCGCGGCGACCGCGGGGTGGCGGATCGCGAACGCCTGCACGCCGATGCCGCCCATCGAATGCCCGACGACCAACGCGTCGTGCAGGTCGAGCGCTTCGATGATCGATCGAATGTCGTCGGCGAGATTGTCGATCGAGTGTCCGGCCGTGCCGGCGAGCGACGTACCGTGTCCACGGTGATCGAAGCCGATCACTCGGAGACCTGCATCGGGCAACACGTCGAACTGCGGTGTCCAGATGCGGGTCGACAGCGTGACGCCGTGTGACAGCAGCACCGGTGGTCCGACACCGCGGCTGATGGTGTAGAGGCTGCCGCCGTCGTGGGTGTCGATCCGACGCGCTTCGTCGAATGTCGGCTCGAACGTACGGTCCGCGTCGGGATCGGGTCGGTGACGCAGGCGCGCCGCGGCCAGGCGCTCCGCGCCGTACAGGGCGCCGGCCGCGCCGCGCGGCAAGACCCGCGACCGTGAGCACCGTCCGGAGCTTCGGCGCGCTCACGGCACGTACCGCCTCGGAACGCGGGCACCGATCCCGCACACGATCTCGTACCCGATCGTGCCGAGTCGCTCGGCCCACTCGTCTGCGGTGACCTCCGCGTCGCCCTGGCGGCCGATCAGCGCGACCTCGTCACCGACCTCGACCGGGTCGTCGCCGACGTCGACCATCAGCTGGTCCATCGTGACCGTGCCGGCAATCGGATACCGGCGACCGCGCACCAGCGACCTCGCCGCCCACCGAGGCGAGATTGCGGGGCACGCCGTCGGCGTAGCCGATCGGCACCGTGGCGATCCGCGCGTCGCGCGTCGAGCTCGTAGCGCAGTCCGTACGAGACACGCGCGCCGGCACGGAGCCGCTTGACGTGCGAGACGCCGCGCGCTTGAGCGAGAGCGCGGGCCGAGCCTGACGGGTCGAGCGAAGCCGGGTGCCGGGGGCGACGCCGTAGATCGCGATCCCGACGCGCACGAGGTCGTAAGCGCGCCTCGGGGAACGCGAGCAACGCGGCCGAGTTGGCGGCGTGCACGAGCGGCGGGCGCGCACCGCGGGCGTGCGAGCGTCGCCAGGACGCGCGTCGAACCGGGCGAGCTGCTCGATCGGTGTAGGTGTCGTCGGGTTCGTCGGCCACCGCGAGGTGGGTGCAGATCCCTTGGAGCTGCAGCTCGCCGCGCTGTGCGACCCGCCGCGACCAGGCCGACGGCCTCGTCGACGTGACACGCCGACGCGGTGCATGCCGGTGTCGACCTTCAGGTGGACGGCGCAGCGGCGCCTCGCGCCCGGCGGCGACGACTGCCTTCGCCAGCGCGTCGATGCCCGCGGGTGTGTAGACGACGGGCGTCAGCGCCGCGCGCCACCACCGCGGCCGCGGCGACCGATGGCGGCTCGGACAGCACGCAGGATCGGCGCGTCGATCCCGGCGTCGCGGAGCCGCACGCCTTCCTCGACGAGCGCGACACCGAGCCAGGCAGCGCCGGCGTCGAGCGCGGCCCGTGCGACCGGGACCGCGCCGTGCCCGTAACCGTCGGCCTTCACGACCGCGAGCAGCGCAGCAGGCTCGGCCGCGGCACGCGAGCGCGACGACGTTGGCTCGCACGGCGTCGAGATCGATCTCGACCCACACCGGCCGGAACGAGTTCGGCCATCGGGCCTAAGTCGTCGCTGCGAGGAAGCGGACGAGGTCGCCGCGCGGCACGATGGCGACGAGCTTGCCGTCATCGCCGACGACCGGCACGTGGGTGACGTCGCTCTCGTGCATCAGCGTCGCGAGAGTCTCGAGCGAGTCGGTGGCCTTCACTGTCTTGATCTCGGTGGTCATCACCTCGGCGACCGTCGCGCCCACGGCCTTCGACAGCTCGTCGTTGAACTTGTGCATCGAGCCCGGGAGCACGATCTCCCGTTGAGGAACGAGATGATCGTCGGCACGTGGAGCCGCGCCTCGGAGACGATGAGATCCTCGTCGCGCAGCAGGCCGACGAGCGAGCCGTCGTCCACGACGACCGGTGCGGCGCCGATATGGTGCTCGGCCAGCACGTCGGCCGCGGCCTCGGCGAGTCTGGTCGGGGCGGAGCGTGATGGCCTCACTCGTCATCACCTCGCTCACCAGGGTCGTCGCCGGCATCAGGCCTCCCTCAATGTCGCGTCGGTCAAGGGCCACAAGCGTACGGGGAATCGCCTCGACGAGGTCACTCGCGATCATCCCTATGGTCCGGCCGGTTCGACGAACTCGACCACGCGTCCGTGTACCCAGGCGGCGGCGACCGCGGCTTCGAACGCCGGCACACCGCGAGCGAGGAACGCGGCGACAATGCCGGAGAGCACGTCACCCGTGCCCGCGGTCGCGAGCCACGGTCTGCCGGTGGGATTGAGCGCCGCGCGGCCGTCGGGCGCGGCGATGACCGTGGTGGAGCCCTTCAGCAGCACGACCGCGTCGGAGTCGTGCGCCACGATGCGCGCGCTTTCGACGCGGTCGTCGCCGACGGGACGTCCGAACAGCCGCTCGAACTCCGCCGTCGTGCGGGGTCAGCACGGTGGCCTCGCCCTGTGCACCGTGCCGCTCGTGGAGTGGACCGAGGTCACCGTGGAGCGCGTTGAGCCCGTCGGCATCGAGCACGAGCGGAACGGGAGCATCGGCAACGAGATCGACCACGGCTCGGCCCGTGTGAGGGTCGCCGCCCAGGCCGGGACCGACGACGAGCGCGCCGAAACGGTCGAGGCCCTGCAGCACGACCCCGGCGGCCGACTCGTCGAGCGAGCCGTCGGGCGTCTCCGGCAACGCCTTGGTGATCACTTCGGTGCCCGATGCGCGCCCCGCCGCGTCGGGGCCGGGGAGGCCGCACCAGACGATGCCCGCGCCGGCGCGCAACGCTGCGTGGCTCACGAGCGTGGGCGCACCAATCATCCCGCCCGAGCCTCCGACCACCATGACACCGCCGACGGCCCACTTGTGGGTGTCGACCTCGCGTCTCGGTAGCCAGGCTGCCACGTCGGTCGCTTCGGTCTCACCGAGCGCGGCCGCGCCCACCTCGACGGCGAGCTCGATGCCGATGTCGACGATCTCGACGTGTCCCGCGTAACTGCGTCCCGGCTCGCACACGAGGCCGGGCTTCAGCGCGGCGAAGGTGACGGTGACGTCGGCGCGCACGGCATCGGCGACGACCGCGCCGGTGCGCCCATCGACTCCGGATGGGATGTCGACGGCAACGACCTTCACGCCGGACCCGCTGACCGCCGTCGCGACCCACGCCGCGTCTTCGTCGAGCTTGCCCTGAAACCCGGTACCGAACATGGCGTCGACGAACACGGGTTGGCGTCCGAGCGCACGGGTGAACGAGGCGCGATCGATCCCGTCGGACAGCTTCATCACGTCGACCCGGACGCCCCACTCCGTCAGCACCCGTGCCGCGACGAGGCCGTCGCCGCCGTTGTTGCCCTTGCCGCAGACGATCAGCGCTCGGGCACCGTATGCGCCCCCGCTGGCCCGCCGCACGGCTCGCCGCGACCGCGTGACCGGCCCGCTCCATCAGCACGTCTTGCGGTGTACCGGCCTCGATCGTGCGGCGGTCGGACTCGCTCATCTCTTCGGGGGTGAGCACGGGGCGCACGTCAGATCCTCGTCGACGAGGCAACGGCGACGGCCATCGCCATCGACCCGGTATGCGTCAGCGACAGATGCCAGCATCCGACGCCCCGGTCGTCGGAAAGCGTCGAAGCGCGGCCGTGCAGACGCGAGCACCGGTGCTCCACTCGACTGCCGTACGACTTCCACATCGCGCAGCTTGAATGCACCCAGCCCCACACCGAGCGCCTTCATGACTGCTTCCTTTGCGGCGAAGCGCGCCGCCAGGCGCGGCGCAGGGTCGCGGTGACGAGCCGGTGTACTCGCGTTCCTCGGGGCTGAACAAACGTTCACCGAGCTGCGAACGGCGCTGCATCGCGAGACGGAAGCGGTCGATCTCCACGAGGTCGGTGCCCACGCCCACGATCATTGACTCGCGCGCCAGCGTTGCGCGAGCACGTGCACCGGCAGGGTGAGCACGTCGACAACGTCGAGCCGCCCGAGGACCGCGTCGTCGAACTCGGGCTGGGTCTCGGTGACCGCGTCTTCAGTGCCGCGTACCGGCCTCGGTACCCCTGGAGGACGGCCCGGAACGACGTCCGGCGCGAGACCGGTCGTGGAAGTCGCACGTGCAGCAGCGTCATCCCGATCGTCTGGTGCGCCCTTGACCTCGGGCACGATGACGACGTCCGTGCGTCGTGCGGCACCCCGCACGACCGTGATCTCGCGCTCCGCCGCGGCGCGGTGCTTGGTACCCCGAAGTGTGGGGTCGGTCTCCGTGCGCGACGGCAGATCGCACGCGATGCCGCCCCGGTCGACGACGCTGGATCGTCGCGGCGTCGCCTGCGACGTCACCCGTCGATGTGGTACCGGGTGAAACCCACGACCTCGCTGCACCGCCGCATCGAGATCGACGAGCGTGCGCAGCGAGCGGTAGCTCGAGACTGTCGCGCCCGATCCCCGTCTCCATGAGCTGGTGCACGAGCGGCACTTGCAGCAGGGTCTCGTCCGAGCGGGAAATACCGACGGTCACCGTCTTCGCCTGATGCTTGATCGCGTCGACGGGACGCGTGAGCTCGTCGATACCGGCGCTGAGCGCGGCGGTGAGATCCTCGAGCACCGTGCTCGGCGTGCCGATCTTGCCGTGCTCGACGTTGATACAGATCGAGTGGCAGCGACCCCGACCGCGTAGCGCAGCAACGACGTGATCCGCACCGCCGTGCCGGCCTCCAGATGTCCGTCGTACGTGCCGTCACGCAGCGCGTCGAAAAACGGGTTGTCGGAGCTTCGAGCTCGCTCGCCACCCGGCGAGGACGCGGCGTCGGGGCCAGGCGTTCGTCGGAGATCGCCTTTCGATCGCCGCGCGCGCTTCGCGGCAGCGGGCGCGGCCGAGGCGTCGATCGCGAGCGCGGCCTCGTAGCCGAAGAGGTGTCCGGCCATCGCGGACAGCACGAACCCGAGCATCGGGTGCACGGCGCGGCACCGCGATCGTCTCGAGCGCGGCGCCGAAGCGTTCGTCACCCTCCGTCGTGATCGCGATCGGCGCCGCCTTGTGCGCCCGGTAGATCGCGAGCTCCTTGGCCACGTCGTCGGCGTTGGAGCCGGTCAAGCCGGCCGCGCAGACGAGGATGAGCGGCTCGGACGACAGGTCGATGTGCTTCTTGTCTTCGGTGACGTCGCACGCGATCGACTTGTAGCAGAGCTCGGACAGCTTGATGCGAAGCTCCTGCGCCGCGATGCGGTTGCTGCCGTTCCCGACGACGGCCCAGTAGCGCCGTGACGGCGCGTGGCGCGGCGGCGATCGCCGCGATCTCTTCGCGGTGGTCGACCACGAGCTCCATCGCGTCCGGCAGCTCGCGCATCGCGGTGAGCACCTCGTGCGCCCACGCCGCGTCGAGCACGCCGGCCTCGCCGGCGAGGGTCAGCGCCAACAACAGACCGGCCGCGATCTGCGCGTAGAACGCCTTGGTCGACGCGACGCTCATCTCCACATCGCGCCCGTCCGACGTGAACAGCACACCGTCGGCTTTGTCGACCAGGTCGCTGTTGCGGCGGTTGACGATGCCGACAACCGCCGCGCCGCGCGCCCGCGCCAAGTCGACCGTGCGGTTGGTATCGGTGGTGGTACCGCTCTGGCTGATGGCCACCACGAGCGCGTCGGACATGTCGTCGCCCAGCCGGAACCCCGAGAGCTCTGTCGCGGGCAGTGCTTCGACCGCGAACCGGCTGCGTGCCGCCGTTGAGAGCGCGGCAGCGAGGCTCTGGCCCGCAACTGCCGCAGTGCCCTGACCGATCACGAACACGCGCGTGATCTCGCCGGCACGTAAACGCGCCCGCAGCGACTCCGGAAGCGTCTCGCCGGGCAGACCGACCGAGAGCTGGCCGTCCCGTTCGACGATCTTGCCTCGCAACGTCTTACGGAACGACGCGGGCGCCTCGGTGATCTCCTTCAGCAGGAAATGCGGAGCATCGCCGCGATCGATGTCGCGTGTCGTGATCTCCGCCGCGCTGCAAGTCGGTCTCGAGAACCGGGAGCGGCGAGCCGTCGTACGCGAAGCGACGGATGCCGGTCGTCTCGCCGGCGTGCGCGGCGTCGAGCACGACGATCTGGCCGCGGGTCGCGCTCGTGCGGTCGGGATCGCTCGGCGTCTCGCCGTCGAGGCGCAGGTACGTGGACGTCTCCTCGATGAGGCCGTACGGCTCGCTCGCCACGACGAACGCGTCGGGCGCGAGGCCCACGTACAGAGCCTGCCCGCTGCCCCGCAGTGCGAGCAGCAGCTCGTCGGGGTCGGCGCCCACGCTCGCCGCCACTGCGACCGATCCCTCGAGCGACGCGACGGTCGCACGAAACGCCTCGACCGTATCGAGTCGCCCGGCGAGCCGCCGCGACACCAGTGTCGGAATCACCTTGGCGTCCGTCGTGATCTCGGGCGCCACCCGGAGGTGGTCGGCTGCGAGCAGGTCGGCGTAGTTGTCGACATCGCCGTTGAGCGCACCCACGACGTAGGGGCCGTCGAGATTGTCGATCTCCTCAGCGTCGAGCGGATGCGCGTTGGCTTCGGAGATCAGCCCGACGCTGGCCCACCGCGTATGGCCCAGCACCGACACGTGTGCCGAATCGGCAGCGACGGCGCGGTGCAACAGCGCGTCGTCGACGATTGCGGCGCGCAGCCGCGCCGTGTTGTCGCCAAGGTCGCCGATCTCGGCCGCCGCCTTGTAGACGAAGCTCAGCGCGCCGCCCGGCGTGCGGACGGAACCGGAGCCGAACAGCCGATCAGCACCGCGCGCTCGCACGAGCGCGTCGACCTCGGGTGCGTCGAGGTCGAGGCCGTGGTCGTGTACGAGCAGATGAAGACCCGCGGAGTCTCGACCCCGAACTTCGAGACGGTCGATCGCCGACAGCGCGATCTGCACTGCCGTGAACGCCTCCAGCGCAGCCGGGCTGGTGTCGCCGCCCGCGAGCTCGGCGACCGCGGCGGCGGTGCGCAGGCGATCTCGGCGCGCCGACCACAGCGCATCCCTCAAGCGGAGCAGTGCCGCGTTGACCGCTTCCAGCTCTGCCGGCGGCGTCGCCGCGGGGTCGGCATCGAGGCGGGCCTCGACCTGCTCGGCCGTGCGCATGAGACCGTCGAGTCGCGACTCGATGGCGGCGAAATGCTCGGGGTCGGACAGCAGGGCGCTCACGCCCTTGGGGCCGTGCAACGCCGCGTCGACTGCGCCGCGCGTGATCGCCGGCCTCGGTGAGCGCGTCGACGAGCGGCGTGTCTCCCGCGAGCGTCGCCACGGCGGCATCGAGCCGGGTGACGAGCTCGGCGAGCGCCGGCGGCTCCCGGCGGCTTCGCCGCGTGAGGACAGCCACAATTCCGCACATACGAATGAAAGATTACGACGTCGTCGGGCGGCCGTAGGCCTGCTCGACGGCGTCAACCAGGCGGGCCGCGACGAGATCCGCCTGCCCCGCAGACGCGGCTTCGACCATCACCCGCACCACGGGCTCGGTGCCCGAGGGCCGCACGAGCACCCGGCCGTCGTCGCCGAGCTCGGCGATGCCTGCGGCGATAGCGGTGTCGAGCGCCGCGGCATCAAGCGTCGCGCGATCGGCAACGCGGACGTTTCGCAGCACTTGGGGAAACGACGTCATCGCGGCCGCGAGTGCCGAGAGCGGACGGCCCGTGCGGGCCATGGCGTCGAGCAGCATGATCCCGGTCAGCGTGCCGTCACCGGTCGTGGCGTAGTCGGCGAAGATGATGTGTCCCGACTGCTCACCGCCGAGCGCGAGGCCGCGCTCGGCGAGCGCACTGATGACGTGGCGGTCGCCGACCGGCGTCTCCACCACTTCGATGCCGCGGCCGGTGAGGGCGTGCCGGAGCCCGAGGTTGGACATGACCGTGACGACGACGGCATTGCCTCGCAGCACGTCGCGCGACGCAAGATCGATGGCCGCGATGCACAGCATGTGGTCGCCGTCGACGATGTCGCCGTGCTCGTCGATCGCGATCACACGATCGGCGTCACCATCGAACGCAAGGCCGGCATCGGCGCCGGACGCGATCACCGCGGCCCGAAGTGACGAGGGGTCGGTCGAACCACAGCCGGCGTTGATGTTGGTGCCGTCGGGCTCCACGTTGTGCACCTCGACGCCGGCGCCGAGCCGGCGGAGGGCCTCCGGCGCCGCTTCGAACGCCGCGCCGTGACCGCAGTCGATCACCACGCGGAGCCCGTCGAGCGTTCGATCGCCGAGCACGCCGACGAGGCCGGTGACGTACTCGTCGCCGCGCCCGGGAGTGGTCGTGCGGTGCCGACGCCCGTGCCGGAGTCGCCGGCGATCGACTTCGAGCCGATCACCGCGCCCAACTCCATCTCGACGTTCGCTTCCACCGGCCGCGGTGAGCTTTCGGCCCCCGGCCGCGAAGAGCTTGACGCCGTTGTCGGGGAACGGATTGTGGCTGGCCGAGATCATTGCCGCGGGCGCGTGCCGTGCCGCCGCGAGCGCCGCAACGCCCGGTGTCGGCAGGATCCCGACAAGCTCGACGTCGGAGCCTTCAGCGCACAGGCCGGCAACGAGCGCGGGCTTCGATCATGGGTCCGGAGCGGCGCGTGTCACGGCCCACGATGAACGGGACATCGGTACCGAGCACTTGCGCTGCGGCGCGCCCGAGTCCGAGCACGAGCTCCGCGCGAGCTCCACGTTCGCGACCCCGTGCACACCGTCAGTACCGAAACGCAGCGTCATGGACCAATCTCTCGTGGAATGCCGGAGTCAGCCGGCCGCGCCCGGCCGCGTGCGGCGACAAGACAGCGCAACACCGCTTGCGTTACCGCTTGGAGTACTGCGGCGCCTTGCGAGCCTTCTTGAGCCCGTACTTCCGGCGCTCCTTCTCACGCATGTCGCGCGTGAGGAGACCGGCCTTCTTCAACGGTGGTCGCAGCTCCGTCGTCGAGCGAGACGAGCGCGCGGCGCGATCCGAGCCGCAATGCACCCGCTTGCCCGCTCACACCCCCGCCGTCCATTGTCGCATCGACGTCGTACACGTCGGCGGTCTGCGTGAGCCGTAGTGGCTCGGTGGCGATCACACGATGCGTGAGAATCGGAAAGTGGGCCTCGAAGGTGCGCCCGTTGACCGTGATGATGCCGCTCCCCGGACGCAACCGCACCCGCGCGACTGCTTCCTTGCGACGACCAGTGGTTTGGATGAGCGGCTTCGACACGAAGGGTCTCCTGGTGCTCAGCCGGCGCGCCGAGCCGACGCGAGCGGCCGGGGCTGGGGCATTTGGGCGGCGTGGGGATGGGTGGGGCCGGCGTAGACGCGCAGCTTCTTGATGAGCCGGCGACCGAGCGGGCCTTTCGGCAACATGCCTTTCACCGCGAGGCGCACAACCTTCTCCGGGGACCGGGCGAGCAGGTGCTCGAGCGACTCGCTCCGCAACCCACCCGGGTATCCCGCAATGGCGGTAGTAGCGCTTGTCGGCGGCCTTGCGTGGTCCGATGTCGAGCTTCGCCGCGTTGACGATGATGACGTGATCGCCACTGTCGACATGCGGAGCAAACGTCGGCTTGTGCTTCCCGCGCAGCAGCGTGGCGACCTCGGTCGCGACCCGGCCCAGGACCGCGCATCGGCGTCGATGACGTGCCAGGCGCGCTCGATGTCGGAAGGCTTGGGGCTGAAGGTCCGCACAGTGCTCCTCGCGAGGCGGTGCTGCGAGCGCTCGAACCGCCGATGCGGCGAGCACGAACTAGAAATGTACCTGACCAGGGGCCTTGCCGGCAATCGGGGGCAACGGAAGACCCTCTCCCGCCCGTTGGGTCACCCCACGCCGGCGCCGACTCCCTTACCGATGAGGAAGGTGGTGCTCGCCACCAGCGCACCGATGACGGCCATCCGGAAACCCGAACGTGCGGCAGAGCGGCCGGTGAACACGGAGATCGCCGCGCCGACCCCGAAGAGCGCCAACAGGGACAGCGCCACGGCCGCCACAGTGGGCGCCACGCCACCGCCGAAGAAGAACGGGATGACGGGTAGCGACGCTCCGACCGCGAAGGCGGCGAACGACAAGCCGGCCGCGACCACGGCGAACCCAGACCGCCCGGGTCGAGGCCGAGCTCCTCACCGCGCGAGCGTGTCGAGCGCGACGTCGGGGCGCATCATGATGTTGTCGACGAGCGCCTTCGCTTCGACGGGGTCGATGCCCTTGGCCTGGTAGATGAGCTCGAGCTCCTCGCGCTCCTCCTCGGGAAACGCTCGGCCAGCTCGTCTTGCTCGATGCGCAGCTCGTTCTCGTACAGCTCGCGCTGCGAACGCACCGAGAGCCACTCGCCCGAGGCCATCGAGAACGCGCCGGCCACGATGCCCGCGATCCCGGCGAGGAGCACGAAGCTGTTGGACGACGTGCCGCCGGCGACGCCCATCACGAGCGAGAAGTTGGAGACGAGCCCGTCGTTGACGCCGAACACCGTGGGCCGGAGCGCGCCACCGACGTTGGCGTGGTGACGACCCTCCGACGCGGCGATCCGGCCGCCCGCGGTGTCGCCACCGCGCTATCGCGGCCACGACCCGTCCGTGGCCCGCTTCCTGGGCCGCCATCGCCGCGGGTGCCTCGGCGATGCCGCGGTACTTGTCGGCGTCGACCGCTTCCGAGCGGAGCACGATCGGTAGCACCGACTCGGTGCCGAATCGGTTCGCCAGCATCTTGAGCACCCGGACGCGGAACGGCAGGCGCGGTGGCTTGAGCTTGGTGACACCATGCTCTTGCAGCACGCGGGCCCAGTGCGCGGCGTGGCGTTCCTCCGCTTCCGCGAGCGACAAGAAGATCGGTTTGCGGTGTTCGTCGGCGTGCTCCGCCAGCGAGCGGTACAGGGCGGTGCCAGCGAGCTCGGAGGTCCACAGCTCGTAGAATCGTGCGACCTGAGGATCGGCCGAGCGGCGCAGGCTCATAGCCAGAACCTACCCGTCCGCCATGTGTGGTCGGCGGGGCAACCGGTACTCAAGTCGTACGGAACGGGCGACGACAACCCTCTCGACAAGTGACAGGGCCGGAGCGCACGCGTAGGCAAAGGCGCGTGCCATTGAAAGGGGCAAAAGCAATGCGAAAGTTCGCGATCGCACTCCTCGTGGGTGCTTGTGCATTGGGCGTCGCTGCGTGCGGAGGCGGAGGCAGCAGCAAGACGATCAAGACCCCGAACGGAAACATCACCGTCGACAGCAACGGCGGCAAGGTCCAGTTGAAGGACAAGAACGGCTCGGTGAGCATCGGCGGCGGCGGCCTGCCCGACGGTTTCCCGAAGTCGGACGTGCCGCTTCCGAGCACCAACACCAAGGACATCGTCACGTCGAGCTCGTCGACTGTGAGCGGCAAGCAGACGTGGTCGGTCACCTACAAGGCGGGCGGCACGAACGCAGCGAAGGATTACGTGAACAAGCTGAAGGACGCCGGCTACACGGAGCAGAGCTCAACGTCTGCCGGGAGCGGCTACTCCAGTGCCACGCTGTCCAAGGGCAAGTATGAAGTGAGCGTGCTCGGTACCAGCGCGGGCGGTTCGGACACGCTCACGGTCGGGGTGAGGCCCAACGAGAGCTCGGATACGACCACGAGCGATTCAGGATCATCCGGCAACTCGGGCCTGTAACGCAGCACACCGGTCGGGCTCAGTACCCGACTTCCCAGAGACACAGTCCGTGGGGCGGCGCCAACTGACCGGCCGCCCCACGGTCGCGTCCGTGCACGATTCCCATGATGTCGCCGGGCCGGAGCTTGCCCATGCCGACGTCGACGAGCGTGCCCACGATGGAACGCACCATCTGCCAGCAGAAGGCGCTGGCGGTGATCTCGTAGCGCAGCACGTCGTCGGGAAGCTCCACCCATTTCGAGTGGATGACCCGCCGCACCGTCGTCTTGCCTTCCGGACGCTGCCGGCAGAACGCGGCGAAGTCGTGCTCCCCGACGAACGGGTCGGCACCCATCCGTAGCGCGGCGAGGTCGAGCGTCTGCGGCACCCACCACGTGTACCGGGCAAGGAACGGGTCGGGCACCGGTCGGTTCACAATCGTGTAGCGGTACGAACGCCACTGCGCGCTGGTGCCGCGTGTCGAACCGTGGATCGACCAACTCGGCGGAGCGCACGACGATCTCCGGTCCGAGCATGCTGTTGAGCGACCCTTGCAACCGCCATGGGTCGAGGCCGGGGTCAGCGTCGAAGTTGAGCACCTGGCCCCACGTGTGCACGCCGGCGTCGGTGCGGCCCGCAAAGGTGAGATCGACGGGATGGCGTAGCACCCGCTCCATGGCCTTCACCAGCACGGCTTCGACGGTGCGCATGCCTGGTGTCGCGGCGGAGCCGCGAAAGCCGGTGCCGTCGTAGGCGAGGATCAGCTTGCAACGAGCCGGTCCGGCGTCGGCGTCGAAGAGACTCACGCGACCCGCCCGGGACGCGTCAGACCAGCTCGATGCGCGCCATCGGCGCGTTGTCGCCGGGTCGCGGCCCGAGCTTCAGGATGCGCAGGTACCCACCGTTGCGCTCGGCGTAACGCGGCGCGATCTCGCTGAAGAGCTTGTGCGCGACGGCCTGGTCGTGGAGGCGGGCCACCACCTGACGTTGCTGGTGCACGCCGCCCTTCTTGGCCTTGGTGATGAGCCGTTCCGCGTACGGGCGCAGGGCCTTGGCCTTGTGCTCGGTCGTCGTGATCGCCTCGGCTTCGAACAGGTGCGCGGCCAGGTTGGCGATCATGAGCTTGTGGTGTGCCGGCCCCGAGCCGAGCCGGGCACCCTTCAGGGGCCTGGGCATGACCGGCTACTCCTTCACCCTGAGGGCGAGGCCGCGCTCGTCGAGCTTCTGGAGCACCTCTTCGAGCGACTTCGAACCGAAGTTGGTGATTGCGAGCAGGTCGTCTTCCGACTTCTGCACCAACTGGCCGATGGTGTCGACGCGGGCTCGCTTCAGGCAGTTGCGCGGACGCTCCGACAGGTCGAGCTCTTCGATCGCCAGCTCGAGGTCGGGCGATGTCGACGTCGCCGGCGACATCTCACCCAGCTCCAGGCCCTTCGGCTCGGCCGACAGCTCGGCGACCAGCGCGACGAGGTTGCGCAGCGTGTCGCCGGCCGACGCGAGCGCGTCGCGCGGTGAGATCGAACCGTCGGTCTCGACCTCGAGCGTGAGCTTGTCGTAGTTGGTGGCCTGCTCGACACGTGTCGGCTCGACGGAGAACGACACCCGGCGCACCGGCGAGAAGATCGCGTCGACCGGGATCACGCCGATGGTCGAGGTGCGCTTGTTGCGCTCGGCCGACAAGTAGCCGCGGCCCTGCTCGACCGTGAGGTCGATCGCGACGCGGCCCTTGGCGTTGACCGTTGCGAGGTGCAGCTCGGGGTTGAGGACCTCGACGTCGGACGTGGTCTGGATGTCGCCCGCGGTGACGTCGCCCGGTCCGCGCTTGTCGAGCCGCAACGTGACCGGCTCTTCCGACTCGCACCGCAGCACGAGGTCCTTGAGGTTGAGGATGATGTCGGTGACGTCTTCCTTCACGCCGGGGATCACGTCGAACTCGTGCAGCGCGTCGTCGAAGCGCACCTGCGAGACGGCCGCGCCCGGGATCGACGACAGCAACGTGCGCCGGAGGCTGTTGCCGAGCGTGTGACCGAAGCCGGGCTCGAGCGGCGACACGCTGAAGGTCTGCGTATGGCCTTCGGGCTCGTTGGCCTCGACTTCGGGTCGTTGGATGATCAGCATGCTGGTCTCGCTTCTTGTGATCGGGCCGGGATCGGCGTGGCCGCCCCTGCGGGCGTTACTTCGAGTAGAGCTCGACGATGAGCTGCTCCCGGACCGGAACGTCGATCTGCTCCCGGACCGGTAGCTCGCGCACCGTCACTTTGAAATCGCTCGGGCTCGCGTCGAGCCATGCGGGAATGGCCCGATCGAGCGTGTCGAGGTTGTGGCGCATCACGATCATCGACTGCGCTTTTGGTGCAACCTCGACCACGTCGCCTTTGCGGAGCTGGTACGACGGAATCGTGACGCGCTTGCCGTTGACGTTGATGTGTCCGTGACGCACGAACTGCCGGGCTTGGTTGCGGCTCGACGCGAAGTTGGCGCGGCACACCACGTTGTCGAGCCGCTGCTCGAGCATCCGCAGCAGGTTTTCGCCGGTGATGCCCTTCTCGCTCGCGGCCTTGCCGTAGAGATTGCGGAACTGCTTTTCGAGCAGCCCGTAGATGCGGCGCGCCTTCTGCTTCTCGCGCAGCTGCAGCAAGTACTCGCTCTCACGGATGCGACCGCGGCCGTGCTGGCCCGGCGGGTACGGCTTGCGTTCGACCGGGCACTTCATCGTCTCGCACTTGGGACCCTTGAGGAACAGCTTCATCCGCTCGCGGCGGCACAGCCGGCAGACGGGACCGACGAGGGCGCGTGCCATCAGACCCTCCGCCGCTTGGGTGGCCGGCAGCCGTTGTGCGGGATCGGCGTGACGTCTTTGATGCCCACGACCTCGATACCTGCGTTCTGGATCGACCGGATCGCAGTCTCACGACCCGACCCCGGACCTTTGACGACGACGTCGACCTTGCGCACGCCGTGCTCCATCGCCCGCCGTGCCGCCGTCTCGGCTGCGAGCTGCGCCGCGAACGGGGTCGACTTGCGCGAACCCTTGAAGCCGACGTTGCCCGAGGACGCCCATGCGAGGACGTTGCCGTGCTGGTCGGCAATCGTGACGATCGTGTTGTTGAACGACGACTTGATGTGCGCGACGCCGTACGCAATGTTCTTGCGCTCGCGTCGCTTCGGCCGTCGTCCCCCCGCAGCAGGCCTAGCCATGACGCGGGCTCCCTGAGATCGTGCGTTGCACAGTCGTCCTCATCACTTCTTCACGCGCTTCTTGCCGGCGACGGTCTTCTTCGGGCCCTTGCGGGTGCGGGCATTGGTGCGGCTGCGCTGGCCCCGCACGGGCAGGCCGCGACGGTGCCGCAGGCCTTGATAGCTGCCGATCTCGATCTTGCGTTTGATGTCGCCGGCAATTTCGCGTCGCAGGTCACCCTCGACCTTGACGTTCGCGTCGATGAACTGGCGGAGCTTCGCGACCTCTTCGTCGGTCAGGTCGCGCACCCGCGTGTCGGCGGAGATGCCGCTCGCCTCACACACCGTGCGTGCAGTGGTGCGCCCGACACCAAAGATGTACGTGAGGGAGATCTCCAACCGCTTCTCCCTGGGGATGTCGACTCCGGCAATACGTGCCAACGCGCTGCTCCTCTAGCCCTGACGTTGCTTGTGACGTGGGTTGGTGCAGATGACGCGCACCGACCCGTGACGACGAATCACCTTGCACTTCTCACAGATCTTCTTCACCGAAGGACGAACCTTCATCGCAATCGTTGCTCTTCCTGCGCGCGCATTCGGATGCGACGCGCCGTTACTTGTAGCGGTACGTGATGCGGCCCCGGCTGAGGTCGTAGGGGGTGAGCTCCACCTGGACCCGGTCACCGGGAAGGATGCGGATGTAGTGCATGCGCATCTTGCCGGAGATGTGCGCCAGCACCTTGTGCCCGTTCTCGAGCTCGACACGGAACATGGCATTGGGCAACGGCTCGACAACGGTGCCTTCGACCAGGATCGTGTCGTCTTTGGGTTTTGCCAGCGTTTCCACCACCTGCAAATTTGCGCATGCCGAACGTACAAAATTCGAGCGGAACCAGTCGGCGCGAAACAACCCGCCGGAAGCACCAGAGCCGACCAACCAAGCTACACCCCGCACGATTCCAACGGAAATTCGCCTCTCGCGGGTGCGCTGCGGTCCGCAACGACACCGCCGTGCGCTCCCTCGGCTCGTGGCTCGCGCGAAAGACCATTGCCAGTCCCGTCAGATGAAACGGGACATAGGGTCCGAATGTGGCTCTGGGGTTAGAGCTTGCCTGCTCGTCAGAGCCTGGCTACGAAAATTGCGGCTTGAGGCCGTCGACTTGCATCTCGTGGTATTCGTTGTTGCTCCACGGTCCGACCGCAGCTTCAACGACCTCGCGCACCGCCTCCACTGACTCGCCTTCCCATACACAGATGCCGAGTGTGTGATCGGGGGTCGCCGCGTGAATCGGCAACGCAACATGTGAAGGAAGTCCCGCCTCGAGCGCCTTCTCCTCAGCTGCCTCGAACCCCTTCGGATCATGGATCCGATGAATAACCGTCACGAACATGCGCTTCTCCCGTCGATTGTCACTTCCGGATGAGCATTGCAGCCGATCATGCCCCGACAAGTCCTGCACGTCCACCGACGGAGCGGCTCCGGGCTTCGCGCGCGACGCGAGCCATGGGGAAGGCCCGGCGGTGGCGCCGTTCGGCGGACCGTATGCCCGCCCAGAGGAGACCCGGCCCGAAGGGCCTCGTCCTGGCCGAAGGCGGGACGAGCAGGGGCTCCAAAGGAAAGCGGGCATGGTCCGGCGAGCGGTGTCGGCGACGAGCCGCAGCGCACCCGCGAGCGGAGCACCAGGGGAGGGTGAGCACCTCAGGCCCGTGGTCCGTGACCGCGATCGTGTGCTCGAAGTGGGCCGAGCGGCGCCCGTCCTTGGTCACGACCGTCCAGCCGTCGTCGAGGAGCAGCGTCTGGGGGCTGCCGGCGTTGACCATCGGCTCAATGGCGAGCACGTGGCCCACCTTCAGCTTCATCCCCCGCCCCGCCGGCCCGTAGTTGGGCACCTGCGGCTCCTCGTGCATCGCGGTGCCGATGCCGTGGCCGACGTACTCACGCACCACCGAGAACCCGGCGGCCGCCGCGACGCCCTCGACCGCTGCGCCGACGTCACCGAGGCGGTGGTCCGCGACCACCTCCTCGATCGCGGCCTCGAGCGACGCCCGTGTGACCTCGAGCAGCTGCTTCGATTCGTCGTCGATGTCGCCGATCGGGATCGTGATGGCGGCATCGCCGTGCCAACCCTCGATGATGGCGCCGCAGTCGATGGAGAGGATGTCGCCCTCTTCGAGCACGACGGTGTCGCTCGGGATGCCGTGCACGATCACGTCGTTGGGCGACGTGCACACGACGGCCGGGAAACCGTGGTAGTTGAGGAAGTTGGAACGGGCGCCACGGCGTTCGAGCACCTCACGCGCGACGGCATCGACGTCGAGCGTCGTCGCGCCGGGCTTCGACGCGCGGGTGCAGACCTCGTGCATCTCCGCGACGACCTTGCCGGCGCGCCGCATCAGCGCGATCTGTTCCTTGCTCTTGCGGGTGATCATCGCGTCGGAACGCCTATGACGCGCACGGCTCGCAGTGCGCGTCGACAACGGCGAGGAGCCGCTCGAAGACTTCGTCGCCGTCGCCCACGCCGTCGACGGAGACGAGCTTCCTCTTCTTGCGGTAGAAGCCGATGAGCGGGACCGTTTCCTCGTCGTAGAGCTCGAAGCGACGCAGGATCGCGGCCTCGGTGTCGTCGTCGCGCTGCACGACTCTGCCGCCGCAGGCGTCGCAGATCCACGGTTGCTCGGGCGGCATGCTGACGTGGTACGTGCGTCCGCAGTTTTCGCACACACGCCGGCCGGCAATCCGGTCGAGCACGATCTCGGTCGAGACCTCGAGGACGATGACCACGTCGAGCGGATGCGACGCCAGGACGCGATCGAGCTCGACTGCCTGCGGCAACGTGCGCGGAAACCCGTCGAGCACGAAACCTCGTTCGAGTGGGCCGCCCTCGCCGAAGCGCTCCTCCACGACCCCGATCACGATGTCGTCGGGCACGAGCTCGCCGGTGTCCATGTACCGCTGGGCTTCGAGCCCGAAGGCCGTGCCCGCCTTGGCCGCGTCCCGGAACAGCTCGCCCGTGGAAACGAGCTCCACGTCGAAGTGGCGGCCCAGGCGTTCGGCCTGGGTTCCCTTCCCGGCGCCTTGCTTGCCGAGCAGCACGAGTCTGGGTCCGCGGCTCATCGGCTCAGGTCAGGAAGCCCTCGTAGTTGCGCATCATCAGCTGGCTGTCGATCTGCTTCATCGTCTCCAAGGCAACGCCAACCGTGATCAGCAACGCGGTGCCTCCGAACGGGAACTGTTTGATGTCCCAGAGGGCGAACACCAGGAGCGGTACGAGCGCGATCGTCGCGAGGAACAGCGATCCCGGCAACGTGATGCGGTTGAGCACCTTCGCGAGGTAACGCTCGGTCGGCGGCCCGGGCCGGATGCCGGGAATGAAACCGCCCTGCTTGCGGATGATGTCGGCCTGTTGCGCCGGGTTGAACGCGATCGCCGTGTAGAAGTACGCGAAGAAGATGATGAGAATCGTGTACGAGGCGATGTAGAACCAGCCCTGGTTGTTGACGATGTTGTCGTTGATGAAGTTCTTGACCTCGTTCCACGGCAACGTCGTCGCGAGCAGGCCGAAGAACGACAGGATCGAGCTCGCGAAGATGACCGGGATCACACCCGATTGGTTGACCTTCAGTGGGATATAGGTGCTCTGGCCGCCGTACATGCGGCGGCCGACGACCCGTTTCGCGAATTGGACTGGGATGCGTCTCTGCCCCGACTCGACGAAGACGATCCCGACGATCATGGCGATCCCGATCAAGATGATCGTGACGAACTGGAACTTGCTGCCCTCGCTGTACACGGCGCTGCCCTGCGCCGGCAGCCGTGATACGACCGACGCGAAGATCAGGATCGACATGCCGTTGCCGATCCCCCGCTGGGTGATCAGCTCGCCGAGCCACATGACCATGGCGGTACCGGCCGTCCACGTGAGCACGATGAGCGCTGCCCGCGGCGCGTCGAAGCTCGGGATGAGGTCTTTGCCTTGGAACGCTCCCGATCCGAAGAGCCGGCTGTTGCCCTGGTGGAGCGCGAACACAAACCCGGTCGACTGCACGAGCGCGAGACCGACGGTGAGGTACCGGGTCCACTGCGTGATCTTCTTCTGGCCGACCTGACCTTCGTTCTGCCACTCCTCGAGCTTCGGGATCACGACGCCGAGGAGTTGCATGATGATCGATGCCGTGATGTACGGCATGATCCCGAGGAAGAAGATCGCGACGTTGGTGATCGCGCCGCCCGAGAAGAGGTCGAGGAAGCCGACCACACCGGCATTGTTGGCCTGGTGCTGCAGCAGCTTGATCTGCGCGAAGTCGACGTAGGGAACGGGAAGGTGCGCGCCCAGCCGGTAGACCCCGACGATGAGCAGCGTGAACAGGATCTTGTTGCGAAGGTCGGGCACCCGGAACATGTTCCGCAGACGGGACAGCATGGCGGGTGGCGACCTCCTTCCGAGACGTTTGAGAGGCTCTGAGCTTACCGGTTGGTGAGAGCGTTCCCCTTGGCCGGCGGACGCCGGTCGCCGTGGGGCAGCGGGAGGGTCTCGACCCGCCCGCCGGCGGCCTCGATGGCCTGCGCCGCGGCCTTTGAGAACGCGTGCGCCTTCACCGTGAGCTTCTTGGTGAGCTCGCCGCGTGCGAGCACCTTGACCAGGCCCTGCTTGGCCACCAGCCCCTTGGCGCGCAGGACACCGGGGTCGACATCGCTCCCCGCGTCGAACAACTCGAGCGCATCGAGGTTGATGGCGACGTACTCGACGCGGAACGGGTTCTTGAAGCCTTTGGCCTTGGGAGTGCGCCGCGCGAGCGGTGTCTGGCCGCCTTCGAAGCCCGGCTTGATGGAGCCGCGGGCGCCCTGGCCCTTGGAGCCGCGGCCGGCGGTCTTGCCACCCTTGCCCGCAATCCCGCGCGCCGCCCGCTTGCGCTTCTTGTTCGCGCCCGCCGCGGGCTTGAGGTCATGAATCTTGATCGTCATGTCTACTGCTCCTCGACGCGCACGAGATGCGGGATGCTGTCGAGCATGCCGCGGATCTCGGGACGATCGGGCTGCTCGACGGTGTGGTTGATGCGCTTCAGGCCGAGGGCCCGCAGCGTGCCACGGTGCTTCGGCTTCGCGCCGATCCCCGACCGCAGCTGGGTGATCTTCAGCACCTTGTCGCCGGCCATCACTTGACCTCGGTCGGCGCGACCTTGGGCATGTTGCGCTCGCGGTACGCACGCAGCATCCCGACCGTCGAGACCTCTTCGGGCGACTTGCCACGCATCTTGGCCACCTCGTCGGGCCGGCGCAGCGACTGCAACCCCGAGATCGTGGCACGTGACACGTTGATCGCGTTGGACGAGCCGAGCGATTTCGCGAGCACGTCGTTCACACCCGCAGCCTCGAGGATTGCCCGCGCCGCACCCCCGGCGATCACGCCGGTACCGGGCGCGGCCGGCTTCAGGAGCACGCGCGCCGCGTCATGGACTCCGAGCACCTGGTGGGTGATCGTCGAACCCGCGAGCGCGACCGAGAAGACGTTCTTGCGACCCTCCTCCATGCCCTTCTGGATCGCCGCCGGCACTTCTTTCGCCTTGCCGTAACCGAGACCCACGTTGCCCGAGCCGTCGCCCACGACGACGAGCGCGGTGAACGAGAAGCGGCGTCCGCCCTTGACGACTTTCGCCACCCGATTGATTGCGATCACTCGCTCTTCGTACTGGCCTTCGGCCATATCAAGTGCCTTCCCTGTGCGCTAGAACTCGAGACCCGCGGCGCGGGCACCTTCGGCGACGCCCGCGACGCGGCCGTGGAACTTGAACCCGCCCCGGTCGAACACCACACCACTCACCCCCGCGGCCTTCGCCCGCTCGCCAACGAGCTTGCCGATCGTCTTCGCCGTGTCGACCGTTGCCTTCGCGCCGGACGCGAACTCCTTCTCCATCGTCGACGCTGCCGCGACGGTGCGACCGTTGACGTCGTCGATCACCTGGGCGTAGATGTGACGGTTGGAACGGAACACCGACAGCCGCGGGCGCTCCGCCGTACCGCGCACCTTCTTGCGCACGCGCCGATGCCGGCGCTGGCGTGCTTCGTGCTTGGTCAGAGTCATGATCAATCCCCGGCTGTGCTACTTCGCCGACTTGCCGGCCTTGCGCAACACGTGCTCGTCGGCATAACGGATGCCCTTGCCCTTGTACGGCTCGGGCTTGCGGATCTTGCGGATATTGGCGGCAACTTGACCGACAAGCTGTTTGTCGGCGCCGCGCACGGTGATGCGCGTCGGCGCGGGAACCTCGAAGGTGATGCCTTCGGGTGCGTCAAAGGAAACGCCGTGCGAGAAACCGATCTGCAGCTCGATCTTCGAGGGCCCCTGCGCGGTTGCGCGGTAACCGACCCCGACGATCTCGAGGTTCTTGGCGAAGCCCTCCGACACGCCGAGCACCATGTTGTTGATCAGCGAACGGGTGAGGCCGTGGAGGGCACGGTTCTCCCGCACGTCGTCGGGTCGGGTCACGACGACGTCATCGCCGTCGCGGCTGACCATGATCGTCTCGGGCGCGTCGTGCTCGAGCGTGCCCTTGGGCCCTTTCACGACTACGTGTGAGCCGTTGATCGTCACCTCGACGCCCGACGGCACGGTGATGGGTTGCTTCCCGACGCGTGACATGGCTCGGCTACCAGACCTGACAGAGGACTTCGCCGCCGACTCGGCGCTGGCGCGCTTCGCGGTCGGTCATGAGCCCTTGATTGGTGGACAAGATGGCGATGCCCATGCCGCCCAACACACGCGGCACGCCGCCGGCCTTCGAATAGACCCGCAGACCCGGCTTCGAGACTCGCCGGATACCCGAAATCGTGCGCCGGCGATCAGGCGTGTACTTGAGCGTGATCTTGAGCTTCCGGCCGGGGCGCGTGACGTCGTTGTCGAGCACGAAGCCTTCGATGTAACCCTCACGCTCGAGGATGTGCGCCAACGCTTCCTTCACCTTCGACGAGGGCATCACGACATCGTCGTGCATCGCCGTGTTGGCGTTGCGCACGCGCGTCAGCATGTCGGCAATGGGATCGGTCATCGTCACAGCCGGACCCCCCTCACCACGACGCCTTGGTCACACCCGGCACTTCACCGGCATGCGACATCTCCCGGAAGCAGATGCGGCAGAGTCCGAAGCGGCGATAGACGGCACGCGACCGTCCGCATCGAAGGCAGCGGGTATAGCCCCGCACCTTGAACTTCGGCTTGCGCTGCTGCTTCTGGACCAATGTCTTCTTTGCCATGCGTCCTTCTTGTCTCGGGTCTATTGGTTCTGGTCGGAGCGGCGGAACGGGAACCCGAGCGTCTTGAGGAGCGCCCGCCCGTCGTCGTCGGTTGTGGCCGTGGTCACGAGCGTGATGTCCATGCCACGCACGGTGTCGATCTTGTCGTAGTCGATCTCGGGAAAGATCAGTTGCTCCGTGACGCCGAACGTGTAGTTGCCGCGCCGGTCGAACGAGTTGGGGTTCATGCCGCGGAAGTCGCGGATACGAGGGATCGCGAGGCTCACGAGCCGGTCGTAGAACTCCCACATGCGGTCACCGCGCAGGGTGACCTTGGCGCCGATCGCGTTGCCCTCGCGCAGCTTGAAGTTCGCGATCGACTTCTTCGCCCGCGTCACGAGCGGCTTCTGGCCGGTGATGATCGTGAGGTCGGCAACGGCGCCGTCGAGCAGCGACTGCTGGGTCACCGCCGCACCGACGCCGCAGTTGAGCACGATCTTCTCGAGGCGCGGCACCTGCATGATGTTGGCCAACCCGAGCTCCTGCCGGAGCTGGGCACGAAGCTCGGTCTCGTAACGCTCCTTGAGACGAGGACGTGGGTGCGTCGTGCGGGCTGCGGTCGCCATCAGAGCTTCTCTCCGCACTTGACACAGACGCGGTACTTGCTGCCGTCGTCGTCGAACTCGTAGCCGATGCGCGTCGGTCCGCACCTGCTGCACAGGATCGCCACGTTGGACACGTGGATGGGCATGTCCTTGTCGATGATCCCGGCCTGCATCGTCTGGCGCTGCTGGCGTTGGTGCTTCTTGGCGACGTTGATGCCGTCGACGATCACGCGCGACTTCTCGGGGATGACACGAGTCACCTCTCCGTCTTTGCCGATGTCCTTGCCGGCGAGCACGCGGACCATGTCGCCCTTCCGAATCTTCATCACAAGACCTCCGGAGCCAAGGAGACGATGCGCATGAAGCGGCGCTCGCGGAGCTCACGGCCGACGGGCCCGAAGATGCGCGTGCCGCGTGGCTGCATCTGATCGTTGATGAGCACGGCTGCGTTCTCGTCGAAACGAATGTAGCTGCCGTCGGGACGCCGCTTCTCCTTCTTCGTGCGTACGACGACGCACTTCACAACCTCACCCTTCTTCACGCTCGCGCCCGGAACGGCTTCTTTCACGGTGGCTACGAAGACGTCGCCGATCCAGCGCGTACCGCCGCCGCGTGCCACCGAGGACCTTGATGCACAAGACCTCGCGGGCGCCCGAGTTGTCGGCGACCTTGAGCCGGCTCTCCTGCTGAATCATTTGGCGCGCTCGAGAACTTCCACGACGCGCCAGCGCTTGAGCTTCGAGAGCGGGCGGGTCTCGGTGATGCGCACGCGGTCGCCCTCGCGCGCGTCGTTGGCGTCGTCGTGCGCGTAGAAACGGCTGGTGCGCTGCATCGTCTTGCCATAGCGGCGGTGGCGCACACGGTCGGTGACGGCGACGATGATCGTCTTGTCCATCTTCGTCGATACGACGGTGCCCTCCCGCACCTTGCGCGGGTTGGACCTCGTCTCGGCGGCTTCGTCAGCCATCAGTGACCACCTCGTTGGTTGCAAGCTCGTGCGCCGAGATCTCGCGTTCGCGCAGCAGCGTCTCGAGCCGAGCGATTTCCTTGCGGACGTAATTCATGCGCGACACATTGTCGAGCTGGCCGGTCGCGTTCTGGAAACGCAGGTTGAAGAGCTCTTCTTTCGACTCGGACAGCCGGTGCGTCAGCTCGCCGTCGTTGAGCTCTCGAAGCTCGCTCGCTCTCGTCATCACGCTTCCTCCTGACGGAGAATGAAACGACTCCTGATCGGCAGCTTGTGCATCGCGAGCCGCATCGCTTCGCGGGCGGTCGCCTCGGGCACACCCGACAGCTCGAACATCACGCGCCCCGGCTTCACCACCGCGACCCAATGCTCCGGGTTGCCCTTGCCCGAGCCCATCCGCGTCTCGGCCGGCTTCTGCGTGACCGGCTTGTCGGGGAAGATGTTGATCCACACTTTCCCGCCGCGCTTGATGTAACGGGTCATCGCGATACGGGCAGCTTCGATCTGGCGGTTGGTGATCCATCCCGGCTCGAGCGCCTGGATCCCGTAGTCGCCGAACGTCACCCGCGTGCCACCCTTCGCGATGCCGCTCATGCGGCCCCGCTGCATCTTGCGGTGACGAACCTTCTTCGGCATCAACATCGCTGGCTGCAATCCTCAGTCTTCGTCGCCATGGAACTTCGGCGCCTCGTGGTGCTCACGCGTGCGGCGCTCGATCTCTTCTTCCTCGGCAAGCAGGCGCTCCAGCTCGGGATCAGCCTCCTTGACGAGCGGGGCTGCCTCGGCGGCTGCTTCGTCGGCTGTGGCCTCCGCGCCCTCCTCGACCGGCGTGCCTTCCGGACGGCGGCGACCGCCGCCCGCGCTGATCACACGGCGCCCCGGACCCTGGCCGGACGTCTCGCCGACCGCCATCGCCGCTTCCTTGGAGATCTTGTCTTCGCCTGCCGACTTGTACGGCAGGATGTCGCCCTTGTAGATCCAGACCTTGACGCCGATACGACCGAACGTCGTGCCGCGCCTCCGCCTGCCCGTAGTCGATGTCGGCGCGCAGCGTGTGCAGCGGGACACGGCCCTCGCGGTACCACTCCTTGCGTGACATCTCCGCACCACCGAGCCGGCCGCCGCACTGGACGCGAATCCCGAGCGCGCCGGCCTTCATCGCTGTCTGCACCGCGCGCTTCATCGCGCGCCGGAAGGAGACACGCCCGGCGAGCTGGTCGGCGACGCCTTGCGCGATCAATGTGGCGTCGAGCTCGGGCTGCTTGATCTCCTGGATGTTGAAGTGGATCTTGGGGTTGCCCGTGATCTTGAGCAACCCGGCGCGCAGACGGTCGGCCTCCGCGCCACGCCGGCCGATCACGATGCCCGGACGCGCGGTATAGACGTCGACTCGGAGCCGGTCACGCGTCCGCTCGATCTCCACCCGACTCACGGCCGCGTGCGGCAGCTGCTTGCGCAAGTAGTCGCGGATCTTCCAGTCTTCGATCAGGCTGTCCTTGTAGTCCTGCTTCTCCGCGAACCAACGCGACTTCCAGTCGGTGGTAATGCCGAGACGGAACCCGTAGGGGTTGACCTTCTGACCCATTACTCGGAACCCTCCGACTCGGTGTGGTCGCCGGCCTCTTCCGCGGACGGCTCGTCTGCGGCGTCTCCAGCGCTCGTCCAGCTTTCCGGCACGTCGGCAGCGTCGGCATCGTCGACCTCGGCCTTCGGTGGGGACTTCTTGGCCGGTGCCTTCTTCTTGGTTGGCGTCTTCTTCTTCGCCGTCGCCTTCTCTGTCTTCACATTCGCCGTCTCGGCCGTCTCTTCCGTCGCCTCGATCGGCTCCTCGGTTTCAGGGGCTTCGCCATGCTCGTGCTCGTGGTCGTGCTCCTCTGCCGACTCGCGGCGGCGCGTCGGACGGCGGCTCGGGCGACGGCGAGCCCCGCCCGCCGCACCGTCGCGACGGCTGCGCCGTTGGAGCTCCTCGTCGCTGAATCGTGCCACCACGATCGTGATGTGACTCGTGCGCTTGCGGATCGCGCGTACCCCGTCCGCGGGCGCGTGGGCGCCAGCGCTTCATCGTGGGTCCTTCGTCGGCGTACGCCCGATGCACGAACAGCTCGTCGGCCGGCATTTGCTGGTTGTTTTCGGCGTTCGCGACCGCGGAATCGAGCAGCTTGAGTACCTCGTCGGCCGCGCCCCGCTCGCAGAACCGCAACGTCTCGCGCGCGGCGTCGACCTCCAGGCCGCGAATCAACCCCAGGACCTGACGGACCTTGTTGGGCGCAGTGCGCAGATGACGGAGTGTGGCGCGGGTCTCGGGCATGGCTATCGACGCGTCGACCTTTCCTGACCGGCGTGGTAGCGGAACGTGCGCGTGGGTGCGAACTCGCCGAGCTTGTGACCGACCATCGCCTCGCTGATGTAGATCGGCACATGCTTGCGGCCGTCGTGCACCGCGAGGGTGTGGCCGACCATGTCGGGCGTGACCGTGGAGCGACGCGACCACGTCTTGATGACCTTCTTGTCGCCGGCGGCGTTCATACGCTCGACCTTCACCCTCAGGTGCTCGTCGACAAACGGGCCCTTCTTCAGACTGCGTGGCATTTCCGATTACCTCCGGTTGCCGCGCTTGCGGCGGCGGCGGACGATGAGCTTGTCGGACGGCTTGCCCTTCTTCCGGGTGCGACCTTCGGGCTTGCCCCACGGTGACACGGGGTGCCGGCCGCCCGAGCTCTTGCCCTCGCCGCCACCGAGGGGATGGTCGACGGGGTTCATGGCGACACCGCGCACCTTCGGTCGCTTGCCCTGCCAGCGCGAGCGTCCCGCCTTGCCGATCGACACCAGCCCCGCTTCGGCGTTGCCGACCGCGCCGATCGTGCCGCGACAGTCGATCGGCACACGCCGCATCTCCGTCGACGGAAGGCGGATGGTGGCGAACTGGCCCTCCTTGGCGACGAGCTGAATCGAGGCCCCCGCGCCGCGGCCGAGCTTCGCGCCCGCGCCGGGCTTGAGCTCGACGTTGTGCACGGTGGTGCCCACCGGGATGTAGCGCAACGCGGAGCGCGTTGCCGACCCGGATCTCCGAACCCTGGCCGCTCTGGAGCATGTCGCCCACCGCCAGTTGCGCCGGAGCGAGGATGTAGCGCTTCTCGCCGTCGACGTAGTGCAGCGAGCGCGATGCGTGCGTTGCGGTTGGGGTCGTACTCGATCGACGCCACCTTCGCCGGCACGCCGTCCTTGTCGCGCTTGAAGTCGATGACGCGGTACTTGCGCTTGTGCCCGCCGCCCCGATGCCGCGACGTCATGCGCCCATACGCGTTGCGGCCACCCGTGCGCGGCTTGTGCCGGGTGAGCGACTTCTCCGGCTTGTCGGTGGTGATCTCCTTGAAGTCGGAGACGCTCTGGAACCGGCGACCGGGACTGGTGGGCTTGCGCTTGCGTACGGGCATCGTCAGCTCCCGAAGATCTCGATGTGGTCGCCCTCGGCGAGGGAGACGACGGCCCGCTTCTGGTCGGCACGCTTGCCCCAGTTGCCGGTGCGGCGGTTGCGCTTGCGCTTGCCGTGGCGGTTCAACGTGTTGACGTTGGTGACCTTGACGCTGAAGATCGTCTCGATCGCCTGCTTGATCTCGATCTTGTTGGCGTCGGCCGCGACGATGAACGTGTAGACGTCGCTGTCGTACGCGGCGTACGACTTCTCCGACACAACCGGCCGGATGATGATGTCGCGAGGGCCCCGGCCGCTCATTGGGTGTCGTCCCCGCCGGCGGGCGCGGCTGTGGAGTACCGCGCAGTTGCTGCTTCGAGACTGGCCGCGCTGAACACCAGCCAGTCGTTGACGAGGACGTCGTACGCGTTGAGCTCCTCGGGCAGCACGATCTGCACCCGCTCTCCGAGATTTCGGAACGACTTCCACGTGGCGACGTCGGTGCGTGCGAGCACCAGGAGCACGCGCGGGGCACGTTCACCCGCCGTACGGAGGCCGAGGCCCTCGAGCACTTCGATGCCGCGCTTGGTCTTGGGCTCGTCGATGCCCCAGTCGTCGACCACGACCACGCGCTTCGAAGCTGCTCGATCGGAGAGCGCCGAACGCAGCGCCAACCGCACCATCTTCTTGGGTGTGCGCTGGCTGTAGTCGCGCGGCTTGGGGCCGTGGGCGATGCCGCCACCGCGCCACTGTGGCGAACGGATCGAGCCTTGACGGGCCCGGCCCGTGCCCTTCTGGCGCCAGGGCTTCGCGCCGCCACCGCGGACTTCGGCGCGCGTCTTCGTGGAATGTGTGCCGGCGCGGCGTGCCGCAAGCTGTGCGGTGACGACCTGGTGCATGCACGGCACGTTGGGCTCGATACCGAACAGGTCGTCGGCAAGATCGACGCTGCCCGACTTCCCACCGAGCACGGTCGTCACGTCGACTTTCATGCCGCGTGCTCCGGCGCCTTCACCGCGTTGCGGATGAACACGAGGGTGCCGTTCGCACCCGGTACCGAACCTTTGACGAGCAGCAGGCCGCGCTCGGCATCGCCCTCCACCACCTCGAGGTTGAGCGTGGTGACGCGTGCGTTGCCATGCCGGCCGGCCATCTTCATGCCTTTGAACACCCGCGACGGTGTCGCGCAGGCGCCGATCGCGCCGGGCGCGCGGTGGCTCTTGTGATTGCCGTGGCTCGCGCCCTGGCCCTTGAAGTTGTAGCGCTTCATCGCGCCGCTGAAGCCCTTGCCCTTGCTGATCCCGCTGACGTCGACGCGCTCACCTGCGCCGAACACGTCGGCGGCGATGGTCTGGCCGATCTGGAAACCGGCGAGGTCGTCGACGCGTAGCTCCGCAAGATGCTTGACCGGCTCGACGTTGGCGACCTTGAGATGCCCGAGCTCCGGCTTCGTGAGCCGGCTTGCCTTGGTATCGCCGAACGCGAGCTGCACTGCGCTGTATCCGTCGCGCTCAGGGGTCTTCAACTGCACGACGCGACACGGCCCGGCCTGGATGACCGTGACCGGAACGATCCGGTTCTGGTCGTCCCAGACCTGCGTCATGCCGAGCTTGCGCCCGAGGATCCCTTTGGATGCCATTGCCTCTTGTCTGCTTTCCCGCGCCTGATGCGCGAGCTCCCTGCACGCGAACGCTCCCCCGGCCCGAAGCGGCCGGCGGAGCGGTCTCGGTTGTGCTGCGTGGTCCTGCCCGGAGGCAGCCTGCGCAGACGTCGATTGGTCGAAAGGCGTTCCGTGTGCCGCTCGGGCGATGGAAGGCCCGAGGCGAAGCTTGAGAAGACTAGCGGTTTCGCGGCCGGCACCGCCAACGGTGGCCGTGCGAATCGGTAGCCTCCGCCCGCATGAGCCCCAATGCCGACCAGGTGCGCTACTGGAACGAGGAGGCGGGGCCGAGCTGGGTCCGCCGCGCCGTGCAGCAGGACCACTTGATGCGACCGCTCGGCCGGCTCGCGATGACGCCCCTGGATCTCCGGTCGGGACAGCGGGTGCTCGACGTCGGATGCGGCTGTGGCGGCTCCACGGTCGAGCTCGCCGAGCGCGTGGGCGCGAGCGGGCATGTGCTCGGTGTCGACATCTCCGCTCCCATGCTCGCGCTCGCTCGTCAGCGCGCCGAGGCGGCCGGCTTGACGCAGGTCGCCTTCGAGGAGGCAGATGCCCAGACCGCGACGTTCGAGGAGTTCGACGCCGCCTTCTCGCGCTTCGGTGTGATGTTCTTCGACGATCCGACGGCGGCGTTCGCCAACATCGCGGCGGGGCTACGGCCGAAGGGACGTCTCGCGTTCGTCTGCTTCCGCGATCTCAGCGAGAACCCGTGGCTCCGCGAGCCGATGATGGCCGCCGCCGGTCATCTGACACTTCCGCCGTTGCCCGCCCCGGGCGACCCCGGGTCGTTCGCATTCGCCGACGGCGAGCGGCTGGGCACGTTGCTGGCCCAGGGCGGCTTCACCGACATCGAGGTCGCGGCGACAGACACAATGGTGAGCTTCGGCGAGATCGGCGACCGCGGGACGTGCGCCCGTTACGTCCTCGACATGGGGCCCACCCGCCGCGCGTTCGAGGACGCCGCGCCGACGCTGCAAGCGGCAACCGTCGACGCGGTTGCGGCCGCTCTCGCTCCCTACGACACGGCGGGCGGCATCAAGCTGCCGGCAGGCCTCTGGGTCGTGAGCTCGCGCGTGGCGTAGGCCCGCGACGCGCCTGCCGGGGGATCAGACCTGTTGGATCTTGATCTCGATGTCGACACCGGCGGGGAGGTCGAGGCGCTGGAGTGATTCGACGGTCTTCGAGGTCGGCTCGACGATGTCGATCAGGCGCTTGTGGATGCGCATCTCGAAGTGCTCGCGCGAGTCCTTGTCGACGTGCGGGGAACGGATCACACAGAAGCGGCGAATCTCGGTGGGCAGCGGCACAGGACCGCGCACCTTGGCCTGGGTGCGCAGGACGGTCTCGACGATCTTCTTCGTCGACTGGTCGATGATCTCGTGGTCGTAGGCCTTCAATCGGATCCGGATCTTCTGACCCTTTGCGTCCGCCATCGGAAATGCTCGCCGCGCCCTTCGTTAGGTGAGGATCTTGGTGACGCGGCCGGCGCCGACGGTACGGCCACCCTCGCGGATCGCGAACCGGAGGCCTTCTTCCATCGCGATCGGTTTCTGGAGCGAGACCGTCATCTCGGTGTTGTCGCCCGGCATGACCATCTCGGTCCCCTCGGGCAACACGATCGTGCCCGTCACATCCGTCGTGCGGAAATAGAACTGCGGGTGATAATTACTGAAGAACGGGGTGTGACGCCCGCCCTCCTCCTTGGTCAAGATGTACACCTGCGACGTGAACTCGGTATGGGGAGTGATGCTCCCCGGCTTCGCGAGCACCTGACCGCGCTCCACATCCTCTTTCTTCGTGCCCCGCAACAAGGCCCCGATGTTGTCGCCCGCACGACCCTCGTCCAACAGCTTGCGGAACATCTCCACACCCGTACACACCGTCTTCGAAGTATCCCGAAGACCCACAATCTCGATCTCTTCACCCACCTTCACGATCCCGCGCTCCACCCGGCCCGTCACCACCGTGCCCCGACCCGTAATCGTGAACACATCCTCGATCGGCATCAAAAACGGCTTCTCCACATCACGCACCGGCTCCGGAATCGCACTATCCACCGCCGCCATCAACTCGACGATCTTCTCCGACCAGCCCGCGTCGCCCTCCAACGCCTTCAACGCCGACACCCGCACGATCGGAATGTCATCACCCGGAAACTCGTACTCGTTCAAGAGCTCCCGCACCTCGAGCTCCACCAACTCGAGAATCTCCTCATCATCAACCATGTCCGTCTTGTTCAACGCCACCACAATGCTCGGCACACCCACCTGCCGGGCCAACAACACATGCTCACGCGTCTGGGGCATCGGCCCATCCGTCGCCGCCACCACCAAAATCGCGCCGTCCATCTGCGCCGCACCCGTAATCATGTTCTTGATGTAATCCGCATGCCCCGGACAATCCACATCGCGCGTAATGACGGTTCGCGGTCTCATACTCCACATGCGCAATCGAAATCGTGATCCCCCGCGCCTTCTCCTCCGGCGCCTTATCAATCTCATCGAACGCCGTCACCATCACATTCGGATCCCCCGCCGCCAACACCTTCGTAATCGCCGCCGTCAACGTCGTCTTCCCATGATCAATATGACCAATCGTCCCAATATTGAGATGCGGCTTATTACGCTCGAACTTCGCCTTCGCCATGAGGTTGTGTTGCTCCTTCTTTGCGCGGTTACTCGCCCCGAACGTGTGCGGTGATCTCTTCTGCGATCGACATCGGCACCTGTTGGTACGAGTCGAATTGCATGGTGTACGTCGCGCGACCCTGCGTGCGCGAACGAAGGTCGGTAGCGTAGCCGAACATCTCGGCGAGAGGCACCTGAGCGTCGACGACGTGCGACGTGCCCCGCTGCTCCATGCCTTCGACCTTGCCCCGCCGCGACGACAGGTCGCCGATGACGTCGCCCATGTAGTGCTCGGGCGTCACGACCTCGACTCGCATGATCGGCTCGAGGAGTACCGGCTTTGCCTGACGGGCCGCCTTCTTGAACGCCATCGAGCCCGCGATCTTGAACGCCATCTCGCTCGAGTCGACGTCGTGGTACGAGCCGTACGTGAGGATGATCCGCACGTCGACCATCGGGTAGCCGGCGATCACGCCACCGACGAGCGCCTCCTGGATGCCGGCGTCGATCGACGAGATGTACTCGCGCGGGATCACGCCGCCGACGATCTTGTCGACGAACTCGTAGCCACCGCCGGGGCCCGTGGGCTCGAGCGTGATGACCACGTGGCCGTACTGGCCCCGACCGCCGGTCTGGCGGATGTAGCGCTCCTCGATCTTCTCGACCGTCTTGGTGATCGTCTCGCGGTACGCGACCTGCGGCTTGCCGACGTTCGCGCCGACACTGAACTCGCGCATCATCCGGTCGACGAGCACGTCGAGGTGCAGCTCACCCATGCCGGAGATGATCGTCTGGCCGGTCTCGTCGTCGGTACGCACGCGGAAGGTGGGATCCTCCTCGGAGAGCGCCGACAGTGCACGGCCCAGCTTGTCCTGGTCGACCTTGGTCTTGGGCTCGATCGCGACCGAGATCACCGGCTCGGGGAACTCCATGCGCTCGAGAATGATCGGCTTCTGCGGATCACACAGCGTGTCGCCGGTCGTCGTGTTCTTCAGGCCGACGACGGCCACGATGTCACCCGCGAATACCGCCTCTTTGTCTTCCCGGTGGTTGGCGTGCATCTGCAGGATGCGTCCGATGCGCTCCTTCTTGTCCTTGGTCGCGTTGAGCACCGCGCTGCCGGCCGAGCGCTTGCCCGAGTACACACGGAAGTAGGTGAGCTTGCCGACATACGGGTCGCTCATGATCTTGAACGCGAGCGCGGCGAATGGCTCGGCGTCGTCGGGCTTGCGCGCCAGCGTCTCGTCACCTCTGAGGTCGGTGCCTTCGATCGGCGGAACGTCGACCGGGCTCGGGAGGTAGTCGACCACCGCATCGAGCAGTGGCTGCACGCCCTTGTTCTTGAACGCGCTGCCGCACAAGACCGGTACGACCTCACCGGCGACCGTGGCGGCCCGAAGCGCAGTGCGAAGGTCGTCGGCGGTGATCTCCTCCTCGCCGACATACTTCTCGAGGATCTTCTCGGCGAACTGCGAGACGACATCGACGAGCTCGTGACGCCAGTGCGCGGCCTCGTCGGCCAGCTCGGCGGGGATCTCGGCGGTCGAGAACGTCTCGCCCATCCCCTCGTCCCACATGAGTGCCTTCATGTGCAGCAGGTCGATGACGCCATGGAAGTCGCTCTCGGCACCAATCGGCAGCTGCGTGAGCGCGACGGTTGCATCCAAACGGTCCTTGATCATGTCGACAGACCGGAAGAAGTCGGCCCCGATCCGGTCCATCTTGTTGATGAAGCACATGCGCGGCACGTTGTACTTGTTGGCCTGGCGCCACACGGTCTCGGTCTGCGGCTCCACCCCGGCAACCGCGTCGAACACCGCGACCGCGCCGTCCAAAACGCGAAGCGACCGCTCCACCTCAACCGTGAAGTCGACGTGACCGGGCGTGTCGATGATGTTGATCCACGTGTCCCGCCACTTGCACGTCGTCGCAGCACTGGTGATCGTGATGCCGCGCTCCTGCTCCTGGACCATCCAGTCCATGACAGCCGCGCCTTCGTGCACCTCACCGATCTTGTACGTCCGCCCCGTGTAATAGAGGATGCGCTCCGTCGTCGTCGTCTTGCCCGCATCAATATGCGCCATGATCCCAATGTTCCGCACCCGCGAAAGCGGAACCTCCCGAATAACAGGACCACCCTTCCCCTTAACTTCCCTCGCCTCTGCTGCCGCCATCTCTTCTTCTCTTCTTCTCTCTCTACTTCTTCTTCTCTAACCCTCTACGTCTTCGCGCACTTCCATGTTCGTTGCTGATCAGGCGGAGCCGTTGGATGCGGCGCCCCGACCGTTGCGCCCGCTGGCGGAGACCCGGCCCCGAAGGGCCGAGTTTTCGGCCGCAGGCCGGAAACTCGCAGGGGCTCCGTCAGATCACCGGGCGCAGTCGGGCGCCGCAGCCGGCGGATCCGCCCGCCGCGAACGTGACGGCTAGCGGGCCTGTTCGGTGCCGGTCTGCTTCGCCGGCCACCGGCATAAAGCCCAGCTACGCAACGCGAGCAACAACGGCGATCACCACCGGTAGTGCGCGAAGGCTTTGTTCGACTCTGCCATCTTCTGCAGGTCGTCCTTGCGCTTGATCGCCGCGCCCAACCCGTTACTGGCATCCATCAGCTCAGCCGAGACGCGTTCCGCCATCGTCTTCTCTCGCCGCTGCCGCGCGTACCCCACGATCCACCGGATCGCCAGCGTCGTCGCGCGACGCGGACGCACCTCGACCGGCACCTGGTAGGTCGCGCCACCAACGCGGCGGCTTCGCACCTCGAGCGCCGGACGAACGTTTTCGACCGCGCGCTTCAGCGTGGGGACCGGATCGGAGCCCGTCTTCTCTTCGATGTCGGAGAGCGCGTCGTACACGATCTTCTCGGCGATCGAACGTTTCCCGCGCTGCAACACCTTGTTGACGAACTGCGTGACAACGACCGACCGGTACACCGGGTCGGGCATCAAGTCGCGTCGGGTGGCGGGACCTTTACGCGGCATCAGTGGTCCTTCTTCGCGCCGTAACGGCTGCGCGCCTGCTTGCGATTGCTGACGCCACTCGCGTCGAGCGCGCCCCGCACGATCTTGTACCGCACGCCGGGAAGGTCTTTGACGCGGCCACCGCGCACCAGGACGATCGAGTGCTCCTGGAGGTTGTGCCCGATCCCGGGGATGTACGCGGTCACTTCGATGCCCGTCGTGAGGCGCACGCGGGCGACCTTGCGCAGCGCCGAGTTGGGCTTCTTCGGTGTGTGGGTGAAGACGCGCGTGCACACGCCCCGGCGCTGCGGCGAGCCCTTGAGCGCTGGGGTCTTCGACTTCTCCGCTTTGGTCTCGCGACCCTTGCGGACGAGCTGTTGGATCGTGGGCACGTTGCTCCTGAACCTCTAGGCTGCGCGGCGCATCGAAGCCGATGGAGCCGGGGCTTCACACGACCGGGACGATGAGCTGCGCCGTCCGTGCGACGCCACCGAAGTGGCGCGCGAAGTTTCCAGAATAGGAACGCCCCCGCAGCTGGTCAAACCGGCCCGCGAGGGGGTCCCCCTGGTCACTCGCCGGTGCCGGTCTCGTCGAGGCTCGGCTCGGCCGCGCCCTCCGCTGATTCATCGGCTGACTCCGTGACCGCGGTCAGATCGATGCCCGCCGGCTCCTCGACGATCGCGTCGATCGGCCCGACCGCCGCGGGTGCCGCGGGTGCCGCGGGTGCCGCGGGTGCCGCGGGTGCCGCGGGTGCCGCGGCTGCCGCGGGTGCCGCGGCTGCCGCGGGTGCCGCGGCTGCCGCGGTCTCGCCGTCGCCCGTTGCCTCGACTGGTCCCGCGCTCGTGTCGCGCAGCCAGCTCGCGAGGTCCATGTCGGCGTCGGTGTCGGACGTATAGAACGGCAGCGGCTCGTAATCCGGGGCCTCGGTCGCGATCTCTCGGTACCGCAGCATGCCGGTACCGGCCGGGATCAGCTTGCCGATGATCACGTTTTCCTTCAGACCCGCGAGACCGTCGAACTTGCCCTCGATGGCCGCCTCGGTGAGCACACGCGTGGTCTCCTGGAACGATGCGGCCGACAGCCACGACTCCGTCGCGAGCGACGCCTTCGTGATGCCCATGAGCTCGGGCCGGCCTTCGGCGGGCTGCTTGCCTTCCTCCACCAACCGCCGGTTGGTGTCGGCGTAGCGGCGGGCGTCTTCCTTCGAGCCGGGCAGGAAGTCGCTGTCGCCCGGCTCCGAGACACCGACCCGTCGGAGCATCTGGCGCACGATCACCTCGACATGCTTGTCGTGGATCGACACGCCCTGCTCGCGGTACACCTTCTGCACCTCGTCGCTGAGGTACTGCTGTGTCTCGCGGATGCCCTTGATCTCGAGGATCTTCTTCGGGTCGAGCGGCGTCTTGTCGTCACCGACGAGTCGCTGCCCGGCGGTGACCTCCTGTCCGTCGACCACCACGACGTGCGCACGACGGGACACGACGTGCTCCTCCTCGTTGCCGTCGTCGGAGACGATCGTGATGAGCCGCTCGCCCTTCTCGTTCTCACCGAGCCGCGCAACACCGGAGCTCTCGGCGAGTGTCGCCGCACCCTTCGGCGTGCGGGCTTCGAACAGCTCGACCACGCGCGGCAGACCGTGGGTGATGTCTTCTCCGGCGACACCACCGGTGTGGAACGTACGCATGGTGAGCTGCGTGCCCGGCTCACCGATCGACTGCGCGGCGATGATGCCGACCGCCTCGCCGATGTCGACGAGCTTGCCGGTGGCGAGCATCTTGCCGTAACACAGCGCGCACACCGAGGCGACCGATTCGCACGTGAGCACCGAGCGCACACGGACCCGCTCGACGCCGGGGTCCTGGGCGAGCACGAGCAGCTCGTCTTCGCTGACTTCGGTGTTGCGGGGCATCGTGGTGCCGTCGGCCAGCTTGATGTCGTCGGCGAGGCATCGGCCCAGCAACCGCGTCTCGAGGAGGCGCAGCTGCTCGACGTCGTCGTGCACGTCCTCGACCCAGATGCCACGCGTGCTCTCGCAGTCGACGTGGCGCACGATGAGCTCCTGCGCGACGTCGACGAGCCGCCGGGTCAGGTAGCCGGAGTCGGCGGTACGCAGCGCGGTGTCGGCCAGTCCCTTGCGGGCGCCGTGCGTCGAGATGAAGTACTCGAGCACGGAGAGTCCCTCACGGAAGTTGGACTTGATCGGCCGGCGGATGATCTGGCCGCGCGGGTTGGCCACGAGGCCACGCATGCCTGCGATCTGACGCACCTGCATGACGTTGCCGCGTGCGCCCGAGCCCACCATCATGTCGATCGGGTTGAACTTCTCCGACGCCATCTCGGCTGTCATCGCGTCGCGCACCTTGTCGGTGGCTTCGGTCCAGATCTCGATCTCCTTCTGGGTGCGCTCGTCGTCGGTGATGATGCCGCGGTCGTACTGCTGCTCCACCTTGTCGGCCTCGGCCTCGAAGCCGTCGAGGATGCTCCGCTTCGCGACCGGCGTCTTGACGTCGGCGATCGAGACCGTCAAACCGGCCCGGGTTGCGAACTCGAAACCGAGATCCTTCAGGCGGTCGAGGCTCGTCGCCACGTCGGCCCGGTTGTAGAGCTCGACCAGCTCGCTGACGATCTCGGTGATGTCGCGCTTCTTGACGACCTGGTCCTTGAACGGGAAGTCGGGCGGGAACGCCTCGTTGAGCATCAGGCGCCCGAGCGTCGTCTCGACGAGGACACGGCCGTCGCCGTTGCTGCCCGTGCGGCGGATGACGAGCGCGCCGGGGTTGACCTCGTTGCCGTCGTCATCGAACCGCGCCGGGAACTCATCCTCGGGGAACCGGCCGCCCGGCATGCGCACCTTGATCGGCGCGTGCAGCGAGACCGTCTCGACACCATCGGACGAAAGCCGCTCGTCGTGAGCGAGCGAGGCCTCCTCGAGTGAGGAGAATGTGCGGCCCGCGCCATTGCCGTCGCCGACGACCTCGGTGAGGTAGTAGGCGCCGATGACCATGTCCTGGGTGGGCACCGTGATCGGACGACCGTGCGCCGGCGACAGGATGTTGTGCGCCGAGAGCATGAGGATGCGGGCCTCGGCCTGCGCTTCCGACGACAGCGGCAGGTGTACCGCCATCTGGTCACCGTCGAAGTCGGCGTTGAAGGCCGCGCACACCAACGGGTGAATCTGGATCGCCTTGCCCTCGACCAGCACCGGCTCGAACGCCTGAATACCGAGACGGTGCAGCGTCGGCGCGCGGTTGAGGAACACCGGGTGTTCCTTGATGACCTCTTCGAGCACGTCCCACACCTGCGGACGCGAGCGCTCGACCATCCGCTTCGCCGACTTGATGTTCTGGGCGAACTCGAGGTCGACGAGCCGCTTCATCACGAACGGCTTGAACAGCTCGAGGGCCATCTGCTTTGGCAGGCCGCACTGCTGGAGCTTGAGCTGCGGACCGACGACGATGACGGAACGCCCGGAGTAGTCGACCCGCTTGCCGAGCAGGTTCTGGCGGAACCGGCCCTGCTTGCCCTTCAACATGTCGGAGAGCGACTTCAGCGCGCGGTTACCGGGGCCGGTGACCGGACGGCCGCGACGGCCGTTGTCGAACAGCGCGTCGACGGCCTCCTGCAGCATCCGCTTCTCGTTGTTGATGATGATCTCGGGCGCGCCGAGGTCGAGGAGCCGCTTCAGCCGGTTGTTGCGGTTGATCACGCGGCGATAGAGGTCGTTGAGATCGCTGGTCGCGAACCGGCCACCATCGAGCTGCACCATCGGGCGCAGGTCGGGCGGGATCACCGGCACCGCGTCGAGCACCATGCCCATGGGCGAGTTGATCGTGCGGCCGTCGTCGTCCTTGCGGTTGAACGCGGAGATCACCTTGAGACGCTTGATCGCCTTGGCCTTGCGCTGGCCCTTGGCCGTCGCGATGACCTCCTTGAGCTCGACCTCCTCGGTCGGCATCGCGAGCCGGGAGATCAGGTCCTTGATCGCTTCCGCGCCCATGCCGCCGGCGAAGTACTCCTGGTACCGGTCGACGACCTCGCGCCACACGCGCTCGTCGTCGATCAGCTGCTTGACCTTCAGGCCGCGGAATGTGTCCCAGACGGTCTTGAGGTGCTCGGTCTCGAGCTCGTAACGCGTGCGGATCTCCTCGAAGTCCTTGTTGCGCGCCTTCTCGGCCTTCTCGAGCTCGGCCTTCTTCGCGCTCCGGCCCTCGAGCTCGCCCAGCTCGCCCTCGTACTCCTCGTCGCGGGCGCGGAGCTTCAGCTCGAGCTCGCGCTCGACGTCACCGATCTCGGCCTTGATGTCGGCCTCGAGCGCGGGAAGGTCCTTCTGACGCTTCTCCTCGTCGATCCAGGTGATCAAGTGCGCGGCGAAGTAGATGACCTTCTCGAGGCTCTTCGGTGCGATGTCGAGCAGATACCCGAGACGGCTCGGGACACCCTTGAAGTACCAGATGTGGGTGACCGGCGCGGCCAGCTCGATATGGCCCATGCGCTCACGGCGCACCTTCGACCGCGTGACCTCGACACCACACCGCTCACAGATGATGCCCTTGAAGCGGACGCGCTTGTACTTGCCGCAGTAGCACTCCCAGTCCTTGGTGGGCCCGAAGATCTTCTCGCAGAACAGACCGTCCTTCTCGGGCTTGAGCGTGCGGTAGTTGATCGTCTCGGGCTTCTTGACCTCGCCGTTCGACCACGTGCGGATCTGGTCCGCGGTCGCGAGCGAGATCGACAGCTGATCGGAGTCGTTGACGTCGAGCACGGGCTGCTCCCTAACTGGTTGTGCGGCTTGTACCTAGAACGGAGCCGTCTCGCGGCGCCGCTCGTCTTCCTCGTCGGTGCCACGCTCGGGTCGAGAGAGGTCGATGCCGAGCGATTCGGTGGTGCGGAACGCGTCTTCGTCGAGCTCGCGGATCTCGACCTCTTCGCCGGCCGCGTTCATGACGCGGACGTTGAGGCAGAGTGCCTGCATCTCCTTGATGAGCACCTTGAAGCTCTCGGGGATGCCCGGCTCGGGAATGTTCTCGCCCTTGACGATGGCCTCGTAGACCTTCACGCGGCCGAGCACGTCGTCGGACTTGATGGTCAGGATCTCTTGCAGCGCGTACGCCGCGCCGTACGCCTCGAGCGCCCACACTTCCATCTCGCCGAACCGCTGGCCGCCGAACTGGGCCTTCCCACCGAGCGGCTGCTGCGTGATCATCGAGTACGGACCGGTCGACCGGGCGTGGATCTTGTCGTCGACGAGGTGGGCGAGCTTCAAGATGTAGACGCAACCGACGGTGACCGGCCGGTCGTAGGGCTCACCGGTGCGGCCGTCGTACAACGTGGCCTTGCCGTCAGTGGCGACGAGTCGTTGGCCATCCGCGCCGTCGGGGTTCATCTGCTCGAACAGGCTCTGGATCGTGCCTTCCGGACCGGCCTGGTCGGCCTCGTCCCAGTGGGCGCCGTCGAACACGGGCGTGTTGACCCATACCGCCGGCTCGGTGACCGTGCTGGTCTTGCGGCCGCTCCGCGGCGCGGCCGACTCGGCGGTCCACCCATGACGGGCCGCGTACCCCAGGTGCGCTTCGAGCACCTGGCCGACGTTCATACGGCTCGGCACGCCGAGCGGGTTGAGCACGATGTCGACGGGCGTGCCGTCGGCGAGGTGGGGCATGTCCTCGATCGGGAGGATCTTGGAGATGACGCCCTTGTTGCCGTGACGCCCGGCGAGCTTGTCGCCCTCGCTGATCTTGCGCTTCTGGGCCACGTACACCCGCACCAGCTGGTTGACACCCGGGGGCAGCTCATGGCCGTCGTCGCGTGAGAACACCCTGACGTCGATGACCTTGCCGGTCTCGCCGTGCGGCACCTTCAACGACGTGTCGCGCACCTCACGCGCTTTCTCACCGAAGATCGCGCGCAACAGGCGCTCTTCCGGCGTGAGCTCGGTCTCACCCTTGGGCGTGACCTTCCCGACGAGGATGTCGCCGGGGCCGACTTCGGCGCCGATGCGGATGATCCCCCGCTCGTCGAGGTCCTTGAGGATGTCCTCGGAGAGGTTGGGGATGTCGCGAGTGATCTCCTCGGCGCCCAGCTTCGTGTCGCGGGCATCGATCTCGTGCTCCTCGATATGGATCGACGTGAGCACGTCGTCGCGCACGAGGCGCTCGGAGATGACGATCGCGTCCTCGTAGTTGTGGCCCTTCCACGGCATGAACGCGACCAGCAGGTTCTTGCCCAGCGCGAGCTCGCCCCGGTGGGTCGACGGCCCGTCGGCGAGCACATCGCCCTTCTCCACCGGGTTGCCTTCGGCGACGAGTGGCTTCTGGTTGATGCACGTGCCCTGGTTGGAGCGACGGAACTTGGAGAGGCGATAGGTCTTGCGGCCGCCCTTGTCGTAGTCGACGATGATCGCGTCGCCCGCGACCTCGACGACGGTGCCATCGTCTTCCGCCAGCACGAGATCGCCCGCATCGCGTGCGGCGCGCCCCTCGACGCCCGTGCCGATGTATGGCGCGGTGGCGCGCAGGAGCGGCACGGCCTGGCGCTGCATGTTGGCACCCATGAGCGCCCGGTTGGCGTCGTCGTGCTCGAGAAACGGGATGAGCGCGGTCGCCACCGACACGATCTGCTTCGGCGACACGTCCATGTAGTCGACGTCAGTCGGGTTGACGTACGCGACATCGCCGCGGCGAGCCCGCACGAGCACCTTCGGGTCGGTGAACCGGCCCTTCTCGTCGACATTTGCGTTGGCCTGCGCGATGACGTAGCGGTCCTCGTCGTCGGCCGCGAGGTACTGGATGTCGTCGAGGGCAACGCCCTTGACGACCTTGCGGTACGGCGTCTCGATGAAGCCGAACCGGTTGATGCGCGCGAAACGTCGCGAGGTAACCGATGAGGCCGATGTTGGGGCCTTCCGGCGTCTCGATCGGGCACATGCGGCCGTAGTGGCTCTGGTGGACGTCTCGTACTTCGAACCCGGCCCGTTCACGCGACAGGCCCCCGGGCCCGAGCGCGGAGAGACGGCGCTTGTGGGTGAGCCCGGCCAGCGGGTTGGTCTGGTCCATGAACTGGCTGAGCTGCGAGGAGCCGAAGAACTCCTTGATCGCGGCGACCACGGGACGGATGTTGATCAGGGTCTGCGGGGTGATCGCCTCGACGTCCTGGGTGGTCATGCGCTCGCGCACGACCCGCTCCATGCGCGAGAGGCCGACGCGAACCTGGTTCTGGATCAGCTCACCGACCGAGCGCACCCGGCGGTTGCCGAAGTGGTCGATATCGTCGGGGAAATAGTCGGGGTCGTTGTTGTGCAGCTTCACGATGTACGACACCGTCGAGAGGATGTCGGCTTTCGAGAGCTGGTAGTCGACCGGCCCGGCGTCGGGGTCGGCGTTGGGCACCGTGAGCCCGAACTTCTTCAACGGCAGGTTCGCGTACTCGTCGCGCAGCTTCTTCGACACCTTGTGCCGGCCGACCTTGGCCATGTCGTAGCGCTTGGGGTTGAAGAAGAGGTTCTCGAGCAGCGCGCGTGCGGAATCGGGCGTGGGGGGCTCGCCCGGACGCAGCTTGCGGTAGATGTCGATGAACGCGGCGTCGGCGTCGTCGGTGTGATCCTTCTGGAGCGTGTTGCGGATCGACTCGTAGGGGTCGCCGTTCTTGTCGAGGATGAGACCGAGCAGCTCCTCGGGCGACTCGCCGAAGCCCAGCGCCTTGAGCAGCACGGTGACCGGCTGCTTGCGCTTGCGGTCGATACGCACGTACACGGTGTCTTTCTTGTCGACCTCGAACTCGAGCCACGCGCCCCGACCGGGGATCATCTTGGCGTCGACAACGTCCTTCTCCGGCGAGGTCTTGTCGGGGCTGATGCCGAAATAGACGCCCGGCGATCGCACGAGCTGCGACACGACGATGCGCTCGGTGCCGTTGATGATGAACGTGCCGCGATTGGTCATCATCGGGAAATCGCCCATGAAGACCGTCTGCTCTTTGATCTCACCCGTCTGCGAGTTCATGAAGCGCGCAGTCACGAACAGCGGCCGCGCGAACGTCATGTCGCGCTCGCGACACTCGTCTTCGGAGTGCTTCGGCGGGTCGAAGACGTGGTCCGCGAGCTCGAGCTTGAGCTGGCCGGTGAAGTCCTCGATCGGGGAGATGTCGCGCAGCACCTCGGCGACACCCTCGTTGAGGAACCACTCGAAGGATTCCCGCTGCACCGCGATCAGATCGGGGAGCGCGAGCACCTCACGAAGCTTGCTGAACGACAAACGTTCCCGGGACGCGAGACGAACCAACGTCACTCCTTGGGACAGAGGGAAGCAGAGCGCCGCGACGGGCCAAGGGTTGGAACTTCAGCAAAGGCACGAGCGGGCAGACAAGGCAAGCCGGATCATAGCCCCTCGGCTACGCCGGCTGCAACACCGCGCCAATCGGTACGCCGCGGAAATGCGGCGCCCACATCACCGAAGCCGATGACGTGCCCGCGGAGGATACGACGACCCTCCGCGGGGGTCAAGCGTGCAGCTACCCAAAACGGACAGCGGCTATTTGAGCTCGACGGTCGCGCCGGCCCCCTCGAGTGTGGCCTTGGCCTTCTCGGCGTCTTCTTTCGACGCCTTCTCCAGGACCGCCTTGGGTGCGCTGTCGACGAGGTCCTTCGCCTCTTTCAGGCCGAGACTCGTGAGCGAACGCACCTCTTTGATGACCTGGATCTTCTTGTCACCGGCTGCTTGGAGGACGACGTCGAACTCGTCCTGCTCCTCGACTGCCGCGCAACCTCGCCGCCGCCGCCGGCAGGCGCCGCCGCGACCGCAACCGGAGCCGCGGCGGTGACACCGAACTCCTCCTCGAACGCTTTCAGGAACTCGTTCAGCTCGAGGACAGACATGTTCTTGAAGACCTCCAGGAGGTCTTCCGTGCTCATTGTCGCCATGGTCGTGCTCTCCCTTGTGTGCTACTCGGACGGATCGGTCGCCGCTTCGGCGGGGGATTCGACCCCAGCCTCCGCGGCGGCTTCGACTGACGCCTCGGCCGCCTCGGTGGCGACCTCGAGAACTGCTTGCTCTTCGGCCGCGTCGCCGGCGGGTTCCGCATCGGGCGCGACGGGCGGCTCCGTGACTGCTGCTTCGGGCTCTGCAGGCTCGGCGACGGGTTCGGCCGCCGCGGGTTCTTCGAGCGCCTCGCCTGCGGCCACCCGCTGGTCGACGTAGGCCTTGATCCCGTAGGCAAGGTTGCGTGGGAACGCCTGGAACAGCCCGGCGGCCTTGGTCAGCGGCGCCTGGAACGCGCCGGCGAGCATGGCGAGCAACGTGTCGCGCGGCTGCGATGTCGGCGAGCGTGGCCCACTCGGCCGGTGTGAGCACGCGTGGGCCGAGTGTGCCACCCTTGACCACCAGCGACGGGTGGGTGCGGCCAAAGTCGCGCAGCGCCTTCGCCGCGATGACTGCGTCACCCTGCACGAACGCGATCGCCGTCGGGCCCTCGAAGAGCGGTACCAGCTCCGTGAGCCCCGCCGCCTCGGCCGCGAGGCGACCGAGCGTGTTCTTGAAGATCTTGTACTCGGCATCGGCCGGGCGCAGCGCGCCGCGCAGCTCGGCGATGGCGCCCACGGTCAGACCGCGGTACTCCGTGAGCACGGCGGCGTCGGCCGCGCCCAACTTCGTCCGGATCTCCTCGACGATCGTAACCTTGCGTTCCCTCGGCTTTGTTGCGCTCTCGGCTTGAGCCATGACGCTCCCTGAAACGACGAAACGAGACGCCCACTCGAAGGACGTCTCGTGCACCGACAGGTCGGCCGAGAGGTCGCCTCGTCCGGCGGGCCTACCGTGCGGTCGGCCCATTGCCTCAAAGAGACCGGAGGTCTGGGGCGGGATTGCTTGTCAGTGAAAAGTACTACGCGCCGGCTGCTTCGACCACATCTGTGTCGCGCATGTGTGCGGGATCGATCCGTACACCCGGGCCCATCGTCGACGACGTGCTCGCGCTCTTCACGTACTTGCCCTTGGCGGCCGCCGGCTTCGCCCGCATGATCTCGTCGAGCACCGCCAGGTAATTGCTGACCAAAGCGTCGCGCTCGAAGCTCACCTTGCCGATCGGCACGTGCACGTTGCCGCTCTTGTCGGTGCGGTACTCGACCTTGCCCGCCTTGAACTCGGCCACGGTCTTGCCCACGTCGGTGGTCACCGTGCCGGTCTTCGGGTTGGGCATGAGACCGCGTGGCCCCAGCGTGCGGCCGAGCTTGCCGACCTGGGCCATGAGATCGGGCGTGGCGATGGCAACGTCGAAATCCATGAAGCCGCCTTCAATTCGCTTCACGAGGTCGTCGGAACCGACAACATCCGCGCCGGCCTCCTCGGCCTCGCGGGCCGGCTCGCCCGCGGCGAACACGGCGACCCGCACGGACTTGCCCGTGCCGTGCGGCAGCGACACCGTGCCGCGGAGCATCTGCTCGGCCTTGCGGGGATCGATCCCCAGGCGGAACGCGACCTCGACGGTCTCGTCGAACTTCCGGCTCGACAGCGTCTTCACGAGATCGAGCGCCTCGACCGGTGTGTGGAGGTGCTCGCGTTCGTAGTTGCGGGTTGCGTCGACGTACTTCTTGCCCTGTGCCACCGTTCGCTCCTTCTGTGAGCTCCCTCGGGTGTGTCCGGGTCCGGCCGCGAGGTCATCGGCCGGGGGGATGCAGAAAACGACTCAGCCGTCGACCTTGATTCCCATGGAACGAGCGGTGCCCTCGACCTGGAGCATCGCGCCCTTCAGGTCGATTGCGTTGAGGTCGGGCATCTTGGTCTCGGCGATCTGGCGCACCTGCGCCCGCGTCACGGTCCCCGCCACCTCGGTGCGGACGTTCTGCGCGCCCTTCTCGATGCCGGCGGCCTGGCGCAGGAGGAACGCGGCCGGCGGCGTCTTGGTCACGAACGTGAACGACCGGTCCTCGAAGATCGAGATCTCGGCCGGGATGACCATCCCCCGCTGCGATTCCGTCGCGGCGTTGTAGGACTTGCAGAAGTCCATGATGTTGATCCCGTGCGGGCCCAGCGCGGTACCGACCGGCGGCGCCGGCGTGGCCTGCCCCGCGGGAATCTGGATCTTCACGACTGCAGCGAGCTTCTTCTTTGCCATCTTCTCTTCCTAGAGCTTCGCGACTTGGCCGAACTCGAGCTCGACCGGGGTTTCGCGGCCGAAGATGTTGACCAGCACCTTGAGCTTCGAGCGGTCGACGTCGATCTCGCTGATCGCGCCGTTGAAGTCGGCAAATGGCCCCGCGACCACCCGCACCTGCTCCCCGGTCTCGAACTCGATGCGCGGGCGCGCCTTCTTCTCCGGCGCGCCCTTCGAGCTTCTCGACCCCGAGGATGTCTTCGACCTCTTTGCGGGCGAGCGGCGTGGGCTTGGCGCCACTGCCGACGAAGCCCGTGACCCCGGGAGTGTTGCGCACGACGTACCAGGAGTCGTCATCGAGGTCCATGCGCACGAGCAGGTACCCGGGGAAGACCTTCTTCTGCACCACGCGGCGGGAGCCGCCCTTGAACTCGATGACGTCTTCCATCGGGATCACGACCTCGAAGATGCGCTCCTCGACATTCATCGAGCGCACGCGGCTGGCGAGGTTCTGCTTCACCTTGTTCTCGTAGCCGGCGTAGGTGTGCACGACGTACCACTGCCCGGGCCGGTCGAACGGGCTCGGCTCGGCCGGAGCAGCGGGTTGCTCGCCTTCGGCTTCGACAAGGTCGACGAGCTCGGCTGATTCGTCGAGCTCGGCTGCTGCCTCCTCGATGATCGCTGATTCGGCCACGACCTCGGCTGTCTCCTCGATGACGACCGCTTCGACTGCCAGCTCGACCGCCTCCTCCGCCAGGAGCCCGGCCTCGAGATCGAGCGCGTTGGCTTCGGCGTCGAGGGCAACCGCACGCTCGAGGTCGGCGTCGGCTTCGGCGGCGTTGCCGGCGGCGTCGGCTTCGAGCGCATCGGTCGCGGCCACAACGGCTTCGGCCTCGGTCTCGATCGCCACGGCCTCGAGCGCGACCGCGGCCTCGGCAGCCGCCTCGGCTTCGGCATCGGTCTCGATCGCCACCGCTTCGAGCGCGACCGCCGAGTCGACAGCCGCCTCGGCGTGGGGTGCCCCGGGCTTGGGCGCGGCCTCGCGACGCTCGCTCGCGTCGGGATCGTCGGTGGGGATGTCGTCGAGTGTCATGGATGCGTCAGTCGAAGAGGAAGAGGACGAACTTCGACGACACGTAGTCGTAGCCGAAGATGAGGGTCGTCATGAAGATGACGGCGATGAGCACGATGATCGTGGAATTGATCACTTCTTGCTTGGTCGGCCAGGCGACCTTGCGCATCTCGCCCCGCACCTCGCCGAGGTATGCCGCCGGAGACGTGCGATCGCGGGCGACTTGCTGTTGCGCCGCCGGTCGACGTTCGGGCGCGCGGGGCTTGTCGGTGCCCTGCTTCTGCATCATGCGCTTGGTCTGCCGGTTCACGTGCTGGCCTTGTGCCTCTCGGTGATGGGCCGTTTGCCTGTCGCGTTGGCTTGTCTGCAGGGCAGGAGGGACTCGAACCCCCAACCGCCGGTTTTGGAGACCGGAGCTCTGCCAAATTGAGCTACTGCCCTCCGGGCGCGCGGGGGCCGGGAACGCCAACGATAGCAGCGCCTTTCGGCGGCCCGCCTTCCCGCCCGACTAGGAGGCGAGCCGGAGCGCAGAACGTCGCCGGGAACGGGCGATCAGCACCACCGTGGTGGCGGCGGCACCCGCCGCCATCGCGGCGCCTCCGTACGCGGCAAGCCGGCGACCGGAGAGCAGCGAACGAACGGCGCGCCGCTCCTCCATCTCGTCGAGCGCGGCCAACGTCTCGGCGAGCAAACCGGGCGGCGGTTCGACATATTGGCCGCGCAGATCGTGAAGGCCGCGGAACATCCGGCGGTACCGTGTGACTTCAGCCTGGCACCGTAGGCACGACTCGATGTGGCGCTGCACGCGGAGATCGACGGGCACACTGCCATCGACCGTCTCGGGCAACACACGCGTGACGTCCTCACACCGCATGCTCCGACCTCCCCTGCTCGTCGAACAACGCTTCGCGAAGCTTCTTCCGGCCCCGGTGCAGCCGAACCTTGGCCGCGCTCACCGAGATGCCGAGCTCCTCGGCGATGTCGTCGTGCGAGAGCCCGTACACATCCTTCGACACCACGACCGCCCGGAGCTTCGGCGGCAACGTCGCGAGCGCGTCGGAGAGCTGCCCGAGCACCACGGCCGACTCGGCCGCCGACTCCGGCTGAGCCTCCGGTCGCGTGTCGACGGGCTCGTGCATCAGCTCGAGCGGCTGAACGCGGTGGCGGCGACGCTTCTGCACCAGCGTGTACGACGCGTTCGCCGTGATTCGGTACAGCCACGTCGAGAACTGCGCGTCGCCGCGAAAGCGCCCGATGCCCTTCCAGGCTCGTAGGTACGCCTCCTGCACCACGTCGCTTGCATCTTCCTCGTTGGCGGTGAGCCGGAGAGCGAGGGTGTAGGTGTCGACGTACGTGCATCGCACCAACTCGTCGAACGCAGCGCGGTCGCCGTCACGTGCAGCGGCAACGAGGCGTTCGACTTCGCCCTCGACCAGCGGCAAGTCATCCGTGGTCATCCGACTCCTCCCGCCGGCCGAGGGTTACGCGGAGCGCAGAACGAGCACTAGCGGGTCTCCTTGTGGAGCGTGTGCTTGCGGTCGAAGCGGCAGTACTTCTTCATCTCGATCCGCTCGCGGTTGTTGTTCTTGTTCTTCATCGTGATGTAGTTGCGTCGCTTGCAGACCTCGCAGGCGAGCGTCACCTGCACCCGTTTGTCACTCGCCATCTCACGCGCCCTTCGTTAGGTGAGGATCTTGGTGACGCGGCCGGCGCCGACGGTACGGCCACCCTCGCGGATCGCGAACCGGAGGCCTTCTTCCATCGCGATCGGTTTCTGGAGCGAGACCGTCATCTCGGTGTTGTCGCCCGGCATGACCATCTCGGTCCCCTCGGGCAACACGATCGTGCCCGTCACATCCGTCGTGCGGAAATAGAACTGCGGGTGATAATTACTGAAGAACGGGGTGTGACGCCCGCCCTCCTCCTTGGTCAAGATGTACACCTGCGACGTGAACTCGGTATGGGGAGTGATGCTCCCCGGCTTCGCGAGCACCTGACCGCGCTCCACATCCTCTTTCTTCGTGCCCCGCAACAAGGCCCCGATGTTGTCGCCCGCACGACCCTCGTCCAACAGCTTGCGGAACATCTCCACACCCGTACACACCGTCTTCGAAGTATCCCGAAGACCCGACAATCTCGATCTCTTCACCCACCTTCACGATCCCGCGCTCCACCCGGCCCGTCACCACCGTGCCCCGACCCGTAATCGTGAACACATCCTCGATCGGCATCAAAAACGGCTTCTCCACATCACGCACCGGCTCCGGAATCGCACTATCCACCGCCGCCATCAACTCGACGATCTTCTCCGACCAGCCCGCGTCGCCCTCCAACGCCTTCAACGCCGACACCCGCACGATCGGAATGTCATCACCCGGAAACTCGTACTCGTTCAAGAGCTCCCGCACCTCGAGCTCCACCAACTCGAGAATCTCCTCATCATCAACCATGTCCGTCTTGTTCAACGCCACCACAATGCTCGGCACACCCACCTGCCGGGCCAACAACACATGCTCACGCGTCTGGGGCATCGGCCCATCCGTCGCCGCCACCACCAAAATCGCGCCGTCCATCTGCGCCGCACCCGTAATCATGTTCTTGATGTAATCCGCATGCCCCGGACAATCCACATGCGCGTAATGACGGTTCGCGGTCTCATACTCCACATGCGCAATCGAAATCGTGATCCCCCGCGCCTTCTCCTCCGGCGCCTTATCAATCTCATCGAACGCCGTCACCATCACATTCGGATCCCCCGCCGCCAACACCTTCGTAATCGCCGCCGTCAACGTCGTCTTCCCATGATCAATATGACCAATCGTCCCAATATTGAGATGCGGCTTATTACGCTCGAACTTCGCCTTCGCCATGAGGTTCGTCTCTCCTGTGCGTGCGGTGCGAGGGCCGGCGCGGCACTCGCGTTCTTCTCCGAGTAGCGGGGGCGGGACTCGAACCCGCGACACCACGATTATGAGCCGTGTGCTCTGACCACCTGAGCTACCCCGCCAGGTGGGGCGTGGCACTGACCACGCGCCGAGCCCCCTTACGGACTTGAACCGTAGACCCCTTCCTTACCATGGAAGTGCTCTACCAACTGAGCTAAGGGGGCGAACCGAGCAAGGATAGCAACGAGCCGCGATCATCCCCTTGGTGACGCGCTTCGCCGTCGGAGAGCAGTGACGAGGTCGTGCGCTCCTCGAGGCGATCGCAGTCGTGCAACGACCGGCGGCACGCCGGCTCGATCGCGAACCGCTCCCTCATATTCGGCACGCAGATGCGCGTGTGTGCTCCACGCCCAGCGGATCGGGTGCTCGGGGTCGTTCCATCGGCGCCAGTCCTCGCGATTCCCGTTCCACAGCTCCACCCGCAGCAGCGCGTGGTGGACGGATCGTGCGATGACGCGACGCATCACGACGGAGCGCGAGTAATCGAGCCAGACGAGCCCGGTTGCCCTCTTCCAGAGCCGTGCACGTGCCGCCGAGTAGTTCCCATCCGCGACCCAGCGTTCACCTCGCGTCGCGGCATCGGCGCGCGCTCGCAACTCGTCGGGAGTGGCCTGCGCCCAATCGGCGCCGTGTTGCATGGCGTCGAGCTCCACGTGCGGCCCGCCGATGATCGGCGCGAGTTTCTCCGCGAGCGCGCTCTTTCCCGCACCCGACGAGCCGACGATCACGATTCGAGCACCGAGATCCACGCCGTTGATTCCTGCCGGTTCGGCGGTACTGGCCGCGATAGCTTGCGGTTGATGTCCGTGACGGTCCGACATGCCGAGCGGCGCGACGCCGAGAGCATGCGCGCGATCTACAACATCGAGGTCGTGGAATCGACCGTCACATTCGACCTCACGCCGCGCTCGCTCGACGAGCAGGTGGAGTGGATCGACATGCATGCCGGTGCGCACCCCGCCATCGTCGCAGTCGACGAGGCGGACTGCGCGGTGCTCGGGTTCGGTTCGTTGTCGCCGTACCGATCGCGTCCCGCCTATTCCCCGACTGTCGAAGACTCGGTATACGTCGACCGTGCCCGGCGTGGACGCGGCATCGGACGTGCCCTGCTCGACGAGCTCGTCGCGCTGGGCACGGCGCACGGCTTCCACTCGGCGATCGCACGGATCGTCGGGGAGCACGATGCGTCGATCGCGCTGCACCGCGCGTGCGGCTTCGAGACGATCGGCGTGGAGCGCGAGGTCGGGCGCAAGCTCGGCCAGTGGCTCGACGTCGTGCTGATGCAACGGATGTTCTCGGCCGGATGAGCGGCGCGCCGGTGGATCGCTTCGAGACGGAGCGACTCGTTGCCACCCGCCTGGAGGCGGCCGACGAGCAGTGGTCGCGTACGTTCTTCCACGAGCCCGAGCAGATCGCGAGCATCCGGATGGAGTTCACCGACCAGGAGATCCACGACCGCCTCCTCGACGACATCGAGCACTGGAACCGGTACGGCTTCGGGGTCTGGGCGCTGCGTGATCTCGCGACCGGCGAACCGGTCGGCCGCCTCGGGCTGCGCCACATCAACATCGCCGGGACGGAGGAGGTCGAGCTCCTCTACGGCATCATCGCGCCAAGGTGGGGTGAGGGGTTGGCGACCGAAGCGGCTGCGTTGGCGGTCGAGCTGGGATTCGGGCACGGGCTCGCCTCGATCGTCGCGTTCACGCTTCCGACGAACCGGGCCTCACAGCGGGTCATGGAGAAGACCGGCTTCACGTACGAGCGCGACATCGAGTACCAGCAGTTGCTCCACGTGCTGTACCGACGGCAGGCGGAAGGGTGTCCGATCTTCTGTGTAAGAGGCGCGACACAGGGGCCAGGCGGAACCTGACCCTGAGAAGGAAGCGCTGGCACAGCTCTTGCAGCGAGCCCTGCACCAGTTCGCGATCTACTTCCCCGGGCGCGTGCCTGTCGCCTTTTGACACCCACGAGATGATCGAACGAAGGAACAAATCAGGAACAGCCTCTTCCACAGAGCACCTGACAGGCCCGCAGACGCACACCGAAACGCAAACGACCCGCCGCTGAGGCGGGCCTGAGCGAGTGGGCCGGGCTGGATTTGAACCAGCGTAGCTTGCGCAGCAGGTTTACAGCCTGCCCCCTTTGGCCACTCGGGAACCGACCCCGGGGTTGCGTACAGTAGCAGCCGCCTTCGACTCACCCGCGGGAGGAAACACCATGCCAACGTTCGACATCGTGTCGGAAGTCGACATGCAAGAGATCCGCAACGCGGTCGATCAAGCACACCGCGAAGTGTCGACGCGTTACGACTTCAAAGGCACCGACAGCACCGTCGAGCTCAAGGAGAAGACCATCGAGCTGCACTCGGCGACCGAGGACCGGCTCAAGGCGCTGCGCCAGGTGCTCGAAGAGAAGGTCGTGAAGCGCAAGGTGTCGCTGAAGGCGCTCAACTACGGCAGCGTCGAGGAAGCGGCCAAGGGCACCGCCCGTCAGACCGTCACGCTCAACGTCGGCATCAAGGACGAGAAGGCCAAGGAGATCGGGAAGTTCCTGAAGGGCCTCGGGCTCAAGGGACTCTCGCACCAGATCCAGGGCGACCAGCTCCGCGTGAGCTCCAAGAAACGCGACCAATTGCAAGAGGCTATCGAGAAGGTCAAGGAGCACGACTTCGACATCCCGCTCCAGTTCACCAACTTCCGCGACTGAAGCGCCCGGGCGCGCGGTCAGATCTTTGCGCCTCGCGCGCGACGACCGGCCCGCTCGAATGCGGACCGGTCGTCGGGGGCTGGGGGGTGGGAAGGTCTCAGTGAACGCGGCGACCCGAATCGGGCACGCCGTGTGAGTGCTGGTGACGCAAGCGCGCGATGCGCTCCTCAGTCGGCGGATGGGTCGTGAACAGATTCGCGCGAACGCGACCTTGCGGCCCGTGAGCGGGTTGATGATGTAGGCCTGCGCCTCCGCGGGAGGGACGTCCATCGGGATTCGCTTCGCGCCCGCCTCGATCTTCTCGAGCGCGCGCGCCAGTGGCTCGCCCGTGCCGATCAGCTCGGCGCCTGACGCGTCGGCCTGGTACTCACGCGACCGCGAGAGCGCCATCTGCAACAGGAGGGCGGCGATCGGCGCCAGGATCGCCATCGCGATCAGGCCGAAGATGTTGCCGTCGTCGTCGTCGCCTCCACCGCCGCCGAAGATCGCACCCCACATCGCCATACGCGCGACGAACGTGATGCCCATCGCGACGGCCGCGGCGACCGATCCGATGAGGATGTCGCGGTTGCCGACGTGACTCAGCTCGTGGGCGAGGACGCCGCGAAGCTCGTCGTCGTCGAGCACTTGCAAGATGCCCTGGGTGACTGCGACCGACGCATGCTGCGGGTTGCGGCCGGTGGCGAACGCGTTGGGTTGCGCGGACGGCGCGATGTAGATCTTCGGCATGGGGAGCTCGGCTCGCCGCGTGAGATCGTCGACGATGGCGTAGAGCTTCGGCGCCTCTTCGCGTGTGACGGGCACGGCGCCTGCGGCCTTCACCGCCAGCTTGTCGCTGAACCAGTACGAGCCGCCGACGAAGACGAGCCCGATGCCGAGCCCGATGACCAATCCCGCCGTGCCGAAGAACGAGCCGATGCCCATCAACAGGCCGCCGAGGGCGGCCAGGAGAACGAATGTCTTGACCGTGTTTCTCACTGCACTTCACCTCTGTCACGACGAGAACGCTCAGTATGCGCCACTCGTTCCCGCGAGACGCAAAGATTTGGTCAAGATCCGGCGAGCGGTCACGCATCGCGCGCTCAGCGCCACACAACGAGCAGAACGAGCCCGGCCGTCACGACCGCGGACGACGCGAGGCGGGCCCGACCAAGTCGCTCGTGCAGCAGCAACCATCCGGCCCCCGCGCCGAGCACCACCGACGACTCCCGCAGCGCGGCGACGTACCCCACCGGTGCGAGGCGTACGGCGGTGAGCACCATCGAATACGCAAGGGTGAGGCAGGCGCCCGCGACGAGATAGCGGCGCCAGTTGCCGCGCACGGAGCGCAGCAGTGCCGGGCTCCGTCCCCGTGCGACCCCGGCGGCCGTCAGCGCGAGCGTGGCACCGCCCACGATGGCAATGCCGTAGCCGAGCCCGCTGCTTCGCCGGGCGCCTTCGGAGTCGAGGGTGGTGTACGTGCCAATGGTTGCGGCGGTGAGCCCGGCCCACAGCAGCGCCGCCCGCGAGACACTCGGGCGTACGAACGAGGCCAGCCCCGCGACGACGATGGCGATCGCGAGCCAGGCGAGCGCCGGGAGCACGTCACCCAGGAAGCACACCCCGCCGAGCGCGGCAAGAAGCGCGCCACCACCACGTGCGAGCGGATACGCGAGCGAAAAGTCGCCATGGTGGTAGGCGCGCACGAGCGCGGCCACGTAGAAGACGTGCACCGCGCTCGACGCGACGAGGTACGGGAGCACGGCAGCGCCCGGCACCCCGACGAACGGCAGCACCGGCAGAAACAGGAGCGCGCCTGCGAGGTAGAGGCCCCAAGCGGTGAGAAAACGCGCCTCGCTCGTCTTGATGATGAGGTTCCACGTCGTGTGGAGCACGGCGGAGCCGAGCGCGAGCAGCGTCGCCTCGAGCATGCCGGTCGTGCCTGATCAGTCGTAATAGCCGGAATGGAAGTACATGCAGGGCACGCCTTCGGAACGGAACATCTCGACGTTGCGACGATCGTCTTCGATCGCAAGCTTGAGATCGAAGCCGTAGGAACGCAGGTCCCACAATGACGAGTGCTTGAAGTCGCGTGACATCTCGTAGTCGCCCCACGGCCGCATGATCAGCAGGTCCCAGCGGATGGCGTACCGCTGCAGCCACGCCTCGGTGAGCTCGTGCACCCGCACCGGCCGCGCGGTGAGCAACACGACGCGAAGCCCGGGGTCGAGCAGATCGAGCAGCACCTTGACCTCCTCGATCACGGGATCATCGCCGCACGCCGCGAAGAACGCCGGCCAGTCGGGACGCGGCGACTCGAGATAATGCTGACGGCTGACCGCGTCGGAGAGGACGCCGTCGAGGTCGATGACCGCCGCCGGCCCCGGCTCGACCTGGTCGTCTCGCCAGGTCCAGTGCTCAGGAGGAAACGTCTGCGCCGACGTCACCCCTCGTCGGTCGGCGCGTCCGCGAGGTAGCGGGATTTGATGCCCTCGACGACGGTCGGGTCGGCGAGCGTGGTGGTGTCGCCAAGCGCCTCGTCCTCGGCCACGTTGCGCAACAGCCGCCGCATGATCTTGCCCGAGCGGGTCTTCGGGAGATCTTCGGTGAAGAGGATCGTCTTCGGCTTCGCGATCGGCCCGATGTGCCGACTGACGTGCTCGCGCAGCTCGGTGGCGAGCGCGTCGCTCGGCTCGTTGCCGGCGCGCAAGGTGACGAACGCGCTGATTGCCTGGCCCGTTGTCGCGTCGACTCTGCCGATCACCGTGGCTTCGGCAACGAGGGGGTGACCGACCAGCGCGTGCTCGACCTCGGCCGTCGAGATGTTGTGGCCGCTGATGAGCATCACGTCGTCGACACGACCGAGCAGCCAGTAGTACCCCTCCTCGTCGCGCTTCGCGCCGTTGCCCGCGAAGTACTTGCCGTCGAAGCGCGTCCAGTACGTGTCGTGGTAGCGCTCGGGATCGCCCCAGATGCCGCGGAGCATCGCGGGCCACGGCTGTGTGAGCACGAGGTAACCGCCACCGGGGATCGGCACCGATTCGGCCTGGTCGTCGACGACGTCGGCACTGATACCGGGGAGCGGGAACGTCGCGCTGCCGGGCTTGAGCGTGGTCGCGCCGGGCAGCGGGCTGAGCAGGATGGCGCCGGTCTCCGTCTGCCACCACGTGTCGACGACCGGACAGTGCTCGCCACCGATCTGCTTCCAGTACCAGACCCACGCTTCGGGATTGATGGGCTCGCCGACGGTGCCGAGCAGCCGCAGTGATGACAGGTCGTGCTTGTCGGGATACTCGGCACCCCACTTCATGAACGTTCGGATGGCCGTCGGAGCCGTGTAGAGGGTGGTGACCTTGTACTGCTCGATGATCGACCAGAAGCGGTCCTTGTCGGGAAAGTCGGGCGTGCCCTCGTACATGACGCTCGTGGTGCGGTTGGTGAGGGGCCCGTACACGATGTAGCTGTGGCCGGTCACCCACCCGACATCGGCCGCGCACCAGTACACGTCGGTGTCGGGGTGGAGGTCGAACACGTGCTTGTGTGTGGACGCGACCTGCGTCAGATAGCCGCCGGTCGTGTGCATGATCCCCTTCGGGCGCGCCGTGGTGCCGCTCGTGTACAGCAGATAGAGCAGGTCCTCGCTGTCCATCGGCTCGGGTGTGCAATCGGCCGATTGCTGCGGCACGACGTCGTGCCACCAGACGTCTCGTCCGTCGGTCATCGGAACGTCCTGCTCGGTGCGTCGCAGCACGAGCACCTTCTCGATCGAGGGACAATCGGCAACGGCGGCATCGGCCGTCTCCTTGAGCGGCACGATCGAGCCGCGGCGCCAGGCGCCGTCACCGGTGATCAGGACCTTGGCCTCGGCGTCGTTGATCCGGTCACGTAGCGAGTCGGCGGAGAAGCCGCCGAAGACAACCGAATGCGCCGCGCCGATTCGGGAACACGCCAGCAGCGCCATCGGCAGCTCGGGCACCATGCCCAGGTAGATGTTGACGCGGTCGCCTTTGCCGACGCCGAGCGCCTTCAGCGCGTTGGCGAGGCGGCTGACGTCGTCGAGCAACTGCGCGTACGTGATCGTGCGGGTGTCGCCGGGCTCGCCCTCCCAGTGGTACGCGATCTGGTCGCCGTGACCGGCGGTGACATGACGGTCGAGACAGTTGTAGCTCACGTTGAGCTTGCCGCCGACGAACCACTTCGCGAACGGCAGCTTCCACTCGAGCACGGTGTGCCAGTCCTCGAACCAGTCGAGCAGCTCGACGGCCTGGCGGGCCCAGAATCCTTCGTAGTCGGTCTCGGCTTCGGCGTAGAGGTCGCTACTGACGGTCAGCGAGTCGCGTTTGAACGGCTCCGGCGGCGGGAACGTGCGACCCTCGGTGAGCAACGCATCGATCGTGGCTTCCGACATTCGTTCCCCTTTTCGTGTGGGGCTGGTGGGCGGCGTCAGCCTACCGCCGCGCCATTACGATCACCCAGTGCGCGCCCAGACCGTCGGCATCGACGAGGGCAGCGGCCTCGGTGACGCGGCTTCGATGAGCGATGGCCTCGAGGTCACCGATGTGGGCTCGGGCCTGCCACGCCGACCGGGCCTCGGCAGCGAGCTCGTCGAGGCCGAGCTCGCGAAGCCAGCCGGCCTGAGAGCCGCACCGCTCGAAGGTCAATCCCGTTCGAGTAGCGACTGCCTGCAAGTGCTCGATCGGCACGTCACAGGTGATGTCCCGGCTGCCCGGTTCGACGAGTGGATCGTCGCCGCGCCAATGGCCTTGATACGTGCGCAGCCAGCCGTTCTGACCGCGCTCGACGAGCTCGGCGGCGGTGGCCGCGTAATCGATGATGCCGACGACGCCGCGATGCAGCGTCGCGCTGCAGGACTCGAGCCAGCAGGCGATCCCGGTGGGAACGGGCAGCCGCCGGCCGTCACCGACGTATGCCTCCGCGGCGACGGCGTCGGCCTCGGCAGCGAGCTCGTCGAGCGCGGGTACCAGCGCTTCGATGAAGGTCTCACCGTCGACCCCCACGCGCACCTCGGCCCAGCCGTCCGCGACGCGTTCGACGATGCGGAACGGGAGGTTGTCGAGCAGCTCGTTGGCGAGCACGACACCGGTGACGGGAGTCGACGGGAGCTCGGGCAGTGAGCTGACGATCGGCCCGACGCCCGTGACCGGCACCGGCGGCTCGTCACCTTCGCTCGGCATGGCCGGTCCGAGCGTGTCCTCGAGCGGCTCGATGACCAGCAGCTCGCGTTGCGCGTCGCGCAGCGCGGCCGATCGCTCGACGAGCACATATCGCAACGCGGGCGCGCAGCTCGGGTCCGCGGTCAGCACGTCGGCGGCGAGCTTGCCCCGCCCCGCGCCGGCTTCGATGACGACGAACGGGTCGGGCCGCCCGAGCTCGTCCCACCACTGGTCGAGAGCGCGCGACGAGCATCCCGAACAGCGGCGTCCGTTCCGGGCTCGTGACGAAGTCGGCCCCGGTGCCGCCCGCGCCGTGCGCTCTGGCGAAGAAACCGTCGGGTTCCCCGTACAACGCGAGCTCCATGAACCGTTCGAACGGAATCGGGCCTTCCCGGTGGATCGCGTCCCGGATCTGATCGGCGACGCTTCTCACGACCGGGCGGTCGTTCAGCCGCGGGCGGCGAGCTCGCCGATGCGCGCGAAGAGCTGTGGGTAGATGCCGATCACGAGCACGACCGCCGCGGTGAGACCGATGGCCATGCTGAGCGCCGGCGGGAGCGTCGGCTCCGCCATGACGGCACCCTCCGGTGCATCGTGCAACCACATGCGACGCACGACTGCCGCGTAATAGAAGAACGCGATCACCGAGTTGACGGCCGCGATCACACCGAGGGTGATCGCGGCCGGCGTGCCGGCATCGAACACGGCACGGAACATCACGAACTTGGCGAACCAGCCCGCGAGCGGCGGCAGACCCGCGAGGGAGAACAGGAACACCGACATCAGCGTTGCGAGCGCAGGCGCTGTCTGGCCAAGCCCGGAATACGAATCGATCTCGCCCGATCGCGTGCGCCGCGCCACTGCGATCACGACCGCGAACGCGCCGAGGTTCATCGCGCCGTAGATCAACAGGTAGATGACTACGGCTTCGAACGAGGAACGTGCCGCAGTGCCGTCGGCGGCTACCGCGAGCGGCACCAGGATGAATCCACCCTGGGCGATCGACGAGTACGCCAGCATGCGCACGATGTTGGTCTGACGCAGTGCGGTGAGATTGCCGATCGTCATCGACGCTGCCGCCAGCGCCCACAGGATTGGCTGCCAACCCTCGGGCGCGAAGAAGAAGCCGAAATACACGATGGTGAGCAGGGCGACGAAGCCGCCCGCTTTCGACGCGACCGACAGGAACGCGGTGACCGGCGTGGGCGATCCCTCGTACGTGTCGGGCGCCCAGAAGTGGAACGGCACCGCGCTCACCTTGAACGCGAAGCCGACCAGCGTGAGGAAGATCGCCACCAGGAAGAGCGGTATGTCGGCGCCCTGCCGGAAGGCGTAGCGGCTGATGTCGGACAGCAACGTGGAGCCGCTCAACCCGAAGATGAACGACATGCCGTACAACATCACGGCCGACGACAGCACACCGATCAGGTAGTACTTGATCGCGGCCTCGTTGGACTTCGGGTCGTGCTTGCGCCACCCAGCGAGCACGAAGGTGGGAATGGAGATCGTCTCGAGCGCGACGAAGATCGAGATGAGGTCGCGTGCCGATGCCATGAACAGCATCCCGAGGACCGACGTGAGCATGAGGAAGTAGTACTCACCCTGGTAGTAGTCACCCTCGCTGATGTAGTCGACCGACAGCAGCAGGGTCACGTACGCGACCACAAGGAAGAAGCCTTTGAACGCGATCGCGTAGTTGTCGACCATGTAGGCGCCGTCGAACATCGATCGCGTCGTGCCGTCGACCGCGAGGGTGATCACCGGTACGAGCGCGGCGAGCACGCCGACGCTCGCAATCCGTGACGTCTGCCAGCGTGAGCGCTCCTTGAAGAAGAAGTCGGCGAGGAGCACCACGACGATCGTCGCCGAGAGGATGATCTCGGGGGCGAGCGCGTGGTAGTCGAAACGGGGGCTCATCAGTCAGCCGCCGAGCACTCTCGACATGCCGCCCACCAAGTGGGTCACCGCGGGATCGGTCATGCGGAAGAGCAGGTTGGGGAACACGCCGAGCACCACGATCAGGAGCAGCAACGGCGTCCACGCGATCCACTCGGACACGTGCACGTCGTGGATGTGCGTGCCCTCCCACTCGGCCTTCGGCGTGCCGAACGCGACCCGCTGCAACATCCAGAGCAGGTAACCGGAAGCGAGGACGGTGCCGATCGCGGCGACCGTCATGTAGACGCGGAAGGTGACCTCGGAGATTCCGGCCGCGGGGCTGTACGCCGACAGAATCGCCGGGAACTCTCCCCAGAAGCCGGCCAGGCCCGGGAGGCCGAGCGAGGCCATCGCGCAGAAGCCGAGAATCCATCCCAGCTTCGGCGCTTGCGTGAGCAGGCCCCCGAGCCGGCTGAGCTCACGGGTCTCGAAACGTTCCTGCACCGATCCGGCGATGAAGAACAGCATGCCGGTGATGAGGCCGTGCGCCACCATGCCGAAGACCGCGGCGTTGATGCCGAACGTCGTGAGCGTCGCGATGCCGAGCATCACGAAGCCCATGTGCGCGACCGACGAGAACGCGATGAGTCGCTTCATATCTCGCTGCGCGAGGCACGCGAGCGCGCCGTAGATGATGCCGATCACGGCAAGCAGCCCGATCCACGGCGCCCAGTCGCGCGCCGCCTCCGGGAGAATCGGCAACGCGATCCGGATGAACCCGTAGGCGCCGAGCTTCAGCAGAATCGCGGCCAGCAGCACCGAGCCGACCGTGGGTGCCTCCGTATGCGCGTCGGGCAGCCACGTATGGAACGGAAACATCGGCACTTTGATCGCGAACCCGAGAAACATGCCGGCGAAGATCAGGAGCTGCGTGGAGCTGACGAGCTCCCTCCCGCCGGCTTTCGCCAGCAACACCATGTCGAACGTGTGATTGAAGTGGTCGACGGTCATGCTGCGCGGCACGTCGACGAGGAAGAACAGTGCAATGAAGCTCAGCAGCATCAGCGCGGAGCCGAACAGGGTGAAGAGGAAGAACTTGATCGATGCGTACTCGCGTCTGGGGCCGCCCCACACCCCGATCATGAAGAACATGGGAAGCAACACGAGCTCGAAGAAGACGAAGAAGAGGATGAGGTCGAGGGCACAGAACGTGCCGTTCATGCCCACCTCGAGCAGCAGCATCAGCGCGAGGAACCCCTTGGGGTTGTGGGGCGCGGGAAAGTGGTTCCACGAGTAGATGATGCAGGCGGTCGTGATGAGCATCGACAGGAGCAGGAGCGGGAGCGAGATGCCGTCGATTCCCATGTGGTAACGGCTGTGGATCACGTCGATCCACGAGGTGTCGATTTCGAACCTGCCAATTCGCGCGGAGTGGTCGAAGTCGAAGCGCGAGAGGATCCCGACACCCACGCCGAGGGTGACGAGCGACGTGAGCAGCGCCACGACCTTCATCGCCTGCTCGTGGGCCTTCGGTATGAGCAGCACGATCGCCATGCCGACGATGGGGGTGAAGACCGCCAGGGTCAGCGCCGACTCGTCGAACCAGTTCATCGCAGGGAGTCCCTTCTCAGTTGAACAGCACGAGGGCGAGGCTCAACAGCCCCACCGCCGCGAACAAGGTGAGCGCGTAGCGCTGCACGCGGCCCGATTGGACGTAGCGAAGCAATCCGCCGGTCTCGCCCGTGGTGTCGGCGATCCCGTTGACCGCGCCGTCGACCACCCGCTGGTCGACGACGTCATACGTGAAGCGCCCGGCCCGGCGGGCCCCGATGCCCATGAGATCAACGGTGCGGTCGATCACGTGTTGGTTGACCCAGTACGCCGCACGTGCGATCGGGCCTTTGATGCTGCCGACGACGATGTCGGTTTCGAGCACGTCGAGGTAGTACTTGTTGACGAGGAACGTGTAGCCGGCGTGGGCAGCCTTGTTGCGCTCCGTGAGTCCCTTCAACGCGCCGAGCTCTTCGCGCCGGAAGAAGTAGTACGCCGCGATGCCGATACCGACCACCGCGACAATGAGGGAGATCGTGGCCTTCGCGTAGTCGAAGTCGGGATGCACCAGCGCGGGGAACACGAAGTTGGGCTCGACCCAGTCCTTGAACTTCTCGATGCCGAAGGGGCTCGCGTTGATGAAGCCGGCAAGAGCCGAGAACGCCGCGAGGATGACCAACGGAACCGTGATCGCAGGTGACGACTCGTGCGGCTCGCCGTGGCCCCGGAACTCGCCGAAGAACGTGAGGTACACGCAGCGAGTCATGTAGGCCGCGGTCATCACTGCGCCCGCGAGCCCGACATACAGGAAGAACGAGTAGCCGCCATGGCCCACGGTGACCAGGATCTCGTCCTTCGACCAGAAGCCGGCGAACGGGAAGATGCCGGCGAGCGCCAGGCTCCCGATCATGAAGGTGACGTACGTGATCGGCATGTACTTGCGCAGGCCGCCCATGTCCTTCTTCATGTCGAAGGAATGGTGCGACGCCCGGAGTGACTCACCGACCCGGCACCGAGGAACAGCAGCGCCTTGAAGAACACGTGGGTGAAGAGGTGGAACACCGCGGCCGTCCACGCGCCGACCCCGAGGGCCATGACCATGTACCCGATCTGACTGATCGTCGAGTAGGCCAGCACCTTCTTGATGTCGTCTTGGACGAACGCCAGCACGGCGCCGATGATGATCGTGATGCCGCCGATGAGCGCCATGGCATTGACGCCGCCGTGGCCGATCGAGAACCCGCTGAAGAAGACGGGATAGAGCCGGGCGCCGAGGTAGACGCCGGCGACGACCATCGTGGCGGCGTGGATGAGGGCGGACACCGGAGTGGGGCCCGCCATCGCGTCGGGCAACCATGTATGCAACGGGAACTGCCCGCTCTTCCCGATGATGCCGAGCAGCAGACATGACGCGCCGACAAGCATCAGTGTGTGATCGGCACCGCGGCTCAGCGCGTACGCGTTGATGCCAACGATGCTGAACGTGCCCGCGGCAAAGAACGTGATGATGATGCCGATCATCAGCCCGATGTCGCCGGTGCGGGTGGTGAAGAAGGCTTTGAGCGCGGCGTCGGAGTTGGCGCCTTCCTCCCACCAGTGTCCGATGAGCATGAACGAGCACAGGCCCACCAGCTCCCATCCGACGAGCAGCTCGACCGTGTTGGACGCCACGACGAGCAGGAGCATCGACGCCGTGAACAGGCTGAGCCCGGCGTAATAGAACGTGAACCGCCGGTCGCCTTTCATGTACGCCGTGGAATAGACGTGTACGAGCAACGCGACCAGCGAGACGACGAACAGCATCATCACGGCCAGCCCGTCGATCTGCGTGCCGACGTCGAACTTCACCAACCCGTTCTGCCACCACGTGACGTTGTTGATCACCGGCTTCACGACTTCGTGCTTCGCGTCCTCGACCCGGTTGATCCACTGCACGGCCGTGACGCACGAGAGCACGAACGACGCGCCGACCGCGGCGATGCCCATCTCGGCGCCCTTCTTCGGCATGCGCTTGCCGAAGAAGAGGATCGCGACGAACGAGACCGCGGGAAGGAACGGGATGAGCCACGCGTAGTCGAGCATCAGACCGGTCAGCCCTTCAGCCGGTCGATGTGATCGAGGTTGGCACTATGCAGGTTGCGGTAGATCAGCAACACGATGGCCAACCCCACGCCCACCTCCGCGGCGGCGATCGTGATGGCGAACAACGCGAACACCTCTCCGGCGACGTGGCGTCCGAACGCGGAGAAGGCGATGAGATTGATGTTGACCGCGTTGAGCATGAGCTCGACGCTCATGAGCACGAGCACACCGTTGCGCCGCGCGAGCACGCCGTAGACACCGGTACAGAACAGGAACGCGGCGAGGATCAGGAACTGATTGAGCTGCATCCGTCAGTCCCTCCGCGCGATCACGACTGCGCCGACCAGCGACGCGAGCAGCAGCATCGACACGACTTCGAACGGCAGGACGAAGTTGCGAAAGATCGAGGTCCCGATCGTGGCCGTCTTGCCCACCGGCAGCAACGAGTTGTTGATCTCTATCTCATCGGCGCCGAATGCGTCGACGACAAGCGTGACGATGACCCCGAGAAGGAAGATCGACACCACCGCAGCGGGCCAGCGCTGATCGTTGTCGAGATCGGTGTCACCGCGCATCGGCGCGCGCGTGAGCATGATGCCGAAGAGGAACAAGATCACCACCGCGCCGATGTAGATCAGCACCTGCACCCACGCGACGAACTCGGCCGCAAGCAGGATGTACTGCGCGGCTGCACCGGCGAGCACGACCACGAGGTACAACGCCGCGTGCACGACGTTCTGCGAGCGGACCACGCCGATCGCAGCGCCCGCCATTGCAACCGCGAGGATCCAGAACGCGATGTTCTGCACGACCACGACTACTTCTTCCCCTTCACTTCGGCACCGAGCTCGAGTGGCTCGGTCTCGGGCACGGTGGCCTCCCACTCGCCGAGCTTCACCTTGTCGTGGAGGAGCGGTGCGATCCGGAACTCCGAATACTCGTACTCGGGACTCCAGTGCAACGCGTCGAACGGGCACACTTCGACGCAGATGCCGCAGTACATGCACAGCGCGTAGTCGATGTCGAAACGGTCGAGCACGCTGACCGTGCGCTCGCGACCGCCCTCGCGCCGTGGTGGACGCTTCTCCTTATGGCCTTCGATATAGATGCACCAGTCGGGACACTGGCGCGCGCACAGCATGCAGACCGTGCAGTTTTCCTCTTTGAGCGCGATCACACCCCGCGCGCGGCGCCGGGTCCTCCCGTTCGTGCGGGTACTGCACCGTGACGTTGCCCTTGAGCATCGTCTTGAACGTGATCCCCAGGCCACCGATGAGCCCCGGCAACTTCGGCTTCCGCAGCCTGGCCATCAGAACGCCACCTTGAAGATCCCCGTGATGAGGATGTTGGCGAGGGCGACCGGGATGAGCACTTTCCATGCGAGTGCCTGCAGCTGGTCTTCGCGCAGGCGGGGGTAGGTGAAGCGCACCCAGAACATCAGGAACGCGACGATCATCAGCTTGGTGAAGAGCACGATCGGCCCGAGCACCTCCATCAACCCCGTATTCGTGACGCCGGGAATCGCCCAGCCGCCGAGGAAGAGCGTGGCTGCCAGCGCGGCGAACGCGAATGCCGTGCCGAACTCGCCGATGAAGAAGAAGAGGAAGCGGAATCCCGTGTACTCGACCATGTAGCCGGAGACCAGCTCACTCTCGGCCACGGGCATGTCGAACGGCGTCTGGGTGAGCTCCGCCTGTGAGGCGACCAGGAAGAGGCCGAAGCCCACGAACTGCGTGAGGATGAACGGGTTGCCGATACCACTCCAGCCGAAGATCGATCCGTTGGCCTGCGCGCCGACGATCCCTTGGAGATCCATGGTGCCGGCCTGCATGACGACACCGACGACCGCGAGCAGCAGCGGCAGCTCGTAGGCGATCAACTGCGCGGCCGCCCGCAACGCGCCGAGCAACGCGAACTTGTTCGCGCTCGACCAACCCGCCATCAGCACACCGACGACGGACAGGCTCGAGACCGCAAGGGCGTAGAACACGCCGACGTCGAGATTGTCGACGACGAGCTTCGGCCCCGCCGGGATCACGATGAAGATGAGGAATGTCGACATCACGACGACTGCAGGCGCGATCGCGAACACATACCGGTCGGACTCGGCCGGCATGATGTCTTCCTTCTGGAGGAACTTCACGCCGTCGGCGACGAGCTGCAACGTGCCGTGCGGCCCGGCCTCCATGGGGCCCAACCGGCTCTGCATGTGGCTCATCATCTTCAGCAGGAACGTGTAGCCCAGGATCAACGCGCCCAAGGGGATGAGGCCGAGCACGATCACGGTCTTGATCCCGAGCGTCAGCCCCCACCCGGCATCGACGGCGAGGTGGATCATCGGTCGATGTCCCCGAGGATGAAGTAGAGGCTCGCGAGGATCGTGATCACGTCGGGCACGTACACGCCACGCAGCAGCCACGGCAGGATCGAGACGTTGCTGAACGACGCCGAGCGGATCTTCACGCGGAACGGCCCGGTCGCGCCCTTCGAGACGATGTAGTAGCCCATCTGGCCGAGCGGGTTCTCGGTCTCGACCCAGATCTCGCCTTCGGGCACCTTGATGATGCGCGGCACCTTCGCCATGATCGGCCCGCTCGGCAGCTGGTCGAGCAGTTGCAGCACCATCAACGCTGATTCGCGCGTCTCTTGCAAACGGACCCAGTACGCGCGACCACGAGTCGCCGTCGGGATGCGTCCACACCTTGAAGTCGATCTCGGGATACGCGAGGTAGGGCTTGCCGTCGCGGCGCAGGTCCCAGTCGACGCCCGACGCGCGGAGGTTGGAACCCGAGACGCCGTACGCGGCACCGAGCCCGCCGGGGATGATGCCGATCGAGCGCGTGCGGGCCTCGAAGATCTCGTTGCCGGCGAGGACGTCCTCGAAATCGACGCAGGCGTCGATCACGATCTTCATGACGTTGCGCGTCTCGTTGATCCAGCCCCACGGAAGATCGTCCTTGATGCCGCCGATGCGGTTGAAGTTGGGGTGGAACCTGCCGCCGGTGACACCTTCGATGAGATTGAGGACGTGCTCGCGATCGTGGAACCCCCAGAAGGCAGGCGTGAGCGCGCCGACTTGGAGCCCCATCTCCCCGAGGAAGAGCACGAACGTGGCGATGCGTGACAGCTCGGTGAGAATCGTGCGGATGTATTGCGCACGCGGCGGGGCCTCGATGCTCATCAGCTTCTCGGCGCCGTGGATGAACGGCACCTCGTTGGCGAAGCTCGAGAGCCAGTCGATGCGGTTGATGAGCGTGGTGATCTGGGGGTAGCTGCGCACCTCGGTGAGCTTCTCGTAGCCGCGGTGCATGTAACCGATGACCGGGTCGGCAGCAAGGACGCGCTCGCCGTCGAGGCGCACGACGAGACGGAGCGTGCCGTGCGTCGCCGGATGCTGCGGCCCGAGATTGAGGATCATGTCGCCGGTGTCGAGCTCCACGCCCACCGCCGCGTCTGCCAGATGGCGCCAGGCGCGCCGATCGACCTCGAGCTCAGGGAGGCGCGGCATCGGCGTGTCAGTGCTGCTCACTCGCCTTCGCCCCCCTCTGCCGTCGCCGCGACCTCTTTCTTCTCCTCTTCCTTCTCTTCCTCCGGCATCGGCTCGACGTCGACGAGGCCGGGCCACGGCTTCACGGAGCGCGCCAGCAGTGGAAAGTCCTTGCGCAGCGGGTGGCCTTCGAACTCGGACGGGAGATAGAGGTGGCGCAGGTTGGGATGGCCGTCGAACACGACGCCGAACATCTCCCAGCATTCGCGCTCGTGCCAATCGGCGCCCGGATACACCGAGACCCACGAATCCGCGCGCGGGCGACGCGTCGTCGACATCGGTCTTGAACGTGACACCCCAATGCTTCGCGCTCGACTGCACATGGGCGACCAATTGAAAGCGGCCGGCTGAGCCGGTCAGGCCGTACGTCATCTCCGTGGGCTGCACCGGCGCGGAGCTGTCGCCGCCCACGTTGTCGCCTTCACGCGGCGCGGGCTGCCAGTCGACGCCAGAGATGTACGAGAGGTAATCACACGCGAGATCGCGCTTCGCGACCTCGGCCGCGCGGCGCCGACGCGTCGGGACGGACGTGCACCAGCAACGAGCCGAACATGTCGGCTTGGTCGATGATCGCGTCACCCAGTTGCGCTTCGAGCAGCGCGAGCAGCTCGCCCTCTTCCTCGTCGAGCGGCGCGGCGTCGCCTTCGACCTCGCCGGCCGTGACGTTGGGCGCAAGCGGCGCAGCGGTGCTGTCGGCGTCGGCCTGAGCTCGGGCGGCCGCGGCCGGCTGATCGGTTTCGGCGACCGCACGCTCGGCGTGCTCCTCGTCGCCGGCGCCGCTCTGCTCCTGGCTCGGGGTGATGTCCTCATCGGCCAACGACGATCGGCTCCCCTCGCCAGCGCTCGGCCAGCTCGTCGTTGTCGATGCCCTCGCGTTGGATCTTCCCCTGCAACAACACGATGCCCTGCAGCAGCGCCTCGGGCCGCGGCGGGCAGCCGGGCACGTACACGTCGACCGGGATGATCTGGTCGACGCCTTTGGTGACGGAGTACGAGTCCCAGTAGGGACCGCCGCAGTTGGCGCACGACCCCATCGAGATCACGTATTTGGGGTCGGGCATCTGCTCGTACAGCCGCTTGATCGCCGGCGCCATCTTGTCGGTCACGGTGCCGGAGATGACGACCAGATCGGCTTGGCGGGGGCTCGCCGGGAACGGAATGACGCCGAGTCGCATCATGTCGTAGCGAGGGCTCGCGAGCGCGGCGCCCATCTCGATCGCACAGCACGCGAGGCCCCACTGGAACATCCAGAGCGAGTACTTGCGGCTGGTGTTGAGGAGCCAGGTGAGCGCCTTGGGTGAGCGCCCGCTTTCGATCAGGCCCACCGAAGCACTCCCTTGCGCCATGCGTAGACAAGGCCGAGCGCGAGCACGAGCACGAACACGATCATCTCCACGAGGCCGTAGGTGCCGAGGCTCTCGAGCCGCACCGCCCAGGGAAAGATGAACACCGCCTCGACGTCGAACATGACGAAGAGGAGGGCGTAGACGTAGTACCGGACGTTGGACTGGCCAAACCCGCCGACCGGATCGGACCCCGCCTCGTACGTGAGGTATTTCTCGTCTTGGGGTCGTGTGGGCCGTATGAGGCGTCCGGCGCCCAGCATCGCCCCCACCATGAGGAGCGCCGCGCCGATGAACACGGCTACAGCCAAATATTGCCGGTAGAACTCCGTCACGCGCGGGCCTCCCGACCGAGGTGTGGAGCAGCGCGGGAGTATATGTCCGGCCATTCTTGTTGATACAAACGGACCGCGTGCGGCTCGCGGGTGTGACTGGCACCGCGCACGGCGGGCACAATCGTCATCAGATCCACTTCCCCCGGGCACGCCGATGTCGTGAGGGACGAGGCCGGCGGAGGTCGTCGAGATGGACAACAACGGAGTATTGCGGACCTCGTGGCTGCGCGGCGCGATCGCCCGGCGAGGCCAGCGCCCCGCGCACCGCCTTCGTGCTCTCGGGTGGCGGTAACCAGGGTGCCGCGCAGGTCGGCATGCTGCGCGCCCTGCTGGAACGCGGCATCGTGCCCGACGTCGTGATCGGCACGTCGGTGGGCGCGCTCAACGGCGCCGCCCTCGCGTGCGCACCTGATCTCGCCGGCATCGAGCGCCTGGCCGAGACGTGGCGGGGCCTCGAGGGCGACCACGTGTTCCCGGGCGGCCCGCTCAGCAAGGCGTGGAACATCCTGCGGCGCGACAGCCACCTGTGCGAGAGCGACGGCCTCGAAGCAATTATCGATGCGGTCGTGCCCCGGGCCCGTTTCGAGCACCTAACAATGCCGCTCCGGGTGATCGCCACCGATCTCGACAGCGGCCACGAAGTGGTGCTCGCGAGCGGGCCGCTCAAGCCGGCGTTGCTCGCCAGCACCGCGTTGCCCGGCGCGTTCCCGCCCGTCGATCACGACGGACGGCGGCTCATCGACGGTGGTGTTGTCGACAACGTGCCCTTGAGCCACGCGCTCGACGGTCGAGTTGACCGGGTATACGTCTGCAACGTGTCGGGCGAGATGGCCGACCGCGCGACCCGCTCTCCTCTCGATGCCGTGATGCGGGCGTTCACGATCGCGCGCAACCAGCGGTTCACACTCGACATGTTCAATACGCCTCCGGAGGTCGAGGTGGTCGTGCTCCCGCGTCCGGTCGACCGGCGCGAGATCCTCGACTTCTCGGGTGCCGGCGCGCTGATGGACGAGGCGTACCACCTCGCCGGCGGCACGCTCCACCGCCTCGCCGTCGAACCGGGCGTTCGACGCCGTCGGGCCCGGCGCTCCGACGTCGCGTAGCCCGCGTCTCGCCGCCGGCCGGCTCAGAAGAGGCGGCCGAACGTCGCGTCGCGCGCGAGATGGAGAAGCGTGCCGGGCACCACGCCGATGACAAGCGTGGCGGCAGCCGCGATCGCCAGCACGGCGGCACTGCCCAAATCCACGGGACGCGCGACGAGCCCAGGGGTGGCCGTGGCCGTGTCGCCCTCGGGACGCGTGAACATCGCGAAGACGACCCGAAGGTAGAAGAAGGCGGCGATGACCGCCGCGAGCACGCCGATGATCGCGAGCCCGTACGAGCCCGCATCCACGGCCGCGGCGAAGACACCCAGCTTGGCGATGAAGCCGCCGGTGAGCGGCACGCCGGCTTGGGCGAGGAGGAAGAAAGTGAGGAACCCGGCCAGCACCGGCTCCCGAGCCGAGAGTCCGCGGTACTCGTCGATGGAATGACGGTCGTCGCGTGTACCCAGCAACGTCACCACGCCGAAGGCGCCGATCGTCATGAACGCGTAGATGAACAGGTAGACGAGCGCCGCCTCGCGCCCGTGTGCCGTGCCGGCCTGCAGACCGATCAGGACGTAACCGGCATGACTGATCGACGAATACGCGAGCATTCGCTTCACATCGGTCTGCATCACTGCCGCCACGCTTCCGACGATGAGCGTCAGCGCGGCGAGCACCCAGACCGCCGGTTGCCAGTCATCGCGATACAAGGGGAACGCAACGAGGAACACCCGGAGCAGCGCCGCGAAGGCGGCGGCCTTCGTGGCCGAGGCCATGAACGCGGTGACAGGTGTGGGTGCTCCTTGATATGCGTCCGGCGTCCACATGTGGAACGGCACGGCCGCGATCTTGAACCCGAGGCCCACGAGCAGCAGCGCGAATCCGGCGAGGAGGACGCCGACGTCGAGCACCGTGTTGGCCGCGAGGAAGTTGGCGATGCCGGTCAGTGACGTGGTGCCGGTGGCGCCGTAGGTGAGCGCGATGCCGTACAGAAAGATCGCGGAGGAGAACGCTCCGAGCACGAAGTACTTCAGCCCCGCTTCCTGCGACGTGAGCCGCCGCCGGTCGAACGCGGCAAGCACGTAGAGCGGGATCGACAGCACCTCGAGCGCCACAAAGATCGCGATGAGGTCGTTGGCCGTGGTCATGGCAACCATGCCGGTCGCGGAGAGCAGCATCAACGCGAGGAACTCCGGTCCTTCGAGCCCTTCGCGTTCGAGGTACGCCCCCGAGAGCAGCAGCGCGAGCAGGGTCGAGACGATGACGACGCCGCCGAGGAACACACCGAACCCGTCGACGCGCACCATGCCCGCCATCGTCGTGATCGCGCCGTGGTTCTGCACCTTGTTCCATTGCGGGACCAGCAGACCACCCGCGACGAGCACACCCGCGAACGCGATGCACAACGCCGCCGGGTACACAAGCCGGGAGCGACGCACGAGCGCGCGCAGGAGCACGATCAGCACCGCGGCTCCGGCGAGCGCGAGCTCGGGCGCGATCGCGAGCCAGTTGACAGTGGGCGTCGCGAGCTTCGCGGCCGCGAGCATCACTTGTGGGCCCCTGCATTCACGCGTGGGCCGGCGTCGGGCTGCTGATAGTCGCTGTTGTGCTCGACGTGCTGGATGAGCGCCTTCACCGAGGGCTGGATGCGGTCGAGCGCGGGCTTGGGCCAGATGCCGAGGAAGAGGCTGACGGCGAGCAACGGGACGACCGCGAGCAGCTCGCGGGCGTTGATCTCGGGCATGGCCGCCGTTGCCTCGTCGGGCCGGCCCATGAAGACACGCTCGAAGGCCCACAGCAGGTACACCGCGGCAAGGATGACGCCCGTAGCTCCGATCACCGCGTACGGACGATGCACGAGGAACGTGCCGAGCAGCGTCAGAAACTCGCCGATGAAGCCGGAGAAACCGGGCAAGCCGATCGACGCGAAGGCGGCCGCGCAGAACAAGCCGCCCAGGATGGGCGCGACGCGCCACAGTCCGCGGAACGCGGAGATGTCGAAGGAGTGACGGCGGTCGTACAGCACGCCGACGAGGAGGAAGAGTGCGCCGGTCGTGAGCCCGTGGCTGATCATCGTGAACACACCACCGTCGAGACCTTGCGAGGTCAGTGAGAAGATCCCGATGACGACGAACCCGAGGTGCGCGATCGACGAGTACGCGATGACGCGCTTCAAGTTGGGTTGCATGGCGGCGACGATCGCGCCGTAGATGATGCCGATCGTGCCCAGCACGAGGAGGAGCGGCGCGAGATCGACCGACGCTTGCGGAAACAACGTGAGCGAGAAGCGCAGAAAGCCGTACGTGCCCATCTTGAGCAGCACGCCCGCGAGGATCACCGAACCGGCGGTGGGCGCTTCGGTGTGCGCGTCGGGCAGCCACGTGTGCAGCGGGAACAGCGGCACCTTCACGGCGAAGGCGACGAAGAACGCCATGAACAGCCACCGGGCGGTACTGGTCGAGAGCCCATTGGGCGCCCAGTGGGTGAGGATCGCGAGATCGAACGTGAGCCGGTGGTGATCGGCCTGGTGCAGGAACGCGACCGTGAGGATGCCGACGAGCAGAAACGCGGAACCGGCCATCGTGAAGAGGAAGAACTTGACCGCCGCGTACTGGCGGCGACCATGACCCCAGCCGGCGATGAGGAAGTACATCGGTACCAGCACGATCTCGAAGAACACGAAGAACAAAATGAGATCGAGCCCGAGGAACACCCCCATCAGCGCGGCCTCGAGGGTGAGCATCGCGATCGTGTAGCCCTTCAACCGTTCGGTGATGGAGCCCGATGCGATCAGCCCGACGAGGAACAACAGCGCGGTGAGCGCGATCATGAAGACGCTGATGCCGTCGACGCCGACGACGTACTGCACGCCGAGCGACTTGATCCACGGCTGGCGCTCGACGAATTGCATGCCTGCGGTGCCGGACTTGAAGTGCCACAACATCCACCCGGTCAAGCCGACAGTCGCCGCGGTCGCGGCGAACCCGACGGCGCGCACGAGCTCCGGGCGCCGCTGGGGTAGAAGTGCGACAACCAGCGCGCCCACGAACGGCGTGGCGATGATCGCCGTGAGGATCGGGAAGCTGCTGCTCATCAGAATGCCCTCGTGACGATCCAGACGAGGAGCAGCGCGACGCCGATCACGATTCCGAGCGCGTACTCGCGCACCAGACCGCTCTGCACCTTGCGGAGCTGGTCACTGCTCTTGCGCACGAGCGTGCCGATCCCGTTGACCGCGCCGTCGATGATCTTGGCGTCGACGACGAAAGCCAGCCAGTCGGCGGCGACGTCGCACCGGCCCGGAGACCGCGGCCCCGATGCCCTCGTCGAAGTAATACGCATGACCGAAGATGCGCCCCGCGCGCCCGAGGCGTTCGTCGGCAGGATCGCGGGATGCGTCGCGCAGCCCGTCCTTGTAGAGCGCCCACGCGATCAGGATCCCGGCGATTCCGACGACGACCGCCAGCGTCGAGAGCGCCGCTGCGCCGAGAAACGACGGCGGGTGGACCGGCGTGACGTCGGCGAACACGGGCTCGAGCCACTTGTTGAGATGTTCGAGCGGCCGGAAGGGCAGGTCGAGCAGCCCACCGAAGGCGGCGAGGAACGCGAGCACGAGCACCGGACCCAACATGACCGGCGGCGACTCGTGGGGATCGCCGGTGAGCAGTGCCGGACGCGGCGGCTCGCCGTAGCTCACGGTCGGCGTGTCGAACTCGGGCGCCGGCGCGCCCACCGGCTCGTCGGTGTCAGGTGGCGCGGCGTCGTCGGCGCCGCCCGCGACCACGGGCACGGCGCGGAAGCGCTCGTTGCCGAAGAACACGAGGTACACCTCGCGCGCCATGTAGAAGCCGGTCAGGCCGGCGGTGACGGTGCCGAGGATCCACACCCCGTAGCTGTGCGCGTCGAACGCCTTGGTGAGGATCTCGTCCTTCGCCCAGAAGCTGGCAAACGGCGGGACGCCCGCGATCGCGAGCCACGCGACGATGAACGCGCCCGCGGTGTAGGGCATGTACTTCTGCAGACGGCCCATCACCCGCATGTCTTGCACGCCCTCGCTGCTGTGGATAACGGAGCCCGCACCGAGGAAGAGCGTCGCCTTGAAGAACGCGTGCACGACGACCAGGAAGACCGCGGCCGCGTACGCCTTGACGCCGAGCGCTACGAACATGTACCCGATCTGGCTGACGGTGGAGTACGCCAGCACGCGCTTGATGTCGGGTTGCACCGAGCGCGACAGTCGCCGCCGCGAGCGCAGTGAACCCGCCGATCCACGCGACCCACTCGCCCGCCGAGCCGCTCGCCTCGAAGAACGAATGGGCACGGGCGACGATGAAGACCCCCGCGGTCACCATCGTGGCCGCGTGGATGAGAGCGGAGACGGGCGTGGGGCCCTCCATCGCGTCGGGGAGCCACACGTGCAACGGGAACTGCGCGCTCTTGCCGATCGCGCCGAGAAGGAGGAGGAGCGCGATGGCGGTGACAGTGCCGTTCGCAAGCGTGTGCGCGCGCGGCAACGTGCGGGCGTAGTCGAGGCTCCCGAGACTGGCAAAGATCAGGAACATCGCCACCATGAACCCGAAGTCGCCGACGCGGGTCGTGATAAACGCCTTCTTGCTGGCGACGGCGGCGGCGTTGCGCTCGAACCAGAAGCCGATCAGCAGGTACGAGCACAGTCCGACGCCCTCCCATCCGACGAACGTGACGATGAAGCTGCTGCCCAGCACGAGCACGAGCATCGACGCGACGAACAGGTTCATGTACGCGAAGAACCGGCCGAATCGTGGATCGCCGTGCATGTACCCGATCGCGAACACGTGGATGAGCATGGCGACACCCGTGACGAACAGGATCCACGTGACCGAGAGCGGGTCGACGAGGAAGCCGAACTTCACGCTGAGGCCACCGGAGACGAACCAGTCGAAGATGTTGCGCACGTGGGCGCGCGGCCTCACGTCGCGCAGCGCGAAGAACGTCACGACCGACCACACGAAGGAGCACGCGAGCAGCCCGCTGCCGATCCAGCCTGCGACCGGCTCCCCGATTCGTCTGCCGAAGAGCAACAGGATGATCGCCCCGGCGATCGGAAACGCCGGGACGAGCCACACGAGGTCGAGCACGTCGCGAGAGCTCATCCGCGTAGCAGCCGGACGTCGTCGGCGGTTGCACCGCGGCGGCGCCGGAAGATCGCCACGATGATCGCGAGCCCGACCGCCACCTCGGCCGCGGCGACCACGAGCGTGAAGAACACGATCGCCTGGCCACCCCGGTCGTTGAGCATGTGGGCGAACGTGACGAACGTGAGGTTGACGGCGTTGAGCATGAGCTCGACGCACATGAACATCACGAGGACATTGCGCCGAATGAGCAGCCCGACCGCGCCGATGCCGAACAGCAGTGCCGCGAGCACGAGGTAATAGTTGCCGGTGATCGTCACGGCACCGGCTCCTCGTCGCGCTCGTCGGCCGCGGCGCGGGCTTCCAACTCGTCGGCGAACTCCACCGGTTGTCCCGATCTGCGCGCGAGCACGACGGCGCCGACCACGGCGATCACCAGCAGCGCGGCGGTGAGCTCGAACGGCCAGAGGAAGTCGGTGAACAACACCTGCGCGACCGGCCTGATGTTGCCGCCGTGGCGCTCGAGCGCGCCACGCGTCGAGTGCGCGCCGGTTGCCCACGTACCGCCGCCGAGCAGGATGATCTCGGCCAGGATGACGACGCCGAGCGTGATCGCGGCCGGCCGCTGGAACCTGATCGGCTCGGCCCACTGCTCCTGGCGGTCGACGCCGAGCAGCATGATGACGAAGAGGAACAGCACGACGATCGCGCTCGCGTAAACGATGATCTGCACCGCGAAGAGCAGCTGCGCCTCTTGCTGCAGGAAGAACACCCCGACGCTGACGAGGCAGACCACGAGCAGCAACGCCGAGTGCACGGGGTTGCGCGCCAGCACGACGCCGACCGCGCCCGCGAGCGCGATGGCCGCGAAGACGAAGAACACGACCGCGGTCACGAGTGTGCCTCCTCGTCACGTGTGCCGACGGGCTCCGCAGGCGGCGGTGTGGTGAGGTCGGACTCCTCCTCGAGCGCGGCCGTTTGGCCGTGCTCGGGGGGCCGCACTCCATATCCCAGCTCGGCTGACCATGCGACCCTGCCCTCGTAGACGGCATTGCCTGCCGAGGACGTGGCGCGCATCCACGCGCTGGTCAGGTCGTCTTCATCGCCGGCCCACAGCTCCCATGGCATCTGGCGCGATCGGCCGTCGTCGTCGACGAGCAGCTCGCGCTTCGTGTAGATCGCGTCGTCACGATTCACGAACGAGAATTCGAACAGCTTCGTCTCGGTGATCGCCTCGGTCGGACAGGCTTCGACGCAGAGGTCGCAGTGGATGCAGCGCAAGTAGTTGATCTCGTACACGAAGCCGTAGCGCTCGCCCGGCGATACCGGCGCGTCGGGCGGGTTGTCGGCGCCCCGCACGTAGATGCACCGCGCCGGGCACACACCCGCGCACAGCTCACAGCCGATGCACTTCTCCATGCCGTCCTCGTAGCGGTTGAGGACATGGCGACCGTGGAAGCGTTCGGGCTTCGGGCGCTTGTGCTCGGGGTACTCCGTCGTGACGCGCGGCCGGAACATCTGCTCCAGCGTCACGCGGAAGCCGGTGAACCTCCCCACTACTTGATCTCCAGGTCATGGGAGACGCGCTCGTCGCGTTTGGGCATCGAGAGCCAGAGGACGCCATACACCGCGATCGCCCCGAGGCCTGCCGACGGGGCGACGAGCCAGAGATCCCAGCGCTGGTCGCGTGCGACGACGAGCAACGCCGACACCATCACCCAGAGGAACGCGATCTCGATCAGAAACTTCCAGCCGACGTCCATGAGCTGGTCGTAACGCAGCCGGGGCAGCGACGCCCGCACCCACACCGTGCAGAAGAGCAGCGCGAGCAGCTTCAGCATGAACCAGAAGATGGGCATCACCCACACGTTGAACCAACCGTTGGCGGCGAGGAACCCGAGCGAGGGACCGGCCGGTCCGCCGAGGAACAGCGTCACCGCGATGGCCGACATCGTGATGACGTTCATGAACTCGGCCAGGAAGAAGATCGCGAAGCGAATGCCCGTGTATTCGGTGTGGAAGCCGCCGACGAGCTCCTGCTCGGCCTCGACGAGATCGAACGGTGGGTGATTCGTCTCCGCGACGGCGGCGATGAGAAAGATGAGGAACGCGACGATCGCCGGCCCGACGAGCCAGTTGGCGATCGGCCAATCGGTGGGATGGGCGATCGACCACGAGCCCACCCATGCCTGCTGGTCGACGATCGCACGTGTCCGCAAGTTGCTCGTCTGGACGAGCACGCCGACGATCGCGAGGCTGAACGCGGCCTCGTAGCTCAACAACTGCGCTGACGCACGCACCGACCCGAGCAACGGGTACTTCGAGCCCGACGACCACCCCGCGAGCATCACGCCGTACAGCCCGAGCCCCGACATCGCGAGCAGCCACAGCACCCCGATGGGGAGATCGGCCAGCTGCACATACGTGCGGTGCCCCGCGATGGTCACGACGCCGCCGATCGGCACGATGCTGAACGCGAGAAACGCGGGAAGGATCGCAAGGTACGGCGCGATCATGAAGACCCGGCGATCGGCGCTCGTCGGCGTCGATTGCTCCTTGAAGAACAGCTTGATGCCATCGGCGAGGGTCTGGAGCATTCCCCACGGGCCCGCGGTGTTGGGGCCGATGCGGTTCTGCATGTCGGCGATGACCTTGCGCATGAACCAGACGTAGAAGAGCACGGCGAGCATGAGCAAAGCGAACACCACGATCGTCTTGCCGATGACGATCAAGACGACCGTGAGGTCGACGTTTCCGCTCAACAGCGGGTCGGAGGCGAGCAGCGGCATCAGCGAATCGACTCCACTCGGAGGTCGGTGATCGGCGCGTCGACGTCGATCAAGTCGCTCGGTCCGCCCGGCATGCCGCCGGGCTCGCTCGGGGTGCCCGGTTGGTTGATCGCGAGGAATCCGACGCCCGCCGGGATCGCCACGTCGGCGCGGACCGCGAGCACGCGTGAGCCGCGCGACGTGGTGACTTTCACCTCGCCGCCATCGGCGACACCGATGCGATCACGATCGGCGCGGTTGACGAGCAGTACGCACCCCGGCGCGAGCGGCGCCAGCAACGGTGTTTCCGTCACGATGCGACCCCCGTCGTAGAGCTTGCGGCCGGTCACGAGCCGCAGAGCGTACGCGTCGCGGTGCGGCGGGACCCACGCCTCGACCCGGCCGTCCCAGCGGTGCAGCTCGGGCGGCGCGCCGGTCTCGGCCGTCACGGTCGCCGCCAGCTCCCGGCCGGCGGCCGCCGCCGCCTGGATGCGATCGCCGCCCTCGGGCGCGGCCAGACCGGGCTGCAACGTGGTGGCCGCGCCGGTCGCGGCTCCGACGGCGGCCGTTGGGCCGGAGGACGCGGGGTCGCCCTCCTGCGAGGCCCCGACTTGGATCGGCTCCCACGACAAGTCGGATGACGCGCCCGGCCGGCTCGTCACGACGATCTCGTCGGGGTGCTCGGCGATCGGTGCCACTGCGCCGTCGCGGCGCGAGCGCGAGAAGCCGCGCAGTGATGCCCGAATACGCGGGCGCGACGCGGCGCGATCTCGTCCTGCATCTCCTCGACGGACTCGAGGTCGAAGTCGGCGCCGAAACGTGCCGCGAGCTCGCTCGCGATCCGCCAGTCGCGCATCACCGCACCGTCCGGTGAGACCTTCTGGCCGACCCGCTGCACGCGTCCCTCGATGTTGGTCACACTGCCCGGCTTCTCGCCCCACATCGAGCACGGCAACACGACGTCGGCGTGCCGGGAGCTATCGGTGATGAACGTGTCGACCGCGATGTGGAAGCCGATCTTGTCGAACGCGTCGCCGCGCCAGCGTGTGATCCGGAAAATCGGCGATCGGATCACTCCCGTGGAGCACCAGCGCACGGATCCGGCCCTGGCTCGCGGCCTGCAGGATTCCGGCGGCGTCGAGCCCGCGCTCCTCGGGCACCGCGCCCCACTCGTCGATGAACAGCGCCGCTCCCGGCCTCGAGCGTCACGCGGCCGGGCAGGAACCCGGGCGTGAGGCCGAGGTCGAGCGCGCCGTGGACGTTGCCGCGCCGCAGCGCCGACAGGAATCGCACGTCGGGCAGGCGGCACAGCGCGGCAGCTGCGAGCACCGTGGCATCGGCCGACTCCGCGACCGAGGGCCGGCCGAGCACCACGACGATGTCACCCTCGCGTCCCTGATCGCCTCCGCGCCGCGGCGAGCGGCATCATCGACAGGAGCCGCGCCCTCGAGCGCGCGCACGAGCTGCTCGACGGCGGCGGCCTGCTCGCCGGGACCGTGGCGCAACACCGCGGTCGCGTACTTCGTGAGGCCGTCGTCGCGACGCGAGCACCGATGAGCGGAACCTTGAGGTCGTCGGCCGCGCGTCGAACCCGGAGAGAGAGAACCGGCAGCTCCTCCTTGAGATCGGGCGCGACGACCACGATCGCCCGCGCGCGGTCGAGGTCGGCGATCGTCGCATCCGGCAACCCCAGCACGACATCGGCCGGAAGCCCGTCGCCGAGCTGCGCGTCGACGTTGTCCGTGCCCAGCACGCCCTTGACGAAACGCGCCCACACGTACGCGTCTTCGTTGGTGCCACGCGCGCCGCCGAGCGCGGCGACCGACTGTGGGCCGTGGAGGTCGAGCACTTGCCGCAACCCCTCGGCAGCGGCGTCGAGCGCCTCGGGCCACGAGCACTCGACGAGCTCGCCGTCCTTGCGGACCATCGGTTGCACGACCCGGTTCGGCGAGTGCACCCCCTCGTAGCGCGTACCGGCCCTTGTCGCACAGCCAGCCGTGGTTGACCGGTTCGGTGTCGACGCCGAGCAGTCGCACGAGGCGGTTCGACGTCGACTCCAACGCGCCCCGGCACTGCACCGCGCACGTCGTGCAGCTCGTCTCGACCGTGGTGAGGTCCCACGGCCGGGCCCGGAAGCGGTACGGCGTCGCGGTGAGCGCGCCGACCGGGCAGATCTGCACCGTGTTGCCGGAGAAGTACGAGCTGAACGGGTCGCCGGGGTACGTGATGACCTCGGTCGCCGCACCGCGCACGCCGAAGTCGATCAACGCGTCACCGGCGATCTCGTCGGCGAAGCGCGTGCAGCGTCCGCACTGGATGCAGCGCTCGCGGTCCAGCAGGACGAGCTCGGAGATCGGGATCGGCTTCTCCCAGTGCCGCTTCTCCTCGACGAAGCGCGACTCGCCCGGGCCGAACGCGAGCGTCGTGTCCTGCAGCGGGCACTCGCCGCCGCGGTCGCACACCGGGCAGTCGAGCGGGTGGTTGATCAGCAGGAGCTCGAGCACGCCGTCCTGGGCCTGGTCACCGCGGCGGACTGCGTGTGCACGACCATGCCGTCGGCGACCGGTGTGCCGCACGAGATCTGCAGACCGCGCATGCCTTCGACCTCGACGAGGCACATGCGGCACATGCCCACCGGCTTCATGCGCTCGTGGTAGCAGAAGCGTGGGATGTAGGTGCCGTGGTCCTGGGCCACCTTGATCAGCAGGTCACCGGTCTGCGCCTGCACCTCGCGACCGTCGATCGTCAGCGTCACGATGTCCCCGGCGGTCCGCGTCGGGAGCACGTAGTCGTACGTCGACGGCCACTGGCTCATCGGAACGCCGGCGGACGGGGCGCGACCGGGTCAGTCACCTTCGCTCGAGGCCGGCTCCGGGCGTCGCTCGGCCGCCGTTCGTCGATCTCCTCGCGGAAGAAGCGGTCGAGGCTGACCACCGGCGACATCGTGCTCGGTCCCATCGCGCAGATGGTGGTCTGCGCGAACGGCGCGTTGAGGCCGGGGACGATCGTCGAGCCGAACGACAGCATGCAGGTCGAGGTCCTGCGGGCCGCCCGAGACCGTGCGACGATCCGGAACAGCACCCGCTCGAGCCAGATCGATCCCTCGCGACACGGCGTGCACTTGCCGCAGCTCTCGTGCGCGAAGAACTTCGAGCAGCCGCCACGCGACGAGCGCCGGGTTCACGTCCTCGTCGAACACCATGATCGCGCCCGACCCGAGCATCGTCTTCAGCTCCGCGCCGACGTAGTCCATGTCGAGCGGCGCGTCGAGGTGCTCCGGCATCAGCCACGGCGCCGACGCGCCGCCGGGAATGAAGAACTTCATCTGCTTGCCGCCGCGCACGCCGCCCGCGAGGTCTTCGATCAGCTCGCGGAACGTGATGCCGAGCTCGACCTCGTAGTTGCCCGGGCCGCTCGACGTGACCCGAGACCGAGAAGATGCGCGTGCCCGTGGAGCGACCGACGCCGAGCTTGGCGTACTCCGCGCCACCCATGCCGAGGATGTGCGGGACGGTCGACAGGGTCTCGACGTTGTTGACGACCGTCGGCTGCGCGTACAGACCCTGCACCGCGGGGAACGGCGGCTTGATGCGCGGCATCGCGCGCTCGCCCTCGAGGCTCGAGAGCAGACCCGTCTCGTCGCCGGCGATGTACGCGCCCGCGCCGCGGTGCACGACGACCTCGAGGTCGAAGCCGGAGCCGAGGATGTTCTTGCCGATGAAGCCCCTGCGCGTACGCGTCGGCGACGCGCCTGCTCGAGCCGCTCGATGCCGAGCGCGAACTCGCCCCGCACGTAGATGAACGCGTGATGCGCCTCGATCGCGAACGCCGAGATGACCACGCCCTCGACGATCTGGTGCGGATCGCGCTCGATGAGCATGTGGTCCTTGAACGTGGACGGCTCACCCTCGTCGCCGTTGACCGCCAGGTACCGCGGGTAGACGCCCTTCGGCAGGAACGACCACTTCTGGCCGGTGCCGAAGCCGGCGCCGCCGCGGCCCGCGCAGGCCCGACGCCTTCACCTGCTCGTCCTGGATGTGCACGGGCTGCATCGTCAGCGCCCGGCGCAGCTGCTCGTACCCGCCGGTCGCGAGGTAGCGGTCGATCGTCCACGAGTCGTCGGGGTGCTCGCGCAGCCGCTTCGTGACGATGCGCGTCTCGGTCACTGCCATCAGGCGCGCTTCCCTCCCGACACGCCGCGCGGGCCACGCGCGTGCCCGAGCGGTACTCCTCGATCGTTGCCGCGGCCGACTCGCGGCGTGGCGTTGCCGTGGAACTCGTAGTTCACCTGGAACACCGGCGCGGTGTCGCACGCGGCGAGGCACTCGACCTCTTCGACCATCACGTCGTCGTCGTCCGAGTACTGCGTCGCTGCAGCTGCTCGTAGCAGCTCGGGGCCACCGTTCACGAGACACGACACGTTCGTGCACACGGAGACGACGAGTCTGCTTCACGCGGTCGCGCTTGTACATCGTGTAGAAGCTGCACGTCCCGAGCACCTGCGCGGGCTCGAGGTCGCACGCAATGCGGCGACCTCCTCGATCGCCGTCGCGGCGAGACCCAGCCGTCCTGCTCCTGCGCGAGGTGCAGGAGCGGGAGCACCGCCGAGCGCGCGAGCGGGTACGTCGCGATGATCCGCGCCTTGTCACGGTTGGCGTCGGTGAACGGCATCTAGCGGTCGACCTCGCCCATGATCGGGTCGACGCTCGAGATGACCGCGACCGCGTCGGCGACGAGGCGGTCCTCCATCATCGGCGCCATCGCCGCAGGTTGTAGAACGACGGACCGCGGATGTGCAGCCGGGTCGGCTTCCCGGTGCCGTCGGACACGAGGTAGCAGCCGATCTCGCCGCGGGGGGACTCGACCGCGACGTAGGTCTCGCCCGCGCGGCACCCGGAAGCCCTCGGTGAAGAGCTTGAAGTGATGGATGAGCGCCTCCATCGACTCGTTGATGCGCGCACGCGGCGGCGGGGTGACCTTCTTGTCCTGCACCCGGTAGTCGCCGCGCGGCATGCGCTCGACGCACTGGCGCGACGATCTTGATCGACTCCGCGATCTCGTAGAGCCGGATGCGGTACCGGTCGAAGCAGTCGCCGTTCTCGGTGTAGATGACGTCGAAGTCGACCTCGTCGTACGCGAGGTACGGCGTTGGCGGTGCGCAGATCCCACGGCGAAGCCGGTCGAGCGCAGGATCGGACCGGTCGCACCGAGCGAGAGCGCCTGCGTCGGTGGTGATCGTGCCGACGCCGACCATGCGCTCGAGCCAGATCGGGTTCTCGGTGAGCAGCTGCGTCGTACTCGCGCGATCCCCTCCTCGACGATGTCGCAGACACGCAGCAAGTCGTCCTGCCAACCGTCCGGCAGGTCGGCCGCGATGCCACCGGGCCGGATGAAGTTGTGGTTCATCCGCAGGCCGGTGATCATCTCGAGGAGCCGCAGCATCTCCTCGCGCTCGCGCCAGCCGTAGAGCATCATCGAGACCGCGCCGATGTCCATGCCGTTCGTCGCCTGGAAGAACAGGTGCGACGCGATGCGGTTCAGCTCGCACGAGCAGCATGCGCGCCCACACCGCGCGTGGCGGGACCTCGACGTCGAGCAGCTGCTCCACCGCCATCGACCAGACGAGCTCGTTGCTCAGCGGGGACGCGTAGTCCATGCGGGTGACGTTGGTGGCGCCCTGCACGTACGTGAGCTCCTCGCCGGTCTTCTCCATGCCGGTGTGGAGGTAGCCGACGACCGGCTTGGCGCGCACGACGGTCTCGCCGTCGAGCTCCATCATGATGCGCAGCACGCCGTGGGTGGACGGGTGCTGCGGCCCCATGTTGATGATCATCGTCTCGCCCTCGCCCTCGAGCTCGGGCCAGGGGCCGCCGGTGACGACGAGCTCGTGCTGCGTGGGCCGCAGCTCCTGCGCGCCCTCGTCGGTCTGGCGCTCGAGCCGCTCCTCCTCGTTCTGCGTCTCGTTGTCGACGTCGCTCATCGCGGTCCCGGATCTTCCTTGAACGTGACCGGGCACGCGCGAGGCGGAGTCGTCCTTGCGCAACGGGTGACCCACCCAGTCGTCGGGCATCAGGATGCGCGTGAGGTCGGGGTGGCCGTCGAACGTGACGCCGAACAGGTCGTACACCTCGCGCTCGGCGAAGTTCGTGCCCGCGTAGACGGGCGTGAGGCTCGGCGACCGCGGGTCGCCGTCGGGCACCTCGGCGATCAGCGCGGATGCGCCGGTTGCGCGGGTGCGAGAGGAAGTTGGCCACGACCTCGAAGCGTTCGGGCGCGACGCCGTCGATCGCCGATGCGCGCGATGTCGAGGAGATGGTCGACCGCGGTCACGTCGACACATCGTGAACTGCTGCTCGTCGCGCAGGACCACTCGGCCTCGCGCCCACGTGCTCCGCTCGACGTACACGACCGGCTGGCCGTGCGACTCGTGGAAGACGCTGCCCTCGAAGCGCTCGACCAGCGCGGCCGCGACCTCGTCGGCCGGGCGGCGCGGCCGGCACCGGGCCGTCCTTGTGCTCATCTTCACGAGGATCGGCGTCGGGCATCGGACCTGGGCTTTCGCGGCTTCGAGACGGCTCGGAGGCGGACGGCGGGCAGCGGCGCGGGCGCCCCGTCGACCTGGTCGATCTCGATCCCCGCGCCGCCGTGGACGGAGCCTTCGCGGCGCTTGAGCAGCTCGCCGGTCCGGATCTGCTCGTGGAGCGTGAGGATGCCGTGCATGAGCGTCTCGGGGCCCGGGGGACAGCCGGGCACGTACACGTCGACCGGCACGATCTGGTCGACGCCCTGGACGATCGCGTAGTTGTTGAACATCCCGCCGCTGCTCGCGCACACACCCATCGAGATGACCCACTTCGGCTCGACCATCTGGTCGTAGACCTGGCGGAGCACGGGTGCCATCTTCTGGCTCACGCGTCCGGCGACGATCATCAGGTCGGCCTGGCGGGGGCTGGCACGAAAGACCTCCATGCCGAACCGAGCGAGGTCGTAGTGCGCGGCGCCGGTGGCCATCATCTCGATCGCGCAGCACGCGAGCCCGAACGTCGCGGGCAACACCGAGTTGCGTCGCGCCCAGCGCACCAGGTCTTCGAGCCGCCCGGTGAGGAAGTTGTGGGAGACCTGGTCGAGCCCCATCAGGCGGCCTCGCCCTCGCCGGCGCCGCCGACGTCCACGGCCGGGTCGAGCCCGTCTGGCCCGGCGCTCCCGAGGTGCGCAGGATGTCGGCTCCGGCCCGTCCGGTGATCTGCCGCACGGATCCCCAGTCGAGCGCGCCGACGGAGAGGAGGTACGCGAACGGCACGATGAGCATGAGCAGGAAGACCCCCATCGCGATCAGGCCGTACCGCGCGAGGTCACGGAAGACGATCGTGAACGGGTACAGGAAGATGATCTCGACGTCGAGGACGATGAACGTCAGCGCGACCAGGTAGAAGCGCACCGGGAAGCGCTCCGCCGGCTCCGACTCGGACACGATGCCGCACTCGTAGGGAGCGGTCTTCGCCGACGTCGGTCGGCGCGGCCCGTCGAGCAGCGTCGACGCGGCGAACGACACCGCGACGAAGATCACGACCAAGACGATCATCGTGAGGATCGGCAGGTAGTCGCCACGTGAACGCGCTCTCCACGAACTCGCTCTCCGGGGACTCGGCCGGGCGGGTCGATTGCGTCGGCGAGGCTACCCGAGATGCCCCGTCGCCACGCAATGCTCGCGCCGCCGGGCCCTCGTGTCGCGGTGACGGCTCCGGAGCCGCCGCGACCAGCCGCTCGACCACCTTGTACGCGGCTTCGGCCGGGCCGATCTCGTCGGGCCGCAACAAGTTGGCCATGATCCGCAGCACCCACTCCATGAGTGGCTGCGAGTGCATGCCGACCCGTGTCACCTCCCGCATGACGGCGGGATTGCCGATCGCCTTGACGAACACGCGCGCAACCTTGAAGTAGAGGCCCCAGATCTCGTCGATCCGTTCGGGGTAGCGCTGCAGCGCGAGGCCGTCGCCGGTGGCGAGCGCGGTATCGAGCGCCTCGGCGACGATCCGGCCGGTCTCGTAGGCGTAGCCGATGCCCTCACCGTTGAACGGGTTGATCGACCCGCCCGCGTCGCCGACCACGATCCACGTGGGGCCGGCCTTGGGCGTCACCGACCCGCCGGTGGGCAGCTTGCCGCCGGTCGGGCGCGCCGCACGACGTCTCCGGCGCGATTCCCCACCGCGCCGGTGCGGTCGCGATGAACGCATCCATCAACTTGCGTGGTGTTGATCGACTTCCATCCCGAGAACGTGTAGAGCAGCCCGACGCCGACGTTGACGGTGCCGTCGCCGACCGGGAAGACCCACCCGTAACCGGGCAAGATGCTGGCCGTCGCGGTCGCGTAGGTCGAGATGGCTCTCGATCCACGGCTCGTCGTGGTACGGGCTCGTGAAGTAGCCGCGCACCGCCATGCCGATCGGGTAGTCGCGGTCGCGGGAGGTGCCCAGCGCCCTGCCGAAGCGGGAGTTCGCGCCGTCGGCGATCACGAGATAACGCGACCGCACCGTCTCGATCGTGCCCGTCTCGTTGTGACGCACGACGGCGCCGGCGACGAGGCCGCCGTCGACGACCGGTTCGATGGCCTCGGTCGCGGGCCAGAACGTGGCGCCGGCCTTCACGGCCCGGTCGGCCACCATCTCGTCGAGGTCGCGGCGGCGCACGACGTAGCCGTACGAGGGGAAGTCGGGATGCTCGGGCCAGCTCAACTCGAGCGTGATGCCGTGCGCGATCGAGCGCAGCCCGTCGAAACGGTGGTAGTCGGCGAGCGGTTCGGCCAGGCCCATGTCGTGCAGCTGGCGCACCGCCCGGGGGGTCAACCCGTCACCACACGTCTTCTCGCGCGGAAAGCGCTTCTTGTCGACGACCAGCACGTTTCGGCCCCGTTCGGCCAGCCAGAACGCGGCGGCCGCGCCGGACGGTCCTCCGCCCACGATCACGACGTCGTAGCGCTCACTCATCGCGCGTCGATGCTGGCACAACTCACGCGTGCGGGACGCACGCTGGGGGCCGTTTCGAGCGTCCCGCCGCGCGCCCCGCCGTCGGGGTCGAATTCCATAGTGCACAAGCGTTTCGAGCTGATCCGCGATATGCCCCTTGCTCATCTAGCGTGGTAGGAAACGCCTGCTCCAGAGCCGGCTACGTGTGGTGAGCGCTGCGCCGAGAGGAGGACGTCGAGCTCAATGTTCCACTGGCTGAAAGATGTCACCGGCTTGGCGTTCCTCCCTGCGGCGGGCCGTCTCATCATCGCCACCATCATGCTCATCGCCGGCATCGGTATCGCGGTGTTGCTGATGAAGCGACCGAAGCCCGACCGTGCCGCGACGTGGGCCGAATGCATGGCCGGCGCGGTCGGTGTCTTCGGGCTCTTCACGCTCGCGTACGGCGTCGTGCCCAGCGAGTGGCTCGTCTTCGCCAACTCGTACCTCCACATGAGCACCGACCGGTTCGTCAAGTGGCCGCCCTGGCCCCTCACGAAGTACGTCAAGTTTCCGTTCAGCGCAGTGCGCGACATCGTCGTGGTGCTCATCTACCTGATCGTGATCGGCGCCACCCTGTGGCTGTTCAAGAAATGGCAGGAGCGTTCCACGGTCGAGCCCGCCGGCGAGACCGCCGAGACCCGTGAGATCGAGCCGGCCGGCACCTCACGGTTTGGCCGGCCGCTGCGCCGGCTGCGACGCACGAGAGTCGACGCGTAACGATGGCCCGCACCGACGCCAACCCGCCCATGCCCGACTTCGTCATCGACTACGAGCTGCAAGAGGTCGACCCGAGTTACCTCACGTCGGCTGTGAAACCCAAGCAGTTCCTGCACATCGACCAGTCCGAGTGCATCCTGTGCGAGGGCTGCGTCGACATCTGCCCGTGGAAGTGCATCCACATGGTCTCGGTGTCGGCGATCAACGAAGCCGTCAACACGGAGCAGCCCGGCGAGGACCCCACCGACCACGTAGCGTTCATCGTCGACGAAGACATCTGCACACGATGCGCGCTGTGCGTCGACCGCTGCCCCACCGGCGTCATCGTGCTCGGCAAGCTCAACCCGACTGTCGTCGGCGAAGGTGATCCCCACACCCGCACTACGCGCCACGGCTACGCATACGGCGTGCGCTTCTAGTCCAGCTCGCACCACCGCTACGGAAAGACACGAGGAGAGTTCGTGGCGAACGGCAACGGCAACGGGCACCGCATCGGCAAGGCGCTCGAGACCGTCGACACGAAGGTCCGCGGCTCGCAAGCGTGGACCTCCATCTTCCGTCCCGGATCCGTCTACCGGCGCGGCTACACCGACAGTCCCCGCAACCGCTCCTACGTGATCATGAACAACGTGCTGTACCACCTGCACCCGGTGAAGGTGAAGCGGCACGCGGTGAAGGTGTCGTACACGCTCTGCCTCGGCGGGCTGTCGTTCTTCCTCTTCATCCTGCTCACCGTCACCGGCATCTTCCTGATGTTCTTCTACAGGCCCACCGACGCGTCGGCGTGGGACACCGTCAAGACGCTCGAGACCGCGGTCACCTTCGGATCGTTCGTGCGCAACATGCATCGATGGGGCGCGCACCTCATGGTGCTCTCGGTGTTCCTGCACATGAGCCGCGTCTTCTACCACGGTGCCTACAAGGCGCCGCGCGAGTTCAACTGGGTCATCGGCGTGATCCTGCTCACGCTCACGTTGCTCCTCTCGTTCACCGGTTACCTGCTGCCGTGGGACCAGCTCGCGCTCTGGGCCGTGACCGTCGGCACCAACATGATGGGTTACACGCCGGTGTTCGGATCGCAGGTGAAGTACGCGCTGCTCGGTTCGAAGGAGATCAGCAACGACACGTTGCTGCGCTGGTACACCCTTCATGTGCTGCTCTTACCGTTCGTGATCGTGATCTTCATGGCTGTGCACTTCTGGCGCGTCCGCAAGGACGGCGGCCTGTCGGGTCCGCTGTAGCCGGAGGAGGAGCTCGCGATGCCGGAAGTCCCCGAACACCTGCTGCGGCGCAGCAAAGAGCGCCGCAAGGCGCTCGGTCTGCCCGTCGACGACGACGAAGGCGAGGCCGCGGACGCGACGGCTGCCTCCGACGCGCCGGCGGAAGGCGCGCCCGAAGCGACCGAAGCGCCGGCTGCGGCTGCAGGTGACGCGCCCGAAGGTGGCGGTGACGGCGGTGACGCCGGTGGGGGCGATGCGGGGGGCGGCAAGATCCCGGCGCACCTCCTCGAGCGTTCGAAGCGGCGCAAGGCCCAGCTCGCCGGCGGTGGCGCGGAGGCCCCGGCGGCGGCTGCCGGTGCGACTGCCACCGCGACCGCGCCGAAGATCGCGGCACCTACCGCGACCGGTCCGGGTGGGCACACACAGCGGCTGCTCACGGTCGTCAAGTCGGGATCGATCCAGCAGACGCGCGCCGACGCGCAGGACAAGGTGCACACGTGGCCGCACCTGCTGGTCGTCGAGTTCGCCGCGATCCTGATCGTCAGCGCCGCGCTCGTGATCTTCTCGGCCACGGTGCGGGCACCGCTCCTGCAGCTCGCCGACACCAACAAGACACCCAACCCGTCCAAGGCACCGTGGTACTTCCTCGGGCTGCAGGAGCTGCTCACGATGTTCCACCCGATGGTCGCGGGCGTGACCATCCCCGGCATGGGCCTGATCCTGATGGTGGTGACGCCCTACGCCGACAAGAACCCGTCGCACAATCCAAACGATCGCAAGTTCGCGATCTCGCTCTTCACGATCTTCCTGATGATGTGGGCCGTGCTCGTGATCATCGGATCGTTCTTCAGAGGACCCGGATTCAACTTCGTGTTCCCCTGGACCACCGGCATCTTCTTCGAGTTGTAGGAGTCACCCCCCGTGGACTCGTCAGTCATCCTCGTCATCGCCATCGCCGCGATTCTTGGGTTCGCGATCTTGTTCGTCCTCGTCACGGCGCGGCGACGCGCATCGACCGGATCGTTGAGCCGCGAGACACGCCGGCGCGACGCGAGCACGCCGCCCGACACCACTGCTCCCGAAGGCACGTCCACTGATCTCGTCGACACGAGCGCCGCGGCACGCGAGCGGGCCGATGAAGCTCGCGACTCGATCAGCGGCGGCGTTCCGGTGCCGGCCGGTGGGCGCGCCGTCGCCGAGCGCCAGCCCGTCGACGAGGAGGAGCTCGGCATCACCCGCCGGCAGTTCTTCAACCGCGGGATCCTGGCCGGAATCGGTGTGGGCGTGGCCGGCTTCGGCGCCGCGTCACTCGCGTTCATCTGGCCGCCCTCGGGCGTGAGCGGCTTCGGCGGCAAGGTCGACGTCGGCAGCCTCAACGACATCGACGACACCATCGCCAAGAAGATCCCGTTCTACAACGCGGCAGCAAAGACCTACGTCCAGCCGTACCCGAAGGGCGACGTGGCGAGCGCGAAGAAGATCACGGCGTACACGCCCGCGATCATCAAGGGCATGGAAGAGGGCTACGTCGCGCTCTACCAGAAGTGCGTGCATCTCGGCTGCCGGGTGCCGTGGTGCGACACGTCGCAATGGTTCGAGTGCCCCTGTCACGGCTCGAAGTACAACCGCGTCGGTGAGAAGCGCGGCGGTCCCGCGCCTCGTGGGCTCGACCACTTCGTCCTCACGGTCAGCGGCGGGTCAATGACCGTCGACACCGGCAACATCGTCACCGGTCCGCCGGTCGGCACCGACACGACCGGTCAGTCAGCCGAGGGAGCGCCCTGTGTGTGACCGCGGGGTCGTGGCGCCCCTTCACCCGTCCGCACGCCTGTTGCAGGCGGGTCAATGACCCGCACTGTATTCATCGCGTTCAACGGCGTCGTCTTCCTCATCATCATCGCCGTGATCGTCGTCAAGGTCCTCAGCCAGCGCAGCAACCCGGAGATCAAGCCTGCGGAGAACCTCACGCCGTTCTTCGACGACGAGACCCTCGAAGGCCGGAAGCTCGAGCGGGTCCTCGGACTCTCGCTGCTCGCGGTACTCGTCATCGCCATCGCGCTGCCGGTGTACTTCCTGCTCACACCGAGGCAGCAGGCCCAGGCAACCAAGGGCTTCGACGAGCGTTCGGTCGAGCGCGGCGCGGTGCTCTTCGCCGACCCCACCGGCAAGGCCTACGACTCGACCCGGTCGCTGCAATGCGCGCGGTGTCACGGCGCCCAGGGCCAGGGCGGTACCGCGCCGTTCGTGCTCAAGCCCGAAAACGCGGCGTGTGCCGACCCGAAGAATGCCCAGAAGCCCGAGTGCCTACCCGTGCAGGTGAGCTGGGCCGCCCCAGCACTCCAGCTGGCGGGATTGCGTTACTCGCGTGATCAGCTCACGCAGATCATCACCTACGGCCGTCCCGGTACGCCCATGCCGGCCTGGGGCGTCGAAAGCGGAAAAGGCGTCCTTGGCACGCAGGGCATCGACGATCTCGTCAACTACGTGGAAAGCCTCAAGATCTCACCGGCAAAGGCGAAGAAGCAGGCCACCGATCTGCTGCAAGCTGATCGTGTCAACGCGGCGAAGGCCGTCACCGACGCGGAAAAGGCACTCTCGGCCGCGGCAGGCAACGGAGGCCGCGACGCCGACCGATGCCAACAAGGCCGCGGTCTTCGCGGCACAGCAGCAGCTCAACAACTCCACTGCCTGGAACGACCAGGTGTCGACGGCTTCCGACGGTGCGCTGCTGTTCCAATTGAACTGCGCCCGCTGCCACACGAAGGGCTGGTCGTACTACGACCCGCAGAAACCGCAGGCGGCGCCATTGCCGGGACCGATGGGTGGTGGCGCGTTACGGGCCCAACCTGCGCGACGGCGACGTGGTGCGCCAGTTCCCGCTGCCGGGGGGCGTTGAGCTGCAATACCAGTGGATCGCAGTGGGGATTCCGCAGTATCAGCAGTACGGCGTACGCGGGATCTCGTCCGGTCGCATGCCGCATTTCTCCGACGCCCTGACCAAGGCGCAGATCGACAAGATCATCGTCTACGAGCGCGAAGGTCTGCGCAGTCCGTGATGCGGAAGGGAGCTCGGCACTCGTGAGCATGTTGCACCTCGCGGCTGAGGGCTTGACGAACAAGACCCTCTGGTACCCGACCCTCCAAGGGATCCTGGTCGTGGTTGCCGCCATCGGTCTCTTCTGCGGGTCGATCTACGTGCTGCTCGGCACCAACCTCGGCGCTCGCCTCGGGTTCCTCGTGGCGTGGACGGGGCTGTTCGGTTTTCTCGTCCTGCTCAGCGGGCTGTGGATGACGACGACCTCCCCGCTGAATACGTTCAAGGGCACCATCCCGGCCTGGGACGTCAAACAGATCGTCAGCGTGCCGGCGAAGGCCAAGATCCCCGCGGTGCACGACATCGTGAAAGGGGGCACTGCGGTCGACCCGACCGAAGCAGCAAACGTGAAAGCGGCGGTCGACGCCGCGCTCGTCACCAAGGTCGCGACACCGACCGCGCCGGTGACCCCGGACGAGAACAAGTTCGCGAAATTCGACATCGTGACCGATTACAAGATCGTCAACACCTACGAGATCGGCGGCAGCAAGCCCAACGCTCTCCTCGGGCAGCTCACTCACAAGCCGAAGTACGCCGCGGTGGAGTTCTGCGCGGTCAAGCAGCCCAACCTCCCGTTCGGCGTGAAGCCGCCACCGCCCGAATGCGACCCGGCCAACTCGAACAAAGGCTTCATGATCCTCGAGCGCAACCTCGGCACGTTGCGGCAGCCGCCGATCTTCTCGTTCATCGCGTTCTTGTTGCTGTTCGGGCTGGGCCTGCTCGCGCTGCACTGGTGGGAGAAGGACAAGCTGGCGCTCGAGGCGGAGAAGAAGGCCGCGGCCACGCCGGCCGTCCGCGAACCCGAACCTGTCGGCAGTTGAGCCGAGGAGACGCCGTGTCACGCATCCGCATCGCGCTCGCCACTGTTTCGCTGGCCGTTGTCGCGCTCGTCGCGTCGGCGTCGCCGGCGGCGGCACAGCAGGTGGTCGACGCCGGCAAAGACCGGCAGGGCGGCACGGCGTTCATCCTCTTCGCCTTGATGGTGTTCATCATCGGCGGGTTGCTGTTCCTCATGGATCACGTACGGCGCCGGCGCGGCGCCGGCGACGACGAGTAACTGTCGCTACGCGAGCTCGCGCGCTGCTTCGGCGGCGAGCTCGACGGTGTGAGCCAGATCCGCGTCGGTGTGCGCCAGGCTCGGGAAGATCGTCTCGAAGCTGCTCGGCGCGAAGTACACGCCGCGCTCGAGCATGAGGTGGAACCACGCGGCATACCGCTTCGCGTCGGTGCCCTGCGCGGAGCTGTAGTCGCGAACCGGACCATCGGTGAAGAACAATCCGACGAGTGTGCGGGCGCGGGGCACCTCCACCGCGATCTCGGCAGCGACGCACGCTTCGCGCAGCCCGTCCGCAAGGGTCGACGCCTTCGCCTCGAGCTCGTCGTACGCGGCTTCGTCGAGCAGGTCGAGCACCGCGAGCCCGGCTGCGGTTGCCAGTGGGTTCCCTGACAACGTGCCCGCCTGGTAGACGGGCCCGGCGGGCGCGAGCACGTCCATCACGTCAGCGCGACCGCCGACAGCGGCGAGCGGCAATCCACCGCCGATGACCTTGCCGAAGATCGACAGATCGGGCGTAACGCCGTCCAGACCTTGCGCGCCCGCGAGACCGACCCGAAATCCGGTGATGACCTCATCGAACACGAGCAGCGCACCGCGCTCGGTGCAGCGGCGGCGGATCGCCTCGAGGAAGCCGTCTGCGGGCGGCACCAAGCCCATGTTCGCGGCGATCGGCTCCACCAGCACAGCGGCGATGTCGTTGCCGTGGCGCGCGAACGCCTCACCGAGCGCCACGTCGTCGTTGTACGGCACGACAATCGTGTCGGCGACCGCGCCGTCGGTCACGCCGGCAGAGCCGGGAAGCCCGAGCGTCGCGACACCACTGCCGGCGGCGACGAGCAACGCGTCGAGATGCCCGTGATAGCAACCGGCGAACTTGACGATCTTGTCGCGGCCGGTCGCGCCTCGCGCCAACCGCACCGCGGTCATCGCCGCTTCGGTGCCCGACGACACAAGCCGGACCTTGTCGACCGCCCGGACGCGGGCCGCGATCGCCTCGGCGAGCTCGACTTCACGACGCGTCGGCGCCCCGAACGACATGCCCTCGGCCGCGGCGCGTTGTACCGCCTCGACCACCTTCGGATGCGCGTGACCGAGGATCGATGCGCCCCACGACTGCACGTAGTCGCAGTAGCGGTGCCCCTCCGTGTCGACGAGGTAGGCGCCCTCGCGCGCGCTCGACGAAGAACGGATCGCCGCCCACGGCACCGAACGAACGCACCGGCGAGTTCACACCACCGGGGATACGAGCCAGCGCCCGGTCGAACAGCGACCCGCCGTCAGTCACCGCGCACCCAATTTCATTCTTGCGTCGCAAACCGGGATGTGACCCCGGCTGCTGACGCAAGAATGGTTTCTCGCCGGCGGGGTCACCCGTGGAGACGCTCGGCGAGCTCGCGGGCGAGGTAGGTGAGCACGAAGTCGGCACCGGCGCGCTTGATCGCGGTGATGTGCTCGAGCGCGACCGCGTCGCCGTCGAGCCAGCCGAGCTGCGCCGCGGCTTTCAGCATCGCGTACTCACCGCTCACGTGGAACGCCGCAACCGGCACGTCGAACGCCTGGCGCACGGCCGCGATCACGTCGAGGTACGCGAGCGCGGGCTTCACCATCACCATGTCGGCGCCCTCGGCGATGTCGAGCGCGGTCTCGTCGAGCGCCTCGCGCGCGTTGGTGGGATCCATCTGGTAGCTACGCCGGTCGCCGAACTGCGGTGCACATTCCGCGGCGTCGCGAAATGGGCCGTAGAGCGCGGACGCGTACTTCGCCGAATAGGCCAGGATCGCGGTATCGGTGTGCCCGACACTGTCGAGCGCGGCACGAATCGCGCCAACTTGTCCGTCCATCATCCCCGACGGCGCGACCACGTCGGCCCCGGCATCGGACTGGGTCACCGCGATCGCGGCGTACCGCTCGAGTGTCGCATCGTTGTCGACGGCGCCACGCGAGTCGACGATGCCGCAGTGCCCGTGATCGGTGTACTCATCGAGGCAGTTGTCGGCCATGAGCACGAGTGCATCGCCGACCTCGTCACGTAAGTTGCGCAGCGCGACCTGCACGACACCGTCGGGCGCGTCGGCGCCGGAGCCGACGGCGTCTTTGCGCTCGGGTACGCCGAAGAGGATCACCGCCGGGATGCCCAGGTCGGCGAGCGTACGGACCTCCTTGCGCAGGCTCTCGTGTGTGTGCTGCACTACGCTGGGCATCGATGCGACCGGTTCGGGAGCGTCGATGCCTTCCTTGACGAACAGGGGCGCCACAAGGTCGTCGACATCGAGCCGAGACTCGGCGACGAGGCGTCGCATCGCAGGCGTGCGGCGCAGGCGGCGGGGACGCTGCTCGGGGAACGGCACCTCACCAGGCTACCGGCGGTTCCCGTTACGCCAAGAGACGCGGCGCCACACCCGGATCACGAACCGGAGTCGCCCTTGCTTGCAGTTCTCGATTGCAGGGCATTCGCCAGCGCGGCGACGACGCCGTCGATCGTGTGCGGATCGGCTTCGGAGTCGACGCGCAATCCGTGCTCCTCCGCCGTCTTCGAGGTGATCGGGCCGATCGAGATGACGAGCGGTTGCGGCTGCGGCGTCCCGACCGCGGCACAGAAGTTCTCGACCGTCGACGACGAGGTGAACGTGATCGCATCCACGTCGCCCCGACGAACGCGCTCGACCATCGCAGCATCGGGCTCCACCGGCACCGTTCGGTAGACCGCGAGCACGTCGACCTCATGACCTTTGTCTTGCAGACCGCGCGGCAGCACGTCGCGCGCCGTCTCGGCCCGCGCGACGAGCACGCGCTCACCCGGTGCACCGGGCGCTGGGAACCCTTCGAGCAACGACTCGGCCACGAAACGTTCGGGGACGAGATCGGCAGTGACCCCACGCACGGTCAACGTGTCGGCGGTGCCAGGACCGATCGCGGCGATACGCAGTCCGTGGAGCGCCCGGACATCGAGCCCGGCCGGCGCGAGACCACGGGAGAAGAACGCCTCGACGCCGTTCGCCGACGTGAACACGAGCCACGCGTAGCGATGCAGCGGCGGGAGCGCGAACTCGACGGGTTCGATCGCGATCGCCGGCATCTCGAGCACCTCCGCGCCGATCGCTTCGAGCCGGCTGCGCAGCTCACTCGCCTGCTCGCGGGCGCGCGTCACAACCACCGATCGGCCGAAGAGCGGCCGCGTCTCGAACCACGCGAAATCGAGCGCGGCGACATCACCGACGACAATCGCGGCGGGCGCCTGCACGTCGGTGGCGGCGATCGTCGCGAGCGTGGCGCGAACCGTGTGCTGGTCGGGGCGGGTGCCGTTTCGCACTGCCGCAACCGGCGTGTCGGCGGCGCGGCCACCGTCGATGAGGCGTTTCGCGATGTCACCGATCCGCCCCGCGCCCATGAGGATGACGAGGGTGCCGCCCGCGCGACCGAGGGCGTCCCAATCGACGTCGGCGTGTCCCTTGCCGGGGTCTTCGTGTCCGGTCACCACGGTCACATGCGTCGAACGGCCACGATGCGTCACCGGGATGCCTGCGTACGCGGGCGCAGCAATCGCGCTCGTGATCCCGGGAACGACTTCGAACGGGATACCCGCCGCGCGCAGCACTTCCGCCTCCTCGCCGCCGCGTCCGAAGACGAACGGGTCGCCGCCCTTCAGGCGCACGACCGTGCGGCCGGCGGCGCCGTGCTCGACGAGCGCGGCGTTGATCTGATCCTGGGTCAGCTCGACCTGTCCGGGTGCCTTGCCGGCGGCGACCAACTGCGCGCCGGGCGGCGCGAGGTCGAGCAGGGCGGGCGGCGCGAGCCGGTCGTACACCACGACATCGGCCTGTCCGAGAAGCTGCGCACCACGCACGGTCAGCAGGCCGGGGTCACCGGGCCCCGCGCCGACGAGATAGACGGTCATAAGACGCCCGGAGCCAACGCGAGGTCGTCGAGCAACATCCGTCCGCCGCTCTCGTCGAGCAGAACGCGTGCGACATCGATTCCGACGGCCGCCGGGTCGAGACCTGTCGCGTGCGCCGCGCAAGGCAACATGGCCGTCAAGCGACGCGAGCAGCGCATCGATGCTGACGGTGTTGTCGTCATCGATCGAAGCGAGCGCACCGCAAGGCAGGTTGCAACCGCCGCCAAGCTGCGCGAGAAACGCTCGCTCCGCATCCAGCGCGCGATGGGCCCGCACTTCGTCGATCGCGTCGAGCCGCGCCCGCGTCTGCGAGTCGTCGATCCGGCATTCGACGGCAAGCGAACCTTGTCCGACCTGCGGCAGCATGACCGACGGATCGAGGAGCTCATCGGCGCGGTCGAGCGCTCCGAGCCGCTCGAGCGCTGCGGCGGCGACGACCACCGCGTCGAACCGCCGCGCCTTGTCGAGCCGGGTCTCGATGTTGCCGCGCAGCTCTGCGAAGACAAGATCAGGCCGCGCGTTCGCGAGCTGCGCCCGCCGGCGCACGGAGCCGGTCGCGACCCGGGCCCCGGTGGGGAGTGCGTCGAGTGTCGACCCGACGAGCGTGTCGCGGGCGTCGCCCCGCTCCGGTACTGCGACGAGCGCGAGCCCATCGGACATGACCGCCGGAAGGTCTTTTGCCGAGTGCACGGCGATGTCGGCGCGCCCGTCGAGCACCGCCTGCTCGACTTCCTTGACGAACACACCCACCCCGCCGATCGTGTGAATCGGCACGTCGGCCCGCTCATCACCGCGTGTCGAGACGACGCCGATCTCCGCCGGGAGATCCAGCAGCTCGACGACCCGATCAGCCTGCCGTCGGGCGAGCGCGCTGCCGCGGTGTCGCGACCCGCAGCGCGGGGGCCATCAGCCGATGTCGTCGGGCAGCTCGAACAGTGCGGCCAGCGCGTCGGCGTAGAGCTCGCCCCGGGCGGTACCGGCTGCATCCTTCACGACGACGGTCGGGTCGTGCAGCAGCTTGTTGACGATTCCCTTCGACAACGCCTCGATTGCCTCGCGAGTCTCGGGGTCGAGACCGCCGAGCCGGGAACGAAAACGCTCGAGCTCGCCGAGGCGCACGTCTTCGCCGCGGACGCGTAGCGCCGTGATCAATGGCGCAATCTCGCGTACCGAACGCTCGAGTCGGTAGCGTTCGAGCTCGTCGGTGATCACACGCCGAACATTGACGACCTCCTGGCGCCGCTGCGCGAGCGATTGCTCGGCAAAGCCGCGCAGGTCGTCGATGTCGAGCAGCGTGACACCGAAGATCTCGCCGACCCCCGGGTCGATATCCCGTGGGACCGCGACGTCGACGACGAGCAGCGCACGACCGTCACGCCGGCGCATGACAGCCTCGATCTCGTCGCGCGCGAGCAGCACGTCGGTGGCGGCGGTCGAAGCGAGCAGCACATCGGCAACTTCGAGCGCAGCGGGAACCGCCTCGAGACCGATCGACCGGCCGCCGACCCGCTTCGCGAGCGCAATCGCCCGCGCGGGCGTGCGATTGGCAACGACGACGTCGCCGACACCGGCGCCCGCCAGCGCGATCGCCATGCCTTCGCCCACATCGCCGGCGCCGAGCACGAGCACCGTGCGACCCGCGAGCGTGCCGAGCCGCTCGGCCGCAACCGCAACCGCGGCCGACGAGATCGACACCGCGTTGCGGCCGATCGCGGTTTCGGTACGCGACCGTTTCCCGACTTTCACTGCTTGACGAAACACGCGCGAGAGCATCTGGCCGGTCGTGCCCTCGTGCTCCGCGATCAGCCACGCCTCGCGCACCTGGCCGAGGATCTCGCCCTCACCGATGATCATCGAGTCGACGCCGGCCGCGACGCCGAAGAGGTGCGCGACCGCGGCTTCGTCGTGGTACGTGTAGACGTGCTCGGCGAAGTCGATCGGGTCGGACGACGACAGCGAGGTGAGAAAGTCGAGGACGTCCTGCACCGCGGGGTGGAACCGCGTGCTGCGCGCGTAGATCTCGGTGCGGTTGCACGTCGACAACACGACGACCTCGGCGAGGTTCTCGCTCTGGACGAGCGAATGGAGCGCCTTGGGGAGCTCGGCGGCCGGCACGGCCATCCGCTCGAGAATCTCCACCGGCACCGTGCGGTGGTTGAGCCCGACTACGACGAGAGACACGCCTGCAGCAACTCCTTGGCCTCGTCGATCCGACCGGCGCGAATCAGTTCGAGCATGCCGGAATCAAGAGCCCCTTGCCAGTTGGCGTCTTCGCTCGAACGCCCCGAGTCTCGCAAGGATTCCCGCGCTTGTGCGAGCACCCCGAGCAGGATCTCGTACTCGGGCCCGATCTCGTCGCCCAGTCGCTGCCTGAGCCACGCCGCCAGCGCGGGACTGCGGCCCCCGGTGCCGATCGTCAGCACCAGGTCGCCACGGCGTATGACGGACATCAGCGTGAACGAGCAGTTGCCGGGGTCGTCCGCCGAGTTGACCCAAATACCTCGTTCCTCGCCGGCCGCGAAGACGGCACGGTTGACCGCGGGGTCGTCGGTCGCCGTGGTCGCCAACCAGGCGCCGTCGAGGTCGGACGGCTCGAACGATCGCTCGTCGGCCGTAAGCCGACCGGCGTCGCGCCCGGCGCGGACGTCGTCGCCGAGCTTCGGCGCGACGACATGGACTCTTGCGCCGGCGTCGAGCAACGCATCGATCTTGCGCGCTGCGATACGCCCCGCGCCGACCACGACGCAGCGCCGACCTTCGACGATCAAGTTGACCGGGTATCCGGACAGCGCGCGGCGACCCACGGAAGCGCTCATCCGGCAGCCTCGCCCGCGTCCGGCCCGGGCTCTTTGCGCTCCTGGTAGAACGACAGGATCTGCAACTCGATCGCCAGATCCACTTTGCGCAGCGAGACGCCCTTGGGCACATTCACGACCGCGGGCGCGAAGTTGAGAATCGACGTGACGCCCGCTTCGACCATCTGGTCGGCGACTTTCTGCGCCTCGGGCGCGGGTGTGGCGATGATGCCGATGGCGATGTTGCGGGCGGCAACGAGCGCGGGGAGATCGGCGAGCGCCTCGATAGTCAGCCCGTCGACGTGCTGTCCGACCTTCGCGGCATCGGCGTCGACGAGCGCCGCGATCTTGAAGCCGCGCGCACCGAAACCGCGGTAATTCGCGAGTGCATGCCCGAGGTTGCCCACGCCGACGATCGCGACCGGCCATTCGTGCGTCAGTCCGAGCTCGCGTGAGATCTGGTGGAGGAGGAACTCGACGTCGTACCCCACGCCGCGGGTGCCGTAGGACCCGAGGTACGAGAGGTCCTTGCGCACCTTCGCCGCGTTGACGCCGGCAAGCTGGGCGAGCCGCTCGGACGAAACCGTGCTGACCTGCTCCTCGACGGTCTCGAGCAAGGCCCGGTAGTAGAGGGGCAGCCGGGCAACGGTCGCCTCGGGAATCCGCCGTGCCTCGGAAATGGTGTCGCTCCTGGTACCAGGGCCGGGCCGACCCGAGCCGATGCGCCAGGATACCGAGCTTGTGCACGTGTTCTCAAAGTCTGGTCGGGGGCGCCGCGGCTGCCGCACTGACGCACGGCACCGTTACGCTCACCAGTCCATGGTGTCCGGGCTGGCGTTCCTCGCGACCGCGGTGTCGTCACTGTTCGCTGAAGCGACGCTGGTCCGCTACCTCCGCCGCCGCAAGCCACACGAGCTTGCGTGGACGATCGCACTCGCGATGTTCGCGCTCGCATCCGCCGCGCTCGCCACCGGCGTGTCGACCGGCTGGGACAACGGCACGTTCCGAGCCTTCTACCTCCTGGGCGCGGTGCTGAACGTTCCGTGGTTGGCGCTCGGCACCGTGTATCTCCTGTTCGGTACCAAGGCCGGACGGCGCGTGCAGTGGGGGCTGGTGCTCTTCACCGGTCTCGCGATCGGTGTGATGCTCAGCGCGCCGATGACGGCAGTGCCGCGCAACTCGATCCCGGTCGGCAAGGACGTGTTCGACGTGCTCCCCCGTGTGCTGGCTGCCGCGGGAAGCGGGCTCGGCGCGCTCGTGATCTTCGGCGGCGCGGTCTACTCCGCGGCGCGGTTCGCGCGCGATCGGAGCACGCCCGGCAGCGCGCGGCTCGCGGGCGCGAACGCGCTCATCGCGCTGGGCACGATCGTCTTGTCGAGTGGCGGGCTCGTGCAAGGCATCGTCGGGCACGACGAGGCGTTCGCGTTGAGCCTCGCGATAGGGATCAGCGTGATCTACTCGGGATTCCTGGTCTCGACGTATGAACCACGCGCGGTCACGGTGGCGCCCGCATCAACCATCCACGCGCAGCTTGCGGCGGAGCACCTTCCCGACCAGCGTGCGGGGTAGCTCGTCGACCAGCTCGATGCGTGTGGGGCACTTGTAGCGAGCAAGAGCGGCGGCCGAGAACTCCTGCAACGTCTCGGGGGACGGAAGACGTCCCGGTTCGGGCACCACGTAGGCGACAATCGTCTCGCCGGTGCGGTCGCTCGGCTCGCCGATCACTCCGGCCTCCAAAACGTCGGGGTGGGCGCGCAGCACGGCTTCCACCTCCGCCGGAAACACGTTGAACCCCGACACGATGATGAGATCCTTGGCCCGGTCGACGAGCGAGAGCTGGCCGCGGTCGCCCGAGACGGCCATGTCGCCGGTGCGCAGCCAGCCGTCGGGCGTCAGTGCATGCGCGGTCGCTTCGGAATCGTCCCAGTAGCCCGGGAACACGTTGGGTCCGTGACACCAGAGCTCGCCCGGGTCGCCGGGCAGCACGTCGGCTCCGTCTCCATCGACCAGCCGCACGTCGACTCCAGGCAACGGCGGCCCGATCGACCCCTGCGTGGGCGGGCCGTCCAACAACGCCGATGTCGTGACGATGGGCGATGCCTCCGTGAGGCCGTAGCCCTCGTACACCGAAACGCCGAACCGTTCGCTCATCCCCCGTGCGACCTCTTCTCGAAGCGGCGCAGCGCCCGACACCGCGAGCCGAACGGAGGCAAAGGAATCGGGCGGGGCGTCGGCGACGGCGAGCCACTGCGCGTACATCGTCGGCACGGCCAGGACGATCGTGACGTGCTCGCGGCGAATCACGTCGAGTGTGGCCGCCGCGTCGAATTGGGCGATCGGCACGAGGCTTCCACCCGCGGCGAGCACCAGGCCGAGCACGCCGTTGAGCCCGAAGATATGGAAGAACGGCAGCGCGCCCAGGCCGACGTCATCCGGTCGGATCGCCAGGCCCGGATGCGCTTGCACCTGACCGATGTTCGCCGCGAGATTGCCGTGCGTGAGCATGGCGGCCTTCGGAGGTCCGGCTGTGCCCGACGTGAACAGCAGCACCGCGACATCGTCGTCGGCTCGGTCGACGGTCGCGGCGATCGGCTCGATGTCGTCGAGCCCCTGCCCGCCGGCGCCGACGACCACCGCGTCCACACCCGCGGAGCCGACATCCGACAGAGCCTCACTGTCACAGAGGATCGCTTTCGGTGCGGTCGGCCGCATCTCGCGCTGAAGCTCGCGCGGCGGCGACGTCGGATTCAACGGGACCGCGATCGCGCCGGCCTGCAACGTCGCGAGATACGCGACTACGAACGGTTCGCCGTTGACAGCGGCGAGAGCTACGCGGTCGCCGGGCGCGATACCCGCGCCGACGAGACGCGCCGCGAGCCGAGCCGACCGGTCGGCGAGCTCGGCATAGGTAACAGACGACTCACCTCGCAGCGCCGGCGCGGCCGGCGTCGCCGCGGCGGGTGTCAGCAGCAGGTCGGCGAGGTTCATCCGAGAAACGCTCCTTCATGCCGCAGGACCGCCTGCAGCTCGGCGATGTCGATGTCGGAGACTGCCACGCCGGCGCGGGCCGCGAGCGCGGCCGCACTCCCGGCGGCTTGACCGAGCGCGAGGCTCGGTCCCATCACGCGTGTCGACGCCAACGCGTCGTGGTCGGCCGAGATGCACCGACCGGCCACCAGCACATTGCGTGGCCCCTGTGGGCACAGGCTCCGGTAGGGCACCTGGTAGTACTGGCCCGCCGGCATGAAGCGGTACTCGGTCGACCGTCCGTCCACGTGGTACTCCTGCGGCCAGGCGCCCGCCGCGATCCCGTCGTCGAAACGGGCGCCGGCCTCGACTTCCGCGCCGCTGAGCACAAAGTCGCCGACGACCCGGCGGGTTTCGCGCACGCCGAGGGCCGTGGCGGTGTCCGCGAGAAACGCATCACCGAATCCGGGCACGTGGTCGCGGAGAAACGCGGCGGCTTGCTCGGCGAGGCGGCGGCCCTCGAACTCACCCCATGTTGCCTGCCGCACGTCGGTCACGTCGATGGGTGACCCGTCGGGATTACGGACCCGCGTCATCGCGCCGATGAACTCACCGGGACGCAGCGTCGGAAGTATCGCTCCCGAGTCGCGCGAGAGGTGCCCGCCGTGCTGCGCGATCAGCTCGCCGAGCGAGGGCACGGCCGCGATCGCAGCGTCCGAGTCGACGTGTTGCATGACGAACTGCATCGACGCGAACTGGCGTGCGCCGTGCGGACCGAGCTCGGTCGGCACGCCGGCGAACGTGGCCACGTCGGCATCGCCCGTGCAGTCGACGAAGACCTTGCCCTGCACGACTTGCGGTCCGCGTTTCGTCGCGAGCACGAGCCCGCGCACGTCGCCGTCGTCGACAACGACACCGGCGACGAGCGCGTGGAGCAAGACGTCGAGTGTCTCCTCGGAGCTCACGAGCTGGTCGGCAAGACGCTTCGCCGCCCACGGCGCGTACAGGAACACCGCGGTCTCCTTGAACGGCACCGGCCCGATCCCACCGGCGGCGCCGGCGAGCGCTTGTGCGAACTCCTTCGCGATGCCGCCCACGACGAAGTCGAACCCGTCGCCCTCCGCGATGTAGAGCCCGCAGATCGTGCCGACCGCCGCGACGGTGAAGTTGCCGCCGAGGAATCCGTACCGCTCGCAGAGCACGACCCGAGCACCCAGTCGGGCGGCTGCGATCGCGGCGCCGAGCCCCGCCGGCCCTCCGCCGGCGACGACGACGTCCGCGTCGGCGATGACCTCGGCGTCGGTGGCCGGCACGAGCACGTCGGGATCGTAGCGACGGCGCATCGGTCCTGCTCCGGGACCCGAAATATCACTCTTTGTGGCTGAACGCCTCAAGGAGTGAGATCCCACGGCCGATCCTTTCTTCGAGGTTCCCCGCAGCGTGGGGAGCGAGGGGCAATGCGATGCAGGAGCGGGCGAATGCGACGAATCGCGCTGGTGGCACTGGTGGCCCTCGCCGCGACCATGCTCGTGCCGGTTTCGACCGCTGCAGCGACCGATCCCGGTCCCGAGGCCGACTTCGTCGCCCGGACCAACAGCCTCCGGGCCACCCAGGGGCGTCCGCCGCTCGAGGTGGACGGGATGCTCACCGCGAAAGGCGCGGGCATGGGCCCAAACGATGGCCGACGCACATCACATCTCTCATTCGCATCTCTCGGACGGCGTGAGCGCCGATTGGCGTCGCCTCGGAGAGAACGTGGGCACGGGGCCGAGCGTGGACGCGATCCACACGGCACTCGTTCATTCACCCGAGCACTACAGAAATCTCATGGATCCGGGGTTCCGGTACGTGGGTGTGGGCGTAGTGAGCATCAACGGGACGATCTTCGTCTCGGAAGTGTTCATGGAACTAGCCTCCCAGCCCGCCCCAAGCACGTCCGCTTCTGCGGCCGGAACCCCGTCTTCGTCGGCGCACCAGGCAGCGACTGCAGCACCTTGGCACGCCGCGCCGGCGCCGCTGCCACCACCGCCACCTCAGGCCGCGCCTGAGCTCGTGGCGACCATCGCCAGGCTCCGGGGTCTCGACCCGAGCTGAGCCGGCGTTTGTGCAATTCGGGTACCTCTGGGGGCCACTGCTGCACAAACGCCGGGCGCCCCGGACTCGTTACGGGCCCACCTTCAGCACGAATTGCAAGAACGCCGCGCCGAGGATGAGCACGAGCAGGACGGCGATCGCGATCGTGGTGCCCGGCCTCATTCCGTCTGCTCCCGTGCCGAGGGCGCCGCGACTCGCGGGCCCGACACCGTGACCGCCGAGCCCGCCTTCAGCTGCAACGCTGCCGCCGCCGACTCGCGATCGAGGGCGAGCGATGCCAGGCCATACGAATCGACGACCAGCACCAGCTCCGACGGCTTGGCATCCGCGTAGGCCTCGACCCAGCGTGCGCTGCGCGTCGTGTCGTGCGTTCGCACTTCGATCGATTGACCGGGGGCTGCACCCAACGCGACGAGCTCGACCGGATCGATGTTGAGCTGACAGTTGCCGAAGTGATCGACCCACCAGACCTCGCCGGCGATGGAACCGTCAGGATCGGATTGCGGCAGTGAGACCATGCCCGGCATCAACGAGGACGGGTGGACTTCTTCGCCGAGAGACACCATCGGCACGCCCGACGCGAGATGCCCGGCGGCCGGTGCGAGCACGTCTCGTCCCGCGAACGTGGCGCCGGGCGCCGGGATCCGGTGCTCCGAGCTCGTGATGGCAACAACCCGTTGCGCGCCCCCGAGCATCGCAACTGCCGGTGCGAGCAACCCGTTATCGGGCCCGAGAAACACCGCCTGCTCCACCTCGACGGCGAGCAGCCGCCGTTCGGTTCCGACACCCGGATCGACGACCGCGAGCACGATCCCGTGCTCGGGCAGATACTGGACGGCGCGGCTCAGCGCGAGCGCGCCGGCGCGAACGTCGTGGGCCGGAATCTCGTGGGTGACGTCGATGATCTGCAGATCGGGCGCGAGGCCGAGCATCACCGACTTGCACACGCCGACGAACTCGTCGGCGAGGCCGTAGTCACTGAGGAACGAGACGAATGGTCGAACCGCCACGATGCTCCGGGCTCACGTTCGGGGGCGAGCCGTCAACGTATCGCTCGTGATGCAGACCGCTTGCGTCGGGGCTTCGACCGCGCCTATCCCGCCTGCGTGTAGCGGGATCCGAGATAGGCGTCGACGTCGACGTCGCGCACTCGAAACGAGCGCCCGACGCGCACCGCCGGAAGGTCTCCCGCCTTGATCAGGCGATAGACCGTCATTGAGGACACCCGCAACAGCGCTGCCACCTCCTGAACCGTCAGGAAGCGCGCCTTTGCGAAGGATTGCGCCATGCGGTCACACCCTTCCTCCGACCCGCACGAAGGAGGATACGCCCGGAGGCTCCTGTTGTCTACCGTGACCTTTGTTGCGTCAGCCCGATGAGGATTCGTGTTCGATTGCATCCGCGATCGGTGCCGGCCGGCCCTCCGGTGCAGCGGGCGCGGGGGCCTCGGGAACGCGTCCGGGTTCGCCCGGCGCGCGTGCGTCTCGACCCGTGCTCGAGGGATGCTCACGATCCGGGTCGAGCGCGTTGAACAGCGCCGGCAAGCGGAGCGGCACTCCGCTGAGGCTCGCCGCGAACGAAGTGTCGAGGGCGAGATCGGCGAGCAGCTCGTAGCCGCCGGGGGGCTTCCCCTCACCGATGGGCACCAGACTCACGGGGAGCCCGCGCCAGGCGGCGACACCGAGCGCGACGGCGTCGAGGTCGGCGAACGCGACCACGTCATAGCCGTCGCGGAGGGCGTGACCGGCGAAGCCCCGGTCCGCGACCACCAGCTCGGCGCGGCCAACCGCGAACAGCATCTCGTCACCGGCTTGTAGCGCGTCGTCGGCCACGATGTCGTTGCCGTCGGTGATCACGGCGACGCCGTCGAGCCACCACAGCCGCCGGTGGCTTCGACCGGCGGCGGTGAAGTGGCCGACGTCGTCGGATGTCAAGATCTGCGCGCCCTCGTCACGCGCCGTGCGCGCAATGCGCTGGTAGAACGACAGCATCGACGCGGGTCGACCGGTTGCCGAGCGGAGACGACCACCTCCGCGCGCAACATCGGCGATACGCGTGAACGCGCTCGACCGCGGCCTCGACGGTGCGATCGGGATCGATCGACGATCTCGTCGACGAGTGGTCCCAGCCCCACATCGCGTCAAGTGCTTCGTAGACACCATCGGGAGTTAGCCCGTCGAACGGATCGAGGCCGAGCAGCACACGCGTCTCGCCCAGCCGCGACACGCCGAGCCACGTTGCTCACCTCTTCGCGTCCATTCTGCTCGCGCCCGTGACGTGCGACGACTTCAGCCGTTCACGGGGCTTGTCCTTCTTGCGGGACGGTGGGGTGAGCAGCCGTTCGCGCTCGCGGAGCGCTTGCGGGTCGGGAAGCTTGCGGGGCCGGCGCGACTTCGGACGTCTCATTCGCCCCGTCCGAGCTCCCGCGAACGCAGTGTCGCCGCCTGCACCGCTTCGAGGAACGCGGCGCGCACGCCGTGCGCCTCGAGCGCCTGGAGGCCGGCCGCCGTGGTACCACCCGGCGACGTCACCGCCAGCCGCGCAGCATCTCGGGACCTTCCTCGCCGTCAACGAGCAGTGAAGCCGCGCCGAGCAGTGTCTGATGAACGAGCGCGGCGGCGGTTTCGCGCGGGAGCCCGACCAGCACCCCCCCTTCGGTGAGTGCTTCGGCGACGAGGAACACATAGGCGGGGCCGGAGCCGGACAGGCCAGTGACGGCGTCGAGCAGCTTCTCGGGCACCTGCACGACGAGCCCGACCGCGCCGAGCACTGCCTCCGCGAGCGCGAGGTGGGCGTCGGTTGCGTGGCGCCCGGGCGCGATAGCGGCTGCGCCCTTGCGCACCAGCGCCGGGGTATTGGGCATCGCCCGCACGACGGGCCGGTCGGGCGCAGCTGCCTCGAGGGTGGCGATCGGCACGCCTGCGGCAATCGAGAGCACGAGGGCGGTGGCCGGCAGCGTCTCGGAGCACGACGCCAGGGCGCTCGTGACGTCATCGGCTTTGAGCGCGAGCACGACGACCTCGGAGTCGGCGACGGCCCAGGCCGGGCTGGGCACGACCCGCACTTTCGGATAGCGCTCCTCGAGGAGGCGCCGGCGCTCGGGGTCGACCTCCGCGACGGCGATGCCTTCCGCGTCCCAGTCGGCGTCGAGGAGGCCGGCGAGGAGGGCCTCGCCCATTCGTCCGCCGCCGAGCAGCGCAAGCGTCGTCACGCCCGGAAGGGTAATTGCTGCTCACACCCCGACCGACGCTGTTCGGGCGCGAGAAGGCCCGAGGAGTGCCTGAGGCCGTCTCGCACTTCCCCGAACGAGACGGCCCGCTGCGCTCCCCGGGCCTTCCATGCTCGGGCACCCGTCGGTGCCCTCAGAGACATTTAGACACAACTTGACGTGTAGGTCAAGTCGGGGACTCCTTCGGCGCGCGAGGGACCGCTTGCCGTACGCGAGGGCGACGATGGGCTGGAACCAGGTCTCGACGAGCTCGTACAGCACGCCGATGATGCGGTCGAGCTCGTTCTCGTCGAGGTGCTCGAGCGCGACGCGCCCGACGAGGTAGATGTCACCGTCGGGCCCGAGCGAGAACCGCGCGCCGTACATCGAGTGGTTACGCCGCAGGAGATACCGGTAGAGCTCCAACCGGCCGGCGCCGGCATCCGGCCCGCCGGCCGCTGGTTGAGGGGCTGCAGCGGCCGGCGGCGGGTCGGGCAGGAAGTACACCTCGTAGCGCAGCGTGCGTTCGTGCAGATCGAAGTAAATGGTCGTCGCGTCGCGGCCGTCGCAACCGAAGCGCACATACCAGCGGCGCAACTCGGGGTCGTACTCGACGGTCTGGACGAACTCCTCGGCCGCGACCGGACCCTCGAGGTGGCCGCGCGAGCGCACGTGCGCGGCTTCGATCCCTGCGGGTTCTATTGGCACTGCACGCAGGCCGCGCACTTCGAGATCGCCGTAGAGCCGGCGCAGCTTCGCGGGCCGCGATGCTCCACGTGTAGTCGGCCGAGCCGGCCACGGCGCGCCGTGACATGTCGGCCGCAAGCGTCGGCGTCGCCGAGCAGCCGCGCAACCGGGGCCGCGTAGTCGAGTGGAGCGTGGCCTTCGACGAGGAAGCCGGTCCGGCCGTGCCGAACCAGCGATCGCAGACCGCCGACTGCGGCTGCGACGACCGGTGTGCCACACGCGGCGGCCTCGAGCGCCACCAGCCCGAAGCTCTCGGTCCGCGAGGGAACCAGGCACACATCTGCCGCCTGGTAGTAACCGACGAGCCGGTCGTGACGCTGGGGGCGCACGAACCGAACCTGCGCGTCCAGCCCGAGTTGATCCACGAGCGCGTGCAACCGCACGAGCTCGCCTTCCCCCTCAGGGCCGCTCGGACCACCGACGACCAACAGGATCACTGACGGATCATCGAGCGCAGCGAGACACCGCACCGCGAGATCCGCGCCTTTGAGCGGCTGGATGCGGCCTACGAACAGCAGCACCTTGCGACCGCTGACACCGAGCGCGCGGCGAGCAGCTTCAGAGTCGCCGGCGAAGAAGGCCTCGTGCTCGACGCCCGGCGGGACGATCTCCACTCGTTCGGGATCCGCGTCATAGAGGTCGACGAGCTGCTTGCGCTCTTCATCAGTGGACGCGAGCACGAGGTCGGCGCAGCGCACGACATCGGACTCGACCCGGGCGCGCACCGCCGGATCATCTCCGACGCCGACCTCGGCCTTGACTCGGTCGAGCGTGTGAAACGTCGCGACGAGCGGACGGTCGAGGATGTGCTTCAGTCGGTGAGCGACCGCGCCCGAGAGCCAGTAGTTCGCGTGCAACGCGTCATAGCCGTCGCCCTGGAGCTCGAGATGGTCGAGCACGCCGTCGACGAACGGGTCGACGAGTTGTGGCAACAGTTGCTTCTGCACAGGCGCAGCCGGCCCCGCAGGCACGTGCACGACCCGAAAGCCCTCTTCCACCTCCAGTACCGGTGGCTGCTCGGCGTGCTCGCGCCGGGTGAACACGTCGCAAGCGACTCCGGCACGCGCCAGCGACCGTGCCAGCGCGCGGACATAGACGTTCATACCACCGCCGTCGCCGGCGCCCGGTTGCGCCAACGGCGAGGTGTGCACGCTGAACATGGCAACGCGGCGCACCGACATAGACCGCGCAGCCTACCCGTGCCGGTTCGAACCGCTCCGCGCAGCTGCGACGTTCAGCCGGTCTCTGCCGTGCCGGTGTCGCTCTCGGCGTGCTCGTTCAGGAACGACTGATAGATCTCGATCAGCGCCTGCTTCTGGCCTTCGGTGAGATTGCGATCGCGGTGGATGTCGGACAGGAGATCATGATCACCGTCGCGCTCGTCCAGAATCCCGGCTCGCACGTACAAGGTCTCGGCCGAGATCGCCAGCCCACGTGCGATCGATTGCAGGATCTCTGCGCTCGGCTTCCGGAGACCGCGCTCGATCTGGCTCAGATACGGGTTGGAGATCCCTGCGAGCTCACTCAGCTTGCGCAACGAGAGCCGGGCCGTGCGTCGCTGGTCGCGGATGAACGCGCCGAGGTCGCGAAGTCGCCCTTCGATCGCTTCGGCCGGCGGCATACCCGTGCTCCTGATCGTCAGGCCAGCCCGACCTTGTGCCGGTCGGCCAGCTCGTGCTCGATGCGGGCGAGCACAGCGTGCAGCGCCCGCCGGTTGTCGGAGACTTCACGTTCGAGCAGCGCGCAGCGCGTCGATGGCAGCATGCAACTCCTCGTCGGAGAGCACCGGGAGCTTGGCGAGGGTGCCGTCGAACGCGGGCTCGAGCGCGGGCCCCCAGTACACGTCGCGGTCATCCGCGAGCTCGCGGGAACGCGGACACCGGCGGCCGCGGTGCGCTCACCGTTGCCGGCAAGTATCTCGGGGAGTCGGGCGATGAGCTCGCTGATCGAGCCACCGGCCTTTCGACGCTCCACCTCGGCCTGCATGATGTCGAGCCGGGCCTGGATGAGGCGCCGCACGAACGAGGATTCGTTTTCGGTCTGATTACACTCGTTGTGGAGCACGCGCAGCTCATCGGTCGGAAGCGAATCGAGATCATCGAGGAAACCGGGGCTGAGCGCGTGTTGGATACGGCGCCGATACTCGTCCATCTCCAGCTGTCCCCTGTCCCTTCGCCCGCATGGAAGGCTACCAGCGCGGTCATGACACACCGGACTACCGGCGTTCCCGCAGCGCCGAATCTGGGTAGGCACCGGCAAACCTCGAGAACGGAGACCGATGGTGAAGTACACCCTGCCCGACCTCCAGTACGACTACGCCGCGCTCGAACCCCACGTGTCGGCGCAGACACTCGAGCTGCACCACGACAAGCACCACGCGGCGTACGTCGCGGGCGCCAACCAAGCGCTCGAGAAGCTCGAGGAGGCCAGAGAAACAGATGAGTTCGCATCGATCAACCAACTCGAGAAAAACCTGGCATTTCACCTGTCCGGGCACGTGTTGCACTCGATGTTCTGGATGAACATGTCACCCGGCGGCGGGGGCAAGCCCGAGGGCGAGCTTGCGGCAGCGGTGGATGACGCTCTCGGCTCGTTCGATGCGCTCAAAGCGCAGCTCAGCTCGGCCGCGATCAACGTGCAGGGTTCCGGTTGGGGGGCCCTGAGCTGGGAACCGGTGGCGCAACGCCTGATCATCGAGCAGGTGTACGACCATCAGGGCAACATCGGCCAGGGCGGACCGCCGTTGCTCGTACTCGACATGTGGGAGCACGCGTACTACTTGCAGTACCAGAACCGGAAGGCGGATTGGGTGGAAGCGTTCTGGCACGTCGTCAACTGGGACGACGTCGGCGCACGCTTCGAGCGGGCTCGGAAACTGCGGCTGCTCTGAGGACTCGAGCTGCGTTGCTCCGAGACTCGCGCCGCGCCGAGATCAGCCGGCGCGCACGCCCGTCGGAGGTTGTCGACGAGTCGCACGCTCGACCGGACCCGACTGCACGGTGCGGCCGGTCTCGATCGGGGGCGTGGTCACCGCGACCGCGGCGAGCGCGACCAACGCCAACGCGAGAAGGCCGGCTGCGAGCCCGAAGCGATGCACGTCGAGCGCCAGGACCGCGACCGCCAGGGTCGCGAGCGTGACGCCGAGACCTCGGATCACCACCGCTGTTGCCACTCGATGATTGGGCATCGGCCTCCCACTGTACGCATTGTGTCAACGCAATACACGTTGAGTGGGATGACTACCACTATCTGTGACAACTTGGAGGCTTCCCGTGGCTGCCCGCCTCACCCGCCGCTGACGGGCGGCAGGACGGCGACCTCGTCCCCGTCGTGCAACCGGGTGCTCTCGCCGTCGGCCGGCTCATCGCCGTTGACCCACACGCGCGCCGTCTCGAGCACGGCCGCGAACTCGGGCGGGTAGTCGGCGCGCGCCGCGTCGAGGAGCTCGCCCAGCGTGTGCGCCTCACGCTCGTCGCTCCCCGTGCCTGCGGCCTCACGCGCACGAGCGAACAGGCGGAGTCGCACGTGCGCGCGCTCAACCACGGGGTCGAATCAGGTCGAGACCTCGGCAACGCCGTCCTTGATGACGACGTCGCCGTCGCCGTTGGTGGTCTCGAACGCGAAGGCCTCGCGTCCGTCGCGCGTTCCCGGCGGCGTAGAACCGCGTCGTGATCGTCTGTCCGGGCAGCACCGGCTTGGAGAAACGCACGGCGAGTCGCTTCAAGCGAGTGGGGTCATCACCGGCGAGCCGGCCGATCGCGGCCCAGCTGATGAATGCCATCGTGCACAGACCGTGGATGATGATGCCGGGCAAACCGACCGACTTCGCGAGGTCGTCGTCGAGGTGGATCGGTACCATGTCGCCCGACGCGTCGGAGTAGCGGTACGTCTGATCCGTATCGAACTGCTGCGTAACGGCGGCAACCGGTTCGTCGGCGCGCAGCGATTCGGTGAACTTGTGTATGGGGGCCTCCTCGCCGCCGCTGTCACCCTCGCTCGCGCCGCGGAAGAACGTCACCGAATACTGCTCGTTGACGAGGTCACCGGTGGAGGCGTCGCGCGTCTCGGTGCGGCTGACGACGGTGGTGCCGCTCGGCTTCACGTGCACACCGATCGGCGTGGCGGTGGAACGCAGCACCATGCCCGGCACGATGGGCCGATGAAAGTGCATGTCTTGCTCGCCGTGCAGAACGCTCATCATCACCTCGGGCGGCGTGACCGCACCGACCGACTGGCCCATCGCCTCCCAGATCGGCACCACCGCGAAGACGGGCGGCGCGAGCTCACCGCTCGCGTGCTGCGGAATCGGATCGTTGGTTGCCGCGGCGTACGCCTTGGCGCGGTCGGCCTCGACCTTGAACTCGCTCTCGTCGGTCTGTTGGCCGATCTTGTCGATCGCGAACCCCATCGTGTCCTCCTGATACGTCGTGGTGCGTCGTGGTCAGTTCGTTCAGTTGCGTTCGGTGTCGACATTGGTACGGGCGGCGGGAATCGCGTCGAGGCGCTCGTCGGGTATCGGCTCGCCGGTCACTTCGTCGACTCCGTACGTGCCCGCGTCGATGCGCTCGAGCGCGGCTTGCAGCTCGACCAGCTCGGCCTCGAGCTGGTCGAGGATGGAGAGGTCTTTCTCCCGCTCGAAGGTCTCGGTCGCGGTGTCTGCCGGATGCTGGTCATAGGCCGACAGCTCGGAGAGCTGCTCGCTCTCGGACTCGTCGCCGAGCTCACCGCGGAGATCGTCGATGAGGGCCTCGACCCGTTGCTTCTCCGTTTCGACGCGCCGGCGCGCCTCGTCTGACTCCATCAGGCGCAGCGTACCCGCACTGCCTCGAGGCGAGCCGAAGCGCGCGGCCGGTCACTCGCGCAGCCGCAGCTCGAGCACGTCGGCCTCGTCGACGAGCAGACTGTGGACCGCGTCGAGACGCGCTCCGGGGTCGTCGAGCTCCAGCAGTCGTTGTCCGTCGAGCGGACCGATCGGGGCGAGCGCGGCGGCACCGAATGAGGCGAACAGTGGATCGGGGTCCAACCGCACGGCGAAGCCGCTGCTGCGGAGCGCGGCGATGCCTGCACTCGGCTCTCCGAGCTCGGCGCGCAGTGCGAGCACGCGGACGAGAAGGCGCTCGACGTCGTGGCGCCGGAGCTCGAGCGCGACGTCGTCTGCCACCGCCGGCTCCTCGATGCGGGTGACCTCGGCGCGCGGGTACGGGTCCTCAGGAAGCCACGCATCAACGCGAATGCGCTGTGTACCGACCGTCGCCAACACGTAACGGCCGTCGGGAAGCTGCGCGGCCTCGAAGATCCGGGCGACCGTCCCCACGCCGAAGCGCACGTCGCCGCCGCCCACTTCACTTCCCCGTTCGATCAGCACCACGCCGAACTCCGGCTCACCGGCGAGGCACGCCTCGACGAGTGCCCGATAACGCGGCTCGAAGACGTGCAGCGGGAGCACGGCCGAGGGAAACAGCACCGCACCGAGCGGAAACATCGGAAGGGTCTCGGCCATGCGCGCACCGTAACGGCGTCACGCATCTCGCGCGTCTCACGTGCCCACCCACCGAGTCAGTTGCCGCGCGCTCGGAGCGCCGTGCCTTCACCGGCGACGATCGTCGCCTCGTTGCCTTCGAGCTCCTCCGCCAGGCAGAGGAGGACGTCGGCGGCCTCGTCGAACCGGCCCAGCCCGCCGAGTGCGTTCGCGAACCGGCGGCGTTGCACGGGCGACACTCCCGGGATGCTGAGCCGCAGGCGGATGACCCACGGGGCGGAGGCCGGGTCGCGTTGCATCAACGTGTGGTGCAAGTTGGCGAGCATCCGGTCGAGGATGGCGCGCGTCGCTGTGATCGCCAGGTGGTCGAGGGAGAACTCGGCCGCCTCGCCGTGAACCGCCTGGAACACCGCGCGGCAACCCTCGACGTCGAGCACGCGGCCCTCGTGGAACGGGTCGAACCACATTGGATCATCGCCGCCCGCGGTCACGAGGAAATGGCCTGGCATGCCGACGCCGCCGAGCGTGATGCCCGATCGGCGTCCGACTTCCATCATCAAGACGCTGAGCGAGATGGGGATACCCAGGCGACGGGCCAGCACGTCGTCGAGATACGAGTTACGGGGATCGCCGTAATCGACCGTGTTCCCCGCGAAGCCGAGCTCGACGAAGAGCCGGTGCGCGAGCACGGCCGGACCGTGCGCGCCGGCGTCCTCGGCGAGCGCGTCGAGGTCGGTGAGGCCACGCTCGATATCGAGGCCGGGGTGCGCGTGCGCGGCGACAAGGAACGCGGCCTCGTCGAGCGGAATCTCGCGCTCGGGGCGGCCCACGACCTCGGCGAACCGCGCCGTCACGTCCACGAGGCGACGCTAGCGCCGCCGCCGGACCGGGCCGACCGCGCGCCGGTAGCATCACGTGCATGGAAGCCGCGCTCGCGCGCCACGGTCGCCGCCCGGTTGAAGAGCGTCAACCAACGCCTCACGAGCAATCGCGAATCGCTGCTCGACGCACTCGCTTCGGCAGCACGACCACTGACGATTCCGGAGATCCTCGACGCGCGGCCCGCGTTCGCGCAGAGCTCCGTGTACCGCAACCTGGTGGTGCTCGAAGAGGCCAAGACCGTGCATCGGATCGTGACCGACCACGAGTTCGCACGGTTCGAGCTCGCCGAGGACCTCACGGGCCATCATCACCACTTGATCTGCGCCGAGTGTGGCGCGGTCGAGGACGTGCCGGCGTCAGCGGGCCTCGAGAAGTCGGTGCGCGCCGCGGTCGCCCAGATCGCGCGCTCGACCGGTTTTCGCACCCAACGCCACCGCATCGACCTCGTGGGGCTCTGTAAGCGCTGCGCGTGAGTCGCGACGCATGATCGGCGGCGTTTCTCGGTCGATCACGAAATTTCCGCAGGCCCGGACCAGGATGGACGGCATGACGCGACCGGCTCGGGTGCTCGCAATGCTCGCGGTCGCGCTCGGGGCGGTCTTGTGCTCGGCGGATCCCGCTGCGGCGCACGGCGTGGCCGGTGTCCAGCCGACGAACTACGAGACTCGAATCACGAGTGTCGTGCCGCGGCTTCGCGGCGTCGAGCTGCGTGCCGTCGACCTCGGCAACCGGCTCGAGCTCCGAAACAACAGCGACCACGACATCGTGGTGCTCGGTTACCGAGGCGAGCCGTACCTGCGCGTCGGACCGAACGGCACGGAGGAGAACCTGCGCTCGCCGGCCACGTACCTGAACCGCCGCAACGACCTGACCGAGCAAGTGCCGTCCTCTGCAAACGCGTCGGCGGCACCGCAATGGCGCAAGCTCACCTCGTCGCCGGTGGCGCGATGGCATGATCACCGAGCGCATTGGATGGGCACCCGGCTCCCGCCGAGCGTGCGGCGCAACCCCGGCAAGCGGCAGGTCGTGCAGCATTTCGTCATCATGCTGCGCGACGGGAACGTGCCGGTCCGCGTCACCGGGGACGTCGTGTGGGTCCCCGGGCCGTCGCCGTGGCCCGCCGTCCTCGGCGCGTTGGTGCTCGCGGTCGTCGTGCTCGCGTTGAGCCGCACGCGCGTCTGGGCGTGGGTGCTGGGTGGCACGCTGGCGCTGCTCCTCGCGACCGAGAGCCTGCACGTGCTCGGCTTGTGGGGGGCGACGACGTCGACGGGGGTGACGAAGCTGGCCGCGAGCGCGTACTCGTTGGGCGGCATCGTCGTGGGGATCGTCGCGTTGGTGTGGCTCGTCCGACGCGGCGGGGTGGCGGCAACCCCCGCGGTGCTGGTCGCCGCGGTCTTCGTCATTGTGTCGGGTGGCCTCGGCGACATCACTGTGCTCAGCCACTCGCAGGTCCCCTCCACGCTCCCCGACTGGATCGCGCGCCTCGAGGTCGTCGTGGCCCTCGGACTCGGTGTCGGATTGCTCGCGGCGTCGGCGCTGCGTCTCCGGGCGCCACCCCCGCGCCGTCCGGCGGCCGCGAACCTCACGGCGCGGCCGTCACCAGTTGACTTCCTCGCATCCGGTGTGGTCGTCGGGCTCCACCTGCAAGGTGGCGTGCGCGATCCCGTAGTCGTCGCGCAACAGCTCACGCGCCCGGTCGAGCACGGCGTGGGCGTCGGCGTCGACGCCGATCATGAGGTGCGCGCTCGCGACGTCCATCTCGGAGGTCAGGGTCCAGACATGGAGGTCGTGCACGTCGACGACTCCGACGACTGCAGCAAGCGACGTGCGCAGCCCGTCGACATCGAGCCCGGCAGGCGCGACTTGTAGCAGCACTCGCAACGAACGACTCGCGAGTCGCAACGTGCGGGGCACGATCCACACCGCGATGGCGGCACCCACGATGGTGTCGGCGCCGGACCACCCGGTCGTCAGCACGATGACACCCGCCCCGATCACGCCGACCGAGCCGACGAGGTCCGCGAGCACCTCGATGTACGCGCCCTCGACGTTGAGGCTCTCGCTCGCACCGGGACGCAGGAGGAGGAGCGCGACGACGTTGATCCCGAGTCCGATGATCGCAACCACGATCATCGGACCGGCATCCACACTCGGCTCGCTGGCGATGCGAAACCCGGCCTCGACCAGGACGTACGCCGACACGCCGAGCAACAACATCGCGTTGGCGAGTGCGGCGAGCACCTCGAGCCGGTACAGCCCGAAGGTGCGGGATCGCGAATGGGCGCCGTCGCGGTTCGCGAGCCCGATCGCCGCGAGCGAGAGACCGAGACCGACGGCATCGACGAGCATGTGGGCGGAATCGGACAGCAGCGCGAGCGAGCCGGTCAGAAACGACGCGACCGCTTGCACGACGAGGAACGCGACCGTGAGCACCAACGCGAGGCGGAGGCGCCCGGCATGGCGCGCGCCTGCCCGCTGCATGGGCTGACCGTGTTGGTGCCCGGTGCTCACGTGCCAACGATACGGTCATGGCGCGACCACCTGGAACTGGTCCGCGTTGACTCAAGAAAAAGTGAAGTGATCGCGGGCCAGTTCCAATTGGGCCGCAGGTGCGAGCTTGGCGCTACCTGCAGTCGAGCGCGCCGCGGAGCTTCTCGAGATTGCGGTCCATCACGGTGATGTAGCTGTCTCCGGCCGCGGCTTCCTTGCCGGTGAGGCCTTCAAGCGGATCAAGAACTTCCGTGCGCACGCCGCCGGCTTCACGAGCAAGCGTCTGGGCGAGCTTTGGTGAGACCAGTGTCTCGGTGAAGATCGTCGTCACATTTCGCCTCTTCGCCAGATCGCTGAGCTCCGCGATGCGCTTCGCGTCGGGCTCGGCATCGGGCGACAGGCCCGAGACACCTTGCTGACGCAGGCCGTACGCCCGGGCGAGATATCCGAACGCCTCATGCGACGTGACGATCAGCGTGCGCCGGCAGTGCGCCAGCCCCTCGCGATACCGCGTGTCGAGCGCGTGGAGCTGCGCGTCGAACGCCTGCGCGTTGCGGGTGAAGGTGGCCTTTCCCCGGGGGTCGGCGCTGGCCAACGCTCGCTCGACTTCGTCGACAATCTCGATCATGAGACGCGGCGCGAGCCACACGTGGGGGTCGAGCGCGTTGGGATCGCCCTCGCGTACCTGCTTGCCCTTCGCTCCGATCGGAAGGTGCCGGAGCAGGTCGACGGTCTCGTCGTCGCGCTCGGTGAGCCGATCGCTCGACCGCGGGTTGGAAGCCGCTGCCCATCACGAACACGACGTTGGCGCTCTGGATCTCGTCGACCTGCTTGGGTGACAGCTCGAGATCGTGCGGCTCCGCGCCCGGGGGCGTGAGATTCTTCACGACGGCACGGGCGCCACCAACCCGCTGCGCCGCGTACGCGACCGGGTAGAACGCAGCGACGACGGAGACCTTGCCGTGGCTTGCAGGCCCGCTCGCGGCACCGCATCCGGTCACGACGAGAGCTGCGACCGCCGCAACGCCGAGACTACGCGTGCGGGCCGTCCTGAGAACGATTCTCACACAACGAAACTACCATCTATAATGGGAACGGTCCTCATTTCCTCCCGAGGAGGCTTCCGATCCCAGTTCTCGTCGCCGACGACGTCTCGTTTGCCTACGGGAGCGACACCGTGCTCGACCGGGTCGACCTGGAGCTCGCGCCCGGTGAGTTCGTGGCGCTCGTCGGCCCGAACGGCGCCGGCAAGTCGACGCTGTTGCGGATCGTGCTCGGACTGCTGTCGCCCGGCCGAGGAGCCGTACGGCTCTTCGGAGAGTCACCGCGCACGCTGCGCAATCGCTGGCGGCTCGGGTACGTGCCGCAACGCCCGCGCTTCGCACCCGACCTGCCGGCCACCGTGGAGGAAGTTGTCGCGACCGGCCGTCTTGCCCGTCAGGGTTGGTGGCGACGGCCTCGCGCCGCCGATCGAGCTGCGGTGGCTCACGCGCTGAAGTCGGTTGCACTCAGCGAGCTGCGCCACCGGCGCCTCACCGAGCTCTCGGGCGGACAGCAACAACGCGTGTTGATCGCCAAGGCGCTGGCGAGCGAACCCGAGCTGCTCGTGCTCGACGAGCCCGTCGCAGGGGTGGACGCCGAGTCGCAGCGCCTCTTTCGCGACTCGCTCGTGCATCTTGTCCGGGAGCACGGCGCCGCCGTGCTGCTCGTGTCGCACGAGTTGGGCTCGGTCGCAGACGACCTCGACCGCGTCGCGATCCTCAAGCGCACGATCATGTTCGACGGTCCACCGGCGGAGCTCGCGGCGACCGGCGTGAGCCTCGGCATTCACCGCGACGACCTGCCGCTGTGGCTCGAGGACCTGACCTGATGCCGGGCATGCCGTGGCCGCTGCCGTGGCCGTTCGACCGCACCTACATGCAGCTCGCTCTCATCGCCGCGGTCGTGGTCGGCGCGTGCGCACCACTGATCGGCACGTTCCTCGTGCAGAAGCGACTCGCGCTCATGGGCGACGGTATCGGTCACGTCGCCGTGGCCGGTATCGGCGCGGGCCTGCTGTTCGGCACCTCGCCGCTGTGGACCGCGCTCGTGTTCGGCGTCGTCGCCGCGCTGTCGATCGAGTGGCTCCGGTCCCGCGGCCGAGCGTCGGGCGACTTGGCGCTCGCCCTCTTCTTCTACGGCGGCATTGCCGCCGGAGTGGTGTTCGCGAGCCGAGCCGGCACCAACACCAACCTGCAGCCGTACCTCTTCGGCTCGATCCTGACAGTGTCATCGCGCGACGTGTTGACAGTGGTCGCGATGGGCGCGGTGATCGTCATCGCCATCGTGTTCACGAGACGGGCGCTGCTCGCCGTCGTGCTCGACGACGAGGCCGCACGGGTGGCCGGACTCCCGGCCGACGGCCTCAACGCGATGCTGGCGGCGCTTACTGCGGTCACGGTCGTGTCCGCAATGCGCATCGTCGGCGTGCTCCTCGTCGCGGCACTGATGGTGCTCCCCGTCGCGACGAGCCGCCTCGTGGCGCGCTCCTTCAAAGCGACAATGCTCGGCGCGGTCGGCGTCGGCGTTGTGTCGGCGGTGGTCGGCCTCGCCGCCTCACGACAGTGGGCACTCGCGGCCGGCGGAGCCATCGTCCTCGTCGCGGCGGGTCTGTTCGCCGCGGCCGCTGTCTTCGGAAGCGTCGCCCGCATCCGGGAACGCCTCGGAGCCGAGTCGCTGCTCGCAGGCCCCCACTAGCCTGACGGGCGCCTCGCTCGCGCCGGCAGCCCGGAAGGAAAGCATCGTGCGCCTCCAGGGAGAGATCGCGCTCGTCACCGGCTCGACAGCCGGGATCGGGCGGGCCATCGCGACCGAATTCGCCGCGCAGGGTGCACACGTGATGGTGACCGGCCGCGACGAGGCCCGGGGCAACGCGGTTCTCGAAAAGATCACCGACGCATACGGAACGGCCGCGTTCACCGCGGCAGATCTCAGTGAAGAGTCCCGCTGCGAGGAGCTGGTGGACGCAACGCTCGCGCGCTTCGGCTCGCTGACGGTGCTGGTGAACAGCGCGGTCGCAAGTGCCGTCGATGACGGTGACCACGCGGTGGGGGGCCTCGCGACCTCGAGCTGGGAGGCGACGCTGCGCATCAATCTCACCGCGCCGATGTGGCTGTGTCGCGCCGCGCTTCGGCCGATGGTCACTGCCGGGCACGGATCAATCGTCAATATCTCGTCGCGTGCCGCGGAGCGCGCCAGCCAAGGTCTCGCCGCGTACATCGCGAGCAAAGGCGGGCTCAACGCGCTTCACGCGCTCGATCGCGGTCGACTACGCCTCGCACGGCGTGCGCTGCAACACGATCAGTCCCGGCTACGTGCTCAACGACCGCCGCGACGCGGATCTCTCCGAGGAGCGCTTCCGCGCGCTGGAAGCCATGCACCTCACGCGATTGGGTGAAGCGCGTGACGTCGCGCTGGCCGCGGTGTACCTCGCGAGCCCGGAGTCGGAGGTCGTCACCGGCATCAACCTCGAGCTCGACGGGGGCAGCAGCGCCGCGCGGGGTCTGGCACTGGGATGACCGACGCACGGTGTCAGTGCCCGTCGAGCCATTCGACCGGACCGAGGTGGGGCGCGGCGTCCGCGAGCAGCCGCTCTGCGCCGCCCGGCCAGGTGGTGAGCCGCAGGTCTGAGGTGGAGAGCTCGGATCCGAGCTCGAGTCGCAACCATGCGAGCGGCGCGTCGGCTGTCGCACGCCTTCCGGCCTCGTGCAGCGTCGCTTCGACAGCCGCTCTTTCCTTCGCGGTGAGGTATTGCCACACGATCGAGTGGAACACGACGGTGGCGAGTCCGGGCGTGGATTCCGCCAGCTGCGTCTCCAACCACTCCGGAATCTCGGCTTCGTCAACGGCCGGCGGAGCGTCGCGGGCGAGGTCGAGCGCGGTGCGCAGGAGCTCGAAGCGCGCCCTCTGATCCGGCCAGACGTACGCGAGCAGCCAGAGGCGACCGTCTTCGGACGTGACGTCCATCGGATGGCGGTCACAGCCGCGACGGTCGGCGATCGACACGCCGGCATCGAATGGCGGGGAGCCGTGCGGCCACAGGTCGACGAAGCGCACAGTCGACGTCGGGTTGCCCCAGCCGCGACCGTCCTGACTGAACCAATACCGATCGAACGAGAGGTTGAGCCCCGCGCTGCTCCCGAGCTCACGGAGCCGCAACGGCAGCTTCGTCTCGCGGGCAACCACGAGGAGGCCGCCGACCAACGGGGCGCTCCGACCGACTTCATTGGTCTGGGGGGACGCGTCAACGCGTCGAGCACCACCGGCGGGCGCGTCGCGAGCAGCTCGCGCACGAACGGCCACGCGGCCTCTGCATCGCCATCGCCGCCGACCGATGGGTAGTGGCGTGCGAGCTCGGGTGCCGCGCCGGTGAGCACCAACCTGTGGACGCCTCCGAGCAGGCGAATGTGGTACACGTTCTCAGGCGGCTCACCGGTGAACGGCTCGAGCAGCGGCCACGTCGGACCACCGTCGGCCACGTCGCGTGCCATGCACTCGAGCATCGTGCCGTAGAACGGCGAACCGATCTCAGTGGAGAACGACGCGAGCAGGCGCAGCCCGTCGGCCCAGCGATCACGCGCCGCCTGCTCGGGATCGGGCGTCACGCCCACATGAAGGCACCGCCGTCGGCCATGAACGTCTGCCCCGTGAGATAGCGACACGCGTCACTGCAAAGGAAGAGCGCGATCGGCGCGATGTCGAGCTCGGGATCGCCTTGACGGCCCATCGGACAGGACTTGATGAACTCGAGGTAGGCCTCGCTGCGGCGCGCGGCTGACGCCTTGCCTCGTTCCGAGGCTGCGGCCGGCGCGATCGCGTTCACGGAGATCCCGTCCGCGCCCCATTCACGCGCGGCGGTGCGGGTCAGCGCGCGGATCGCCTCCTTGGACGCGTTGTACGCGGCGAAGCCACGGCCGCCGGTGATGCCCATCGACGACGCGAAGTTGACGATGCGGCCCCAGCCCTTTGCCTTCATGTGCGGATATACGGCCTGCATCGCCCACAAGGTGCCCTTCACGCCCGAGCGGTAGAACACGTCGAGGTCGTCTTCGGTGACATCGGCGACCGGCGCGTTGGGGCGGAACGTCTGCGCGTTGTTGATGAGCCCATCGACCCCGCCGAACCGGGCGACCGCCGCCGCGACGGTGCCTTCGATCTGGTCGCGGTCGCTGATGTCACACTCCACACCGAGATTCGGCACGCCCAACGCATCGAGCTCGTCGACGGTCGCGGTCATCCGGTCGCGTTTCCACTCCGCGACCACCACATTGGCCCCGGCCTTCCCGAGGTGCAACGCCATGCCGCGCCCGATGCCCTGGCCGGAGCCCGTGATGATCACCACCCGGCCTGCGACGCCGTGCATCGCGACAGCCGGCCCGCTGTCGCTCGCATCCACCGTCATGGCCACCACCCCGGATCGCCCGCATCGGGAGCCTACGCGGACTGCATGGGCATCACCGCCGGCATCCTGCATTCTTGCGTCAGCAGCCGGGATGACATCCCGGTTTGCGACGCAAGAACGAGGGATGGCGCCGCGTGCCGATTGTTGTGCGCGCCGCGACATCGGCGGATCTCCTCGCCGGCCCGTCGCTACGCTCCTGCGGTGACCTGGTTCGGCGTGCTGCTTCCGCAGTTGCGCATGTCGTGGGCGACGATCGAGGAGCGGGTGCTCGCGGCCGAGGCCGCGGGCTTCGATTCGGTATGGCTCATCGACCATCTGGTCGTGCCCGCCGCGCCGGAGCACGACCTGTTCGAAGGCTGGGTGGTCGCGTCAGCGCTCGCTGCACGCACCAGGACGATCCGGATCGGGCACCTCGTGACGTGCGATCCGTTCCGGCATCCCGCCGTGCTCGCCAAGATGGCGGCGACGGTCGACGTGATCAGTGGCGGACGGCTCGAGCTCGGGCTCGGCTGGGGTTCGGTCGACGACGAGCTTCGGATGTTCGACATCGGGAATGCGAGCCGGCAGGAGCGTGCCGCACGGTTGCGGGAAACACTCGAGATTCTCCCGCGCATGTTCGCCGGCGAGCCGTTCGACTATTCCGGTCCGTATCACCGGCTCGAGGGCGCGATCGGCCGGCCGGTGCCGGCGCAGACACACGTACCGATCCACATCGGTGGCGCCGGACCGCAGCTGACCATGCCATTGGTCCGCGAGTACGCCGACTGGTGGAACTGCCCGTCCTACGCGGTCGACCGGCTCGACGAGCTGCGTGCCCTCGCCGGCGGCAAGCCGGTGTCGGTGCAGCATCCGATCGGGCTCGCGTCCGACGGCGCTCGTCGCGACGAGGTAGTCGCGGTCGCGCAACGGCGATTCGGCACTTGGGGCGGAGTGATCGCCGGCACGTCGGAGGAAGTCGCGGCAGCGCTCGGTGCGGAGGCATCGACCGGCGTCGAGGGCTTCGTGCTGCAGTTCAGCGATTTCGCGCAGCCCGACACGCTCCGAACCTTCATGAGCGATGTGGCGCCGGCTGTGCGGGCGGCCGCTCGCGGCGGCGCGTGACGCACCGGCGTCGCTAGCCTCGCGGCTCCGACCCAGGAGGCTGCCGTGCCCACGATCTTCACCCGCATCATCAACGGCGAGATCCCCGGGACGTTCGTGTGGCGCGACGACACCGCGGTCGCCTTTCTGTCGATCAATCCGCTGCGGCCCGGCCACACACTCGTCGTGCCCCGGGTCGAAGTCGACCACTGGGTCGATCTCGACACGACCGTCGCACAGCACGTGATGGAGGTCGCGCAAGCCGTCGGGCGCGCCCAGCGGGCGGCCTTCTCGCCGCGACGCATCGGTCTCCTGGTGGTCGGAGACGAAGTACCGCACGCGCACGTGCACGTCGTGCCGATCAACCTCGCGTTCGACCTCGACTTCGCGAGGGCGGCCGCCGCCATCGACCCGAGCGAGCTCGAAGCGAACGCCGAGCTGATCAGAACGCAGTTGCGCGCCGCGGGTCGGACGGAGGCGGACGCCTGAGCCTTCGGCCATGAAAGGCGACGCCGGATACGGCCCCCAGCCGGCCGGAGCATCTCGGAAAAAACGCTCCTTTCGGACAACCTTGTGGGGCCCCCGGGCGGCGCGTCAGCGTCGTCAGCTTCGCGGGGCCGGGCACCGGGCTGCTGAGCAAAGCGAACTTCGACTGCACAAGGGCGTGCAGGATCTGATCAACGAGCACAACCCCGACCTCGTCGTCGCAATGTTCACCGGCAACGCCCGCCGCCCATGGACCTCGGTGCCGACGGTCGGCCGATCGTGTGCGAGACACCGGCGTTCTACGATGCCTGGGCCCACGCCAGCGACTTGCTCAGCCGGATCATGACTTCTCGCGGCGCGCAAGCGGTGTGGAGTACTTGACCTCCGCTCCCGGCCCGGACGGAACGGGTGGCCGTGCGGTCGATGTCGGGCTGCACCTCGGCGTGGATCGCCCTAGTGGCAACGACCGCACCGCCATGGCCACTGCTGCGTGGGCCGGGCGGGACCCCGCACGGCGCTTTCGCAACTTGCAGCCCTGTCATTTCGCCAAGAAATCGGACCCTTTCGGACCACGGATCGCTTGGCGCGGGCATCATAGAAGCATGAGGCAAACGAGACCGGTCACGCGGCGGTCGATACGGCTCTGCGTCGTCGCCATCGCCTTCATCACGGGCACGTTTCTCTCATTGCCGTTCGCCAATTCGGTTGGAGGGCGCGCGGCGCCGGTCGCGAAGCGGCCGCTCCGCATCCTGCTCATCGGCGATTCGATGATGTTGCTCACCGCGCCCAAGATCGAGCGCGTGCTGCAACCGCAGATAGCCGGACGGCGGGTGAGCGTGGTCAAGCTCGGGCTTGCCGGAACAGGGCTCGTGAGTAGAGGCAACTTCGACTGGAACCTCCGTGTGCAGCAGCTCATCAACAAAGAGAACCCGGACATCGTCGTCGCACTCTTCATCGGGAACTGCCCGGCGCCACCCGACCTCGACGTCAACGGTCACCCTCTCGTGTACGAGACACCGGCGTTCTACAACGCATGGGCACGCGCCAGCAACGAGCTGACCGCGATCATGACTTCTCGTGGCGCACAAGCAGTGTGGGTGCTCCCGCCCCCACAACTCACCGAGGCGCCCATGCGGGCTGTCCGCACGTTGCACGCCGGATATCTCGCGATTGCACAAACGCATCCGGGCGTGCGCTACGTCGACGCGCAAGCGGTGCTCGGCGGACCGCACGGTGAGTACCTCTTCTCCGTGCCGGGCCCTGATGGCACCACCGTGCCGCTGCGGACCTGGGATACCGTGCATGTCACCGACGAGGGCAGTCGCCGCTTGGGCGTTGCGATCTTCGCCGAGTTGCAGGCCGACATCGATCGCGGGCCCGCTCGTTCCTGAACAGCCGGCAGGGTCGCGGCGCCGCCTCGAACGACTGCGGCCACCCCCACCTAACATCGCTCGGCATGCCGGCAGACGACTGGGTCAAACGCGACGCCGCCGTCGTGTGGCACGGCTTCACCCAGATGGCGTCCTTCACCGACAATGCGCCGCTGATCGTCGAGCGGGCCGAGGGCCACGAGCTGATCGACGTCGGCGGACGCCGTTACCTCGACGCCATCTCCTCGCTGTGGGTGAACACGCTGGGGCACCGTGTCCCCGAGCTCGACGACACGTTGCGCGAGCAGCTCGATCGGGTCGCGCACTCCACGCTGCTGGGCAACGGCAATCGCATCGTGATCGAGCTCGCGGAGGCGCTCGCCGCCGTCGTTCCGGTGGACGGACCTCATTTTCTCTTCGCGTCCGACGGTGCCGCTGCGGTCGAACAGGCACTGAAGATCGCGTTCCAGTTCTGGCGTAACCGGGGAGTGTCGGGGCGCACGACCTACCTGGGGTTCGGTGGCGCGTACCACGGCGACACCATCGGTGCTGTCTCCGTCGGTGGCGACGGGTTCGGCATCGACCTGTTCGACCCGCTGCGATTCCCCACGCTGCGAGCACCACATTTCGGCGACCCCGACTGCTTCGACATCGCGGCCCGCATGGTCGCCGCGCACGCACACGAGCTCGCCGCGGTGATCGTCGAGCCGCTGGTGCAGGGCGCGGCCGGTATGCGGCTCGCCCCGCCCGCGGCGTTCGCCACGCTGGCACAAGCGTGTCGCGACCACGATGTGCTGCTCATCTGTGACGAGGTCGCCACCGGGTTCGGCCGCACCGGCACGCTGTTCGCGTCCGAGCAGTGCGCGCTGCACCCCGATCTGTTGTGCCTCGGCAAGGGACTCACCGCGGGCTACCTGCCGCAGTCGGTCACTGTCGCGAGCCAGCGTGTGTTCGACGCGTTCCTGGGCTCCGACCTGGGCGAGCGCACGCTCTACCACGGGCATTCTTACGGTGGGAACGCGCTCGCGGCCGCGGTCGCACTGCGTCAATTGGAGCTCCTTCGCGAGCCGCGACGTGCTTGCCAACGTGCGATCACGGTCGGCCGAGCTGCGCGTCCTGCTCGATGACCGCATCGCGCCGCTGGCCGCGGTCCGCGCCACGCGACTCCAGGGGCTCATGGGTGGCGTCGAGCTCATGCCGCCTGCTGACGGTCTGCGATGGGGACGGCGAGTGTGCGCCGCCGCACTCGACCGGGGGGTCCTCCTCCGGCCACTGGGCGACGTCGTGGTGTTGATGCCTCCGCTCACCGTCACGTCGGGCGAGCTGCACCAGATCGTGCGTGCCCTCGAGAGCGCCATTGGTGAAGTGACAGCGTCATGAGCGCATGGAGCGACTGGTCGCGCGTCGAAACCGCTCGCATCCGCGACGCGGGTCAGTGGCGCACGCCGCGCGAGCTCGACACCGCGGGCCCCGAGGGCAAGCTCGGTCCCGACGGTCGCCCCGTCGTGTCGTTCGCCTCCAACGACTACCTCGGCCTGACGCAACATCCCGTCGTCGTCGTCGCCGCGCCGCGCCGCGCTCGACCGATGGGGCACCGGTTCCGGCTCGGCGCGTCTCATCGTCGGGTCACGTCCGGTGCACACCGAGCTCGAGCACGCAATCGCCGACTGGAAACGCGCCGAGCGCGCGGTCCTCTTTCCCACCGGCTATGCCGCCAACCTCGGTGTGCTGACAGCGTTTGGCGAGCCGGGTGTGCTCGTGTGCTCCGACGAGCTCAATCACGCGTCGATCATCGACGGCTGCCGGCTCAGCCGGGCCGACGTCGCGGTGTACCGCCACCGCGACGTGGAGCACCTGGAAGCGCTCCTGCGTGATTCCCGCGCCGACCGGGCCGTGGTGGTCACCGACACCGTCTTCTCGATGGACGGTGACGTCGCGCCCGTCGCCGATCTCGTCGGCGTCGCCGCCCGCTACGGTGCGTTGCTCGTGCTCGACGAGGCGCACGCGGTGCTCGGGCCCGACCCCGAGATCGACGAGCTCGACGTGCTGCGCGTCGGCACGTTGTCGAAGACACTCGGCGCGCTCGGCGGGTTCGTCGCCGGCACGCAGCATCTCACCGATCTCGTCGTCAACCGGGCCCGGCCGTACATCTTCACGACCGCTCCCACGCCCGCCGACAGCGCGGCGGCGTTGGCGGCGATCGGCGTTGTCCGGTCGGAGCAGGGGCACCGGCTGCGCGAACAGCTTCGCACCCACGTCGACCGGCTCCGCCCCGGGCATCCGTCACCGATCATCCCGGTGATGTGCGGCGCAGAGACGAAAGCGCTTGATGCGGCTGCGGCGCTCCTCGACCAAGGACTACTGGTGCCCGCCATCCGCCCGCCGACCGTCGCGCCCGGCACGGCGCGACTGCGGGTGACGGTCTCAGCTGCGCACACGGCGGCGCAGGTCGATCAACTCGCCGCCGCGCTCGACGACCTGTTCCCCGACCACGAGTGAGCATCCGACCCAACCGGCTCGTGCTCGCGACCGGCACCGGCACCGGCGTAGGCAAGACGTGGTGGGGCGCCGAGACGCTGACCATCGTCCGCGCGCAAGGCATCAAGGTCGCGGCCCGCAAGCCGGTGCAGTCGGGCACCGAGCCCGCCGGCGAAAGCGACGCCGAGCTGCTCGCAGGCGCGACCGGCGAGCTCGTCGGCGATGTGTGCGCGCCGCACCGTTCCTACTCGATCGCGTGGGCGCCACCGATGGCGGCGCGCAAGCTCGGCGCACCGCCGTTTGATATCAGCGATCTCGTGTGCGAGTTGCAGTGGCAGCCCGACGTTGCGGTCGGCTGGGTCGAGGGAGTCGGCGGCCCGCGTTCGCCTCTTGCCGACGACGGTGACACGGTCGATCTCGCAGGCGCGATCAAACCTGATCTGGTCGTGCTCGTGGCCGACGCCGGGCTCGGCACCGTCAACGCGGTCCGGTCGGCGGCTGCGCCGTTCGGCGGCGTCGCGCTGACGGTGGCGCTCAACCGCTTCGACGCCGACGACACGCTCCATCACGAAAACCACCGATGGCTCACCGAGCGCGAGCGGTTCGCCGTGGTCACCGCACCGGTGCAGCTGGCCGCGCGACTCGCGCCAATGCGCTCCGGATGAACGGACAAACCACGAAGGAGAAGAGCCCACGCCGGCGCGATCACGGTGACGTTCGTTGACCTCGTATCCTCACGCTGTGGAATCGCCGGTGCATCCCTCGCGCCGCGACGGGCACGGCCAACCGCGCGGGAACGGTCACCATGCTCGTCGTGCTCCTCGGTTCCTTGACCCTCGTCATGCAGTCCAACCGCCTCGATTCACTCCTCCGAGCGGGCACGCTGATCGCCGCGAGCGGCGCGTTCCTGGCCCTCCTGTTCATCAGCCAGTTTCGACCGCGCGTTGACCATGGGCATGGTCCTCGTCGCGAGCAGCCTGTTGCTCGTCGTGGCCGTCGCGAGCCCACCGCGCGAGTCGAATGACCTCTGGTCGTACGCGATCTACGGTCGAGTGTTCGAGCATTACCACGCGAATCCGTACACCCATCCACCTGACGAGTTCTGGACGGATGTGACCTTCCAACACGTCGGGACGACCTGGCGCAACACGGAGTCTGTCTACGGACCACTCTTCACAGGCGTGTCCGCGGGAATCACGCGCACGACCAACGACCAGCCGCTGTCGACTCGCCTCGCATTTCAAGGGCTGGCCGCGCTCGCGGTCTTCCTCTCGCTCCTCATCCTGGAAGCGCACACGCGCGACCCGCGATCGTCGCGCTCGTGGGGCTCAATCCGGTCGTCATCTACGCGGTGGTCAACAGCGGACACAACGACGCGCTCGTCGGGCTCGGGTTGCTCGCGGGCGTGCTGCTCGCGAAACGACGACGTTGGGCGTGGGCAGGTTTCGTGATCGCCCTCGCCGTGCTGGTGAAGATCGTCGCCGGGCTCGCGCTCGCGGCACTCGTCGTGTGGGCGTGGAGACAACGCGGCCGGCGCCCGGCTGCCGTTATCGCAGCCGTGAGCGGTGCGACGATCGCGATCCCGTACCTGTTCGTAGGGGGGCCGGCGGCACTTCAGCCGTTGGGCGACGCCCGGTCACACCTCAGTCGCAGCTCGGTCTGGCAGCTCGTGCGGCCGGGCGGTTTGGCACACCTCGTTGGGTTGGGAGGCACACCCTCTACCGGCCCGCTCACCACGCAGGTGATCGCCGCCGGCTCGACGCTCCTCGTGGTTGCGCTCGCCGGCGTGTTCGTGTCGAGCCGACTCCGCGACCCCACGCCAACGCTCGTCATGGCGGGTGCGCTCGTGGCGTATCTGCTCGGGGCCGCATACCTGCTGCCGTGGTATTCGATGTGGGTGCTGCCGATCCTCGCGCTGCAGTGGCGCTCCGGGCTCGCGCGGGTGGTCCTGGCGCAGTCGCTGCTGATGATGATCGCGTACCAGTACCGTCACGGTTTCCCGAGCGCGCTGCAGTACAAGACACTCTGGTTCTCGGACCCCGCGCTGTTGGCCTACGAGCTCGTCGCGATCGTCGCGCTCGTCGTGGCCGCGCACCGCCGATGGAAAGTCGAGCCGCGCAGGTTGCCGGGCGAGCCCGCGGAAATGCCACTGTGACGTCATGACGCTCCCGATGACGGTCGGCGTTCCACGCGAGTTGAAGGAGGGCGAGCATCGCGTCGCGGTGACACCCGACGGCGTGCACGAGCTCGTCACCCACGGGGTCCCCGTGCTGGTCGAGGCCGGTGCGGGCCTCGACTCACACCTTGCAGACGAGGAGTACCGCCGGGCGGGCGCCGAGATCGTGGCGGCCGCGGCCGCGGTATGGGAACGCGCCGACATGGTGGTCAAGGTCAAGGAGCCGAGGAAGGAGGAATTCCCCTTGCTCCGCCCCGGCCTCGTGCTGTTCACCTACCTCCACCTCGCGGCCTATCCGGCGCTCGCAGAGGCGCTCGTCGATCGCCAGGTCACCGGTATCGCCTACGAGACGGTGCAGCTTCGCGTCGGGTGCGCTGCCACTGCTCGCGCCGATGAGCGAAGTCGCAGGACGCATGGCGCCTCAATTGGGATCGCACTTTCTCGAACGGCAGCAGGGCGGGCGCGGCGTGCTGATGGGCGGCGCGCCGGGCGTACGCCCCGCACGCGTCGTCGTCCTCGGTGCCGGCAACGTCGGCTGGAACGCGGCCTGGATCGCGCAGGGCATGGAAGCCGAAGTGCTGCTCCTCGACCGAAATCTTGATCGACTGCGGTGGGTCGACCAGATCCACAAGGGCCGTATCATGACGCTCGCCAGCAACCGCGGCACCGTCGAGCACGCGATCGCCGACGCCGATCTCGTGATCGGTGCAGTGCTCGTACCGGGCGAGCGCGCGCCCGTGGTCGTCACCGAGGCCATGGTGCGGGCGATGAAGCGGGGTGCGGTGATCGTCGACTGCGCGGTCGACCAGGGCGGCTGTGTGGAGACCACGCACGAGACCACACACGCCGAGCCGGTGTACGTGCAACACGGTGTCCTTCACTACGCGGTCAGCAACATCCCGGGCGCGGTGCCGGTGACGTCGACGTACGCGCTCACCAACGCCACGCTCTATTACGCAGTCGAGCTCGCGACCCGGGGTGTGCGAGATGCGGTGTCGGCCGATCCCGAGTTCGCGCTGGGCGTCAATACGGTCGGCGGTTCGGTCACCAATGCCACCGTCGCCGGCGCGCTCGGCCGGAGCGCAATCGCGCTCGACGAGGCCCTCGCGGCGTTGTGAGCGGCGCGCTCCGCAGCGCTTCGAGCCGGGCGCCTACGATCACCGCCCAGGACGGCGGAACTTGCACGGACACCTCCGCTGTCTCCCGGGCCGCTAGCTCAGTTGGTAGAGCAACGGACTTTTAATCCGCAGGTCCAGGGTTCGAGTCCCTGGCGGCCCACTCTCTACATGTGTGAGTTCGGCAGTGGCTTGTCGGATCGTGTTCGGTTGTTCCGTTCCCGCGTGTTCGGTCGTTGAGACGCACCGGCACCGAGGAACAGGGGACCGGGATGCGGGTTTCATGCCTTATTGCAGCGCGCCTGTGCAGCCCGAAAGGTCGTGTGGAGGGTCTTGTGCTCCGTATTCGCCGCGACGTGCTGGTCGATTGCCGCATTGAACTGCGTCGTCGCAGCGTTTCTCGCGTTCCGGTCTCCGGATTTTCCGCCACGATTTGGGCATTGATCGCGTCGAACACCGCGCCCGTCGCCTGCGCCTCACGTGTCTCGTGGGCGATCAATGGCTGGTACTGCGCGAACTCGTCTTGGCACCCCTTGGGCATGCTCGACTGGTTGCAGCTGCCGTAGGCCTTCAAGAACGTGGCCGACTCTTCAGTGACCTTCTTGGCTGCTGCCTGGGTCTTCTGGAAGTCCGCGTTGAACTCCGTGATTCCCGCGCTGATCTGCTGCTGCGATATCTGGCCATTCAGCGAACGGTTGTAGGTGTCTGTCCAGTGGTTCCAGGCGTCCGAGGCCGAGTTCGAAGCATCGGCTGTCGCATTCGAAAAGATGACGAACTTGCTGCGCGCGGCATTGCACGCCGACGAGCCCGTGCCACGCCGACCACCACTCGAGCAGCCAGCCGCAGCTCCGCTCAAAGCCAACAGTAATATGACGGCAACGGCCATATACCCAATGGGCGGCCGGCCGGCACTTGCACGCCCCTCATTGCCCATAACGCCTCACCCCTCACACCCCAGGCGGGAACGCTCCCGCCGTCCGTCAGCTCTTCAAGCCTGCCAAGAGATCAGGGCACCCGTGAAGGGTCGAAAGTCCCATACCATCCAGGCGCGAGACTCCGCTGTTTGGAGCCGCGGCGAACGCGCGCTTCCTGTGTCCGGTCGGAAAGTTCTGCGATCGGCACGGTGTTACCGTTTCCTGTGGAGGCAGCAGCAAGGAAGCCGAGCTTGTCGTGCGGGCGAGCCTCCGTCGCGAAGCGGGAGCTGCGGACATGGTGACCGGGGGCTCGACGTCCGGTGATGGGCACCGCGTCCCGGTGCCGCGGGTCGTCGCCGTCATCTTCGACACCGACGGCGTCGTCACCCGGACCGCGTCGGTCCACGCGGCGGCCTGGAAGGCGCTCTTCGACGCCTTCCTCCGCCGGTCGGGCCTAGTCGACCGGGGAACCGTTCGTCCCCTTCGACGACGAGGACTACGTCCGCGACGTCGACGGCCGCGCTCGCTACGACGGCGTCGACGGCTTCCTCGCGTCACGCGGGCATCACCGCTCCCCCGCGGCGGCCGAGTGACGCCACCCGGATCGGACACCGTCTGCGGCCTCGGGAACCGCAAGAACGAACGCGTTCGCTCGCGCAGGTCCGCGTGCACGGCGTCGAGCCGTTCGAGTCGACGCTCGCCCTTGCGCGGTCAGCTGCGCGCGGAACGGCGATCCTCGACGGCGGTCGTCTCGGCGAGCGAGAACTGCGCCGCGGTCCTGGCCGAGCGGCCGGCGCCGACGGGCTGTTCGACGTGCGCGTCGACGGCCTCGACGCGGCCGAGCTCGGTCTCGCCGGCAAGCCCGACCCGGCGCTGTTCCTCGAGGCCGCCCGCCGACTCGGGGTCGCACCCGGCCGGCAGCCGCGGTCGTCGAGGACGCGCTCGCCGGGGTCGAGGCCGGCCGGCGCGGCGGCTTCGGGCTCGTCGTCGGTGTCGACCGCACCGGTCACGCCGACGCGCTGCAGGCGCACGGCGCCGACGTCGTCGTCGCCGACCTCGCGTCCCTCGACGTCGACGACCGGAGGACGGTGGAGCGTTGTCGCGGATGCAGTCCGATCGACCGCTGAGCTGCCGCTCCGCCCTCGGGGAACCCCGAGCTGCGAGCGCGGCTGGCGAGGGCGTCGGTCGCCGTGTTCTGCGACTACGACGGGACCCTCACGCCGATCGTGGCCCGGCCTGAGCTCGCCCTGCTCGCCCGACGAGACGCTCGCCGGCTCCTCGAACGTCTCGCCCGCCACTGCGTGGTCGCCATCATCAGCGGTCGCGACCTCGACGCGACGTGATGCGCCATGGTGCGCGCTCGAACGGCGTCTGGTACGCAGGGCAGCCACGGCTTCGACGTCGTCGGACCCGGCGGTGTCCACGCACGAGAGCGAGGAGGGCGCCGGCTGCTCGGCCGTGCTCGCCGCCGCGGCCGACGCGCTCGAGCCGAGCTCGGTCGCCGACATCCCGGGCGCGTGGGTCGAGCGCAAGCGGTTCGCGATCGCGATCGCACTTCCGCCAGGTCGACGACGCTCGGCTCGCCGAGGTCGAAGGCGGCGGTCGACCGACGTCGCGAGCGCGGCATCCCGGGCTGCGCAAGACCGGCGGGAAGCGGATCTTCGAGCTGCGCCCCGACGTCGAGTGGGACAAGGGCCGGGCGCTGTGGTGGGTCTTCGAGCGTGCCGGCTTCAGGCGACACGGATCCTGCCGATCTACCTCGGCGACGACGTCACCGACGAGGACGCCTTCGCGGCGCTCGGCGACACGGGCGTCGGCATCGTCGTCGACGACGGCGATCGCCCGACGCGCGCCGACTACCGCCTCGCCGACCCCGACGAGGTCCGCGAGTTCCTCGTCGAGCTCGCCGAACGTGCTGGAGGAGACCGACGCGATGAACGAGTGGGTGCATCGTCTACGAGGGCTTCGACCCCGACGACGAGGGCGCAGCGCGAGGCGCTCTGCACGCTCGGCAACGGGTACTTCGCGACGCGCGGCGCCGCGCCGGAGTCCGCCGCCGACGGCACCCACTACCCGGGCACCTACGTCGCCGGGGTCTACAACCGGCTCGCCACCGAGATCGCCGGGCACGTCGGTCGACGAACGAGAGCCTCGTCAACGTCGCCGAACTGGTTGCCGCTGACGTTCCGCGTCGAAGGCGGCGAGTGGTTCGGCGACGCGGCACCGACGTCGTCTCGCATCACCTGTCGAGCTCGACCTGTACCGCGGCGTGCTGACTCGCCGCACGCGCTTCCGCGATCACTGACGGCCGCATCCTGTCGGTCACCCAGCGCCGCTTCGTGAGCATGCGCGACCCGCACTTCGCCGCGCTCGAGACCACGCTCGTCGCCGAGAACTGGTCGGGTCGGCTCGAGGTCGTCAGCGCGCTCGACGGCACCGTCCGCAACGCCGGCGTCGCTCGCTACGCGACGCTCGACAACCTGCACCTCGTGCCCGCTGCGCACCGACCGGGAGAACCACGAGGTCGTCTGCCTCCACGTCGAGACCAACCAGTCGCACGTCCGGATCGCGCAGGCCGCGCGCACCCGGCTGTTCCGCGACGGCCGCCGCCTCGAGCTCGAGCCCGAGCTCGTCGAGCGACCGGGCTACGTCGCGCTGCGAGTTCGTGCTCGACGTCGAGCCGGGCGAGGAGATCGTCGTCGAGAAGATCGTCTCGCTCTTCACGTCACGCGACACCGGCATCAGCGAGCCGGGCGAGGAGGCGTGCGACTGGGTGATGCACCTCGCGGGCGACTTCGACGACCTGCTCGAACGCCACGTCGTGAGCTGGCGTCAGCTCTGGGGCCGCGCCCGCATCGAGCTCGGCACCGACGGCGACGTGGCGCGCGCTCGCTGCACCTCCACGTGTTCCACCTGCTCCAGACGGTGTCGAACAACTCGGTCGGGCTCGACGTCGGCGTTCCGGCGCGCGGCCTGCACGGCGAGGCCTACCGCGGGCACGTGTTCTGGGACGAGCTGTTCATCCTGCCGCTGCTCAGCCTGCGCTTCCCACAGGCCGCACGGGCGCTGCTGCTCTACCGCTACCGCCGCCTCGACCAGGCGCGGCGCGGCGCCGCAGGCGGCGGGCTACGCGGGCGCGATGTTCCCGTGGCAGAGCGCGAGCAACGGGCGCGAGGAGACCCAGACCATGCACCTCAACCCGGTGTCGGGCCGCTGGCTGCCCGACGCATCGCACCTGCAACGTCACGTGAACGCCGCCATCGTGTACAACGTCTGGCAGTACTTCCTGGCGACCGGCGACCTCGAGTTCCTGCGCTTCTACGGCGCGGAGATGATCCTCGACATCGCGCGGTTCTGGTCCAGCATCGCCACGTACAACCACGCGCTCGACCGCTACGAGATCAAGGGTGTGATGGGGCCCGACGAGTACCACGAGGGCTATCCCGACCGGGCCGAGCCCGGCCTCGACAACAACGCCTACACGAACCTGATGGCGGTGTGGTGCCTCTGCCGTGCGTTCGACGTGCTCGAGGCGCTCCCGCCGTCGGTGGCCCGCGAGCTGAGGGAGCGGCTCGCTGATCAACGAGCAGGAGCTCGATCGTTGGGGTGACGTCAGCCGCAAGATGCGGGTGTGCTTCCACGACGGCGTGATCAGCCAGTTCGAGGGCTACGAGCTGCTCGAGGAGCTCGACTGGGAGGCGTACCGGCGCAAGTACGGCGACATCCAGCGCCTCGATCGCATCCTCGAGGCCGAAGGCGACAGCCCGAACCGCTACAAGCTCACCAAACAGGCCGACGTGGTGATGCTGTTCTACCTGCTCTCGGCCGACGAGCTCGCCGGGCTGCTCGAGCGGCTCGGATACGACTACGACGACCAGCTCATCCCCCGCAACATCGAGTACTACGAGCCCCGCACGTCGCACGGCTCGACGCTCAGCCGCGTCGTCCACTCGTGGATGCACGCCCGCGGCGACCGCGACGCAGTCGTGGCACCTGTTCCTCGAGGCCCTGTACAGCGACCTCGACGACGTCCAGGGCGGCACGACGAGGGAGGGCATCCACCTCGGCGCCATGGCGGGCACCGTCGACCTCCTCCAGCGCTGCTACACCGGGCATCGAGATTCGCGACGACGTGCTGCGCCTGCACCCCGTCACTCCCCGTCGAACTGGGCTCGCTCGCGTTCAGCATCCGGTATCGCGCGCCACCTCGTACACCTCGAGTTCACTCCCGAGCTCGCCCGGGTGCGCGTCGACCGCGACGAGGGCGAGGCGATCACGGTCGACGTCGCCGGCTCGGTCCAGTCCGTTCGACCGGGTGAGACGATCGAGGTGCTGCTCTCCGACCCGGACACGTCGAGCTCGGAACCGGCGGAACCAGACGCTCCAATCTCCACGAGATGAGAACGACACCGAGGGAGGAAGCCGTGCCGTTCGTGTACGCGTTCGACCACCAACACGAGACACAGCCGAAGAACCTCGCGCACCTGCTCGGCGGCAAGGGCGCGAACCTCGCAGAGATGACGTCGGTGCTCAGCTTGCCGGTGCCTCCCGGCTTCACCATCACCACCGACGCGTGTCGGGCCTACCTCGACGCGGGCTGGCCCGTCGGCCTCGACGACGAGGCCGACGCGCACCTCGCGCAGATCGAGACGGCGATGGGACGGTACCTCGGCGAGCCGGCCGACCCGCTGCTCGTGAGCGTGCGCTCGGGCGCGAAGTTCTCGATGCCGGGAATGATGGACACCGTTCTCAACCTCGGTCTCAACGACACCTCGGTCGAGGGCCTGGCCAAGCAAACGAGCGACGAGCGCTTCGCCTACGACGCGTACCGTCGCTTCATCGCAATGTTCGGGAGCATCGTCCTCGGCGTCGACGGCGCGCGCTTCGGGCGTCTGCTCGACGACGCCAAGGGCCTGGCCGGCACGACGAACGACGCCGAGGTGCCGGCGGAGCTGCTGCGCTACGTCGTGCTGCGCTCGAAGCAGATCGTCGCCGAAGCCACTGGTGAGCCGTTCCCCCAGGACCCGCGCCGCCAGCTTCGCGCCGCGATCGAGGCGGTGTTCGCGTCGTGGAACGGCGCGCGGGCTATCGCGTACCGCAACCGGGAGCACATCCCAAGCGACCTCGGCACCGCGGTGACCGTGCAGACCATGGTGTTCGGCAACCGCGATGACAGCTCCGCGACCGGGGTGGGCTTCACCCGCGACCCCGCGACGGGTGCGCAGGGCTCGTACGGCGACTTCCTCGTGAACGCACAGGGCGAAGACGTCGTGGCCGGTATCCGCGCGACTCTTCCGCTCGCGGCGCTTGCCGACCGGTTCCCCGAGGTGCATGCGGAGCTGCACGACATCTTCGCCCGGCTCGAGCGCCACTACCGCGACATGCTCGACACCGAGTTCACGATCGAGCAGGGCAAGCTCTGGATGCTCCAGACACGCGTCGGTCAGCGCACCGGGCGCGCCGCGCTGCGAATGGCGGTGGAGATGACCAACGATCCGGCCATCCGCCTCACGCCTGCCGAAGCGGTGATGCGCGTGACACCCGAGCACCTCGACCAGCTGCTGCACCCGCAGCTCGACGACACCGCGCGCCGCACCGTCGTCGCGAAGGGGCTGGCGGCGTCGCCCGGCGCAGGGGTCGGGCGCGTGTACTTCGACGCGGACGACACCGTCGCCGCGGTGGAGCGCGGCGAGCCGGCGATCCTCGTGCGCATCGAGACGTCGCCCAACGACGTCCACGGCATGCAAGTCGCCCGAGCGGTGTTGACGGCCCGCGGTGGGCTCGTCAGCCATGCAGCCGTCGTCGCCCGGGGCTGGGGCATCCCGGCCGTCGTCGGGGTCGAGGACCTCGTCATCGAGCGCCACCACCTCGTCGCCGGCGGCAACATGATCCGGGAGGGCGAGTGGATCTCGGTCGACGGCACGGCGGGCGAGGTGATGCTCGGCCAGGTCCCGCTCGTCACGGCCGAACCACCCGCCGAGTTCGCGATCGTGCTCGGCTGGGCCGACGACATCCGGCGGGGCCGCATGGGGGTGCGCGCCAACGCCGACAACGGGCCCGACGCCGCGCGCGCCCGCGCCTACGGTGCCGAGGGCATCGGGCTGGCCCGCACCGAGCACATGTTCCTCGGCGAGCGGCTCCCGGTCGTGCAGCGGATGATCCTCGCCGACACACCCGAGAAGGAGACGGAAGCCCTCGCCGAGCTCCTCGAGCTGCAGCGGGGCGACTTCGAGGAGATCCTCGCCGCGATGGACGGCCTGCCCGTCACAGTGCGCCTCCTCGACCCGCCCCTGCACGAGTTCCTCCCCGACCTCGAAGACCTCATCGCGCGCGAGGCGAGAGGCGAGCTCGACGAGCTGTCGCGCGACCTGTTCACCGCGGCCCGCTCCTGGCACGAGCAGAACCCGATGCTCGGCACCCGCGGGGTCCGCCTCGGGATCCTCAAGGCCGGTTTGTACAAGATGCAGGTGCGCGGGCTCGTCGAGGCTGCGACCCGGCGCATCGAGCTGGGCGGCCGGCCCCGGGTCGAGATCATGATCCCGCTCATCGTCACGAGGGCCGAGCTCGCGCTCGTGCGACGGTGGGTCGAGGAGGAGATCGCCGAGGTCGAGGCGCGCACCGGCCGCGCCGTCGACGTGAAGATCGGCACGATGATCGAGACGCCGCGCGCGGCCGTGCGCGGCGACGACATCGCCGAAGTCGCGGACTTCTTCTCCTTCGGCACCAACGACCTCACGCAAATGGCGTTCGGTTTCAGCCGCGACGACATCGAGGGGCGGCTGATGGCGCGCTACCTCGAAGAGGGCCTGCTCCCGCGCAACCCGTTCGAGACCATCGACCACCGTGGCGTCGGTGAGCTCGTGCGCATGGGCGCCGAGCGCGGCCGCAGCGTGAAGCCCGACCTGCAGCTCGGCGTGTGCGGCGAGCACGGCGGCGACGCGGAATCGATCGCGCTCTTCGCCGACATCGGGCTCGACTACGTGTCGTGCTCCCCGTTTCGCGTGCCCATCGCACGGCTCGCGGCCGCGCAGGCACTGTTGAGCGGGTACGTCGAAACCGAGACGGGGTGACCGTGCAAGACGCGACCGACATCGCCTCCGCCGTGGAGGTCGTCGACGGCAACGAGGCCGCGGCGCGGGTCGCGTACCTCCTGCTCCGAGGTGATCGCGATCTACCCGATCACGCCGGCGTCGCCGATGGGCGAGCACTGGCCGACGCGTGGGCGCGGCCGGCCGGCCGAACCTCTGGGGCACCGTCCCCGAGGTCATCGAGATGCAGTCGGAGGCGGGCGCGGCCGGCACGCTCCACGGCGCGATCACCAAGTGGCGCGCTCGGCACCACGTTCACCGCGTCGCAGGGTCTGCTGCTCATGCTCCCGAACATGTTCAAGATCGCGGGCGAGCTCTCGCCGGCGGTCATCCACGTCGCGGCGCGATCGATCGCGACGCACGCGCTCTCGATCTTCGGCGACCACAGCGACGTCATGGCCGCGCGCACCACGGGCTGGGCGATGCTCGCGTCGGGCTCGGTCCAGGAGGCCGCCGACCTCGCGGTCGTTGCGCACACGGCGCCCTCGAGTCGCGCGTGCCGTTGCTCCACTTCTTCGACGGGTTCCGCACGTCGCACGAGATCGCCAAGGTCGCACCCGCCGGCGATGCCGACGTCGACTGCCCTCCTCGACGACGACTGGGTGGCCGCCCACCGGCGACGGGCCTCGACCCGGACCGTCCGGTGCTGCGCGGCAGTCGGCCCAGAACCCCGACGTGTTCTTCCAGGCTCGCGAGGCGGCCAACCCGTTCGTACGACGCCGTCGCCCGCCATCGTCGAGGGCGCGTTCGCCCGGCTCGCGGCACGCGATCGGGCCGTCGCTACGGGCTCGTCGAGTACACGGGCGCGCCCGACGCCGAACGTGTCGTGGTGCTCATGGGCTCGGGCGTCGGTGCCGCGGTGGAGGCCGTCGACGCGCTGCGTCGCCGAGCGGCGAGAAGCGTCGGGCCTGCTCCAGGTTCGGCTCTACCGGCCGTTCCCCGTCGACGCGCTCGTCGCTGCCCTGCCGCCGACGTCCGCTCGCCGTCGCGGTGCTCGACCGGACCAAGGAGCCGGGCGCGCCCGGGCGAGCCGCTGCATCTCGACGTCCTCGCTGCACTCGCCGACGCCGCGAGCCGGGCGTGCGTCCGCTGCCGCGTGTCGTCGGTGGTCGGTACGGCCTGTCGTCGAAGGAGTTCACGCCGGCGATGGTGCGGGCGGTGCTCGACTCGCTGGCAGTCGAGCGAGCCACGCGACGACTTCACCGTCGGGATCGTCGACGACGTGACCCACACGAGCCTGCCGGTCGACCCCTCGTTCACGACCGACCGGCCCGCGCTGCGAGCCGTGTTCTACGGACTCGGCAGCGACGGCACGGTCGGCGCCAACAAGCAGACGGTCAAGATCGTCGGCGAGCACACCGACCGGCACGTGCAGGGCTACTTCGTCTACGACTCGAAGAAGTCGGGGTCGATGACGGTGTCGCACCTCCGCTTCGCCGACGCGCCGATCCACTCCACCTATCTCATCTCGCGATGCCGACTTCGTGGCGTGTCACCAGTTCGGTCTCCTCGATCGTGTCGACGTGCTCGACGTCGCCGCACCCGGCGCGACGCTTCCTGCTGAACAGCCCGTACCCGGCCGACGCCACCTGGGACCATCTGCCGCGAGAGGTGCAGGAGTCGATCCTCGAGAAGGGTCTCGACCGTCCACGTGATCGACGCGAACCGCGTCGCCCGCGACGTCGGCCTCGCCGGTCAGATCAACGTGGTCATGCAGGTCTGCTGCTTCCGCGCTCACGAGCCGTGATGCCGCTCGACGACGCGCCCGACCGCCATCCGGGCCTCGGTCCGTCGACGTGTACGGCAAGCGAGGCGGTGCCGGTCGTCGACGCCAACCTCGCCGCGATCGACGCGGCGCTCGGCTGCGCTGCAGCTCGTCGTCCCGACCTCGCCGGTCACCGCCACCCGGCGTCACGCGGTCCCCGGTCGCCGCCCCGACGCGTCCGACTTCGTCCAACGGGTCACCGCGCGATGCTCGCCGGCGAAGGTGACCTGCTCCCGGTGAGTGCGCTCCCGGTCGACGGCACGTTCCCGACCGGCACTGCCCGCGTACGAGAAGCGCGCGCTCGCAGCCGAGATCCCGATCTGGGATCCCGAGATCTGCATCGACTGCGCCCGCTGCGCGCTCGTGTGCCCGCACGCGGCGATCCGCATGAAGATCCACGACCCGGCGACGTCGACGGCGACAACGCACCGGCCGAGTTCCGAGCAAGCGGTTCCGATCGCACGACCATCCCGGCCTGCTGCTGACGATCCAGGTCGCGCCCGACGACTGCACCGGCTGCGGCGTGTGCGTCGACGTGTGCCCGGCGAAGTCGAAGTCGGAGATGAAGCACAAGGCCATCGACATGGAGCCGATCGCCGAGCACCTCGAGCGCGAGCGGGCACGGCTTCGACGCGTTCCTCGGCTCGAGGGCGCTCGCTCCGACGGCGCTGCTCGACCCGGCGTCGGTGAAGGGCTCCGCAGGTGCGCGAGCCGTTGTTCGAGTTCTCGGGCGCGTGCGCGGGATGCGGCGAGACCCCGTACCTCAAGCTCCTCACCCAGCTCTTCGGCGACCGTGCTGCTCGTGGCGAACGCGACCGGTTGCTCGTCGATCTACGGCGGCAACCTGCCGACGACCCCGTGGGGCACCGACGCGGCCGGGCGCGGCCCCGCGTGGTCGAACTCGCTGTTCGAGGACAACGCCGAGTTCGGGCTCGGGATGCGCATCGCGCTCGACCGTCAGAGCGCACACCGCCCGGACGGATGGTCACCGAGCTCGCCCCGCTCGCTCGGCGACGAGCTCGCGCGGCAATGCTCGCGGTCGACCCGGCGGTGCCCGTCGACGATGCGACGATCGCGGCGCAACGGTCTCGGATCGTCGAGGGCCTCCGCGACCGGCTCGTCGACGACGCCGACGCCGAGGTCGATCGGCGCGCAGCGGCGCGCAGTCTGCTCGCACGCTCACGGGGACGCTCGTGCGCAAGAACGTGTGGATCGTCGGGGGCGACGGCTGGGCGTACGACATCGGCGCCGGAGGTCTCGACCACGTGCTGGGGTCCGGGCGCGACGTGAACGTCCTCGTGCTCGACACCGAGGTGTACTCGAACACGGGAGGGCAGGCGTCGAAGTCCACGCCGCGTGGCGCGGTGGCGAAATTCGCCGTCCGGCGGAAGCGCACCCCGAAGAAGGACCTCGGGATTCGATGCCGCGACGTACGGCGACGTGTACATCGCGCAGGTCGCGATCGGTGCGAACGACATCCAGACGGTCAAGGCGTTCGTCGAGGCCGAGGCGTGGCCGGGACCGTCGCTGATCATCGCGTACTCGCACGTGCATCGCGCACGGGATCGACATGAGCGACATCGATGACGCACCAGCACGACGCCGTGCGCAGTCGGGCTACTGGCCGCTGTACCGCTTCCACCCGGGCCACGACGAGCACACGCACCCGTTCCAGCTCGACAGCAAGGCGCCGTCGATCCCGCTGGCCGACTTCCTCGACGGCCGAGGGACGCTTCGCGATGCTCGCCCGCGCGAACCCTGAGGACGCCGCCGAGCTCCTCGTGGCTCGCGCAGGCCGACGTCGACGAACGGTGGCGGCTACTACGAGCAGCTCGCCGGGATCGAGCGCAGCCGCCCACGACGGGTCCGGGCACGGCGAACCGCCGGTACCGAGGATTGCGCTCGATGACCGATCTCACGACCACCTACCTCGGCCTCGACCTCGCGCAGCCCGCTCGTCGCGTCGGCCAGTCCGCTGACCGGACGGCTCGACACGCTCGCGCGGCTCGAGGCGGCGGGCGCGGCGGCGGTGGTGCTGCCGTCGCTGTTCGAGGAGGACGTCGTGCACCGCCGCACTGGACGCGTCACCGGCTCTTCACGCCGGGAACGGAGAGCGTTCGCCGAGGCGCTCACGTACCTCCCCGAGATCGGACGACGCCGACACGGTCGCCCGCCGCACATCGCAGCTCGTCGAGGATGCGAAGTCGAAGCTCGACGTCCCGGTGATCGCGAGCCTCAACGGCACGACGCGGGGCGGATGGATCCGCTACGCGTGGGAGCTCGCCGACGCCGGAGCCGACGCGATCGAGCTCAACCTGTCTACGGTCTCGCCGAACGTCGACGCACACCGCGGCCGACGTCGAGGCGCACATGGCCGAGCTTCGTCGCGGCGGTCGCGAGCCGAAGTCGACGTGCCGCTCGCGGTGAAGATCTGCACCGTGCTTCACGACGCGTCCGCGCACCTCGGCGGCGCACGTCGCGGCCGCGCGGAGCAGACGGGGTGGTGCTGCTTCAACCGCTTCTACCAGCCCGACGTCGATCTCGAGACGCTCGAACGTGCGCCCGCACCTCGCCTGTTGAGCACATCAGTCGAGCTCGCGCCTTCCACTCCACTGGATCGCGATCCTCTACGGTCGGGTCGACGCCTCGTTTGCGGCGTCGACCGGCGTGCACACAGCCGACGACGTCGCCAAGCTGCTGCTCGTCGGCGCGGATGTCGTGATGTCGACCTCCGCGCTCCTCACGCACGGTCCCGAGCACCTCCGCATGCTCGAGGCGGGGCTGCGGGAGTGGATGGCCGAGCACGAGTACGAATCAGTCGCCCAGCTCGCGGCAGCATGAGCCAGCGCAACGTGCCCGACCCCACCGCCTACGAGCGCGCCAACTACATGCAGGAGCTGCGGTCCTTCGCCGGTCCGAGCTGACCTCTCGCCGAGGTGGTCTTCGACGACGGTCGGGACCAGCCCGCGCCGCCGTGTGCACACGACCCAACCGGCACGCGTTTCAGAGTCGCGCCGGCGGCTTGCTTGCGGGCTCTGTGACGACAACGAGCACGAACCCGTCGTCGCCGCGCCACCAACCGTGCAGGACGCGGGTCTCGAACCGCACCGCGACGGGCTGCCACCCCGAACAGGCCGGATCGAGCATCGGCTCGACTGCCAGGCGTCGGACCGGGAGCCGCAGCCCTTCACGGCAGGCCTTGGCCGCCGCCTCTTTGGCCGCCCACACGAGGTTGGCGACAAGCGCAGGCTCCGGGTGCGAGTCGACGAGCGTCTGCTCCGGCGACGCCAGCCACTCGCGCACGAAGGCCGGGCTGCGTGCTTCGACGAGCTCGAGGTCCAACCCGAGCGCGACCCCTTCGTCGCAGACCGCGGCGACCCCGCGCCCGGCCCGATGGCTGATCGACAGCGCGAGCGGTGCGGCACACCCGTCGATGCTCGCCTCGGGTGCGCCGTCGGCGGCCGCGAGCACCGCGATGCGCGACGCGTCCTGCGGCTGCGCGAGGCACAGGTCGACCGCGGCGGCGACGGCGCGCTTCGCGACCCACCGGCCGACACGCCAATCGGCCCGTCGCTTCGCGACGGTCAGACCCGCCTGCACCGCCTTCTCTTGCGGGCGCGAGCCACTCGTCGCCGCACGGCACGTCGTCCGCGCGGCCCTCCAGCCAACGGGACCGCGTCATTCGAGCTCCGTCGCGCGATGGATCCCGCGCTCGACCGCTTCCACCAGGTAGCGGCGGAGGTCCCGGGCCGGGATGATCCGGTTCACCGACCCGACCTCGAGGGCCCGTTCCACGCTGTGGATCCGGTCGAACTCCGCCGCGAGCTCACCCAGCTTCTCCGAGTGCACCGCGGCGCGAGCGTCGGTCAGCTCGGCGCGGAGAGTCGCCCGGTCGGCCGGCTCGGCCTCGTCGAGCCGCCGCACAAGGTCGCAGCACGCGGGGATCGTCGCGCGTGCGCACGTCGACCTCGTGCGCGAACACGACCGCCGCCGCCGGCGCGCCGCCGATCACCGACGCGCGCGACCCCTCGAGCGCGACCGTCTCGAGCTGGTCGTTGAGACGCCGCGAGAACACGACGAACGCGCCACCGTGGAAACGGGAGATCACACAGAACACGATCGGACCGTCGAAGTTCACGACCGCACGTCCGATCTCCGCGCCGTACTCGAGCTGGAGCGAGCGCATCGACTCGGGCGACCCGTCGAACCCCGAGAGGTTCGCGAGCACCACGAGCGGACGGGATCCGCTGGCTGCGTTCACCGCGCGCGCGATCTTCTTCGACGACTGCGGGAACAGCGTGCCCGACGTCCAGCGGTCGGGCCCGTCGGCCGGCACGGGCCCGTAGCGCGGCAGCGTGTGCGACTCGATCCCGATCAGCGTCACCGGGTTGCCACCGAGGTGCGCGTCCCAGACCACCGCCGTCTCGGCGTCGCGCATCGCGACCCACCGTTCGAGCGGCGGCTGGTCGCGGTCGATCGTGGCCCGCATCACCGTGCGCACGTCGAATGGCTGCTTGCGTTCGGGGTTCGTCGCGTCGCTGAACACGTCTCCGACGCGCCGGAAGTCGGAGCCGTCCAGGGCGTGCGGGTCGATGCCCGGATCCCGGTCGGCGGGGTCGCTGGTCGCGGCCCGCCGGGGGAAACGCTCTCCCGGCGCGACGTACGCGTGCTCGTAGTGACGGAGGAGCACGCGGCACGCACCGGGGAGATCGGCAGCCCAATACTGCGCCTGGCCGTTGGGACCCATGATGCGCTCGTAGCCACCGATGCCGTCGTTGTCGTCGGCCGACACGCCACCCGAGAAGTCGAGCGCCTGCTTGCCGGTGAGGACCATCGCCGCCTGCGGGGTCATCACGAGGATGCCTTGCGTGTGCATCAGCATCGTCGCCTCGGCGTTCCAGTACGGCTGCGCGCCGACGTTGATGCCCGCCACGACCACGTTGACCTCGCCACCGGCCTGGGTGAACTCAATCAGCCGGCGGAGCACCGCGGCGATCCAGTCCATGTTCTCGCTGCCGCTGTCGAGCGCGATCTTCGCTCCCGCCGACAGCGCGAACCATTCCACCGGGACGCCACGCGCGGCGGCGAGGTCGAGCGCGGCGATGATGCGAAGGCACTCCGGTTCGGCGATCGAGCCGAGCGCGCGGGTGGGGTCGCCGAGGAGGATCACGCGGGTGATGCCCTCGGGGTAGCGCTCCGTGAAGCTCCGGGTGACACCGACGACGACGCCGGCCTCGTTGCGGCCCGCGGGCCGGTCGACGGGCACGAGCTTCCCGGTGGCGTCGAGGTCGTGCTCGACGAAATCGCCCGCGGGCAGCTCGTCGCGGGGTAGCGTCGGCGCGAGCACGCGGAGCAGCTCGTACGGGTAGACGACGCCGCGCCGGCGGCAGTCGACAAGCTTGCGCGTGTACTCGTCGAGTGGTCGGAGCGGCTCGGTCGGCGGGTCGTCGACCTCCATCACGAACGCGCTGCCACCGGGAGTGCTCAAGCGGACCACACAATCGCGCAACGGACGATCGGGGCGTTCGCGCAGGCGGCACCGTACTAAGAGGGCCTCGATCCCGAGCCCAGCACCCGAGGAGGCGAGCCGGCGTGCGATGCCCTCGATCTCCTCGCGGCCCAACTCGACGGCCGGCCAGACGTAGAGCAGCACTCGGTTCCAGTGCAGGCGCCGCGCCGCGGGCCGGTGCGCCTGGACGCGCCGGATCCCTTCGAGTGCCTCCGCGAACATTCGCTCGAGCTCGGGCAGAGCGACGGCGCGGCCGGCCGAGTCGCGCACCGGCGTGAGGTCGCGCACCTCGGCGCTCGCGAAGAGGCGCTCGTCGCGCTCGTTGTCACGGGCGACGCCGCGAAACAGATACACGTCGCGCGCCGACGGAAGTCGCTCGATGCGGAAGTCGGCGAAGCGCCACAGCTCCAGCCGTTCTGCCATCATCGGGTGGAGCCCACGCAGCGCCTCGTCTTCGGCGAGCGCGTCGCCGACGCGCCGGTACGTAAAGTGCGTGACCGCGTCGATGCCGGTCCCTTCGCCGCAGCTGACTGCCACTACGAACCGCTGCACCTCATGCGGATGTTCCACGCTGCCGAGTGTGACCGCGAGCCGCGCTGCGAGAGCGTCCGCGTCGTCGACCTCGCCGCGCGCGTAGAAGTCGACCATGACCTGCGCCTCGGCAGGGATCCCGACCATCCGCGCCGTCACCGCTTCGGCCGCCACACGCAGGTCGGCGAGGTCGAGGTGCGTGGTGAGCACGTGGACCCGCCCGCCGTCGTACTCGTAGTCGGTGGTCACCAGGTCGAAGTCGCCTTGCGTGTGCGCCGCGAAGTGCTCGAGCGGGCGGAGCCGGTAGTAGCGGCGCGTCATCACTTCGAGCATTGCCCGCCGCAACGCCGGCGCGGCCGCGTGGATGCGGGCCGTCAGGAGCGGCGCCAGCGGCTGCGGGCACCCCACGAGAGCGTCGACGAGGGCAGCTCGTTCCGGCTCGTCCGGCTCGTCCGCGAGCGCAACGAGGTCGGCTTCGGCGCGCGCGTACACCTCGGCCGCAACTTGCTCGAGAATCGGCTCGTCGAACGCGCGGAAGCGCAGCTCGCGGGCGAGATCGGCCACGACCGGTTCCCTGGCGCGTGTCGCCTCGATGAGATGGTCGAGCACCTCGCGCAGCTCGGACCCCTCGTAGGTCGCGAACGTCTCCGCGTGCTCGAGCCGCCGGTCGAGGATCGCGAGCACGGCCTCGACCTGGGGCGCGAGCCGTTGCTGCGAGACGAAGATGCGGTAGAGCGCCGCCTCGAGGTCGGGTCCGCGCTCCAGGGCGCGTACGCCGTAGTGCGCGACCGCGGCATGGAGTTGGTCGACGAAGCGTCGTGGGATCCCCTCCGCGGCGACGTCGAGCGAGCGGAGGAAGGCAAAGAGGGACTCCTGCGGGCTGCGGACCCGTTCCTCGCCTCCCGGGTCGTGCTGCACGCGGAAGAGCACGCGCAGGTCCGCGAAGGCGCGCAGGATGCGTCGCTCGCCCTCGAGCAGGTCGGGGTCGTGGATCACGAGCGTCGCGCGGACGCGCTCCTGATCGTCGAGGAGCCAGCGTGCCCGGGCGGGATCGACGTCGTAGCCGAGCACGAGGGCTTCGAGCTCGTTGAGGTTCGCCCGGCATCGTGCGTGCGGCTCGGCGTCGGCGCGCACACCATCGGCGATCGCGGCGAAGTCGATGCCGTCGCCGCCCGCGGGACCGTGCTCGGTGCCGAGCGGTTCCAGGCGCACGAGCGGCGCGCCTGCGTCGACCTGCACGTTGGTGCCAACGAGCACGTCGCGGACCCGGCCGTTGAACGGCGCGGTGACCGCGACCTCCATCTTCATGCTCTCGACGATCGCGACCGGCTCGCCGACCGCGACCTCGTCGCCGGGCGCGACTGGAATCGCGACGACGACGGACGGTGCCGGTGCCCGCACGACGCCTCCGTCGTCGCGTGACACTCGGTGCGGCACGCCGTCGACCTCGACGAGGTGGTCGGCGCCCTCGATCACCGACATCACGCGGGCGCGGCACCCGCCAAGCCACATCCGGCTCTCGAAGCGGCCGACGCGCTCGACCCGCAGATCGATCGCGGTGCCGCTGATCTGCGCGCGGTAGCCGTGCGCGCCCAGACGCCCGACAGTCACGCGGTAGGTGGTGCCGCGATGACGGAGCTCGATGACCCGCCCCACCGGCGCGTCGACCTGGGGCCGGCCCCGGCGGGCCCAACTGTAGAACCGGGCCTGGTCGACCGCGACGTCGGCGTCGAACGCGTCGACCGCGGCGGCGAGCACGGCGACATCACCGTGTCCGGTCGAGAGCGCCTCGCCGCGCGACGCGAGCCCGTCGAGCCAGGCGTTGTCGAAGTCGCCGGTGCGTACCTCGGCCCGGTCGAGGAGGCCGAGGAGGAACCCCTTGTTGGTGGTGCCGCCGCGGACGACGACTGCGGTCTCGACCAGCGCGCGCCGCAGCCGTGCGAGCGCCTCGTCGCGGTCATTTCCCCAGGCCACGATCTTGGCGATCATCGAGTCGAACTCCGCCGGCACGGTGTCGCCCTCCGCGACGCCTCGATCGACCCGCAGGCCGGGGCCGGTGGGGACCCGCAACAGCTCGACCCTGCCCGGCGCGGGCGCGAAGCCGCGCTCGGGGTCCTCGGCGTTCAGCCGCACCTCGATCGCATGTCCGACGCGCGGAGGCGGCTCCCCGGCGAGCGCGCCGCCCGCTGCCACGTGCAATTGGAGCTTCACGAGGTCGAGCCCGGTGGTGACCTCGGTCACCGGGTGCTCGACCTGGAGCCGTGCGTTCACCTCCATGAACGACAGCGCCTTCTCGTCGGGTTGGTAGAGGAACTCGACCGTCGCGGCGTTGCGGTACCCGGCGGCGCGGACGAGACGGACGGCGGCGGCGCGCAGCTCGTCCTCTTGCGCGTCGGTGAGCGCGGTCGACGCCGACTCCTCGAGGACCTTCTGGTGGCGGCGCTGCAGCGTGCAGTCGCGCACGCCGACCGCCCACACGCCGCCGAGCCCGTCGGCGATCACCTGCACCTCGACGTGACGGGCACCCTCCAGTAACCGTTCGAGGAACACGGTCGGGTCGCCGAACGTGGCGCGGGCCTCGTCGCGCGCGCGCTGGAACGCCGCGTCGAGCTCGGCGGGCCCGTCGACCCGGCGGATGCCGCGCCCGCCGCCGCCCGCCCGGGCCTTGATCATGAGGGGAAAGCCGATCCCGGCTGCGTGGTGCCGGGCCTCGTCGACGGTGTCCACGGGGCCGCCGCTCCAGGGTGCGACGGGCACGCCGCACTCCTCGGCGAGGCGCTTCGCACTGATCTTGTCGCCGAGCGCGCGCATCACCGACGAGTCAGGGCCAACGAACACAATGCCGAGCTGCTCGCACCGCTCGGCGAAGTCGGGATGCTCGGCCACGAACCCCCAGCCCACCCACGCCGCCTCGGCCTGCGCCTCGACGAGCGCGCGTTCGAGGGCGGCGAAGTCGAGGTAGCCGTTCTTGCTCCGACCGTCTTCGACGAAGGTCGCCGGTCCGATGCACACCGCTTCGTCGGCCTCGCGCACGAACATCGCGTGCCGTTCGGGTTCGGTGTACAGCACGATCACCACGAGCGGCTCGTCGCGTCCGTCGTTGAGCTCGCGCACCGCGTGTACGAGCCGCATGGCGCACTCGCCGCGGTTGACGACGGCGATGCGAGTGAAAGGTCGCAGCACCGCTCAGCCCATCGCCGCCCGCAACGGCGCGAGCACGTCGTCGGCGGGCGGAATCGGCAGGTCGACCTTCTCGTAGCCCTCCAGACGGACGAGCACCGTGCCGGTGTCATCAATGACGACCGCGTCGATCTTCGAATCGCCCGGGCGCGGGGTCACGACCGCCCAGCGCGGGCCGGTGTCGGTCGCGCCCGGAGAAGATTCCACCCGGTCGACGTGGGTGGGCAGCGCCATGCGCCCGGTCGTCCCGAGCTCGAGCACCCCGGCGGTCTGGAAGCACAGCTCCACGAGGCGCGGCGAGGTGCGGGTCGGCTGGTCGGGCGGTTCGTGGTTCGGGGGCAGGTTCGGGGCGAGCCGGCCGACTGCACGCTCGGCGTCGCGCCACTCGGCGTCGAGCACTCGGTAGGCGGGACCGTGGAAGAAGATGCCGTAGATCGCGTCGGAATCGACGACGGCGCCATCGGGGCCGCTCGCGACCGCAACGGTCTCCGTGGTCGCCGGCTCGCGCGCCAGCGCTGCGCGGCCGGTGAAGTGCACTGTCGTCTGCTCCTCGCCGCTTGCGAGCGTGCGCCGCGCGACGAGCGCGCAGTCGACGACGAGCGTGTCACCGTCGAGACGCGGCCGCGCTCGACAGCTCCACGACACGCGGCTCGTCGCGGTAGAACTTGACCGGCGCGAGGAAGTCGACCGCTTCGATGGCTCGCCACGCCCAGCTCGGGCGTCATCAACGTGGCCACCTCGGCAAACGCCTCGATGCCCATCACGCCCGGAAGCACCGGGTGCCGTCGATCCGGTGATCGCGAAGGAAGCCGTGCGCGGCCGGATCGAGACGTGTGGTGACGAGAAGGCCGTCGGCGAGCGAGAAGCCGGCGACGGAGCCGACCAGTGGCCCGGAGGACCCGGTCCGCCCGGCGGCAGCGCCGGGGTCGACGCCACCGGTCGCGTGCCGCTCCTCCACCAGCACGCCGAGCACGCCGGCCACAAGCACCTCGCCACCGGCGCCCGCCGCCTCGAGCTCGCGCCGCACGACCGGCACCCCCTCGTCGGTCGGGAGCATGTCGATCCCGGCGGCCGCCATCATCGTGGGGATCGAGCCCCGGCTCGCCATCCCGATGTCGCGCCACGCCGTCCAGTCGATCGCGATGCCGCGTGTGCCGGGGCGGGTCGTGCGGAAACCCGAGATGCTCTTGCAGAGCAGGTCATTGGCGGCGCTGTAGTCGGTTTGGCCCGCGTTGCCGAAGCGACCCGCGATGGAGCTGAACACCACCGCGGCGCCGAGCTCGGTGTCGCCGAGCGCGTGCAGGAGGTGGAACCACCCGTCGGCCTTCACGTCGAAGACCAGGTCGAACTCGGCTTGCGGCTTGTCGGGCAGCTGATGGCTCACCTCGATACCCGCGGCGTGCACGAGCACGTCGACGTGATCGTGCGCGGCACGCACCGCGTCGATCACCGCGGCAACGGCCGCGGCGTCGGTGAGGTCGACCTGGTGCCAGCATGCGGTACCGCCTGCTGCCTGCACCGCGTCGATCGCCTGGCGCGCGGCGGCCGACCGCTCGAGACGGCCCAGCTCCCGCTCGACGAGCGCAGGCGTCGCGCGCTGCCCGCTTGCCTTGATCCGCTCGGCCAGGTCGCGCTTGAGGCCGTCGCGGTCGGTGTCGAGGCGCTCGAGGTCGGGATCGCCGGGGTCGGGCTCGGGCGTGAGGTCGAGAAGATGGAACGTACCGGGCGCGGCCGCCGCCAGGTCGGCAACGATCGCGGCGACGATGCTGCCGGCCGCGCCGGTGACGACGAACACGGAGTCGGGGGCGAGCGTGCGCGCCGGGTCTCGCAGTGCCGGCTCCTCGTGGAGGCCCACACCCCATCGGTGGTCGTCGGCGTACCCGACCTCGACCGCGCCGGGGTCGGTCGTGGTCTCGGCCATCAAGGTGTCGGCGAGCGCGGCGGTCTTGCGGCTCGGCGCGACGTCGATCACCTTGACCAGGGCATCGGGCCGCTCGCGCGCGAGCGCCTTCGTGAAGCCCGTGACCGCTCCGCCCATCGGCTCGCGCGCGCCGTCGCGATCGTAGCCGTGGCGCCCGCCGAGACGCGTCGCGCTCACCAGGAACGTGCCTGCGGCGCGCACGTCGTCGGCGAGGGCACGCATGGTGACGGCGAGCAGCTTCACGCGCACGTGCAAGCCCTCGCGCCAGGCCGCGGGGTCGAGCTCGGTGTCGGGGTCGTCGAGCGCCGGGAGCCAGTACACGCCGTGCACCGCGCCGCGGCCGGCCCAGCTTGCAAGCTGCGCTTCGAGCTCATCGACCGTAGGGGCACCTTCGAGCACGAGCGTCTCGACGCCGAGCTTCTCCAGGCGCGTGATGAGCGAGGCGGCGACGCCGCCACGGTCGGGCATCACGACGACCCGGCTCCCCTGGCCCAGCGCGACGCCCGTGGGCGCACACCACTCCAGCGGTGGGCGTAACACCGCGACCGGTACCCGCCGCGGGAAGGCGCTCGGCTCCGCCCCGGTGGTCGCGCGGCGCGGCCTCGGCGGTTGCCGGCGCGGCCTCGGTGGACGCGGGCATGTTCGTTTGCGGTGCGTGGTCGTGCACGAACCCGACGACGTGGGCGAGCGTCGGGTAATCGCGGAGCTTCAGCTTGTCGTCGCGTTCGATGTCGTACGACTCGCGGATGTTGGCGAAGATCTCGGCCTGCTTCACCGTGTCGATACCGAGGTCGGCTTCGAGATCAAGTTCGGCGTCGAGCATGTCGGGCGGATAGCCGGTATTCGCGGCGACCACCTCGAGCACCCGGGCCAGCACCGGGTCGGCACCGTCCGCCACCGCGGCTGCCGGCTCGACAGGCGCCACCGGCGCGGGCTCCGTCGGCGCGGGCGCGGGCTCCGTCGGCGCGGTCGCGGTGGGAGCGGGCGCGTTCGTTTGCGGTGCGTGGTCGTGCACGAACCCGACGACGTGGGCGAGCGTCGGGTAATCGCGCAGCTTCAGCTTGTCGTCGCGTTCGATGTCGTACGACTCGCGGATGTTGGCGAAGATCTCGGCCTGCTTCACGGTGTCGATGCCGAGGTCGGCTTCGAGATCAAGTTCGGCGTCGAGCATGTCGGACGGGTAACCGGTGCTCGCGGCGACCACCTCGAGCACCCGGGCCAGCACCGGGTCGGCACCGTCCGCCACCGCGGCTGCCGGCTCGACAGGCGCCACCGGCGCGGGCTCCGTCGGCGCGGGCGCGGTCGCGGTCGCGGTGGGAGCGGGCGCGTTCGTTTGCGGTGCGTGGTCGTGCACGAACCCGACGACGTGGGCGAGCGTCGGGTAATCGCGCAGCTTGAGCTTGTCGTCGCGTTCGATGCCGTACGACTCGCGGATGTTGGCGAAGATCTCGGCCTGCTTCACGGTGTCGATACCGAGGTCGGCTTCGAGATCAAGTTCGGCGTCGAGCATGTCGGACGGATAGCCGGTGCTCGCGGCGACCACCTCGAGCACCCGGGCCAGCACCGGGTCGGCACCGTCCGCCACCGCGGCCGCCGGCTCGACAGGCATCGCCGGTGCGAGAGGTGTCGCCGGCTCGACAGGCATCGCCGGTGCGAGAGGTGTTGCCGGCTCGGTAGGCGCAGGCGCAGGCGCAGGCGCGGGCGCGGGGGGCGCCGCTACCGGCTTCGCGACGGGCGCGGGCGCGACGGGCTCCGCGACGGGCTCCGGGGGCAGCCACGCAGGCGCGCCCGGTCCCTTGTCGATGACCCGCAGCCGCCGGTCGACCACCTCGAGCTCCGGAGCGTCGAGCGCGTGACGCGGCGCAGCCATGCGGCCCACGCGGCGCCGTCGATGATCCGGTACTCATAGCCGAGCTCGTCGGCCGCGCGCCGGCGCCCGTCGGGCACGGGGATGCGGTGCAGCAGCGTCATCGCGATCTGCGAACCGAACCCGGCCGCGAGGCGCAGCGCGTACTCCACGGGGTACGCGCCGCCCGTCGACAGGTTGAGCGGACCCAGCTCGGGGTCGACCTCCTTGAAGTTCGCAACTGGCGGGACGATGCCTGTCTCGAGCGCCTTCACCGCGACGACGTCTTCGATCCCCACACCCATCGGGTGCCCCGTGAAGCCCTTGGTGTTGGCGATGACCACACGGTCGGCGTCGTCGCCGAACACCTCGCGCAACGCGTGGATCTCAGCCGAGGCCGAGCCGCCGCGCGCCGGGGTGTACGTCTCGTGCGAGATGAACACCGTGGCGGGCGCGAGGTCGTGGCGACGGACGCCCCGTGCCTCCGCCTGCTCCACCAGCGACTCCATCACCGCGCCGATGTGCTCGACGTCGAGCCGGGTGCCGTGGAACGCGCTGTTGGCCATGACCGCGCCGAGCACCTCGCAGATCGGGGAGATCCCGCGCTCGCGCGCCGCGTCGGCGCGCTCCACCACCAGCGCGGCCGCGCCCATCCCGAGGATCATCCCGTGACGGCGCTGGTCGAACGGCAGCGCCGCCTCCTCGACCACCGCATCGGTCGCGGCTGCACCCGAAGCGAGGAACCCGGTGCCGACCCAGCCGAGGAGATGATCGGAGGTCACGTCGTCCGCGGCCACGATCACGACCCGGCGGCAACGCCCGGCGCGGATCCAGTCGTCGGCGAGCCCGACGGCCTGGGTGGTGCTCGCGCACGCCGAGTTCACCTGGGTGTTCGGGCCGCGTGCACCGACGAGGTCCGCGAACTGCGAGTGCCCCATCGACAGGACGCGGAAGAGGAACCGCCGGTCGAAGGTGAAGCCGTGCTCGTCGAGCTCGTGCCGCAGGTCGTGGATCCGCCGGTCGATCTCGGCGAGCGTGTTGCCCTGCCCGTCGTTCTCGACGAGCAGCGCGCGCAGGCTTTCGACGTCGGCCAGTCGCTCGTGGAGCCCGTGATCGGTCCAGAACTTGGCGAGCTCCTCGGCGAACGAGTCGACCCCGGGGAACGCCGACGCGAAGATCACACCGGTGTCATCACGGAGCGCGTCGGGCAGGCCCCACCGCTCCGGGAGCTGCGAGCCGGTGGTCGTGGTCTTGTACCGCATGACGAGTGGGATCCCGGCGTCGCGCAGCGCGTCGATCCCGGCCCCGATCGCGAGCTCGGTGTCGCGTCCGAGAGCGGCGGCGCGCTCCGCGGGCACGCCGAACTCGTGCTCGAGGTCGAACTCGCCGGCGCGGGCCGCGAGCTTGATGACCTCCGACGGGTCGTCGATCGTCTCGAACGAGGGCTCGCCGGTTTCGCGCTTCACGAGCCGGGTCACGTGCTTCTCGAGGATCTCCTGGCGCAGCCGGGTCGGGATCACGTCGATGAGCTGGGTGCCGTGGAGCAGCCTGCCGACGTTCTCGTCGTCGAAGACCCGGTCGGTGCCGGGGAGCCCCAGCGCGGCGCCCGTGATCACAACGGGCTCGGTGCTCGCGGGCCCGCGACCGGCGCGGTCGACCACGCCCCGGCCCTGATCGAGGAAGTCGGCGAACAGGTGCCCGAGCTCGACATACGCGCTGTCGGACAGCGCGCCGCTCGCCGGCGACGGCACGCCGGCCGCGATCGGCGCGGGTGCCGCGGCGGCCGGTGCCCGAGCGGCAGGAGGCACGGTGTCGGGTGCCACGGCGGCCGGTGCCGGAGCGGCAGGAGGCACGGTGTCGGGTGCAGCGACAGCCGGTGCCGGCGCGGCAGCAGGAACGGTCTCGGGTGCCGGCCGGGGTGCCTGGTGCGCGACGTTGCCGGTGCCGAGCCCGGCCGCGTACAACCCGCAGAGCGCCTGGTTGAAGATCGTCGCGTCGTCCTTGCCGGCGAGGTTCGTGCACAGGTCGAGCATGTCGGGCTCGTCGCCGAGCACGTCGGCGGCGAAGCCCTGCAATGCACGCTTGGGGCCGACCTCCACGAAGACACGCGCGCCCGCGTCGAACAGCGTGTGCAGCCCGCGCACGAACTGCACCGGCGAGGCGACCTGGCGGGCGAGGATGTCGAGCATCTCGGGCTCCGCGTCGGGACCCATCGGGTAGAAGTCGCCACTCACGTTGGCGACGACCGGCGTAACCGGTGGCGAGAGACCAAGACGCTCGAGCGCCGCCCGCAGCGGCTCGCTCGCCGGCGCCACGATCTCGGTGTGAAAGGCGTGGCTCACCGGGAGGCGCGCGACCCGGAACTCGGCTGCCTCGCATGCGGCGACCGCCCGCTCGACCGCCTCGGTCGCGCCGCCGATCACGGCCTGGCTCATGCAGTTGACGTTCGCGACGACCACGTAGCCGTCGGTCGCCTCAGCGATGCGCTCCACCTCGTCGAGCGGCGCGAAGACCGCGGCCATGGCGCCCGGGTCGTCGATCGACAGTGAGGCCATCTCCCGACCGCGCGCGCTGACCGCTTCGAGCGCCGCGTCGAAGCCGAGGCTCCCGGCAGCGACGAGCGCGCCGTACTCGCCGAGGCTGTGCCCCATCACGAGGTCGGGCACGATGCCGTAGGCGGCGAGCAAGCGGGTGAGCGCGAGGTCGGTGGCGAGCACCGCGGGCTGGGTGATCTCGGTCTGGCGCAGGTCCTCTTCTGCCGCGCGTGACCGCGTCGGCGTCGTCGGAGTCGACGAAGATGTAGTCGGTGAGCGGTCGGCCGAGGAGCGGCGTCATCACCCGGTCGGCGTCGGCGAAGGTCTCGGCCACGATCGGCTCGCGCGCGCGCAGCCCCGCGAGCATGTTCGCGTACTGGGAGCCCTGGCCGGTGAAGAGGAACGCGAGCTTCGGCGCCGGCCCCGTGCCGCGGTACACGCCGCGGCCCCGCAGCAGCTTCCACGCGCGGGTCGCCCGTGCCGGCTGCGTCGAGCGCGCGCCGGGTCTTGTCGGCGAGCTCTGCCGCGTCCGCGAAGTCGATCGCGATCCGGTGCGCGGCCCGCAAGTCGGCCTCGAGCGGCGCCGCCGGTGCGGGCGCCCGGCCCGCCGCGGCATCGTCGTGAGCCGCCTCCAGCCGCGTCAGCAGGTCAGCCTCGGTGTCGGCGCCGAGCACGAGCGCGCCACGCAACGGCACTCTCGCGTCGGGCGCCGCGCCGGCCGGCTCCCGCGCGGGCAGGGACGCGCCGACGGCGACCGCGCCCCGGCCCTCGCCGATGAGCACGCCGGGCCGGTGCTCCTCGAGGACCACGTGGAAGTTGGTGCCACCGAAGCCGAACGCGCTCACACCGGCGCGGCGCGGGACGCCGTTCGCGACATTCCATTCGCGCAGCTCGGTGTTGACCGCGAACGGCCCGAACTCCACGTTGGGGTTGGGCGTGTCGAAGTGCAGGCTCGGGGGCAGCGCCTTGTGGTGAAGCGCGAGCACGGTCTTGAGGAGCCCCGCGGCGCCGGCGGCCGCCTTGAGGTGACCGATGTTCGACTTCACCGACCCGAGCGCGATCGATCCCGGCTCGGCCGCGGACTCGGCGAACGTCTTGTTGAGGCTCTCCACCTCGACTATGTCACCCACGCGGGTCGACGTGCCGTGGCCCTCGACCAGCGTCGCCGATCCGGGCGAGAGGCCGGCGTTGCGCCAGGCCCGCTCGATGGCGAGCTGCTGGCCGACCGGGTTGGGCGCAGTGATGCCCTTGCCGCGGCCGTCGCTCGCGCCGCCGATGCCACGCAGCACCGCGTACACGCGATCGCCGTCGTGCTCGGCGTCGGCGAGCCGCTTCAACACGAACAGCGCGGCCCCCTCCCCCATCACGAAGCCGTCGGCCCCGGCCGCGAAGGGCCGGGTGCCGGTCGCGGAGAGCGCGCCGATCTTGCAGAACTTCACGTACGTCGTGGCGCCCATGTTGCGGTCGACGCCACCGGTGACGACCGTGTCGAACTCGCCGTCGAGGAGGCCCGCGACCGACGCGTCGAACGCGGCCATCGCCGACGCGCACGCGGCGTCGACGACGTAGTTGGGACCGTGCAGGTCGAACAGGTTCGCGACCCGTCCCGCCATGCAGTTGCCCAGCTCGCCCGGCATCGTGTCCTCGGTGATCTCGGGCAGAGACTCGTCGAGGCCCAGGTGCACCTCCGCGAGGATCGCCGCCCGCAACTCGTCGGGCAGCGCCGCGAACGACTGCGCGCCCTCCAGCTCGCGCGCGAACTCGGGGAACGCGATGCGCAGGCTGGTGAGGTAGTGCTGCTCACCCGACAGCGCGTTGCCGAGGATCACCGCGGTGCGCTCGCCGTCGATCGGCCGCTCCGGCCAGCCGTAGTCGACGAGCGCTGACCGCGCGCACGCCACGGCCCACTTCTGTGAGTCGTCCATCGCGTCGCCCACCTTCGGCGGCACCGGCAGGTGCCAGCCCAACGGGTCCCACTCCCAGGCGCGCACCCAGCCGCCGATCTTCGAGTACGACTTGTCGGGCGCCTTGTGATCCTCGTCGTAGTAGAGGTCCGGGTCCCACCGGCTCGGCTGCACGTCGCTGATCGCGTAGTGGCCGTTCGCGACGTTGTCCCAGAAGGTCGAGGCGTCGGGGGCATCGGGCAGGATCGCTCCGATCCCGACAACGGCGACGGCGTATCCCTCGGTCATGCAGCTCCTCCAGTGGGTGTGCGGCCGTACACGAGGTCGGCGATGAGGTCCATGTCGGCAACGAGCCCGGCCTGCGCGCGGGCCAGCGCGGCGAGGTCGATGGTGGCGACGAGCGTGGCGACATCGGCGCCTGCGCCGGCCGTCCACCGGACGCCATCGGCGACGGTCTTCGCGAGCGCCTCGCGCGCGCTGACGCGCGCGATCGCGGCCGCTCCGAGCGCGTCGAAGCGACGGTCGGCCTTGGCGTGCAGCTCTCCTGCGTCCGCCTGCGCGGCTCGTCGCACCGCCGCGCCCGCGCCTTCCACCATCGCGACGAGCTCGCCGATGCGCAGCAGGACGTGCTGGTGCCGCGTGAGGCGCGCGACACGGCAGCACTCGAGCACCTCGGCGAGAGCGTGGTGCGCGAGCGCAGCGATGTCGGCGCCGACGTTCGGAGACGTCGCGTGAAGCGACTCGAGGCCGCGCGCCTGGTCGTGGTAGTGACCACCGCGGGTCTTCAGGTGGAACTGCCAGCGGTCGCGACCGATCGTCATCTCCATGATCTCCGACGTGCCCTCGTAGATGGTGGTGATGCGCACGTCGCGCTTGATCTTCTCGACGAGGTACTCGTGGGTGTAGCCGTAGCCGCCGAGTGCCTGGATCGCGGCGTCGGCCGCGCCGTTGCCCGCCTCGCTCGCGAGGTACTTGGCGATCGCGCCCTCGGTGTTGAGCGACTCCTCGCCGCCGTCGAGGCGCGCGGCAGTCTCCTCGGTCACCGCGCGAGCGGTTTCGAGCCGCACGACGTGAGGCACGACGAGCTTGTGCGTGTAGCCCTGCTTCTCGGAGAGCGGCCCGCCCGCCTGGATGCGATCCTGCGAGTAGGGGATCGCCCGGTCGAGCGCGTCCCATCCGGCGCCGAGCCCGAACGCCGCGACCATCAGACGCGTGTAGCCGAACACCTGCTGCGCCTGCATGAGCCCCTGGCCCTCCACGCCGCCGACGAGGCGGTCGGCGTCGACATGCACGTCATCGATGAAGAGCGCTGCCGTGTTGCTCAAACGGATGCCGTGCTTGTCCTCGTGTTTGCCGTGCGTGAAGCCATCGGTGTCGCGGTCGACGACGAACCAGCTCGGGCCACCGGGGGCGAGGGCGAGCACCGTGTACAGATCCGCGACACCGCCGTTGCTGATCCACTGCTTCTTGCCGTTGAGCATGTAGGCGACGACCCGCTCGTCATCCATGACGGGCGTCGCGGTCGTCTTCGAGCGCGGCGAGGTCGCTGCCGGCTTCGGGCTCCGTGGCCCCGTACGCCATCAGGAGGCCCTCGTCGGCGAGACGCGTCATCCAGTGCTTGCGCTGGTCGCCGGTACCGCCGACGCTGATCGGATCGCTGCCGAGGAACGTCGCGAGCACCGCGGTGGCCACCCCGACGTCGACGCTCGCCATCCGATCGCACACCCGGGCGATGTCGAAGGCACCGCCACCCATGCCGCCGTACTCCTCGTCGATGAACAGCAGCTGGATGCCGAGCTCCTCGCTGCACATGCGCCGCACGAGATCGGCAGGAAACTCGTCCTGCTCGTCGAGCTCGATCAGGCGCGCGTCGGGGAGCTCGCGTGCGGCAAACTCTCCGATCGCGTCGAGCGTCATCTCGAGCATGTCGACGTCCAAGCCCTTGGCCACGCGTCCCCCTCTCGATCGGCGATCGACACGATCGACACGATCAGACGCTCAATGGTCGCGCGATTCCGGGCACACGCCACAGAAAACTTCTGCCGGGATCACCAGGACGACGCGACTCCACTCAACCGTGCCGCGGCGCGCCCCTACTATTCCGGCGGAACGGGTCGGCACAAAGGGGCCGGCTGCTACGATGCGCTGCCTCTTTGGTGAAGCCGAGCCCCCATCGTCTAGCGGCCCAGGACGCTGCCCTTTCAAGGCGGTAACGGGGATTCGAATTCCCCTGGGGGCACCGATACCGGCGCGTCAGCCGGTGTCGCACCCGGTCCTGTGGTGCAGTTTGGAGTGCACGCCGCCCTGTCAAGGCGGAGGCCGCGGGTTCAAATCCCGTCAGGACCGCAAGGCGGACTCCGGTCCGCCGATACGCACCTCGGTGCGCACCCGGCCGGGTAGCTCAGTCGGCAGAGCACACGCCTGAAAAGCGTGGGGTCGACGGATCGACGCCGTCCCCGGCCACCAAGCGACATGCTCGGCGTGGCCGACGAGCTAGGAGCGCGTGCGGAAGTGCGGATCGAGCGCGAGTGCCTGGAAGGCCGCGAGTGACGTCGTAGAGCTATCGATCCTCCAGTCGTTGCCACCCGCCTGACTGTCGAACCACATGAAGGCGGCGATTGCCGGGAACCCCTTCTTGACCGCCCACGCGGCGCCCGTGATCCAGGTCGCCTTCTGTCCCGCGGTCAGACCCTCGACGGACGACGTCTCGCCAACCATGATCGGCTTCCGTGTTGCGTACGTCGCGTAGATCGGCGTGAAGATGGAGGTGAACGTCTGCCAATCTGTCTGGACCCGGTTGTAGCCGTCGATGCAAACCCAGTCCACGTAGCTGTCGCCGGGGTAGTAGTTCTGGTACGCGTTCCAGGCGGCGGTCGGGTAGCTCGCCCGGTTCGGGCACCACACCCACACGGCGTTCGTGGCCCCGGCCGCGACGAACAGGTCGTGAATGTGGCGCCACGCGGCGACGTACTTCGCCGGGCCGTCGGTCATGCCCGGCGTGTTGTTGTGGTATCCGTCCCAGGGGTACCAATTGGCATTCATCTCGTGCCCCCACCGCAAGAAGATCGGCTGTCCGAACGCCGCGACACCTTGCGCACGACTACGAATCATGTCGTCGGAACTGCCGGCGTTGATGGCGTCGAGCGTCGTGCCGGACGGTTGCCAGGTGATCATCGGGATGCGCCCGTTCTGCACGTCCCAGGCATCGCTGAGCGTGGGAAACGCGGTCGTCCAGCCGTAATAGCGATGGTCGATGTCGAGCTTCCGGCCGAGCAGCGTTTCTCGTGCGGTCACACCCGTCTGCGTCCAAGCGGGGCCCGGCGGCGACACGAATCCGCCAAACAGCGTTCCGGTCGCGGGCACGAGCTTGCCGGTGGGACGGGAGCTGACCGAACCCATCGTCGTCGTGGTGGTCGGCGGGGCCGTGGTCGTCGTAGTGGTCGTGGTGGTCCGCGGCCTCCTTCTTGAACGGGCGCCTGCCGGTGTGCTGTCCAGCACGCCAAGCGCGACCGCCATCACTAAGGCAACAATGAACACGAAGCGGGTGTCCATGCGTCGTGTCTGCCGAGCTGTCACGCTGTCCTCTTCCGGACGGTTGCGACCCCTTGCGTTGATTCTGTCCGGAGTTCGGCGGCGTCAACCTGATTCGTGATCCGCCGGGGCGAAGATCCTGGCCTGCCGCAAACAGGCAGATTGCGGAGTCGGCGCGAGCCGGCGTCGCGGCTCAGCCTTGTTCGGCTGGGACCGCGCCCTGGGAGATCGCCTCCACGAGTTGGGCGTGGTCTCGCTCGGTCTGGTCGGCGTATCGCCGCGCGAACGCGCCGATGGCTTCGTCGAAGCGCCTACCCTTGCCGATGTAGCCGGCTATGGCGGCGGGATCGCCGGTCCGCGCGTGCGACCGAGCCAGCACCTCGCCGCACGCGGTCGCGAACTCCACGAGGGCCGGTGCGATGCGCTCGCTGTCGGGGATGATCTTCATATCGCGGAACTGGCGCACGTAGAAGTCCATGCCCTCGAACGACGTCCAGCCGACGAAGATGTCGGTCGCGGTCTGGATGAGGCGCTTGCCGTTCACGACTCGGGCTCCGTGGTTACGGTACCGACTCCGCCGGAGGTGCGCTTCGTACACCGACGGGCCGGCTTGCTTGACCTGGAGGAAGAGAGGCTCGCCCCCGCCCCGGCCTTCCAACAGGAGCAGGTGGACCCGCATGCCAACGCTGCCGACACCCACAACCTGGCGAGCTGTGTCGACATAGGAAAAGTTATCGAGGCAGTGATGGCGATCCTCTGGGAGCGTCGACGTGTACTTGCGGTACACCTCCTGCACGATCTCGAGGCGTCGAGGATCGTCGAAGTGGGTCAGCTTGGGCGGGTCCTCGATGATGCGGCGCCGGCCGTCGACGACAGCGGTGACCTTCTCGAATGCGCCGAGGCTCGTGCGTCGCGCGCGCTGCTTCTCGATGTGCTTCGAGACGCGCTTTCGTCGCTTTCCCGCGAAGTAGTCGAGCAACTCGTCGTGGTAGACGCTGTCGTACCAGATCTCCATCTGCGGCATCGTCGCGTAGCGCACCATGCGCGTGCGGTACGCCTGCAGGCATGCCGCGACCCCGTCGTCGCCGACATGCGGCTTGAGGCCGTTCTGCCGCGCGACGACAACGAGACTCACGGCCAGTCGCTGCACGTCCCATTCGAACGGGCCGGGGAGGGTCTCGTCGAAGTCGCGGAGATCAAACGAGAGGCTCCGCTCGGGCGTCGCCCAGAGTCCGAAGTTCAAGACGTGCGCGTCGCCGCACAGCTGCACCTCGAGGCCCGTGTTCGGCGCCGTCGCCAGGTCGCCCGCCATCACGGCCGCCGCACCGCGAAAGTATGTCCACGGCGATTCCGACATCCGGCCGTGGCGCAGGGGCACGAGCTCCGGCACCCGTCTCGCGTTCTGGGCCAGGATCACCGCGAGCGCGTCGCGACGGGTCTCGTCGGGAGCCCACTCGCCCAAGCTCGCCAGGGGTACCCGCTCGCGTGCGGCCTTGCCCTGTTCTCGGCGCGTCGCGGTCGACGGAAAGGCGGGTACGCGGATCGATGGCGACATTGGAGTGGTACAGACCGAAGCGGTGGCCCGGTACAGCGCGCCGAAGAGTAGCCAGTACCAACAACGAGATCCACAGTCGGCCCGAGAGACGATTGCGAACGCCCGCTATCGACGCCAAACTCCGGGCCGCTCGGCTGCGCCGTGCAGCCGTCTGGCCGGAGGTACCACATGACCGAGAAAACGCGTCTCGCTCTCGCCGAGGCGATCGGAACCCTCATCCTCGTGGTCGGAGGGCCCGGCACCGCCGTGCTGGCGACCGGAGGTTTCCTGAAGACAAATTCGGTAGGAGAGCTCGGTGTCGCCCTCGCGTTCGGCCTCAGCCTGCTGTGTGCGGCATACGCGATCGGTTCGATCTCGGGTTGTCACATCAACCCCGCGGTGACCTTCGGGATGTGGATCGCCGGCAAGACCCATGCCGACGAGATCCCCTGGTACCTCGGGGGTCAGATCATCGGTGGCCTCGCCGGTGGCGCGATCATCTTCGTGATCGCGGACAGCATCAGCGGCTTCAGCGCGAAAGCGACCGGGTTCGCGTCGAACGGCTACGGCAAACACTCACCCGGAGGGTTCGGTCTCGGCGCAGCGATCACTGTCGAGATCGTGTTCACCGCGCTGTTCATCTTCGTGATCGCGAGCACCAGTCGCCGTTCGATGCCGGCCGGTTTCACCGGCATCGCCGTCGGTCTGATGCTCACGCTGATCCACCTCGTCACGATCCCCGTCGACAACACTTCGGTGAACCCGGCTCGCAGTCTCTCGACGGCCGTCTACCAGGGGTCGTGGGCGTTGAGTCAGCTCTGGGTGTTCATCCTGTTCCCGATCGTCGGTGGAGTGATCGGCGGCCTGCTCTGGAAGGCGCTCGTACCCCCCCACGACGACGTCGCACCTGCGACCCGGACCCCAATCAGCCCCGAGAGCGACTGAAGCGAGCGCGGGACGACCCGGGCGTGACGCCCGGGTCGTGTCCTGCTCGTGTTGCACGCTGATCGGCAGCCGGCACAATCCAGTGCACCGGTGCAGCCGCGCTAGATCTCGGCGCCCTCGTCAACCTGCTCGAGGAAGCGCCGAATCTCGGCGGCCCGGAACCTGCGGTGTCCACCGAGGGTCCGGATTGCTGAGATCTTTCCTGCTCGTGCCCAGCGCGTCACCGTCTTCGGGTTGACCCGAAACATCGCGGCGACCTCCGACGGCGTCAAGAGGGCGTCGGGCTCGCGGTTCGTCGATTCCATTTGTTCCTCCACTGTCCGTTTGGCATACCGAGCGTATCGTCTGTTCCTTGTGGTTTCCTTAGCGCGGTTGCGTCATTGATCGTCCAATTACGGACTAGTCATCTGTCCAGTTTGTCGATGATACCCACGGACACAACGAGGAGGAGGCCCCCGAGTCGCCTTTGGCTGCGAATAAATATCATTTGGCGTCCCTGCCCGAGCTTGCGTCCTTGGGGCCCGGGACAGTCAGAGTAGCCCTCTGTACACTCCGCGGCGTGGCATTGACGCTGGCGGTTGCGAACCAAAAGGGCGGGGTCGCCAAGACCACGACCACGCAGACACTGGGCGCCGCCTTGGCCGACCTGGGCGAACGTGTCCTACTTGTCGACCTCGACCCGCAGGCGTGCTTGACGTATTCCGTCGGCCTGGACCCGGAGTCGCTTCCCCTCACGCTGCACGACGTGCTCGTCGGCCGTAACAAGGCCGCTGACATGGTCACGGATGTCGGCAACTTCCGGGTATTGCCGGCGTCGATCGACCTGGCCGGCTCCGAGGTGCACCTCCTGACACGGACCGGACGTGAGCACGCGCTCGCCCGCGCGCTCGCGCCACTCGCCGACGACTTCGACCGTCGTGCTCATCGACTGTCCGCCGTCACTGGGCATCCTCACGATCAACGGGCTCACCGCGGCGTCGGAAGTGCTGATTCCGCTCCAATGCGAAACGCTGAGCCACCGCGGCGTCGGCCAGCTCCTGGAGACGATCGACGACGTGCGCGAGTTCACCAATCCCGGCCTGCGTGTGCGCGGAGTCATCCCGACGATGTTCGATCCCCGCCCGCGTCACGGACGCGAAGTGCTCGCCGACGTGCGCGAGCGATACGGGCTCGTGATCCTCGAACCGTCGATCCCGAAGTCGGTGCGCTTCGCGGAGGCACCGTCGCAGGGTCGCTCGATTCTCGACCATGCACCGACGTCGAAGGGTGCCGCCGCGTACCGCGAGCTCGCGACCTTGTTGCACGGTGATCTCGTATGAGCCCGACCGCGGATCCGCAGGGGAGGCGCTCGCTCTTCTCCGGATCAGATCTTCCTGGTAAGCCCGACGATTCGGCCGCGGGAAGGGCGGCGCTGTTCTCCACGAGTGGACGACGCCTCGGAACACTCGTGGTCGAGTGCTCGCACTGTGGCGCGCACAGCCGGATCGATTACGCCGACTTCGTACGTCGTCATCTGCCGTTCTGGGCCTGGATTCCGGGTCGGGAGTACTCGAGGCTGCTCACCTGTCCCGCGTGCGAACGGCGCACGTGGCTTCGCGTCCACTGGTTCAGCTGAGGCAGGGTGCCGCGCAGCTCTCGAGCGCGACAGGGTCAGCGCGACAGGGTCAGCGAGATCGTCGCCCGGCCGCGCCCGTCGACGATCTCGCCGACCGCCCATGCGTCGTGGCCCGCGTCGCGTACGACGTCGAGCGCGCGAAACGAGTCGGCGGGCGGCACGATCGCGACCACGCCGAGCCCGAGGTTGAACACTGCTTCCATCTCGGCGTCGGCGACGTCGCCCGCACGCTGGATCTCGGCGAAGATCCTCGGCTCATCCCACGATCCTCGCGTGACCACTGCATCGCACTGGCGCGGGAGCACCCGAGTGAGGTTGCCCGGAAGGCCTCCGCCGGTGATGTGCGCGAACGCGCGCACGTCGACCTGTCCGCGTAATGCGAGCATCGCCGGCGCGTAGATCGCGCTCGGACGCAACAGCTCGTCGCCGAGCGAATGACCGGCACCCTTCCATGCCGGGTCGTCGAACGCACGGCCGGCGACATCGAGCAGCGCCTTGCGCGCGAGCGAGAAACCGTTGCAACGGAGTCCCGGACTTGCGAAGCCGATGATCTTGTCGCCGGCGCGCACGCCGGCCGGCAACAAACGGTCGCGATCGACAACGCCGACCGCGAACCCGACGAGATCGAACTCGCCCGGCCCCATGACACCCGGATGCTCCGACATCTCGCCGCCGATGAGCGCGCAACCGGCCTGACGGCATCCGTCCGCGACACCGCTCACGATGTCGTCGATCATGTCGGGCTCGAGCTTGCCGACGGAGATGTAGTCGAGAAAGAAGAGCGGCTCGGCTCCCTGCACCGCGATGTCGTCGACCGACATCGCCACCAGATCGATACCGATCGTGCCGTACCGCCGGGCCATGCGCGCGACGAGCGCCTTCGTGCCGACGCCGTCAGTGGACGACACGAGCAGGGGTTGCGCCAGGTTCGACGGGTCGAAGGCAAACAGGCCGCCGAACCCGCCGATGTCGCCGACGACCTCGGGCCGGAACGTGGACCGCACGTGCGCCTTGATGCGCTCGATTGCGAGGTCACCCGCAGCGAGGTCGACACCGGCCTCCGTGTACGTGAGGCGCTCGCGCTGGGTTTCGTCGGAGTCGCCGTCACTCATGAGGAGCGTTGCGTCAGCTCGATCGGGGTACCCGGGCCGTCGATCGGCACGGCCGGCGACTCGAGCACGAGCTTCGCGTCATGCTCGGGTACCGCCACCGGGTAGTCGCCGGAGAGACACGCGGTACAGAACCCGTCGGGCGCGGCGCCGGTCGCGGCCACGAGTCGATCGAGCTCCAGGTACGCCAGGGAGTCGACGCCGAGGAAGTCGCGAATCTCGCCGACCGACATGTCGGCGGCGAGTAGCTCCGAGCGGCGGCCGGTGTCCATCCCATAGAAGCACGGCCACCGGTAAGGCGGCGACGAGACGCGGAAGTGCACTTCGGCCGCGCCGGCCTCACGCAACATCGCAACCACCTGGCGGGTCGTGGTGCCGCGCACGATCGAGTCGTCGACGACGACGAGCCGTTTGTCTTTGATGTTTTCCGGGAGCGGGTTGAGCTTGAGCCGCACGCCGACGCCGCGCATCCGCTGATCGGGCTGGATGAACGTGCGACCGACGTAGCGGTTCTTCACCAGCCCGTCGCCATAGGGGATACGCGCGGCACGCGCGTATCCCTGCGCGGCCGGGATACCAGACTCGGGCACCGGCATCACCATGTCGCCTTCGACCGGCGCCTGGCGCGCGAGCTCCTCGCCCATGCGCTGGCGAGCCGCGTGCACGCTCCGCCCGTAGAGATGCGTGTCGGGACGCGCGAAGTAGACGAACTCGAAGAGACACAGCTTCGGGTTGGCAGGAGCAAAGCGCCTCGAGCGCACGCCCGACGCGTCGATCATGATCATCTCGCCGGGTTCGACGTCACGCACGAAGTGCGCGCCCACGATGTCGAGCGCGGCGGTCTCGCTCGCGAGCACCCAGCCGCCTTCGGTGCGGCCGAGTACCAGCGGCCGGAAGCCGTGGCGATCGCGCACCCCCATGAGGTGCGCTTCGTCCATGAGCACGAACGAGAAGGCTCCCTCCAGCTCGGGCAGCACCTGCTCCAGCGCAAGCTCGAGGTCGCGGCCGTCGGAGCGCTGCTCGGAGCCGTAGTCGCGGGCGATCAGCTCGGCGACCAGATCGGAGTCGGTGGTGGAGTCGCCCAGATTGGCGGACGGCGTGAGGCCGGGCAGCATGCCGAGGCGCTCGGCGAGCGCTTCGGTGTTGGTGAGGTTGCCGTTGTGGCCGAGCGCGAAGCCGGCGTCGGCGACCGAGCGGTAGACGGGCTGGGCGTTGCGCCAGCTGCTCGAGCCGCTCGTGGAATAGCGCACATGGCCGATCGTCAAGTGGCCCTCGAGCGGAGCGAGGCGTCGCTCGTCGAACACCTGGGTCACGAGGCCCATGTCCTTGACGACGGTGATCGTCTCGCCGTCACTGACGGCGATGCCGGCTGATTCCTGGCCGCGGTGCTGGAGCGCGTAGAGCCCGAGGTAGCACAGGTTGGCCACAGGCTGCCCCGGGGCATAGACACCAAAGACGCCGCAAGCCTCGCCGATGTGGCCGTCCATTGCTTCCAGTATCCCATACGCGCCGGCCGATTCGGCATTCCGCTGCGCCGCGGATGCACGTGTTCTCGGCGGCTCGCGCGACAGCGCGGTGACCACAGCCGGTCAACTAGGTTCGCTCGCGTGGGTGACGGCGAGGCTGGATTCTGCTTGTGGTTCACCGGGCTCTCGGGGTCGGGCAAGAGCACGATCGCGGCGATCGTCGCCGACGAGCTGCGCCGCCGGGGCCACCGGGTGGAGTCACTCGACGGCGACGAGGTCCGCGAGCACATGTCGAAGGACCTCGGCTTCTCGCAGGCCGACCGCGACACCAACATTCGCCGGATCGGGTGGGTCGCCGCGCTGCTTGCTCGCAACGGCGTCGTTGCGATCATCGCGGCGATCTCGCCGTATCGTGCCGTCCGCGACGAGGTGCGCGGCAACGTCAAGCATTTCGTCGAGGTGTTCGTCGACACGCCGATCGACATCTGCGAGGAGCGCGACGTGAAGGGGCTCTATGCGAAGGCGCGGGCGGGTCACTTGGAAGAGTTCACCGGTGTCTCGGATCCATACGAGCCGCCGCTTGCGCCCGAGGTACGCGTGGTCACCCATGACCGCGACCCCGCAGCGTCGGCGGCCCAAGTGCTGTCGTACCTGGAAGAAGCGGGGCTTGCCCGTCACGGCCCCGCGCCGCGCGGCTCGTCCCGCTGAGAGGGGTCACGGGTGATCGACCTGCACAGCCACTCGACGGTCTCCGACGGCACCGACCCGCCGGCGGCCATCATCACCATGGCCGTCGACCGCGCCCTCACCGCCATTGCGCTCACCGACCACGACACGCTCGAACACATTGCGCCGGCACGCGCCGCCGCCGACGAGCTCGGCATCCGCCTCGTGCCGGCGACCGAGATCTCGTGTGCGCTCGACGGTCGGGCTCCGGGCACGTTGCACCTGCTCGTGTACTTCCTCGATGATCCCGACTCGCCGCTCGGTGCCCGTCTTGGTGCGTTGCAGACCGCGCGGCAGTCGCGCAACGTGCTCATCGTCGAGGCGTTGCGCGACAACGGTGTCGACATCACACTCGACGAGGTGCTCGCAAAGGCGGGCACCGGCACGGTCGGGCGACCGCACATGGCGCAGGTTCTGATGGAGAAGGGCGCGGTCGGATCGATCCAGGAGGCGTTCGATGTGTGGCTGGCAAAAGGCCGGCCGGGGTACTGCGAGCGCGAACGGCTCGGCCCCGAAGTCGCGATCGGCCTTGCCCACGAATCGGGCGCCGTGACCGTCGTGGCGCACCCGCTCTCGCTCGGGCTCGACACGACGGAGCTCGACCGCTTCGTCGCCGAGCTCGCGGAGGCCGGACTCGACGGTCTCGAGTGCGAGTACGGGCGCTACACGCCCGAGGAGCGCGGCGCGCTGTCAACGCTCGCTGCACGCCACGGCCTCGCACCGACCGGCGGCTCCGACTACCACGGCGACAACAAGCCCGACTTGCAGATCGGCATCGGACAAGGGGACCTCGCGGTGCCCGACGACTTGCTCGACAACTTGGAGTCGCGCCGTCGCGTTCCCTGATCGAAACGCACTACCGCGCGGCCGGGAGCCCGAGTGCAGAGGGAATCGCCGTCTGCCAGGCGTGGACGGCATCAGCCAGGCTGACATCGAACGCGCCTTCGGCGACCAGCCGGTCGCCCGTCACCTCGCCGAGATCCACCGCCGTCACGCGCAGGTCGTAGCACCGCTGCAGCAGGCTCCGCACGTTCGCCGGCTCGACCGAGAACACCACGCGTGACGCCGACTCCGAGAACCACGCGAGCGCAGGCACCAGGGTCACATCGAAGAACACGTGGAACCCGCACGCGCCCGCGATCGCCATCTCTGCCAGGGCGACCGCGAGCCCGCCTTCGGAACAGTCGTGCACACCGGCGACGAAGCGGGCCGCAACGAACTCGCGCACCAGCTCGTTGTAGAGAACGGCCCTGTCGAGGTCGGCGACCGGCGCGCTGTCCACCGTCGAGACCGTGTTGCACCGCGGCCCACTCGGAGCCACCGAGCTCGGGACGGGTGTCGCCCACCAGCACGATTCGGTCGCCGGCCTGGAGCGCGGCCGGGGGCGGCCCGATCGCAAAGGGATCGATGAGGCCGACGACACCCGCGATCGGCGTGGGATCGATGTCGGCGCCGCGCGACTCGTTGTAGAAGCTGACGTTCCCGCCGATCACCGGAATGCCAATCGCTTCGCATGCCTCTGACATGCCTTCGACGACTTCGGCGAACTGCCACATCACTTCCGGGTGCTCGGGGTTGCCGAAGTTGAGGCAGTTGACCAGCGCGAGCGGTCGGGCACCGGCGCACGCGACGTTGCGCGCCGCCTCGAGCACCGCGAGTCGACCACCCACGAGCGGGTCGAGCGCGCGAAACGCGCGTTGCCGTCGGTGCTCAGAGCAAGCGCGCGCTCGAACGCCTTTGAGTCGCAGCACCGCTGCGTCGTTGCCCGGCGGGGTGACCGTGTTGAGGAAGAGCTGATGGTCGTACTGGCGCCACACCCACGACTTGTCGCCGACCGTCGGCGACGCGAGCAGCTCCAGCAACTCGCCGACAGATCGGTGCCGGCGGGGAAACGGGCGCTGAGCACCGGCGCCGGATCCGCCGCTTGACGCGCGTCGAGTGTCGCGGGACGTGCTCGGGGCCGGTCATAGAGCGGACCGTCGCCGAGACTTCCGACGGGCACGTCGGCGAGCGAAACGGCGCTGTGGGAGTCGTCGGGCGCGTCGAACACACCGTCGTACACGCGAAAGCGGCCCGTATCGGTGACCCGACCGACGACGGTGGCTCGGATCTCCCATCGCTCGCACAGCGCGAGCACTTCGTCGAGATCGTCGGGCGTCACGATCGCCAGCATCCGCTCCTGGCTCTCCGAGGTCATGATCTCGACGGGTGTCATGTGCGGTTCTCGCGCCGCGACGCGCGCGATGTCGACATCCATTCCGGCACCCGTCTTCGCGGCGGTCTCCGACGCCGCGCACGCCAGGCCCGCGGCACCGAGGTCTTGGATGCCGACGGCGAGGCCGGCCTCGAGCAGCGCGAGGCACGCTTCGATCAACTTCTTCTCCTCGAACGGATCGCCGACCTGCACCGAAGGCCGCTTGTGCTCGGAGCCCTCGTCGAACCCGGCCGATGCCAGCACGCTGGCGCCGCCGATGCCGTCGCGCCCGGTCGACGCGCCGAGCAGCACCGCGAGGTTGCCGGTGCCCTCGGCGCGCGCCAGCACGAGACGATCGTGCGGGAGCAGCCCGAGACAGAACACATTGACCAGCGGGTTGTCGCGATAACCGTCGTCGAACACGACTTCGCCGCCTACGGTCGGGACGCCCACTGCGTTGCCATAGGCGCTGATCCCCGAGACGACTCCCTCGAACAGGTAACGCGTGCGGGCGTCGTCGAGTGACCCGAACCGCAACGGATCCATCAAGGCGATCGGTCGCGCGCCCATCGAGAAGATGTCGCGAATGATGCCGCCGACGCCCGTCGCCGCGCCTTGGTACGGCTCGACCGCGGACGGATGGTTATGACTCTCGATGCGCACCGCGACCGCGAGGTCGTCGCCGACGTCGATCACACCCGCGCCCTCACCCGGGCCCACCATCACCCAGGGAGCCTCGGTTGGGAAACGACGCAGCAAGGTACGCGACGACTTGTACGAGCAGTGCTCCGACCACATCACCGCGTACATCGCGAGCTCCAACTCGGTTGGCTCGCGCCCCAGGAGCTCGAGAATGGCGCGGTGCTCGTCATCAGTGAGCCCGAGCTGACGGTGAAGCGATGGCATCAGTTTGCAGGCTACGGCACCGTCGCACGCCACCTGCGCGTGATGGAACCCATTCTTGCGTCGCAAACCGGGGTGACATCCCGGCTGCTGACGCAAGAATGGAGGTGGGCGCCTGCGGGATGAATTCGACCCGTGCTACAAACTGAGGCAGACCGAGAATAGCTCTTTTCGAATACCGGCAATTTTGGAGGACGCTGCATGGCGAAGTCAAAGAAGCAACCTGCCCTCACGGCTGCCCACAAGGAAGCCCTCGCCGCAGGCAGGGAGCAAAGTCGTGTGATCCGTAATTACCTCGACGCGCTCAACAAGAACCGGCCCAAGCGCGGCCGGAAGCGCACCCCGGATTCGATCAAGAAGCGACTTGCCGCGATCGACACCTCACTGTCCGAGGCAACCGGTCTGAAGAAGCTGGAGCTCGTGCAGGAGCGCATCAACCTGCAGCGCGAGGCCGAGCAGCTCGACACAAAGGTCGACCTCTCCGCGTTGGAGAAAGCGTTTGTGGACGTGGCCAAGGGCTACTCGAAGCGCAAGGGCATCACCTACGGCGCCTGGCGTGAAGTCGGCGTGAGCGCCGACGTGTTGAAACGCGCCGGGATCTCGCGCGGCGCCGCAGGCTAACCGGCGAGCACCGTCCTCCGATCGGTCGCAGCAGCAAGCAGCGACCGCAGCAGCACAATGCCGTCCTCGGAGCCCAACACCGACTCCGACGCCCGCTCCGGATGGGGCATCAGGCCCACCACATTGCGGGCCTCGTTGCAGATGGCGGCAATGTCATCGAGACTTCCATTCGGGTTCCGCACATACCGCAACACGACGCACTTTTCGGTCTCGAGGCGCAGCAAGGTCGTGGGATCGCAGACGTAATTGCCCTCGAAATGATTGATCGGGAGGCGGAGGATCGTGCCCGGAGTGGCAAGCCCGGTCAACACACTCGCGTCGGTCTCGACTCGACACTCCACCGTCTCGCAACAGAACTTCAAACCGGAGTTCTTCTGCAGCGCCCCGGGAAGCAGGCCGGCCTCGGTCAACACCTGGAAGCCGTTGCAGATCCCGACCACCGGGCCGCCCGCCGCCGCGAATTCGGCGACGGCGCTCATGACCGGCGAGAAGCGCGCGATCGCACCGGTGCGCAGATAGTCGCCGTGCGCGAAGCCACCGGGCACGACCACGGCATCGATACCGTCGAGGTGTTGCTCACCGTGCCACACCATCCTGGGGACGCCGCCGAGCCGCTCGAGCGCCCAGGCGACGTCGAGCTCGCAGTTGGTGCCGGGAAACACCACGATGCCGACGTGCGCGCTCATGGTTGCGGTGAGAGCGCGCCGGCCTCTGCGAGCTCGATCAGGAAGTGCTCGAGAACGGGATTCGCGAGCAGCCGGCTACACATATCCTCGAGCTGCACCCGCGCCGCGTGCTCGTCGGGCGCTTCGACGAAGAGCCGAATGCTCTTGCCCACTCGCACTTCCGACACGTTGTCGTATCCGAGAGCGGGAAGCGCGCGCTCGACCTCGGCGCCTTGCGGATCGAGGATGCCGGGCAGATGACCGATCTCGATTCGAGCCTCGTAACGCATCAGGTCGATCCTACGGTGCGCATTCAGTCTCCGAGCCCATACCACTCGTCGAAGCTCCGACCGGTGACGGCTTCGTACCCCTCGACATAACGGGCGCGCGTGCCCTGGACGACGGCTTCGGGCAGGTGCGGCGCGGGGGGAACACGGTTCCAGCCCGATGCAGCCAGGAAGTCGCGGACGTACTGCTTGTCGAACGACGGTGGCGAGGTGCCGATCACGTACTCGTCGGCGGGCCAGTACCGCGACGAGTCGGGTGTCATGAGCTCGTCGATCAACAGCAGCTCGTCGTCGATCTCACCGAACTCGAACTTGGTGTCGGCGAGCAGGACGCCTCGGGCGGCCGCGTGCTCGGCCCCGAACCGATACAGCGCGATCGACAGCTGCTCCATGCGCCGGTAGCGGTCAAGTCCGACCAGCGCAATGCCCTCGTCGCGCGTGAGCGGCACATCGTGACCTTCGTCGGCCTTGGTGGTGGGCGTGAAGATCGGCTCGGGCAGCCGCTCGGCCTGGCGGAGCGCGGCCGGCAGCCGCGCACCGTTCACCGTGCCATTCGCCTCGTACTCGGACCACGCCGATCCGAAGAGGTACCCCCGCACGATGCACTCGAGCCGCACGGGTCGTGTCACCCGCACGAGCATCGAACGGCCGGCAACGTCTCGCCCGGCGGTCTCGGGGAAATCGGTGGGATCCGACGACACCAGGTGGTTGCCGGCCAGGTGCGCGGTCGCCTCGAACCAGAAGGTCGACAGCGCCGTGAGCACGCGGCCCTTGTCGGGAATCGGTTCGTCGATGACCACGTCGAACGCCGAGATGCGATCGGAGGCAACGATGAGGAGCCGGTCGTGACCGACCTCGTACAGATCGCGGACCTTGCCGCGATACAGGTGCGGCAGCGCAGGCAGGCTCATGCGGCGGGATCAGGCGCGAGCGGCGCGGCGTGCACCGCATCGAGCGCGTCGAATGTGCGTCCGACCGCGGTGAGCGTGCGGCTGAGATCGAAGCACTGCCGGAGCCGGTCGTCGGAGAGCGCGGCGCGCACCTCGGCGTCGTCGCGCAGCACGTCGACAAAGGGCCGCCGCGCGTCCCAGGTCATCATCGCGTTTCGCTGGACGATGCGGTACGAGGCGTCGCGCGAGATCCCGCTTTCGACGAGCGCGAGCAACACCGACTGACTGAAGACGAGGCCATACGACGCCTCCAGGTTTTCCAACATCCGCTGCGGGTACACATGCATGCCCTCGACGATCTCGCGGAACTTCATCAGGACATAGTGCGCGAGGGTCGACGAGTCCGCGAGCACGATCCGCTCGACCGATGAATGGCTGATGTCGCGCTCGTGCCACAACGCGACATTTTCGAGCCCGGCTTGCACATTGGCACGCACCACACGCGCGAGCCCGCAGAGCTGCTCGCACTTGACGGGGTTGCGCTTGTGGGGCATCGCGCTCGAACCCTTCTGCGAGCCCTCGCGGAAGGGCTCTTCGACTTCGCGGAACTCGGTCTGCTGGAGCAGGCGGATCTCCAATGCGAACGACTCGATGGACGCGGCAACCGAGGCGCAGGCGTAGAGATACTCGGCGTGCCGGTCGCGGGCCAGCACCTGCGTCGCGGGTGCCGGTGCAAGACCGAGCCGCTCGCAGACAAATGCCTCCACCGCGGGATCGACGTTGGAATACGTGCCCACCGCGCCCGACAGCTTGCCGACCGCCACCGTGCGCCGGGCCCGCAACAGGCGCTCTCTGTCCCGCCGGAGTTGCATCGCCCAGAGGGCGAGCTTCATCCCGAACGTCGTCGGCTCCGCATGAACGCCGTGGGTGCGCCCGACCATCGGAATGTCGCGGTACTGGTGGGCCTTGACCGTGATCGCGTGCTCGAGCCCGGCGGCGGCGTCGAGCAGCAGGTCTGCCGCCCGGGTGAGCGTGACCGAGAGGGCCGTATCGACGACGTCGCTCGACGTGAGGCCGTAGTGCACCCAGGCGCCAACCGGCTCACCGACTCGCTCCTGCACCACGTCGACGAAGGCCGCCACGTCGTGCTCGGTGACCTGCTCCCGCTCCTCGACGGCGGCGGCATCGACCGAAGCCCGATCGCGGATGGCCGCCGCGTCGGCCGCCGGGACGACTCCGAGCTTCGCCCAGGCCTCGACGGCCAGGATCTCGACTTCCAGCCATGTGGCGTACCGCGTCTCGTCGGAAAAGACGCCCGCCATCGACGAATAGGTATATCGACCTATCAAGTTGATGCTTCCTCCAGACGACACATTACGTGGCGAGGAAGGGCGATAGGAGGGGCCTGGCGTGATCGAAACCTGCACGAAGCATTACTACGAACGGGCCATCGACACCTGCCACGACTGTGGGCAGGCGTTCTGCGCGAACTGCCTAGTGCCCCGCGCGAGACGCAACAAGCCGCTCCGCTGCATCGACTGTGCACTGGTGGCCGCCGGCGTCCGCACGACTGCGCACCGGCCGCGCCGAGTGATGAGCCTCTAGCTGCGTCTTCACCCCTCACCGGTTCACCAGCTCACCCCGCCGCCGCGATGTCACGGCGGTATTGCATGCCCGGCCACTGGATCTGCTCCACCGCCTTGTAGGCGCGAGCGCGCGCCTCAGAGAGCGTCGAACCCGTCGCCGTCACGTCGAGCACCCGGCCACCCGCCGTGACGAGGCGGCCGTCGACGTTGATCGTGGTGCCGGCGTGGAACACCTCCACGCCCTCGATCGCGCCTGCCACGTCAATGCCCTCGATCGGGTCGCCCCGACGCGGTGACTCGGGATACCCCGCGGCCGCGAGCACGACGGTGACGCACGCCTCGTCGGTGAAGCGCACTGGAGCCGCGAGGGTTCCCGCCGCCGCCTCGAGCAAGTGCGGCCCGAGATCGCCAGCAACCCGGGGAATGACGACTTGGCATTCGGGGTCGCCGAAACGCACGTTGTACTCGAGCACCTTCGGCCCTTCAGGGGTGAGCATGAGCCCGGCGTACAGCACTCCTTGATACGCGATGCCGAGTGCCGCGAGGTGGGCGAGCGTGGGCCTGATCGCGAGCTCCATCACCTCGTCGACGAGCGACGCATCGGCGAACGGCACCGGCGAGTACGCGCCCATGCCGCCGGTGTTGGGCCCTTCGTCGCGCTCGCCGATGCGCTTGAAGTCCTGCGCCGGTGCCATCGGCATGCCGTCGAGTGACCCGTCACACAACACGAGCAGCGAGATCTCCGGTCCGGTGAGACCTTCCTCGATCACGAGCGTGCGGCCGGCATCGCCAAACGCGTCCCCCGAGAGGTAGCTGCGGACCGCGTCGCGCGCTTCTGCGATCGACTCGGTGACCACGACACCTTTGCCGGCAGCCAGCCCGTCGGTCTTGACGACGTACAAGCCGGGAAGCGTCTCGAGGAACGCGAGCGCGGCAGACTCGGCGTCGCTGCTGAACGTCGCATGGCGTGCCGTGGGCACGCCCGCGTCACGCAACACCTCCTTCATCCACGCCTTCGATCCTTCGAGGCGCGCCGCGAGGCGCGCGGGCCGAACGCGAGCCGGCCGCGAGACTCGATCGCGTCGACAGCGCCGGCCACGAGCGGCGCCTCGGGGCCCACGATGACGAGATCGGCGTCGATCAGCTCAGCCAGGTCGGCCACCGCGATCGGATCGCCGACGTCGAGCTGTCTGCACTCGCCAAGCGCCGCCATCCCGGGGTTGCCGGGTGCGCTCATCACCTCGTCGACTGTGGCCGACCGGGACAAGCCCCAGGCCAGGGCGTGCTCGCGACCGCCCGACCCGACGACCAGCGCGCGGCACGACTGCTAGGCCGCGCGCGACAGCACGACGGTCTGCTCGCGTCCCGGACCGACCGAAACGAAGCTGATCGGCACACCCGCGAGCCGCTCGATGAGCTCCATGTAGTCGCGCGCCGCAACCGGGAGGTCTTCGATGTCGCTCACGTCGTCGATCTCGGTGCCCCAGCCGGGCAACGTCTCGTAGATCGGACGCACCTTGTGCAGCACCGACTGGTGATACGGCACGTGGTCGTACCGCGTGCCGGCATCGTCTTCATAGGCGACGCAGATCTTGATCTCCTCGAGCGGCGCGAGCACATCGAGCTTCGTGAGCGCGATCTCGGACAGCGTGTTGAGCCGTACCGCGTGGCGCAACATCACCGCGTCGAGCCAACCCGGCCGGCGCCGTCGACCGGTGTTGGTGCCGAACTCTCCGCCGCGCTCCACGAGGAGATCACCGATGGCGTCGCCCTCGTGCAGCTCGGTCGGGAACGGCCCGGCGCCGACCCGCGTGAGGTACGCCTTGGTCACGCCGACGACGCGGTCGATCGCGCGCGGCCCACACCTGCGCCGGTGCCGACGCCACCTGCGATCGGGTTGCTGGAGGTGACGAAGGGATACGTGCCGTGATCGAGATCCAGGTAGGTGGCCTGTGCGCCCTCGAAGAGCACCCGCCGGCCGGCGTCGAGCGCCTCGTGCACGAGATGCACGGTGTCGTCAATCAGCGGCTCGAGGCGCGGCACCATCGCGAGGTACTCCTCGGCAATCTGGTCGCCGTCGAGCGGGAGCCGGTTGTAGACCTTGGCGAGCACGCCGTTCTTCTCCCTGAGCGCGAGCTCGAGCTTCTGGCGGAAGATCTTCGGGTCGAGCAGGTCCTGCACCCGCAAGCCGACGCGCAGTGCCTTGTCGGCGTACGCCGGACCGATGCCGCGCTTGGTCGTGCCGAGCTTGTTCCTGCCCAAGAAGCGCTCGGTCACGCGATCGAGCTCCTGGTGGTACGGCATGATCAAGTGGGCGTTGCCCGAGACACGCAACCGGCTCGTGTCGATGCCCTTGCCTTCGAGCATGTCGAGCTCGGCGAGGAGCACAGCAGGGTCGACCACGACGCCGTTGCCGATCACCGGCGTCACGTGGCTGTACAGAATGCCGCTGGGTGCGAGCTGCAGCGCGAAGACCTCACCGTCGACCACGATGGTATGGCCGGCGTTGTGCCCGCCCTGGTAGCGCACGACCACGTCGCTGTCGCGCGCGAGATAATCGGTGAACCGACCTTTGCCCTCGTCGCCCCACTGGGTGCCGACGATCACCGTGCCCGGCACGCGCGTCTCCAAAGCATCTGAATGTCAGGAATGTTCGGAAGGGGCTCGCCCCGTGCGGGGCCGTGAACCGAAACGGTCGCGAAAGCGATCACGTCGAGGAAATCGTAGTCGATCGCCTCGGGTCCGCCCGCCGGCGATTCTGCCGGGTCAGACGCTGACCGAGGAACGACGGCCGAAAACGAGGCCGTCGGCTGACGCATCGACCTCGATGACGTCACCGTCGTGATACTCGCCCTGGAGGAGCGCCAACGCGATCGGGTCCGCGACCTCGCGCTGCAGCACGCGCTTGAGCGGGCGGGCACCGAAATCGGGGTCGTATCCGGTGCGAGCCACGTATGCCCGCGCCGCTTCGGTCAGGTCGAGGCCGAGGTTGCGCTCCGCGAGGCGCGCTCGCAGCTGCGCGACCTGAATCTCGACGATCTGCTCGATGTGACGCTCGTCGAGGCGGTGGAACACCACGATCTCGTCGATGCGGTTGATGAACTCGGGCTTGAAGTGCGCGTGCACCGCCGTCATGACCGCCGCCTCGTCGACGCCGCCTCCGAGATTGCTCGTCATGATGAGCACGGTGTTGGTGAAGTCGACGGTGCGACCTTGACCGTCGGTGAGTCGACCGTCGTCCATGAGCTGCAACAGCACGTTGAACACGTCAGCGTGTGCCTTCTCGATCTCGTCGAGCAGCACCACTGCATAGGGGCGCCGGCGGACGGCTTCGGTGAGCTGACCACCTTCCTCGTAGCCGACGTAACCGGGGGCGCGCCGACGAGACGCGACACCGAATGCTTTTCCATGTACTCCGACATGTCGATGCGCACCATGGCGCGCTCGTCGTCGAAGAGAAAATCGGCGAGTGAACGAGCCAGCTCGGTCTTGCCGACACCCGTCGGCCCGAGAAACAGGAACGAGCCCGTCGGTCGGTTGGGATCGGAGAGCCCGACACGGGACCGACGGATCGCGTTGGCGACCGCGGTCACCGCATCGTCCTGACCGATGACCCGCTCGTGCAGCACCTCTTCCATGCGGACGAGCTTGGCCATCTCGCCTTCCATGAGTCGGGAGACGGGGACGCCGGTCCACTTGGCCACGATCTCGGCGATGTCTTCCTCGTCGACCTCTTCCTTCAGCATCTGCTGGTCGGCCTGGAGCTCGTTGAGCCGCGCGGTCCTGACCTCGATCTCCTGCTCGACTTCGCGCATGGTGCCGTAGCGCAACGCCGCGGCGCGCTCGAGGTCACCTTCGCGTTCGGCTCGCTCCGCCTCGTTGCGGGCCGTCTCGAGGCGTTCCTTCAAGTCGCGAATCTCGCTGATGGCGTCCTTTTCGGCCTGCCAGTGCGCGACCATTCCGTCGCGGTCCTCGGCGAGACTCGCGAGCTCTTCGTCGAGGGCGGCCAGCCGCTGCTTCGACACGTCGTCGGTCTCGTTGGCGAGCGCCGCCTTCTCGATCTCGAGCTGGCGGATGCGTCGCTCGACCACGTCGATCTCGAACGGCATCGAGTCGATCTCGATGCGCAGCCGTGATGCAGCCTCGTCGACCAGGTCGATCGCCTTGTCAGGCAGCTGGCGGCCGGTGATGTAGCGATGCGAGAGAATCGCGGCCGCGACGAGCGCGGCATCCTGGATGCGCACGCCGTGGTGCACCTCGTAGCGCTCCTTGAGCCCCCGCAAGATCGCGACGGTGTCGTCAACTGACGGCTCGCCGACGAACACCTGCTGGAAGCGGCGCTCGAGCGCCGCATCCTTCTCGATGTACTTGCGGTACTCGTCGAGCGTCGTCGCACCGATCAAGCGGAGCTCGCCGCGCGCCAGCATCGGCTTGATCATGTTGCCGGCGTCGACCGCGCCCTCCGCACCGCCCGCACCGACGATCGTGTGCAGCTCGTCGAGAAACGTGATGACCTCACCCTCGGCGTCGGCGATCTCCTTGAGGACGGCCTTGAACCGCTCCTCGAACTCGCCGCGGTACTTCGCGCCGGCAACGAGCGCGCCGATGTCGAGCGAGATGAGCCGCTTGTTGCGAAGCCCCTCGGGCACGTCACCCTCGACGATGCGGCGCGCAAGGCCCTCCGCGATCGCGGTCTTGCCGACACCCGGCTCTCCGATGAGCACCGGGTTGTTCTTGGTCCGCCGCGACAACACCTGGATGACGCGCCGGATCTCCTCGTCGCGGCCGATGACCGGATCGAGCTTGCCGTTGCGCGCGTCCTCGGTGAGATCGCGGCCAAAGCGCTCGAGCGCCTGGTACTGCTCCTCGGGGTTCTCGCTCGTGACCCGGTGCGAGCCGCGCACCGACTTCAGCGCGTCGAGCACCGCCTCGTGGGTGATACCGAGCCCGCGCACGAGGTCGCCGACGCCACCCGTCACCTCGCTCATCGCGAGCAGCAGATGCTCGGTCGAGAGATAGTCGTCACCAAGATCGACGCGCTGGCTGTCGGCGGCTTCGAGGATCCGGTATGTCTCGGGAGCGAGCGCGGCCTGCTGTGTCGTCGACCCGTACACCTGCGGCAGGCGCCCGAGCGCCTCGTCGACACGGTCGAGCAGCGTCTTGGGCGCAAGACCGAGCCGCTCGAGGACCGGGAGCACCACGCCCTCGGGTTGGCTCAGCAGCGCAGCGAGCAAGTGCTCGGGTGCGACCTGAGCGTGATTTCGATCGCGCGCGAGGAGCTGGGCCGCGTTCAGCGCCTCGGTGGTCTTGCGAGTGAACTTGTTGGGATCAAGCGCCATGGGACCTCCCACGGAGAGCCTGCCGCAGGAGGCAGGACGTGGGGGCTACGGCAAGCAAGGTTCCTGCTTCCGGCGCGCGGGTCATCTGCCCCTCCGCGCCGTGCGCACGACCGACAGCGGCACCAGGTCGCGCCGGTAGCGCCGATGCAAGAGCCCGAGCTCCTCGCGAAGCGCCGCGTTCTCGCGCCGCGCGTCGTCGAGGCGCGCCTCGAGCTCCAGCACGAGCTTGACCCCGGCGAGGCTCATCCCGTCGGCCGTCAGCTCTTGGATCCGCTGCAACAACGCGATGTCGCGCTCCGAGTAGCGGCGGCTTCGCCCCTCCGTGCGCTGCGGCTCGATGAGCCCCTTCCGTTCGTAGATACGCAAGGTCTGCGGATGAACTCCCGCCAGCTCGGCCGCGACCGAGATGATGTACACCGCCCGCTCGTCGTTCGTGGTGCCTGCCATCGCTCACACCCCCAAGTGCTCGCGCGGGTTGGCGGTGAGCGTCTCGCTCAGCGCCTCGACCGCCTTGCGTTCGTCGGCGTTCAGATGTGCGGGCACGGCGACATCGAACGTCACCAGCAGGGCGCCGGGCTCGCCCTTGGCCGGCGCGATGCCGCGCTTGCGCACCCGCACCGTCTTGCCGCTCTGCGTACCGGGCGGCACCTTCACGGTGACCGGCTCGGTGAGCGTCGGGACCTTGACCTGCGCGCCCAGCGCCGCCTCTGCGAACGTCACCGGCACCCGCACCGTCAGGTTCTTCGCCTGGCGACCGAAGATCGGATGCGGACGCACGTGCACGACGACGTAGAGATCGCCGGGCGGTCCACCGTTGCGACCCGCCGCGCCACGGCCTTTCACCCGGATCCGTTGCCCGTCGTCCACACCCGCGGGGATGCGCACCTTCACGTCGCGGGTGCGCACCTCGACGCCACGGCCGTGACACTGCGGGCACGGCTCCTGAATCACCTGCCCGCGCCCGCCACACGTCGGACACACCTCGGAGAACGAGAACGGCCCCTGATCGACGGCCACCGCGCCCGACCCTCCGCACGTCGCACACGTCGTGGGCAACGTGCCCGGCTTGGCACCCGAGCCACTACACAGTGAGCACACCGCCTCGGCAGTGAAGCTGACCGTCGTCGTGACACCGTGCACCGCGTCGAGAAAGTCGAGGTGCAGCTCCGTCTCGAGGTTTGCGCCGCGACGGGGTCCGGGAGCGCGCGCCCCGCCGCGTCGCGGTCCGCTCGCGCCGCCGCGCCCGAACAGTCCGCCCAAGAAGTCGCCGAGACCGCCTTCGCCACCCGCGCCGCCGGCGCCGAAGTCGAAGGTCGTCGCGCCGTCGAAGCCACGGAACCCACCGGGTCCACCGGGTCCACCGGGTCCGAAGCCGGGACCACCCACACCGGAGGCCACCATTTGGCGGACCTCGTCGTATTCCTTACGCTTCGCGGCGTCATCGAGCACGTCGTAGGCAGCCGAGACGTCTTTGAACCGCTCCTCAGCCTGCGCGTTGCCCTGGTTCGCATCCGGATGGAACTGCTTCGCGAGCTTTCGGTAGGCGCGCGTGATCTCCTTCTCGGTGGCCGACGGGCTCACACCGAGCGCTTCGTAGTAGTCCTTCTCGAACCACTCTCTCTGCGGAGTCACTGGTCACGCTGCTTTCATCTCGGCGATCGGGCCGGCATTCACTTGGCGACCTTGACCATCGCGGGACGCAGCACCCTGCCCTTCAACCGGTATCCCGTGCGCATGATGTCGGCCACCACTGGCTGGGAGTGGGCTTCATCACCTTTTGCATCGACCTGCGCGACGGCCTCGTGCAGGTTGGGGTCGAACGGCTCGCCCAGCGCGTCGATGCGCTCGATGCCCGCCCGCTCGAGCACCGCGAGTAGCTCCGCGAACACGAGCTCGACGCCCTTGCGTACGTGCGCGACTTCGTCGCTCTTGCCTTCGAGGCTGCCGAGCGCGAGCTCGAACGAGTCGAGCACGGGCAACAGCTGCTCGAGCAACGATTCGTTGGCTCGTCCAATTTGCGCGGTCTGCTCGTGGCCCATGCGCTTGCGGTAGTTCTCGAAGTCGGCTTGCAGCTGCTTCGCAGTCTCCAGGTACTGGTCGCGTTCGGTCTGCAGATGCTCGATGTCGGCCTCGACCGCGGCTGCAGCGACGTCGGGCATCTCGTCGGCCTCGACGTCGAGCTCGTGGTCCTCTTCGCTCATGCGCTCTGCTCGTCGTCGTCGACGATCTCGGCGTCGGCCACCTCATCGTCGGAAGGCACGCTTGCACCACCACCCGCGTTGGGTCCGGCGCCGCCGGCGTCCCCGCCGGCTGCCTCGGCGTTCTGCGCCTGGGCCGCGTCCTGGTAGAGCCGCTGCGCGAACTCCTGGCTCGCCGCGATGAGCGCCTCGTGCGCACGCTTGACCGCGTCGACATCGGTGCCGGCCAGCGCGTCCTTCAATTCCTTCAGCGCCGACTCGATCTTCTGGCGATCGTCGTCGGAGACCTTCTCGGCTTGCTCTTTCAGGAGCTTCTCGGTCTGGAAGACGAGGGAGTCGGCGTTGTTGCGCACCTCGGCCTCCTCGCGACGTTGGCGATCCTCCTCCGCGTGGGCCTCGGCCTCCTTCATCATCCGGTCGATCTCTTCCTTCGATAGCGCGGTGCCACCCGTGATGGTCATCTGCTGCTCCTTGCCGGTGCCGAGATCCTTCGCCGACACGTGCACGATGCCGTTGGCATCGATGTCGAACGCGACTTCGATCTGCGGCACGCCACGCGGCGCGGGCGGGATACCGACGAGCTGGAAGGTACCGAGCGTCTTGTTGCGGTACGCCATGTCGCTCTCACCCTGCAAGACCTTGATCTCCACACTCGGCTGGCTGTCGTCGGCGGTTGTGAAGACCTCCGAACGCTTCGTGGGGATCGTGGTGTTGCGCTCGATGAGCTTGGTCATGATCTGACCCTTGGTCTCGATGCCGAGCGACAGCGGCGTGACGTCGAGCAGGAGAATGTCTTTCACGTCGCCCTTGAGCACGCCGGCCTGGATCGAGGCACCGATCGCGACCGCCTCGTCGGGGTTGACGCCCTTCTGCGCTTCCTTGCCGGTGAGCTCCTGCACGAGATCGACCACGGCAGGCATACGCGTGGAACCGCCGACCAGCACGACGTGCTCGATCTGGCTCTTGTCGAGCCCCGCGTCACGAATCGCCTGCTCGAACGGACCGCGGCACGACTCGAGCAAGTCGGCGCTCAGCTCCTGGAACTTGGCACGCGACAGCGTGAGCTCGAGGTGCAGGGGACCCTCGCTCGTCGCCGTGATGAACGGCAGGTTGATCGTGGTTTCCTGCAACGACGAGAGCTCGACCTTCGCCTTCTCGGCGGCTTCCTTGAGCCGCTGCGTCGCCATCTTGTCGGCCGCGAGGTCGACGCCGTGCGCGTTCTTGAACTCGGAGACCATCCAGTCGATGACCCGCTGGTCCCAGTCGTCGCCACCGAGGTGGGTGTTACCAGCGGTCGACTTGACCTCGAAAACACCCTCGCCGATCTCGAGGATCGATACGTCGAACGTTCCCCCACCGAGGTCGAACACGAGGATCGTCTGGTCGTGCTCCTTGTCGAGCCCGTAGGCGAGCGCGGCGGCGGTCGGCTCGTTGATGATGCGCAAGACCTCGAGGCCGGCGATCTGGCCGGCTTCCTGGGTCGCCTGGCGCTCGGCGTCGCCGAAGTACGCGGGCGTGGTGATCACGGCCTGGGTGACGGTTTCGCCGAGATACGCCTCCGCGTCGCGCTTGAGCTTCTGGAGGATCCGGGCGGAGATCTCCTGCGCGTTGTACGCCTTGCCGTCGATGTCGACGTTCCAGTTGGTGCCCATGTGGCGCTTCACGGAACGGATCGTGCGGTCGGGGTTGGTGATCGCCTGACGCTTGGCGACCTCACCGACGAGCACCTCGCCCGTCTTGGAGAACGCGACGACCGAGGGCGTGGTGCGGGAGCCTTCTGCGTTGGGGATGACGACAGGCTCGCCCGCCTCGAGGACCGAGACGACCGAGTTGGTGGTGCCGAGGTCGATGCCGACGGCCTTGGACATGGACAGCCTCCGTAGTTGGAAAGATGGGGTTGTTCGGGCTTGTTGGCGACCCAAGCCATTAGCTTGAGCGTAATGCTATCAACTTTGGCCCGGCCCCTTTCATTCCCAGGGCCTCGGCGGCTTCGGCGCGGCCTTGACAAAGTGGGTAGATTCCCCGCATGCATCGCAGGGACACGTTTGCCAGGCACCTCGCCGAAGTGCCCCTGTTCAGCGCCTGCTCTCAGAAAGACCTGGCGCTTGTGGCCCGTCGCGGCGAGGACGTCAGGGTCGATGCCGGCAAGGTGCTCGTGAGCGAGGGTGCCACGGGCGCCGAGTTCTTCGTGATCATCTCGGGGAAGGCCCGCGTGACCCGGCGGGGCCGCAAAGTGGCAACGCTCGGCCCGGGCGACTTCTTCGGCGATCTGGCGCTGCTCGACAGGGCGCCGCGCAACGCGACCGTGACGGCCGACACCCCGATGGAGCTCGTCGTGCTCGGCCAACGCGAGTTCGCCGCGATCATCGACGAGGTTCCCGGTTTCTCGAAGAAGTTGCTCGCCGGCCTGGCACGCCGCCTTCGCGCTGCCGACGAGAAACCGGTGCAGTAACACGAGCGGTTCCGTGTGCTGACGCCACGATAAGTTCTTGTTCATGCGTCGACCCAAGCCGCACGAGCTGGTTCTCGCCTTCGGCGTGCTCGTCGCGCTCGTCACGATCGCGTCAGGGGTGGCCCCTCGAGTCACCGGGTGGGAAGACACCTCCCGCATCGCACGGCCCTCGTTCGTCAACGTGCCCGACCCGCTCTACTGGGCGTTCTACGCGACGGCCGCCACGATGCTGTTCGTGTGCGCGTGGCTCGTGTCGCAGCGCGTGCGGAACTACGAGCGCGGCGCGCCCGACGATCGACGCACCACGAAGAAGAACGCCGAGCGGCGCATGCGCGACTTCCGCTCGGGCGTGTGGATGCAGACGCTGCTACGAGACCCGGCCGCCGGCGTCATGCACTCGTTCATCTACTTCGGCTTTCTCGTGCTGTTCATCGCGACCGTCATCCTCGAGACCGACCACCAGCTGCCGGAGTCGCTGAAGTTCCTTCACGGCCACACGTACCAGGCGTACTCCGCGGTGGCCGACATCTTCGGCGTGGTCTTCGTGGTGGGCATCCTGTGGGCGCTCGCCCGTCGCTACATCCAACGGCCGTACCGGATTCGCATCAAGACAAAGCCGGAAGACGCCGTGATCCTCGGCACCTTTCTCGTGATCGGAGTCACGGGCTTCGTCACCGAGGCGCTGCGAATCGCGCTGATCGGGCGCCCCGCGTTCGAGAGGTGGTCGGTGGTCGGCTATCCGATCTCGAGCCTGTTCGACGGCTGGGCGCTCGGCACGCTGCGCGACGCGCACCGTTGGAGTTGGGGCGTGCACTTCGCAGCGTTCGTGGCGTTCCTCGTGATCCTCCCGACCACGAAGCTGCGCCACATGATCACCTCGCCGATGAACATGTACCTCGGCGACAAGGATCGGCCCAAGGGTGCGATGAAGCCGATGCCAAACCTGCTGGAGACGGAGCTCGAGACGTTTGGCGCGTCGACCGTCGAAGACTTTACGTGGAAGCAGCTGTTCGACACCGACGCGTGCACGATCTGCGGGAGGTGCACGTCGGTGTGCCCCGCACACGCGACCGGCAAGCCGCTCGATCCGCGCGAGATCGTGTTGAAGGTCGGCGAGGTGATGGATGCGACGGGTACGCCCGCCGTCTCGCCCCCGGTCGGCGTGCAACCCGACATCACGGTGGGAGCCGATTCGCTGTTCGAGCGGGTCACCCCCGAGGAGCTGTGGGCGTGCACGTCGTGCAAGGCATGCGACGAGATCTGCCCGGTCAACATCGAGATCCTCGACAAGATCCTCGACATGCGGCGCTACCTCTCGTTGATGGAGAGCAACTTCCCGGTCGAGCTCGGCAACACCTACCGGGCGATGGAGAACTCCTCCAACGTGTACGGGATGAATCAGGGCGAGCGCGGCGACTGGGCGGCAAGCCTCGAGGGCGTCGACATCATCGACGGTTCCGGTCCACTCGAGCACGAGTACCTGTACTGGGTTGGGTGCGCGGGATCGTTCGACGACCGCAACAAGAAGACGAGTCGGGCGATGGCGAAGTTGATGCAGCGCGCCGGTATCGACTTTGCGATCCTCGGGCCCGGCGAGCTCTGCACCGGCGACCCGGCGCGACGCTCGGGCAACGAGTACATCTTCCAGATGCTCGCCATGCAAAACATCGAGGCGCTCGACGCGATGGGCGTGAAGAAGATCGTCACGCAGTGTCCCCACTGCTTCAACACCCTCAAGAACGAGTACCCGCAGCTCGAGGGTCACTACGAGGTGATCCACCACTCGCAGTTCCTCAACGAGCTCATCTCCGATGGCAGGCTCTCGCTCGACGGCGCGTCGCTCGAGGAGCGTGTCACGTACCACGACTCGTGCTATCTGGGCCGGCACAACGATGTCTACCTCGCGCCCCGCAACGTCATCGGCTCGCTCGCGGGTATCGACATCGTGGAGATGCCGCGCAACGGCACGCGCGGCATGTGCTGCGGCGCGGGCGGGGCGCGCATGTGGATGGAGGAGACCACCGGCAAGAAGGTCAACGTGGAGCGCACGCAGGAAGCGCTCGCGACCGGCGCCGAGCGCATCGCCGTCGCGTGTCCGTTCTGCTACGTGATGATGGACGACGGCGTGAAGGGCGAAGGGCGCGACGAAGACGTCAAGGTGCAAGACATCGCCGAAGTGCTGCTCGAATCGCTCGAGCGCGCGGCCGCGTCACCGGCATCGGTCGGGCCGCCCGTCGAGTCGGGCCTCTAGTTCAGTCGCTCGCCGAGCACGGCCGCGTCGGTGCGCGTCGCGAATGCACGGGCAATCTCCACCGGACGTGCCCAGCGCTCGGGCGACGGCAGGGAGATCGCGACCAGGAGAAGTCCGCTGCGCACCTCGACGAGCGGGCGCGGTTCGAGAGCGAGGAGCCACTGCTGCGTCTCCCGGTCGAGGAGGCGGCCGGCGAAGTCCGCGTCTTCTGCGGTCACGATGAAATGCCGGCGGAAGGCCTCGTCGCCAACCTCGATCACGCCGGATCCGTTTCGGTCAACGCGCCCGTAATAGAACGCCGGGCGGAGTGCGACCGGCGGGCATCGGCCCGAGAGGGATACGAGCGCGCAACCAAGCGTGTAGGCGCGCAAGTGGTGACCGGCACCCTCGAGGAAGTCGTAGCGGAAGAGCCGGGTCTCGACCCCGGCGAGCTCTCCGTGCATGACGCAGCTGATGTCGTTGCGTTCGCCTCGGTGCAGCACGTCGAAAGGCAGCGCCAACGTGTCGAACGGATCGTCGACGTCGTAGGCGAGACCGAGCTCCTGGGCCACTGCAGGCAGCCGGATACGGCGACGCCAGATTCGGAACGCGCGGATGCCCACGAGCGCCGCGACGACGAGACCTGTGAGGGCGAACCACCAGAGCATCACCCTGGTATCGAATCGCGGTGGGGCCGCCTTGAAGGTTCGCCCGGGATTTCGGTGCTCAGACGACCATTCGTGGCCGTATCGCCCGACGACGCCTCCACAACCATGCTCCGCATCCCGCCGCGATGATCAATACCGCGCCCACGGAGAGCATGACCCATGGCGTGTGCGCCGGACGATGCGGGAGGGGTGGAGTTGGACGGATGGATCGGGCGCCGGCTCCCGGGCGGAGCTCAGTCGTCGGTGGGCTCGCGGAAGTTCTGGTAGTAGCGACTCGGCGTCGGGCCGCGTTGGCCCTGGTATTTCGATCCCACGGTCGTGCTGCCGTACGGCGCGTCGGCGGGCGTCGTCATCTCGAGAAACGAGATCTGACCGATCCGCATGCGGGGATAGATCGCAATGGGAAGCGTGGCCACGTTGGAGAGCTCGAGGGTGAGATGACCGTCCCATCCCGCGTCGACGAAACCAGCGGTGCTGTGGATGAGGAGACCGAGCCGGCCGAGGCTCGACTTGCCCTCGAGCCGGGCGACGAGGTCGTCGGGCGAGCGCGACCCGCTCGAGGGTGGAGCCGAGCACGAACTCACCCGGATGCAGGATGAACGCACGCGGCGGGTTGACCTCGACCAGCTCCGTGAGGTCTTCCTGCGGCTCCTTCGGATCGATGTACGGCGTGGTGTCGTTGCGAAAGACGCGGAAGTAGCGGTCGACGTGCAGGTCGACCGACGAGGGCTGGATGTTGTCCTCGTCGAGCGGGTCGATGACGATGCGGCTGTCGGCAAGCGCCTTGCGAATCGAGCGGTCGGAGAGAATCACGGGGCCGGAGCCTACCGGCCGGGTTGTTCGGGGTTGCCGCGTACGTGCGAGCGACTTACCGAGCGGGTCGCCGCTGCTCGTCAGACCGCCCACAAGCAAAACGCCGCGACGCGACGGATCGGTGCTGCCGAGCGCAGCAAGATGGGGAAGCGTGCGCGCCGCCGGTCCGCACACGGGCGTCCAGGTGCCATCAGCGAAGATCCATGTGTCGGGCAAGCCCGAAGTGCAGAACGAAGCTGCCCCGCCGTACAGCACGACACCGGCCGGAGCGGTCGCCATTCCGCTCAATCCTCGTGCGCCGGCAAGCCGGAAACAACTGCTGATGGCCGCAAGAACGCGCGCGCAGCATCTGGGCTGCGGGTTCCGTTTCGCCGTGTGTCCCTACACTGCCTCGGCCAGCAGTCCGGCCAATGCAACAGTGCCTATCCGTGTCATAGTCGTGGCGCCAATTAGGACTCGGGGTGCCCATCCGGATGAGCAACGACCCGCGCGAGGTGCCGTGTATTCCCGGTGATTGGGATGCGGTGACGCCGGCATGGATGACATCTGCGCTCGCGCCGTCATTTCCTGGTGCGGTGGTGCGCGAGGTGGAGCTGCTGTTACGGGACGATGGCACGAACCGCCGCGCCCGACTCGGTCTCACGTACCGCGCGGGGTTCGGGCCCGGGCACTGTGTTTCTGAAGGCTGCGGATCCTGACCACACCGAGCTCAACGCAGCCACGGGTGGCGTGTTCAACGAGCCACGCCTATTCCTTAGCGGAGTGGCGCTCCCGGTCGATCACCCCGCGGTGTACCTGGCGTTAGTCGATGAGTCGAGCCTTGACTTCCTCTTGGTGATGGAGGACATCACCGCCCGCGGCGGCGATCCGCGGGACGCGACACAACCATTGACGATAGAGCAGGCTGCCAAAGGGGTGCGGAGCTTGGCCCGCTTGCACAGCGCCTACTGGGGCGACCGTCTGGACAGACAGAGTGCGCTTGCGTGGGTCGAGCCGATCCGCGCCTGGACGGGGATGGCTCGAGGGATCGACATCGGACTGGAGCGAGCAGGCGACACGATCCCATCCGCCGTCCGGGATCTCACCGGCGAGCAGATCGAAGGCAACTCTTGGGCGTCGTTCGTCGCTACCCTCGCCGACGCACCGACGCTGCTCCACGGCGACCCGCACATCGGCAACACCTACGTGCTGCCCGACGACAACGTCGGGTTCCTCGACTGGCAGGTGCTCCGTCGAGGCAATTTCTCCCTCGACCTGGGCTACTTCCTCCAGGGTGCGGTGACGGTGGACGACCGTCGAACGAGCGAGGGAGATCTGGTTGAGGAGTACCGCTCCGCGCTCGATGTCCCCGACACCGACCGCCCGTCGCGTGCGGAGACGTGGCTTCGCTATCGGGCTTCGGTTGCGCACGGCCTCACGATCTGGCTCGCCACCGCGGCCTCGGACACCTGGCAGCGGCCCGAAGTCTCACTCGCACTCGCACAGCGTTACGCCGCGGCGTTCGACGACCTCGACACGCCGTCGGCAATCAACGAACTCACCGACCGACGACGGTGAACACGGTTGTGAGTGCATTGGAACTCACGTTCTGTTCGAGGTGACCCCCGCCCGATACGATCACCGCTTCGGGACGGACTCGGCACCGAGGTTTCGCGCCAAGATTCGCGCCGTCCTCGCGGGTGGGGGACGGCGCGAAACTCGGGCCGCCTTCTCCCGCAAGGAGTGCGAGGAGCACTTTCGGTCTCCTCGGAACGTGTCGGGGCGTTATCCGGAACGCGTTCGAGCGGCGAGTACCGTCCACGCTGTGAGCGAGGGCGAACTGCGCAGGCGTCACTCCGGTCCCCGGCGACCTCCGGGAGCGCCTGTCGGACCCGACGAGGTACGTCGTGCCGTGCTCGACGCGGCGGGCACGCTCTTCGCGTGTCACGGCGTCGACGCTGTGTCGTTGCGTGATATCGCAGCCCAGGCCGACGTGGACATCGCCGTCATCCGCCGGTACGTCGGGACTCGCGAGGAGCTCGTCTTCGCGGTGTTCGACGACCTGTCCGAACAACTCGCTCGCGACGTGATCGACCACCCCCTGTCCGCACAGGGGCACGGTCCTGAGACGGTGATGGGCAAGTGGGCGCGCATCGCGGGTGCACTCGCGATCGCGGGTCGGACGCTCGCGGGACGCCCTGGCTTCAACCCGGTGACGGCGATGGCCAAGGCCATCGAGAACGGTTACGGGCTCGATGCCGGTGCTGCTCGCCTCCGTGCGGCCCAGGTCGTGGCCTCGGCGCTCGGGTGGCGGATCTTCGAGGACTACGTCGTCGCGGCAGGCGAGTTGGAAGACATGCCTCTCGACACGCTGCGCGATGAGCTGGCCCGTTCGCTGCGCCGCCTCGGCGCGACTCCCTGGCCCTCGCCGCCCGATCCGCCTGCCCGCACTCGCTGAGGACGCCACTTCGGGACCAAAGACCCTAGGGACGTGGACCGTTCCGCGGTTGAATGTCTACGGTCGTTGATATTCGCTCCCGCCTGTCGCGGGACAGTCGCGAAAGGGGTCCCCGATCATGGCCGAGCAAGAGCGTGTCTCCACCACAGTGCCGTTGCGTTGGGACGAGGTGTACTTCACGAACTGCCCGATGGTTTCCGCGAACAACGTCGACCAGGAGCTCGGGTGGACGCGTGAGGAGTTCAAGAAGATCGGCGTCGAGTACGCGTACTTCCGTTCGCGCCCCGAGAACAACTGGTATCCGCACTACATCCACAACCTCGACAACCTCGTCCGCTTCGGTGGTCTGTACCCGCCGATCCACGTCCACGCGGACATCCGCCGGACGCGGCTGCTCGGCGCGACACAGGTCCACGAGGGCGGCTGCATGCTGGTGCGCGCCCGCGACGACATCTTCCGGATGTCGGACCTCAAGGGCAAGAAGATCGGGCTCACGAAGAGCCTGAACACCATCAAGAACGACTGGTGGCGCATCCAGGAGCACGCGGGCATCGAGTTGATGTTGCGGATGAACGGCATGACCACGGACGACGTGGAGATCGTCGAGTTCCCGTACCCCGACGACTGGTACGACAAGCCGGAGATGCTCCAGGTCAACATGAACAACCCGTCCGAGTTGTGGCTCAGGCGGGACCACAAGCACGACCTGGCGTTCCGGCCGCTGGAGACCTCGCTCGAAAACGGCACGGTGGACGCGATCTACACGCAGAGCAAGGTGTTCCAGCACCTTCAGGAGGCGACGGGCAAGTTCAAGGCCATCGAGGACCTCTCGCACTACCCGAACTGGACGCTCCAGATGGCCAACTGCCCTGCCGTCATCACCTGCACCGACGTGATGGCCGAGGAGCACCCTGAGCTCGTCGTCGCGTACATGAAGGGGGCGATCCGAGTCGGGCGCTGGGCGAACGCGAACAGGCGCGCCGCAGCGGTGATCCTCAACCGCCAGACGTTCTACCTCGACGAGGAGGACACGTACCGGGGCATCAAGCACGTCGACATGGTGCCGAACCTCTCGCCGCAGAACCTCGCCTCGATCGAGATCGGCAAGGACTTCATGGTGAGCCACGGCTACATCAAGAACGACTTCGACGTGCACGAGTGGGCCGCGCCCGAGCTCTTCGAGCAGGCAGCGGAGGAGCTGCTCAGGGAGGAGTGGACGAGGCGGAGCTCGGCGAAGCTGCCCGAGGCGACCCAGCTCGAAATCTCCACGACCCGACTCGGCTAACCATCCACGAAGGAGCGCGACGTGACCAAGACAGCAGTGGAACTGATCATGGCGGCGAAGGCGCGGGTCGGCACCGTGGCCCCCAAGGACGCCGCGGAAGAGTTGGCCAAGGGTGCGTCGGTGTTCGTCGACGTCCGCGAGGCCGAGGAATGGCAGCACGGCCACATCGACGGTGCCGTGCCCGCCCCAAGGGGCTTGCTGGAGTTCTTCGCCGACCCGACCAGCCCCCGCCACAAGGAAGCACTCGATCCCGGCCGCCGGGTCGTCGTGGTGTGCGCGTCGGGTGCCCGTGCGGCGCTCGCGGCGGCCACGCTCCAGGACATGGATTACGAGGACGTCGCTGTGCTCGACGGCGGCCTCAAGGGGTGGACCGACGCTGGCTTGCCGACCAACGAGCATGAGTACTCGGGCATCTGAACACCTGAGCAACGGCGGGCCGGAGACGGCGCCGTCGCCATCGAACAGGACGGGAAGATCAAGATGGAAGAGACCAGGTGGACGGCCGCCAAGACCTGATCTCGACGCGCCAGCCCGCGCTTCGGCCGGACCTGGCTTCCACTCAACGTCAGTTGACGCGAACAGAACGCACGTTCCATCGACGCGGCCGCCGCCCGATACGATCACCGCTTCGGGACGGACTCGGCACCGAGGTTTCGCGCCAAGATTCGCGCCGTCCTCGCGTGGGTGTAGTTCAGAGGTAGAACATCAGCTTCCCAAGCTGAGAACGCGGGTTCGATTCCCGTCACCCGCTCGACGCGAAGAGGTTGGTCAGTGGCCATCGGCCTCCGGTCAGCCTTCCGTAGTATCTACGCCACATTCAACATTCGTTCAACATCCCGCGAGCGCGCGGCGGGCGACAAGGCGGCATCCAACATCCGGCGTGATTCCCGATGTGCTACGGACAGCCGCATCAAGGGCAGGACGCTGCCACCCTCCGCGTAGGCAACCTGCCTCAGCCCGCGAGGCTCAGGCGGTTCTCGATCCGGTCCCCTGGCCCTTCGCGCGACGTACCGAGCGGATCGCAGCGTCGATGCCAGCCGACATTGCCTCGTCCGCCTCTTCACCGTGTGCAGGTACCCCAGCGCGGCCTGGGGCGACTTGTGGCCCATACGCCACATCAGGTCTTTGCTCGTGGTTCCCGGCACTCGCGCCGCCAGCGTGTTCGCCAAGTGACGAAGGTCATGCGGACGCAAGTCCGCCCGCACGTTCGCCCGTTCGACCGCGGCTTCCCAAGCCTTGTAGAAGGTCGTGCGACGGAGCCCACCCTTCGGCCCCACGAACATCGCACTCCAAGATCCGGGTTGCGTCCAGCGTGCACGGTGGTCTTCAAGGTCCGGAAGGATCGACGCGGGAATGGCAACGGACCGGATGCCCGCTGCCGTCTTTGGCGCAGACACATCGATGCCGCCCTTGAGCTCTTGGCGCTGCTTCGTGACCGCGAGCTTGCGATGGAGGAGATCGACGTCACTCCGTGCCAAGCCGAGCAGCTCCCCCGGGGTTCGACTCCTCCAAGTCCGGCTGGTTGCGGCGGCTGGGTTCGGGTGCTCCTGTTGCGACTTGGACGTAGTCCCTCGATTCTGAGGTGCCCGACCTCGATTTCTTCGACGAGGGTCGGCACCGGGTCGGCCGGACTCACGTCGCTGTCCCGCGGCAAGGGCCGGCGGTGCTGGCACCCACGTGGATGTGCGGTTGGCACGCTGTTGTCGGATCGGATTCTGCGTGATCATTGGCGGGTGGCAGCCGGCGTACTTCATGTGTGGCGCGTGCACCGTCGACGGACCCGCGGCGGGGTCTTCGTGGCGGTGCTGACGATTGGTCTATTGGGCGGAATCTCGTTGGGATCTCTGGCTGGCGCTCGACGGACTGCGTCGACCTTCGCTGCATACGAGCGTTCCGTGAAGTTGAGTGATCTTGCCGTTAACACATTCGTTCCAAGTCTGACGCGCGTGGGTGCGATCGCACGGCTTCCCGGGGTGCGCAGTAGCGCGACGTACGTAGGACTCAACGCGTTCCCGGTGGTGGACGGGAAAGTGGTTCGGGATTTCCGATATACGGGAGTGTTCGCGAGTCTCGACGGCCGTTTCTTCACGCAAGACCGCGCGACCGTGGTCGCGGGTCGGCTGCCCCATGAAGACGCTCGCACCGAGCTGGCTCTGTCTCCGAAGGTCGCGACCCGGTTCGGTGTTCGGGTCGGGGACAGAATCAATTACCGCTTCGAAGCGACCCGTTCGAAACGGGTGGACGACACGACGTTTCGGATCGTCGGGATCGTGAAACTGCCACCGGTCGTCGTCGACGAGAACGACATCATCGAAGGTGCGGTGCTCCCTCCCGCCGCGACCCGCGCGGATATTGACGCGTTGGCGTACTCGTGGCAAGGCATCCGCTTGGTCGACGGCGCTCAAGGCATCAGCAAGTTTCTCGAAACGTTACGCACCAACCCGACCGTGAACTCATTGCCGCCCGTCACCCAGCGCTACGACGAGACCCGAGTACAAGCCCAACGGTCAATCCGTCCCGAGGCGGTCGCGCTTGCACTGTTCGGACTCGCAGCCGCCGTCGCCGTGCTCGCCCTCGGCGGTCTCGCTACCGCACGACTCAGCCGACGATGGTCCACAGAACGTTTGGCGCTACGCGCGCTTGGAATGACCCATCGTCAACGCGCGTCGGTCTTCGGGCTTGATTCCGCGCTCGCGGTCACGGTCGGCATGGTGTTAGCGATCGTTCTGGCCATTTTGCTTTCACCACTGTGGCCGATCGGCGCGGTCCGCGAGATCGCGCCGGACGCGCACCTTCACGCGGATCTGACAGTGTTGCTCTGCGCCGGAGGACTGTTGGCGTCGGCGCTGCTCGCGATCAGCGCGGTCTGGGCGTTGCGTGGCGCCGACGATCGGCGCATCGCCGGTCGCGGACGCGTGTCGGTTGTCGTCGCCGGCGCGACCGGACTCGGCGTATCGCTGCCGGGCGTTCTCGGCGCCCACTTCGCGCTCGACCGTGATGACGAGCGCTCCGTACCCGCGCGAGGGACGCTCTTCGCCGGCGGAGCCGCAACGATCGCAGTGATCGCGGCACTGGTATTCGGTGCAAGTCTGCATAGTCTGGTGACCAACCCCAGCCGCTACGGATGGAACTGGGACCGCATTCTCATGGCCGAGGCCGGATACGGGAGCCTCGAACCATCGGTGATGCAGCGCCTCGTCAACCGGGAACCGACGATCACCGGATGGTCGCTCCTGGCCTTTCGTGCGGTCACGATCAACGGGGCTTCGGTTCCAGCGATCGGCCTCGACCGCCGCAAGAGGCGCGTCGAACCGACACGACGCAGCGGCCGGGCCGTGTCCGACGACCACGAAATCGCGCTGGGAGCGATCACGCTCGAACAACTCGGGCGCCACGTCGGCGACCGTGTGCTGGTCGCCGCCGGTGGCCGCGCAGCCGAGTTCACGATCGTCGGGACAGTCGTGCTCCCGTCTATTGGCGCCGGCGGCGCCGACCACACCTCGCTCGGTCGCGGCGCGCTCTTGTCCTACGACGCGCTCGCCATGCTCACCGCACCCGGCGCCTCCTGTCTCAGCAGCAGCGCGGCGCTGTGCCCACAAGCCGTCGCGCTCGATGTTGCCCCAAATACCAACAGTGACGCCGCGCTCCGGCGCATCGCCGCCGCGAACCCCGACGGCACCGTCGGCGGAACCTACGAACAACCCGTCAGCCGCGCCGCCGACATCCGCAACTACGACCAGATGGGATCACTACCCGTCGCGCTCGCCGCACTGCTCGCAGCAGCTGCAGCCACGGCGTTCCTCCTCACGGTCCTCGCTACAACACGAGCACGCAGGCGCGACCTGGCGATACTCCGAACACTCGGACTCACAACGCCGCAGATTCGTAAGACCATGATCGCGCAAACACTCATCACCGTCTTCGCCGCGTTGATCGTCGGAGTACCGCTGGGAATCCTCGCCGGCCGCCTCACCTGGATCCGCTTCGCAGGAGACATCGGCCTGATCACCACCCCAACGGTCCCGATCCTCCTCGTCCTGGCCATCATCGCCGCCGCAGGAGTCACGTGCAGCGCGTTCGCCCTGATACCCGCCGCGGTCGCGACACGCACTCCCGCAGCACGAGTCCTGCACACCGAATAGCCCAACCGCCCAAAGAGAACGACGACTTCGGGCGTAGCCGAACGTCGGCTTGGTGCCGACGTTTCCTCGGGCACGAAGGATCAACCGTTCCGCCGTGCGAGCTTGTACACGGCGTGGCGGGCGTCGCCCCGAGCCGCGCTGATCTACCAGCACGCGACGCAAGAGCGCGACCAGGCGATCGCCCGAGCCTTGAGCGATGCCATCGCTCGCGCGACGCCCCTGAAGCAGTCTTCTGTCATCGCGCTTCAAGATGCTCGTAGCTCACCGTCACGCTCGTAGGCCGTCAGCTACGCGCGCCCGACGGCGCTGGTACTCCGCTCCCTTACGAAGCGCGTCGTCGCATCGCGTTCGAGTGACAGGCATCGGTTGCGCTGTCTCAGGCACGTTGGGGATACCCACATCGGTGTTCCTCAGCTCGTCTTATCGGGTATCCCGGTACGGCACTTGGGTCACGGTGTGCGGCCCGCTCGCGTGACTTGGGGCACCCCGCGTGTCGAGCAAATCGCCGGTTCGGGCGCAGTAGTCGCCGTCGGCCTTTCCGTCGTCATGTATGCGTTTTCGATTCCTCCAGCGGCGGTTCTCCAGCCTCTCCCGTTCAGCTGCGTGCTCGAATCGCTTCAGCGGTCGCACGCCTTCTGGCGCGACAATCGAGTTGACCTGTCATTGGTGACCATCGATCGCTGAGCGGCGAACGGGAGTAGGTGTGACAGTCGCCCGTGAGTCCCCGACGGTTGAACGTTTGGCCGCGGCAGACCTGATGCTCGTCTGGCCGGAAGCCAAGGGGTGGCCGCAGGACATCGGTGCACTCGCGATCCTCGACGGCGGCAGGCTCCTCGACGCCGATGGTCGCGTCCTGATCGAGGCCGCCCGAGAGCACATCGGCCGACGGTTGCACCTCGTTCCCCGCTTCTGTCAGCTCCTGTGCACACCGAGCGTCGGTCTCGGGTGGCCGCTGTGGGTGGACGCACCATCCGTCGATCTCACCCAACACGTCGGGGTTTTCCCCGTCGCGCCGCCGGGTGACGACACCGAGGTGCTACGTGCATGCGAGACGCTCCGTCGCCGCCCGCTACAGCGCTCGCGACCGTTGTGGGAGATGTGGTTCCTCCCTGGCTTGCCCGACGGCCGTGTCGGGCTCTTCATGAAGGTGCACCACGCCATCGCCGACGGCGTTGCCGGTGTCGCCACGCTCGGCGCGTTCGTGGACACCGTGCCCGAGCCTCCGGAGACGACCGCACCGCCATGGACGCCGGTGCCGATGCCGTCCAGGAGCGATCTGTTGGTGGACAACCTGCGCCGGCGGCGCCACGAGGCCGAGCGCGCGCTCGCGGCGCTCACCCATCCGATCGACACGCTTCGGCGCACGCGGCGAGCGTGGCCGGCGATGCGTGAGATGTTCGCGGAAGCACGCGCCCCGCGGAGCAGCGTCAACCTCCCGATCGGCTCGGATCGCAGGCTGGCGATCATCCGCAGCAACCTCGGTGTCGCCAAGGAGATCGCACACGCCCACCACGCCAAGATCAACGACGTCCTGTTGGCCGCGGTGGCCCGCGGCTACAGCGCGCTGCTCCAGGCCCGCGGCGAGCGCGTCGAGGATCTCGTTCTGCGGGCATTCGTTCCGGTGTCGCTGCACCAAGAGCAGCCGGGTGAAGCGCAGGGCAACGTCGATGCTGGGATGGTGGTGCCACTTCCGATCGGCGAACCGGATGATGTCCGACTGCTTGAACGGATCGCCGCGGAGAGCGCCGCGAGGAAGACGAAGAGCCGGCCGCCGGCGGGAAACCTTTTCCGAAGCATCGTCGTCCAGCGTGTGTTCCTCCTCTTCATGCCCCATCAGCGGATCATGAACGCGTACGTCGCCGACGTTCCGGGACCACCCGTGCCCCTCTACTTTGCCGGCACTCCGATACGTGAGCTCTTTCCGCTGGTTCCCATCACGGCCAACCTCTCGATCGGGGTGGGCGCCCTGTCGTACGCGGAGCAGTTCAACATCACCGTGGTCGCCGATCGGGACCTATGCACGGACCTGGACGTCTTTGTCGACGGTGTGACGCGCTCGCTCGACGCTCTCGCTGTTTCCGTTCCCCGTCGTGCATCGTGAGGGGCAGATTGAATCGCCCGGGAGACGAACGAGAGCCGCAGCGCGAAAACGAAACTGAGCCCGAGAGGCCTTCAGAACACACGCGGGCACCTGCTTGCCACGGCCCAGACCAACCGTCGGATTCCAGCATGCCCCCCAGAACATCCGGCGGCACCGGCGTGATCCTCGCGCTGACGCCGGGCCGAGACGCGCCATAACACGCTCAAGCGTTATCCGATTCGACCCACTGCACCAGCTCGAGGGTGATCCCTTCAGGACCTTCGAAGAACCGGAGCCGCCGGTTGATGTAGTCCATCTCCTCGCTGAGCATGATGACCCCGTTGGCCATGAGATGGGCGGCGACGGCCGTGATGTCGTCCACACGGAACGCAAGGTGGTTGAACCCTCGTCGCCGCAGATTCGTAGGATGCTCACCCGGATCGTCCGCAGGGCTTGGATCGAACTCGAGCAGTTGGATCTCGAAGCGGGGCTCGGATTCCTCGAGTTCGAGCGTGATGTGCTCGGCCTTCATGTCCGGCATCCCCATGTATCGCGCCGGGGCACCTCCATCGATCACCGCCACGTATTGTTTGCGGAAGCCCAGCAGCTCGAAAAACTTGATCGCCGTCGCCGCGTCGGCCACGGCGACGGTGACATGGTCGGGATTGCGGAGCATCTTCATTCCCCTTCATCCTCGGCCGAACGCTACGCGTCGCCTCCCACGCTCCTGAGTCCTAGCAGTGACAACCATTCCAATACAGATTGCCCTGATGGAGGATCTCGTGCAGGCGTTGCGGGTTCGCTCGTAGCGTCCGAGGGCCTGGCCGGCGGTCTCAAGAATGCCCTGCCACCCGCGTCGGTTGGCTTGCGAGCGAAGCGGCCGCTGGTCGGGTTCTCGCTGCGGCGTGGCTCGAAAGAGGCGAGCAATCACCCTGCATCCGGACTGCCCGCGGTGGCATCCCCACCATGGTCAGCCTGGAGGAGGGACATGTCATGTTCGTGATCGGGATCGACCCGCACAAGGGGTCGCACACCGCGGCGGTGCTCGACGACACCGAGGAACTCGTCGGTGAGTTGCGAATCACCGCGGATCGTTGGCAACGCGACCGGTTGTTGCGCTTCGCCGCTGCGGTGGTTGGAGGTGTGGAAGCCTTGGAAGTGATGATGGACCGGGGAGTCGGGTCGTGGATAGAGCGGCGAGCACGAATCGCGCCTGATCAGCCCGCGCTGATCCACGGTGAGGGGCGCTGCACTTACAGTGAGCTCGCGAACCGGGTTCGCCGCCTCGCGCACGGGTTCAGCGAGCTCGGCGTCCAGAGGGGAGACCGTGTCGGCTGGCTTGGCGCCAACCATCCGGCGTTCCTCGAGGTCCTGTTCGCGACCGCGAAGCTCGGTGCCGTCATGGCACCGGTCAATCATCGGCTCGACCACGCCGTCATCACCGATGTGCTGATGGGATACTCGCCCTCGGTCGTCGTGGTGGAGCAGACGGCGGCTGGCGTTTCGCTTCCGCCGGGCGTGGGGTCCCGTGTGGTCGTCGGTACGGCGACGGGAGCGGAGATCAAGTATGAGCACCTCGTCGCGGAGTCCGCCGACGATCCCTTCAACCAGGCCATCGGACTCGACGATGTGTGCATGCTCCCGCATACCTCTGGTACCACGGGGACACCGAAAGGGGTGATGCTGACGCACGGCAACATCACCTGGAACGTCATCAACTTGCTCTCGGTGGTCGATTTCCGCAGCGACGACGTGACGATCGCTATCACGCCGTTCTTCCGAACTGGTGGCACCGGCGTGAACGTGCTGCCGGTCCTGTTCACAGGCGGGACGGTCATCATCCCCGAGGTGTCTGACCCGGACGAGATCCTGCGGCTGATCGAGGAGCGGCGCGTCACCATCGGATTCGGGAATCCGGATCTGCTCGAGGCGCTCACCCGGTCGCCGGGTTGGCCCACCGCCGACTTCTCGAGCGTCCGCTGCTACATCACCGGTGGCGCGCCCGTCCCGGAGCGCCTCATCCGGACATTCATGCAACGAGGTGTCACATTCCTGCAAGGGTACGGGCTCTCCGAGGCCGCGCCATTGGTGTTGCTCCTCGATCCAGCAAGCGCGCTACGCAAGGTCGGGTCCGCTGGCAAGCCGCCGCTGTTCGTCGACATCCGGACTGTCCGACCCGACCGCACCGCCTGTGAGCCGAACGAGACGGGCGAGCTGCTCGTGAGCGGCCCCAACGTGACGGTCGGCTACTGGGACCGCGCCGACGCCACCCGAGACGCGATCGATGAGTACGGGTGGCTGCGCACGGGAGACGCCGCGCGGATCGACGACGAGGGATTCGTCTGGATCGTCGATCGCGTCGACGATGCTTACGAGGTGTCGGGCCACATCGTGTACCCGGGCGATGTCGAGCGCGTGCTCGCGGAGCATCCCGCGGTCGCCGACGCCGGCGTCGTGCCACACGACGGAAACGGCAAGGGCTTCGTCGTACTCGCAGCGGGCAAGGCGGTGAGCGAAGATGAGTTGCTCGAGTTCTGCCGGGCGCGCCTCGCAGCGCACGAGGTGCCGTCATCGGTCACCTTCCTGGACGGGTTGCCGCGGAGCTCCGTCGGCAAATTGCGTCGGCACGAGCTCGCTCCGCTCGCCGTATCCGATCCCCCGAGAGACCTGGGGTGAAGGACCACTCGTCGATCGGACGATGTCGGTGAACAGGAAAGCCTTGAGCGCGTGACCACGTGGAACGCGTGGCGCTCACCGGTGAGCGGCTCAAGAGCCAAGACCGGTCAGCAGCTCCCGTAATGCGCACCGAACGCGCGATCACAAGGACAAAGCCCGACACGACGGCACACACATATCGGCACCTCCGCGCTCGCGGCCGCGCCGGCGTTCTGGGATACGCCGGGCCTTGTCGATCTGAGGGCGTGAGTCGTGGCAGAACGAGCACCGAGCGGCAATCTGTGCGCGCTGCTCAATCACCCGATCGGGGTGATGTCAGCAGGCGGTCAGGGTGGGGCTTACTAGGTTGGATGCGTCTTCTTCGGGTCTTCTAGTCTGGACCACGGGCGTGGGTGTGTGAATCCACGCCGCTTGGCACAGCCGTTCACACCCGTTCGTAGGCAGTCACCACAACCTCGAAGATCCCGTCCCTGTTCAGATTCGTCCGCAGACGTCCGCGAAGACTGGGTTCCCAAGCGGAGAACGCGGGTTCGATTCCCGTCACCCGCTCCACGCTCCGCATTGCCACCTGACGCATCGGCAAGCTCGGACATAACCTCGCGTCGATCCAGGAGGTGAGCGATGGCCACGACTGTCGACTCGAGCACGCCCTTCTATCTGCGCGGCAACTTCGCGCCGGTCAACGAAGAAGTCACCGCGTTCGACCTGTCGGTACAAGGCAAGATCCCCGAGGCGTTGCACGGACGGTACGTACGCAACGGGCCCAACCAGAGGTCGGGCACGCCGGGCCACTGGTTCCTCGGCGACGGCATGCTCCACGGCGTCGAATTACGCGACGGTTCTGCCCGCTGGTACCGCAATCGGTGGGTGCGCACCAAGGCGCTCGCCGGCGAGGGCGAATTCGTGAGCGCCGACGGAACGATCGACTTCACTGTGGGTGTCGCCAACACGCACATCGTCGAGCACGCGGGACGCATGCTGGCGCTGGTCGAGAGCAGCCTGCCGACCGAAGTTACCCCTGAGCTCGACACGGTCGGCGTGTACGACTTCGCCGGGAAGCTCAACGGCTCGATGACCGCGCACCCGAAGCTGTGCCCGACAACGGGCGAGCTGCACTTCTTCGGCTACTCGTTCTTCCCTCCCTACCTCGTGTACCACGTCGCCGACGCGGCCGGGAACCTCGTGCACAGCGAGCCGATCGATGTCAAGGGCCCGACCATGATCCACGACTTCAACGTCACCGCGACGCGCGTCGTGTTCATGGATTTGCCGGTCGTGTTCGATCTCGAGCTCGCGATGAAGGGCACCATGCCGTACCGCTGGGACGAGTCGTACGGCGCGCGCTTGGGTGTGCTGCCGCGGCGAGGGTCCAACGCCGATACAACGTGGTACGAGATCGACCCGTGCTACGTGTTCCACCCCGTGAACGCGTTCGATGACGGCGACGCGGTGGTGATCGACGTGCCGCGCTACGAGACGCTATGGAAGGAATCCGGCGACGAGTTCAATCCCTCGCCTCTGTGGCGGTGGCGCATCGACCCGAGCGCCGGGAAGGTGTCGTCGGAACAGCTCGACGATCGCAACGTCGAGTTCCCACGCGCCGATCCGCGCCGGACGGGCCTCCCGTACCGCTATCACTACGACGTGGAGGCGGGCGTGCGTGGCGTGACCTCCGTCAAGACGCTCGTGAAGTACGACCGTGACAACGGCTCGGCGGTCGGGCACGAATTCGGAGCCGGACGCGTGCCGGGTGAAGCCGTGTTCGTGCCCGCGAGCGACGACGCCGCTGAAGACGACGGCTGGCTGATGACCTACGTCTACGACGAAAGCCGCGACGGGAGCGACTTCGTGATCCTCGACGCGGCGCGACCTCACAGCCGCGCCCCTCGCCGTCGTCCCCTTGCCGCAACGCGTGCCGTTCGGCTTCCATGGCAGCTGGATCGCCGACCCGAAGTAACAAGACCTGCGCATTGGGAGGAGCCGGCGCGACGCTTCAGCGTCGGGCTCAGGCGCGGGTGAAGAACAAATGGAACTCGAGCTCGCCGTGATCCTCGGTCGTGGCGGGGCCGCCGCTCGGGTTGTCGATCCCGTAGTCCGCGAACGTGACGGGAATCGAGCCGCTGACTTCGATCTTGTCGCCGTTTCGCTGCGCCTGCAGCCCGAAGGTGACCGACTTCGTCTTCCCGTGCAGCGTGAGGTCGCCCGTCGCGGACACAGTGATCGCGGTGAGATTCGCCGGAATGCTCGTGAGGGTGACTGGCTTCGTCAGCTTGAACGTCGCGGTCGGGAACGTCGCGGTATCCATGATGCGGCCCTGGAACTGAGCATCCCGTCTGGCCTGATCGCTCTTCACGGTCGTGAGATCGACGGTGAAGTCCGCGGCCGGCACCGTCGTGCCGTTGATCGTCAGGTTGCCCTTCACCGAGCCGGTACGGCCGGCCGCCGTGTTGGCCTGGCCGAAGAGGGTTTCTTTGACGCGGTAACCCGCCTGACTGCCGGTGGTGATCTTCCACGCTCCGTCAACGGACACACTCGCGCTCGCCGACGACGCGGTCGACCCGGCCGGCGTGCCCGTGGTCGGCTTGGTCAGGGCGAACTTCTTGGGCGCGGGGCCCTCGATGAAATGGATGTAGACGAACGGTGCCACCACGACCGCGAGGATCACGATGACGGGCACACCGATCAGGTACGTGCTCTTGCGGCGAAAGAAGCCCGGCTTCGGCATTTGCGGAGCCTTACACGCCTGACCATGTAGGAGGTAGGCGCGCTGGGCACATCACCGCAGCGGCAGTCACCGGTGTCGCAGTCACCGGTGTCGCAGACACCAAGCCCGACCGGCAAGATCAGCCCCACCCAATCGAACTGGCCCGCGAATACTCAAGTTTTCCTTGAGTGAACGCGAGCCAGTTCCAATTGGGTAGCCGCGCGTTCAGCTCAGGAGCGTCGCAAGACCCCAGACGAGCATGATGAGGCCGACGACCAGGTACGCGATCGAACGCGCGATCGGTGCCTGTGGAAGCTCGCCCGAGCTCTCGGCGTCGGTGCGACGCTTGCCCCGCACCGGGCTGCCGGGACGGCTGCGCGCAACCGTCTGGCGGCCACGTGCCGCGGCCTTCGTCGCGTCGGCGCGCCTACGCATGAGCGCCACCGCGTTGCCGAGAAACAACGCCGCGCCCAGGGCGATGATGAGCTCGGTCATGACCTCGCCATAGAAGTCCACGGACGACGATGGTACGCGTCTCGCCGGTCCGGCTCACGGTCGCGGCGTCGACCCCTCACCCCGGTACTGGTTGATGAGTGCGTTGAAGTCGTTGATGGTGACGTTGCGGGTGACCTTCGTGGGCAGCTGCACGTCGACGGAGCCGGCTCGATTCGTCGTCGTGCGAAGGGGCACACCGTCGCGCGCGTAGCAGTACTCGGTCGAGAGCGCGAACACCGCAAGCTTCTTGGGGTCGGTCAGCTTCAACGTGAAGCACTGCGCCGCCTCGCCCGCGATCCGTGTGCCCGGGTGCGTCGCGGCGATGTGGTACCAGCCCTCGTCGGGATCGGTGATCGTGATCAAGTTGGTGAGATCCTTGACCCGCTGATCTTCGTATGACGGTGCCGCGCCGCTCGGCGTGCACAGCTTCGTGTCCTTCACCGCGCTGCAGTTGACGCTCTTGCCCTCGAGCTGTCCCGTCAGTGTGCCGCCCGAGAGCACGAGCGTGTCGGGCGGACGCTGAACCTGCGTGACATCGAAACGCGCCGTGCGCTTCTTGCGGCGATCGGTGAACCGTCGCGTGAGCGAGCCCTCCTCTTTCCACGTTGCGGAACGAGAGCGGGCGTCCAATGCCAGGAACTGCTTGCGCGCTGAGTCTGCGGGTCGGCTGGTGCTCGATGAATGACGGGTACCCCCAGACGAGGAGCATGAGGCCGCGGCGAGCACGAGCGCGAGTGCACTCCACGCCGCGATCCGAGCCGGAGTCCCCTGCACAATGGCGAGGGTATCGAACGCATGCGTGGGCGCATGCACACCTTGGTCCGTGCTACAACGCGACGGTGCGGTTGTTGGTTGCATGGTGCTCGGTCGACTACCAGGGCCGCCTCGGCGCGCGCCTCGAGCGGGCGCAGCGACTCATCGTGCTGAAAGCCGACGGCTCGATTGCCGTGCACGGCGACAGCAAGGCCTATAAGCCACTCAACTGGATGAGCCCACCATGCACGATTGTCGATGACGGCGACCGAATCATTGCCCGGAATGCGAAGGGTGAGGAGCTCGTGATCGAGCTCGACGAGATCGTGCACGACCTCGTGCTCGATCTTGGCGAGGACGCCGGCCTCGCGAAAGACGGTGTCGAAGCGGAGCTGCAAGAGCTCATCGCCGCGCGCGTGCAAGCCCTTCGAGACGACCTGCGAATCGTTCGGCGCGAGTACCCGACCGACATCGGCCCGGTCGATCTGGTGTGTCGCGACGGTGACGGGCGCGCGGTGGTCGTCGAGGTGAAGCGAATCGGTGAGATCGTGGGCGTCGATCAGCTCCTGCGCTATCAGGAACGACTTGATCGCGACTCGACGCTCGCGCCGACGGTGGGGATGTTGGTCGCGACGCGCATCAAGCCGCAGGCGCGTGTGTACGCCGAGAGCCGCGGGGTCGTCTGCGTGGAGGTCGCGCTCGATGAGCTGCGTGACACCGCGCCGCCGAGTCTTCGATTGTTCTAGCGCGGCGCCGGCGTCGGGTCAGTCGCGCGCCATGTTGGCGAACTGGGTGAAGTCGGCGCGGAACGCGAGACGCGTCACACCGGTAGGCCCGTTACGGTGCTTCGCGACAATGATCTCGGCGGTGCCGCGCTCGGTCGGACTCCGCGTTGTACGCCTCGTCGCGGTAGATCATGCACACGACGTCGGAGTCTTGCTCGATCGAGCCGCTCTCACGAAGGTCGGCGAGCATCGGACGCTTGTCCTGGCGGGACTCGAGCGAGCGATTGAGCTGCGACAACGCCATCACCGGACATTCGAGCTCGCGAGCGAGGATCTTGAGGCCCCGCGACAGCTCGGACACCTCGACCTGGCGATTCTCGGAGCGCCGCGTCGTGCTCGGCGACATCAGCTGGAGGTAGTCGACCACGATGAGCCCGAGCCCTTCGTGCCGCGCCTTGACTCGCCGGGCCTTGGCGCGCATCTCCATCACGGTGCAGTGCGGGTTGTCGTCGATGAAGAGCGGCGCCTCGCCGAGCCGCCCGACGGCATGGACCAACTTGTTCCAGTCGGCCTCGGGGATGTTGCCGGTCTGCAGTCGCCGCGCCTCGACTCTCGCCTCGGCTGCGAGCAGCCGCTTGGTGAGCTCGGTTTGGCTCATCTCCATCGAGAAGAACAACACCGGCTTACGCGACGTCATCGCGACGTTGGCTGCGGCGCCGAGCGCGAACGACGTCTTGCCCATGCCGGGACGGGACGCGACCACGATCAGGTTGGACGGCTGCAACCCGAGCAGCAGCTCGTCGAACTCGCGGTAGCCGGTGGACACGCCGGTGACATCGGATTCGCGTTCGTACAACAACTCGATTTGCTCGAGTGTGGACGTCAGCGCGTCGTTCACCTGGACCATCGACTCGGAGACGCGCCGCTCCGCGACTTCGAACACGAGCGACTCGGCCCGGTCGAGTGTGTCCGCGACCTCCTCGGGCTCGTCGTAGCCCATCTCCGCGATCTCGCCGCCCACACGGATGAGCCGGCGCAGCAACGCGTGCTCGTTGACGATCTTGGCGTAGTGACCGGCGTTAGCCGATGCAGGCGTCGCGGCCTGGATGCGCAACAGCGTCGCCTTGCCGCCGATCCCATCGAGGAGCTCGGCGCGCCGCAGCTCTTCCGCGACCGTCACCAGATCGACGGGCTCGCCCTGGCCGTACAGCGACATCACCGCTTCGAAGACGTGCGCGTGCGCGGGCTTGTAGAAGTTGGAGACGTCGACGCGAGCTTCGACTGCCGACGTGATCGCGTCACGCGAGAGCAGCATCGCCCCCAGCAGCGACTCCTCGGCCTCGAGGTTGTGGGGCGGGATCCGGCCGATCGACCGGTGGCGCGCCTCCTCGATGGACTGGACCACCTGCCCCCCTTCCGGTTTCCCTGCTCGTCACCCGTGGTTCAGGCGCTGGCCACCTGGCCGGCGACGAATCGTGACAGCCCCCGCCTGTGAATCGGTAGAGGTGAAACCCGGGAATCCCCTGTGATTTCAGTGTGGAGAGTGCCCTCAATTATCCCCAGGGTTGGGGATAGCGCCAAAACGGATCATCACATGGGGGTGTGACAGCAACGCCGGCGTGACCCGCTATTCGGCCACGACCTCGATGGTGAGGACGACTTCGACGTCGGCGTGCAGGCGGACGGGCACTTCGGCGGGCCCGAGCTCCTTGAGCGGCTCGGCCAGCGTCGCCTTGCGCCGATCGAGCTCGACGCCCGTCTGTGCCTGCACCGCGGCAACGATGTCGGCAATCGTGATCGAGCCGAAGAGCTTGCCGCCTTCGCCGGCGCGCGCGCCGACCTCGATCCGCTTGTCTCGCAACTGCACGGCGATCGCCTCGGCCGCCTCGCGCTCGCGCGCGTCGCGCGCGTCGCGGTTGCGTCGCATCGCCTCGGCCTGGCGCACCGCGCCCTTGGTCGCCTGCATCGCGAGGCCGCGTGGGACAAGGAAGTTGCGCGCGTAGCCGTCGGCGACGACCAGCAGGTCGCCCTTCTTGCCGAGACTCTCGACGTCGTCGCGCAGTACCACTTTCACTCGGGAGCCTCCTCGGTCGCCGGATCGACAGCCTCGACGACTTCGACGGCTTCGATCTCGAGCTCGGGCTCACCGCTTTCGTCGACGCGCACCGCGGCTTCCTCGACAAGCAACTCATCGATGTCGGCGGCACCGAGGGCGCCGTCGACCGTCATCTCGGGTGGTGCACTCGGGGTGGGCGGAAGCTCGGGCGGCGTGCGCGAACGTGCCGCGATCGCCGCGGTCACCACGGTCGCGACCTCGTCCACCCTTGCTGCGCTGCGTCACCTGGCGCACTGCGTACGGCAGGAGCGCCATCTCGCGCGCGATCCTGATCGCGCGCGCGACGGCTCGCTGCTGCTGGGCCGAGTTGCCGGTGACACGCCGGGCCCGAATCTTTGCCCGCTCCGACATGAACCGCCGCAGCAGGTTGACGTCCTTGTAATCGATCCAGTCGATGCGTTCGGACGTGAGAATCGACATCTTCTTCTTCGGCACGCGACGGCGATCAGCCGCCGGGCCGGTCTTGCGCTGCCGGTTGTTGTCTCTGGCCATCAGTCAGCTCTCGTCGCTCGTGAACACCGGGGATGTCTAGAAGGGCTCTTCGCCGAACTCGTCGTAGTTGGGGGCGGGGGCCGCCTGACCGCCCCCACCACCTCCTCCGCCCTTGCCGCCACCGCTGCCGCCGCCACCAAAGTCGCCGCCGCCCTTGCGGTCGTTCTTCGTGATCTGGGCGCTCGCCCACCGCAAGCTCGGGCCGACCTCGTCGGCAACGATCTCGACGACGCTGCGCTTGTCGCCCTGGTCGGTCTCCCAGGAACGCTGCTCGAGGCGGCCGGTCACGATGACGCGCGCGCCCTTGGCGAGCGACTCGCTCACGTTGTCGGCCAGCTCGCGCCAGCACACGATGTTGAAGAAGCTCGTGCGCTCCTCCCACTCGTTGGTCTGGCGGTTCTGCCAGCGCCGGTTGACGGCAAGGCCGAACGTGGCGTTGGCCTGCCCGTTGGGCGTGTAACGAATCTCCGGGTCGCGGGTGATGTTGCCCACGACTGTGACTGCGTTTCCGTTGGCCATGGTGATCCTCTCCTACGCGTCCGACACGCCGGTGCCGGCCGTCTTCGGAGGCCCGTAGACCTCTTCGGGGATGCGCAGCACCTTGTGGCGGATGACTTCATCGGCAAGGGAGAGCACCCGGTGCAACTCGTCCATCGCCGGAGGTTCGGCCTTCGCCTGGAGGACCACGTAGTAGCCCTCGGTGCGATGGTGCACCTCGTAGGCGAACCGCCGTTTGCCCCAGAAGTCGATGTAGCCGGGCTCGGCGCCCTTCGACTCGAGTAGCTGGACGTAGCGGCTGACCGCGCCCCGGATCGTCTCCTCTTCCAGGTCCGCGCCGAAGATGATCATGACCTCGTACGGCCTCAAGGGCTCGTACCTCCTGTGGACCGGCAGCTTCCGCTGCGGGCTGCTCGTGGCGGCGCCGAAACGCGTTGCGAGCAGCAGGAATCGATTTCGGGTCGGGGCCCGGTGGTGCTGATCCGGGAACCGGCCCGTGAGGCTACCAGGTGGCCGTTCTCCTCTTCGACGTGGCCTATCGAGACGAACCCTACCGAGCGGGTGTGACAACTATCCGTGTCCGCCGACCGCCATTGCGTGCCTTCACCCCAGTGAACTGGCCCGCGATCACTTCGGTATTTCTTGAGCAAACGTGGGCCAGTTCCGAGGGGTGGTCTCCGAGGGGTGATCTCCGAGGAGTGTCTCCGAGGGGTGATCGCTACGTCGTGCAGGGTGCGAGCGTGCCGTCGGGGAAGCGGCCGGTCAGCGTCTCGAACGCGAAGCGGTACGGCGCACGGGAGCGGTACTGCGGGCACTCGGCATCGGTGCCGGCGCACCGGGGCATGCGGACGCGGTCGACGCGGGTGCCGTCGGCGGCGTAGAAGCCGACGTCGAGGCCGGCCTTTGTGCCCGACATCGTGAACGCATCGTCGACCGAGCCGTTGAACACGAAGAGCATCCCCCCGTACGGACCGAGGTCCGTGCGTCCTCGCAGCCCCTTGGCCAACTCGGCGGGCGAGTCGGCGACAACCAACCGCAGGCACTTGCCACCAACCGACACTCGAACCTCGGTCAAACCTTTGAACGGCGCAACCGCAGGCCGTTGATGCGCCAGCGCGCCGTCGAGCGCGTGCGAGAGCGCCGAGGTCGTGGCCGTGGTCGATTGCACGCCCCGCGACACGGTCACGACCGTCGTGTCGGTCGTGAGCTTGGCGATGCCCAGCCCGAGCAGCACCGCGCCGATGACGAGCAGGACCCCGATTCCCGCAATCAGCACGGGCCGGCCGCGGTGGCTCTCCGGCGTCACGCGTTGGTGCGGTTGTGGTGACTCGTGTCGCCGTAGAGCTCGAGTGCCTCGGCGACGTCATCGGCCGCGTGATACGTCTCGTCGCTCGCGGGAAAGCGCCCGTCGCGCACATCGGTGACGAATCTCGTGATCGCATTGGTGGCATCGCACTTCAGGTCGGCGTAGCGACGCACGAACTTCGGCGCGAGACGATCCTCGAAGCCGAGCAGGTCGTGGTACACGAGCACTTGCCCGTCGCAATGGCGTCCGGCACCGATACCGATCGTGGGCACGGCGATCGTGTCGGTAACCAGCCTTGCAACCGCATCCGGCACGCACTCGAGCACGATCGCGAAGCAACCGGCCTCGGCAAGTGCGATCGCGTCGTCAACGATCGCGCGGGCCGCCTCGAGTCCCTTGCCCTGCACCTTGAACCCGCCCAGCGCGTGCACGGATTGCGGGGTGAGGCCGAGGTGCCCCATCACCGGGATCTCGGCGTCGAGGATCGCGTGCACCGCGTCGAGCCGCTTCCGGCCACCCTCGAGCTTGACTGCCCCGGCACCGGCACGCACCAGAGCGGCGGCATTGCGCACGGTGTCGTCGCGCGACAAGTGGTAGCTGAGCCAGGGGAGGTCACCGACAACCAGCGGCTGCGGCTTCGTACGCGCGACCGCGCCCACGTGATGAGCCATGTCGTCGATCGTGACCTGCAGCGTGTCGTCGTAACCGAGCACGACCATCGCGAGCGAGTCGCCGACAAGGATCATGTCGGCACCGGCGTCGCTGACGATGCGCGCCGAGGGCGCGTCGTACGCCGTGACCATGACGAGCGGACCATTGCCCTTCCGGGCGCTGATCTCGGGCGCGGTGACCGTGGCGGCCATTTCCGTACCTCCACCGTCCAGGGCTCACACGGCTCCCGGCGGTACAAATCAGGCTACCCCAGGCCGAGACCGTCGTGCCCGTCCGGGGTGTCGGTCGACGGCCTGCCGCGCGCGGGTCAGCCGGCGTGGCGCCGGCCGTGCAGCTCACGGCGATCGAGGTGATTCCACCGGCATTCGAGACACACCTCGACGATGTAACAGGCGAACTCGTCGACTTTCGAGCCGAGCTTCTCGAGCTCGGTCGGATGGCTGATACACCGTCCGTTGGCCGTCTTCAGCTTGTCGCCGTAGACGTACTGCACGAACCGCACGCGGTCGGCGCCACAGACCGGACAGTCGTGAGGCGCCGCTTCGCCCACGTGGTGACCCGCCCGCAGGAGCTCGGGATGTGCGTCACAGACGTCGAGACGGGTGAGCACACCTCGTCGCAAGTCCCGGAGGACGGCCCGGCGGGCCAGCGTGTAGTCGGTGTGCCTGCGCACCACCGAAGTGTACCGACGCCATTACAAGCGGGTGAACAGCGCACAGACGGAGGCACTGCGGACAGGAGGCGGTCCCGTCCGGCGTGAGACCGCGGTGAACGGGAGGTGACTTGACGGTGGACGGCAGACTCGCGATACTGCCTTATCGATATATCGCACCGATATATCGAAACCTGGATTCGGGAGAGGAAGCTCCGTGCTGGAACTGGCCATCTTGGGCTTGCTCAAGGAACAGCCGCTCCACGGCTACGAACTGAAGAAGCGACTGGGCGAAACCCTGGGGTTCCTGTGGGGGGTTTCCTACGGCTCGCTCTACCCGGCCCTCAAGCGGCTCGAGCGCGACGGAGCGATCGAGACCGTCGCTCCGGCCGAGGCCTCTCGGGCGTCGGTTCCGGCCACCGGGTCGCTCAGTGGTGAGGCCGCGGCCGCGAAGATCCGCCGCCTCACCAAGCCCGCTCGCCGCACCCGCAAGGCGTACCGGATCACCCCGGCCGGCGAGGAGCAGTTCACCCGCTTGTTGATCGCCGGTGCGCCCGCCGGCGCCGACGAAGACCGCGACTTCACCTTGAAGTTCGCGTTTGCGAGGCATCTGTCGAGCGACGGCCGCCTCGAGCTGCTCAGCCGGCGCCGGGTCGCCCTCGCCGACCGGCTGTCTCGTGCTCGGAGCACCGGAGCCGCAAAGGGCGATCGCTACACGCGTTCGCTCGCAGAACATCGCACGAAGTCCACCGAACGCGACCTCGAATGGGTCGATGAGCTGATCAGTACAGAGCGGCGAGCGTCAACCGCCGCGACGCAAGCCTCGACGCCGCCCCCCAAGGCAGCGACCGTTGCATCGGAAGGAGCGCCCGCATGAGTGGGAAGATTCGAGTCGCCATCGCCGGGGTCGGGAACTGCGCCAGCAGCCTCGTCCAGGGCATCGAGTACTACCGCAACGCGGACCCCACCGAGAGCGTGCCCGGCCTGATGCACGTCGAGCTCGGCGGCTACCACGTCGGTGACGTCGAGTTCGTCGCCGCGTTCGACGTCGACGCCGCCAAGGTCGGCCTTGATATGGGCAAGGCGATCTACGCGGGCCAGAACAACACGATCAAGTTCGCCCGCGTCGGCGAGCTCGGCGTGCAGGTGCAGCGCGGACCGACCCTCGACGGGCTCGGCAAGTACTACCGCGAGACGATCGAGGAGTCTCCCGCCGAGCCGGTCGACGTCACCCAGGTGCTGCGCGACTCCGCCGCCGATGTGCTCGTGAGCTACCTCCCCGTCGGCTCCGACGCCGCCCAGAAGCAGTATGCACAGGCGGCCCTCGACAGCGGTGTCGCGTTCGTCAACGCGATCCCTGTGTTCATCGCCAGCGACCCTGTCTGGGCGAAGAAGTTCACCGACGCGAACCTGCCCATCGTCGGTGACGACATCAAGAGCCAGGTCGGTGCGACCATCGTGCACCGCATCCTCGCTCGTCTCTTCGAAGACCGGGGCATGGTGCTCGATCGCACCTACCAGCTCAATGTGGGCGGCAACATGGACTTCAAGAACATGCTGGAGCGCGAACGGCTCGAGTCGAAGAAGATCTCGAAGACCCAGGCCGTCACCAGCCAGATCGACAACGGCATCGCCGCAGACGACGTGCACATCGGCCCCTCCGACCACGTCGCCTGGCTCGATGACCGCAAGTGGGCCTACATCCGCCTCGAAGGTCGCAACTTCGGCGACGCGCCGCTCAACATCGAGATGAAGCTCGAGGTGTGGGACTCGCCCAACTCCGCCGGCGTGATCATCGACGCATTGCGCTGCGCCAAGCTGGCATTGGACCGTGGGATCGGCGGACCGCTGCTCGGGCCGTCGGCCTACTTCATGAAGTCGCCACCGGTGCAGTACCACGACGACCGGGCCTACGAGATGGTCGAGGAGTTCGCGGCCGGGGCGTAGCTCCGCCGGCGCTGTCTCCGACAACGGCCCGCGATCGAGCACGGCGCGGCGTTCGCGATTAAGACTGTGTCGTGACCAACATCGAGAGCTGGGACCGGATCGCGGCCCGTCAACCGAACGGTGATCCTCAGACCGACACCGTGATTTACGGGCCCGACGGGCCGGCGGAGCGCGAGCTCCGGCTCATCGGCGACGTCAAGGGCAAACGCGTGCTCGAGCTCGGTTGCGGCACGGGTCAGGCGGCGGTGACCCTCGCGAAGCAGGGCGCCACGGTCATCGCGGTCGACGCGTCGACCGTCCAGCTCGCGCTCGCCCGCCGCTTGATGGAGCGGGCCGAAGTGCGCATCGAATGGCACGAGACCGATCTCGCCGACCTTGCGTTTCTGCGCGCCGACTCCATCGATGTCGCGCTGAGCGTGTTCACGATCGGCGAGGTCGACGACGTGAGCCGGTTGTTCCGGCAAGTCCACCGAGTGCTCCGACCGGCGGGTGCTTTCGTGTTCTGCTACGAGCACCCGTTGTCGCCGGTTTGGTCCGATGATTCGTCTCGCTCGTACTTCGACGAGTCGCCGGTCACCGTGCAGCGCGACGGTGAACCCATCACGCTCTACCCGAGAACGATCTCCGAAGTGTTCACGGAGCTCGGACGGGCGGGATTCCGAGTGGAGGTGCTCATCGAGCCACCTCCCGCGCCCAACACGCTGTTGTCGGTGACGCCACCGAGCACCATCGTGTGGCGGGCCCGCAAAGAGGGCGCATAGGTAGTCGGTCAGTCGTCCACCTTGCCGACCGGCTCGATCCCACGTTCGCGAGCCCACTGGCCGAGCCGAAGGTAGGCATCGGCCTCTTCGATCGGACCTTCATCGAGGCGGGCGTCGAGGAGGAAGCGAAGGGCCTCACCGACCTCACGGCCCGGTGCGACACCGAGGAATGCCATCACCTGGCGGCCGTCGAGCGGCGGACGGATCGCGTCGAGCTCCTCTTTGGCCCGCAGGGCAACGATGCGCGCTTCGAGCTCGTCCATCCGGTGGCCGAGCGCGGCCGCCTTGCGCTGGTTGCGAGTCGTGCAATCGGCGCGCTGCAGCTTGTTGAGGTCGTCGAGCAACGGACCGGCGTCACGCACGTAGCGGCGCACCGCCGAATCGGTCCAGCCCATCGCATACGTGTGGATGCGCAGATGCAGATAGACGAGCTTGGTGACCGCTTCGACCACATCATTGGGGTAGTGCAGCGCGCGGAGCCGCTCCTCGGACATGCGCGCGCCCACCACCTCGTGATGATGGAAGGTCACGCCGCCGGGACCGATCGAGCGGGTCTTCGGCTTCCCGATGTCGTGCAGCAGCGCCGCGAGTCGCACGCGGAGGCCGTCGGATGGCGTCTTCGCCACAACTGCGATCGTGTGCCCGAGCACGTCCTTGTGCTGGTGAATCGGATCTTGCTCGAGCCGCATGGCGTTGAGCTCGGGAAGGAACTCGTCGGAAAGCTTCGTCTCGGCGACGAACCACAGCCCGGCTGACGGGTCGGGCACCACCAGCAACTTCGACAGCTCGTCGCGAATGCGCTCTGCACTCACGATCTCGAGCCGGTTGTGCAGCTGCTCCACTGCTGCCACCAACGACGGGTCGGGGACGAGCCCGAACCGTGCGATGAAGCGGGCTGCGCGGAGCATGCGGAGCGGATCGTCGAGGAACGAGACCTCCGGCGCGAGCGGGGTTCGCAGGCGCTTGGCGGCAAGGTCGGCCGCCCCACTGAACGGGTCGATGAAGCGCAGCTCGGGCAGCTGGAGCGCCATCGCGTTGATCGTGAAGTCGCGCCGCGACAGGTCGGTCTCGACGTCGTCGGCGAACTCCACCTCCGGTTTGCGGCTCTCGGGCCGGTACACGTCGGCGCGAAACGTGGTGATCTCGATGCGCATCCCACGCACTTCGCATCCGACGGTGCCGAAACGCTGTCCCTGGAGCCACACGTGATCGGCCCATCCACGGACGAGTCGCTCGACCTCGTCGGGCCGCGCGCCGGTCGTGACGTCGATGTCGTCATGGGGCAGGTCGAGCAAGGCATCGCGAACGCTGCCGCCGACGAGATAGCACTGATGGTCTGCCTCGGCGAGGCGCCGGGCCAGCTCGAGCACCGGCGACGCGTCATCGAGGATCGGCTGGAGCCGAGCGGGCACTTGCATGGGGCTCATTGTCGCGGCTGGCGCCCGACCGGGCGGGCCGATAGGGCCCTGGCGGGCTAGAGGGGTCTCGACGCCGGCTCGACGAGGGTCTCGTCGCGGTGCTCGCCCGTCCCTCCGGCCGACCGCTCGAGATGCAGCCGCAGCTCGCGGGGGTTGGCCGAGCTCGCGAGTGCCTCGCGGCGATTGATGAGGTTGGCGTTGAACAGGGCGAGCAGGTTCTGATCGAACGTCTGCATGCCGTAGTAGTCGCCTTCGGCCATGACCCGTTCGAGCTCCTGGGTTCGATCGGGATTCACGAGCGCCTCGAGCGTCTGGTCGGTGCCGACGAGCACTTCCAACGCGGGGACGCGGCCTTGCCCGTCGGCCCGGTCGAGCAACCGCTGGCTGACGATGCCGCGGAGCCCCGTGGCAACCGACATGCGCACCTGACGCTGCTGGTGCGGAGGGAAGAAGTCGACAAGACGGTTGACGGTGTCGATGACGCCCACCGTGTACATCGTCGAGAGCACCAAGTGGCCGGTCTCGGCCGCCGCGATCGCTGCCGATACCGTTTCGGGATCGCGCATCTCGCTGATGAAGATCACGTCGGGATCCTGGCGCAACACCCGTTGCAGGGCGGTGGCGAAGGTCCCGGTGTCCGTACCGATCTCACGCTGGTTCACAATCGAGTGCTTGTCGGGATGCAGCACCTCGATCGGATCTTCGATCGTGACAATGTGCTTCTGTTGCGTCTCGTTGATGTGATCGATCATCGCCGCCAGCGTCGTCGTCTTGCCCGAGGCCGCGGGACCGGTCACGAGCACGAGCCCACGGGGCTCCTCCGACAGTCCGCGCACGACCGGTGGAAGTCCCAGCGCCTCGAAGCTCGGGATCCCGGGAAGCACCTGGCGAAACACCAGTCCGATCGAGCCGCGCTGACGAAACACGTTCACGCGGAAGCGGCCGAGGCTGGGGACGCTGTAGGCGAAGTCGGCGTCGCCCTCGGCCGCGAACTCCGCGGCGCGCTCCTCGGGCAAGATCTGGCTTGCGATGCGTTGCGTGTCGGCCGGCGACACCGAGTCGAACGGCGTGGTGTCGAGCTTGCCGTCGATACGAACGTGCGGCGGCGAGCCGACCTTCACGTGCAGGTCGGATGCGCCGCGCTCAACCGCATACTGCAAGAGCACGTCCAGATCTGCCACGTCGGTCTCCCCGGTTTCCTCAGGTATCGACGCCGGCGATTCGAAGCTAAAGGCTGGATCTCTCCGACCCGCCGGCGGCAGAAGCTGCCCAAAGCGCACTTGCGGCATCGACGACGTTGCTCCCCGGGCCGCCGGCGGTGGCCGGCTCCGTCGCCCGCCCACCCAGTCCCAGGAGCGGGGGCAGCGTCGCCGCCACCGAGCTCTCGAGGGCGTCGAGGTCATAGCCGCCCTCGAGAAACACGATGAGGCGCCCTGTGGGCGCGAGCTCAGTAACGCTTGCGGCAAGCAACCCGTAGTCGCCGGCCGAGAGGCCGAGGCCGGTCAGCGGGTCGTCGCGGTGGGCGTCGAAACCGCACGAGACGAGCACCCACGTCGGGTCGAACCGTTCGACCACCGGCGCGACGACCTCGTCGAGCGCGGCGCAGGTAGACGTCGCCGGTCGCACCGCTCGGCAACGGAAAGTTGCACGTCAGCCCGGCGCCGTCGCCGATACCCATCTCATGGAGCCGGCCGGTGCCCGGATACAGCGGCCACTCGTGGAATGACACGTAGAGCACGCGCGCGTCGGCGTAGAAGATCTCCTGGGTGCCGTTGCCGTGGTGGGCGTCATAGTCGACGATGCAGACGCGCTCTCCCCGGTCGGCCAGCGCGCCGGCGGTCACCGCGACATTGTTGAGAAGACAGAAACCCATCGAGGTCGCAGGACGGGCGTGATGCCCGGGCGGTCGGACTGCGAGGAACGCGGCTGCGCCGTCACCGCGTTGGAGCGCATCGACAGCCGCTAGGCCCGCGCCTGCTGCGCGCCGTGCGGCATCAAATGAACCGGGCGAGGCGACCGTATCGGGATCGATCGCTCCGCCGCCCTCCGCGCATAGGGCCTGCAGCCCGGCGACGAGCCGGGGGCTGTGCACGCGCTCGAGCTCCTCGACCGTTGCGTCGCGCGGTACGAGCGCAGTGATCGCGTCGTCAACGCGTGCAGCCGCGATTCCCTGCTCGACGGCGCGCAGCCGGATTGGGCGCTCGGGATGACCGGGCCCGGGATCGTGCTCTCCGTACACCGGATCCGGGGCAACCAGCAACACGGCGGCAGAGTACCGCTCCATTTGCCGAGCCGTGCCGGGGCGGAATGGAGCGCCGACGGTACGCTCGCCGTTTCATGGTGGTTTCGAGAGGCAGCCGCGCGTGAGCGACACCTTGCATTGGTGCGGCGGCTGGGCGCGCGTCAGCCCGTGGCGCGGTGACGGCCGTGTCGCGCACCTCGTGGTCGGCACGGAAATCCCGCCGACCGACGAGGTCGTCCAGCAGTGCATCGAGCGAATCCGCGGTCGCGGGTACGAGGCCGTGGTCACGAGCGCGCTCACTCCGGCCGAGTCCCTTCCGTTCGTGGACGCGGGCTTCGCGCTGCGGGAACGCCTCCACCTGCTCGAGCACGATCTCTCGCGACTGCCCGCTCGACGCCACAGCACCCGCCGCGCTCGACAACACGATCGATCCGAAGTGCTCGCCATCGACGCGCTCGCGTTTGCCGAATTCTGGCATTTCGACGATCTCGGACTCGATGAAGCGATCGCGGCCACCCCCATCTCACGGTTTCGAGCGATCGAGGTCCCCGGCGAACACGGCGCGCTCGCCGGATACGCCGTCAGCGGACGCGCCGGCGTGTTCGGATACCTTCAACGCGTCGCCGTGCACCCATCGCATCGGGGTGGCGGGCTCGGCAACGCGCTCGTCGCCGACGCGCTGCGATGGTTGCGCCGTCATCGGGTCGAACGCGCGCTCGTCAACACCCAGGTCGGCAACGAGGCTGCGCTCGGGCTGTACGCGCGTTGTGGCTTTCGGCGCCTCCCGGTCTGGCTCTCGGTGCTCGGACGATCGTTGTGAGACGCAGACGTTCGCGGCTCATCGCCGCGATCGTGGTGGCTGCAGGGTCAGTAGTCGTCTCGTCGACGCCGGCAGACGCCCGCGGCGCCGGTGGTGGGCCCGCGAGTGGCGTGCGCTTCACGCTGCAGGCGCAGCCGGCGTGGGTGCCGTTCGGCGGCGAATCGCCGCTGAGGCTCCGCGTATCCGGCGCACCCGCGGGATCCGAGATCGCGGTGGTCGCGCACCCTGCCGTGATCTCTCGCAGTGCATACGACCGCGTGCAGTCGGGAAGGGATCTCGGATCGGTGCTGGGCCAAGTCATCCGCTACCCGCTGGACGCGCTGCCGGCGGGACCAAATGGCGACCGTGTCTTTCCGCTCGGGCTCCAGGCCGCCACCGCGCCGCGAGATCCCAATCGGCTCCCGATCCGACGGGCCGGTGTCTACCCGCTGGAGGTGGAGTTACGCGATGCAAACGAAACCCGGCTCACCGGCTTCACCACAACGCTCGTCGCCGTCGACCCGTCCGGCCTCGGTGCCACGAAGAAGCTTCAAGTCGCATGGGTCTGGCCGCTGGTTGCCGATCCCGCGATCAAGCCCGACGGCAGCCCCGACGCGCGTGTCGTCGCGGAGATGCAACCCGAGGGACGGCTCGGACACCAGGTCGCGCTGCTCGCACGCACCAACGGCACCCCGGTCACAATCGCTCCCAACCCCGAGACGCTCGACGCATGGTCTGCACTCGCGGCCTTGCGCACACCGCTGCAAACCAGCCTGGCCAACTTCCGGGCTAGCACCGTGTCGAATCAGGTGCTCAGCGCGCCATTTGTACCCCTCGACACGCCTTCGCTCATTGCCGGAGGATTCAGCGCCGAGCTCGACACCGAGCTCGTCCAAGGCAACCAGACGCTCGACGCCGTTCTCGCGACCCGTCTCGACGCGCGCACCGCCCGACCGGGCCCCCTCGACGACGCTGCTCTCGCCAAACTGCGCGACAGCGGTATCGACCGCGTGATCGTGGAACCGGCCTCGCTCACGCCCACGGCGCCGAAGCTCACACAGGCGCAGCCGTTCACACTGCAAACCGGTGACCGCACGGCAGTTGCAGTTGCCGACGACGAGAACCTGGCGCGCCTGTTGACCGGCACCGATCCTCCCGCGCTGCGAGCGCAGCGCGTCCTTGCCGGGCTGGCCATCGTCGCCGAGGAGCAACCCGCGGTACAGCGTGGCGTCGTGATCGTGAATCCCGATCGAGCCGCGCTTCCCGACGCGGTGCTGACTCCGGTGCTCGACGGGCTCAAGAACCATCCGCTGCTCGCGGGCACAACCGTCGACAAGCTGTTCTCGACGGTGCCGGTCGAGAACGACTCGCGTAAGCAACCGGTCGTCCGCGACCTCAGCTCGCGCGCGCCACAACCACCGCCCGTCTCGGTGAGCTCCTATCGCGAGGCGCAGGCTCGCCAAAACGCCTTCCGCACGCTCGTGGGTCCCGGCGACCCGAGCGTGAAGGTTGGCGACCGCGCGCTCCTGGTCGCGCTGTCGTCGGTCTGGCGGGGCGCAGCCGGGCGCGCCGGCGCGCGAGCCGAGCTCGTGGGCGTCAACCAGACCATCGACGCGTTCCTCGCCGGAATCCGCGTGCCGGTCGGCAACACGATCACGTTGACCGGGCGGGAAGCCGCCATCCCACTCACCTTCCTCAACCAGACCAACCGCACGGTGCACGTCCGGGTGCGCCTGACCAGCGACAAGCTCGTGTTTCCCGACGGCTCGGAGCGGGACCTCGTCCTTCCGCCGCAAAACACGACCGTGCGCTTCAAGGTGGGATCGCGGACGTCGGGCACGTTCACGATGGCCCTCACCGTCACCTCACTCGACGGCGGACTGGTGATCAAGTCCACCAACGTGAACGTCCGCTCGACGTTCGTCAGCGGCGTCGGCATCTTCCTCACCGCCGGTGCCGGCGTGTTCCTCGCCGGCTGGTGGGCCAACGACTACCGCCGGCGTCGACGCCGTCGCAGCATCGCCGCGCACGCTGCGACCGGCGCTGCTCCGGCCGGCGGCGCTGCATGAGCGTGTCCGATGTCACTCCCGACACCGACGGCACGACGGAGGCGCTCGCGCCAAGCCTCCTCCGGTCGAGCGCGATTGTCGGGTTGGGCACCGCGCTCTCCCGCATCACCGGTTTCGTGCGACTGGCCGCAATCGCCTACGCGCTGGGTGGTCTCGCTCTCGCCAGCACGTACGGGTACGCGAACGAGACGCCCAACATGGTCTACGAGCTGCTCATCGGCGGCGTGCTCACCGCCACGCTCGTTCCGTTGTTCGTGCAGCACCTCGAAACAAAGGACGACGACGCTGTCAGCGCGATCGTCACCGTGTCGACGGTGTTCTTGCTTCTCGGCACCGTCGTCGGGGTACTGGTGGCGCCATGGATCGCGGAGCTGTACGCGCTGCGGGCGCCGGAAGCCGGTCGAGCCACCCAACAGGCGGTAGCGACCGGGCTGTTACGGCTGTTCATGCCGCAGATGTTCTTCTACGGCATCACCGCGCTCGCGACCGCGCTGCTCAACGCGCGGCGCCGGTTCGCGGCCGCTGCGTTCGCCCCGATCGTCAACAACGTCGTCGTCATCGCGCTGTTCGTCTCGCTGCCGCGTCTCGTCTCGGGCCCGATCACCCTGCGTCGGGTGGATACCGACACGTCGCTCTTGGTGCTTCTCGGTCTCGGCACCACGGCCGGCATCGCCGCCATGGCGATCGTGCTGCTCCCGGCGCTGGGTCGCGCCGGAATACGGCTGCGCGTCCTGTTCGAGTGGCGCCATCCCGCGGTCGTGACGCTCATGAGGCTGTCGGGGTGGACGGTCGGTTACGTCATCACGAACCAGATCGCGCTGTGGGTCGTGCTCCTGCTCGCGAACGGCACGCGAGGTGGTGTGTTCGTGTACCTCGCTGCGTATGCGTTCTTCCAGTTGCCGCACGGCTTGTTCGCCGTGTCGCTCATGACCGCGATCGCGCCCGAGCTCGCGAGCGCGGCGGCACGAGGCGATCTCGAAGCGATGCGGGACCGGCTGTCACTCGGCCTCCGCATGATCAGCGTCGTGGTGTTGCCGGCGGCCGCCGCGTACATCGGGCTCGCGCGCCGATCGTCGTCGCCGGACTCCAGCGTGGACAGTTCCACGCTTCCGACGCCGCGCGAGTGGCCGATGTGTTGGTCGCGTTCTCGGTCGGCCTGATCGCGTTCTCCGTGTACCTCTTCTGCCTTCGCGCGTACTACTCGCTCAAGGACACGCGTACGCCGTTCCTCATCAACTGCTTCGAGAACGCGCTCAACATCGCACTCGCGGTGGTGCTCTATCCCTGGCTGGGCGTGCGCGGGCTCGCATTCTCCTTCGCCGGCGCGTACATCGGTGCCGCGATCGCCACGCTGGTGCTGCTGCGCGGGCGCCTCCACGGGATCGGTGGCGCCCGGCTCGCGGCCACCACGGGCCGGGCACTCGTGGCGAGCACGGCGGTGTGTGCCGTCACCTGGCTCGCCGGCCATCTGATCGGCTGGCACGGCACAATCCAGGCGATCGGGGCAACGGCGCTCGGGCTCGCCGCCGGCGCCGTTGTCTACGTAGGCGTCATGGCGCTCCTCGGCGCCGACGAGCTCCGAATGGTGTGGGCGGCGCTGCCGTTCACGGGCCGGCAGGGCGCGGGAGCCGCCCGCGTGTAACGATCGGACTTCCCGGCGGGTCGAAGAGCCATTCCGCCGGGTAGATCGTGTCCGAGTGCGCACCACCGATCCGCTGCATCCACCGACCGAGGAGGAACCATGGGCGTTCGAGTCGTGACCGACAGCGCCTGTGACCTGCCCCAGGAAATCGCCGACACGCTGGGCATCGTCATCGTGCCGCTGACGATCCGTTTCGGCGACGAAGAGCTCGTCGACCGCGAGGAGCTCAGTATCGGCGACTTCTGGCGGCGGCTCCAGGCATCCGACGTGCTGCCCGAAACGTCCGCGCCGTCGGCCGGCGCCTTCGAGGCGGTCTTCCGTGACCTCGCCGCAGACGGCGCCGACGGCATCGTGTGCATCAACATCTCTTCGAAGCTGTCCGCGACGATGCAAGCCGCGCAGGTGGCGTCCAAAGCAGCCGAACCCGGCTGCCCGGTGTCGGTCGTCGACTCGCTCAGCGTCTCCATGGGACTCGGCGGGCTCGCGATCGCCGCCGCCGAACAAGCCGCGTCCGGCGCGACGCTCGACGCGATCCTCGACGACCTTGCCAGTCGGCGCGACCGCGTGAAGCTCTACGGCACGCTCGACACGCTCGAGTACATCAAGAAGGGCGGCCGCATCGGCGGTGCACGCGCGCTGCTCGGATCAATGCTGTCGATCAAGCCCATCGTCGAGGTCCGCGACGGCATCGTCGAGGAGGCCGGAAAGGTCCGCACCCGCTCCAAGGCGCTGCGCCTGCTCGTCGACAAGGTGAAGGAGTACCCGATCGAGACGCTCGCAGTGCTCCAGGGCCTCGCGCCCGACCTGGAGGAGCTCCTCGAGATGCTCGATCCGATCTTCCCGCGCGACCAGATCATCGTGGGTGAGATCGGCCCGGTCATCGGCACGCACGCCGGCCCCGGTGTGGTGGGCGTGACCTTCCAGACCGCTCGCAGCTGAACCAACCCCCCAAGCTAGGTTTGGGCGCGTGCCCGATCCCGTTGTACCCGGCCGCGTTCTCGGTGGTCGTTACCGCCTTGATCACGAGCTTGCGCGTGGTGGGATGGCTTCGGTTTGGGTCGCAGAGGACTCGCTTCTTGCGCGCCGCGTCGCAATCAAGGTGCTTCATCCCGAGCTCGCAGTCGACGACGCGCTCCGCACCCGCTTCCGCCGTGAAGCAATCTCGGCGGCGAAGCTCACCCATCCCAACATCGTCGCCACGTACGACACGGGCGACGACAACGGCACCGTGTACATCGTCATGGAGCTCGTTGACGGCACGACGCTGCGCCGAATGCTCGATGAGCAGACCCGCTTACCGGTCGACGAAACCGTCGCGATCGCGGTGCAAGTCGCCGACGCGCTCGAGCACGCTCATCGACAGGGTTTGGTGCACCGCGACATCAAGCCGGCAAACGTGCTCGTCACGCACTCGGGCTACGTGAAGGTCACCGACTTCGGCATCGCCAAGCTGGCCGGCAGCAGCGATCTCACTCGCACCGGTACCGTCATCGGTACTGCGCGATACCTCGCTCCCGAGCAGGTCAGCGGAGGTACCTCCGACGCGCGCACCGACGTCTACGCCCTCGGTCTCGTGGTGTACGAGATGTTGTGCGGCCAACTCCCGTTCGCCGGCGAGACCGACGTCGCGACTGCGGTCGCGTGCCTCACGACAACGCCTGCTCCGGTCCACGAGCATTGCCGCGAGGCCTCGCCTGCACTCGATGCCGCGATCGCGCGGAGCCTCGCGCTCGAACCGCGGGACCGGTTCGCGTCCGCGCACGCGTTTCGCGACGCGCTCGATCCGGCGAAGTCACACACCGCCGATACCGACCGCACGTTGCTCGCCGAACCGGTCGCGGGTGATGCCACGATCACCATCGACCGGCCGCCGGCGCCCCCGAGCGCCCCTCCTGCAGCGCCTGCACGGCCACCGGCGCCGCGCGCCCGGCGGCGCCGGTGGGGGGTCGCCCTCCTCGCAATCCTGTTGTTCGCCGTGGGTGCCGGCGCCGGCTACCTCGCGCTCAACAGCAACGGTTCCGGCGACACGAACCCCACCACGCATGCATCTGCGGGCGGGCCGATCAAGCTCGTGAGCGCGAAAGACTTCGATCCGCAAGGCGACAATCGTTCCGAGAACCCGGGCCAAGTTCGCTTCGCGTTCGACGGCGATCCGACGACCGCCTGGTCGACCGAGCATTACAACACTGTCGACTTCGGCCACGCGAAAGCCGGCGCGGGCATCTGGTTCGACCTCGGCAGCAGCCGGACGGTGCGCAGCGTCGAAGTCGACAGTCCCGACACGGGTTGGAGCGCCGCGGTGTACGTCGCCGACAATCCTGCGGCCACGCTCGCCGGATGGGGCAAGCCCCGTGCGACAGGTTCCGATCTCGACACGCACGCGCGCCTCACGCTGTCCTCTCCCGCTACCGGCCGTTATGTGTTGCTCTGGATCACGCGGCTTCCCGCGTCGGGCAAGCTCAAGGTGTCCGAGGTGCGGGTCAACGGATAACCGGGCGATGGGCCGCCGGCTCCACGACGAAGACGACCGCGCGCTCGTGACCCGCGTGTGCGCCGGAGACCGCGGAGCGCTCGACGTGCTCCTCGATCGCCACGCTGATCGCATTCATGCAGTCTGCCGCCGCGTCGTGGGGAATGCCGACGACGCGCTCGACGCCACCCAAGAGGCGATGATCGCCGTCGCACGCGGCATCGGACGGTTCGACGGGCGCGCGGCTTTCACGACCTGGATCTACCGGATCGCAACGAACGCGGCGCTCGACGAGCTGCGACGTCGATCCCGGCGCCCACAACCGACGGAGACGTTGCCCGAACCGACCGCGGCGGCCACGCCGCTGGAGAATCGTGTCGGCGCGCGCCTCGACATCGATGCCGCGCTGGCCCTTGTTCCCGAGGATTTCCGCGTTGCGGTCGTGCTGCGAGATCTCTGCGACCTTGACTACGCGGAGATCGCTGCGGTCCTCGACGTGCCGCCGGGTACCGTCCGCTCGCGGATTGCCCGGGGCAGAGCCGCGCTCGCCCATGTGCTCGGGAACCAAGATACGGGTGGCGACCGTCCAACTGAACGGACCAGATGATGGACGAATCGACCCCCACTCCCGATTCCGAGACCGACGAGATCCTGTCAGCGTCGATCGACGGCGAGCGTCGGCCCACGGAACACGATCCGGCCGATGACGCCGGCGCGTGCCGCGCCGCACTCATGGGCGCACGCGACGCTCTGCACGACGCCCCGGTGGCGCCGCTCGACGAAGTGACGCGGCGGCGTCTCGTCTCTCGAGCGCTCGGCGAGAGCGCGGCGCCGGCACGAGGCGGATGGACCGAACGGGTGTCGTGGCGCGCCGTCGCCGCTGTGCTCGCCGTCGTCGTGATCGCGGGCGGGCTCGCGCTCTCCCTGCAGCGCGGCGATGGATCGTCATCATCGACAGCGAGTCGCGCGAAGTCCGGTACGAGCACCACAGCGCAGCCCAAGAGCGCGGCGGCGTCCGACCTCAGCGCGGCGAGGGCGCTCGGCGACCTCGGCGACGTGAGCGACCCGACGCAGTTGGCAACGCGCGTGCGCGTGGCGGATCAGTTCGCGGCCGCCCGAGAAGTCGGGGGCACACAGTCATCGGTCCCCGCCCCTGCCGCGGCCGACGCACTCGGCTCGTGTGCGAGCGCGCTGCACGGGCCCGGCACGATCCGCGCGATCGGGAGCGGCACGGTCGACGGACGAGCCGCGGCGATCGCCGTGGCCGTTGACCAGCAGGGGCACGAGCAGGCCATCGTCGTGCTCCTCGACGGCTGCAAAGCGCGCCCACCGGTCTCGCTCTGAGGCGGACCGGAAACCACTCGGCCCGGACAACTACGCTCGGCCCCCACCGAGCCGCGACGAGGAGCCGGACCGATGAGCGACTGGACGACCCAAGGCGCCGACACCGTCGAGCAATTGGTGACGACTGTCCGCGACAAGACCGTGGTCCCGGCCACCAACGCAACAAAGGCGGTCGTCTACGGACTGCTCGTGCTGTTCTTCGGGCTCACCGCCTTGACGCTGTTCTGCATCATGGTGTTTCGCATCCTCAACGTCTACGTGCCCGGCGGCGTTTGGGTCTCATGGTTGATCCTGGGCGGAATCTTCGTGCTCGCGGGCGGGTTCTGCTGGACAAAGCGCTCCTGACCCAGACTGGATTCCACAAGCATGTCCGACGCTCGCGACCTGCTCATCGTCGGCTCGGGTCCCGCGGGGCTGACCGCGGCTGTCTACGCCGCGCGGGCCAACCTCCGACCCATCGTCATCGAGGGCCTCGGCGCCGGCGGCCAACTCATGCTCACCACCGACGTCGAGAACTACCCCGGGTTTCCCGACGGCATCCTCGGCCCGGAGCTCATGATGAAGTTCCGCGAGCAAGCCGAACGGTTCGGTGCCGAGTTCGTCACCGCGGACGCCGATCGCGTCGACCTCGCGGCGTCACCGTTCGGCGCGTGGGTCGGCACTACCGAGTACCGCGGCCGTGCGATGGTCGTCTCCACCGGCGCCACCGCACGCATGCTCGGCCTCGAGTCGGAGCGGGCGCTCCTCGGCCACGGCGTGTCGACTTGCGCGACCTGCGACGGCTTCTTCTTTCGTGAGCAGGCGATCGCCGTCGTGGGTGGCGGCGACTCTGCCATCGAGGAGGCGATCTTCCTCACGAAGTTCGCCACCACAGTTACCGTCGTGCACCGTCGTGATGAGCTGCGCGCCTCGAAGATCATGCAAGACCGCGCCCTTGCGAACCCCAAGATCAATTTCCGCTGGAACACCGCGGTCGACGAGGTCATTGGTGACGGCCGCGTCGAAAAGCTGCGCCTTCGCGACACCGTCACCGATGAGCGGTCCGACCTCGACGTCAGCGGATTGTTCGTGGCGATCGGCCACGATCCCAACACGAAGTTGTTCGAGAGTCAGCTCGATCTCGACGACGACGGGTACGTCGTCACGCAACCGTCGTCGACCCGCACTTCGGTCGACGGCGTGTTCGCCGCCGGTGACGTGCAGGATCACGTGTTCCGGCAGGCGATCACTGCAGCGGGTACCGGTTGCATGGCCGCGATCGAGGCCGAACGCTGGCTCGAGGCCGCGGTGCACGCGTAACGTGTGCACCGCATCCGAGCCGCCGAGCCGGAATCCCCCACCAATCGCCGGTGTTACCACCGTCGATAGACTCCGAATCACATGATCCGAAAGGAATTCCCGTGGCCGACGACATCCTGACCGTCTCGGACGCAACATTCGACGAGACCGTCGGCGCATCCGACAACGTCGTCCTGGTCGATTTCTGGGCCGAGTGGTGTGGCCCGTGCAAGATGATCGCGCCCAGCCTCGAGGAGATCGCCAGCGAGCAACGCGGCAAGCTCACGATCGCGAAGCTCAATGTCGACGACAATCCCGACACCGCGCGTCGCTACGACGTGATGAGCATCCCGACCTTGCTCATCTTCAAAGACGGCGAGCCGGTCAAGCGCCTCGTCGGCGCGAAGGGCAAGGGGCAGCTCCTCCAGGACCTCGCCGAGTACATCGCTTGAACCAGTCGGCCGATCTCCTGGTCGGCGACGCCGGTGAGGCGGTGCGAGACCTGCAAGCCCGCCTCGGCGCCGTCGGCTTCGAGGTCCCCTCCGATGAGCTCGGCAGGTTCGGCGAATGCACGCTCAGCGCCGTGCGCGTGTTCCAGCGCTCCCGCGGCCTGCTCGCCGACGGGACCTGCGGGCGCCAGACGTGGTCGGCGTTGGTCGAGAGTGGCTTCGCGCTCGGTGATCGGATGCTCTACGTCCGTCAGCCGATGCTGCGAGGTGACGACGTCGCGGCGTTGCAGCGCGGTCTCAATCGTCTCGGGTTCGACGCGGGTCGCGAGGACGGGATCTTCGGTCCCGACACGGCGACCGCGCTGACGGAGTTCCAGCGCAACGCCGGGCTCGCGCCCGACGCCATCTTCGGCTCGGCGACGCTCGCCGCTCTCTCCCGCCTCGGCACACTGGCAGCCGGTTCGGTCGCAGCGGTTCGCGAACGGGAGATGCTGCGCCGCGGGCCCCACGGCCTCGACGGGCGTCGCGTCTATGTCATGGCCGCACCCGGGTTCGAGGCGCTCGGTGACGCTGTCGCGCGCGGCTTGCTCGGGCGCGGAGCCGACACGCTGCTCGACGCGTCCGGCGACGAGGCGTCGCTGGTAGCCGCCGCGGCCAATCAGTTCGAGGCCGAGCTGTTTCTCGCGCTCCGAGCGGGTGACGCAACCGGCTGTCGGTGCAGCTACTTCGCGTCGGCAAGCTTCCGCTCCGAAGCCGGCTTCCGCGTCGCCGGCGCGGTACAGGAAGAACTTTCCAGTCTTCTCGGATGTGGTCGTGAGCCCAGCGGGCGTGCCTACGCAGTGCTACGGGAGACCCGAATGGCCGCCGTTGCGTGCGAGCTTGCCGAGCAGGGTGACGTCGCCGCCACGCGCCAGCTCATCGCGCGCGGGTGACGTCAGTCGAGCGATCGTGCGGGGTGTCGAGCGGGGCGTCGAGGTACCGGCCGACGACTGACCGGCCACCCGGCCTGACACGCTCGATCAGTTGGCCTCTGCGCCCACCGCGTCGGTGGCGTGGCGCGCGCCGTCCCGCTGGATCATGAGCTGGTACAGCCGTTCGAGGTCCTCGAGCGTCGAGAAGTCGATGACGATGCGGCCCTTCTTCGTGCCCATGCTCACCTTCACGCGCGTGTCGAGATGGTCGCCGAGCAACTCTTCGAGCTCGAGCAGGCCGGGAGGCCGGAGGCGCCGGCCGGGCAAGGTGGCCCGGGTCGCGGCGTCCTGCACGGTCTCGTCCTCGTGGCGTAGCCGAATCGCTTCCTCGACCGCCCGGACCGACAGATCTTCGTTCGGGATGCGCCGCGCGAGCTGTTCCTGGAACGCGCGGTCGGGCGTCCCGAGCAGCGCCCGGGCGTGCCCCATCGTGATCTGATCGTCTTTCAACGCGCGTTGAATCGCCGGCGGAAGCTGTAACAGCCGCAGCATGTTGGAGATCGTCGCCCGGCTTCGCCCGACCCGCGCCGCGACCTCTTCATGGGTCAGACCGAAGTCTTCGATGAGCTGCTGGTATGCCCCTGCTTCTTCCAGGGCGTTGAGCCCCGATCGGTGCAGGTTTTCCACCAGGGCATGCTCGAGCGCCGAGGCGTCGTCGGTGTTTCGAACGAGCGCCGGGATCGTCTGAAGCCCGACCCGGCGAGCCGCCCGCCAGCGGCGCTCGCCGGCGATGAGCTCGTAGCCGTCGCCCGACGCGCGCACGAGCACGGGCTGGAGCACTCCGACCTCGCGGATGGAGTCGGCAAGCGCGCTCAGGCTCTCTTCCTCGAAACGCTCTCTCGGCTGGTACTGGTTCGGTTTGAGCGAAGTGATCGGGAGCTCCTCGAGCCCGCTGCTGCGCTCGACGCCACTGTCGGCGGCATCTGCGGGGATCAGCGCGCCGAGTCCCTTACCCAGGCCGCCTTGTCGCGCCACGGCTCACCTCCTTGGCCAGCTCGCGGTACGCAATCGCGCCGCGCGAGGTCGAGTCGAACAGGATGATCGGCTGCCCGAACGAGGGGGCCTCCGACAAGCGCACTGTGCGTGGTATGACCGTCCGATAGACCTTTGGACCGAAATGTGAGCGCACATTTGCCTCGACCTGGTCCGAAAGCTTGGTGCGCGCGTCGTACATGGTCAGCACCATTCCCCGCACGTCGAGCGTCGGGTTGAGGTTGTTCCGCACCAGCGTCACATTGCGCAGCAGCTGACCGAGACCCTCGAGCGCGTAGTACTCGCATTGGATGGGCACGATCACGTCGTCGGCTGCCGCAAGGCCGTTGATCGTGATGAGACCGAGCGATGGCGGACAGTCGACCAGCACGATGTCGTACTGGTCTTTGATGTCCTCGAGGGCCCGTCGCATCTTCAACTCTCGGCTGAAGGCCGGAACCAGCTCGATCTCCGCGCCGGCAAGATCGATCGTCGCGGGGGCAACGAAGAGGTTCTTGAGACTCGTCGGCTCGATGCAGTCCTCGATGGACGCGTCATTCATGATCACGTCGTACACGGAGCCCTGGAGATCACGGGCATTGATGCCGAGCCCCGTGGTCGCGTTGCCCTGCGGGTCGAGGTCGACGACGAGCACCCGGAAACCGGCCTCCGCGAGTGCGGCCCCGAGGTTGACTGCGGTCGTCGTCTTGCCGACACCACCCTTTTGGTTGGCGATGGCGATGATACGCGGCATCACGAGGGGCGGTGACGGTTCGATCGCGATACCCGGCACCGGCGCCGCCGTGGCGTCGCCACCCTGACGTCGGGTCTCGGTGCGCTGTCGCGTGGGGGCCGCCTGCGCCCCGGCCTGCGTTTCGGCCAATTCCGCCATCCTCAGATCCACCTGCCGATCCTCCTCCGGGGTGCCGTCGACCTCGTCGCCGCCGGTGCCCGCCATCGGCGCGTCCACGCTCATGTGATTCGGGGTGTGAGCACCAGAGCCGGCCGGAGCGGCCGGCAGCGCCTCCGAGCCGGGGAGTCCGCGCTCATCTGCTTCGGGCACGGGAGGCGGTTCGGCGGGCGGGAGGTCCATCGGGGCCTCTGGTTCGGGTGGCACGTCGGCAGCTTCCTGTTCCGTGCGGCGCAGTGAGGCAAAGATCCGCATTCCGCGTCGTTTGAGGTCTTTGCCATCCTCGCTCATCCGGCCAAGACCCCCCTGGGAACCAACGGCGCCCATCCTCTGCGAACCCGTGGTTGAGGTCAAGAGCATCGGGTGCAATCCGGCGTCTTTTTTTGTTCCACGTGGAACGAGCCCGCGAGCCCTCGTGCCGCGTCGTTCCACGTGGAACGGACGGCGGGTGGTGTCGTGGCGGCCATTTGCTTCCTTCCCGCGGCGCCCGGCTTCACCAGAGCGGACGCTTGGCCGGCATGCCGTCGCGACGAGGCCACCGCTCGTTGACGTCGGATGTCAGCCGAAACTCGGCCGCGTTCGCACCCTCGCCGTGCAGCATTGTGGGACCCTCGAGGCCGAGGGTCGCCAGACCGGTGCGGTCCCACCGCGACGTGTGCTCCGAACGCTGCTCGGGCGGCGGCTCGCTCACGATCAGGCGGCCCCCGCGTTCGAGAAACCCCGCTGCGCACTCTGCGGTCACCGCGGGCAGTCCGAACGAACGCGCGACCACCAACCCGAACGCGCTGCGCAGCGCCGGCTCGCGTGCGAGGGTCTCGGCCCGCCCGGCACGGACCTCGACCCGAGGACGAAGCAGCAACGCGTCGACACTGGCGTCGAGATGACGGCAGCGGCGCTTGTGCGCGTCCAGGAGGACCGCCTCGCACTCCGGCCACGCGATGGCGAGCACCAGACCCGGGATGCCCGCGCCGGTTCCGAGGTCGAGGAAGCGGCCCGAAAACGGACCGATGAGCTGAGCCAGCGCCTCGGCATGCTCGAGCTGCCCGGCGATCGGAGCCGGGCCGAGGAACCCCTTGCGCTGTGCATCGAGGAGCGATGCCTCGAGCGTCGCGTGACGGTCGTCCACTACGACCGTCGAACGGTTAGGCGCGTCGGATGACGACGCGCCGGCGTGGCTCCTCGCCCTCCGACGCGGTCGTGACACCCGCGATCTCCGAGACCGTGTCGTGCACGACCTTGCGATCCGACGAGGACATCGGTTCGAGTGGCTGGTCGCGTCCGGTGTCGAGCACTCGCTCGACCAGCCCGCGCGTGAACTCCGCCAGGGCTTCGCGGCGCTTCGCCCGATAGCCGCCGACGTCGACGTACACGCGAGCTCCGTGGCCACCCGTGTGACGCTGGACGACCGTCCGCACGAGCTCCTCGATCCCGGCGAGGGTCACACCCCGGGGGCCGACCAGCAGACCGATGTCGTCCCCCACGATGTCGACATGGACGGTGTCGTTCTCGTCGTCGACGGAACTCTCCACCGTCGCCGCGACGCCGAACGCCTCGACGAGGCCGCGCGCGAATACCTCTGCCGCCTCGGCCTGTTCGTCGATCGGTATCTTCGGCTCGCCGCCGCTGTGTTCCACCATCGTCTGCTCCGTTCGCGCGTCATTGGATGCTGCCCCGCTCGTGCGGCGCGGCTGACGCCGCGATCGCGCGGGGCGGGTCTTGCTCGCCTCTGTCTGCTCGCCGCGGGCCGATCGGCTGGACGCTCCGCCACCCGACCGCGAACGTCCCGCATCTCGCTTGGGGCGCCGCGTCTCACCGTCAGTCGCTCGACCGCCCTTCCGGCCGCCGCGATTGCGGCGATCTCCCGGCTTCTCGCGAGAGATCGGCTTCACGCGGGCACGAATTCGCGCCTCGCTGCCGCCCAGACGCCCGAACAGGCCGCTGCGCGGCTCGGTCATGACCTCGTATTCGACGTCGTCTTCATCGACGCCGAGCTCGTCGAGCGCGGCGTCGAGCGCCTCCGCGACGGTGCGGCCCGTTGTCTCGACCCACTCCATCTATCGCTTCCGCTTCTTCTTGTTGGACCGCCGCCGGCCCTGACCCGTGCCCCCGCCGGAACGGGACTGCCCCTGTTTCGCGCTCGGTTTGGGCGGCGGTGTTGCTCCATCGCCGGCCTTGGGCGCCGGCTTCGCCGCTGGTTTGGGCGGCGGTGTTGCTCCATCGCCGGCGTTGGGCGCCGGCTTAGGCTGGGGCTTGTCGCCGCTCGCCGGCTTTGCATCGTCGCCGCTCGCCGGCTTTGCATCGTCGCCGCTCGCCGGCTTTGCATCGTCGCCGTTGGTGATCGCCGGAGGGATCTTGAACAGGTTGCGCAACCCGCCGCCGCCGAGGCCCTTGCCCGGCGTCGAGGGTTCGGAGGCTTCGGAGCTCTTCACGTCGACCGCGCCGCCACCTTTCTGGGTGTGCAGCGGGGGAGCGATCTTGCGGTAGATCAGCTCCTGTTGGCCCAGCCGCCAGAGGTTGCTCACGAAGAAGTACAACACCAGGCCGGCGGGGAAGACGAGCGAGAAGAAGCCGAACGCGATCGGGAGCACTTTGCCGATCATCTGCATCTGCTGGTTCGCGCCCGGCGGCGTGTTCCGTGTGGTCTGTTGCGACTGGAGGACGCCGGTGACGAGAACGAGCCCGACAAGGATGTAGTACGGCAACCCGGCGAGCAGGTCGGCGTGAGGGGCCGTCGCCTTTGTCGAGAGGTCCATGCCGAGGAAGTAGAGGTGGTGCGGGAGTCGCGGCAGGGTGCCGCACTGCTTGACGGTGGCCACGCCGTTGGCTGTGTGGCAAAACGCGTCGTAGAGCTTGGATCCAACGGGGAGATGGCTGTAGGGCTCTCGGAGCACGCGGAAGAGCGCAAAGAACACCGGCATCTGGATCAGGAGCGGCAGGCACCCGGCGAGCGGGTTGATCTTGTTCTCCTGGTAGAACTTCATCATCTCTTCGTTGAGCTTCTGGCGGTCGCCCTTGTACTTCGCCTGCAGCTTCTTGATCTCCGGCTGCACCCGCTGCATGGCGATCATCGACTTCGCCTGCTTCGCGGTCAGCGGGAAGAGGAGGCCCATGATGATGAGCGTGAGCAGGATGATGCTGACCCCGAAGTTGGGAATGAGCGCGTAGAGCTGCGCCAGTGCCCAGCCGATGACGTTGTAGATCGGGTCGAACATTTGTTGTCTGCTCTCTTCAGGCGCTCGACGAGTGCGTTAGACGCCCGTCTCCGGCGCTGCGTCCGAACGTACGTTTGATCGAGATCGAGCGGGTGGAACGGGATCGAGGCCGGAGCCTCCCCATGGATGGCACCGCAGCACGCGCCGCACCGCGAGCCACGTGCCCCGGCCGGCACCGTGCAGCTCGAGCGCGTCCAGCGCGTACTGGGAGCACGATGGGTGGAAGCGACAGCGCGGCGTGAGATGCACGCTCAGCAGGCGCCACGCACGGATCGGCAACATGAGCAGGCGCGCAAGGGCGGAGGGCCGGCGCACGTCAGTCATGCCCGCCTCGCGGCTGCCACCAGGAGCTCGCCGACGGACCGGACCACGACGTCGAACGGCAGCTCGGTGGCGGCCCGTTGCGCGCCGAACAGGTAACTACCGCCACGAAGGGTGGTCGCGTGGGCCGCGACCGCCGCACGGAGGCGGCGTCGGAGGCGGTTTCGGACGACCGCTGATCCCACGCGCCGGTCGAGTGCGTACGCGACGCGAGCGTCGGGCTCATCGGCGGGCAGGAAGCTGAGCGTGATCGATCCTCGCCGAACCCGAGGGGCTCGCGCCAGAGCCGCGAACATTGCACGGTCGCGAACAGACCGGATCAGGCGGAGAGCCGGGCCCGGCCGCGACGTCGACGGGCCTTGAGCACCGCGCGGCCACCGCGAGTCTTCATACGCAACCGAAAACCGTGCTTCTTCTTGCGTTTCCGGTTGTTGGGTTGGAACGTGCGCTTCACCCATGGCCTCCTCGACCGGGTTTCGCCTTCCCGACACCCGAGGGAGGGGGCATCGCGCGACGAGTAGACCCGGGAGTCTACGACCGCGGCCATTGGACCTGCAACGCGACCGCGGCCTCTTGTTGGGTGCCGGTGCCGGTGCTAGCTTCCCGACGCTCGCTGTTCGTAGCGGCCTCGATACGGCGAACTTCGTACCCGGCAAGCGCAAGACCGGCAAGACTTTCGAGAGGCCGATCACACGTCGTCGGGGCCGGCTGTCTGACCAGCGGCTTCCCGCGTTCTCCACAACTGTGGACGCTTCTGTGGACAATCACGACCTCAACGACGCGGCGGCCTACGACATCTGGCGAACCGGCGCCGCCTCGCTTCGCAACCAGTTGGCCGACGGCACCTGGAACACGTGGTTCCACGGCGTGCAGCCGGTGGGGTTCGACGGAACGACGTTGGTGCTGGGTGTACCGAGCACAGTCGCATGCGAGCGCATCCGTTCGAGCTACGCGGGCATGCTCACCGACGCCTTGCGCGACGCGACCGGCCGCGAGCTGGAACTGGAGCTCATCGTGCAGACCGACGTCCGCCGCGAGGAACCGTTCGACGCGTCTGCGCGCACGGCCACAAGCGCTGACGCGGTCGTCCACGAACCTCCATCGCCCGAGCCCGACGAGCCCGAGCTCCCCAACTGGGCACCGGGCGCCCTGCTCCCGCGCTACACGTTCGACGCGTTCGTCACCGGTGCCTCCAACCGGTTCGCCCATGCAGCGGCATTGGCGGTTGCCGAAGCGCCGGCGCGTTCGTACAACCCGTTGTTCATCTACGGGCCCGCAGGGCTCGGAAAGACGCACTTATTGCACGCCATCGGCAATCACGTGAAGGAGGTGTTCCGCAACAAGCGGGTGCGTTACGTCTCGACCGAAACCGTCATGAACGAGTTTCTCGACGCGCTCGGCGGCAAGACGATGCAGGCGTTCAAACGTCGGTACCGTGAGCTCGATGTGCTGTTGATCGATGACATCCAGTTTCTGGAGCGCACGCAACAACTCCAAGAGGAGTTCTTCCACACGTTCAACGACCTCTACAGCGCGGGTAGCCAGATTGTCATCTCCTCCGACCGGCCACCGAAGTCGATCGCCACACTCGAAGGTCGGCTGCGGAGCCGTTTCGAATGGGGATTGATCACCGACATTCAGCCGCCCGAGTTCGAGACCCGTCTCGCGATCCTGCGCAAGAAAGCCGCCGCCGAGCATCTCGAGGGTCTTCCGGCGGAGGTGCTCGCGTTCATCGCGACCAACATCAGCGACAACGTCCGTGAGCTCGAAGGCGCGTTGATCCGCGTCGCGGCCTACTCGAGCCTGAATCGCGTGCCGCTGAACGTCGACATCGCACACGAGGTGCTCGCCGACCTTCTCCCGCCGACCAAGCCGCGCGTCATCACACCCGAGCTGATCCTCGAAGAGACAGCAAAGATGTTCGGCTGGACGGTCGAAGACCTCTGCGGAAAGAGTCGCCGGAGGCCGTTGGTCACGGCCCGCCAGATCGGGATGTATGTGTTTCGTGACCTCACCGATTTCAGCTATCCCCGCATTGCCGAGCAGTTCGGTGGTCGTGATCACACGACGGTCATGTACGCCGTCGACAAGATCAAACGGCAGATGACCGAGCGCCATGTGATTTTCGACCAGGTCAACGAGCTCATTGCCCGGATCAAGCTGGGCAGCAGTGGATAACCCTGTGGGCAAGTGGGGATTGTGCGCTCTTCGTGGGGGTAAGCACGTCGATGCTGGACCTGCTGTCGACGCGACTGTGGACACCTGTGGATAACGTCGCGAAACCCAAACCGGCTCTCACCAGGGACGATCACCGCGCGTCCCCAATCCACAGGCTCTACTACGACGACTACCAAAGATCTTTCTTTCTTCATAGGAGGTGCGGGTGAAGTTCATCTGCGAACGCGACACGCTTGCAGATGCGATCGCCACAGCTCAGCGCGCGGTGGCATCGCGTACCGGCGCGTCGCCGGTGTTGTCGGGGTTGCTCGTTACCGCACACGGGGATCACCTGGAGCTTGTTGGTTCCGATCTCGAGCTGACCATGCGGGCGCAGGCGCCGGCTGAGATCGAAGGTGAAGGCAGCGCAGTGGTGCCCGCGCGTTTGTTCTCCGACATCGTTCGGGCGTTGGAGCCCGGTCGAGTGAGCGTGGTGCTCGGTGACGACGATGCGCAGATCGAGAGTGGCCGTTCGAGTTTTTCGCTTCGCACACTGGCTGTGGGAGATTTTCCGCGGCTGCCCGAGGTGGCCGGCGCCGGTGTCCGCGTCGCGGCACCCGCACTCGCCGAGGCGTTGCGTCAGGTTGTGCACGCGGCTTCGCGTGACGATGCCCGCCCGATCCTCACCGGCGTGTTGTTGACAGCGTCATCCGGCGGACTGCGGCTGGTTGCAACCGACTCCTATCGGCTCGCAGTGCGCGATCTCCAGGGTGTGAGCATGCTCGAGGAGGGCCAGAAGGTGTTGGTGGCGGCCAAGGGCCTGAGCGAGGTGCAGCGGCTGCTGGGCGACGGCGAGATCGAAGTGATACTCGGTGAACGCGATGTCGTGTTTCGTGTGGGCACGACGGAGGTGACGGCGCGGCTCATCGAAGGCGACTTCCCGAATTATCAGCAGCTCATTCCGAGCGGATATCCGAACCGGTTGACCGTCTCACGTGATGTGCTGGGTGACGCGGTCAAGCGGGTGCGTCTCGTCGGTCAAGGGCGTGACACAGCGCCAATCCGTCTCGCGATGAGCGGCGGTGGGCTCGAGCTCTCCGCTGTGGCACAAGATGTCGGCGAAGCCCACGAAGCCGTCGAGGCGAAGTATGAAGGCACCGCCGACCTCACGGTTGCGTTCAACTCGCAATTCCTGCTTGACGGAATCGAAGCAGCCGGCGCGAGTGAGGTGGTGATCGAGTCAATCGATCCACTGAAGCCGGCGGTGCTGCGCGGCACCGATAACGCCGACTTCATGTATCTGCTAATGCCCGTGCGCATCTCCTGATCGAGTGCGGCTCGCACAACTCTGGCTCACGGATTTCCGTTGCTACCGGTCGTTGGAGGTGGATCTTCCCGACGGCGTGACGGTGATCGTTGGTGACAACGGCCAGGGGAAGACGAGCTTGCTCGAAGCTGTGGGTTGGGCTGCGACCGGGCGGTCGTTTCGAGGCGTGCCCGATGCGGCACTCGTTCGCGAAGGCACCGAGCAAGCGGTGTTGCGCGCCGAAGTCGAACATGCCGGGCGGGTACAGTTGCTGGAGGCAGAGTTGCGCGCAACCGGCCGGAATCGGGTGCGGGTGAATCACCAACCGGTGCAACGCCGTCGCGACCTCCTCGGTCTCTTGCGTGTCACGGTCTTCGCGCCCGATGATCTTCAGCTCGTGAAGGGGTCACCGGGTGCGCGACGCGACTACCTCGACACGCTGCTCGTCGCGATCGCGCCGCGCTACGAAGCTGCGTGCAGCGACTTCGAGAAAGTGTTGCGCCAACGCAACGCGTTGCTGCGCGCCCGCGATCCGACCGACCTCGACACCTTGGTCGTGTTCGACGAGCAGCTAATCGGTGCCGGCGGTGAGGTGGTGCGCGGCCGGCTGGCGCTCATTGAACAGCTCACGCCGGAGGTCGCGGCGGCGTACCAGTCGCTCGCAGGCGATGATCCGGGGATCGACGCGGCGTACGAGGCCCCCTGGGCCGATACGACGATGCTCGGTCGCGGCGAGGTCGAAGCGCAGTTGCGCACCGCACTCGCCGCGCACCGGCGCCAGGAGCTCGACCGAGGCGTCACGCTCGTTGGTCCACATCGAGACGAATGGCGGTTGCATGTACGCGGCCTCGACGCGCGAAGCCACGCGTCACAAGGCGAGCAACGCACGCTGGCACTGGCGTTGCGCCTCGCGGGCCATCGCGTGTGCACGGAGGCCGTCGGCGAGGAGCCCGTTCTCCTGCTCGACGACGTCTTCAGTGAGCTCGACCCGCATCGCGCCGCGGCGCTCGTCGCTCATCTGGATCTCGGTCATCAGACGTTGATCACCACGGCGGCGTCGGTACCGCCCGATGTCAAGCCGGATCGACGGATGCGCGTCGTAGCGGGTCGCGTCGAGGACGCATGAGCGGGATCGGACGCCGCGGCGGCGACGAGCCGGTGCCGATCGGCGACGCGTTGGCCGAAGTCGGTTCCGAGCTCGGTCTGCCTGATCCCGCGATGTTCGCGGTGTTGCACGCACGCTGGACAGAGTTGGTGGGAGGGAACGCGGCGCGGCACGCGCGCCTCCGGAGCCTCCGTGAAGGCGTGCTGCTCGTCGCGGTCGACGCACCGGAGTGGGCCACGCAGCTGCGATATCTGGAGCCGGAGGTGCTCAGGCAGAGCGCAGCGTTGGTGGGCCCCGGAGTGGTCCGCAAGATGCGCCTGATCGTCGATCCCGACGCCGCGAAAACGGGCCCGGAAACGCCGTAAACGACACAGTCGTCTGGTAGACTGACAGCACCGCATTTAGAGGCTCTGACCAGCGGTTTTCCCGGAATCCGTCGAGCGTTTCGACCGGGAGAAACCAGCCGGCGCAGCTGCCCTCGTCCGACCAGTCAAAGAGGTGCTCGCGGGTGGCATACGCGGCGAAAGACATCACCGTGCTGAGGGGCCTGGAGCCCGTCCGCGAACGGCCGGGGATGTACATCGGTTCGACGGGTCCATCGGGCCTCCATCACCTGGTGTACGAGGTTGTTGACAACGCCGTCGACGAGGCGCTCGCGGGGTACTGCACGCGCATAGACGTCGCGCTCCTCGCCGACGGGGGCTGTCGAGTGACCGACAACGGCCGGGGTATCCCCGTCGACAACCATCGCGACTATCGCGGGAAGTCGGCGGCCGAGGTTGTGATGACCACGCTCCACTCGGGCGGGAAGTTCGGCGGCGAGGGCTACAAGATCTCAGGTGGTCTACACGGCGTCGGCGTGTCGGTCGTCAACGCGTTGTCGAGCAAGCTCGAGCTCGACATTCAACGCGACGGCTTCCACTGGACCCAGACCTATGCGAAGGGCGGCGCGCCCCAGGGGAAGCTCGCGAAGAGCAAGCCCTCGAAGAAGACCGGCACCACGGTCACCTTCTGGCCCGACGCGACGGTGTTCGAGGAGACCGACTTCCGCGCGCAGACACTGCTCGAGCGCTTGCGCGAGATGGCGTTTCTCAACAAGGGCTTGGAGATCCGCTTCGTCGACGAGCGCCCCGACCCGCCGCTGCAGCAGACGTTCCAGTTCAACGGCGGCATCGTCGATTTCGTGAAGCACCTCAACGCGAGCAAGGAGCCACTGTTCAAGCGGGTGGTCTCGTTCGAGGAGGTCTCCGAGGAAAACGAGATCGAGATCGCGATGCAGTGGAACACCGGCTACTACGAGGGGATCCACTCGTTCGCCAACAACATCGCCACCACCGAGGGTGGGATGCACGAGGAGGGGTTCAAGAAGGCCCTCACCAATGCGGTCAATAAGTACGCGCGCAACAAGAACCTGCTGAAGGACAAGGAGCTCAACCTCCTCGGCGAAGACATCCGGGAGGGCCTCACCGCGATCGTGTCGGTCAAGCTGCGCAACCCGCAGTTCGAAGGCCAGACCAAGGCGAAGCTCGGCAACACGGAGATGCGCTCGCTCGTCGAGAAGGCGACCAACGAGAAGCTGGGCGACTGGCTCGAGGAGCACCCGCCCGAGTCCCGCCACATGGTCAACAAGGTGACACAGGCGGCTCGGGCTCGGCTGGCGGCGCGCCAGGCCCGCGACCTCACCCGCCGCAAGTCGCTGCTCGACTCCGCGTCGATGCCCGGCAAGCTCGCCGACTGTTCCACGCGCGACCCGAAGCGAGCCGAGCTGTTCATCGTCGAGGGCGACAGCGCGGGCGGCTCGGCGAAACAAGCGCGTGATCGCGAGTTCCAAGCGATCCTTCCGATCCGGGGCAAGATCCTCAACGTCGAACGGGCGCGCATCGACAAGATGCTCAAGAACGAAGAGATCCAGGCGCTCATCACCGCGATCGGGGCAGGGGTCGGCGAGGAGGAGTTCGACTCGGAGAAGGTGCGCTACCACAAGGTCGTGCTGCTCACCGACGCCGATGTCGACGGCAGCCACATCCGCACGTTGCTGCTGACGTTCTTCTACCGCCAGATGCGCGGCCTGGTCGACAACGGATACGTATACATCGCACAGCCGCCGCTCTATTCGGCGGTGCTGGGCAAGGAGAAGACGTACCTCAAGGATGAAGCGGCGCTCAACCGGTTTCTCGCCGACAACGAGAACCGTAAGCCCGAGGTCAGCCGGTTCAAGGGCCTGGGGGAGATGAACTACGACGAGTTGTGGGCGACCACGATGGACCCGGCTCGGCGCTCGTTGCTACGTGTCGGCGTCGAGGAGGCGGTGATCGCCGACGACATGTTCTCCCGGCTCATGGGCGACGACGTCGACACGCGCCGCGAGTTCATCCAGACCAACGCGACCGACGTGCGCTTCCTCGACATCTAGCTCGCGGAGATCACCGCAACAAAGGAAGGTTGGTAGAGCCCGTGCCCGACGGCAGTCAGCCGACACTCGAGAGCAACATCGAGCCGATCGAGATCCAAGAGGAGATGGAACGCTCCTTCCTGGATTACGCGATGTCGGTCATCGTGTCGCGTGCGTTGCCCGATGCGCGTGACGGGTTGAAGCCGGTGCACCGGCGCATCCTGTACGGGATGTACGACCGCGGGCTGCGTCCCGAGCGGCCGTACACGAAGTGCGCGCAGGTCGTCGGCCATGTGATGGGCAACTACCATCCGCACGGCGATACCGCGATCTACGACGCGCTCGCGCGGATGGCGCAGAGCTTCTCCTTGCGGTACCCGCTCGTCGACGGCCACGGCAACTTCGGCTCACCCGACCCCAACGACCGCCCGGCCGCCATGAGGTACTGTTTGGCCGGAGATGTCCGGATTCGCCAAGCGGACGGCGCAACCGTGGCTATCGGCGAAGTGGCAAACGCCGCGCCCAGCTCGGACCTCGATCTCGACCTCAAGGTGCTTGATCGCAACGCAGATCCGGTGCACGCGTCGAGGTACTTTCACAGCGGCGACCACCCCACGCGGCGGCTGCGCACGAAGGAAGGCTTCGAGCTCACCGGCACGCAGAACCACCCGGTCCTCTGCCTCGAGAGCGTTGTCGGCGTGCCGATGCTGATGTGGCGGCTGCTCGAAGAGCTCGAGCCCGGGGCGATTGTTGCCATCAACCGCACGCCCCGCCCTGAGAGAGGCCTGCTGAGCGAGCGCGAATGGCGGCTCGCGTTCCTCGCGGGCGCGCTTGTTTCGGAAGGCTTCGCCACGGCGACCCGCGCCGGCTTCAGCAACCTCGACGCTGCGTATTTGAGGGAGGTTGTCGACGCGTACGACGCGCTCGTGGGTGGGCCGCGGTACGTGCACGAGCGCACGATCAAGAGCGGCAGCCACATGTACGAGCTCGACATCCACAACATGGACGCGTTCGCGGCGAGCCCAATGTCGGAGCTCATGGGCCACCGAAGCGCTGAAAAGCGGGTGCCGTCGTTCGTGTGGAACGCGAACGCGGCGTTCAAGCAAGCGTTCCTCCGGTCGCTGTTCGAAGGCGACGGCTCGTGCTCCGACCTCGCGCGCAGTTCGATACAGATCAGCTACTCCACGCGGAGCAAGCAACTCGCCCACGACGTGCAGCTGCTGCTCCTCGAGCTCGGAGTGATCTCGCGACAGGTGCACTACGCGCACGGCGAGATCAAGGTCGTGGTCACCAACCGCCGCGACGCCCGGCTGTTTGCGAGCAATGTGGGCTTCTACGGGGCCAAGCAAGAGAAGCTGATGCGTCTGCTCGAGACGGTTCCGCTCACCAGTCGGGCGATGTCGAAAGACCACGTTCCGTTCATGGCTGCGTATATCCGCGCCGATTGCGAATCGCATTGGCTCGACAAGAAGTGGCTTGTCAAGCACAACATCGATCGCATCGAGCGGTGGGAACGCGACGGCGACGAGATCATGCGCCACATCGCCAGTGACGAAGTGAGAGCTGTCGTCGAACCAATCGTGCGGAGCGGGTACTACTTCGCCGAAGTTGCAAGCGTCGAGGACGCGGGCGTGCGACCCGTGTATTCAATCCGCGTCGACTCCGACGACCACTCGTTTCTCGCCAACGGCTTCGTCAATCACAACACCGAAGCGCGGATGGCGCCGCTCGCGATGCAGTTGCTCGCGGGGATCGATGAAGACACGGTCGAGTTCATCGAGACCTATGACGGCAAGACACAGGAGCCGGCGGTGCTGCCGGCACGGTTTCCCAACCTGCTCGTCAATGGCGGTGGCGGCATCGCGGTGGGTATGGCGACCAACATCCCGCCGCACAACCTCGGTGAAGTGGTCGACGCGACAACACATCTGCTCGACCACCCCGACGCCACACCCGAAGACCTCATGAAGTTCGTGCTCGGCCCCGACTTTCCGACCGGCGCGCTCATCCTCGGCAAGGCCGGGATCCACGACACGTACAAGACCGGCCGCGGTTCGATCAAGATGCGTGCGGTCGCGGAGATCGAGGAAGGCCGCAAGGGCGACCAGCGCATCGTGGTAACCGAGGTGCCGTATCAAACGTCGGTCGAGACGATCGGCAACAAGATCGCCGACCTCGTGCAGGAGCGGAAGATCGAGGGGATCCGCGACGTGCGCAACGAGTCGTCGCGCACCGGCGGCAGGCTCGTGGTGGAGCTCAAGCGTGACGGCAACGCGCAAGTGGTGCTCAACCAGCTCTACAAGCACACGCCGATGCAAACCAGCTTTGGCGTGATCATGCTCGCGCTCGTCGACGGGGTGCCGAAGGTGCTCAATCTCGCGGAGGCGCTCAACTTCTACGTCGCCCACCAGGTCGAGGTCGTCACCCGTCGTACCGAATACCGCCTGCGGAAGGCCCGGGAGCGCTCGCACATCGTCGAGGGGCTTCTCAAGGCGCTCGACATGCTCGACGAGGTCATCGCGCTGATTCGCGGCTCCGACGACGTGGAGGAAGCGCGAGCGGGCCTGATGGTCAAGCCGTTCGAGTTCTCCGAAGTGCAGGCCAATCACATTCTCGACATGCCGCTGCGCCGGCTCACGGGTTTGGAGCACCAGAAGCTGCGCAACGAGCACGAAGAGCTGCAGGCGACGATCAAGGAGCTCGAGAGCATCCTTGCCAGCGACAAGAAGCTGCGGGCGGTCATCAAGGACGAGCTGGCCGAGGTGCGCGGCGAAGTTCGCCGACGAGCGGCGCACCGAGATCACGTTCGACAGCGGCGATCTCGACGTGCTCGACCTCATCGAAGACGAAGAAGTGGTCGTCGTGCTGTCGCACAAGGGCTACATCAAGACCGTGGCCGTGGACGCGTTTCGCAAGCAGGGCCGGGGCGGCCGAGGCGTCAAGGGCGGCAATCTGCGCGACGAGGATTACGTCGAGCACCTCTTGATGACGACTGCACATTCGTATCTCTTGTTCTTCTCTAATCGCGGCAGGGTGTACCGGCTGCGCGGCGCACGAGATTCCGATGAAGGAACGCACCGCGCGTGGCACCGCGCTCGTCAACCTCATCGCGCTCGGGCCCGACGAACGCATCGAGGCGGTCATCGACACGCGTACCTACGAGGACGGCGCGTACCTGTTCTTCGCGACGAGCAAGGGGATCGTGAAGAAGACGAAGATGTCGGAGTACGACTCGTCGCTTCGCAGTGGGCTCATCGCGATCAACTTGCGTGATGACGACGAGCTTGTGCGGGTGTTGCAGACCAATGGCTCCGACGACATCTTCATGGTGTCGGCGAATGGCATGACGATCCGGTTCTCCGAAGACGATGTGCGGTCGATGGGTCGGGCCACCGCGGGCGTGCGGGGCATGAAGCTCAAGAGCGCTACCGATGCTGTGGTGGGCTGCGCAGTGGCCCGTAACGACCCGGTGATGCTCTTCGTGAGCTCGAGCGGTCACGGGAAACGCACAAAGATCGACCGCTTCAACACCCAAGGGCGGGGCGGCCAAGGTGTACGAGGCATGAAGATGACGGCCTCACGCGGCCACGTGGTCGCCGCCTTCACGGTGAGCAACGACGACGAGATCCTCGTCTTCTCCTCGGGCGGCAATATCATCCGCATGGACGCGAAAGACATCTCGTCACAAGGACGAGACGCCACCGGCGTGCGAGTCGCTCGCCTGGCGGCGGGTGAAAGTGCCGTGGCGGTAGCGCCGGTCCTCGAGGCCGACGAGGGAGAGGACCTGTAACTGGCCATGGGCACTGCTGCCGACAACGTGCCACCGGCAACGCCGCCGCCGCGGTCGACCGCGCCGTCGACCCGGCCGCCGCGGGCGCGGAAGCAGAAGCCGGTCAAGCTCGCGCCGAAACCAGCCGCACGTCGCTATCGCCAGACGATCACGAAGATCGATCTCTGGTCGGTCACAAAGCTGTCGTTGTGCTTCTACCTCTGCGGGATGCTCGTGATGCTCGTCTCCCTCGTCGCCCTTTGGCTCATCGCCGACATGTTGGGCGTCGTGGGCAACATCGAGAAGTTTCTCGGCGACCTGTTCGACGTGAAGAACTTCACGTTCCTCTCGACGGAGATGCTCCGGGGTGCGTTGATCAGCGGGCTGGTGATTGTCGCCCTTCTTGTCATCCTGACCGTGATCGCGGCGTCGTTCTACAACATGTTCGCCGAGCTCTTCGGTGGGCTCGAGGTCACGGTGAAGGAAGAAGAAGAACCGCGTCGGCAGTGAGAGGTCGGGCGCTCTCGCCCCGCGAGTGCGCGGCTGCGCGGCTGCTACCCTCTCCCGTTCGCCCGGGGCTATAGCTCAGTCGGTTAGAGCGCACCCCTGATAAGGGTGAGGTCGGTGGTTCGATTCCACCTAGCCCCACTACTACTACGAGGTCTTCACCATTGACGGGGCTTCGGGTCACCGTTGGGCCACGGCCCCATCGAAGTTGACGCCGGGGTGGGTGGTTGGCGATTGTCGACGCGGTTCCGTGCTGCGCGATCTGGAAACCCGACCGGATCGCGCTTTCGGGAGCGTCTGTGACGTGACGCCGGGGCGTGCTTCGCGGCCCCTTGCCGGGGCGTGCGTGGAGTGGGGGCAGGTCAGGTGCTGGGAGGTGAGTTCGCCGCGTCGGCGAGGAGGTCGCCGGCCGGATGCCCTGCGCCCCCGTGCCGTTTCAGCATCGTGAGGGCGACCGGTGGCTGTGCGGTGTTTGCCTTCGTGAGCGTGGTCGCACGCGTGAGTTCCGGGACCGGCCGGCCGTCTTCGTCGCGGGTCAGCGTGAGTGCCTGCTCGTCAAACCCGCAAAGGATCTCGCTCGCTCGGCCGGCGTCGTCTTTGCTGCCCGCATGGAGATGCTTGCTGGGCCGGCGCCCGTACGCGGCGGTCGGATCCGCCGAGGCGCGAGTGGACGTTGGGCCGCGTGCCCATGCTTCCGCGTCAGTCCAGTCGACTGCGTATCCACCGCGGCTTCGGCCGACCTCGTCGGGGCGTTGTCGGTCGGCCAGGTGCTGGACAGCATCGCGATCAGGGTCGACGGTCCGAAGGCCTGGCACGAGCACCTCGTGCTCTCCTGGGTGGTGACCGACATCGGCGCCACCTACGTCACCGAGCTGCGCAACGGCGCACTGAGCCATCGCACCCGGGCCACACCGGCGCCCGGCAGCACCGTCTTCACGCTCGCCCGCCCGACGCTCATCGCACTCGTCACCGGCACCATGGATCTCACGGCCGCCGTCGCCGACGGGACCGTCATCGCCCCGGTGGACCCGAACTTCGCGATCGTGACGCCGTAGTCCAGAACGACACAAGAGGAGAGGCTCATGTTGGCAATGTCCAACGCATTAGTGATCAGCGGCGTCCTCACGTTGATTGTCTGGATCGCCATCGCCTTCTGGCCTGCCAGCGTGGCAAGCCGCAAAGGTCACAGTTGGCTGGGCTTCTTCGTCCTCAGCTTGATCTTCTTCCCGCTTGCGCTGATCATGGCCTACGTGGTCAAGGATCGTCGCGGGTGAGTTGAGCCGCCGAGGGAGGGTGGGAGTGCTGACCACCACCAACCCTCGGGAGAGTCGTGTGCACGCTGACGCTCGGCTTTACGGGTCATGGTCGACGGCTGCTGATCGAACGGATTCAGTCGGGTCGTCCGGTGGCGCAGGTCGCGGCGGAGATGGGTGTATCCGCGGCGACGGCGTGGAAGTGGTAGCGACGGTTCGCTGTGGGGGCGACCCGGGGCTTGTGGGATCGTTTCGAGCCGACCGCATCGGATCTTGGTGCGCGCCGGGCTGAACCAGCTCGCGTGGATGGACCGCCCGACCGGCCGGGTGATCCGCCGCTACGAGAAGACCCGCCCCGGTGAGCTCATCCATCTCGATGTGAAGAAACTGGGGAGTTCATCGATTTCTTGCACGCCGGCGTCAAGTCCACCCTGGGAGGGACTTTGTACCCTGGGAGGGGACTTTGTCCCTTGCCTATGCCGTCCGCGGGGCGTAGGGTACGTTGCTAGACAATCCATACCGATAAGGATGGATGTAGGCAATGACAGAAAACACTAGCAATCCTCGCGATTGGCGCAACCGCGCTAGCGGATCGCAGTGCCGTTGCGGAGCCCGCTACCGCCGATCAGAAGATTGAAGAACGCCCCTGACTGACGAGGTGTGTAATTCCATTCGACCGGATCGACACTCAAGGGCATGCATTTCACGTTCGGGTGGTACTGCGAGAAGAGCTCTACGTTCTGTTCAGACGGGACAACGATCGTATCGAATTCATGGAGGTTCTCTCGGAACGGTTCGGGGAGTTTGCGGGCTTCCCACATGGTGATGATGGACGTGTGCTGGACTTTGTACCACCAGCCAGCATGACTAGGGGTAGACGCCCAGCAGACAGCGTTAGTGCGTTTCGAGCGTCTGCCTGCGAAATTTTCGATATCAAGTTCGATGGCGTTCGCGGCCTCGATCTCATCCGACGTATTGACTGTGAGTGGACCGACCCCAAGATCGTCGAAGATGGCCATGCCTCGGGCTTGGAGGGCCGCGGCGAGCAAGCCACAGTTCCACAAGGGCATCAGGCAGACGCGCTTGATGCCACGGGCATGATCCGAACCGAACCGACCCGGCCCCCGGCAGCGGTGGAGGTGCCCGGCGATGTCCTCCGAATCGAGGCGCGGCGAAGCCGGCCTACCGCGCCGACGAGCTGGTGGGAGTGGCGGCGATCGCCGCCCGCCTTGGCGTTGGGACGACCATCCTTCGCGACTGCGACGCCACCACGCAGCGTTTCCTAAGCCAATCGCGTGTAACCGAGGTCGACGATCGTCGTCATCGGTCCAGGTCAGGGCCAACGGTGAACTCCTCACTGCCTGCTCTGCGGATCTAGCACCGCCGACAGCCCCGAACCGGTCCGCGAATGCTCAAGTTTTCCTTTAGGGAACGCGGGCCAGTTCCCGAGCGGGTGGACCGCTCAGTATGCGGCTGCGATCACGGCGGCGATGTTGAGGAACAGCACCGCCGCCGCGTTCTTGTCGGTCTGCACATTGACGAACGCGGCGAATGTGGTCGCCGTCTTCGGATCGAAGTACACGGCCGCCGCGTACCCAAAACCGGCGCCGGCATAGCCGAGCCAGCCCGAGGTCGTGCCGATGCCCAGCCCGTAGGTCGCGTAGTCGCTCCCACTCGTGGCGACGTGGGGGACGAGCCGTGCCGCCCGTGTCTTCTTCTTGAGCAACGAGCCGGTGCCGAGCACGCGGCCCCACTGGAGCAGGTCGTCGAGGCGGGACGACATGCCGCCCGCGGGTCCGAACGCCGTGTAGCTCACGTCGAACGGTTGCGCGACGTCGGTGTCGAGATCGATCTGGTATGGAAGTGCCACAGGCTGAAGCACCGGGTCGGGTAGATATCGCGTGCCGCCGAGGCCGAGACGGCCGATGATCTGGTCCTCGAGCACGGACGCGAACGGGCGACCCGTGACCTTTGCGATGACGAGTCCGAGGAGCACCGTGTTGGTGCGGCTGGAGTCGTACTGCGTGCCGAGCAGGAATTTCTGCCGTGTCGCGAGCGCCGGTGCGATGAGCTCGCGATCCGTCCAGACATGCGTGGGATCAGCGTTCACCGTGTCCCGGAACGGACCGAGCTGGGTGTAATCGACGAGCCCGCTCGTCATGTTCGCGAGCTCGCGCACGGTGATCTGATCGCCCCCGGGGACCCCGTCGACGTATTTGGCGACCGGGTCGTCGAGACGGACCTTGCCGTCGTCGAGGAGTTGGAGCAGGACCGTCACCGTGAACGAGGTCGTGACATCGCGGATTCCAAAGTGGTCGAGCGGAGTGGCCGCCTTCTCGCGCTCGACGTCGGCGATGCCCTTCGCCGCGATCCAGCGCCCGTCGCCCGAAGTCAGCACCCCGGCCACGATCTCGGGCGCGTTGAGCAGCCGCATCGTCAGCGCCAGGGCCGCATCAAACCGCGCCTTCGAGCGCGTTGGTGAGCTCGAGGGGATGCGTCGTGGGGTGCAACGCGTTCTTGGGTGGGGCCTTGTCCGACGAATTGCACGAGCCGAAGACCAACGCGGTCGCCAGGAGGAGCGATACGGCAGCGCCGGACCGACGACCACGGTGCATACCGGCGGTGCGCATTGTCCTCCCCCCTGCCCACGGACCCGCGCGACGGTACAAGCACCGGCGCCATAGCCTGTGCGCACCCACGGCGAGGAGGTCGATCGATGAGCCCGGAATCGGACAAGGTCGAATCAAACAAGGTGGAGAAGAGTGACGACGAATGGCGCCGGGAGCTGACCCCCGAGCAGTACGAGGTGTTGCGGCGCGCAGGTACGGAGGCGCCGTTCACCGGCGAGTACGTGCACGTCAAGGACGACGGTACGTATCGGTGCGCTGCCTGTGGCGCCGAGCTCTTCAGCTCGGATACGAAATTCGACTCGGGCACCGGCTGGCCGAGCTTCTTCGAACCGGCCAATGCGGAGCACGTGGAGCTGGTGACCGACCGCAGTCTCGGCATGGCGCGCACCGAGGTGCGGTGCAAGCGCTGCGGGTCTCACCTCGGACACGTGTTCGACGATGGTCCGGCGCCGACCGGCCAGCGCTACTGCATCAACTCGTTGTCGTTGGACCTCGATCGCTCATCCGGGTGATGGCGACGCGCGCATCGGTACACTTCGGGCTGTGAAGGCTTTCCGGCGGGGACTCCTGGTGGCTGGTATCGCCATCCTGGTCGGTGGACTCATCAAGTTGCGCGGCAAAGGTGGCGTGCCACCAATGAGTGGCGGCTGGCGCGAGCTCGAGGCGCCCGACTTTCGATGAACGACCGCCACTGATGGCCACGGTGCTTCTTGTCGGCGCGGGCGCGGTCGGCGTCCACGCGGCCCGCCAACTGCTCGATACGCCGCACGTCGACCGCCTCCTCGTGGCCGACCGGCACGGCCGGCGCGCGCGGTCGATGGCCGACAGCGGCGGCTCGCGGGTGGAGGCTGTACGACTCTCCACGTCCGACCCGATTCCACCCGGCGTCGACGTGGTGGCGGCTGCGGTGCCGCCCGGTCTCGACAGCGCGTACGCGAAGCAGGCGATCGACGCGGGCATTCCGTTCGTGTCCGCGAGTGACGACGCTGACGCGATCAGCGAGCTGGGCAGGCTCCACGGCTCCGCGCGCGCCGCAGGCGTGGTGCTGGCGGCCGGCTGCGGGCTTGCGCCCGGCTTGTCCGACGTGCTCGCCCAGCACGCGGCGGGCGCGCTCGACCGCGTGGATGAGGTGCACGTGTCGCGCGCCGGCGCGGCCGGACCGGCGTGTGTGTCGTCGGTGCGGCGGGCGCGGCGAGAGGAACCGCGCGAGTGGCACGAGGGAGTGTGGCGGCCCGTCCGCCGCCGCGGACCCGAGCTGTCGTGGTTTCCGGATCCTGTCGGCGCGCTCGATTGCGAGCTCGTCTCGTCGGGCACCGATCTCCTGGTCGAGGCGTTCCCACATGCGAGCCGCCTGAGCGTCCGCTTCTCGGAGCCTCCCGTGCGACGGCGTTGGTCAGTTCCGGGTCGTCACTCGCTCGACGAAGAGTGGGGTGCGGCACGCGTCGAGGTCTGGGGTGTTCGCGGTCAAGCACGCCGAACCGATCGTGTACGGGGTCATCGAGCGCACCGCGGTAGCGGCAGGCACCGTGCTTGCGGTCGCGGCCGCGACGCTGGCCGGCCTGATGCCGAGCGCCGGCGTGCGTACCGACGTGGGCGGGGGTACGCACGGGTTGGGTGTGCTGGTCGAACCCACCCCGTTTCTTGCCGAGCTCGCGCGGCGCGGGTGAAGGCGGCGGTGTTCGAAGGCGTAGCCGTCGCGTAACGCGCCTGTCCTTCCGTGCCCGCACGGGACGTAGCTGAGCCGGGCAGGAGCACCGCTTTGCAAGTCCCTCAGTTGCCCGCGCGACCGCGGAAGCAGGGATTCGGTGCGCCCGAAGAGCGCTCTTCGGCGTGCGGGCCGCGACGATTCGACGGAAACGAATACGGCGTCGGAAGCCCCTTCAGGCGAAATCGCATAGCATCGCATGGCTATGAATCAGTTACCACTTTTTGCGCTAGTATGACGTGTATGAGCGTTTCTGGGAACCGGGCAGGCGAGCGCGGAGCGGTGCTGGTCGAAGCCGCGCTGGTGACGCCCCTGGTCTTCCTCCTGCTGTTCGGGGTCATCGAGTTCGGCTACGCGTTCTACGGCAAGCTCACGGTCAACAACATGAGCGTGGTCGGGGCTCGCGCCGCGTCGGGCAGTGGCAACGATGTGCTCGCCGACTACCAGGTGCTCCAGTCGGTCGCGGGCGCGAACACCGGGATCTCCAGCAGCGACGTCCAACTGGTCATCGTGTACCGCGCGACTTCGCCCTCGGATCGTGTGCCGACGAGTTGTCTCACCGCCAGTGTGACCAACACCCCGTCGGTTCGGGGCTGCAACCGGTACGTGGGCACCGACCTCGCGCGGCCGTCCACCGACTTCAACTGCGTCCCCGGTCCCCCCGGTCCGACCTTGAAGGTTGACAGGTTCTGGTGCCCGACGGATCGCAAGTACGCCCTCCTCGGCGCGCACGGGCCTCCCGACTACATCGGCGTGTACGTGAAGGCCAACCATCGGAACTTGACCGGCGTGCTCGGAGGGAGCGTCACGTTCACCACCGACACGGTGATGCGCATCGAGCCGAGACAATGAACATCAGCCGGCTCCGACGACACTCACGAGACGAGCGCGGTGTGGCCTTGGTCGAGTTCGCGGTCATCGCGCCGGTCGTGATGCTCCTCGTGTTCGGCATCGTCGAGTTCGGGTTGGCGTTCAGCATCAAGCTCAATGTCGAGACGGCCGCCCGTGCAGGTGCCCGGGTGGGCTCGGGCCTCCGAAACGACCGCATGGCCGACTACAACCTGCTGCAGAGCGTCAAGTCGGCCTTGAACGACAACCTCTCGAGCGTTCAGTACGTCGTCGTGTACAAGTCGACGAACGCGACCGGGGCGATCCCCACGGGTTGCTCGGGTGCCACGCCCACCTCGCAGAACGGGAGCTGCAACGTCTACACCGGCGCCCAGCTCTCGAGCCTGCCGGCGGGCAGCTTCAACGGGCCGGGGTGTACGGCCGGGCAACCGGACTTCGCGTGGTGCCCGACATCACGCCAGGCCGTGCAGTCCGTGGGCAACGACTACCTCGGCGTGCTGGTCATGGTGAAGACGTCTGCTGTGACCCAGGTGTTCGGCAGCTTCTTTCCCGTGCAGGCCAACGCGGTCATGCAACTCGAGCCGAAGGAGTCGTGATGCGCACACGTCGATCTGCATTCCGCCGTGGTGCCCTTCCGACCAGCCGTCGCGACGAGCAAGGTTACGTGACGATCATTCTGGCGATCATCTTGCCGGTCCTGTTCGTGTCCGCGGCGTTCACCGTCGACTTCGGCAGCTGGTACGCGCGCGCCGCGCAGCTCAAGCGTGGCGCCGACGCCGCCGCGCTCGCCGGTGTCGTCTGGATGCCCGATTTCACGCAGGCCAAGACGCACGCCCTCACCGCGGCGGCAAGGAACGGCTTCCAGGACGGCGTCAACAACATCACCGTGAGTGTCGACCAGGTCCCCGGCAAGAACCGGCAGCTGTCGGTGACCATCACCGACAACAAGGCGGCCCAATTCTTCTCGTCGCTCGTGTTCAAGGGCCAGAAGATCGCGCGGTCATCGACGGCCGAGTATGTGCTCCCGGTTCCCATGGGGAGCCCCAAGAACACCTTCGGCACCGGGGACCTCGTTCCGGGCGCCGACCGGGAGAACTTCTGGGCCGCGGTCAGCGGCTATTGCTCCGGCCACGAGAGCGGCGACGACAAGCTCGCGAAATACGAGACGTACTCGACCGGTGCGACCCAGTGCCAGCCCTCGGGCGGCACCGCCAACGCCGCCTACGACCCCAACGGCTACCTCTACGCGATCGACCTGCCCCCGGGCGCGCCCTCACTCAAGCTCGACGCCTTCGACGCCCCGTACTTCGCCGACTCACGGCCCGATGGTTCGCTCGTCGGTTCCCCGACCGTCACAACAATCTTCGAGGTCTACGACCGCAACCCGACACCGCTCGACCTGTCACACCTGACCCTGTTACGCACGATCACCTTCTTGCCGGGTTCGCCGGTGACGTACAAGAACGCGTGGACGAACCTGTACACCTGGACCAGCCCGCAGGAGGGTCAGTATTACGTCCGGGTGCGAACGGCGGGCGGTCAGTCGAACAGCCGCGCATCGAATGGGTTCGGCCTCCACACTTACACCGGGAGCACGGCCTCCAATTACACCGGGACCACGCCCTCGACCTGCACGACAATCGTTGGCGCGCCGGGTTACTCGGCCTCGTGCCCGCAGATCCACGCGGTCACCGACATGTCGATCTACGCGACCCTGCCCGGCGCGACCGCCGACTTCTACCTGGCCCAAATCGACCCGGTCCATGCAGGCAAGACCATGCGGCTCACCCTGTTCGACCCCGGCGAGGGCGCGAACAGCCTCCAGATACTCGATCCGAACGGAAGCCCGGCGTCGTTCTCGTGGTCGACGCAGTGCAACCCGCCGACACCGCCGACAGGCGGTTGTAGCGGGAGCGGCACGTCGCTCGACGTCTCGGGTACCGGTGCCCAGCCGTTCAGCGGTCTGCAGAGCAGCAGTCGATACAACGACCGCTATGTCACCCTCGACGTCAAGCTGCCGAACAACTACTCGACCCTCTACGGCACGAAGACCTGGTGGAAAGTGCGCTACGCGGTGGGGACCACCCCGACTGACCGCACCACCTGGTCCGTCAACATCGTGGGCGACCCCGTGCACCTGCTGAAGTAACGCAGCGTATTGCAACGTCTGCGCCCCGGTGTGACTCGTGCCGAAGACTTCGGTGGAGACGAAGGGACTCGAACCCTCGACCCCCTGCTTGCAAAACTGGAATCAAGCATCGCTGGCGCGCTCTACGCCGTCTTGGGTTTCAAGATCTGGCACGTGACGCGCCTGAGCGCGCGTCTGATTACGGCAGACACCCGGGACTCTATGACCCGGGCGATGACCAGCTCGGCGTCCGCACTGGCCCATCCCCGTCAGCGCGAAACATCGGGCGGGCATCCTGACGGAGACGGGGTATCGATCCGATGGGCAGTACCCGTGCAGCAGGGTTCGTGTCAACGCAACTGAGCCCCGTCAGAGATCGTCGCGTTCGCCAACGAGTGTGTCGATCATTTCGTCGTAAGCCATAGGGGGCGACGCATGCCTCGCGCCAACGAGAAGAAACGTGGTCGTTGTTCCTTTGCCTTTGATTGCGACGGCCCTCCGTGGCTCAAAGTCGAACTGCTGCCACGCGGTTCGCGCCACCCGTTCAGTGACCTGGATGCCTCCGGGCACACCATGCGACTCCATGCGACTCGCCGTGTTCACCGTGTCGCCCCATACGTCGTAGCTGAACTTGTGCCGTCCGATCACGCCGGCGACAACGGGGCCGGCATCAATGCCAATGCGCAGCTGCAACGGCGCACCATGTGGCGTCCTGACGTCCGAGATTGCGGCACGCATCGCGATCGCCAACTGGAGCACGGCGGCCAGGTGATCCGCGCGGGGCGTCGGGAGCCCTCCGACCACCATGTACGCGTCGCCGATGGTCTTGATCTTCTCGATGCCGGCAGCCTCCGCAAGATCGTCGAAGACGATGAATACGTCGTTCAGCAGGTCGACGAGTGCTTGTGCTCCGAGCTGTTCGCCGAGCGGCGTGAATCCGACGATGTCGGCGAACAGAACCGTCACGTCAGGCTGAGTGTCCGCGATGGTGGTGGCACCATCACGAAGCTGATCCGCGATTGGAGCCGGGAGGATGTTGAGCAGTAGCCGTTCGGAACGCGCCTGCTCCGCTTCGAGGAGACGGTGTTGCTGTACGAGCGCGACACGCGTCCGGTCGCGCTCGGTCGTGAAGTAGAGCAGCGCGAGGAACGCGGCGATCGACGGACCGGCAAGGTCCATGACGAACAGGGCCGCACGGACTCCAGTACCGATGTGCGGCGCGGAGCCGGCGAGTGTCGTCTCGAACATCCCCGAGACCGCGAGGAGCACTACGAACGCGACAATCCAGGCCCGGCTCCGCGCTCCGAACAGATACGCGAGAACTGGAGTGATGCCGGCCCACGCGGCAACCGCGGAACCGTTCGCGAACCCGCCGAGGCTCCACTGGAGCGCGAACGGGAGCACGATCATGAGAACCAACAAGATCGTACGGGTCGTGCTGATGCGCTTGGTGTGTGCGAAACCAACCAGGCTCGCGACCACACAGACCTGGTAGACGAAAGGTATGGCCGCCGACCGTGGAAGCCCGATCGCCAGGTAGATCGCGACCCACGCGCAGGCCATTGCGGCAAGCAAGCTGGCGACGAGCGTGAGCATTGCCTTGTCGAGACGCACGTCGTCGGCATCGTCGGCGTCGATTCCAAGACGGGCCAACCGCTGAAGTACGACGGGCAGCCGATCGGTCCAGAACACCGATTCAGGCTGGCAGACTGCGACGTACCAGTAAAGGATGGCCTCGGGGTCTGTTGCGTTGAGCGCGACTGTGGCTGACTTCAAGCGGCTCTACCCGCGCGCAACGACGGGGAGAGCATCAACCGCAGCCTCGACGACAGCCGCCGCCAGGCCGGGCCCACAGCATCGGCCACGCTCGCGAGCACGTCGACCTTCGCGGCTACGCACTGAGCCCTGAACTGCACTTTCGACGTGGAGACGATGGGACTCGAACCCACGACCCCCTGCTTGCAAAGCAGGTGCTCTAGCCGTCTGAGCTACGTCCCCCTGTGACCTGCTCAAATACCGAGGATGTCTGATTCATCCCCTGAGCAGACCGCTTGTCGAGCATCTGAGTGCGTCGAAAACACTATGTTGAACGCGTGAAGTCATCGCCCTCGATCGTAGACCTCCTGCCCTCGTGGAGACGATCCCTTGCAGCCGAGAGGAAGTCTCCGCGCACGATCCAATCGTATGACGAGGGCGCGCATCAGTTCGTTAGTTAGGAGACTCCTGAGCTATTCGACCAGCGGTGCTCGCGATCGGTCGTGGGCTCGTTCACACTCGCGGTATGCAGGGTTCGAGTGGGCAGGACCGTGAGTTCTTGGACGCGGCGGGTTCTTGGCCGTGGATCGCCACCGATTGTTTCCCGACGAGATGTTCGCGGATCTGTTCCCGTCGGGGCGCGGCCGTCCGTCGGTGGCAGAGGTGATCGCGGGGCGTGATGCCAACGTAGATCACGTCCACGCCCACCGCTTTCGTCACTCGTTTGCAAGCTCGTGGCTCTCGGGTGGGGGAGGCGAGGGCGATTTGATGAGGCTCGCCGGTTGGAAGAGCCGAGCGATGGTTTCGAGGTACGGAGCAAGCGTCGCGGACGAGCGAGCACGAGCAGCGCATGCCGACAACGCCCCCGGCGAGAACCTCTGACCAACACCACCGGATTGCCCTGAGCCACTGTGGCCGAGCCCTGTGAGGGCCTTCAAGGATCGTCCTGGCTCCTGATGTCCGACATCCTCTGAGAGCCGCACCGCAATGCGGCTGAGACGCCCTTGTATGGCCGCCTAAGCAGCTGTCCTGAACGAAGCGGGGCGGTCACCCAATTCCCGCGACGGGCGGGACATCCTCGGCGGTACATCCGTTCCCCGATAAACCCATCACTGACCGGGATTGTATGGCGTAGCACGGGCAAAATCGCTCGCCATGGCCGCAGTGATGCCACGCACCACAGTCGGGTTTGTGGTTATGATCCCCACGTTCCGATTCTGATCGGTCATCGCGGTCGTGAAATTGCTGCTTCCTGCATAAGCGGTTTTGCCGTTTACCGACATGGCTTTGGCATGGATGTAGAGGGGAGCGTTGGGTTGGTACAGATGCACGTTCACCCTGCCGGCCGCCAACGTATTGAACCCTTCCACGTAGGAAGGAGAATATGTCATGGTCAGATTGACGGTCACTCTCCGCTTGGCGGCAGCCACGAGCGCGTTTTCGATGGGTGCGCTGTCTAGCTGCTCGTCCTCTGCGTAGAGCGTGGTGCCGGGACGGGCGGCGCCTATGAGGTTGACGAGGCCAGCCTGGGCACCGGGCGACCATATTAGCTCTGAACCCCTAGGCACCACGCCCCTAGTAGGAGGAACTTCAGTCTTGTTCCAATCATGGTTGAACGTGGCCTCCATTCCTGAGGCCGTGGCGTGGTTGTCGGTGATAACGGCGTAGTCCCGAGTTACGGGGTAGTACGGTGCGTAGAGATTGCAGGTCATGACGGCGGCGCTGCTCCCGTCTCGGAGAATGCTCTTCTGGTGCCAGAGGGTGCCGGACCATGCCCACTTCACCTTGACGCCTTTCGACTGCAGGTCGCTGTATGCCGCCTGGTTAATAGTCTTGCCACCTCCGCCCTGAGGGTCGGAGTCGAGCAGGACCCTCACCTTCACACCTTTCTTCGCGGCGGAGATGAGGGCGGCTTGCGCGTTGGGGTCGGACAACTGGTACATGGTCATGTCGACCGATTTCTCGGCGGACGAGATGAAATCGTAGACGGACTGGTAACCGGCCTCAGGCTCGGTGATCAATCTGTAGGAGTTTTCGGTCTTGTTCGTGCCGCACGCCGAGAGCGCGGCGACAAGACTAAGACACAGCCCTACAAGAGCTAAAGGTTTGAAATGACAAATAGATCTCATGCGCTCCCTGGACGCCACGTTCACGTCACCTCATAGAGGCTCGCTAGGAGAAGTACCTGTTGATCCTGTTCTCGGCGTTTGCCCGGATGTCGAAGTAGTAGAACGGATAATCGTAGTTATGGTAGATCCCCGAAGCGACAAGGTTGTTCCCTGGGTCCAGCGTGCTCGGGTCGACACTGCTGGATATCAGGACGCCACGGGACGTGTTGATCTGCGCGTCTGCCTCGTTCATGACTTTCTGTGGGTTGCCTTGTGCGTCGAGTGCGGCATAGCCAGTCTGGGGATTGACCGCGATGCTTCCGAGGTTCTGTGCCGCCGTCGCCGGCATCTCGGTCCGGGTCCAGGTGATCGGGTTGATGACCATGGCACCGGGCAATACGACGGGGTTTGTACCTTGAATCGTCGGGGCTTCAGTGTTGTAGGAGACTATCACGCCGGTGTCGTCCCCACTCTGCGCGAACTTCAGTTCCGGGTTCCGTTTGAGGTATTCCGGGGTTATTGAATAGCCGGGCAGATACGCCGTCACCATTCGCTTATACACCTTTGGGTTCTTCTTCATGTACTCCGCCAGGAGGTTGATCATTACGTTTGAGCCCTGTGAATGCCCGGCAAGTATGAATGCGCGCCCCTTGTTGTAGTGCTTGACGTAGTAGTCAAACGCCGCTAGGGCGTCCGTGGTAGGTCTGCCTCCCACTATTGACTGCTGCTCGCTCTGAGACAGCGCCAACACTCGTATGTTCGCCTGCCGGTAGTAGGGGGCGTAGATATCGGCAAGTGGCGCGAAAGCAGTGACTGTCCTCGAGAACGCCGCTTTTGCGCCGGACTGCATCTCGGGATTGTCTATGGCACAGATCATCGGCGCGCTCGGGTTGGTATCGATATAGCTGGTTGGATAGAGGAAGAACACATCCACCTTCTTCTTGGCAGCCTTGGAAGAAGGGAGCGCCAACCAGTGAGCTTTGTTGGAATAGTCGGGAGTCTTGCTCGACGAAGACGTTGAAGATGACGAGCTCTTGGACTTGCCACTATTGGAGCCGTTCTCGCAGGCAGCGACAAATCCGACAGTGGAAAGGGCCAAGAGTACTGTGGAAGTTACCTTCTTCATGACCATGGGCGGTTCCTCATAGCACAGGCTTATCGTCGGACAGCTTGCGTCGGTCGGACACGAACAGCGGCACAACCCAGATGCCTAGTGCGATCAGAGATGCGCCGAGAACTCCTCCGATGGTGAGGTGGGTCTTCGCCTTGTCGGCACAGTTGCTCTCGTTGAAAGAGGTTTTGACAGTCTTCTTCCCGATCGCGAAGAGGGGGGCACCACACGAGGTGCCGACCGTCGAATCCGTGGTATCGAAAGACGGCGTCTTCTCCGGCGTGACAACCTGCGTCTTCTGCGGGGTGTCAGCCACACGGGGGAGTATCGTCGGCCGATCCGGGGAACTTGAGGGCGCTTGCGTGCTTCTCTGAATCAGGTCTCAAGCTCCGCGGACGTGCGCCCGAGTGAGTGGGGGGAGACAGTTCATTCGGGGGTCCGCGAGATGGTCGGCGGCGCGACGTACTGCCCGAGCTGCGGTAACGCTGCGCAGCAAGAAGATCGATTCTGCCGCAGCTGCGGAGCCCGGAGCGCGCCCAGCCCTGTGCCGGGCTCCTCTGGTTGCCCCGGCCGGGGCGGCGCAGCTCAGCGAACCGGAAACGCTGTTGCCGACCGAGCAGACTCGTCGCACGCGGGAGTCAAACCGCCTTGTGCTCTGCGTTCTTGGCCTCGCCCTCGTACTAGGCGCAACCGGGATCTTCGTCGTCACGCGTGGCAGCGATAGTGGCGGAGGCAGCGCGGCTGGAGCGACGAAAAAGACGCTTGGCGTCTGCGACGACGACCATCGCGTGATGAAGCAGGCAAACAATGGGCGGCAGCGTCAACCGGAGAGGGGCCGCACTGCGTGCACTCCCCGCTGTGGTGGGGGCGGCACAACACGACCACTCCGATTTTCAGTGGGCACGTTTTGTATTCGGACGCCGTCGCGGGTCTGCCCGCCCAGACGGGCGCGGCCATCGACGAGGTCGCCGGAAGCGATGCCGTTCTGGCCAAGGACCTCGGGCAGACGATTCCCGGACCGCGCGCCATCTATTCGATCGTCGAAGGGAGCTGGATCTGGCGTCCCGACAAAAAGGATCCAAGCCAACTGCGTGGAGCGTGCGAGGTACGTGCCGTGAACCGAGATGCGCCACTCTGGGATGAGTACGTGGGCGAACTCCGAAGACGCATGACTGATCGCAACTACGGTTGGGCGTTCCGCTACTGGCCGCCGAGCTGAGATCCGCGCCGCCGAGCTGAGATCCGCACGACATGGAGGTGTGGCCGCAATCAGTGTCGGTGGTGATTTGCGTGCGAACACACACCGACATGGCGACCGCCCGCTGAGGATGTGCACAACGCATGGTGAGCTTCCCGATGAAGATCGTCATCACGGTGGCGCCGAAGACCGCGGGTGTGGGAGCGAAGCTGCGATCGATCGCGTTGAGCGTGAAGCCCGCCAGCACGACGCCCACGACGCAGCGGTACGGCCAGTGGTGCCAGGGGAGGAGAGGAACGATGACGACGCCGAGGACTACGGCGGCCGCCCCGGTGACGATCGGCGCGAGTGGGTGCTGCAGATTGGGCGTGAACGCCGCCATCAGGAGCACGGTGACGCCCGTGCCGAACGCAAGGACGCCGGCGATCAGGCGCACTGCCCGCCACGACAACACCCCCAAGCGGGGTTCCGGAGCGGAAAACGATGAAGAAGACATCTCGCTCCGAGAATCGGCATGGAGCACCCTGCGGTAAAGGTGCAATCAGCCCGATCGTTCCAACCGCCGTAGATTGCCGGGGTTCCCGGCGCCGAGGCTCAGACCGGAGTGTGTCGGTCCGATTGCCCGAGGAGCTCGGCCGCTCGTTCCGCGATCATGATCGTCGGCGCGTTGGTGTTACCGCGGACGATCGTCGGCATGACCGACGCGTCGATGACTCGAAGGCCGTCGATACCGTGCACCTGCAGGTGTGGATCGACGACCGAGCTCCGGGGATCAGGACCCATGCGACACGTTCCCACAGGGTGGTAGATGGTCTCCGCTCGTTGGCGCACGAACTCCCCGAGCTCGTCGTCTGTCCGGGCGGTGTCTCCCGGCCACAGCTCAGCGTCGACGGCACCCGCGAGCGCCGGCGCGCGGCAGGATCTCGCGCGCGAGGCGGACACCCGAGATCAAGACGCGGAGATCATTGCCGTTCGGGTCGCTTAAGTAGCGCGGCTCGATGCGTGGCGCAGCAAACGGGTCAGCCGACATGAGCGTGATGGCGCCCTCGCTCGCGGGCTGGAGGAGAACCGTGCCGCACGTGATGCCATGGCCGGGCGGTGGCGCAAGTGCGTGCTCGATGAACTCGACCGGAGCGAAGATGAACTGCAAGTCGGGCGCAGGAAGGTCAGCTGCCGATCGCGTAAAGGCCATCGCCTCGCCGACGTTGGAGGTCAGCATCCCCCGACGGGCCAAGAGGTAACGCGCGAGTTGACGCGGCTTCTCCGCTGCCAGCAGGGAGTTGCTGCCCCGAATCGTGGCGATCACCGGGACCGACAGGTGGTCCTGCAAGTGGCGCCCGACCGCAGGCGCGTCGTGCACAACGGGGATCTGCAGCGACTCGAGGTCGTCGCGGGGTCCGACGCCGGAGAGCAGCAGGAGCTGGGGTGAGTTGATCGCGCCGCCGCTCAGGGTCACCTCTCCGGCCCGGGCCTGCTCGATGCGGTCCTTGCGCCGGTATTCGACGGCAACGGCGCGCTGTCCCTTCGAACAGCACGCGCGTCGCTTGCGCGTCGGTGAGGACGGTGAGGTTCTTGCGGCGGCGCACCGGTCCGAGGAACGCGCGCGCTGTGCTCGACCGGCGGCCCCGCCGCTGCGTCACCTGACTCGGCGACACGCCGTCCTGCGCTGCGCCGTTGAGATCGGGGTTCGGGGCAATGCCGGCTTCAGTCGCGGCGTCGAGGAACGCGCGGGTGAGCGGGCTCGGGCTGCGCAGATCCTCGACGGAGAGAGGTCCCGCCCCACCGTGAAACTCGCTCTCGCCGCGCGCGTTGCGCTCCGAACGGCGAAACGCGGGCAGTACCTCGTCCCACGACCAGCCGGGGTTCCCGCTCTTGGCCCATGTGTCGTAGTCGAGGGCATTCCCACGGACGTACATCTGTGCGTTGATCGACGAGGACCCGCCCAGCGTGCGTCCGCGGGGCCAGTAGAGCGACCGCTGCGCAAGCTCCGGTTGCGGTGTTGTCGTGTAGTCCCAGTCGTAGTCGGTCTTGAACAGCTTCGAGAACGCCGCGGGGATGCCGATCTCAGTCTTGTCGTCGGGTGGGCCGGCCTCGAGGAGCAGGACCGAGGTGGCGGGATCCGCTGTCAGTCGGTTGGCCAGCACGCATCCGGCCGATCCGGCACCCACGATCACGTAGTCGTACCGGTCCCGAGGGAAGGAGCCGCTGAGCTTGTCGACCATACGTCCTCTGTTGCTTTCGATCCGTTCGGGAATCATTTCCGCTCGACGGAGTTCGCGCGCAAGAACCGGTGCGGCATGAGAACATGCCCTGACCGAGTCGAGGCAGGAAGGCTACGCGGCGTGTGTCCGCGCTGCCGTCCGCCCCCACGAAGGTCGGTCCCAACGTCGCTTCCGCGGCCGCATGGGTGGGCGCTCCGCGCGGCGGTCCCGGCTCGAGCCCTGCTCCCCGCAGCGCTGCGCCCTCGACGGCCAATCCCAACGGCGGGGCGCTTCCAGCGGTCATCCTCGAGGGCGGGGCCCTCTTCCTGACCCAGCTGGCGACGCTGACCCAGCAGCTTCAGGGCTTGACGAAGGGTCCGTCATGCTGCCGCGCGCCTGCCGGTTGACCCGGTCGCGCTGCTGTCGCGTGTGATCCGGGTTCGTCGCGACAGCGAACTGGCATCCAAGAGTCGACGACAGGAGATCGCTCATGGGCGCGAACGACAACTTGAAGACCATTCAGACCGTGTACGAGGCCTTCGGCCGCGGCGACATCGGGACGATCCTCGACACCGTGACCGACGACGTCGACTGGGCCTCCGAGACCACATCGACCGTCGCGCCCTGGTACGGGATCCGACGCGGAAAGGATGATGTGGCCGCGTTCTTCGACGCGTTCGGTTCCACCATGGATGTGGAGGAGTTCACGCCGGTCGCCTACGCCGCCAACGACACCGATGTGCTCACGGTGGTGCGCTTCCGCGCCAAGGCCAAGGCCACCGGGAGGGAGTCGGCGATGGACCTCCACCACTACTTCAAGTTCCGGGACGGCAAGATCTCCTACTACCGCGGCACCGAGGACACCGTGCAGACGGAGGCAGCGCTACGCGGGTAGTGCCACCAGGCCGGACGACGCGTGCATGCGGGGGGAGGTCACGAGCCTTCGGCGGTCGATGCGGCCAGTGCGAGACGGAAGACTTCTTCGACGTGCTCGGGATGATGGGCCTGTCCATGCCCCCATGGTTGCAGGTGGGAGAGGGTGCGCCGGTCGACGCTCAGCCCGCGGGAGTGCTGACCGGTTCGTCCGGGGCCCGCGCCCGGCGTTGGTGCCACGCCCCGAGCCTGGTTGCGATGAACCAGCCGGCGGCCAGCACGATCCATCCACCGACCGCGTCGAGGATCCAGTGATTGCCGGTGACGACGATCCCGAAGATCACGGTGCAGGGATACGCAACCAGCAACACACGAATCCAGCGCCGCCGGATGATCGGGAACAGCGACACCGCGCAGAAGGTCGACCACCCGACATGCAAGCTCGGCATCGCCGCAAAGAGGTTGCCGAACTCTTTGAGCGAACGCGCATCGGGTGTGTTGTCGGGACGGAAGTGCACCGGCACCTGCGGTCCGAAGTTGAAGAACTTCGACGGCGTATCGACGAAGCCGTACTGATGTGGCATCAGCCGGGGTGGCATGAGCGGATACAGCCAGAAGCACACGAGGCCGATGCCGAGCATCCACAGGAGCGTGTTGCGCCACACGACGTATCGCCTCGGAAACTTGTGGTACAGCCAGGCCAGCGCGACGACCGGCATGACGAAATGGATCGTGCCGTAATAGATGTTCCAGAACGAGACGAGCCAGTGATGCGGCAACACCCAACGTTGCATCGTCCGCTCGTGGTACAGCCAGAGCCATCGCTCGACCGTGACGAGATCCTTCGCGTTGTCGAGGGCGACTCGTCCCGAACCCGCGACCGCATCGCGAGCGCGGTCGTACAGGAAGTACAGGGCCGCGAACCCGGCAACCTCGAGCAGCCAGCCGCCGCGGAGGCGCTTGCTGCGGGGTTCGGGCCCCGAGATGTTGTCGCTACCGTTCACGACGGTCCGGGGGGGGGTGGCACGCAACGCGGCCAGTGACTAGTCAGGCGCCTGGATGAAACGCCGGGTTGGGCCATTGCCTGGGGCATTCGCCCGTCCGACCATAGAGACAGCAAGCAAGCGGGCACTGGGCGTGATCATACGATTTCGCTACGTGAGAGCATGGTCGGACCGCCGGAGGCTGGAGCATCGTGGTGGAAACGCCAAACGTAGACCAGGAGCGCCGGGGTCGAACAGGCAACGGCGCCGGGAGAGGTCGCGCACGCTGGCGCCAGTTGCTGATTCCAACGGATCTGAGGGCTCCCGGCCAAGCGATCGTTCTCCGCAAGGCGCAACGGGTGCGCTTGATCATCGGCCTTTCCATCGCTGCGATCGTTCCCTTCACGCCGGGTCTGCCGCTCTCGGACCGACTTGTGTTGAGCGCGGTGGTCATCGCCTTTCTTGCGACGGTCACGCTCATCGAGGCGCTGCCCCGCTGGTACCCACAGATGCCGGCGCACATGCTGACGCCCCTGTTCGGCGTGCTCGCCGTGTTCGCCGTCATGGTGGCGCTGCCGGACGTCATGAATACGGGGCTTTTCACGTACATCCTCGGAGTGACGTTCTACACGTGTGTCGCCGGGTTCGCGCTCGGGTTCTGGATCGCGATCGCCGCAATTCCTTGCGCATTTATTGCTGACGCACTCGCGCCCGCCGAGAATCGCCTCGGAACCTTCACGTTGGTGATGTTCGCGATCCTGCTCGTGTGCCTTGCCGGAGTCATCGATGCCTTGACGCGTGAGCGACGACGCACTGCCGCAGGACTCGCGCGCCTGCACGAGGCGATGCGCTCGGTCACGGCTACGCCCGACCTTGCCGCGACGCTCGACTCGATTGTTGACTCGCTCGATGACGCGATCGGCGCATCGAGCGGTGTGCTGCTCGTGCAAGGTGACCATCTCGTGCTGGCCGCGCCGAGCGAAGTCACGGGGAACTGGGAGGTTGAACAAGTGGCCGAGTACACCCGCCAACTCCTGGAGTCAGGTGATGAAAGCCCGTTGGCGCGCGTGGTGAAGTCGTACGAGACGGTTGTGGTGCCCGACATCGCGCATGACGCTCGCTTCCCCGAGTGGTCGCGCACCTGGTCGCGGCCGATGCAGGATTTCGGTTTCAAGTCGCTCGTCGCGGTGCCGCTCGGGATCGGCGGCGACGTGATCGGTGTGCTCAACGCCTGCTTCACCTGGTCCGGCGGGCTCGAAGGTGACGAGCTCGTGCTCCTGAAGGCCTACGCCGAACAAGCTTCACTCGTGATCGTGCGCGCCCAGGCCTACGAGCACGAACGTGCCGGCGCGGCGCAACTCGCGGAAGCCGACCGGCTCAAGACCGAGTTCCTCGCGATGGTGTCGCACGAGTTGCGCACGCCGCTCACCGCCGTCAAGGGATTCGTCGACACCGTGCTGCTTCACTGGGACCGGCTCCCCGAGGAGCGGCGCAAGAATCTGCTCCACCGTGCCTCTGGGAATGCAGATGAGCTCGCGCGGCTCGTGAGCCAGCTGCTCGACTTCTCCCGGATCGATGCCGACCGCGTCGAGCTGCACCCGCGGCTGCTGGCACTCGACGACGCGGTGGACGCCGTGCTCGAGGATCTTGCGCCCGTGCTCTCGAAGCACCACGTCGACGTCCACGTACCGCAGGAGATCATCGTCGTCGCGGATCCCGACGCGTTCGGCCACGTGCTCGTCAATCTCCTCACGAACACGGTCAAGTTTTCGCCCGCCGACAGCTGCGTGACGATCTCGGCATGTGCCGACGACGACGAGGTGACCGTCTCGGTCACCGATGAGGGCGTCGGTATCTCAGCTGAAGAGCAGGAGCACATCTTCGAGCGCTTCTACCAGTCGGCGGATCACGCGCTGTCGCGACGCGGCACCGGCATCGGTCTTGCGATCGCGCGCCGGTTCGCCGAGCTGCACGGGGGTCGAGTGTGGTGCGAGAGCACGCTCGGTGAAGGTTCCACGTTTTCGTTCACCATGCCCACGGCCTCGGCAACGGATCTCGCCGACGGCACGGCCCGCGCCGCGTCGTAATCGTCAGGCGCCCGGCGCGGCGTCGTAGTCGTAGAACCCGCGGCCGCTCTTTCGGCCGATCCTGCCGTCGGCCACCATCGTGCGCAGGAGGGCCGGAGCCTCGAACCGTTCGCCGAACGTCTCCACGAGGTCGTCGAGGATCGACAGAAGGGTGTCGAGGCCGACCCGATCAGCCAGCTCCAGCGGGCCCATCGGATGGTTGTATCCGAGCCGCATCGCAGTATCGATGTCGGGAGCCGACACGACCCCGGCCTCGAGCGCGCGAACCGCTTCGCACATGAGCAAGGTGCCGAGGCGCGTCGTGACGAACCCCGGGGAGTCGAGCACCTGCACCGTCTCCTTGCCGAGGCTCGCGCAGAACGCGAGGGCGCGATCAAGGCTCGCCGTGCTCGTGGCGGGTGTGCGCACGACCTCGACGAGGCCCATCAGCGGCACCGGATTGAAGAAGTGCAGCCCGACAGTGTCCTCCGGCCGTCCGGCCGCCTCCGCGAGCTCGCGGATCGGCAAGCCGCTCGTATTGGATGCGAGCACAGCACCGCGCGGCGCTGCAGCGCCGATGGTCGCGAAGACCGCACGCTTGACGGCCAGGTCCTCCGATACCGCCTCGATGACGATCTCGGCACCGGCGGCGGCGCCGGCAAGGTCGGTCTCGAGCCGGAACGTGCCGAGGACGACCTCCCCGGCGCGCTTGCGGGCTTGCGACGCGTATCGATCGATGCGCCCGCGCGCCGCTTCGAGCAGCTCCTCGTTGGCTTCGACGATGGTGACGTCGCACCCGGTACTCAGGGCCACGAACGCGATGCCTGCGCCCATGATCCCGCCACCGACGACGGTCACCTTGGTCGCGCTCACTCCTCGGGCTGCTTTCGACGCACCATGAAGGTCGCGGTACCCCGCGGCGACGAGCGCGTCGTCGGTATTGAGCACGCTTGCTTCGGCGTACGCGATCTGACGCGCAAGACGCACGACGTCGCCGCGGACAGTGAGAGCCTCGCCCTTTTCTGCAGGACGCATCGTCGACGACTTCATCTCGAGCGTCGAGGTGCGGTCGCCCGACTCCAGGGCCGCGGTGACCGCAAAGTTCATGGCCGCGTCGAGGACCGTTGCGATGACGCCGCCGTGGACGCCGCCCAATGGATTGCACGCGAGCTCGGTGGGCACCCACTTCGCGATCGCCCAGCCGTCGCCGTAGGAGTCGAACGACACGCCGAGCGATCCGAGCAACGGCATGCCGCCATCGCCGAGAGATCGGTCAAGGTTGCGCACGGCCGGGACCATATCTGACGCCCGGAACATGTCGGGAGCCGCTCTGGTTGGACCGTCGACACCCCGGCACGAGAAGGTGGTCGGCGGTCACGTTCGTGACCATCCCCTTGCAGGAGGCACTGATGCCAACGGCTGTCATCGTCGACGCGGTCCGCACACCCCTCGGACGCCGCAACGGCAAGCTGAAGGACGCCCACCCGGTCGACCTCGCCGCGCACACGCTGGCCGCGATCGTGGAGCGAAACGGGCTCGACCCGGCGCTGGTCGACGACGTGATCATGGGCTGCGTCATGCAAGTGGGCGACCAGTCGATCAACGTCGGCCGCAACGCCGCGCTCGCCGCGGGCTTCCCCGACACCGTGGCGGGCACCACGATTGATCGTCAGTGCGGCTCGTCGCAGCAGGCAGCGCACTTCGCCGCGCAAGCTGTGATGGCGGGGGCGTGCGACATCGTCATCGCCGCCGGCGTCGAGAACATGACGCGGGTGCCGATGGGAGCGTCGGTAACGCCCGGCAGTAACCCGTTCAGCCCCAAACTGACCGAGCGGTATCCGCATCTCGTGCCCCAGGGCATCTCCGCCGAGTTGATCTCGGAGAAGTGGAACATCTCGCGAGATGACAACGACGCGTTCTCGGTCGAGTCGCATTTGCGGGCAGCGGCGCGCGACCGAGGAAGGTCGCTTCGACAACGAGATCGTGCCGATCAGCGTGACCACCGAGGAAGGCGCCACCGAGCTCTTTGCGCGCGACGAGGGATTTCGACCCGACACGTCGGTCGAGAAGCTCGCCGCGCTGAAGCCCGCGTTCAAGACCGACGGCGTGATCACGGCGGCCAACTCGTCGCAGATCAGCGACGGTGCCGCCGCCGTATTGGTGATGAGCGAGGAGAAGGCGAAGGAGCTGGGGTTGCGACCGCGTGCCCGCTTCCACGCGTTCTCGCTTGCCGGTGTCGACCCGGTGCTCATGCTCACCGGACCGATCCCGGCCACGACCAAGGTGCTCGAGCGGGCGAAGATGACGCTCGACCAGATGGATCTGATCGAGATCAACGAGGCGTTCGCCCCGGTCGTGCTCGCGTGGGAGAAGGAACACCATCCCGACATGGGCAAGGTCAATGTCAACGGCGGTGCCATTGCAATCGGCCACCCGCTCGGTTGCTCGGGCGCACGACTGATGGCGACCTTGCTCAACGAGCTCGAGCGCAGCGGGGGTCGGTGGGGCCTTCAGACGATGTGCGAGGGTGGCGGGATGGCCAACGGCGCGATCATCGAGCGCCTGGGCTGACCAAATCGCCCGCGCCTACGGTGGTGGCATGCTTGGTTTCGTCCTCCGCTGCGGGATCGCCCTCGTCGCCGCGCTCCTGATCTACCTGATCGGCGCGGCGATGATCCGCAAGCTCAAGGTCGACCCCGAACCTGAGCCCGACCCTGCCAACGTGCGGCCCCTCGACTTGCGGTTCCGCTGCGTGGTGTGCGGGGCCGAGGTCGTGATGACCGCTGCGCAAGACGACGACCCCGAGCCTCCACGGCACTGCCGCGAAGACATGGTCAAGGTCGAGGACGCCGATTCAGCGGGCCGGTGAGCGCTGTGGCCTGCAGCAAAGCGGTCTTCCACAGGCTGGGGACAAAGCTGTGGGAAGTTACACTGCTGGCATTCAGACGAACCGCCAAAAGGGCGCGAGGGACGCAGTCCGGCCTTAGCGGTACTGCGTCGACATGACGAACCCGCCGACGAGCAGACCGAGGCCCACGAAGAGGTAGTTGTTGCTCGCGCCGTTGGGGAGCAGGCCGAGGTAGTTGCAGATCACGACCGCGACCCCCGTGAGCATCATCGTGAACATCGTCACCGGTACCCAGAGCGGGCTCGACGGCGCCTTCTTGGGCGGTGGCGGCGTGTCGCGCGACCGCTTGCTCTTCGATTGGGGCACGGCCTGAGGATACTGCGGCTCCGAATGAATGGCTGCGGGCCCGACCGCATCACCGCATTAGCGTCGCCGCGGTGCGTGTGCTCGTGATCGACAACTACGACTCGTTCGTCTACAACCTTGTGCAGTACCTCGGTGAGCTCGGCGCGGAGCCGGTCGTGCTGCGCCACGATGCGGCGACGCTCGACGACCTCCGAGCACTCCAACCCGACGCGGTGCTCATCTCTCCGGGCCCGGGCCGTCCCGAGCACGCAGGGATCAGCAACGACGCCATCGACTGGTTCGGTCACCATGACGTACCGGTGCTCGGTGTGTGTCTCGGGCACCAATGCATCGGAGCGCTCTTCGGCGGGTCGGTCGACCGTGCTCCCGAGGTGATGCACGGCAAGACGTCGGAGATCATCCACGACGAAAAAGGCGTGTTCGCGGGAGTGGCTTCGCCGATCACCGCCACCCGCTACCACTCGCTGATCGTGACGCGGTCCAGCGTGCCCGAGGTCCTTACGATCACGGCCGAGACGAGCGACGGCCTCGTGATGGGCCTCCGTCACCGCGACCTGCCGATCGAAGGGGTGCAGTTCCACCCCGAGTCGATCCTCACCGACTCGGGTCACACCCTGTTGCGAAACTTCCTCAGCGGGGCAGGATCACGCGTGTGACAGCTGCGGAAGGTGCGCGACGCCGCGCTGCTCGTCGATCTCCGCCAGCCCGTCACTGACGAGCGAAGCGAGCGCGTTGTCGTCGAGCGCGGCAATCTCGGCCGGCCCGCCGCGCAACACGGCGAGCACGCGTCCGCGACGCTGACGGAACGAGCCCTCGAACGCCGTTCGCCGCGACCGCCGTTCGTCCGCCAGCGGCCCCCGCGCCACGCAGTCGCGCCGCAACGGGCACTCGTGGCACCGAGGTGCGCGGGCCCGGCACAGCTGCGCACCGACATCCATGAGCGCGAGCAGACGATCGCGCCCGCGCAAGGGACGCCCGACCGTCAGCGCCGCCGCCTCGGCTTCGCGCGGGCTGAGACGATGGCCCACCACCCGTTCCACCACGCGGCGGACGTTGACCTCGACCGCAGCTTCGTCGGCGTCGTCGACTTGCACCGCTACGGCGGCGGCCGTGTAGCGCCCGACACCCGGTAATGCCGTCAAGTCGTGCGGCCAGCCGTTCGCGGTGATCTCCACCGCCGATTCCCACAGTCGACGCGCGCGCCGCGGATAGCCGAGCCGGCCCCATGCGGTGATCACGGCAGCAGGCCCGGCATCGGCCATCGCGTCGGGGGTCGGGAACCGGGCGATGAGCTCGGGCCACGCGGTCGCGACCCTTGGTACCTGCGTCTGGTGGAGCATCACCTCCGACACGAGCACGGCCCAGCGATCTCGCGTCGCGCGCCACGGCAGCGCGTGGCGGCCATTGACCTCGTACCAGGCCGGCAACGCGGACACTTACGTGGTGGGGGTCACGCCGGAGCCCACCGTGATCGTGACGGTCGAGCCCTTCGCCGCCGGGGTGCCGGCTGCCGGCGACTGGTTGGTCACCTTGCCGTTGTTGGCCACACTCGACGGGCTCATGACGACAGTCACCTGGAAGCCGGCGGCCGACAACGTGCTGGTCGCGGCGGCCTGTAGCTGGCCGGTCACGGCGGGCACAGCAACTTGTGCCGGGCCGGTCGACACGACCTGCGTCACGCTGCTTCCCTTCGGCGCCATCGCGCCTGCAGCCGGGTCGGTGCGAATCACGCGGCCGGACGGCACGTCGTTGTTCGCCTCCTGGGTGGTGTTCACCTGGAAACCCGCCTGACCGAGCTTCGCCGCGGCCGTGTCGGAGGGCTGCCCGGTCACGTCGGGCACGGCGACATCTCCGACCGCGGCGACCGTGACGACGACCGTCGATCCCTTCGGTGCTTTGGCGTTGGCCTGGGGCACCGTTCTGATGACCGTGCCCACCGGCTGGTCACTGGCTGCCTCGACCTTCTGCACCACGAAGCCGGCGCTGACGAGTTGAGCCCGCGCCTCGTCGAACTGCAGGTTGATGACATTGGGAACGGCGATGGTCGTCGCGCTGACGGTGAGCGTCACGGTGTCGCCCTTCTTGAGCTTGGCGCCCGCTTTGGGCGCCTGGGCGAGCACCTCGTCGGCGGGCCTCGCGCTGTCCTGCTCCTGGCGTGCGACTTTCAGGCCGGCCTTTTCGAGCGCGAGCTTCGCGAGGTTGAACGGCTGACCGACCACGTTGGGAACCGCGATCTGTGCAACAGGGCCACCGCCACCGCCTGTCTTGTCGCCACCGCCGAGCAGCAGGAGGGCGATCAGCCCCCCGAGCAGCAGGACACCGACGATGACCGCGATGATCGGGCCGGCGCGGCGCTTTACCGGCGCATAGGTGTCGGCCGTCGTCGGGGCCTCGACGGGCGCCATCGCGATCGTCGACTGCGCGCCCGCGGTGGGGATCTCCGTGATGGCGGCGGTGAGCGGCACGCCCACGGGTGGCTGGCCGCTTACGAACCGCAGAAGATCGGCGCGCAGGTCGTCGGCTGATTGGTAGCGCGCGTCGAGATCTTTGGCCATCGCGGTCTCGATGATCCTCACCAAGTCGGGCGAGAGCCCGGGCATGCGCTGCGATGCGGGCACGGGCGCTTCGCGCACGTGCTTGTACGCGACCGCGACCGGGCTGTCACCGGTGAACGGCACGGCACCGGTGACCATCTCGTACAGGACGATCCCGAGTGAGTAGACGTCGGATCGGCCGTCGACCGGCAGCCCTTGCGCCTGCTCGGGGGAGAAGTAGGTGGCGGTGCCCATCACCGCGCCCGTCTGGGTGAGCGCCTCGGCGGCGCTCGAATGCGCGATGCCCAGATCGGTGACCTTCACCTGACCTGATGGCGTGATCATCACGTTGCCGGGTTTGATGTCGCGGTGCACGACACCGTTGCGGTGTGCATACGCGAGCGCCCCGGCGATCTCGGCACCGATCTCGGCCGCCTGTCGCTCCGGAAGGGAAGTCTGCTCCCGGATCATGTCGCGCAGGCTCTTGCCTTCGACGTACTCCATGACGATGAAGTACGTGCCGCGCTCCTGGCCCCAGTCGTAGATCGCGACGATGCCGGGGTGGTTGAGGTTTGCCGCCGACTGGGCCTCGCGCCGGAACCGCTCCACAAACGTGGGATCAATCGCGAATTCTGGGAACAGCACCTTCACCGCGACCCGACGATCGAGGAGTTGATCGCGGGCCAGATACACCTCCGCCATCCCGCCGCGGGCGAGATGGCGGACGACCTCGTAGCGGTTGGAAAAGACGTCGGCGACTCGCGTCATGTCGGGAAGACCCTACTCAAGAGAAGGCGCGTTCTCGGGCGCATCAGCGCGGCGGCATGGCGAGCAGCGCTTGCAACACTTGCTTCGCGATCGGTGCGGCGACCCTGCCTCCGGTCGCGTCGCTGTTGCCGTTACCGCCGTTCTGCACCAGCACGGCGATCGCGATTCGCGGGTTCTCGGCGGGCGCGAACGCGATGAACCACGCGTTCGGTGCCGGTTGGTTATCCACCTGCGCGGTGCCCGTCTTGCCGGCGACGGTGACGCCCGGAATCTGCGCCGGCGTGCCCGTGCCGCGCTGCACGACCTGGATCATCAGCTGCTTCACTTCTTCCGCAGTTTGCGGGCTCATCGCCGTCGTCCATTGCTTCGCCTTCACCGTGCTGATCGTCTTGTCGTCGGTGTTGGTGATCTTGGCAACCGAGTGCGGCTCCATGATCACACCGCCGTTCGCGATGCCTGCCGCTACGAGTGCCATCTGCAGCGGCGTCACCGACACCTCGCCTTGGCCGATCCCGGCCAGCGCGAAGGTCGGCGCGTCGAGCTTGAACGTCTTGTCCAGCGGCCCGGCACTCGCGACCGCGCCGGGGTCGATGTCGAGCGGCGGTGCCTTGCCGATGCCCACTTTCTCCATGCCGGGATTGAAAACGTCGGTGCGTCCCAGGTCGAGCCCGATCCGGGCGAAGGTGGTGTTGCACGACTGGATGAAGCTCTGGGTGACGGTGCCGCCGCAACGCTCGCCCCCGAAGTTCCTCAGCTTGCTCGTGCTCAACGGAAGATCGAGTTGCGTCAGCGTCGGGAAGCTCGTGTCGGGTGTGATCTGACCCGAGTCGAATCCGACTGCAGTCGTGACGGTCTTGAACGTGGACCCCGGGGCGAAGCGCTCGCGAAACGTGCGCGACACGAGGGGCTTGCTCGGCGCCGCGTTGAGGAATGTGAAGCGCGCGTCCGCCTGCGTAGGGTCATGGACCGCGAGCAGATTGGGGTCGTACGACGGGTTGGCCCACAGCGCGAGCAGCGCTCCGTCTTTCGGATCGATCGCCACCACCGCACCGACGTGGGTGCCGAGCGCGTCGCGGGCGGCTGCTTGCGCTTTTCCGTCGATCGAGAGCACGACGTTGCCCGTTGTGTCCTTGAGCAGCGAGTTCGGCAGATCGGAGAGGCGTCTGAGCTTGTCGAGCTGCAGCGAGGTCTTGCGCCCGACCAGATCGTTGTTCTTGCTCTTTTCGATGCCCGTGTTTCCGAACGTGAAGGACTGATAGCCGCTGATCTGGCCGAACAGATCGCCGAGCGGATACTCCCGCTGGAACTTGAACTCGCCCTTGCGGGGGACCGACTTCGCGACGATCTGACCGTCAGCGGTCTGGATCTCTCCGCGAGGACGGTTGAAGTCGCGTATCGAGTTGCGAACGTTGCGCGGGTCGTTGCTCAGCTTCTTGGCGTCGACCACCTGGAGATAGGTGAGTTGTCCGACGAGCGCGAGCATCAACAGCATCACCCCGATGCCAACCCGACGGATCGCGCGGTTCATGCGCTCGCCGCGACGCGCGCGGCTTCGCTCTCGGAGTGTTCGGCGGTTTCGTCGGAGATACGCAGCAGCAACGCCAGGATCACGAAGTTCGCCACGAGCGAAGACCCGCCGTACGAGATGAACGGCAGCGTGATGCCCGTCAGCGGGATGAGGCGGGTGACGCCGCCGATGATGATGAACGTCTGCACACCGAGAATGGTGGTGAGCCCCGCTGCGAACAATTGCGAGAACGGCCGGTCGGCTTGCACCGCGATCCGAAAGCCCGTGCCGATGAGCAACAGGAATCCGATGATCACCGCGACCGTGCCGAGCAATCCGAGCTCTTCACCGATCGCGGAGAACACGAAGTCGGTGGATGCGTTGGGAATCTTCTGCGGGCTCCCGAGCCCGAGGCCGGTGCCTGCGAAACCGCCTGTGCCGAACGCGAACAACGACTGCACGAGCTGGAAACCCTTGGCCTGCGCGACGACCCAGGGATCGATCCACGTGGTGACGCGGTCGCGGCACATGACCGAAGATCTGGTACGCAACTGTGGCGCCCGAGACGAACATGACGAAACCGGCGAGCATGTACGCGGCGCGCTCGGTCGCCATGTAGAGCATTGCCGAAAACACGGCGAAGAACAGCAGTGATGACCCGAGGTCCTTCTGGCGCACCATGATGAGGATGGAGAAGCTCCATGCGAGGAGCAGCGGTCCGAGATGCTTCGGGTCGGGGAGCATGAGCCTGCCGAGGCGGCGACTCCCGGCTGCAAGGAGTTCGCGCTTCTCCACCAGATACGCGGCAAAGAAGATCACGACCAGCACCTTCGCGGCCTCCCCGGGCTGGAAGTTGACCGGGCCGATGTGCACCCACAGCCGCGCGCCGTTGATCTCGGCGCCCACGCCGGGCACGAGTGGCAGAAGCAGCGCGGCGATGCCGAGCATGAGGAAGGTGTATCGGTAGCGCTCGAGGATTCGAACCCGGCGCACGATCATGAGCGTGAGCACAAACGCCCCGACTGCCACCGCAGTCCATACGGCCTGAATCGGTGCCAGATGACGGTGCGCCGGGAGATCGCGATCGAGTCGGGCGATGGTGAAGTAGCCGATGCCGTTGAGCATCAACGCGAGCGGCAGCAGTGTGGAATCGGCGCGCGGCGCGAAGCGCCGCAGCGCGAGATGCGCGGCGACGAACAAGCCCAACACCACGGCGAGGAAGACCCAGAGGTCGGGCGGAAGCGCGGCGTTGCTGGAGAGCGCGACAAGGAGATAGCCGCCGCCGGTGATGATCACCGCCAAGAGCCCGAGGCTGAACTCCTTTCCACGGCGGCGACGTGCAAGGGGTTGCTTCATCGCACCGGCGCGGCCGGTGGTGGGACGCCGGCAATGGTCGTGGGGGTCGTGGTGGTGGTCGTCGGGGGTTCACGCCGGGCGTGATCACGAACCAAGCGGGCGACGTAGGCGTTCGCCGCCGCCTTGGAGCCGAACTGCTTGGTATCGCGTACGGCGGCACGCTGCGCCTGCGTGAGGTCTTTGCTATGGAGGGACGTGCGGTGGTCGATGGTGGGATCCCAACCCAAGAAGCCGCCGTTGACGCCGCGATAGACGGTGACGCGATCGCGATCGAACCCGACGTAGAACGTGCGGCGCGCGTACCAGCCGATCGCTCCGAACGCCACCGCCGCGACGAGCACGATCGGGAGCAACCACAACAGCAGTCGGGCGAGCCGTCGGCCGCGACTGCGACGGACAACGGGCTCCTCGTCCGGCGTGTCGGAATCCGCAACGACCGGTTCGGCCGCGGGCTCATCGAGCTTCGCAGTCGCGGCCGCGACCGCGGGTGACGGCTCGTCGAGTGCGTCGACGACGACGGCTGTGACGTTGTCTTCGCCGCCGGCTTCGTTGGCCGCGTCGATGAGCTGCCGGGCCGCGCGTTGCGGATCGCTTTCGCGGCGCAGGATCGCCGCGATGTCGGCGGCGCTCACCATCGTGGTGAGCCCGTCGGAGCACAGCATCAGGCGGTCACCCGGCCGAAGCTCTACCGGATAGAGCGCGACCTCGACTTCGGCATCGATCCCGAGCGCACGCGTGATGATCGACCGCTGGGGATGCACGGCGGCCTGCTCCGGGGTGAGCTGGCCGTCGCGGACCATCTCTTCGACGAGGCTGTGGTCGTCGGTGATCTGACTCAGATCACTGTCGCGCAGCAAGTACGCACGGGAATCGCCGACATGAGCGATGAGGAGCGTGCCGCCGGACGCGAGCGTTCCGGCGGTGATGGTGGTGCCCATGCCCCGGAGCTCCGAATTGTCTTCGGCCTTGTCGTACACGGCCTCGTTTGCCTCGACGATGGCATCGCGGATCGGCCGGCCCGATCGGACCGCAGCCCGCAGCGCCTCGAGCGCAGTCGCGCTCGCGACCTCACCAGCTTGGTGGCCACCCATCCCGTCGGCGACCGCGACGAGCCCCATCGTCTCGTCGACGAGGAGGCCGTCCTCGTTGCCCTCGCGTACCCGACCGACGTCGGTCGCCGAGCCGGTCACGAGTCTCACCGCACGACCTCGGCGCTGGTCTGCCCGAACTGCAGCCGGTCGCCGCGCCGCACGATCGTCGGGCCGGCGATCACCTTGCCATTCACGAAGGTGCCGTTCCGGGAACCGAGGTCTTCGACGTAAAGATCGGCGCCGCGCGAAAAGATACGCGCGTGCACGGTGGAGACGAACGTGTCATCTGCCAGCACCAGCGTGCAACCGCCGCCGCGGCCGATAGTGACCTCGCTGTCGAGCCCGAGCATCTCGCCTTTGCGCGATGCAGGTTCGAGCAGTCGAAGGTGCATCGCGCCTCGCGCGCCCTTCTTCTCCTTCTCGACCTTCAGAGGTGCGGCCGCCTTCTGAACCGGCGGCACCGCTGCGACCTTCGGCGCGCGGAGCTCGAGCACGACGACGCGTACCACCCGGGCCAAGAAGAGGTACAGGAGCGCGAGAAAACAGAACTTGAGGATGGTGAGCAGAGATTCGGGCACGTCGGCTACGAGGCCTCGAAGCGAATGGTCGTGGTGCCGATACCAATCTCGTCGCCGTCAACGAGCTCGTGCTCGCGAACGGGCACTCCGTTGATGGTGACGCCGTTCATCGAGCCGAGATCGACGATCACGAACCCGTCGGCCGTCGGGCGTACCTCGGCATGGCGGCGCGAGGCGCGGGGGTCGGTGATCGTCACCGCGTTCTCCGGCAGCCGCCCGATGACGGCCGTCTCGTCGCCGAGCGGAATCCGGCCGCCGTCGGAGAGCACGAGCGAGCCCACGCGCCCGCCTTTGCCTTCGGCGATCTGGGCCTCGATGTCGCAATCGCCGATGCCGAGCTTCTCGTCGGCGATGAGCTCCACCTGGACCGGGCCGATGAAGTGGTAGCCCTCGTCGCGGCGCGTGCGCCCGCGCCGCCTCGGCCAGCTCCCGGCTGAGCACGTCGGCGTACGACTGGAAACGCTCGCGGTCGGCCTCGGAGAGAAACACGGCGATGTCGTTGGGCGCGACCATGCCACCACGCACACCAACGGTGCGGCCCGCGTCGAGCGCGCGGGCGATCTTCTTGCCAATCTCGACGGGCTGGAGGCCACTGCGAAAGGCTTTGGAGAACGTGCCTTCCACAAGGCGCTCGAGCCGGCGCTCGAAGCCCTGGAGTCCCACGACCGGCGAGTGTATCGGCGGACTCGCCCACTTTCGGCCCTCCCCGAGCGCTTCGGCAACGTCACATCGCCGTCTCTTCTCCGGACTTCGAGACAAGCGAGGTCGCGCGCACCGGCTCGCCTGCTCGGAGCCGAGAAGAATCTGGGAGGCGCGCGACTACGCTCGGCGCTCCACTCGGGCGAGTGGCGGAATTGGCAGACGCGCAGGCTTCAGGTGCCTGTGTCCGAAAGGATGTGGGGGTTCAAGTCCCCCCTCGCCCACCCGTGTGTTCGCGCGAAGCGCAGGTAGATACGCTGCACGAGTGGAGCGCGCCATCCCAGGTTCGCATCTCCGGTGAACGGGCCTGGGTTGTGCTCGGGAGGTTGCGCAGCCTGCGCGACGTTGCGGGGAACCCGGTCCCAGGAACACCGAGAACGCCTTCCGCTTTCATAACCGATACGAACCCGCTCGAACGCGTCAACGGCGGATCAAGCGTCGCACCTGCGTGGTCGGCATCTTTCCCAACGACGCCGCCGTGCTCCGCCTCGTCAGCGCGGTGGTCGTGGAGACCCACGACGAATGGCAAGACTCCGAATGTCGCTACCTCGCCGAACACACCATGAACCTGCTCTACGAGCCCGCGTCCGAGGCCCTCGACACCAAGGAGGTCATGCCTGCAAGAATCGCGTCCTGACACCCTCTCCACCCCGACACGCGGACGTTCACGCGTGCGGGGAACTACACCACGAGAGGGGACACGGCCCTGCGGTCAGTGGCGGTCAACAGGGGGCATTGAAAAACGGGTCGGACCAGCCCTTCGCGAAATGCCCGCTAGAGCGAAAGCTGCCCGCACAGCTTCCCCAAGCTGCCGCGTGGTGACGGCGCGACGACTGGGACGCGCTGGTCTACGAGGCGCGCTTTTGGTCACGGCGGCGTCACAAATGCGCCGGAGGGACTGTCGCCGTCCACTGGCGCGCTACGCGCTCACCTTTCACCTTCATGCGGCTGAACGGCCCGTTGCGAGACACTGGCCCGGCGACTCCTGAGCGGCGAAACGCGACCATTGACGGCACCCGGCGAAGGGGGTAAGCGTCCCGCGAGCACATCGTCGGTGGAGGGCCAGCCATGACCACTTTCAACCAGCCGTACATCCGCGAGGACTTGACGATCGACGACAAGGTGCAGAAGTTCTACGACAGCTGCACGGGTGATAGGCCGGTGCTGCTGCTGGGCAGGATCGTCAAGCACGCGACCACCCTGCGGGTTCACCGCCAGCCGCTGATCATCGTCGCCGACGTCTACGACGGCACGAGCGGCATCATCGACGCCCGCGGCCTCAACTCGGGCGCGGTCGGTGCACGGGGAGCCGACGGGGTGTACCCCTGGCCGAACTACGACCCGATCACCGAAGCACCCACCGGTCCTGGCGGCGACGGAGGGCAGGGAGGGGACGGCGGGCCCGGAGGCAACGGGGTGGCGGTCACGGTGTACTGCCGGCAGTCGATCAACGCGGGCGTCAGCGCGGTCGGAGGAATCGGTGCCCCCGGCGGTGCGGGCGGCAACGGCGGCCGCGGTGTCGACGGGTTCACGATCCCCGACCAGGTCGTGTGGGTCGACGATACCCCCGACGACCTCAGCGACTTCTCCGGGCACGAGGAGCTCATCCCCGGTCGTACCGTCGACGGCACGCCCGGCGGCAACGGCGGCGGAGGCGGCCACGGCGGTAACGGCGGGAACGGGGGAACGATCATCTTCACGAGCATCGTCGACGACACGCTCCCGACGCTCGACGTACGTGGAGGTGTCGGCGGACCGGGCGGTGCAGGCGGTGCGGCCGGTGTCGACGGAGCGCTGAGCCAGTCGGCGGCCGGTGAAGGTCCTACTGGCTTGGAGGGAGGCCTTGGCGCCGAGGGCCAGGCGACCCAGACCAACGTCTCCGAGGCCGACTACATCGCCGGCCTGCGCTCAGTCCTGGACATGCCCGGGGTGTCGTACGCCAACCACTGGGCGCCGTTCCGGATCGCGGTCGGCGACTACTTCTACCACCGGTACAACCCGAGCGTGCCCGAGCGGATCCAGTTCTCCCAGCTCGCGGCGGTCGAGTTCGCACGGGCGCTCGAGCTTCAGCCCGACAACGGAGAGGCACTCAGACTCCAGGCGCAACTTGTCGGGGTCAGGCAGGAGATCGGCACCGACGACTTCATCTGGGTGGGCGGGGGCAACAACGCTCTCGGGCTCCCGCGTGACCTCGATGTCCAACCCGACGTCGAGGCCTACCTGGACGCGTTCATCCAGTTCAGCGACTTCGCGGTGGGCTTCCTGTCCATGGGGATGGACGCGCTCCTCGAGTCCGTGACCCTCGAGGATCTCGCGAACCTCGCGAACCTCCATCGACAGCAGGCCATAAACACGCGCGACAACCTCAGCGCCGACGTCGGCATCGCGATCTCGGAGAAACGGCTCGCGGGCGATGAGGCCGACCGCGTCCAGCAACTGCTCGACCAGACGACGGCCGAGATCCAAGCGGCGCTGGAAGAGATGGAGGAATCCGAGCTCAGCATCGGCGACATCGTGGGGACCGTCGCCTCGGTCGCCGTTGCGGTGGTCAGCGTGGTGGCGGCGATCCCGAGCTGGCGGGGCCAGCATCGTGGCGTTGGTCCCGGCGATGGTGGCGTTGGCGGACACGACGATCGAGCACGCGGAGCCGATCGCCAAGGCCGTGTTCGAGAGCAGGGACCCCGACGTCAAGGCGGTCGAGGAGGCGTACAAGAAGGTCGACAAGAAGGCCGAGGCGGTCATCAAGGCCGGCAAGAGCATCGTGAACTTCGTGGAGGTCGTGAAGAAGCTCAACGCCAGCACGACGCCTGACAACTCGAAGCACCTCGCCTTGGTCAGGCGGGGGGCGGATCTCACCCACCAGGTCCTGCTGGCCCGGAACAAGGTCACCTTGGCCCAGCAGCGCGTCGACGCAGCGCAGGCGAAGCTGGCCCGCGCTGCCACGATCGTCGTCGAGGCGGAACAGCTCACCACGGAGATCCAGCACGACGCCGGGTCGGTACGGCGCACCGCCCTGGCCACGATCGGCGTCGTCCAGTCCAAGGCCGACGCACTGCTCAGCATGGCGTTCAGGGCGCAGCGGTCGGTCGAGATCTACACGCTCGAAGCCGTCGAACAGCACCTTCTCCTCGACGCTGGACTCCTCCACCCGGACGACACGCGGAGGTACGCAGAAAAGGAGATCGACGAGCCGGAGCTCTTCTCCAAGCTTCACCAGTCCTGGCTCCAGCTGCTCGAGCCGATCGGGATCCAGCAGCGGTACATCACCTACTTCGACAGGCAGCACGACCACGACCGTCTCCGGCTGTCCTTCACCGCAGAGGATCCGCAGTTCGGCGAGCTCCTGAGCACACGGCGGTTCGGCTTCCGCATCGAGGCTTCGGACATCCCAGCCGGCCGTGGCGACGCCAAGGTGACGGGCGTGAGGCTCGCCCTCGTCGGGGCGTCGCACCCTGCCAACGAGGTGTCGTGCGACGTGCGCCACGGCGCAAAGTACGAGCAGCGGCGTGAGGACGGCACGATCGTCGTGCAGCAGCTCAAGTCGCTCGTCAACAACCGCTTCGCCAAGCTGCAGGGCCTCGGGGGTGATGAAGGCCTCGGCTCTGACCCTGCGCCCCCCGCTGTGGAGTCGGTGGCGTTCTGGGGTCGCGGCATCGGCGGGGACTGGGAGGTCTCGATCCCCGGCAGCCGGCTCAACTCCGAGCTGGACCTCTCAGGGCTAACCGAGATCCAGGTCTGGATCGGCTACCGGTTCCTACGCTGATCCAGCGGGCGCGGCTGCCGTACTCGCAAGCGAGCGTCTTAGTGAGCGGGCGCGGGGTTCCGGACGCGTGACAGATCGCGGTCGACCGGCACCCTGAGGACCGTCGCGGAGCCCGCTCGCGCTCGTTCGGAGACGCGGACCAGCTGAACGGCGCGACGGCTGCGACGCGCTCGTCTCCGAGGCGTGTTTGGTCACGGATTGGTCACGAACGTGGCGCAACTGCGCAGAATGAGACGGCACTCGATGAACGGCGCGCCCGCATTTGCGCGGGTCAGCGCACCTGCGCACCCCCGAGGCGGCACCCTCCGATACCGGCTAGATGGGAGTTCAAGTCCCCCCTCGCCCACCCGCGTCGATGGCCATGGGCTCAGTGATCTCCGCGTCGCGGAGCAGCGCGAGTGCGGCGACGGGAAAGATCAGAGCCGAAAGCAGCCCGGCGGCGATGAACGCCGCTGCTGTCGCCGCAGTGACCGCGTGGATCGCGACGCCGATCTCTGTCGCCGCGACGATGAACGGGAGCGACGTTGCTTGCAGCAGACCGGCCGCGACGGAGCTGCGGGTACCGACCAGCGGCCGGTAGACAAACGCGGGGATGCCACGCACCACGAGCAGCGCGACCAGGAAGACCGGTACGCGCAGCAGGACGCTGGGCTGGTCGAGCAGCGCGTTGAGGTCGAAGAGGATGCCGCTGCTGACGAAGAAGATGGGGATGAGAAAGCCGTAGCCGATCGCTTCCAACTTCACCCGGAACAGGGGGTGCGTGCGGACAGCGTCGCGGTCAACCACGCTCAGGATCGCGCCGGCTACGAAGGCGCCGAGGATCGTCTCCAATCCGAACCGTTCTGCGAGCACGACGAGCAACATCAGCAAGAGCATCGAGCCGCGCACGCGTATCTGCGCAGTCGTGTCCTGCAACCGCGCAAAGGCATTTTCGATCGGTATCGCGATGAGGTGACGTGTCAACCCGAACAAGATCACCGCGACCGAAAGCGCAAAGCCCACCAGCAGCACGACTTTCGTGCCGGTGTCGTGCGAGTCGCGCGAGAAGAGCAATGACAAGAGCACCACGCCCGAGAAGTCGCCGATCGACGAACCCGCGATCACGAGCTGCCCGAGCCGCGAGCTGATGTGGCCGCCTTCCTTCAGTACCGGGATCACCAGTCCGAGCGACGTTGCCGTCAGGATCACTGCGGCGAGCAACGGGCTCCTCACGAAGCCGGCAGCGTCGAGCCCGAAGCCCGCGACGACCGCGAGTACGAGGGAGATCGCGAATCCGACGGCCGCCACTCGGAGGAGACGGCCGCGTAACTGATCGAAGTCGAGCTCCAGACCGGCGAGGAACAGGAGGAACGCGAGGCCGACGAGCGAGAGGATTCGCACCGGCTCGTCGACTTCGGCCCAGCCGAGTACCTGCGGGCCGATCACGATGCCGAGGACGATCTCGACAACGACGTCCGGAACCCGCAGCCACGGTACGAAGCTCAGTGCGAGTGGCGCGAAGAACGCGACCGCGAGCACGACCGCGAGGCTGTCGAACGAGACCTTCGGCACGGCGTTCCCCTTCGGATCGGTCGGGCGGCGGGCGTCAGCTCCGCTCGTAGCTCCATGCGCCGTCGGCCATCCGGAGACGGTGGCGTGGGCCCGGCGCTACGGCGTCGCCCGTGTTGTACCCGGCATCGCCGTGCCACATGGCGATCACCGCGCCCTCGGTCGCCGCGACGCGCGTCTCGAAGTACTCGGGCTCACGCTGACCGATCGCGTCGAGCGCGTCGGCAACGGTCGCGTACTGCGAGAGGTCGTGGAGCGTGACCCACGTCGGAGGCGTGAGCTCGATCTCACCGGCGTCGCGTCGAGCGAGCGCGTCGGTGGGACGCACCCACGCGTGCTCGTGGATCTCACCGCCATCAATGGTGACCGCCCCCTCGGGCGCCGGCCCGACGAAGAACCATGTAGCGAACCGCTTCTTCACCGCGGCCGGCGGGCACCAGTGTGCGAGCACGACCATCGCGTCGGGATCGACCACGAGCCCGGCTTCTTCCGCGGCCTCGCGTACTGCTGCTGTGCGTGCAGCGGTGAGCGCGTCGGCCGCGCCTTCGGCGTCGGCCGGATCGACCCGTCCACCGGGAAACACCCACATCCCGCCGGCGAACGCGAGCTTCGAGTTGCGCAGCAGCACGAGTGTCTCGAGCCCGTCAGGCCCGTCGCGCAACAGAATGACCGTGGCCGCGGGAACGGTCTCGGGCGACTCCTCGCTCGTCGTGGGCCCGAGGCGCTCTGCCCATGCGCGCATGCGTTCCTGTCCCTCGGTCACGCCCGAACTGTAGGGGACGGGTTCGTCTCAGCGCGCCGGCTTGTACGCCCACACTTCAATCTCGACGCCGGCTCCCGCCGGAAGTGCGGCGACCTGCACCGTGGCGCGCGCCGGGCGGTGATCGCCGAGCGCGTCGGCGTAGACCGCGTTGACCGTGGGGAAGTCGCCGAGGTCGGTCACGAAGATCGTTGCTTTCGCGACATCGTGCAGCGTGGCCCCACAGTCGCCGAGAATCGCGACGATGTTGTTCATCACTTGACGCGTCTGTGCCTCGATGTCGCCGTCGACGAGTGTGCCGATCGCCGGGTCGAGTGGGATCTGGCCTGAGAGCACGATCCACTCGCCGGCCCGCACCGCCGGTGAGTACGGACCGATGGCAGCCGGCGCGCCCGGTGTCTTGACCGGCTCAACGGTCATGGTGGACAGCCCTCCTCGTTGGGTTACGCGTCTTCATCGGTGGGCGCGTTCCACTGGCGGACAACGCGTGTTTCATTCTCGAAGCCCAGCACGCTCAGCGTCGCGGTGTCGAGCGCCAGCAGTCGGCCGTCGGCGGGCGCGACGCCGAGCCAGGTCGTCGCGAGGATGCGCAACACATGACCGTGTGCGAACAGCGCCACATCACCGTTGGCCGTGAGCAGCCGATCGATCACCCGCTTCGTGCGCAACGCGACCTGCTCGGCGGTCTCGCCACCGGGGGGGTCGCCGGTCCAGATCGTCCAGCCGGGGTTGTCGCGACAGATGTCAACCCGCGTGCGGCCCTCGTACTCGCCGTAATCCCACTCGAGGAGGTCCTCGTCGACGACGGCTTGGTCGCCGTAACCGGCGAGCCGGCACGTTTCGCTCGCGCGCGAGAGCGGGCTCGTGAGCACCAAGGCAAACGTACGGCCGCCGAGGGCGCGCGCCAGTTGCTTGGCCTGCACCACGCCCGTGGGCGTCAGCATGACGTCACTGCGGCCCGTGTGGCGCAGGTTGGCCGACCACTCGGTCTCGCCGTGGCGCATCAGCCAAATCTGATCGGGCCACTGGGGGTATGCAGCCACGTCTGCTCAGGGGCTCGGTGTGAGTTTCGGAGCGTGCCATCCGCCTGCAGCGGCGATGAGCCGGTCGGCCTCCGTCGGCCCCCATGTGTGCGGCTCGTACGCATGCGCCTGGTGGTGACGTGTGAGCACCTTGTCGACGACGCGCCAGGCAGCCTCGACGCCGTCCTCACGCGCGAACAGGAGCGCGTCGCCATCGAGCGCGTCGCCGAGCAGCCGCTCGTAGGGCGACATCTCGTCGGCGTGCTCGTTGCAGACGTACAGCTCGAGTTGCTGACCCAGGAAGTCTTCGCCCGGGAGCTTCGCCCGAGCGCCGATCGCGATCGCGACCTGGGGCTCCAACCGGAACCGCACGTAGTTGGTCTGGCCCGGTTCCGGTTCCGAGTCGGCGAAAACCTTCTGTGGCGGTGCCTTCAGCTCGACGAGCACCTCGGTTGCCCGCTCGGGCATCTCCTTGCCCGCGCGGCACGTACCACGGCACACCGCCCCAACGCCACGAGTCGATATGGATACGGGCCGCGGCGTACGTCTCGACATCGGAGGCGGGCGCCACGCCCGGTTCGTCGCGGTACCCCTCGAACTGTCCGCGCACGAGATCACGTTCGTCGAGCGTGCGCATCGCGCGGAAGACCTTCTCCTTCTCGTCGCGCAGCGCCTCGACTCCCATGCCGACGGGTGGCTCCATCGCGAGCAGCGCGGTCAACTGGAACAAGTGGTTCTGAATGACGTCGCGTAGCGTGCCGACCTCCTCGTAGAACTTCCCCCGGCCTTCCACACCGAAGTCTTCGGCCATGGTGATCTGCACGCTCGCGACGAAGTTGCGGTTCCAGATCGGCTCGAGGAACGAGTTGGCGAAGCGGAAGTACAGAATGTTCTGGATCTCCTCCTTGCCGAGATAGTGGTCGATGCGAAAGATCGACGACTCCGGAAAGATGGTGTGCAACACCTCGTTGAGCTTGTGCGCGGACGCAAGGTCGCGGCCGAAAGGCTTCTCCACGATCACCCGCGCGTTCTTGGCGCAGCCCGACGCGCCGAGGCCTTCGACCACGACCGGGAAGAGGGTCGGCGGGATCGCGAGGTAGTGCGCGGAGCGGTCGGCGCCGTCGAGCTTGTCGGCGAGCTCGAGGAACGTCTTCTTGTCTCCGTAGTCGCCGTCGACGTACCGCAGTTGCTTCATCATCCGGTTGAACGCGTTCTGGTCGTCGATCCCGCCGCCGTACGTCTCCAGCGAGTCTTTTGCCCGCGCCTTCAGCTGGTCGAGGTCCCAGTGGTTGTACGCGACGCCGATGATCGGCATCTTCAGGTGGCCCTTCTTCACCATCGAGTACAGCGCGGGAAAGACCTTCTTGTGGGCCAAATCACCGGTCGCGCCGAAGAACACGAACGCGTTTGCGCGCGGTGGCTTTGTCATTTGCCGATCTGCTTCTCGTCGTGTCCGCCGAACTCCTTGCGCATCGCCGATTGCAGCCGGTTGGAGAACTCGGCGTGGCCTTGTGAGGCGAAACGGTTGTAGAGCGCGGCCGTGAGCACCTCTGCCGGCACCCCGATCTCGATCGCTGCTTGTGCCGTCCAGCGCCCTTCACCGGAGTCGGAGACGCGGCCGTTGAACTCGTCGAGCGTCGGCGATGACTGCAGCGCGGCGGCGGTGAGGTCGAGGAGCCACGATCCCACCACGCTGCCCCGGCGCCACACCTCCGCGACCGCGGGGATGTCGAACGTGTAGTGGTAGAACTCCGGATCCTGCAGCGGCGCGGTCTCGGCGTCCTTCTCTTGAGGGCGCGCGCCGATGTCGGCACCGTCGAGGATCGCCAGACCCTCTGAGAACGCGGCCATGAGCCCGTACTCGATCCCGTTGTGGACCATCTTCACGAAGTGTCCCGCGCCGTTGGGCCCGCAGTGAAGGTAACCCTGCTCCTCGGGCGCAACCGGACCTGTGCGGCCCGGCGTGCGCGGCGCGGTGTCGACACCGGACGCGATCGTCTCGAAGAGGGGCGAGAGATGCGTCACGACGTCGGTCTCGCCGCCGATCATGAGACAGAAGCCCCGGTCGAGCCCCCACACACCGCCGCTCGTGCCGCAGTCGACGTAGTGGATGCCCTTGGGCGCCAACCTCTTCGCCCGGGCGATGTCGTCGCGGTAGTAGGAGTTGCCGCCGTCGATGATGATGTCGTCGGTCTCCATCTGTGCAGCGAGCTTGTCGACGGTGTCGCCGGTGAATGCAGCGGGAACCATCACCCATGCCGCACGCGGCTGGTCGAGCTTGCCGACGAACTCGTCGATCTCGGTTGCGCCGATTGCGCCTTCGTTCTGCATCGACTTCACCGCGCCGGCGTCGATGTCCCACACGACGCATTCGTGACCACCGCGCATCAACCGGCGCACGAGGTTGGCTCCCATGCGGCCGAGGCCCACCATGCCGAGCTGCATTCGTCGCTCCCTTCCGACCGGCGCTAGTGCGCCGTCACCGTGGCTGTCTTCGACTCGACGCACTGCAACAGGTCGGTCCACGAGTCGACGAACGACTGCGCGCCCTCCACTTGTAGCTGCGCCGCGAGCTCTTTGACCGAGACTCCGGCAGCCTCAATCGCAGCGATGGTGTCGTCCACGTCGCCACCGTCGGCCGCCAGGAGGTCATCGACAATGCCGCGGGCGGCGAACGCCTTCAACGTCTCTTCCGGCATCGTATTGATCGTCTTCGCCGCCGCCAGCGTGTGGATATAGAAGGTGTCGGGGAGCGCGGGGTCCTTGGTGCCCGTGCTCGCCCACAGCAGCCGCTGCGGCTTGGCGCCCGCGGCTTCGAGTGCTTTCCACTCGTCCGAGGCAAGGAGCCCGCGGTAGGCGCGGTACGTGCGTTTGGCGACGGCAATTCCGAGCTCGTCGGCGAGCTCGTCGGGCAGCTTGCCCATGACCGCCTTGTCCCAGCGCGCGATGAAGACCGACGCCACGGAGCCGACGTCGAGGCCGAGGCCGGCGTCTTTCCGGCGCTGCAATCCACGCTGGTACGCGCCCGCTGCGGCGAGGTACTGCTCGTCGTCGAACAACAGCGTCACGTTGATCGAAACGCCGGCGAAGATCAGCTCCTCGATCGCGGGAAGGCCTTCGGCCGTTCCCGGCACCTTGATGAACAGGTTGGGTGTCGCCGCCTTTGCGTGTAGTGCCTTGGCCTCTTCTACCGTGCTGTCGGTGTCGTTGGCGAGAACGGGCGACACCTCGAGCGACACCCATCCGTCGACTCCTTGTGTCGCATCCCAAATCGGTCGGAGGAGTCCTGCCGCTTTGGCGAGATCTTCGATCGCAAGCGCGAAGAACAATGCCTCGCCGGTCACTCCCGCCTCGGCGAGGGTGCGTATTGCCGTGTTGTAGTCGCCGCTCCCCCTCATCGCCTTGTCGAAGATCGTCGGGTTGGAGGCGAGGCCCGTCACCGCGAAGTTGCTGATGTAGTTGGCCAGCGCGCCGCTCGCGAGGAGCGCACGTGTGATGTTGTCGAGCCAGAGGCTTTGCCCGGCATCATGCAGGCGGGTCGCGGCGTTGGGGGAGCGATCTCGTTCGAGCTCGAGCACCTCCGACAGACGGCGCTGATGTCGTTCCTCCGGTGTGAAGCCGGCCTGCACGAACGCCTCGACGATGTCGGCGGCGTCTTCGGGTCCCATGACCCGGGCGCCGAGTGTGAGCACGTTGACGTGGTCGTGCTCGACCATCTGATGGGCCGTGTAGTGGTCGGATCCGTATGCCGCGCGGATGCCGGGCAGGCGGTTCGCAGCGACGGTGACGCCCGCGCCACTGCCGCAGAGGAGGATGGCGCGCTCACAATCGCCCGACGCGAGGGCCTCGCCGATCACGACGGCGACCAGGGGATAGTCGACGGGCCTTCCCGAGTCGGGCCCCATGAGCACTGGCTCGTGCCCGGCGGCGGTGACCGCTTCCGCGACGCCGTGCTCGCAGCGCCATGCCGGCGTGGTCTGCCGCGATCGCGACTCTCACCGGAGCTCCGAACCGGTCAACATGCGCGGTCATCATGCCGCGGTTCGATGCGCTCTGCCCAGGGTCGGCGCTCCCGACGTCGTCCGCAGCTAGCCTCCCGCCGCGATGGACGTGCGCGCGACCGTTTCTGTGCACGACTGGCACGGTGTGGCGGCCGTGACGCTGGCCGCGGGAAAGCTCGCCGCGACGTTCCTACCCGACGTGGGCATGCTCGGGGTGTCGCTTCACCATCGAGGTGCGGAGCTGCTCGCGTTGCCCGGTGGACTCGACGTGTACCGCCACGACCACGTCACGGGTCTGCCGTTGCTCGCACCGTGGGCCAACCGGCTCGGCGCGTGGGGCTATCGCGTCGGCAAGCTCCATGTCGATCTCAAAGGACTCCCGTTGCCGACCGACCCCAACGGGTTGCCGATCCACGGCACCATGACGGCGCAAACGGGGTGGGAGATCGTGAGCCTCGCGGCGAGCGACGACGCCGCGACGCTGCGAACGTGCTTCCATTTCGGCGAGCGCGACGACCTACTCGAGAGCTTCCCGTTCCCGCACGACCTGGCGATGGAGCACCGCGTCGACGAAGGATCGTTGCGAGTCACAACGACCCTCCGGCCGACCAGCCGGCGGAAGGTGCCGGTGTCATTCGGCTTCCATCCCTACTTGCACCTCCCCGGCCCGCCGCGCCACGAATGGCGCTTGCGGCTTCCGGCGCGCGAGCAGCTCATGCTCGATGAGCGCTCGCTGCCGACAGGTGAGACGCGCAAGCTTCCAGCCGAGAACGACCCGATCTTCATGCGCACCTTCGACGACCTGTTCGCGCTGGGCCGCGACCGTCAATTCGAGCTGGTTGGTGGCGGACGGCGTCTCACGCTGACATTCGACCGAGCGTATCCGTACCTGCAGGTGTTCGTGCCGCCGGGCAAGCCCTTTGCGTGCATCGAGCCGATGACCGCTCCGGTCGACGCGCTGCGCTCGGGCGACTACGAGCTCGTCGGCCCGGATGAGGAGTACCGCGCGCGCTTCACGATCGCGGTAGACCCCGACTCGGGATCCGCTCCCGCGTGATTCCATTCTTGCGTCGCAATCCGGGATGTCACCCCGGCTGTTGACGCAAGAATGAGTTCGGGGTTTGACCGCCGACCGTCGCGAAGGCGACTCGATAGAACTCGTACCCCCGCATCTTGCGGGCTTCGTCCTTGTAGTAGAGCTGCCGATACTCGGCGGCGCCGATATCACGCTCGAGGGACATGCCGCGATCGCCGAGGAACTTGGGCAGCTCCGCCGGGTCGAACCCGAACGTGAACTTCTCGCCGGCGTTCGCGAGTGTGGCGAGCAGCTGGTCGGTGCCGACGAATTTGCCGGGATCGGTCAGCACGTCAACGTGCACGTAGGTGAAGATCAGCAGGCTGCCGGCCGCTGCTCGCGAACACCACCGGAGCGTGGTGTCGACTACGGGTTCCGTCAGGTAGTTGGTGACGCCTTCCCACAGGAAGATGGTGGGGACCGCCTCCTTGTAGCCGGCGGCTGCCGTTGCCGACTCGACCTGGCGCTGGTTGAAGTCGCCGGCGACATACCGGACGTTCTTCGGCACCGCAGGCAGTGCGCGGCGCAGCAGCCGCAGCTTGGCCTCCTGTGTGTCCGGATGGTCGACCTCGAAGACGGTGAGCTCGCGCGAAGCTCGGGAGGCGGTAGGCCCGGGTGTCGTAGCCGGCGCCGAGAATGACGAGCTGCGCCGTCTGTTCGTCAGCGGACGCGGCCATCGCATCGTCGATGAGCCTCGTCACGCGCGACAAGCGAGCTGCGCACACCGGGCCATCGCTTGTCGATGAACCAGCGCACGAAGTCTCGCAATCCGGGGACGGGCCCGAGCCAGGCCGCCGCCGCAAGCGGCCACGTCACGAAGGCCCGGGCGAGGGGGTCCTCGACGAGCCGCTCGCGGACGGGGCGTGACGATTCAGGCGCGGAAGAGCGCGTCGTACTCCGCAGTGCGACTGGCGTGACCCGCTCGCACGGCTACGAGCGGAGCGCGCGGTATCGGCGGATCAGGGCGTTCGTCGACGTGTCGTGCTCGAGCTTCGGCTCGTCGGTCGCGTCGAGCTGCGGCACGATCACCCCGGCCAGCACCTTGCCCAGCTCGACGCCCCACTGGTCGAACGAGTTGATGTTCCAGATCGTGCCCTGCGTGAAGACCTTGTGCTCGTATATGGCTATGAGCTGTCCGAGCACGCGCGGCGTGAGCTTCGGAATCAAGATCGAGTTGGTCGGGTGATTGCCCTCGAACGTGCGCGCCGCCACCTGATGCGCAAGCACTCCTTCGGCCTCGACCTGCTCTTTCGTCTTGCCGAACGCGAGTGCCTCGGTCTGGGCGAAGAAGTTGGCCATGAGGAGGTTCTGGTGGTCGCCGACCTCGTGATTGGGTTGCGCAAAGCCGATGAAGTCGCACGGGATCAGCCGTGTGCCCTGGTGAATGAGCTGGTAGTACGCGTGCTGACCGTTGGTGCCCGGCTGGCCCCATACAACCGGCCCGGTGTCGTAGTCGACCCGCCGCCCGTCGAGGTCGACCGACTTGCCGTCGCTCTCCATGTCGAGCTGTTGCAGATACGGCGCCAAGCGTGACAAGTACTGGCTGTACGGCAGGATCGCCTGCGTCTCGGCACCGAAGAAGTTGATGTACCAGACGCCGATCAACCCGAGCAGCACCGGCAGGTTGCGCTCGAACGGCGCGGTGCGGAAGTGCTCGTCGATCGCGTGGAAGCCGGCAAGAAACTCCGAGAACTGCTCGGCGCCGATCGCGAGCATCAACGAGAGTCCGATCGCCGAGTCGACCGAATACCGGCCACCCACCCAGTCCCAGAACTCGAACATGTTCGCGGTGTCGATGCCGAACTCCGCCACGCGTTGCTCGTTGGTCGACACCGCAACGAAGTGCTTCCCGACGGCGCTCTCGTCACCGAGCGCGTCGAGCAGCCATTCGCGTGCAGTACGCGCGTTCGTGAGCGTCTCGAGCGTGCCGAAGGTCTTGGAGCAGATCACGAACAACGTCTCTTCGGGATCGAGGTCGTGCAGCGTCTCCCAGATCTGGGTGGCGTCGACGTTGGACACGTAGTGGAACGTCATGTCGCGCTGGCTGAAGTCCCTGAGCGCCTCGTAGGCCATCGCCGGCCCGAGATCGGAGCCGCCGATGCCGATGTTGACGACGTTGACGATTGGCTTGCCGGTGTGGCCCCTCAAGGTGCCGGCGCGCACCCGTTCGGAGAAGTCGGCCATCTTGCGGAGCACCGCGTGCACCGCCGGCACGACGTTCTCACCGTCGACAACGATCGACGCACCCTCGGGTGCTCGCAACGCGACGTGCAGCACCGCTCGTTGCTCGGTCACGTTGATCTTCTCACCCGAGAACATCGCGTCGATGCGGTCGCGCAAGCGCGCCCGGCCGGCCAGCGCGAGCAGGAAGTCTGACCGTCTCACGCGTGAGCCGGTTCTTCGAGTAGTCGAGATAGATGCCGTCGTGCTCGACGGCGAGGTCGTCACCTCGGCGCGCGTCGGCAGCGAAGAGGTCGCGCAGATGCGCTTCGCGCAGCTCGCGGAAATGCGCGTCGAGCGCTCTCCATTCCACGCTCTGCTTGATTGGTTCGATCATCTCGGCCTCTCTCAGTCGGGCGGTTCGGTGATCGGGGTGCGGCCGGCAAAGCCGGCTTCGGGCCAGTGCCACCATCCGATCTCGTCTTCGCCGGGAAGCCAGCAGAGGAGGTAGTCGCGGCCGCTCGGCGAACGGGCCGGAAAGTCGATAAGACCACGCTCGGGGTCGCGGAGGACGATGCCGTCGGTGTTGAGCTGCTCGACGAGCGTGCGGAGCTCGTCGCTCCCGCCCGGCGCCCGTGCGCGGCCGTTCGACGAGGGCCCGGGGCCGTTGCCCGACGGATGCGGTGCGCGTTGGCGAATCTTCGCGTCGGCGACGAGCACGCGGATCCGCTCGACGATGTTCCGCACACGCGGGAGCTCCGCGTTGGCTTCGGCAAGCGTGTACGAGCGCATCTCGCGACAATAGGACGGGAGCACTCGGGGTGCGCCGGTAGCATGCCGCCGTGACGCGTGTCAGCTTCTTTGGTCCTCACGGCACGTTCACTGAGGAGGCACTGCTCACGCAGCCCGATCTTGCCGCGCAGGAGCTCGTCGCCCAGCGCACGGTGCCCGAGGTGATCGCGTCGGTCGAGCGTGGCGACGCCGATCTCGGCGTGGTTCCGATCGAGAACTCGATCGAAGGGTCAGTGGCGGTCACGCTCGACACACTTGCGTTCGAGAGCGAGCTGCTCGTGCAGCGCGAGATCGATCTCCCGATCTCTCTCAACCTGTGTGCCAAACCGGGCACGAAGCTGCGTGATGTCACCACGGTGCTGTCGCACCCGCACGCCAACGCGCAGTGCCGGAAGTGGCTCGGAGAGAAGTTGCCCGACGCGGAAGTCTTTGCGGCCAACTCGACCGCCGACGCCGCCCGTGAGGTGCAGAAGTCGCGCAAGACGAATCTCGCCGCGGTGGGTACCGCCTTTGCCGCCGAGCTCTACGGATTGAAGGTGCTGGCAAGCGAGATCGAAGATCATCCCGAGAACGAAACCCGCTTCGTTGTCGTCGGCCGCGGGATTCCCGCGCCGACCGGCCACGACAAGACATCGATCGTGTGCTTCCAGCGGGAGGATCGACCGGGTTCGCTGCTCGCGATCCTCCAGGAGTTCGCGGCGCGTGCGATCAACTTGTCGAAGCTCGAGTCGCGACCCGCGAAGCGCACGTTGGGCGATTACTGCTTCTTCATTGACGCGGAGGGCCACATCGCCGACGAGCTGGTGGCCGACTGCCTGCGCACGCTGGCCGCGAAGCAGGCCGAGGTGAAGTTCCTCGGTTCCTACCCGATCGCCGGCGAGGAGGAAGCGCACGCGCGGCGCCGCTCCGCCGGCAAAGCCTGGCGCGAGGCGAGCTCGTGGCTCGGAGACTTGCGCGCCCAGGTGCGTCCGGCGGGCGACATCACGTGATCGACCTGCGTCGCCTACGCGATGACGCCGACTACCGGGCAGGCATCGAGCGCAAGCGAGTCGGTGCCGACCTCGTCGACGCGACGCTGCGGGTCGACGACGAGCGTCGCGTGATCCTCACCGAGATCGAGGAGCTGCGGGCTCGGCAGAACATCGCGTCGAAGGAGATCGGCCGGGCGCCGGCCGACGCGCGCGTCGAGAAGATCGCCGCAGCGACGGCGCTCAAACAGGTGCTTGCGCAGAAGGAGCCCGCGCTCGCCGAGCTCGAGGGGCGCCTGCGCGAGCTGGCGCTCCAGATCCCGAATCCGGCCGACGCCTCGGTGCCCGACGGTGGTGAAGACGACGCCGAATGCGTGCGCACCTTCGGCGAGCCGGTGCCTGCTCCTGCGCTCGACCATGCCGCGCTGGCCGAGGCGCTTCGTCTGGTCGACATGGATCGCGGTGCGGAGGCGAGCGGTTCCCGGTTCGCGTATCTGCAGCGCGAAGCCGTGCTGCTCGAGCTCGCACTCGTGCAGTGGGTGGTAAGCACGCTGGTCGCCGAAGGGTTCGTTCCGGTGGTGCCGCCGGTCCTGGTGCGAGAGTCGACGATGGAGGAGGCCGGGTTCTTCCCGACCGATCGCAACCAGGTCTACGACGTCGACAGCGGCGAGCTGTTCCTCGTGGGCACGAGCGAGATCCCGCTCTCGGCGCTGCAGCGCGGCGAGATCCTCGACGTCGCCGAGCTCCCACTTCGCTACGCGGGCGTCTCCACGTGCTTCCGTCGTGAGGCCGGCACGTACGGCAAGGACACGCGCGGCATCTTCCGCGTGCACCAGTTCGACAAGGTGGAGATGTTCTCGTTCGCGCATCCCGCTCGTTCGTGGGACGAGCTGGAGGCGATCCTCGCCATCGAGGAGTCGCTCGTCCAACGGCTCGGGCTGCCGTATCGGGTGGTCAACATCGCGGCCGGCGATCTCGGCGCAGCTGCAGCCAAGAAGTATGACGTCGAGGTGTGGCTCCCCTCCGAAGGCCGCTATCGCGAGCTGATGTCCGCCTCCAACTATCTCGACTACTCGGCCCGGCGACTCGGCGCGCGTGTGCGCACCGGTGACGGCACCCAGCCCGCACACACGCTCAACGGCACCGCGTGCGCGATCTCGCGCACGCTCGTGTTCCTGTTCGAGCACTGCCAGTCACCCGACGGCGGCCTGGTCGTACCCGAGGTGCTTCGCCCATACTGCGGCTTCGAGGTCGTGGAGCCGCGCGGCTGAACGTCGAATGGCGGCGCGCGACCGCCCGGTAGCCTCGTGCTCGGAGGGATGCCGGAGCGGCCGAACGGGGCGGTCTTGAAAACCGCTGTGGCGCAAGTCACCGTGGGTTCAAATCCCACTCCCTCCGCCATGTGACGTGCAGTGGACGTTGGACAGGTCGCGGGTGGTCCCGTCGGCTGGAATTCGATGACTGGAGCGCACGGTGCGGCCGGAGACGATGTACGCCAAGAGCGGTCCGGTCAGCATCGCGTATCAAGTAGTCGGCGACGGGGCCGTCGACCTGGTTCTCGTGCCGGGTTTCGTCTCCCATGTGGAGGTTGCTTGGGAGGAACCGAGGCTGGCCCGCTTTCTGACCCGACTGGCGTCGTTCTCGCGTCTGATCGTGTTCGACAAGCGAGGGACGGGGATGTCGGATCCGGTTGCGAGCCCCCCGTCGATGGACGAGCGGATGGACGACATCGGGGCGGTGATGGATGCGGTCGGCTCCGCCCGGGCCGCGATGTTCGGCATCTCGGAGGGAGGCACGCTCAGTCTGCTGTTCGCCGATGCGCATCCGGAGCGCAGCGCAAGCGCTGATGCTCTACGGCTCGTGGGCCCGTCGCCTCGCCGGACCTGACTATCCGTACGGCCCCTCGGCGGAGCAGCTCGAAGAAGTAGTGAGCGGGATGGATCGGGCGTGGGCGTCCGGCGAGTGGTGGGACGGAGGGCAGCCGAGCGTGGCAGACGACGCGCGGCACCGCGCTGGTGGGCGCGCTACCTGCGCATGGCGGCGAGTCCGGCGATGGCCCAGAACGTGATCCGCATGAACATGCGGCTGGACGTACGAGACGTCCTCGCCGAGAATCGCGGTGCCGACCCTGATCCTGCACCGGACCGGTGACACGTGGATCGACGTCGGTCATGCCCGATACCTCGCGCAGCACATCCCGAGAGGCGACCTATGTCGAGCTGTCCGGATCGGATCACCGGCCGTGGCTCGGCGACGTCGACGCGATCGCGGATGAGATCGAGGTCTTTCTGACGGGACGGAAGAGCCGGCCGCGGCGGCGGACGAACATCGGGGTGGATGCGCTGAGCCGGCGCGAACGCGAGGTGGCGCTGCTCGCGTCGCGGGGCGAGACGGCAAAGGAGATCGCCGACCGCCTCTTTGTGAGCAAGCGCACCGTCGAGAGCCACCTGGTGAGCATCTACGCCAAGCTCGGCGTCGAGTCCAAGACAGAACTGATCCGCCGGGCCTCCGAGTTCGGGATTTAGCAAGAAGTCCCGTACCTATACGGAGGTATCGCCGGCGCGCGAACCGTACGTTCATCGACAGACCCTGATCGCGGGAGATTCCGATGAACGAACCGATTCGCAGCGCTCGATCGGTCGGAGAACCGGTCGTGCAAAGCACTGACGCGGCCATCGCCACGGCGGGCCGGAAGGGAACCTGAAATGGACGAGACGAAGATGATGGAGTTCGTGGACAAGGCGGTCGGCGATGTCGGCGCGGTGCTGGGTGGCGCGATGGTGGTGATCGGCGACAAGCTCGGTCTGTACCGGTCGCATGGCCGGTGCCGGGCCACTCACCCCGGCGGAACTGGCCGCTCGCACCGGCACCGCGGAGCGGTACGTGCGCGAGTGGTTGAGCGCGCAGGCGGCACGCGGGTACGTGTCGTACGACGGCGACGGCCGGTTCTCGTTGCCGGACGAACACGCCGATACCGCTCACCGATGAGACCAGCCCGGCGTGCGTGATCGGTGCGTTCGAGATCGCGGTCGGCTCGGTGTACGCCACCGACACGATCGCGGAGCGATTCCGTACCGGCGACGGGTTCGCCTGGGGAGCCCATGACGAGCACGTCCTCGGCGGCTGCGAACGATTCTTCCGGCCCGGCTACCTCAACCACCTTGCCAGCGCGTGGATCCCGGCGCTCGATGGCGTCGAAGCGAAGCTCACGACCGGCGCCCGGATCGCCGACGTCGGTTGTGGTCACGGGGCGTCGACGCTGCTGCTCGCGCGAGACCTACCCGGCGTCGACCGTCGTCGGCTTCGACGCCCACGACGGCTCGATCGACGCCGCCCGCAAGCGCGCCGCCGATGCCGGACTGGTCGACCGGGTCCGCTTCGAGGTCGCCTCGGCCACGACGTTCGCCGGCACGTACGACCTGGTGTGCTTCTTCGACTGCCTCCACGACATGGGCGACCCGGCCGGCGCGTGCGCGCACGTCCGCGACCAGCCTCGCACCCGGCGGGACGCTCATGCTCATCGAGCCCTTCGCCGAACGACGACCTGGCCGACAACCTCAACCCGGTCGGCGCCGCCTACTACGGGTTCTCGACCCTGCTCTGCACCCCGAGCTCGCTGTCCCAAGAGGTCGGCACCGCGCTCGGCGCTCAGGCCGGCGAGGCGCGTCTGCGGGAGATCGTCAACTGCCGCAGGTTTCAAGACGTTCCGCCGGGTCGCGGAAACGCCGTTCAACATCGTGCTCGAAGCCAAGGCATGAGAGGCCGCGTCCGTGAGTTGTTCGACTGTGACGCGGGCTCGACCGGGCTCGCTCATCACGTGGAGGTTGGATGTGAAGTTCGCGCAGATCATCGAATTCACGACGGGTCGGATCGACGAGTTCAACGCCAACCTTGATGCCTGGATGGCCAAGTCCGAAGGCCATCGGATCCCGCATCGAGCGGTCCTGCGAAGCGACCGAGACGCCGAGCATGTGTACCTGCTCATGGTCGAGTTCGCGTCCTACGAAGTGGGAATGGAGAACTCGAGCCGCCCCGAGACGGCAGAGTTCGCCGCATTCCTCTCTGAGATCAGCGACGGCGAGCTCAAGTTCCGGAACCTCGACGTGTTGCGCGAAGAGGATCTCTAAGGCCTGCCGCGAATGGGCGAGCGCCTATCCGTTCGTCGCGCGAGCGATCGCGGCCGACGTCGCCACGACGTCCGTGGGCGCTCCGGGGACCGTCTTGCGTGCGGGTCTCGCGTTGCGCGTGGGTGTCGCGCCACACGAGGAGAGCAGGAGGAGGACGGCTGCGAGAACGGCGACGGGCACCATGGGTTTGCGTACGCGCTTCTCGGCCGGCTCGTCGACCCACACGATCAAGAACTCTGCCACGAACAGGAACGAGCCTCCGAAGCCTCAGAGAGAGGGTTCAGCCGGCCCCGGCACTTCGACACGCGACTCCTGTGCATGTCCGCAAGGCGTTGAGCTGCTTCGCGAGGCCGGCGACGCGGGCCGGGTCGGCGGTCGCGGCTATGTTGTGGAGCGCGAACGGGTCGGTCTTGAGGTCGTACAGCTCGCGCTCGCCGGTGGCGGTGTACTCCACGTAGGTGTATCGATCCGTACGCAGCGCGGCGTAAGAGGGGATGAGCACCAGCGGCACCTGCCCGGCCCGGATCACGGGCGCGGTCGGGCCGCTCGTGGGGAGCCCGGCCACCGGCGGGCTTGCATCGTCGTCGGGTTCACTCGTCTTCGCGGTCGTCGCCTGCGCGCCCTGCCGTTTCTGCGCCTTCCGCTGCTTCCGCGCACCAAGCTCGTCCGGAGTGTCGGCGTAGTGCTCGACCAGCACACCCGAGCGCTGCGACGAAGCAGTCGCGCCGTGGAGCGCGGGCACGAGTGACTGGCCGTTCACGAAATCGGGCACCTTCGCGTGGCCGAGGGCGGCGAACGTGGGCGCGAGGTCGACGTTCTCCGCGAGGTTGTCGACCGTCTTGCCCTTCGGCACGCCGGGCCCGCGCACGACGAGCGGCACGTGGATGTCTTCTTCGAACGCCGTTTGCTTCCCGGGCGGCAGCCGGTGCTCCCCGAGGTGGAACCCGTTGTCGGAGCTGAACACGATGTAGGTGTTGTCGAGCTGCCCGCTCTTCTGCAAGGAGGTCACCACGTTGGCGAGCATGTCGTCGACACCGAGCATGGTCTGGAGCCGGCGGCGGTAGAGGTTGTCGATGGTCGTGATCAGCGGGGCCGTGAGCGGCGGGCGGTCGCGCAGCCATGCGGGCGCCGTGCTGCCAACCTGGTCGAACGACGGCGGGCGCGGTGCCCGCACGCCGGGGAACGCGTTCGCGTAGCGGGGCGCCGGCGTCGCGGGCTGATGCGGCACGTAGGGCGCGACGTACAAGAAGAACGGCTTGTCCTTCGGCGCGCTCCCGATGAAGTCGCCGGCCTTCTGCGACAGCACGTCGACGAGATAGTCGGATGGCTGCGTGCCGTGACGCACCAGCGTGCCGTTGTCGTTGAGCTGGTAGTTGTACTCCGCGTACGGGTTGCCTCCCGACGGGCTGACCCAGTCGTCCCAGCCGGGTGGCACGTACCTCCGCGCGACGGTGTTCGGGTACCCGTTGAGGTACTTGCCGAGCAACCCGGTGTGGTAACCGGCTGCGTGCATCCACGTGCCTATCGTCGAGCTCTCGTTGCCGAGCGCGTGGAACCGCTCGAAGCCACCGGTGGGCGGCAGGTTGGTGTGGACGCCGTGGTTGTGCACGTACTCGCCGCGCAGGATCGACGAGCGCGACGGGCAGCAGAGTGAATCCGTGACGAAGTAGTTGGAGAACGTCGTGCCCTGCTGGGTCATGAGCGAGTTGAACCTCGGGAACTTGGCCGGGTCGCTGTAGGAGGTGAGATCGAGGTCGTCGGCGAGGACGAAGACGATGTTCGGCTTGCTGCCGGCGCTCGTCGGACTCGCGGGAGTAGAGGCGCTCGCCGGCTTCGAACTGGTCGACGACGAGCCGCTGCTGCACTCCGAGACCAACAGGAGACACACGACCAGCGCGGCCACGGCCGGGGCTCGCATCGAGCGTCGGGACATGTCGAACATGCGGTCCTCACCTTCAGGCGCTCTTCGATCTCGCAAACCCAGCATGGTCCCGGCCGATCAACGCGACGTCAGGTGTACATCACGGTGATGTGATCCGTGCATCGGCCCTTGATGCTCGCACGGCTCGATAACCTCCGGCACCGATGGCCGACGCACCCGACCGCTGGTGGAAGGAGGGAGTCCTCTACCAGCTGTATCCGCGATCGTTCGGCGACTCCGACGGCGACGGCATCGGCGATCTGCGCGGCATCATCGACCGGCTCGACCACCTGGCCTGGCTCGGTATCGACGGCGTGTGGCTCAATCCGATCACGGTCTCGCCCGATGCCGACTGGGGCTATGACGTCGCCGACTACTGCGACGTGCAACCGGTACTCGGCACCCTCGCCGATGCCGACGAGCTGATCGCGCGTGCCGCCGAGCGCGGCATCAAGGTGCTCCTCGACCTCGTACCCAACCACACGAGCGATCGACACCCGTGGTTCGCCGACGCCCGTTCGTCGCGCGACGCGCCGCACCGCGACTGGTACGTCTGGGCCGACCCGAAGTCCGACGGCTCACCGCCCAACAACTGGCTCAGCAGCTTCGGTGGCCCGGCGTGGACGCTCGACGACAACACCGGCCAGTACTACCTGCACAACTTCCTGTCCGCGCAGCCCGACCTCAACTGGTGGAACGAGGAGGTGCGCGACGAGTTCGACCGCATCCTGCGATTCTGGTTCGACCGTGGTGTCGCCGGCTTCCGTATCGACGTCGTCCACACGATCGTGAAGGACGCCGATCTGCGCGACAACCCACCGACCACCGACGACGACCACTGGTTCGAGCGCCTGCGGGGCCAGCGCCAGACGTTCAACGCCAACCGGCCCGAGGTGCACGACGTGATCCGGCGTTGGCGCGCCGTGGCCGACTCCTACGATCCACCGCGCATTCTGGTCGGCGAGACCCTCGTGTTCGACGTGGCGGCGCTCGCGAGCTACTACGGCTCCGGCGACGAGCTCAATCTCGCGTTCAACATCCCGATGCTGCACTCGCCGTTCGAGGCGACCGAGCTCCGGCATGTCGTCGAGGCGACCGAGGGGGCACTTCCACCGGGGAGCTGGCCGGTGTGGACGGGCGGCAACCACGACGTCTACCGGTTCCCCACGCGGTGGTGCCACAACGATCCCGAGAAGACCCGCGCCGCGATGATGATGTTGCTCACGCTGCACGGCAGCGTGTTCCTCTACTACGGCGACGAGATCGGGATGCCCGACACCGACGTGCCGCGTGAGCGGATCCTCGACCCCGTCGGGTTGTCGTATTTCCCCGTCTACGGTCGCGATCCGGAGCGCACGCCGATGCAATGGAGCGCGGCGCCCGGCGCGGGGTTCACCAACGCCGGCGTCGAGCCGTGGTTGCCGTTCGGCGACGTGTCGACGTGCAACGTGCACGACCACCGCCGCGATCCCGACTCGCTCCTGTCGCTGTGTCGCGATCTCATCGGCCTGCGCGCCGCGGTCCCCGACCTGCGCGACGGTGGCTACTCGCCGGTGACGGCGCCCGACGGCGTGTGGGCGTGGCGGCGCGGCGAGCGGGCGATCGTCGCGCTCAACTTGCGCAACACACCGGCAGAGCTCGATTCCGTCAACGGCCTGTTGCGCATCTCGACCCGTCGAACGCGTGACGGTGAACGCGTCGACGGCCGGCTCGCCCTGGCACCGTGGGAAGGCGCCGTCGTCTGGCTCGACGCCTGACTGGCGTTTGTTCAATCGGTGCCCCGTCTAGGGCACCTGATTGCACAAACGGTTCAGTTGCGGTGCGCCGCGGTCCAGGCGAGGAGATCGTCGGCGGGCCACGCGTTGACGATGCGGTCGGCCGGCACGCCGGCCTCGGCGGCTCGCGCGCAGCCGTAAGGCTGCCACTCGAGCTGGCCGAGCGCGTGCGCGTCGGTGTCGATGGAGAACCGGCAGCCTGCGTCGACCGCGAGCGAGAGCAGCCGCATCGGGGGATCGAGACGTTCGGGCCGGCAGTTGATCTCCACCGCCGTGTCGAAGTGCTCGGCACGCGCCGAACACGAGCTCCGCGTCGAAGGTCGATTCGGGCCGCCCCTTTCCGACCACGAGGCGCCCGGTGCAATGGCCGAGGACGTCGACGTTGGGGTTCGCGACCGCGCGCGACCATGCGGTCGGTCATCGGCTGCGACGCCATGCGCAGCTTCGAGTGGACGCTCGCGACGACGACGTCGAGCTCGGCGAGCACCTCGTCGGGATGGTCGAGCGAGCCGTCCTCGAGGATGTCGCACTCGACGCCGGTGAGGATGCGGAACGGCGCGAGCTCCTCGTTCAAAGCCGCGACGATGTCGAGCTGCTCGCGCAGCCGCTCGACGGTGAGGCCACTCGCGACTTTGAGCGACGGCGAATGGTCGGTGAGCGCGAGATAGTCGTGGCCGAGGTCGCGTGCGGCGCGGGCCATCTGCTCGATGCGCGCCCCGCCGTCGGACCAGTCGGAATGCGAATGGAGGTCGCCGCGCAGCGCGGCACGGATGCCGGCGCCCGGCCCGGAATCGGGGGCGGCCTCCGCCTCGAGTCGCGCCAAGTACTCCGGTGTGCCACCCGCCAGCGCTTGTTCGATCACCTGGCCGGTCGAGCTGCCCACGCCGGGCAGGCTCTGCAGCCGGCCTTGCGCCGCGAGCGAGCGGAGCTCCTCGACGGGACGATCGCGGATCGAGTCGGCCGCTTTGCGAAACGCCTGTGCCTTGTAGGTCGACGCCCGGGTCCGTTCGAGCAGTGTCGCGACGCGATCGAGCGCTTCGGAGGGATCCACAGCCGCGAAGGTACCCTCTCGCCCCATGGCCGACTCCGCGAAATCCATCTCCGTCGAACGTGTCATTGCCGCACCGCCCGAGAAGATCTTCGATGTCCTCGCCGATCCGTCGCTGCATTCCGTGATCGACGGCTCGGGCACGGTTCGCAATACGCGTGGCACGCCGCCCGCTCGCCTGAGCGTCGGCACGAAGTTCGGCATGTCGATGCGGATCGGCGCGCCGTATCCGATCACGAACCAGGTCATGGAGTTCGAGGAGAACCGCCGTATCGCGTGGTGGCATCCCGCGCACAACATGTGGCGCTACGAGCTGGAGCCCGTCACGGGCGGCACGCGTGTGCGCGAGACCTTCGACTGGTCGCGCAGCCGCGCGCCGTGGCTGCTCGGGCCGATGGGTTTTCTGAAGCGCAATCAAGCCGGCATGGAGCAGACGCTCGAGCGTCTCGACTGCCATGTCACCGGCGGCTGATCCACGGCGCGCCCGTATACTCGGGGCGCCACGGAGGGGTGACTGAGTGGCCGAAAGTGCTCGCCTGCTAAGCGAGTAGGGGGTGTTAAGCCTCCTCGAGGGTTCAAATCCCTCCCCCTCCGCCACTCGAGGACTGCCCATGCCTGATCCCTCATCGACCCCCGAAACCCTGCTCGCGCTGGGCGCGGCGACACTCGGCGAGTCGGGCGCGCACAGGATGCGTTCCCGCGTCAGTGCGGCCTGGGCGGGCGCGCGGCTGGCGGCCCCCGCGTTCACCGCGCGGTGCACGCCCGGCGACAACCTCGCGATCCATGTCGCGCTGACACGCGCGCCACGGGGCAGCGCGCTGGTGGTCGACGTGGGGGCCGATCGCGAGTTCGGCTACTGGGGCGAGGTGCTCACCACCATGGCCGAGGCGCGTGGCATCGCCGGCCTGGTCATCGACGGCGGCGTGCGCGACCTCGACGCGCTCGAGGCGCACGCGTTCCCCGTCTTCAGCGCGGGCATCGAGCTGCGGGGCGCGTCGAAGAAGTCGCCGGGTGAGATCGGCGCCACCGCCGAAGCCGGTGACGTGCAGGTGCATACCGGCGACTGGATCGTCGCCGACGCCGACGGTGCGGTCGTCGTCCCTGCAGACGATCTCGACGACGTGCTCGCAGCCGGCCACGCCCGCGCTGAGAAGGAGCGGGGCTTGTTCGAGCAGCTTCGGGCGGGCGCAACCACACTCGATCTGCTCGGCCTCGACCCCTCACTCATCACCGGGCCGTAGGCGCCGACCCGCTTGCGGCACACCGGCGGCGGGCAGACTGCCGGAAGTCGGGCTGGAGACGAGCGCGCGAATGGGCACTGCGCACGTGGATGTCGTCGTCATCGGCATGGGTCCGGGGGGCGAGGACGTCGCCGGGCGCCTGGCCGAAGTCGGGCTCGACGTCGTCGGCGTCGAGAAGGAGCTCCTCGGCGGTGAGTGTCCGTACGCGGATGATCTACGCGTATCCCACGTTTCATCGCAGGATCGAAGACGCACTGCGCGCCTTGCGCGGGCCGAGCGACGGGCCGCGCGCGCTACACGAGGTTTTCGGGCCGTTCCCCGGCCAGCACGGCGACGACGCCCTCGCACGCGACCTCGGCCATGCGCCTGCGGGTCGCAAGCGACGCGCTGCCGATGTGCGGCAGCAGCACGGTGCGGGGCGCGGCGAGGAGGCGGGGGTGCACTTCGGGCTCGTGCTCGAAGACGTCGAGCCCGGCGGCGAAGATCGTGCCGTCCTCGAGCGCGGTCGCGAGCGCCTCTTCGTCGATAACCGGCCGCGCGAGGTGTTGACCAGCACCGCGCTCGGTTTCATCAACGCCAACTCTCGTGCGCCGATGAGGTGAAACGACTCCTCGTTCAGCGGAACGTGCAACGACACGATGTCGGACTCGGCGAGCAGCCGGTCGAGGTCACCGACGTAGCCGGGCAGCGCGGTGTCGTGGCGGGTGTGGTGTACGACCCGCATGTTGAACCCGGTGGCGCGGCGGAGCACCGCTTGGCCGATGCGACCCAGACCGACGAGTCCGAGGATCGCTCCGTGCACGTCGTGGCCGAGGTACTCGTTGATGCCCCAGCCGGTCCAGCGACCGGCGCGCAGGTCGGCCTCGGCGTCGGAAGCACACCGGGTCGCCGCGAGGATCAGCAGCAACGCAAGATCGGCGGTCGTGTCATCGAGGACGCCGGGCGTGTTGCACACCGCGATGCCGTGCTCGGTCGCCGCTGTCACGTCGATGTTGTCGTAGCCGACGGCGACGTTCGCGACGACGCGGAGTCGACCGCCATCCGCGCCGGCAGCGAGCAGGTTCGCGTCGATCCGATCACTGAGGAGGCACACGATCGCGTCGGCGTCGCGTGCAGCTGCGACCAGCCTGTCGTGGGTGAGCGGTTGCTCGCCGTCGACGCTCACGATCTCGTGACCCGCGGCGACGAGTGGATCCGTGCCACCCGGCGGGAGATCGTGAGTGACGAGGACGCGGGCCATGCCGAATCAGTGACTCGTGTAGTCGACGGGGCCTGCGTCCCTGACACCCACTGCGAAGCAGAAGCAATGGATCGGCGCGTGGTCACTCACGGGGCGCAAGCTGTGCACCAGGTTGGGCGGGATGTGCACGAGGTCGCCTTGAGCAATCTCGCGTTCCTCGCCGTCGATGACCATGATGCCCTTGCCCGACGTGACGTAATAGAACTCGTGGGTCGGATGCTGGTGCGGGTCGACGAGGCCTCCGCCGGACACCTCGAACTCGCTCACGAGCTCCAGGAAGCCGCCGTCGGTGATGTCCTTCATCTCGCGCGGGTTGACGAGCCACCAGACCGGCACCGTGCCGTTGTGCTCGACGACGGGAGCGACGTCTTCGATCGATCGCACGTCCATCTTGCGACTCCCCCCGGGTAACTGACGCCGGCGTCAGCATACCCACGCCACACGGCACGGCAACCTGCCTCGGTAGGGTGACGTCACAGGTGACGTCGCGAAAAGAGGAGGGACCGTTCGTGGCCGAGCGCCGCGTGATCGCGTTGCCGGCGCGACCACTCACTGCCGATGCGTGGGCGCCCTTCGGTTGGCTTCCTGCCAACGACGTCGATCCCGTCGACGCGACGTACCGCTACGAGTTCCAGTTGGACGATCCGCACGTCAATTTCATCGCGCACGCCCCCGACGAGGTCGAGCACACCGAGCGCGGGTCCTTGTGCGCGGTGATGTACCGCCACGACACCCACAACCAGACGCTCATGCCGCTCAACTGCGACTCCGTCATCGCAGTCGCACCTGCCGACGTCGATTTCTCGCGCCCCGAGCACTTCGACGCCGTCCGGGCCTTCAGGCTCCATCCACTGGAAGCACTCGCACTGCACTGCGGCACGTGGCACTGGGGTCCGTTCCCACTCGGTGACGAGCCCGTTCGCATGTTCAACGTGCAGGGCCGCCGCTACGCGGAAGACAACGCCGGCGTGCAGCTCGAGCGCGACCACGGCACCGTGCTCGAAGTGCTGCCGTAGTCCGCTGATTCCCGGGCACGGCCGGGTCGGTGTTCCTTACTTCAATCCCTGCGTGGGGAAGCCGCCGAGGTACGCCAGGATGCGGCCGCCGACGAAGCCGCTCCAGTAGGTCTGGAGCGCGGTGAGCTTGTCGGACGCCGTACCCTCGCGGTCGACTCCGCCCGTCTCATAGGAGGCGACGACGAGCGCCGGATTGACCCTCTTCGATCGCAGCAAGGCGACGGTTCCCTTCAGCTGGCTCTGCGCGAGGTCGAGACCGGCGGCGAGCGCCTTGTCATTCGTGATGCCGGTGACATTGAGGTCCTTGTCGACATCACCGAGTGAGTAGTACTTCGCGAGCAGGCCGGCAGACCGCGAGTACAGAGAAAGGGAAGCGCCCAACTCCGCGTACGCGCTGCTCTTCGCGTCTCCGAAGTACTTCTGGAGCCCGCTGATGACGTTGAGGCTCGAAACGGCGAGCGCATAATCGAGGTCGTTGTTGGCGAAGATCGACTTCGCATTGTCCTCGTTGATGTTGGCGGCCTTTGCCTCCGGTGCGAGGACCACGGTGTCGAACGCGTTGAGGTTGGCCTCGGCCGCCCGGCGGAAGAACTCCGCCACCGTGGTCAGGTCGAGCCCCTTGGCCAGCGGCGCGCCCTCCAGGTTTCGGCCGACGTCGAAACCGTCCTTCGCCGCATCGCTGAGTGTGCCGGCGAACTCGTAGTAGAGCGATCCCTCCGTCGCGAGCTTGACCGCCTCGGTTGGATCGGTCGCGTTCCCTGCGTCGGTCAGCAGGCCGTCGGCGAAATTCGAGAGGCTGACGGCGTCGACAGCGTCGGTGTACGCGGAGATCAGCGCAGCGCCGTCGCTGACCGTCTTCGGAGTGAACGTCTTCAGGTCATCGACAAGCGCCTGGATCTGTCCCGAGATCGCCGCGCTGCCGCGCACCTTCGTCACAAAGGCTTCGACACCCTGGCCCACCAACAGGGAGACCTGCTGTCCGGTCGTCACTGCCGCGTTCGCGAACATCGCCGCCAGCACCGAGTTCTGGTACGCGCCGGCTTGTAGGCCTTCGTCCCTCAGCTTCTTCGCCGTGGTCTGGTACGTGTTGGCCTGGTCGGTGATGGACTTCAGTTGAGCCTGGACGGTCGGGTCGAGACTGTTGAAGTCGCCGACCGACTTGTCGAACTTCGCCAGCCAGCCCTCGGTCTTGGCCTTGAGCCGATCGTAGGTCTGGTTGTCGAGATTGACCGCGCCCGAGCTCGCGGGTCGCGGAAGGCTCTTGCCGGTGAACGCCTGGTACGCCTCGTAGACGTCGGCGACCTCGGTGACCGTGATGCCTTTGCGCCGGCCCGCGTCCACGACATCGACGAGCGCGCCTGAGTCATCGGCCGCGTTGCGCTGTCCGGTGGGGATGAGCATCACCGTCTTCTTGGCTTGCTTCACCCCGTCAACCTTGTAGGGGATGCCGCCGACCGGTCCGACAGTGCCGTCGGGATTGATCGTGCCGGTCATGGTGACGTTGCTCTTGAGCTTGTCGCCCCGCGTCAAGGCAAGCACTCCGACGGTGAGCAGCGCGCCCGCGCTGGGACCGTCGATTTGTCCCGACACGTCGAAGGTGACTTCGCGGTTGGTGAGCGCGGCACCTGTGAGCAAGGTCGCCACGCTGGTAGCGCTCCAGCCCGCCGCCCGCCACTGGTCGCCGGTACCGGCGACCTCGTCTTCGGTGAACCCAACCCGGAACTTCTTGTCGTTCGAGGTAGAGAGACGCACCGTTACGGGGTGCGTGCTGCCGACCGAGCCGTCGGCGGTCTTGGTGACAGCGAGCGGGCTGACCGTGACCTTGCCGCCGGCCGTGGAGGCGTTGTTGGCCTTCGCGGTGCTGGTCGTCGATTTCTTGCTGCTGCTGCTGCCACCTCCGCCGCACGCGGCGGCGACGAGCGCGAGCACGGCACCAACCGCGACGATGCGTAGGGTCTTGGGTTGTGCGGAGTGCTTCATCGTCGCTCCCGAGCAGCGGGTGAATCGGGGGAAAGCTTATTCGGCCTGAGCGATGGGTCGGAACGAGGCACGCTCGCCCCCAGCGCCCCCACCATTTCGGCCTGGAGAGAGCTTGGGGTGCGTGCGCGGTCCACGCCTGTGCTCGACGCTGGCGTGAACGAAAGATGCCGGCCCAGCTGGTTTACGCATCTCGACCCGGCGCTGGTAGCTCAACGGATAGAGCATCTGACTACGGACTTGGGTGCCCGTAGAGTGCAAGCCCGGAGACCGGGCGCCATTTCGAGACCGGACCGTGACAGGAGGAGAGGACCGCGGACCCAGGGCTGGCAGGCCGCACCGTTGTGGTCACAGGCGCGACCGCCAACATCGGTCGGGCGATCGCGCTCGCCTTCGCGGCTGAGGGTTCCAACGTCGTGGTCGTCGGACGTGACGAGGTCCAAGGCCGCCGGGTGTGCGAACAGTCGATGCAGCGGGGCGCGAAGGACACGCTGTGGTGCGCGGCCGACGTCACCGATCGAGCACAAGTGCTCACCATGGTGGGTGCCGTGCACGAGCGGTTCGGCGCCGTCGACGTGCTCGTGAACAACGTCGGCGGCAACGTGGACGTCGACCCGTTCGTCGACTCGGACCCGGCGACGTGGGAACGCGACATCGCGCTCACGCTCGGGAGCACGCTGAACTGCACCCACGCCCTCCTGCCGGGGATGATCGAGCGTTCGCACGGTCGGATCATCAACATCGGCTCGACGGCGGGCATCGTGGGAGACCCGAATATGGCTGTGTACTCGGCCATGAAGGGCGCAGTGCACGCCTTCACCAAGGTGCTCGCCAAGGAGGTCGGCAGGCACGGGATCACGGTGAACGCCATCGCGCCCTACGGGACGCTGCCCGACGATCCCGAGCACGACGTCAGTTCCGGGAGCCGCTTCCATCCGCAGGGGCTGTTCGCGCAGCTGCTCGTCACCAAGGGCGAGCTGATGGGCGCCATCGCGCGAAAGACCGTGCTGGACCGGCAGTTCGCCCGGCCCTCGGAGATCGGCGCCGCGGCCGTCTATCTCGCGTCTGACGCCGCCGCGTTCGTTACCGCCCAGGTGCTCTGCATCGACGGCGGCACGGTGATCGCATGATGAATGAGCTCGGCGCGGCAGGGCTTCGCTTCGAACGCGACGGTGCGATCGCCTGGTGCATCATCCACCGGCCCGAGGCTCGAAGGAGGGGCACGAGGTGATCTCAGATGGCGACGGCAACGGACCGGCGCGATGCTGACGGGTACCGGTGTCTGGTCGATGGCGCTCCGCTACGCCGATCCCGATGAGATCGCCGAGTCAGCAGCCGAGCTCGAGTCGCTCGGTTACACGGCGATGTGGATCCCAGACTTCGGGGACGACGTGTTCGCAGCCCTGGAACACCTCCTCGACGCGACGTCGAACATGACCGTGGCGACCGGTGTGATGAATGTGTGGCGGCAGACACCGGAGGCCACGAACGCCTGGTGGACCACCTTGTCGGCCGAGCACCAGGCCCGCGTTCTGTTGGGGCTCGGCGTGAGCCATCGCCCGCTGGTCGGCGCCGCGTGGGCAAAGCCACTCGCCACGATGCAGGCATTCCTCGACAATCTCGATGTGCCCGAGGAACATCGGTGTCTTGCTGCCCTGGGGCCGAAGATGCAGGAGCTGGCGCGCGAGCGGACCGCCGGCACGCTCCTCTATTTGGTGACGCCAGAACACACCGCCCGGGCGCGAGATGCGTTGGGCCCGAGCGCGCTCGTGGCGGTCGAGCAGGGAGTGGTGCTGGAAGCTGACGCGGACGCGGCGCGCGGCATGGCGCGCGAAGAACTGCAGCTCTACACCGGGCTACCGAACTACACGAACAACTGGAAGCGAGTTGGATTCACAGAGGAGGACGTCGCCACGCTCAGCGATCCGCTCATCGACGGGCTGTTCGCCTGGGGAAGCGTTGGGGCGATCGCCGACCGCGTGGCCGAGCACCGTGCCGCCGGTGCGAACCACGTCTGCCTGCAAGTCGTGCCCAGCCGCACGCTCCACCGTGCCGCTTGGAAGGCGCTGGCTCGTATCTGATGGACGAACCGTTCCCGTCGTGCCGTCGCCATCCCACGGTTCCCGGCTCGAGATCGTCGGCCGCACAGATCGATCCGACGGTCGCCGACGAGTGGGGCGTGTGCGAGGGTCATCGGGGTGCCGTCCATGCCTTCGCCGTCACGCCGCGGGGCACGAGCCGGCGCTGCGCCCCTCGAGGCCTGCACCCTCACCGACATGCTAAACGCGCCGCCCGCTACAAGGAACGCGCCAAGATTCGACGCGGTGCCGTGGGAGAGGTTGACCGTCGCTGCCTGGCCTCGTGAAGGAAGCTCTTCGCCGATCCGCGCAACGCCCTCGCGACATCTTTCGCACTCGGCTCATCGCCGGGAAAATAGACGCCGACCAAGTGCTCGGCCGTCGGGACAACCTCCCAAAAGAGGCGAGACTCTCAGGTCAAACCGGCGCTCGTAGCTCAACGGATAGAGCATCTGACTTACGGACTAGGGCCACGTTATACGGTGTGCTCGTCACGCTAAGTGCTGGTCGTGGTGCTGCCGAGCTGAGCGAGCCGGGTCGAATCAGGTGCTCAACCGTGGACCGCCGGGAGCGCCGCCGCAGGCGCCCACACCGGTGCTGAACCTCCGACGATTTTCCGCACTTCCCGTGGCAGTCTTCAAACGTGTACCGCCATTCAGACACTGGTCGACACTTCGGGTCCAACGCGTCTTCCCTCCGGTACACCTTGTGGCGACACGCTCCGGGCGGTTACGACCCGTACTTGTCTGACAACGCCGTGAACGCCCAACACCCACCGGTAATGACGCTCATCGCCACGACGAGGAAGATGACGTTCGCCCACGGAATGTATACGTCGGTTGCCATCATTGCCTCCTATCGTCCGAGGATTCCTTGCAATTGCATCGGCTACATACAGCACGACCATTAGAACCTCTCAGCGTCAGTATTCGGTCCAACGGCGTCAGCAGAGCACAACGGGGGTTGCGGCCTGGGCACCACGTGGGCACCCCGTGGCCACCACCACCCCGTGCCCAGGTCACCTGGCCACGGAAACGGCGGCCAGCTCTAGGCAGGAGAACGTTCCCGTATGTGTTCTTGGACGCCACCTACGTGAAGGCCCGAAGCGGCGGCCGGATCGTGGCGAAGGCGGTGATAGTGGCCACCGGAGTGACTCGCAGCGGTGACCGCGAAAGTCCTCGGCGTAGAGGTCGGCGACTCCGAAGACGGGGCGTTTTGGATCGCGTTCCTCAGGTCACTCCGCGCTCGGGGGCTCACCGGTGTGCAGCTCGTGATCTCCGACGCGCACATGGGGCTGCGTGAAGCGATCAGCGCGTTGATGCTCGGAGCGTCTGGCAACGCTGCAAAGTGCATCTCGCCCGCAACGTCCTGGCCAAGGTCCCCGAAGGGATCGGCGGACATGGTCGCCGCCGCGATGCGCACCATCTACGCGCAACCCGACGCGGCCCACGTCCACGGACAGTTCGACGAGATCGTCTCCATGCTCGCCCAACGGTTCCCCGGCGCCGCCAGCGTGCTCGCCGACGCCCGCGACGACGTGCTCGCGTTCTGCGCGTTTCCCGAAGCGCACTGGAAAAAGATCTGGTCCACGAACCCGCTCGAACGCGTCAACGGCGAGATCAAGCGCCGCACCCGCGTGGTCGGCATCTTTCCCAACGACGCCGCCGTGCTCCGCCTCGTCAGCGCGGTGGTCGCGGAGACCCACGACGAATGGCAAGACTCCGAACGTCGCTACCTCGCCGAACACACAATGAACCTGCTCTACGAGCCCGCGTCCGAGACCCTCGACACCAAGGAGGTCATGCCTGCAAGAATCGCGTCCTAACACCCCCTCGACCCGATACGCAGACGTTCACGCGCGGGGAACCACGCCACGAGAGGGGACACGGCCATTTCGGCTTCGTCTTCGAGCCAGCGGAAGAACTGCTGAAGGCTTCGGTATCGGTTGGCGATGGTGCTGGCGGCTCGACCTTGCTTTTGGAGGTCGACAAGGAAAGCCTCGGCGTGCTCCCTTCGTATCTCAGCGACGGTCGTTGGCAACCCGTTGGCTTCGAGGAAGCTCACGAGCTGCCGTGCAGCTTCGTCATACGACTGCACGGTGCGAGGACTCTTGCGCTCAGCAGTCAGCGACCGGCGCCAGCTCGGCAGCAGGTCCGCAAGCGCGAGCGGATACGCTGTCACCCGATGACTTGCTCGTGCTCCCCAGCGGCGCCGAAAGTACCACGAGTCAGACGCTCAATCAGCGCTGTGCTCGTAGCTCAGAATCGATCGGGTTGTCGTTTGCGCAGGTCAGGAGCGTAAAGCCAGCGCTCGTAGCTCAACGGATAGAGCATCTGACTACGGATCAGAAGGTTGGGGGTTCGAATCCCTCCGAGCGCGCTGCACGTGGCCGGTGAAACTGCCCGGCCCTCGGACAGTTCCCATCACGGGATCGTGTACGAGGTGGCAAGACGGGCCACGAGCGTGGCTTTCAACTGATCCAGCGCAAGAGGATCGGTCAACTTCTGGCCATGCTTGGTGACGTAGAAGACGTCGAGCACGCGTTGCGGAAGGGTCGTTGCCCGAGCGAACGTCACGTCGAGGTCGAGGTCGGCGAAGACCTCGGCCAGGCGGGCCAGCAACCCGAATTCATCGTCGGCGCGGACCTCCACCACGGTGGCATGTTCCGATGCGTCGAGATCAAAACGCACGCCGACGGGTTGCGATGCGCGTGCGGGAGCGCTCGCGATGCCGCGGTATGTGCGAATGCGTTCCTCGAAGCGCGACTGCACTGACGGATCATCTTCAAGCGACGCGCGCACGACATCAGCTGCCCGCGCGCTCCGCTGGTGTTCTCAGGCGTTCGAACCGATCGTGGCCGGTGAACACCTCGAGGGCCTTGCCTTCCACGCTCGAGAATCCAACTGCGTTGTCGAGATCCATTCCCGCAGCTGCGAGACCCCGTGCCCCGGCCGCGAGGATTCCGCGTCGATCTGGTGCCACCACCGTGCAAACGAGCTCATCGCCGTCGGCCGCGAGCTGAGCGACCGTCTCACCGCTTTCGAAAATGGCCGCGTGCTCGACCATGCGATCAACAGGGAAGCTCGCAACGTATGAGGAGGGCATCGGCGCCAGAAACGCGCGCGCTCGATCGTTACCGATCGCGCGGCCAAGCGCAATCCGTTGTTGCTCGACTGCGGCATCGGATGTATCCCCCAGTTCAAGCCGGCGCGCCGCTGCGACGTAGAGCGTGCGAAGCAGGAGCGCCTTCGTCGAGCTCCACGCAGCCGGACCGGTGGCGCGTGAATCGCCCACGGTCAGCAGATACAGCAGACGTAGACGCTCGACCGTTTGCACCTGCTCGATGACGCGACTGATCGTGCGGTCGTCCGAAAGGTCGCGGCGAGTTGCGACCTTCGCGAGGAGCAGATGGTTGCGCACGAGCCAGACCACGGTGTCTCGTCGGTCCGCCGAAAGGCCGAGCCGCAAACACACCGTGTGTGCAAGGTCGGCACCAGTCTCGGAATGATCACCCGGCAGACCCTTGGCGAGGTCGTGTAGCAGCGCGGCGAGCGGCAGCAGCTCGGCGTCACACTGCGCGGCCACTTCGCCGTCAAACCCCTCGTCGTGCAATAACGCTGCGCATGCGGCAACCGCTTCGAGCAGATGCCGATCCACGGTGAAGCGGTGGTACGCGTTGCGTTGCGGAAGCGATTGCACGCGTTTCCATTCGGGGAGCAAGCGCTCGAGCACACCCACGTGATCGAGGGCTTCCAGTGCGGGAAGCGCCTCGCGTCCGCACGCCAGCAGCTCGAGAAACGCCTGCATCTCCTCGGGGGTCCACGTGGGCGAGGGCATTTTCGCGAGACGCGCAAGCGACAGACGCTGAATCCGGCGTTGGTGGCTCGCCGCAAGCAACGCGACCCGCAGCACGAGAAGAGGAGTTACGGCGGCGTCGCCATCGACGACGAGATGATCGTCTCGAAGCGCGATTCCGTCACCAAGATCGCGGTCTGCGACCGAGAGGCGCGATCCCGGACCCTGTTCTGCACTCAGGAGGCGGTCCCAGGCTTCGTTTGTGATCCAACGGATCACGCGTCCGGCCGCGGCCACGTCATGCATCAGCGCGTCGGCATTCGTCTTGTCGAGGATCGCCGCGACCGCGTCTTGGTCCTGCAGCGCAAGGAGGTCAGAGCGACTGCGCCGGGCGCGGTGCAGCGCGACCCGCACGTCGAGCAACAACGCGTTCGCGTTCGCGAGCCGGTCCCCATCGTCTGCCTCGACGAACCCGCTCGCCACCAACGCCCCGAGACCCCCCGGCGGACCGCGGAGCCAGCCGGCCCACGCCAACGCATGCACGTCGCGCAATCCGCCCGCGCCCTCCTTGAGATTCGGCTCGAGCATCTCGGCGATGCTGCCGGGACGCCGCTCTCGTTCACGCGCCCGGTCGGTCAACTCTGCGAGGAAGCGACCTCGCCGCGTTACTCCAAGCTGGTGCGCACGGTCGAGAAGATCTGAGGTCAGGGCTTGCTCGCCGGCGACGTGGCGTCCGTCGAGCACCGCAGTGAACGTGTCGAGCGTTTCCTCGCACACCTTGACCTGCTCCTTGACGGTGGCGACGCTGTGACCGAGGACGAGGTTCGCGTTCCAGAGCGGATACCACAGCGCCTCGGCCGTCGCGCGGGCGTCTCCTTTCCCGTCATGAAGCAGGAGCACGTCCAGATCCGAGCTCGGGCACAATTCGCGGCGTCCGTACGAGCCGAGCGCAACGATCGCGAAGCGCCCCTTGCCTGATCGTTGGTCGAGTGCCGTCGACGACCGCGTCATCGATCAGCGTGCTGCATGCCGCGCCATACTGACGCCCGCCGACGCCGCGGTCGTCGGTCAGGGCCGCGAGTGCGACGCGCAGGTCAGATGGCGTCGGTGCCGGCTTCGCCGGTTCGGACGCGAATGATGGTTTCAACTGGGGACACCCACACCTTGCCGTCACCGATCTTGCCTGTTCGCGCCGCGCCTATTAGTGCCGTGGCGACGCGGTCCGCGTCGGTGTCGTCGACAACGATCTCGACGCGCACCTTGGGCACGAAGTCGATCTCGTACTCGGCCCCTCGGTACACCTCGGTGTGGCCACGTTGACGCCCAAAACCTTGAGCGTCGGAAACGGTCAGTCCGTGGACCCCGAGCTCTTTGACCGCGTCCTTCACGTCGTCGAGCTTGAACGGCTTGATGATTCCTACGATGAGTTTCACGAGTCGATCTCCTCTAGGTCCGCTCGAACGCGTACGCCGTCTCGGAGTGTTGTGTGGTGTCGAGACCGGCCTCTTCGTCTTCTTCGGAGGCGCGTACTCCCTTGGGAAGGAATGCCTTCAACGCGAGGAGGATCAGCGCAGACACGACGAATGAATAGACGATTGTGACACTGACTGCGAGCGCTTGTTCGCCGAACAGGCTCCAACCACCCCCGAAGAACACGCCGTTGTGGCCGGCTGCGTTGATTTTGATGTCGGCGAACAACCCGACGAGCAGCGATCCGATGATGCCTCCGACCAGGTGGACACCAACCACGTCAAGCGCGTCGTCGTAACCAAACCGCCGCTTCAGCCCGATGGCGAGGAGGCACACAACCCCCGCGATCGCACCGATGACAATCGCGCTCATTCCACCAACGAAACCCGCGCACGGCGTGATCGCCACGAGGCCGGCAACAGCACCCGATGCCCCGCCCAGCGTGGTCGCATGCCCGGTCTTTGCCCGCTCGAGCGCCAACCATCCGATCATGCCCGCGGCCGCAGCGAGGTGCGTGTTGACGAGAGCCTGCGCGGCGAGGCCGTTCGCGCCGAGCGCGGATCCGGCGTTGAAGCCGAACCAGCCGAACCACAGGATTCCGGTGCCGAGCAACGTGAGCGGCAACGAGTGAGGAAGCATCTGCCGTTGCGGCCACCCGCGCCGTTTTCCCAGAATGAGAACGGCAGCGAGCGCCGCGATGCCGGCGTTGATGTGCACGACCGTGCCGCCCGCGAAGTCGACCGCGCCGCGCTTGAACAGCCAGCCCTCTGGTGAGAAGACCCAGCGCGCAACGGGTGTGTACACGAGTATCGACCACAATCCGAGGAACCAGACCCACGCGGCCCAACGCATGCGATCCGCGATCGCGCCGGTGATCAGCGCGGGTGTGATCACCGCGAACATCATCTGGTACGCCATGTACAGCATCGGCGGGATTGTGAGCGCGAGACCGGGCGGTACGGTGTCGGCCAGCGTCTTCAGACCGGCGAACTGAAAGTTTCCAATCAGGTCGCCGGTCCCGCCGAACGCAAGCGAGAAGCAGAACGCCGCCCACAAGATGCTCACGAGCGCGAGCGCGAAGAAGTTTTGCATGAGCATGCCAAGAACGTTCTTTCCGCGGACCATGCCTCCGTAGAACAGAGCCAGTCCCGGTGTCATGAACATGACCAGCGCGGCGCTTGCCAGCACCCACGCGGTGTCTCCCCCGTTGATCTTCATGGCCCCCCCGAGCGTCGCTGCCGGGGGGGACCTTCGCGCGTTGTGCGCACCGGCGCACGTGGTTGGAGACCGCGCTTGCCGATTGAGACCGTTCCGCCACTGGCGGTGGTGCATCGCGTCGCGGCGCCGCGCTGCTCGAGCATCCCGAAACTGGTTGGCGAGCAGAGCTGGCCGGGCGGTGAACCGCCCCGGGCCCCTCGCATCTGATTACGGATCAGAAGGTTGGAGGTTCGAATCCCCCCGAGCGCGCTGCGGAACTGCTGTCAGCGTGGGCGTTACTCGACTCGGTAGGTGGCGTTCTCAGTCGTTGATGACGCATGCACACGGCGGTGCGGGCATGCTGGACGCGCGGCGAGGCTGCGGGGCGCGTCAGTTCGCGGGGTGCCGGGTGGATATTGAGCAGTTCTATGACAAGAACCCTGCCCGGCGCGCTTCGGAGGAGTTCGAGTACGGCAGCGATTGGTCTGATGCGGCCGGCCTGCGGTGGGGGCTGAGCTGGGTGAAGGCGACGGGTGAGTTGTACGCGATGACGGAGGCTGCGGAGCCGATCGTCACCGACCCGTTCGGTGACGAGCATCTTCAGCGGATGCCCACGAAGTTGCTCACGGTGCGAGTGCTCGGAGTCGTCGACACCCGCGCCCGACTGGATCAGATTCTCTCCGGCTGGGCGAACGCGATGGGTATGGCTGACGGCCTCGCGTGGGTTCGTGACCGGCTTGCCCACGGTCCGCCGGCCGGCTCGCAGGACGCCGCCTCGGCGGACATAGCCGTCGAGGTTCCCGGCGACGATGACCGCACGAGCGCTGTGATCTTGACCGCGATCAAGGCCTTGCACCAGAAGGTGCCACCGTCGGAAACGCCGAAGCTTGTGGGCTATCAGGAACAAGCGTTGATCGCCGGCTCGGATCCCACCATGGAGTGGCATCGAGCGTACGCGTGTGCCCGGTGGGCCGAGCAGATCGTGGGGTTGCCCGCGCATCATCATCTCGCTGCCGACGCGGCGAAGGCTCTCGAGATTGTGCGAGAGGTGGGCGTGACATTTGGGTCCGAGGTCCGCGACCTCGAATATCTGCCGCTCGGCAAGGCGGTGTCGCCACATTTTCAGACCGAGCTCGCATGGGTCTACGAAGCCGTTCATGTCGCGGCGAAAGTCGCGGAGAAGATCGGTTGGGATGCGGTCGGGTGGGAGCAACTCGTTCAGAACATGCTCGACATCGCGCCGCGCGGCGCTGATTGACTGCCCCCCGATCCCCGCGCACTGCGCGTGAGCCGGCGACGCGGGTTCTGCACGAAGCGGCTATCCCGCGTCGAGCCCGAGCGTCAGCTCGGGGCGGGTGTGGACTCCGCGACTGCCGCGAGACGCTCGAGGGTCTTCTCCATCCCCGCCCGGTTGTGCGTGGCGCGGTCACCGACGCCGGTCGCCAGATGGGCGATCGGCTTGAAGAAACCGGGTCGTTGCTCGGTCCACGCCTCCGTGACGCGGCATCCGGTCGCGGTCGGCTCGAACGTGTAGCTCCACTCGGCGACCTTGATACCCATCGTGCCCACGCGGAAGGAGAACCGGCGACCGGGCTCGGCGTCGACGACCGTCGCCACGGTCTTCCAGTTCCTCTTGCCGATGCGATTCGTGCCGCGGAACTTTGCGCCGGGCTGCGGTCGCGTCGCGCCGCCGAGCCACGTGCCGCCCACGTTCTCGGGCGACCACTCGCCCATGCGGGTCACGTCGGAGACCATCGTCCACAACTTCTCCGCCGGGGCGTCGATCTCCCTGGTCACGCTCACCTGATCAGTCATGGGGCGCAGAGTAGGACAGTGCACCGAGTGCGCCAACTCGCAAACCGCTCCCCGCGTTTGCCGGTGTCAGCCCACCGGATTGCGGTGGACGGGGACGCGGCGCTTCGCGTCACGCTCGCTGTCGAGGATCGTCTGGAGCCGCCTGAGCGCTTCGGGAACGTCGCCGACCCGGTTGTGACGTTCCTCGGGATCCGCGGTCAGGTTGTGCATCTCGAAGAGCGGATCGGCGGGAGCCGGGGCGAACGGGTTGGTCGGCATGCCGTGCGCTTCGTTCCACTCGTCGAGCCGCTCGTAGTAGTGGTCGAGCTTCCAGAGCTCCTCGGCGCCGGCGGGTCCGGTCGGCAGTGTCGCGATCACCGACTCGACGTGCGAGGGGTAGTCGACCGCGTCGAACGGCTTGCCGGAAACCACGTTGTTCTGCGTGAGCCCCCGGGAGATGTCGTCCTCGGTCATGAAGTACAGCGGCGACGCGACCGACTCGTGGTCGACGGCACCGGTGATGACCCGGCTCAGATCCCTCCCCGGTAGTGGTTGCGCCTCGTCGTGGTGTTCGGCAACTCCGGCCGTGGCGCGCTCGACGTCGATCCCCGCCAATCCCATCAGGGTGGGGATCAGGTCGACGTGACTCGTGGGCGTGGTGATCCCTCCGGAGCGTGTCGTGACTCCCGGGCCCTTGACGAGGAGCGGAACGCGGATCGCCTCGTCGAACGCGTTGTACCACTTCTGCATCAGTCCGCCGTGGGCACCGAGGAGATCGCCGTGATCCGACGTGAACACGACGATGGTGTCCTCGGCGAGACCCGCGTCGTCGAGCGCATCAAGGATGCGCCGGATCGCTTTGTCGACGAGCTTCTGCAGGTAGTAGTAGAGGCGCCGATAGGCGAGATCGGTCGGCTGCTCGACGATCATCTGCGGCCACACCGCTTTGAACTGCTCCTGGCACGGCGGCCGCCCCGCGAACGAGTCCGACTGCGACGGCGCTTCGGGGATCTCGGGCACCGTGTCGTCGGGGGGAGCGAACTTCAGGAGCTGCTCCCACAACCCGCCCGCGAACGCGATGTCATGGGGATTGACGAACGACGCCACAGTCAGCCACGGGCCGTCGCGTCGCGCTTTCGCCAGCTCGGCGAACAGCTCCACGACCTGCTCCGCGAACAACCCGTCGCGCACCGCGCCGCAATCCGCCCTTGATGCACCGTGGGGCTCGCGGCCGATCCATCCGGAGAACCCGTACGGGTCGAGCCGGTCGGCCTTGCGGTAGGCCGCGACCGCCTCGGGGATGACGTTGCCGTCGTTGTCGGAGGCCATGAGCGCGTCATGGGTGCCGGGAATGACCAGGTCTGCATGCGAGACGTGCCACTTGCCGCGGTAGTGGGTCTCGTACCCGCCGGCGCGGAACCAGTCGCCCAGCGTCGGCACCGAGTCGGGATCCAGCCACCTCATGCTCGGATCGGTGTTCTTCTTCGCGGTCCCGTCGGTCTGCGAGACGCCGTGCAACGACGGGTACTGCCCCGTGAACAACGTCGCCCGGCTCGGCACACACGCCGTCGAACCCGCGTAGTGCCGGTGAGACTCCAGCCCACCCTCACGTAACGACTCGCGGGCCGTGAGCTGGTCGCGCCGGAACTTCTTCACCGCCTCGGTCTCGTACGGCGGCGGGTACCGCTCTTCGTCCGTCATGATCAACAGAATGTTCGGTGACGACATGGTGGAAACGTACCGCGGACGTTCCGACTCGCAGCCTGGAAGCGTTGGCGCTGAACACACGCGCAACGCGCGTCGCCTCTGTCAAGCGAGCGCGGGCATGCGTTGGACAAGCTCCGACCAGCGCTGTGGGCCGACGGTGTCGCGTACGGAGGCCTTGGTGCCGTCGAACACCGGTGCGGGCATGACCGCGGAGAGCTCGCCGAGGTACGCGGCGCCGGTGTGGGCGTCGACCTTCGACACGATCCAGCCGGCGGCGCGCGCCATGACGTCGGGCGAGAACGCGCTGAGCATCTTCGACACCATCTCGCCTTGCTCGGCCGGCGTGAACATCTCTCGACAGACCGGGAGCACGAGCTCGTTCTCCTTGCGGACGTGGCTCTCGGCGTGCTCGGTCAGCGCGACGGTCTGGCGCCGGAGGCGCTCGAGGGCTGCAGGGTCGCCGCCCCGGCATTCGCGCGCGAGGACGACGACCTCGGCCAGGAGCCGCGCTCGTCGTCGTGATCGAGCAAGTACGTGTCCGCGATGTGGGGGCTGCGCTGCACGAGCGGCGGGAACAGGCCGAGCTCCTCGCCCCGCGTGTGGCCGTCGATGAGCTCGGCGTAGAACTCGAGCCGGTCGAGGAGTGCGCCGGCTTCCTCCGGCGTCGCGGCCGAGTGCGCCTGCAACTCGATGTCGCGCGCTTCGTTGCAGATCGCCGCGTGCACGAACCGGATTCCGTCGATCGGTGCCATGTCGCTCCCTCTGCTCCAGCCGGATGGATCGACGACGCTACAGACCCGAGGCGATGTCGTCTTGCCCTCAGGCCGAGAGACCAGTGATGCCCTTGCCGATCAGGACGACGCCGATCACGAGGAGCAGGACGGCCATCACGACCGCGCTGTTCTGACCGAGCCATGTGTTCATCTCCTCGAGGAGACGCTGTGCCTTGGCTCCGCCTACTCGGTAGATGATCACGGGCGCGGCGACCGTGATGCTCGCGATGAGCACGAACACGAGAACCACGATCGCCTCTTCGCCAACCGCGAGCTTGTACTGAGAGACCGCGACCATGGCGCCCGCGATCAACAAGAGGTTCTTGGGGTTCGCCGCCGAGAGCACTACGCCGAGACCGGCGGCCTTCGTCGGAGTGAATGAGTCGATGCTCTCGAGCCACTTTGGAAGCTCCGCTTGCTCGCCGGCCCTCGGTCGCTTGTTGAAGCTGCGGGCGGCGAGCAGCACCAGCAGCGCGCCGAGGATCAGCTTGATCACCGACGACCTGGTCGAGGGCGCGCCACTGGAGCCTGTGTCGCTCTGGCTCGACAGCACGAGCAAGACGACGCTTGCACCCGCGACACCGACGACCCAGCCGCCCAGGAACGCGGTGCTGTTCGCGCCGGCTCGTGCGGAGAGCAGCATCAAGATGACCGCGATGATCGGTATCGGGATGATCGCCAGGCCGATCGCAAATGGCAACAGATCCCCGATGGCCTGACCCAATTCGCCGGACTCCTTCGTGAACCGATGATCCGATGTTCGTGCTCACAGGCGCGCGCAAGCTACTGCTGTGACGCGAGAGCCGCTCGCGCATAGCGATCCTCGAGCGCCGCGGGCCTACTGCGCGGGTGGCGCGAAGAGCTCGAGCTGGATGTTGTCGGCGTCGCGGAACACGAGCACCGAACCGTAGGGCTCGTCGGCGATGGGCGACTGGGTGAGCGGCTTGTCGGCGACGTCGGCGCGAACGACGCCGTTGGACTCGAGGTGGTCCTGCCACGCCTCGAGGTCGTCGCGCTTCGGGACTACAAAGCCCACGTGGTCGAGGCCCGTGGTCGTCTCGCCGAACGGTGCTCCGTCGTTCGTATCGTGGCGGTGCAACACGATGATGAGCTCCCATGTCTCGTCGGCGAGCAGCTTGCCGACGCCGCCCGGATGTGACGCGTCCATCTGGAAGCGGACGCCGAACACGTCTTCGTACCAGCGAACGCTCGCATCGACATCGGTGACGGTCAACGCGAGGTGGTGCAGTCGAGCGGGTGTGATCGAGGACACGCGTGCCTCCGTGGGTTGGATTCGTATTGATTCAACTCGTTGCGTGGATGCGCCGTGAATAGTCGTCGGCGAGCGTGCGAAGCACACCCGCGCTGTCACCCGTAAACGACGACCCGTGCATGATGGCGAGCGTTCGCGGGTCGAGGCCGGCGAGGCGTCGAATGGTCGCCGGCATGCCGGGAGCGAGGCTCGAAGAGGCGAACAGGTCTTCGGCCTCAATGGCGCCCCCGACGATGTCGCCTTCGGTCAATGCCGGTCCATTTCCGAGTTGGGTGCCCAGATCGCCGCACAACAGCGTGCCGGTCGTCTCTTCATAGAGAGCCACTGCCTCCCAGGCGTGCGGGACGTGCGGGGTATCGAGGTGGCGGATTGACATGGCACCCAGCTTCAGGATCTCGCCGTCAGCCATCGGCCGTGGCGGCCGGTCGGCCATGTCGTTCAGGGACACCATGCAACCGGTCATGCCGTGGACGACCTCGGCCTGGGGAGCCGCGGCAAGGAACTCGTTCATCGCTCCGCATTCATCGGATTCGACGTGCCCGAACGCGAGCCAGCGCAATTGCTCGACGGGCATGACGCGCCCGATCGCTTCGCTCACCAAGGGGAACATCTTCCGCGGTCCGAGGTGAAACAGCAACGGCTCGTCGTCGTCGAGCAGGAACTGGTTGAACGCGAACCCGGTCGGTCCGATCTCGGGTACGAACGTGGACAGCCGGTAGATGTTCGGGGCGATCTCGTCGACGTTGGTGTTCATGATCGGGCTCCTTTGGTTGTTTTCGGTCTCGGCTTCTCGTGTCTTGCAGGCGTGCGATTCGGCTTGCAGTAGGCGAGGTACATGCCCACGAAGTCGTCGAGCAGGCGCACCCAGCGGTCGCCGCCCGGATCGTTGGAGATCTGCTGGTTGACGAGGCCGGCGGCCAGCGCGGTCCACATGTCGACGTGGTGCGGGTCGGTAATCCCGATGACGGCCAAGCGCGCACGGAGAGCGTCGAGGGCGCGCACTGCAGGTGCGAACGACTCCGGCGTCGGTTCGAAACCGGGGATCGTGCGCTGGAACAGGAGTTGGTAACGGGCAACGTCGCTCGTGCAAAAAACGACGAAGCGACGCGCACCCTCGGCGAGCACCTCGTGGGGTACCGCCGAACCATCGGGACCGCTCAGCTGGTCGGCAAACTCGGCGGCCGCCATGCCGAACATGGCGTCATAGATCGCATTCTTCGAATCGAAGTAGGCGTAGACGGTCGGCGTCGTGATCCCGGCTCGCTTCGCCAGGTCGCGCAGCGACAGCGCAGCCAGGCCTTCCTCGCGGACGAGCTGCCAAGCCGCATCGACGATCGCGTCACGGGCGGATTGCCGCCGCGCTTCCCGCCAGTCAGCAGATGCGGGTACCGTTGCCTTAGACATTGGTAGCAATGCTTGTACGTCGTCTAAACTGCTGTCAAGCCCCCAGACCGTGGGGCGGCAAGGTTCTTCAGGCGTCGTGAAGCGCTCGCGTCAGGACTTGGGCCGGCGCCGGGTTGGTGCAGTCGCGCTGAAGCCATGTACGACCGTGGTGAGGGCGTCGCGCCAGGTCCGTTCCTCGTCGCCGGCGGGAAGGATGCTCAATGTGGTGCCGCGGAGCTCGGCATTGGCCAGGCCCTCGAGCATCGCGTTGAACTCCACCGCTCCTTCCCGAACGGATTTGTGACCCAGGAGGCCCGCCTCCTCGACTCGTTTGACCTTTCCCAGGAGTTGGGTGAACGCCCGTTTCCGGGCGGCGGTGACCTCGGGTCCGGCGCGAAAGCCGGGCACGATCCGCTGGAAGGCGATGCGGTACAGGGCCGGGTGCTCGAGCACCAACCGACGGAACACGACGCCGACGTCCACCAGGTCGGAGGCCGCATCGTCGGTCTCGACCAGGTCGTCGATGTTGTCGGCCAGGAACGCGAACACGCTCTGAGCAAGCGCGTCGACGAGCAAGCCCTCTTTGGATCCGAACAGGCTGTAGACGGCCCGCGTCGTCGTGCCCGCCTCATCGGCAACGGCGCGCACAGAGAACGTGCCGGGCCCTCCCTCGGCGACGAGCCGTTCGGCCGCCACCCGCAGCGCGGACCGAGTTTCCTCGTCGTGCTCTCTGGGCCGCCCCACGCTTGACAGGATATCGGAACGTGTTACGTTACACGTTACGTTACGCGTCGCGTATCGGCGCACCGGAGGAGGACCGCGATGAACGAGACCACCATTCGAACCAGCGACTCCCGCTCGACAGTTTCATTCGAGACGTACGGCGGAAGCGCCCCGGAAAACTACGAGCGGTACTTCGTCCCGGCCATCGGCAAGCCCCTGGCGACCGAGCTCACCGAGCTCGCCGAGCTCCGCCCCGGCGAGCGGGTGCTCGACGTCGCGTGCGGCACGGGCGTGGTCGCCAAGCTGGCCGCGGAGCGGGTCGCGCCGACCGGGACGGTCGCCGGCACCGACATCAATCCCGGAATGCTGTCGGTCGCTCGGTCCACGACGGCGCCCGGAACGGCCATCGACTGGTACGAGGCGAGTGCGGACAGCCTCCCGTCCGACGACGGCTCGTTCGACGTAGCGTTGTGCCAGCTGGGCTTGCAGTTCTTCCCGGACCGGCCTGCGGCGTTACGCGAGATGTGGCGCGTCCTCGCCCCGGGCGGTCGCGTCGCTGTCAATGTCCCTGGGCCCACCCCACGAATCTTCCAGATCATGGAAGAGGCCTTGGCGCATCACCTCGATGCCGACGTCGCGGCGTTCGTGCACGTGGTGTTTTCGCTGCACGACACCCGCGAGATGACCGAGTTCATGACCGACGCCGGGTTCCGTGACGTCGAAGGTCGCGCCCAGACCAAGATGCTGTGGCTCCCCGCGCCAGAGACGTTTCTCTGGCAGTACGTCCACAGCACTCCGCTTGCAGCTGCTGTGGCGCAGCTCGGCAGCGAAGATCGCGCCGCGCTCGCCGCGACGTCGCCACACAGTGGGAGCCGTTCACGCGCGACGGCGGCCTGATACTGGAGCAGGGCGTCACCGTTGCAACCGGCGTGAAGTAGTGGCGGCGGTGGCGCAGCTACGCGAGGCCGTGCTCGTAGGCGTAAGCGGTGGCAGCCGACCGGGACGACAGACCGAGCTTGGTGAAGATGTGACTCAGATGGCTGGCCACCGTCTTCTCGCTGATCACGAGCTCTTCGGCGATCTCGCGGTTCGTCTGACCCTTTGTCACCAGGGCGAGCACCTCCACCTCGCGGGCCGTGAGGCCGCCGGGGATTCCTGCGGCTGTGACGCGCGACAACGACTCGGTCCGGGCGACGTCGGGCATTGCGCGCAGCTCGGCAAATATCGAACGGGCCGCGTCGAGCTCCATCTCGGCGCTGTCGTCGTCGCCGAGCGCTCGGCACGCGAGCGCGATGAGCACGCGCGCCGCGCAGCTTCGTGCGGCGCTTCCAGCGCTCGCCATCCGGTCCAGGCCCGGCGCAGCGACACGAGCGCGTCGCGCGCGAGTTGTTCTCTGCGAGGAGCACCGCTCCATTGACCTGCGAGCTGAGCGCATCGAGGAACGGCTGCCCGAGCTCGCCGGCGATCGCCGCGAGCTCGTCAGCCGCGGTTCGGGCCGCCTCGACGTCACCGGCCGCCACCATGATCTCGGCGTAGGGGCCGAGCACCCGCGCCCGGGTCATCGGATCCTCGGCCTCGAACAGCACCCGGCGGACCGCCGTGTCGGCGTCGTCGACCCTTCCCTGCGCGAGGCGGAGCAGAGCGAGACCCGGTTGCGGATCGCGTCCCGACTCGTTGGCCAAACGGTACGCGTGCTCGGCGTCGGCGAGCTCGCCCCGAAGCCGGTGGAGCTCGCCGCGCAGGTAGAACGCGCCGCCGAGAACAAGCTGGCCCCGCGAGTCGGCGAGCCGGTCACATGCGCGCTGCACCTCGTCCAGCGCGTCGGACCAGGCGCCACGCAGCTGCATGATCTCGGCTCGATGGATCAGGCACTGGCCGCGGTACAGCACGAGCTCGGGTTGTGCATCACACCAGCGGCTGAGTGCAGCCGTCCACTCGTGCGCCCGACGAACGTCGAACAGCTCCTGGCACGCCTCGATCACGGTGCAGTACGCGTCGCCGATCGCGATCGCCGAGACCTCTCGCGCTCCCACGCCCACCATCGCCTCGTCGAGCAGGGCGACGCCCTGTTCGATCTCGCCCATGTAGATCAAGCACCGACCCTCCCCGATGCGAGCGAGGGCGGTGAGCTCCGGTTCGCGAAAGAGCTCGCCCATCGCGGCCGCCTGGCTGAAGCTCGCATGTGCAGCGTCGAGCTCGCCTGAGAACACGCTGCGAACGCCCGCGGCGTAGCGCAGGTACCCCTGCTCGACGCAGTCGAGCTTGCGGTCATCGAGGAGCCGCTGCGCCCGATCGATCCAGCCGCCGCCCTTTGCCAGCTCACCACTGTTCAACAGGGCGAATGCGAGCCAGAAGGCGCAGCGTGCTGCTCGTGCCACGTCGCCGAGTCGCGGCGCACTCCTGGTGAGCGCGGGTCCAGATGTCCGAGCTCTCCTCGCTGTGCCCGATGAGGTACGCCGCCGCCGCGAGCCGCTCGAGATCCTCGACCTCGAGCGGCTCCTCGCGGCCGGCAGCCGACAGTTGGTCGTACGCGCGTCCCCATGCCTGCCGGTCGAAGGCGTCGCGTCCCCGATCGATCCCGCCGGTCATGGGCGGAGTCTTGTGCACGACGACCGCCGTATGCTGCGGAGCCGCTCGACCGTCAGTCCCAGAACGACTCGCTACCGGCCGGTGCGGCACAGATCATCCACAGCTCGGCGATCCGGCCCTCCTCGAACTCGTAGACGAACGCGTTCTTCGTCTCGAGGGTTCGCCCGTTGCGCCCGAGGACCGCGTGCTCCCACTCTGCGGCCCAGCGTCCATCGGCGACGCAGAACAGCTGCTCGATCTTCACGTCCCCGTCGGTGAGCTCGAAGACTGTCCCGAGTGCACCGAGGAAGCCGTCGACGCCCGTGTGGTCGCCCGGACGGGGAAGGGGGCCTCGCACGTGGAACGTCATGTCCTCGGTGAAGAGGTTCACCAACGTCTCACGATCGTTTTCGAAGACCGCCTTGGTCATCTGGTTGATCACGTTCACATTTGGATGCTCGCTCATGGTTCCTCCCGTAGTAATCGGCGTGACCGTTCGTGTTGCACGGTACGGAACCACCGGTCTCGGGGCATCGGGAGAAACATGGAACTTGGAGCCGAGCGGTCATCGGCAATTCTGTGGATGCGCGCGCCGCGTCAAGCCGTGGGTCGTTTCCCGGTGTCGTGTTGCTCGCAGGAACGAATGGCGGCCGCGGCCGCTGCGTTGGTGGCGAGGTTCATGTCCTTACCGAGCTTCGCGAGTCGACCCACACGCCAGGGCCGGCGCAGCACGTACCGCGCGACCGCGGGCATGTTCGCTGACCCGTCGGAACGGGCGAGGCCGAACTCGGCCTGGTCCACGAGTCCGTCGCGCACCCGGTCGCTGATCCCGCGAAACACGGACCACGGGACCTTGTGGCGTTCGCAGACTTCCGCGACGGCGGCGGTCTCCATGTCGACGGCGAGCGCGCCTTCGTCGACGAACCGGGTGTAGCTGTCGAGCTCGGCGTCGAGCACCGCGGACATCAGCAGGTTGCCGCGCGAGACCGTGTCACCGAGCGGCGACGGGCGGAACTCGGCTTTCGTCGCCGTGTCGATCACGACTTCGGGCACGATCACGTCGCCGATCTCCACCGGGCCCAAGCCGCCGGCGATACCGACGACCATGAGGTGGTCGAACGGCATGGTGCTCAGTAGGCGTTCCGCTGTGTCTGCTCCGGCCGGGGGCCCGATGCCCGTGATCGTGGCGATCACCTCGACGTCGCCGATCTTTCCCTTGTGCACGAACCCGTCACCCAGCGGCACGCGCTCCAGCTTCAGCATCGTCACGAGCGGTTTCAGCTCGGGACGCATCGGCGCCAGCATGGCGACGCGGGCGACGGGCGCAGCAGGGGCCATGCGTCTATCTTGCCCTGCCCAAAGCGCGGGCGCTCCTCGACCGTTCGGCCGGTTCTGGGCAGAGTTTTCGACCGTAGCGGTCGAAAACTCATCCGAGAATGCGTGGCACAGCGAGACGCATGCCGCCTCGAGCGCCGGCGTCACTGCGTGACGACGGCGCGCGTGACTTCGTCGTCAGGATCCACGAACGGCTCGCCGTCGACGGTGACAGTGACCCGCTCGATCCCGCCCGTGAACGGGAACGGCGCGGGGTAGTCGTCGGTAACGCCCAGCTCCATGTCGTACCCGCACGTGAGCCCCGCGCCGCTGATCGAGAATCGAGACGGTGTGAACAGCGGAATCGGTGCCTCGCCGACGGCTTCGCCGTCCACGAGGAGCCGGCCGACGCCTTGGTGGTCGGCGGTGCGCTCGAAGTCGAACTGCAGCACGTGCCGGCCCGCATCGAGTCGAACGTCTGTGGCGACCCGGTGCTCCTCGAGCCCGCAGAGGTTGTGCACGTAGCGCAACTGTCCGTCGCGGACGTAGAACGACCAGCCCCCGAGCAACGAACCCTGCGCGAGCAGCACGCCCTCGGTGCCGCCGTCACCGATCTCGACCTCCACGATCACCGAGTGCGACCGGTTCCGCACGTTCACCGCCATGCCCTCGGGCACCGACGGGCGGTTCGGGAAGTAGACGTAGCGCGACCGTGGCGGCACCGCCAACGGTCGCTCGAACACGAGCTCCGACAATGGACGATTGTCGAGCGGCAGCACGTTGTAGCGGGACGCCTCGATCCACCAACGCTCGACGAGCTCCTGCAGCTTCTCGGGCTGCTCGGCCGCGAGGTCGTGACACTCGGACACGTCCTCGTCGACGTTGTAGAGCTCCCACACGTCGTCCGCGAGCGAAGGCTCGTCGACCTGGATGTCGTGATACGTGACCGCCTTCCAGCCCCGGTGATACAGCGCGCGGCAGCCGAACATCTCGTAGTACTGCGTGTCGTGCACCTCGGACGCGCCCGAATCATCGAAGGTCGACGCGATGCTCACCCCCTCGACCGCGGTCTGCGTTACACCGTCGATCTCCGCCGGGGCCTCGATGCCCAGCACGTCGAGCACGGTTGGCGCCAGGTCGATCGCGTGCACGTACTGGCGTCGCACTTCGCCCCGCGCTTTGATCCCGTGCGGCCAGTGCACGATGAGCGGGTCGGCCACGCCGCCTTCGTGCACCTCGCGCTTCCAGCGGCGGAACGGTGTGTTGCCGGCGACCGTCCATCCCCACGGATAGTTGTTATGGCAGCGCGGGCCGCCGATCTCGTCGATACGTTCCGCCGCCTCGGCAACCGTTCGCGGCAAGCCGTTCCAGAGGCGCACGTCGTTGACGCTGCCCGTGGGGCCACCCTCGGAGCTCGCGCCGTTGTCGGACAGCACCATCACGATCGTGTTGTCGAGCTCACCGAGCGCCTCGAGCTCGTCGAGCACACGCCCGATCTGGTGATCGGTATGTGAGAGGAAACCTGCGAACGCCTCCATGTAGCGCACGTACACGCGGCGGGCGTCGTCGCCCAACGAGTCCCACGCGGGCACCCAGTCGGGTCGGGGCGAGAGCTCGGCATCGGGTTGCATCACGCCGTTTGCCACTTGACGGCGCAGTGTCTCTTCGCGCCAGACGTCCCACCCTTGGTCGAAGTGGCCGCGGTACCGCTCGATCCATTCCACCGGCGCTTGATGCGGCGCGTGGCACGCGCCGGTCGCGAAGTAACAGAAGAACGGCTTCGTCGGATCGATCGCACGCAGGTCGTGTACGAGCCCGATTGCCTGGTCGGCGAGATCTTCGGTGAGGTGGTACCCCTCGTCGATCGTGCGCGGCGGCTCGATCTGGTTGTTGTCGGACACGAGCACGGGCGCGAACTGATGGGTCTCACCCTCGAAGAACCCGTAGAAGCGTTCGAAGCCGCGACCGAGTGGCCAACGGCGCCGAGGCGCAGCGAGATGGCACTCGTCCTCGGGTGTCAGGTGCCACTTGCCGACCGCCCACGCCGCGTACGCGTGCGGTACCAACATCTCGGAGAGGAAGCCGTTCGCACGGGGGATCCGCGCGTTGTAGCCGGGGAAGCCGGTGGCGAGCTCGGCGATCCGGCCCATGCCGTTGGAGTGATGGTTGCGACCGGTCAGCACGCAGGCCCGTGTCGGTGAGCACAGCGCGGTCGTATGGAAGTTGGAGTAGCGCAGGCCGTTCGCCGCGAGTCGGTCGAGCGCCGGCGTGTCGATGTCGGAACCGAAGCAGCCGAGCTGCGCGAACCCGGTGTCGTCGAGCACTACGAGCAGGACGTTGGGTGCGTCCTTCGGTGCGCGCGCGACCGGCGGCCACCACGGTGTGGACTCCCAGTGGTAGCGCCCGATGACGCCGTGAAACTCGCCGTGGTCCATGAGCGCCGCTCCTCGCAGACGGACGGTTCGGGTGCCCGAACGGTCGCCTAGGTTTAGTTGATGGCCGGAGCGCCGCGACAGAGCTTGACGCGGACCGGTCGTGGCGTTGCGCCCCTCGACACGTCCGGGCGTCGCCTCGCGCTCGGCGGGGTGGTCGGCTGCGTGGGCTTCGTGGTCGCGTGGGCAGTCGCGGGTGTGAACGCGGCCGGGTACTCACCCGTCGACGACGCCATCAGCCGCCTCGCGGCGCAACACGCGCCGCACCGGGCGCTGATGACCGCCGGGTTCGTCGCCTTCGGTCTCGGTCTACCTGCGTACGCGCTCGCGCTGCGCAAGGCGCTCACGGGGTGGGCATGGGTCACCGCGTGCGCAACCGGCATTGCAACGCTCGGCGTGGCGCTGGCGCCGCTGGACACGGCGGCCGGCGACCGGTTTCACAACGTGTTCGCGATCATCGGATACGTCACGCTCGCCGCGACGCCACTGCTCGCGATCGGTCCCTTCGTTCGCCGCGCGGCGCCGGGTTGGGCCCGCTACTCGGCGGCCACGGGCGCGGTGTCGGGTGGCGCGCTGCTCGCGACGGCCGCCGGCCCACTGCACGGCCTCTTGCAGCGCGCCGGGCTCGGGATCAGCGACGTGTGGGTGGTCGTCACGGCCCTGCAAATGTGGCGCTTCGGGCGCCTGCCCGGCCTGTCGTCCGGTACACCGGCATTGCCTGACCGAACGGCCGGCGACGCGTCGGACCCTCATGGGCCGTAAAATCGAAATCCTGATCAACTTGGACGAGCCGGCGCGGCGACGAATGACGGTGTGGTCGTGACTGGCATGTTGCGACTCGACGAGCTGGCCAAGCTCGCGGACACCGGCGCGGTCGACACCGTGGTGGTCGGCTTCACCGACCACTACGGGCGCCTTGTGGGCAAGCGCTTCGACGCCGGGTTCTTCGTCGACCGTGGTGCGCCGACGGCACCCACGCCTGCGACTACCTGCTCACCGCCGACATGGAGATGGAGCCGGTCGCCGGGCTACCGCTTCGCCAGCTGGGAGCTCGGCTACGGCGACTTCCACCTCGTGCCCGACCTGGCCACGCTGCGCGTGGCGGCCTGGCTCGACAGGACCGCGCTCGTGCTCTGCGACGTGCACGACCAGCGCACGACAGCGCCCGTCGCCGTCGCGCCGCGCTCGATCCTGCGCGCCCAGGTCGACGCGCGGCGCCGACCGTGGGCTTCGCCGTGCAGGCCGCCTCGGAGCTCGAGTACTACCTCTTCCGCACCTCCTACCGCGACGCCGCGCCGAACGGTTACCGCGACGCTCGAGCCGGCGGGCTGGTACCTCGAGGACTATCAACTCCTGCAGGGCACGCGCAAGGAGCCGTTCCACGCCGCCGTGCGCCGCCACCTCAACGCGATCGGGCGTCCCCGTCGAGAACTCGAAGGGCGAGTGGGGCCTCGGCCAGCACGAGCTCAACGTCCGCTACGCCGATGCGCTCGAGATGGCCGACCGTCACGTCGTCTTCAAGCAGTGCCTGAAGGAGATCGCCGACCAGCAGGGCATGAGCGTCACCTTCATGGCGAAGCCGTACGCGCGACGGGCCGGGTCGCAGCTGCCACATCCACCTCAGCCTGTGGCGCGATGACGCAGAACGCGTTCGCCGGCGATGTCGAGCTCGGCCCGGCGCGGGGCTCCGACGAGCTCCGCTGGTTCCTCGGCGGCTGGATCGCGCACGTGCCCGACGTGATGGTCTTCTACGCGCCGACCGTCAACTCGTACAAGCGCTACGTCGACGGGTCCTGGGCGCCCACGCGCGCTCGCCTGGAGCTACGACAACCGCACCGCCGGCTTCCGCGTCGTCGGCCACGGCCAGAGCCTGCGCATCGAGTGCCGCATCCCCGGCGCCGACTGCAATCCCTACCTCGCGCTTCGCCGCGCTCGCTGGCCGCCGGGCTCGACGGCATCGCGCAACCGGATCGAGCCGCCCGCGATGCTTCGTCGGCGACGTCTACGCGGCCCCGACGTCTGCCGCGCGTGCCCGCGCACGCTGCGCGAGGCGACCGACCTGTTCGCCGCCAGCGAGTTCGCGACGGAGGCGTTCGGCGACGACGTCGTCGAGCACTACACGCACTTCTTCCGCACCGAGCAGGCCGCCTTCGACGCGGCGGTCACCGACTGGGAACGACGGCGCTATTTCGAACGGATCTGACAGGAGCCGAAGATGAGGATCCGGGACAAGGTGGCCCTGATCACCGGCGCGGGCAGCGGGATCGGCGCGAGTCGGCGCTGCTGTTCGCCGCGAAGGCGCCCTCGTTGTCGCGGTCGACGTCAACGAGGACGCCGCGCGAGGAGACGGTCGCGATGATCGCTAGCCGACGGCGGTCGGGCGTCGGCGTTCGCGGCCGACGTGTCCGAGGCTGGCGAGTGCGAGGCGATGGTGGCGCACGCCGAAGCGGACCTTCGGACGCTCGACGTGCTCTTCAACAACGCCGGCATCATGCACGCCGACGACGACGACGCGATCACCACCGACGAGGCGGTGTGGGACCTCACGATGGACATCAACGCCAAGGGCGTCTTCCTCGGCTGCAAGTACGGCATCCCCGCGCTGCGGCGCGCCGGCGGCGGCTCGATCATCAACACCGCGTCCTTCGTCGCGCTGCTCGGCGCCGCCACGCCGCAGATCGCCTACACCGCCAGCAAGGGCGCCGTGCTGTCGCTCACCCGCGAGCTGGCCGTCATCCACGCGCGCGAAAACATTCGAGTCAACGCGCTGTGTCCGGGCCCGCTGCGCACCGAGCTGCTGATGAAGTTCCTCGACACCGAAGAGAAGCGGCAGCGCCGGCTCGTGCACATCCCGATGGGCCGTTTCGGCGAGGCGCAGGAGATCGCGCAGGCCGCGCTGTTCCTCGCGTCGGACGACTCGTCGTTTGTCACCGGCAGCGAGTTCGTCGTCGACGGCGGCATCACCGCGGCGTACGTCACACCGGAATGACGGGTTGAGCCCTGCGACGTGAGCATGCGGGTGGGTCTCCTCGAATGCGATCATGTGGATGACCGGTTCCGCTCGATCGCGGGTGACTACAACGACATGTTCGCGTCGCTGTTCGCCCGCGTGGGGGTGGATCTTGACTTCGTCCGCTACAACGTGCGTGGCGGCGAGCTGCCCGGGACGGTCACCGAATGCGACGCGTACCTCTGCACGGGCTCGCGCCACTCCGTCTACGACGACGCCGACTGGATCAAGCAGGCGGCCGGCCTCGTGCGGTCGCTGCACGCCACCGGGCGCCCGCTCATCGGTGTGTGCTTCGGGCACCAGCTCATCGCCAAGGCGTTGGGCGGTAGAATCGAACGTGCGGCCACAGGCTGGGGTGTCGGAGTGCAGGGGATCGAGATCGTGCAACACGAGCGGTGGATGACACCGCGCAGCTTGCGCTGCCGGCTGCAGTTCATGCACCAGGACCAGGTGAGCCGGCTGCCGGCAGAGGCGGTGCTGCTCGGTCGCACCGACCATTGCCCGATCGCGATGTTTCGAGTGGGCACGACGACGCTCGGAATACAGGCCCACCCCGAGTTCACGGTCGCGTATGCGGAAGCGCTGCTCGACGCCCGGGTGGCGCTCATCGGCGCAGATCGGATCGACGAGGCCCGCCACAGCATTGAGTCGACCACCGACGAGCGTGCCGTCGCGGAGTGGTTCGCGCGGTTCATCGCGGGCCGTGCGGAGATCGGCTCGTGACGAAGGACCAGGTGTCGCTGTTCCTCGCGTTGCTTGCCGTCATCGCCGAGCTCGCCGTCGTCATCGCGCTCGTGCTCGCTATCGGTGGTCTGTTCTCGAAGCGGCTGGCGCGGGCCCGTGCGGCTGCTGCTGCCGCGGTGGGCCCGCAGGCTCTCGCCCTGGCGTTTGCGGTCGCGGCGGTGTCGATGCTGGGGAGCCTCTACTTCTCGGAGATCGCCCACTTCCTGCCGTGCCGCTTGTGCTGGTACCAGCGGATTTGCATGTATCCGCTGGTGCCGATGCTCGGAATCGCCGCCTGGCGGCGGGACATGGCCGTCCGGCCGTATGCAGCCGTGCTCGCGGTACTCGGGGTCCCGATCTCCTCCTACCATGTGATCCTCGAACACTTTCCGAGTCTCGAATCGAGCGTGTGTGACCCCGACAACCCCTGCAGCCTCGTCTGGGTCCGCCGCTTCGGCTACGTGACCATCCCGGTGATGGCGCTCTCGGGCTTCCTGCTCATCCTCACGCTTCTCGCGGTCGCCCGCACCGGGCCGGACCCGGACCCGGACACGACCTCGACCTCGGCCATCGGTGCCGAGCACCAACCTTCCTAGACACCAGGAGCATCAATGCCAGCCAGTGCGAAGACCCGACCACCGGCCCGACGCGTGCATCCGCGGAGACCTCCGCCGCCTCGCAAGCAACGGCCGTGGATGTGGATCGGGCTCGGCGCGGTCGTGGTGGTCGCGCTCATCGTCGCAATCGTCGCTTCGCAGGGCTCGGACTCGGCGAAGAAGACACCCGCCGGCGTGCAGGAGACGAGGCCGGTGACCGTGACCGGCACGCCGCTGCCGCGGTTCGCCGCGCCGCCCGGTGCCACCGGACAGCTGACCCCGGAGCTGCGCGGCAAGAGCTTCGGCGGTGCCCCGGTGAACGTGACGCACGACGGCCGCCCGAAGGTGGTGCTGTTCGTCGCCCACTGGTGTCCACACTGCCAAAACGAAATCCCGACGCTCGCCCAGTACTTCAAGGGCACCCCGCTCCCCGCCGGCGTCGATCTCATCACCGTCGCGACCTCGACGTCGCCTGACCAACCCAACTACCCACCCTCGGCATGGCTGCAGGCCGAGGGGTGGAATACCCCGGTGATGGCGGACTCCAAGGACGGCACTGCCGGACAGGCATTCGGGTTATCCGCGTTCCCCTATTTCGTCGCGGTCGACGCATCCGGCAAGGTCGTCTCGCAGAAGACGGGGGAGATCACGACCGATGAGTTCTCCCAGTTGACGAAACAGGCCATCGGTCAATGAACCCGTACCGGCGGCTCACGCGTTGACGCGCCCGTCTCCGATGGGTTCGATGCCGAGGTCCTTGTAGGTCACGAGCGCGGAGTACGGGATCTTCTTGGCCGCGAAGAACTGACGCGCGACCTCGCCTCGGTCGACGAGCGTGATCGCGCCGACGACCTTCGCGCCAGCTCGACGAGCGCGTCGTACGCTTTTTGGATCGAACCGCCCGTGGTCACGACGTCGTCGACGAGCAGCACGCGCGTGCCGGGCTCCACGGGTGAGCCTTCGATGAGCTTGTTGGTGCCGCGCCCCTTCGGCTCCTTGCGCACCACGAACCACCGCGTCTTGGCCAGTACCGCGATGACGTGCGAGAGGTGGTCGGCGCCCATGGTGAGTCCGCCGACGCAATCAAACTCGATGTCGGGCACGAGCTCGAGCAACGCACGACACGCCAACTCGAGGTCTTCTCCCCGGGCGAGGGCGGCCTTGCCGTCGATGAAGTCACGACTCATCTGGCCCGAGGCGAGCTTCACCGGCTCGGGCAGCTCGAGCAGCCCGCGGGCACGCACGATTTCGATCACCCGGGCCCGCAGGTCGCTCAGTGTTCCCCGCTCCTCGTCAGGCCGGACCAGGATGGACCGGCGCTTGCTCACCGACGGATGGTCGCGGGAACTCTACCGATGGACACGTACTGCCCGGTGAAGTCGCCGGACCCCTGGAACCGGCGAGACTGTGACGCCGACGCGGCGACAAGGGATCCAATGACGACGCAGGCGGGGCATTCGGAGACCGGACGGACGTCGGGCGCGCGCGGTAGCGCGCCCTGGATCGTGGTTGCCGTGGTGCTCGTGCTGACGCTGGCGGGAGCCGGCTTCGTCATCTGGGATCGCAACTTTCGTCGCGCCGGGTCCACGAACCCGGGCGTCTCGTGCGGCGAGGTCGTACACGCGCGCCGCCGCCGCCTGCCCTTTGCCGCGATCGGCGTGCGGCGGGTGCTGCTCATCGGCGACTCGATCATGGTGCAAGCAGGATGCGCGGTCGCGAGCGGGCTCGCCGGGATCGGTATCGAGACGCACCTTGCGGCCGTCGGCGGCTCCGGTCTGCTCTCGGGCGCGGTCGACTGGCAGGCCAAGACGAACGAGCTGCTCGAGAAGGTCAAGCCGGATGCTGTGATCGCGATATTCGTCGGCAACTACTTCGCGCCCGTGCCCGATGCGTCCGGCCACACGATCAAGGTCGACACGCCGGCGTTCTTTGATGCATGGCAGCGCGTGGCCGTCGCGCTGTCAGCCGAGGTTCGTGCGCACGGCGCGGCGATGTACTGGGTGAGCCCCCCACCGATCGTCGGGCTGCCCCGGGCGACGACGATTGCGAACGGGTATCGCACTATCCCGGGTACCCACTTCCTCAACTCGGGGAAGGCACTTGCGGGCCCGAACGGGATCTACGTCGGCGACAAGAAGACCTGCGGGAAGACGACTTCGGTGCGCGTCTTCGACGGTGTCCATCTTACGGAGGACGGCGGGCGGATCTACGGCGAGACGATCGCGCACGACTTCAGCGCGCAACGGGGCCTGCTCACCGCGCCCAAACCATGCTGACACGCGGGCCCGCGCCGTCAGCGAGACGGTGAATCGGCGCCGCGGATCTCGACGGGCGTCTCTGCCGGTGGCATCGCGCCGGCAGGAGCAGTGCGCACAGACGGATGGTCGCGGGAACGCTACCGACGACATTCGAGCCGCACAGCCCGGTGAGCCGCCGGTCGCCGCGAGCGGCGACAATGTGAAGCGACGCTGACAAAGGATCCAGTGACGACCCAGGCGAGGCATTCGGAGACCACACGGAAGTCGGGCCGGCAGCGGGGCGCGCTCTACATTGTCGTTTCGGTCGTGCTCGTGCTCGTGCTCGTGCTGCTGCTGTCCGGCGCCGGCTTCGTCATCTGGGATCGCGACTTCCGCACGGCAGGCTCCGGCAATCCGGGAGTTTCGTGCGGCGAGGTCGTACACGCTCACCACCGCCTGCTGTTCTCGGCCATCGGCGAGCGGCGGGTGCTGCTCCTCGGCGACTCGCTCATGGCGCAGGCAGGGTGCGCGGTGGCGAGCGAGCTCGCCGGCGTCGGCATCGAGACGCACATCGTTGCCGTCAGCGGCTCCGGACTGCTCTCCGGTTCGGTCGACTGGCAGGCCAGGACGAAGGAACTGCTCGACACGATCAAACCCGACGCAGTGATCGCGACATTCGTCGGCAACTACGTCACGCCCGCGCTCGATGCGGCCGGAAACGCGATCAAGGTCGACACACCGGCGTTCTTCGATGCATGGCAGCGGCGGGCCGGCGCGCTTTCAGCCGAGGTGCGCGCGCACGGCGCGGCAATGTATTGGGTGAGCTTGCCGCCGATCCTGAAGTTGCCCTGGGCCGCGAGGATCGCGAACGGCTATCGCAAGATCCCCGATACTCACTTCCTCGACTCGGGGAAGGTGCTTGCCGGCCCGGGCGGCACCTACGTCATCGAGAAGAAGACGTGTGGCACGACGACAGCAGTGCGGGCCCATGACGGCATCCATCTCACCGAGGACGGCGGCCGGATCTACGGAGAGACGATCGCGGACGACTTCAGCGCGCGCAGCATGGGTTGTTCACCGCGCCCAAACCGTGCTGACACGCGGCATGGCGTGGTCAGGGAGACGGTGAATCGGCGCCGCGGATCTCGATGGGCGTCTCCGCCGGCGGGAGGTGCGGGGTGCCGTCACGCATCGGCGGGAACGCGAAGGTCGCGGCCGTGGTCGCGCGGGTCATGGCGGTGATGTCGGCCTCGGGCAGCGTCTCGGTGTCGTCGTCGATGACGACCTCCCAGCGACACGCCGGCACCTGATCGGGCGACGAGCGCGGCGGACGGTGCACGTGGCGCACCCTCGCCTTGGGGTTGACGGCCTGCGCGGTCACATCGAACGTGCCGTCCTCGATGGTGTGACACATCCCGGTGACCGCGCGTTCGCCCCACGGCTCGACGTCGAGCAGCGCGCCGCATGAACGCAGCTCGAAGTAGCCGTGACGTTCGTCGATCACGTCGTAGTGCACGTCCATGTAGTGATGCGGGAAGCCGGGGTCGAGCTGGAGCACCTTGAAGATGGCCTCGACGTCGTCGCCCTCGATGCCGAACGACGCTGGCGAAGCCGTTCCGCGTAGATCGGGCTCGCTCCGCGCCATTCCTCGATTGCGATCGCCTCGACGACCTCCTGTCCGTACCGCATGCCGATCGTGGCGAACACCGACCGGTCGAGGAGATGAGCGATGAGGGCGTACTCGCGTGCGAGCCGCACCAGCGCCTCCTTCGACAGATCCTCGTAACGGAAGTCGGGATCGAACGGGCCGGCGTAGTCCTTGCGCTCAGTCATGTGTCCAGACTACCGTCCGGTCCGATGGCCGTCACCACCTCGCACGAGCCGACGCGTCGCCACCTCACCGCGCCGCAGGCCGACAAGGTCGACCGGCTGGTCGACGCGGCGCCAGGTCGAGCTGCGGGCCCACGGTTACGAGGGCTTGACGGTGCGCAACGCGGCCCGCCGCGCCGGCGTGGCCCCGGCCACTGCCTACACCTACTTCGCGTCGAAGGACCATCTCATCACCGAGGTCTTCTGGCGCCGTGTGCAGGCCCTGCCCGAGGTGAGTGTCGACGGACGCCGCACCCCGGTGGCGCGCGTGGCCGCCGCGCTGCGCGATTTCGCGCTGCTGGTGGCCGGCGAGCCCGAGCTGGCGACTGCGTGCACGACTGCGGTCCTCGCCAATGATGCCGACGTTCGCCGCCTGCGCGACCGCATCGGCGCCGCGGTTTCCCGGCGGCTGGCCGATGCGCTCGGCGACGATGCCCACCCGGCGACGTTGCGTGCGCTCGGCCTCGCCTGCTCTGGCGCGATGTTGCAGGCCGGCATGGGCTACTTCGCGTATACCGAGGTCGCCGACCGGATGGAAGAAGTCGCACGTCTCGTGTTCGAGCACCGCGGATGACCGACCTCGTCTACAACCCGTACGACTACGCGATGCACGAAGATCCGTACCCGACATACGCGCGCCTGCGCGAGGAAGCACCGCTGTACCGCAATGGCGATCGCAACTTCTGGGCGCTGTCCCGCCACGCCGACGTGATGGCCGCGTTCCGCGACCCGGCGCATTTCTCGAACCGGGACGGCGTGTCGCTCGACCCGGCGGCGTCGGGTCCCAACGTGTACCGCACGATGTCGTTTCTCGCGATGGATCCGCCCCGCCACGACCGGATGCGCGCGCTGGTGTCGCGCGGGCTTCACGCCCGGTCGCGTCGCCGGCCTCGAGCCGCGGATCCGAGAGCTCGCGCGCCTGCACCTCGCGCCGGCGCTCGAGCGCGGTGCGTTCGACTTCGTCGGCGACTTCGCGGGCAAGTTGCCGATGGACGTGATCTGCGAGTTGATGGGGGTGCCACCGGCAGACCGCGACGAGATGCGGCGCCTGGCCGACTTGCTCGTGCACCGCGAGGAAGGCGTGTTCGACGTGCCGCCCGCCGGTTTGGATGCCGCGCTGACACTGGCCGGTTATTACGACGAGATGCTCGTCGAGCGCCGGCGCCGGCCGACCGACGACCTGACGTCGGCGCTGCTCGAGGCCGAGCTCGACGGTGACCGGCTCACTGCCGACGAGATCATCGGCTTTCTGTTCCTCGTCGTGGTCGCCGGTAACGAGACCACCACCAAGCTCCTGGCGAACGCGTGGTATTGGGCGTGGTGCAATCCGGATGAGCGTGCGAAACCGTTCGCCGATGCCGCTCGGATCCCCGACTGGATCGAGGAGACGCTGCGGTACGACACGTCCACGCAGATGCTGGCGCGCACGGCCGTCGAAGACTTCGAGCTGCACGGCGGCTGCATCCCGGCCGGCGGGCGGGTGGTGCTCCTCCTCGGTGCTGCCAACCGCGATGCCCGTGTGTTCCCCTCACCCGACCGCTACGACCTCGATCGCGACACGAGCGCGAGCGCGAGCTTCGGCGCCGGGCGTCACTTCTGCCTCGGCGCGCCCCTTGCGCGCCTCGAGTCGCGCGTCGCCTTCGAGGAGCTGACGGCACAGGTGTCCGACTACGACATCGACACCGACGGGATGGCGCGTGTGCACTCCGTCAACGTCAGGGGCTTTGCCACGCTTCCGACGACGGTGGAGCGCACGCGATGACGACCACGGGGTTGCGGGAGCCTAGGTACGTGTCGGGCGGCGACGAGGAGCACCGGCCACCTCGAGGAGCTGCGTACCGATCCGATCGGCCTGATGCAGCGCGTGCGCGCCGAGTGCGGCGACGTCGGCGAGTTCCGCCTCGCCGACCGGCAGGTCGTGCTCGCTCACCGGGCGCCGAGGCCAACGAGAGCGTTCTTCCGGGCGCCCGACGAGGACCTCGACCAGGCCGAGGCCTACCCGTTCATGACCCCGATCTTCGGCGAGGGCGTCGTGTTCGACGCGCTCGCCCGAGCGGCGGCGCGAGATGCTGCACAACCAGGCGCTGCGCGACAAGTTCATGCGGGGCCACGCCGCGACGATCGCCGAACGAGGTCGACGAGATGGTCGACTACGTGGGACGGCGCGGGCGAGATCGACCTGCTCGACTGGTTCGCCGAGCTCACCATCTACACGTCGTCGACGCTGTCTCATCGGCCGGAAGTTCCGCGAGCAGCTCGACGCGACGCTTCGCCGCGCTCTACCACGACCTCGAGCAGGGCACCGACGCCATCGCCTACGTCGACCCGTACGCCGACATCGAGAGCTTCCGCCGCCGCGACGCGGCCCGCGCCCGGTCTCGTCGAGCTGGTCCAGGGGATCATGGAACGCCGCGCCGCCGGACCGCCCGCCGTCCGACGACGACCGCGACCTGCTCGACGTGCTCATGTCGATCCCGAACGACGACGGCACGCAGCGCTTCTCCGCCGACATCGTCACCGGCATGTTCATCTCGATGATGTTCGCCGGGCACCACACCACCTCGGGCACCGCGGCGTGGACGCTCATCGAGCTGCTGCGCCACCCCGGCGAGCTGGCCGCCGTCGTCGCCGAGCTCGACGCGCTCGACGGTCGGCGGCGGAGGAGATCAGCTACCAGGCGCTGCGCGAGATGCCGCAGGCTCGAGGCGGCGATCAAGGAGGCGCTGCGCCTGCACCCGCCGCTGATCCTGCTGCTGCGCGTGGCGAAGCACGACCTCGAGGTCGAGGGCTACCACGATCGCCGCCGGGCAAGCTGGTCGGCGCCTCGCCGTCGGTCTCCAACCGCCTTCCCGAGGCCTTCCCCGATCCCGACGCGTTCGTGCCCGAGCCGCTACCTCGACCCCGCGCGCCGAGGACCTCGCCAACCCGTGGAACTGGATCCCGTTCGGTGCCGGCCGTCACCGCTGCGTGGGCGCGGCGTTCGCCATGATGCAGCTCAAGGCCATCTTCTCGCGTGCTGCTGCAGCGACTGGACCTTCGAGCTGGCCCAGCCACCCGACACGCTACCGCAACGACCACTCGAAGATGGTCGTGCAGCTCGCGCAGCCGTGCGTCGTGCGGTACCGGCGGCGGGCGCGCGCCCGGTGACATATCGGATCATCGTGGATCATGACCTGTGCCAGGGCCACGGCGTCTGCGAGTGCGAGGCGCCCGAGGTGTTCTCGGTGTCCAAGAAGGCGAGCTCACCGTGCTCGACGAGACGCCGCCCGACGACGTCTGCGCCGCCAAGCCGTCGAGCTGGCCGTGACAGTACTGCCCCACCCATGCGTTACCGGATCGACGGAACGAGATCGAGGAGGACTGATGGCCGCGCTATCCCACGCGAGGAGACTGGAGGAGATGGTCGAGCGGTGGCTCGAGGCCAACCGCGCGCGCCGAGGCAGGCCGGTGACTGGAAGCCGATGGCCGACATGTACACCGAGGACGCCACCTACGGGTGGAACTTCGGGCCGACCGAAGAGTTCATGGCCGTCGGTCGCGAGGAGATCCGCGAGATCGCCCTGGGCCTCGAGATGGCCGGGCCTCGACGGCTGGAGCTACCCGTACATGGAGATCCTGATCGACGACCGCAAGGGCCACGTGCTCGGGCTGTGGAAACAGGTTGCCGACGCGACCCGCGCCGACGGCACGCCGTACGAGATCGCCGGCATCGGCGGGAGCTGGTTTCGCTACGGCGGGCAACTGGCAGTGGTGCTGGCAGCGCGACTTCTTCGACTTCGGCAACGCGACCGCGCTGTTCATCGAGATGATCCAGGACGGCACGCTGTCCGACGGTATGCAACAGCGGATGCAGCGCGTGGCTGCAGGCTCGTTGCCCGGGCATTACCCCCTCGGCGACGCTCCCGCCGGCCTCTGGGATGTGCCATAACGTTCGGGAGTGCGTGATCAAACTGAGCCACGACCACCCGCGAGTCGTCCCGGGTGCGTCAGCGTGTGACCGGCGGCCACTCGCCGCAGGCCTGACGTTCGGTCGGTGGTACCTTTTATAACATTCCTGCCGGCAGCCTGTTCGGCACTCTCGGTAGCTGCTCGACCCTGGCGGGTGACGTGACGTGGACGTTGAACAAGAGCAGCGAATCGAGGGGTCGGGCTTTCACATCCCGTCGCTCAACGGCCTGCGCACCGTTGCGTTCATGCTGGTGTTCGTCGGCCACGCCGGGCTCGACAAGCTCGTGCCCGCTGGTTTCGGCGTCACGATCTTCTTCTTCCTCAGCGGCTACCTGATCACCACGCTGCTGCGAAGGGAGGTCGATCGACGCAAGCACCTCAGCTTCAAGCGCTTCTACCTGCGTCGAGTCCTGCGCATCCTGCCGCCGTTCTACCTCGTGCTCCTCGGCGGTCTCGCCCTCATTGGCTTGGGCCTGCTCACCGTTCCGGGCGGACTCGACTGGGGAGGGGTGACAGCACAGTTCCTGCACCTCACCAACTACTTCCAGATAATCCATCCGAACAGACACGTCACTCCCGGGAGCGAGGTGTACTGGTCGCTCGCCGTCGAAGAGCATTTCTATCTGCTGTTCCCGCTGCTCTACGTCGGGATGCGCAAGGGCAAGCTCATCGGACGCGATCAGGCCCGGGTCATCCTCGCGATCTGCGCAGCCGTTTTCGTCTGGCGCTGCGTGCTCGTCTTCGGACTCGATTCGTCGGTGCTGCGCACCTACTTCGCGACCGACACCCGCATCGACAGCATCCTGTTCGGGTGCGCGTTGGGCGTGTCCGGCAACCCGATCCTCGACCCCATGTGGCTCACTGAGCGGGTCTGGAAGCGGTGGTTGCTCCCGGCGAGCCTCGCCCTGTTGTTCTTCTGCCTCGTCTACCGCAACCCGGAGTTCCGCGAGACGTTCCGTTACAGCCTCCAGGGCATCGGGTTGTACGCGATCTTCTATTGCGCCGTGCGGTATCCGGAGTGGGGCCCGATGCGGTGGCTCAACGTGCGATGGGTCGCCTACGTAGGCACGCTGACGTACTCGTTGTATCTCGTGCACAACACCGTGCTGCTCACGCTCGACGAGCAGATACCTGGTCTGCCACAGGCCGTTCGCGGTGCCCTCGGCCTTGCCATCTCGTTCGTGCTCGCCTATGCGATCTATCGCCTCGTCGAACGTCCGATCGGTCGCCTGCGCAGGCGCTTGGAGTCCGCATAACGCCGCTCGGCGCGAGACTGCCGTGCGTGGAGGCGACGATCACCGGCCGGCGGCGGGATGCGTGGGCCGTGACAGGTGTGATCAGCGCAGCGCTCGTGTACTCCTGGTTCGTGGGCGGATACCGCCCGTTCACGTTGCCGATGGAAATCGCGGTGTCGATGCCCATCGTCGTCGCGGTCGGTGTTGGCATTGTGGCGTCGCGGGCCGCGCACCGTCGACGCCGGCCCAACGTGTACCCGGCGCATCGGCTACGCGATCTGGGCCGGCCTCTTCGCGCTTGCGGCTGCGTGGGAGCTGATCGCCTACTTCTCGTTACCGCGGTACGACCATCCGACGTTGAGCATCATCACCGACAGCATTATGAGCACGCATCCCGGACGCTCGTTGATCTTCGCGCTCTGGCTCGCGCTCGGGTGGTTGTTCTTTGCCCCCGCACCGGAGGCTCGGCGATGACTTCGCGGACGCTCACGTTCGCCGGCTTCGCGCTCATCGTCGCAGCGGGCGTGGTGTTCGGCGTCATCACGATGCGATCGCGTGCTCTTCCCACCCTCGGAGAAGCGACGCGCGCGTTCACGCGGACGCTCCCCGTGCGTCTGGTGCTGTTCCTCGGCTGGGCCTGGCTCGGTTGGCACCTCTTCGTGCGCGGTACCGGCGTGTTCAAATGACCAGGTGTCAGTCCTCGTACTTGAAGGAGACCTTCACCTTCGCCCGGTACGAGCTGACCTTGCCGTTCTCGATGTTGACGTCGAGCTGAGCGACTTCTGCGACGCGGAGGTCACGCAGGCTCGAGCCCGCTTTCTCGACTGCCGCAGCTGCCGCCTTTTCCCATGACTCGGTGCTCGTGCCGACCAACTCGATGATCTTGTAGACGCTCTCGGCCACAGCCGGTCCTCCTCTGAGGCGGACGGTCCGCCGCACGAGTTCTACCTCGATGCGGGACCGAAAAACTAATCTTCGGCGCGACGGCGCTGTCGTTGTTTCTCTTCGGCGGCGTGCTCGGTGAGGACGGCATGAGGGTCGGCACCCGGGTGCCCCGCCGGGCTCGGGTGCACGATCACCGTGGTGAGACGCCCAACGTGATGCAAGAGCCGGTGGTGCGCGTCGTTGGCGATCCCGTGCGCGCGCTCGAGCGACAGGTCGTCGGCGACGGTGATCTCGACCTCGGCGTGGAGCTGGTGACCGATCCAGCGCAAGCGAAGGGTGTCGACGCGCTGGACGCCCGGCACATGGGCGACGACGTCGCGGGCCTCCTCGACGAGCTCGGGGCTCACCGCATCCATCAGCCGGTAGTAGATGGTCCGGGCTGCGCCCCAGAGCACGACGAGGATCGCCAACGTGATGAAGAGGCCGACTATGGGGTCGGCGATCTGGTAGCCGAGCGCGACTCCGGCGGCACCTGCGAGCACCGCGAGCGAGGTGAGGCCGTCGGTGCGGGCATGGAGCCCGTCGGCGACGAGGGCCGCCGAACCGATCCGGCGACCCGTACGGAGGCGGTACTGCGCGGCGACCTCGTTGCCCGCGAATCCCAGCCCGGCCGCCAATGCAACCAACCCGAGATTGCGGACATCGACCGGGTGCACCAGGCGTTGGATCGCTTCGTACGCGGCGAGCACCGCCGACGCGGCGATGGCGAGAACGATCGCGATGCCGGCGATGTCTTCGGCGCGGCCGAAGCCGTACGTATACCGCTCGTTGGGCGCTCGCCGGCTGAGCGTGAACGCGACCCAGAGCGGCAACGCGGTGAGCGTGTCGGCGAAATTGTGGAGCGTGTCGCCGAGCAACGCGACAGAGCCGCTGAGCACGACGACGACGGCTTGGCCGATCGCGGTGATGCCGAGGACGAGCAGCGAGATCTTCAGCGCGCGGATCCCTTCCCTGCTGCCCTCGAGCACGTTGTCGGTCTGATCGATCGAGTCGTGGGAGTGCACGCCAAAGATGCCTCTGACCCAAGCGGAAATTCCACCGCTGTGTTGGTGGGTGTGACCGTCGTGGTGGTGATGCTCGTGCGAGGTCATAGGGGGCGACGATCGTCGCGCGTTGGCTCGTCGCCGTAGACGGACGGGTCATCGAGCGGGAGCCGCAGCCACGACACGATGTCGCGCAACGTGGCGTAGGCAGCCAGTCGGGCTTCGTCGGTGCCGTCCGTCTCTGCCGCCTCGCAGACCGCAGACAGCCGGTGCACCATCGTCGGTCCGAGCTCGAGCAGGCCGCCGCTGCCGCCGGTTGCCCAGCGCGCCAGCACGTAGCGGCACAGCGCGCCCATGGGCACGTCGATGTTGTCGCTCAAGCCACGGATCGTGCCGACGGGGTCGACCCGGGAGTAGAGCGCGATCTCGGCCTTGAAGTTGGCGTCGGGATCGTCGGGTGCCCACGGCCCGTTCCAGCGTTCGAGCCGCACGGTCGGCTCGTCGTCGGGCGGTTCCACGCCCGGTAGCTTCCTACGCGATCACCGGGTCTCCAAGCGTTTGCGTGCTAATGGCTCGCGACCCGTTCGCCGGCAGGCGGCTGCGATGGCTCGCGGTTGACGCTCGCGAGGGCCAGGCACACCGGACACGCTGCCTCTGTCCAGGCCCGCGCTCCGCCCCGCCGTCCGCGGCGCACGATCCAGAACACCGCCGCCCCGGCCAGGAGCAGCACGGCAGCGAGCACGGCCAATCCTTTGGCTCGATTGAACGCGTCGAGCGCGGCCGGCCCGAGTATGAGACCGAGGAACAGATGCAGTTGCACGAAGATGCTGCTGCCGACGATGAGTGCCGGCAGCGCGTTCCGGGTGCGAAGACCGGATGCGCCGGCGGCGACGACGGTGATCGTGCGCATGCCCGGCGTGCTGCGACCGAGCGCGAGCGCCGTTCGGCCGCGCGTCTCGACGACTGCAGTCGCGCGATCGAGCCGTTCGGTCGTGAGACCGATCCGGGGACCGAGGTGGCGCACGACCACGTAGCCGGGTCCGCGGCACGCGAAGAACAGCGCCGCGGTTCCCACGATGGCCACGACCTCGAGACCGATGATCGCCGCCCACAGCGAGAACCGGCCGGCTGCCACGCGCTCACCGATCACCAGCATCACGAGATCGTCGGGTACCGGGATCGGTACCCCGGCCTCCATCGGGATGAGCAGACCCACCGCCGCCGGGAGCCCGAGCCCACCGAGCGCAGCCCCGAGGATCCGTGTACGCATCGCAAGCTGTTCGCCGTCGGAACAGGCCCGGATCACGACGATGCGGGCCCGTCAGGGATGCGCCCACCGGGTGAGCTTGCGCGGCAATCAAGGGATCAGCCGCCGCGACTGTTTCGCGCGCGGCGCCTTGGAGGCGGGGGCCAGATCCGGCGAGGCGCGTAGCCGTTCAGGGCGTGTGCGACGGATCGCGCGCTGAGCTCTCCTCGCGCGGCAGCGCGATCTCGCGGTCTCCCGGCAGCTTGTCGGTTTCGGAGGGGTGCCACACAGGTGAGTCGCCGGCGGTCTCCACGTTGAACCCGTAGTCGTACGCGAGCGTGCCCCCAATCGTGCCCCCGATCGTCACTAGGAGCGCGACGATCAACGACAGCACCAGGATCACGACACCGGTATACGGGTCGTCGTCGTATCGGAATACCCGAAGCCCGATGTCGATGAGCACAACCACGGTGAGCGTGACCATCGTGAGCCCGTGAGCGCTCGCGGTTCGTCTCGCCTGCGTGCCTTCTCCGTCGAGCGAGACCAATCCAGAAATCCCGTCAAGGCCGCGAACACCGACACGATTGCGCCGCCGATGATCGTGAACGTCGCGGCCCGATAGAAGTCGTGCGCGAAGCCGTGGCGGTGCCCGGCGGCAGACATCACGTCGAACGCCGGGGCCAGGATGTATGCGCCGACGGGTATGTCAGTGAGCGGCGGGTGGAGCGGCTTGCCCGACCAGCCGCGCAAACCTTTGAACGTGCGGCCCCGCAACGTGAATGCAGGCCGGAAGGACAGCCGTCGCACGTGGCGACTCCTGAAGCAGAGAGGTAGGCACGGAACTGGTACCCACGAGTCGTCGAATTCGAAACCCCGGCCGGCCGTAGCGTTGGCCTGCGATGAGCACGTTCGAGCGCCTGGGGCGAGTCGGCCTGCCCATGTCGGCGTCCGAGCTCGCGGCCCGGCACTGGGACGCGGTGATCGTCGGCGGCGGCCACAACGGGCTCACCGCGGCCGCCTATCTCGCCCGCAGTGGACGGGCGGTCCTCGTGCTCGAACGACGCGAGCAGCTCGGCGGCGCGTGCACGCTCGAGCGTCCGTTCGCCGACGACCGCTTCGTGGTCAGTCCTTGCGCCTATCTCGTCGGCTTGCTGCATCCGCTCGTGATCGCGGAGCTCGACCTGGCGCGTCGCGGCTATCGCACGTTCGTCTGCGATCCGGTCTCGTGGTCGCCGTTCGCCGACCGTACGTCGCTCACGCAGTGGGGCGACGAGGCACAAACCCTGCGTGACGTGCACGCGCTCGTGCCCGACGACGTCGACGGCTTCCGCGCCTATACCGCTGTGTTCACGCGTCTTCGCCGGGTGCTACGGAACGGCGGGCGCGACACCTGGGTCGGCGCCGCGCCCGACCGCGCCGAGCTCGAGGCTCTGCTCGCGGGTGACGCGGAAGGGCGCGAGATCGTGCTCGGCGACGCTTCGATCGCCGACGTCATCGAACGGCATGTGGCCGACGAGCGGCTTCGCACCGCGCTGCACGGCCAAGGGATTGTCGGCACCAACGCCGGCCCGCGCGACCCGGGCACCGCCTGGATCCACGCCATGCACAGTCTTGGTCTCCTCGGCGGCTGGAGCTACGTCGAAGGCGGGGTGGGCCGAGTGTCGTTCTGCATCGCCGACGCCGCGATCGAAGGCGGTGCCGTGCTCGCGGCGGGCACACCGGTGGCCGCGATCCTTCCCGGGGAGGGGGTTCGCCTCGAAGGCGGTGAGCTCATCCGCGCCCGGGCTGTGATCTCGAACGCCGATCCGAAACGCACGCTCGCCCTGTGCGCCGGCGGCGATGTACCGAGCGATTTTCGCGCCCGTGTGGACGCGTGGCGTTGCGAGAGTCCGGTGATCAAGCTCAACTGCGCGCTCGCCCGGCTGCCGGCGTTTGCCGCCGCGCCCGGCCGTCCCGACCACGTGTACCGCGGCGCAAGTACAGCTGAGCACCATGATCGACGAGACCCAAGCGGCGTTCACCCGCTGTCAACGCGGCGAGCCGGCACCGGCATGGTGCGAGCTGTACTTCCAGACGGTGTACGACTCGTCGGTCGCGCCGCCCGGACAGCATCTCATGAGCGTCTTCGCGCAGTACGTGCCGCACACGCTTCACGAGGGCGACTGGACGACCCGTCGCGACGAGATCGCGGATCGCGTGCTTGATTTCGTCGCCTTGTTCGCGCCCGACGTGAGGGGCTGCATCGCGGAGAGACAGGTCCTCGGTCCCCCTGACATCGAAGCGCGCATCGGCCTGACCGGTGGCCACATCTTCCAGGGTGAGTGCACGCCCGACCAGATGTGGGACCGGCGGTTCTCGCCCCGCACCCCCGTCGAGTCGCTCTACTTGTGCGGTGCCGCAACGCACCCCGGAGGCAGCGTGATCGGCGTCAACGGCCGCAACGCGGCGATGGCCGTGCTCGCCGACCTCGACTGAACACGCGCCGGTCTCTGTCCGCGTGTGGTTCACGCAAACTGGTCCGCATTCACTCAAGAAAAGCTTGAGCACTCGCGGGCCAGTTCGGGGGATGCCACACCCCGGATCCGGGCATTCCGCCCCAAAAAACTTGATGGCCTGATCCCCCCTTCTGGCGTTGAGCGGTCAACGGATCGCTCCGAGACGTCCGTCACAATGACGGAAATCTGACGGCCTAAAACTGCTCGCGACCGCGAGCGCTCGCTACGGTCGTATTTGGAAGTTGCAGGTGTGCGGTTGCTCTTCGGAGCGGGATCGCCTCTGGCTTTCAGTCCCAGTCAGGTAGCGGCTCTTGCCCGCGCGCGGAGCCGCCCGACACGAAAGGTACGACCATGCGCAACAAGCTCATCGCCAGTGCGGCGCCGGTTCTTCTCGCGGTGACGCTCGTCGCCGCGACGCAGAGCAGCACCGTCGCCGGTCAGGCTCATGATCAAGCCAATGAAGCACAAGTCCACAAGCATACGAAGCGGCCGAGCGCCGTCTCCAATGCCCTGAGCAAGGCCATCGCGACCGCGTACTTCACCAATTACGTCAATGCGGTGAACGCGGCCCAGACCCAGCAATACCTCCAGTCGATGGCAGACGTGGACGGCTATCTCCATGCCCTCGAAGCCGCCAGTCATCACCACGCGACCCGCACGACGCGTCGCAGCAGTGGTGGCGCCCCCGCCGGCAAGGGTGGTGGTGGAGGCGACTTCCTGGCTTGCACCCGCAACCGTGAGAGTCATGGAAACTACGGAGCCGTCAGCAAGGGCGGCACCTACCGCGGGGCATACCAGTTCCTCCAGCACACGTGGGACAGCACCGCAAGCGCCGCCGGACGCGGTGATCTTGTCGGACGGGATCCTGCGGCCGCCGCAGCCGGTGACCAGGACGCAATGGCGCAGAGCCTGCACGCTTCACAGGGCACGGCGCCGTGGGGCGGTCGCTGCGGCTGATCGTCTCCAGCCGATAGCACGTGCACCACTGACGTGCTCGCAGGAGCACCACTGACGGACCCCCCCGCCAACCGCACCTGAGGTGTGGCAAGGCGGGGGGGTCCGTCGCGTCTACGTTGCGAAGCATCGAGCCCGCACCTGACGTCACTGACAGAGCATTCAGCGAACACGGTCCCTGGGTCGTCGAGACGCGCGACCTGCCCTGGCTCGCTGGCCTCGCCGACGAACGGGTCCGTCTCCGCGCCGAGGTGCCCCGTCTCCTCGACCCCGGTTGGCTGCCCCCTCTGGGCCGCCTCCTTCGCGTCGTGTCGTCCCTCGGCGCGGCCGTCGGCGTCTGGTATGTGAAGGAACGCGGACGCCCGAGCTCGCGGGTGGGGGTGTCGCGGCGGTTGCGCCGCTCGTTCGAGCGACTCGGGTCCACCTACGTGAAGCTGGGCCAGATCGTGTCGGGTGGCGAGGGCCTCTTCCCCGACGAGCTCGTCACCGAGTTCCGCCTGCTTCGTGACCAGGTGCCGGCGGAGTCGTTCGCCGACGTCCGGGCCGTGATCGAAGCCGACCTCGGACGGCCACTGGATGACGTGTTCTCGTCGTTCGCCCGAGTGCCGATCGCCGCAGCATCGATAGCGCAGGTGCACGCGGCGACGCTGACGACCGGTGAGGAAGTGGTCGTCAAGGTGCAGCGGCCCCGGGTCGCCCGTCTCGTGCGCACCGACATCGCGGCGATGGCGTGGCTTGCGCCGCGCCTCGTGGGACGCATCCCCGTCGCGGCCCTCGCCAATCCGCCGGCGCTCGTCGAGCTGTTCGCGCAAACCGTGCTCGAGGAGCTCGACTTCCGTCTCGAAGCCGAGAACATGCTCGACATCGCGGCGGTGCTCGCGTTGACGGATCAGCGAAAGCTCGTGGTGCCGCGCCCGCACCCGCGGTTGGTCACGCGACGCGTCCTTGTGATGGAGCGCCTGCGCGGCTTCGCGTTCGACGACGTCGTGTCGATGGCGGACGCGGGGATCGACACCACCGCGGTGCTGCGGGCCGGGCTCATCTCGTTTCTCGAAGGCGCCATGATCTACGGCGTGTTCCACGGCGATCTGCACGGCGGCAACCTGCTGGTGCAGGCCGACGGTCGTACCGCGTTGTTTGATTTCGGCATTACCGCGCGTCTCGACGAGGTGAAGCGGGTGGCGTTCCTGCGGTTACTGGTGTCGGGCACGACCGGCGATGTGCGCGGGCAGCTCGCGGCCCTGCGCGATCTCGAAACGTTCCCGCCCGACACCGACCTCGACACCGTGATTCGCGACCTCGAGCTCGATCAGCCGATGATGGACCCCACTCAGATGTCGAGCGACGAGCTCGTGAACGAGCTACAAGCGCTGATGAAGAAGCTGATCGGGTACGGCGTTCGCACACCGAAAGAGCTCATGGTCTTCGTCAAGAACATGATGTTCCTCAACGCCGCGACCGCGACGCTCGCCCCCGATCTCGACCTCTTGGCCCAGGTCACGAGCGTGTACGAGTACTTCCTCGAAGTGCACGGCGACCGCATCATCCGGGAGCTCGGCATCGACCCGTCGGCCGCCACACTCGATCTCGACGCCGTCAAGGCATCCTTCGGCGTACCGCCGGATGTGGAACGGCTGACGTTTCGCGACCTGCAGAAGCGCCGCCAGATCATCATCAAGCGGATGCAGAGCCGGCGCCCGGGCAGGCGCCGCGGCCGGTGACGCCGGACGGGCGCGCCACTACGCTCGCCGCGACTGTCGGAATCAGCAGAGGAGAGCACTCGTGGCGACTTACGACATTGCCGAAGTCGAGCAGGCATTCCAGCACTACTGGAAGACGGGCGCGGTCGACGAGGACTGGGACGGCTTCGCCGACAACTTCGCCGACGACGCCCACTACATCGAGCACTACTTCGGCGACATGCGCGGGCGCGAAACGATCCGTGCATGGATCAAGCCGATCATGGAACAGTTCGGTGAGCTGTACACCGCGTATGAATGGCACATGTGCGGGCCCGACGGTCGAGTCGTCGTCTACATGCAGAACCGCCGCGACAACCCCGACCCGAGCGCTCCGCCGATCGACTTCCCGGGTGTCACGATCCTGCAATACGCGGGCGACGGCAAATGGTCGCTCGAGGAGGACTATTGGGCGCTCAAAGCCGCGGAGCGAGCCGGGGCGGAGTACGAACAGGCGTGCGAACGCTTGGATTCCGACCACCCGAAGAAGCGCACGCGATTGCACTGGGGCGACGGGCCCGGCTGGACGCAGGGAGGGGCAAGCTACGCGGAGAGCGCCGGGGCACGGCGCGCCGGCGGGTGATCAGGTCTTGTCGGGATAGTAGACCGCACTGCGACCGCGAGGTCGGGGAGGCGGCGGGTCGTCCTCGCCGACGGGTGGTGGCGCCTGCTCCGCGATCACTTCGCTGAGGCTGGTGTGACCCGAGGAGTGATGGAAGTGGTCGGCTTCGGCCAGCTCGGGGCCGTCATCGTCCCAACCGTCGTACAGCTCGGGTTCGTCGTCGGTGGTCTCGTCCGGGCGCTTGCGTCGCCATGCCATCACGAAGGTCCTCCTGCCGCGAGGATTGCCCTCTATGCGTCGGCACGTGAAGTGCAGACATTGAGCTTCTGAGGGTCATTCCTCACCGATAGCGTAGACCCGTGCCCGAGATGCCCGAGATGCAGGCCTTGTGCGAGCGGTTGGCCGTCAGCCTCACCGGGGCGGTGATCGACGGCTATGAACCGCTCGGTTTCTCGGGACTGAAAACTGTCGCGCCGGCGCCCGAGACGTTGCTGGGCGAGACGGTGCAGGCGGTGGGGCGGCGCGGAAAGTATCTCGTGTTCGAGCTCGGCCCGGCAGACGGAGGCGCCAGCCATCGGCTGCTCGTGCACCTGTCGCAAGGCGGCCGGGTCGATCTCGAGGATCCGCCGAAGCGCACCAAGCCCCGAGGCTCGGTCGTCCGGTTGCGCTTCGTCGACGGCCCCGCGCTGCTCGTGCGTGAGCACGGCACCGAACGCAAGGCCGGGTGGTGGGTGCTCGACGCGGGCGACGACGGTCCGCTCGCCCGTCTCGGCCCCGAACTCGATTCCGCGGCGTTCGCGACGTTCATCAACGAGAGCGACGACGGGCGACGCGTGCACACCACCCTGCCGCGACCAGCGGACGGTCGCCGGGATCGGACGCGGTCATGCCGACGACGCGTTGTGGCGGGCGAAGCTGTCGCCCTACGCCACGCTCAAGTCACTCGACGCCGGCGAGCGCGCCCGGTTGCTCGCGTCGATACGCGAGACGCTCGAGATCGCGCTCGAAGGTGAGCGCACACGCGCCGGCGCACTCTCCGAGGCCAAGCTCGGCGATCGCTTCGTCGTGCACAATCGTGCCGGCACGCCCTGCCCTCGTTGTGGGGACGGGTTGCGCCGCGTCTCGTACGAATCGCACGAGATCACCTACTGCCCGACGTGTCAGACGGGCGGGAAGGTGCTGGCCGATCGCCGGCTGTCGCGCCTCGTCAAGTAGCGAAGCGGCTCCCCGCGCGCAGCGCCTCCACCAGCGCCGGCGACGCCTTGAGGTGCGAGCCCGTGTCGAACGGCGGCTCCGGGTCGTACTCGATCGCCAGCTGGATCGATTGCGCGACCTCGTCGCCCGCGAGCTTCGCCGCGAGCGTCAGCGCCATGTCGATGCCGGACGACACACCGGCGGCCGTGACGATCTTCCCGTCGAACACGACCCGTTCGGTGACGGCGACGGCGCCGAGGCGCCCGAGCTCACCGAGCGCGGTCCAGTGGCTCGTCGCGCGTTTGCCGTCGAGCAGGCCGGCCGCGGCGAGCACGAGCGAGCCGGTGCACACCGATGTCGTCCACTGCGAACGAACGTGCGCGGCTCGGAGCCAATCGAGTGCATGCTCGTCGCTACGCACGGCGACCTCCCCCGGGCCGCCGGGCACGACGATCACGTCGGGCGCGGGCACGTCGTTGAACGCCTGATCGGCGACGAGCGCGAGCGATCCGTGGTCGGTGCGCTGGGGTCCGGGCGCCGGCGCGACGAACCGCACGTCGGCGCCGGGCAGGCCGCGGAGCACCTCGTATGGCCCGACGGCGTCGAGCGCGGTCAACCGGTCGAAGAGGAGTATTGCGATCTGCATGGCGCCGAGGTTACCGATCGCATGCGACGTCGCACGGGCGAGTTTCTAGTGGACGATCGCGCCGGTGTTGACGGCCTCGAAGACGGATCCCGGCACCGACTTGAGCTGGTTGAGGTCGTTGTCGTTCCACCGGGTGTCGGACGAGCCGCTGATGAACCAGTTGGAGCCGTTGTCGGCGACGATCATCCCGTACTTCTTCAGCGCGACGAGGATCACGTGTGATTGGCCGGTGAAGCCGGAGATGTCGTAATCCGCGCGTAGCCGCAGACGCAGTCCCATCGGCGGCCGGTTCGGGTCGGTGCTCGACGACGCGGCATGCGTCGCCGGGTGGATGTAGCCACGCTGCGTCGCGGTCACGGTGAAGCGCAGCGCATGATCGATGTGGCCCGCGGCCACTTCGTCGTAGCGCGCGAGACCGGGGAAGATCGGGAGCCCGGCGGCGTCGGCCGAGGTCCAGCCCTCGGGCCGCAGCGCGTTGGAGGTGAGGTTCCACACCGCTCCCGAGTCGGCGTCCCAGTGGTCGCCGCGCGGGAATGCGCGGTACATCTCGTAGAGGATGCAACGGTCGCGGTCGATCGACAAGACGTGCCGGTCGCCGGTGCTCGCGTTCCCGCCCTCGATCGGCGTGACGAGCGGTGCGCGGTACGGACCGGGGTCGCTCTCGTCGCCGTACGCCGTGAAGTTGACCGGCACCGCCGTCGTCGAGCTGGCGACGGTGACGTAGGGGATTCCGTACTCGCCGTTCCCGCCGAAGTCGGGATGAAGGTGCGCCGCCGGGCCGATGCTCATGACGTAGTTGGCCGAGTTGGCGTTCAGCGGCGCAGTCGAGATGTCCGTGTTCCAGGCGTTGTCGCTCGGGAGCACGTGACACGTCCCGAGGCTCCCGTTCAGCACACCAGCGCCGCCTCCGGATGAAACGGTCGTGGAAGTCGTCGTGGACGCGGTGGTGCTCGATGTCGTCGCCGAAGTCGTCGTGGTCGATCGCACCGTCGTGGTCGTCGTCGCGGAAGGCGGCGGCGGTGGGGGCGGGGGAGGCGACGGCAGCGTGCACGCCACGAAACCGACCGTTGTCAATGCCACGACCAGCAGCAGCGGTCGGCGTGCGTGCATGTGTGCGCTTCTTCCCTCGGCGGCGTCTCCTTGGATATCGACCAAGGCGGTGCAAACTTGATCGACGACCCGCGTCGGGTGTTCTCACCGGCGCCCTACCATGGGGGGCCGTGTTGCAGCCGCGGTTCGCCTCGATCCCGAGTCCATCGCACAACATCGTGGATCTCGGGCCGCTTCCCTTGCATATGTACGGGATCTGCGTGGCGCTCGGCGTGCTCGTCGCCGTCAAGATCGCCGACGTGCGTTGGGTCAAGCGCGGGCATCCCAAAGGCGAGATCGGCGAGATCGCCGTGTGGCTGGTCCTCGCCGGCGCCGTGGGCGCGCGCGTGTACCACCTCTTCACTGGCTACAACTGGGACGCCGGCGGCATCACGGGCGCGTTCGAGGTCTGGAAGGGGGGCCTCAGCATCTGGGGTGCGATCGCCGGGGGGTTCATCGCCGCGATGGTCGTCGCCCAGAAGCGGCACATGGACAAGCTGGCGCTGATGGATGCGGTTGCGCCCGGTCTGCTGGCCGCGCAGGCCATCGGCCGCTGGGGCAACTACTTCAACCAGGAGATCTTCGGCGGCCCCACCAAGTTGCCGTGGGGTCTCGAGATCGATCTTGCCCACCGCCCGATCGGGTACGAGCAGTTCTCGACGTTCCATCCGACGTTCCTCTACGAGTCGCTCTACTGCCTCCTGGTGCTCGCGTTGCTGCTCCTGCTCGAGCGCCTGTTCAGGCTCCGCAAGGGTCAGACGTTCGCCGCCTACGTCACGCTCTACTGCTTCGGCCGGATCTTCTTCGAGAACATGCGGATCGACAAGGCGTCACAGGTGTTCGGGTTGCGGTTCAACGGGCTGTTGAGCGCGGTGCTCTGCTTGTTCGGCGCAGGTTGGTTCATCTGGCTCGGTCGGCGAGCCGAGGGCGCGTATCCCGACCTGCCGAGCGATGCCCAACCCGTCGAAGCCGTTGGTGTGGAGCGCGGCGACGCGTCCGGCGAAGCCGTCGATGCCGAACGCGGCGACGCGGAGTCGGGCGAGGCCGATCGGGTCACCACAACCGACTGACGATCCCACGCGGCAGCGGTTCTCAGTCCGTCCTCCTGGCGGGTAGCGTCGCGGCCTCACACGGGCAGGACCGAAAGGGCCTTCTGTCGACGCGCGGTCGGCAGCCTTCAAGAATGGAGGGACGACCGGTGACGGCATCAACCATCGAGCAACAGACGGGCAGCGCAGCGCGCGCCGTGGGGGCGTCGAAGGTTTACGGTTCCGGCGACAACGAGGTGCGGGCGCTCGACGGCGTCACCGTGGAATTCGCGAGCGGCAAGTTCACCGCCATCATGGGTCCGTCGGGATCTGGGAAGTCGACGCTGCTGCATTGTCTCGCGGGGCTCGATCGCCTAACCGCCGGCCAGATCTTCCTCGGTGACGTGGAGATCAACACCTTGTCGGAGAAGAAGCTGACGCTCGTGCGGCGTGACCAGATCGGCTTCGTGTTCCAGGCCTACAACTTGATCCCCACGCTGAACGCGCTCGAGAACATCACGTTGCCGATGTCCCTTGCCGGCAACAAACCCGACCCGGCGTGGCTCGACACCGTGGTCAACACCGTGGGGCTCGGTGACCGGTTGAAGCATCGTCCGTCGGAGCTGTCGGGCGGACAGCAGCAACGGGTGGCGGTCGCGCGTGCGCTCCTCGAGCAAGCCGCGCATCATCTTCGCCGACGAGCCCACCGGCAACCTCGACTCGAAAGCAGGCGCCGAGATCCTCAACTTCATGAGCGAGGCCGTTCACGGGTTCGGCCAGACGATCGTGATGGTCACGCACGACCCGATCTCGGCCGGTTACTCCAGCCGGGCCGTGTTCCTCGGCGACGGCAAGATCGTCGGCGAGATCCCGTCGCCCACGCCCGATGCCATCCTCGACCGCATGAAGCAGCTCGGAGCCTGAGAGCAGCGCGAAGGGGACCAGGCCATGTGGAACGTCACGATGAAGCGGCTGCTGACGAAGAAGGTGCGGGTGCTGATGACCGGCCTGGCGGTCATGCTCGGCGTCGCGTTCGTCTCGGGCACGCTGGTGCTCACCGACACGATCTCGCGCACCTTCGACAACTTGTTCACCGACATCTACCAGCACACCGACGCGGCGGTTCGCGAGAAGGCGGTGTTCGGTGGCAACAACGCGGTCACCGCCGGACGGGGCCGCCTTCCGGCGTCGGTGGTCGGATCGGTCAAGCGCGCGCCCGGCGTCGCCGCCGCCGACGGCACGATCACCGGGATCGCGCAGATCGTCGACAAGAAGAACAAGCCGGTCGGCGATCCGGCGAAAGGCGCTCCCGTCCTCGGGTTCAACTGGCTCCCCGACGCGCAGCTGCGAACGCTCCGGCTGGTCGAAGGAAAGGGTCCCGAGTCCGCCGGCGAGATCGTGATGGACAAGAAGAGCGCCGACGACACGGGTTACAAGGTCGGCGCGACCGTGCCGGTGCTGCTGAAGACCGGCCGAGAGTCGTTCAAGCTCACGGGGATCGCGAAGTTCGGGAATGCCAACAGTCCGCTCGGCGCGTCGATCGTCGCGTTCACGACGAGTGAAGCCGAGCGCGTCCTGGGCGAGCCCGGCAAGCTCGACACCATCGATGTTGCCGCCAAGCCCGGCGTCTCGCAGCAACAACTGGTGCGCAACATCAGGCAGGTGATCAAGGGTGAGGACGGCGGAAAGCTCGAGGTCCTGACTGGTAAGGAGCTCACGCGCGAATCCCAAACCGGCTTCCAACAGGGCCTCAAGTTCTTCAACTACTTCCTGTTGGTGTTCGGGCTGGTGGCGCTCCTCGTGGGCGGCTTCATCATCTTCAACACGTTCTCGATCCTCGTGACCCAGCGCGCACGCGAGATGGCGCTGCTGCGTGCGATCGGCGCCGGTGCGCGTCAGGTGCTCAGCTCCGTGCTCTTCGAAGCGGTCGTCGTGGGTCTGATCGCGTCCCTGCTCGGCGTCGTGGGCGGAGTTGTGCTCGCACTGGGTCTCAAAGCGTTGCTGGGAGTGCTCAATTTCGACATCCCGGCCGGAGGGATCGTGTTGAAGCCGCGCACGGTCGCCGTCGGGTTCGCGGTGGGCCTCGGATTTACGGTGGTCGCCGCGGTCGCACCGGCGATCAAGGCCTCACGCGTCCCACCCGTCGCCGCCATGCGCGACATCTCGATCGACACGTCGGGCCGATCGCTGCGGCGCACTGCGATCGGTTCGATCGTCACCGCGCTCGGGATCCTCGCGTTGGTGCTCGGGCTCCTCGGCGGAGGAAGCACACTCGTGCTCGTTGGTGTCGGCGCGGTCGTGATTTTCATGGGCGTCGCGATTCTCGGGCCGCTGTTCGCGCGGCCCGTCGCCGATGTGATCGGCACTCCAATCGCGAAGCTTCGCGGCATGACCGGGTCGCTCGCGCGTGAGAACGCGATGCGCAGCCCCAAGCGCACGTCGGCCACGGCGGCGGCGCTCATGATCGGCGTCGGTCTCGTCGTCTTCATCACGATCGCGGCCGCGTCGATCAAGTCGTCGATCGAGTCGACGGTCACCAGAGGCATGAAGGCCGACTACGTGATCGACTCGGGCCAGTTCCGTCAGGGTGGCTTCAGCCCGAAGATCGAGAGTGATCTGCAAAAGGCGCCGGGGGTCACTGCCGTTTCCGGTGTGCGCGACGGCCAGGTCGAGATCAACGGTTCGGTGAAGCAGGTCACCGCGTACGACACACACGACATCAACCGCCTCTTCGACATCGGAGTGACCAAAGGAAACCTGGCCCCGCTGCCCGTCAACGAAATGGCCGTCCAAAAAGACGTTGCGTCCGACAACAACTGGAAGGTCGGCACGAAGCTGGCGGCGCGCTTCGCGTCGACCGGCAAGAAGACGCTCGTGGTGGGCGCGCTGTACTCGGAGCGGTATCCCACCGGCAGCTACCTCATCGACACGAAGACGTATGCGGCCAACTTCGCCGACCAGTTCGACGTGCAGGTCTATGTCAAGACGGCCGGCGGGGCGAACGCTGCGAATCGTGCCGCGATCAAGAAGGTGCTCAACACCTATCCCGGCGCGAAGCTGCAGGATCGGTCGCAGTTCGCAGCGGCCCAGACTGCGCAGATCAACCCGCTGCTGTCGCTGATCTACGCGCTGCTCGCACTGGCGGTGATCATCGCGCTGTTCGGGATCGCCAACACGCTCGGCCTCTCGATCATCGAACGCACGCACGAGCTCGGGTTGCTGCGCGCGGTGGGAATGACCCGGAGTCAGATGCGGGCCACCGTGCGTTGGGAGTCGGTGATCATCGCGTTGTTCGGCACGCTCCTCGGGCTTCTCGTCGGCCTATTCTTCGGCTGGGTCATGGTGGAGGCGCTCAAGAGCCAAGGGTTCACCGCGTTCTCGGTACCCGCCGGACAGCTCGCGCTCATCGTCGTGCTCGGCGCGCTTGCCGGCGTGCTCGCCGCTATCGTGCCGGCGCGCCGAGCGGCACGGCTCGACGTGCTCCAGGCCATCACAACGGAGTAGCCCCTCCAATTACTGGCGTCCTCACCGTTCTGGGATGAGTTATTCGACCGCTACGGTCGAAAACTCTGCCCAGAAGCGGGAACTGGTGGCTACGTCTCTTCGAAGCGCTCCCGCACGGCGGCGTCTTTGGCTCGCACGGTGTCGGCGAGTCCTACTTGGAACTTTTCCATCGCTGCTCGAAGCGCGGGATCGGTGGAGCCGAGGACGCGCACCGCGAGGAGGCCCGCGTTGCGCGCATTGCCGATCGCCACGGTGGCGACAGGAATACCCGCGGGCATCTGCACGATCGAGAGCAGTGAGTCGAGACCGTCGAGCTTCTCGAGCGCGACGGGTACGCCGATGACAGGCAAGGGTGTCATCGACGCGACCATGCCGGGGAGATGGGCCGCGCCGCCGGCACCGGCGATGATCACCCGGAGCCCGCGGTCGGCGGCGCCCTTCGCGTAGTCGTAGAGGGCGTCGGGCGTGCGGTGTGCGGACACAACGCGCACTTCATGGGCCACGTCGAACTCGGTGAGTGCCTCGATCGCGCCACGCATGACGTCGAGGTCGGAATCGCTGCCCATGATCACGCCCACGAGCGGTTGCGTGTCGGCCACGACGTCACGTTACCGCCAGGTCTAGGTTGGAGGCGCGGAGATCCCGTATCCATTTCGCGCTCACCATGCGTACCGTTGCAGTGGTTCGAAGGCTTCGATCGTTCTCGAGGAGCAGCTCACATGCGTACCCGACTCACCGACGCCCTACAGATCGAGCATCCGGTCATGCTCGCCGGCATGGGTGGCGTGTCGTATCACGCGCTCGTCGCTGCCGTTTCAGAGGCGGGAGGGTTCGGCTGTCTCGGCGCGTCGGCGATGACGCCTGACCAGATGGTCGAGGAGATCCGAGCCGTGCGAGCGGCGACCGACAAGCCGTTCGGTGTCGACCTGCTCACCGCACTTCCCGACCAGCTCCTCGCCAGCATCGAGTTGCTGATCGCGGAGGGCGCGTCGGTCTTCGTCGCGGGCCTCGGCGTACCACGCGACGTGATCACGCTCTGCCACGAGCGCAACGTGCTCGTCGTCAACATGTGCGGGAAGGTCCGGCACGCGATCGCGGCGGTGGAAGCAGGCTGCGACATCGTGGTCGCGCAGGGCACCGAAGCCGGCGGTCACACCGGCACCGTGGCGACAATGCCGCTGGTGCCCCAAGTCGTCGACGCGGTCGGCGACCGTGTGCCGGTTGTGGCGGCGGGCGGGCTGTTCGACGGCCGTGGCCTCGCGGCGTCGCTCGCGCTCGGAGCCGACGGTGTGTGGATCGGCACACGGTTCATCGCGACGCCCGAAGCGCGTGCGGTGCCCGGCTACAAGGAGGCGCTCATCGCGACGCCAGAGGACGGCACCGTCATCAGCCGCGCGTTCACCGGCAAGACCTTGCGCGCCGTGCGGAACGAGGCGACCCAGTACTTCGAGGAGCACCCCGACGAGCTGAAGCGCTTCCCCGAGCAGATCTTTGCTGCAATGTCGGACGGCAGGATGCACCTCGGCGGCGACGAATCGACCGAGGGTGTCGACCCTGATCGCGAGTGCTATCCCGCGGGCCAGGGCACGGGCGCGATCTCGGGGCTGACGCCGGCGGGTGACCTTGTGCGCGAGATCGTGGCCGACGCCGAGAGTGCGATCGGGCGGCTCGACCAGCTGCGCGCCGCCGTGTAGCTACCGGCCGGCGTGTTCGGCGCGGGCCTGCTCCTCCGCGAAGTCGGCTTCGTACATCCGGCGCACCAGGTCTTCGAAGCTGATCTTGGGCTTCCAGCCGAGATTCGTATGCGCCTTCGACGCGTCGCCCATCAGCAGGTCGACCTCGGCGGGGCGCTCGAACGCGCGTCGCGCTGTACGTAGGGTTCCCAGCTCTCGAAGCCTGCGAGCCCGGCGGTGACGTCGAGAAACTGGCGGATGGTATGTGTCTCGCCGGTCGCGATCACGTAGTCGTCGGGCTCGTCCTGCTGCAGCATCAGCCACATGGCTTCGACGTAGTCGGCCGCGTAGCCCCAGTCGCGCGCCGAGTCGAGATTTCCGAGGGTCAGAGAGTCCTGGAGGCCGAGCTTGATCCGCGCGAACGCGTTGGTGATCTTGCGCGTGACGAACTCCTGGCCGCGGCGTTCGGATTCGTGGTTGAACAAGATGCCGCTGCTCGCGTGCAAGCCGTACGACTCTCGGTAGTTGACCGTCATGTCGTGGCCGAACACCTTCGCGACGCCGTACGGCGAGCGCGGGTGAAACGGAGTCTGCTCCGTCTGCGGCGTCTCGCGGACCTTGCCGAACATCTCGGATGACGATGCCTGGTAGAAACGGATCGGATTCTTGTCGGTGCCGCCGACGATGCGGACCGCCTCGAGCATGCGCAGCACGCCGAGGCCCGTGATCTCCGCCGTGAGCTCGGCCTGCGTGAACGACAACTGCACGAAGCTCATCGCGCCGAGGTTGTAGACCTCGTCGGGCTGTATCTGTTCGACCACAGCGATCAGCGACGACAGGTCGCGGAGGTCGCCGTCGACGAGCTCCAGCGCCGGGTTTTCCTCGACGACCATTCGGGCCTTCGGGTTGGCCTGTCCTCGGATCAAGCCGAAGACCTGGTAGCCCTTTTTGGTGAGGGACTGCGAGAGATAGCGGCCATCCTGACCGGTGATCCCCGTGATGAGCGCCCGCTTCATCCGCAAAAACTAGCCCGAGCGTCGGTCCCAGTCGGGATCCAGCTGACGGAGGAACTCGTCACAGCGTTGTTCCTCGTCGCGCTCGCCGATTACCGCGGCTGTGCGGCGCAGACCGTCGAGCGCGCGCAGGAAGCCCCGATTGGTCTCATGGGTCCAGCGCACGTAGCCGGAACCGCGCCAACCGGCCTGGCGCAGTCGGTCGAGCCCACGGTGATACCCGACGCGGAAGCAGGCGTACGCCTCGACGTCGTCACGGGCGAGCTCGCCGAGGCGCGCCCACCCGTCGAGAAAGCGCGGCCAGCGCGCGACCACGTCGGCGACCGCATCGCGTTGCTGGGATGGCGCGACCGAGCGGGCGCGTGCAAGTGCGTCGAGGACATCTGCAGGCTCCGCCGGTAGCACCGTTTCGGGTGGGCCTTGCGGCGTGAGGTTGACGGGCTGTTCTGTCATCGAGCCCCGAATCTAGGGGACCGCCGCCAGGGTGGAAACGAGGCGGCCGCCGGTACCATGCGGACCGTGACCGAGATCGCCGTACCCGAGTCGACCGCGGCCCAGGCTGCAGCGGCGAGCACCGACGCGGCTGCAACCGACGCGGCCGGGCCCGATGCGCCGGCACCGACGCGATCCACACGACTGGTCCTTGTGCGCCACGCGGTGACCGAGCAGACCGGTCCGATGCTGTCGGGCCGCACGCCGGGAATCGACCTCTCGGATTCAGGCCGGGACCAAGCAGAGGCGGTCGCCGAGCGGCTCGCGGCCCTGCCCGTCGCCGTCGTCTACGCAAGTCCGATCGAACGCACGATGCAGACCGCTCGAGCGATCGCCGCTCGCCATGCGCTCGACGTTTCGATGCTCCCGGGGTTGATCGAAGCCGATTACGGGGAGTGGACCGGCGGCATGCTCGCAGAGCTCGCGAAGACCGATCTGTGGAAGGTCGTGCAGCGCACACCGTCGCGGGCGCGGTTTCCCGGCGGTGAGACGCTCGTGGGCATGCAGGCGCGCATCGTTGCCGCGCTCGACGAGCTCGTGGCCCAGCATCGCGGCGAGCTGATCGTCGTGGTCTCACATGCGGATCCCATCAAAGCCGCGATTGCGCACTACACCGGCCTGCACCTCGACCTGTTTCAACGCATTGTCGTGTCGCCGGCGTCGGTCACGGTGTTGGAGCTCTCCGACAATGCCGCCGCGATGGTGAAGCTCAACGACACCGGCAGCCTCGACGAATTGGCAAATGCGCCGGAAGGCAAAGAAGATGACGAGACGAAGGAGGCGACGAAGAATGGCTGACCCGATCGAGCTCGAGCAGGTCGACGCGCTCGGTGCCGGTGCGATCGGTGAGCCCGGCCGGCGCGAGTTCTACATCCAGGCGCGGAAGGCATCCGCGCAGCTGACGGTGCTCGTCGAAAAGGAGCAGGTCGCCTTGCTCGCTGCCGAGGCGATCGCATTTCTCGACCGCATCGCGGCCGAGTATCCCGAACCGCCACCGGAGCCGATCAGTCCCGCAGGTCTCCAGGAGCCGACCGTCCCGTTGTTCCGCGCTCGGCTGATCGGGCTGGGGTTCGATCCCGCACGCGAGCTCGTGCTCATCGAGTTGCGGGAACGTTCGAGCGACGAAGATGACGCCACACCCGACGACGTCGATGCGGCCGACGACGCGGGCGCGCCCGACGATGACGACGGTTTCGTTGCCCGTATCTATGCGACTCGGTCGCAGGTGCGAGCGATGGCTGCGCGCGGCACACAGGCTGTCGCCGGCGGCCGTCCACAGTGCCCGCTCTGTGACCAACCCATGGATCCGAGCGGCCATCAGTGTCCCCGCTGGAACTGACCCCACGCGACGCGGGCGAGCTGCTCGCCAACGGCGAGATCGACCTGCGCGGGCGCATGCGGTGGGCGTCCAACGCGACGTTCCTCGTGTCGGTGAGCGGCGGCGGTCACGAGCTGCCCGCGGTGTACAAGCCGCGCCGCGGGGAACGCCCGCTGTGGGACTTTCCCGAAGGCACGTTGTGCCGGCGAGAGGTGGCGAGCTACGAGCTGTCCGCCGCGCTCGGGTGGGGCATCGTGCCGCAGTCGGTGTTGCGTGACGGACCGTTGGGGGAAGGGATGGTGCAGCGCTTCGTCGAGCACGACCCCGAAGAGCACTACTTCACGCTGCTCGAGGACCACGCCGATCGGTTCCGCCGCTTCGCGGTGTTCGACGTGCTGGCAAACAACGCCGACCGCAAGGGCGGGCACTGCCTTCGTGCGCTGGATGCCGCTGATCCCGATGGCGACGACGCGATCGTGGGCATCGATCATGGACTCACGTTCCACGCGGCCTGGAAGTTGCGCACGGTGATCTGGGACTTCGCCGGTGAGCCGATCGCACCACCGATCGCCGACGAGGTGTGTCGTGTCGTCACCGATCTCGACGGTGCGCTCGGTGCACGGTTACGTGTCTTGCTATCGCCGGTGGAGATGGATGCGCTCGCGCAACGTGCGCAAATGCTCGTGCGCGATGGCACGCTGCCTGAGCCCGATCCCGGCTATCACTCGGTGCCGTGGCCGCTGGTGTGACGCACCGTGATCAATGGGCGCGGCTGTTTTCCTTGTAGATGTCGATGCCGTCGATCCGGGTCACGTAGTGGTACGAGCGGTGGATCAGAGCTTTGAGGCGTGGAAATTTCGAGATCGGCGTGTACTGCGACCCGCGAATCTTTGCCGGCGTGGTGTCGAGGATGTAGAGCGGGGGGTGGAGACGGGTGTCTTCCCAGAACAGGTCCCAGGCGCCGGGCGTCGCGAGCTTGGGGTCGCCGGTGACGGGCGGGCGACCCGGGTTGTTGCCCGAGAGAAACGAGTTGGTGACGAAGCGCGTCGCCGGGCGCCGATCGGAGGCCCAGTAGATCTCCGGCATGCTTCCCCACACGAGCACGCGGTCGTCGGGACTCGTCTTCGCCGCGACGAACTTGCTGACCGACTCGTACTGCGCGCCGCGATGAAGCGGCGCGAAGAACCCGATGATGGAGAAGACCGCGGCTGTCGCGGCCGCGAGCGCGACGGTCGCCAATCGTGCGAATCGCGATGCTGCGGTGAGCATCCCGGCGCTGAGCAGACACAGCGGCGGCAGCAACTGGATGTAGTAGTGACCGAAGAAGCGCAAGCCGATCGCAACAGAGACCGCTGCGGACAGTAACCACAACCAGAGATCGGTATCGTCACGGGTCGCGCGTTCACGCCAGGCGCGCGGCAGCGTCCAGAGGATTGGCAGGTTGGGCGCGATGAACCCCGCGGTCATGACCAAGAACAGGATGCCGACGAACAGCGAGATCGCATTCGCGCTCAGGTAACTGCCGTTCCCGAGCACCGACCAGAACAGCAACTGGCCCGGGCCGACTATCAGCGCCACGAGCGCGATCGGGATTGCAAAGCCGAGCATTGTGTTCCCCGCTCCGCGCCGGCCGCGGAACTTCCACGCGAGGTAGAGGACCGGCAGCAGAGTTGCCGCGCCTGTTTGCTTGGCGAGTGTGGCGATTGCGACCGCCACTCCCGACGAGAACGCGCGGTCGCGCCGCGCGAGAAGGATCGCGGCCGTCATCGCCGGCAGCATGAAGACCTCGAAGTTGGCCGCTTGCCCGTCGGCGGGCGCGAACGCGACCGAAGAGAACACGAGCAGCGCGCCCGCGATCCACGCCGCGCGGGCGCCGTAGCGGCGGCGAGCCTCGAGCGCCAGGAGCAACGCGGTCAGCGCGATCGCGAACATCGCGGCAACCCGCACGCTCCAGAGTGCCGTGGTGCCGGTGATCGCGAACGTCGCCGTGTACAGGTACGGCACCAGCGGCGGCTTGCGGTCGGTGGCCTCCTTGTAGAGGTTGCCGCCGTTCTTGATCACGTCTGCTTGCGTCGCGAGGTACGTCTCGTCGGAGTTGAACTCCGCCACGAAGAACGCCGGCAACCGGAGCAGCGCGGTGAGCAGGAGCAGTGCGGCGAACAGGCGGATCGCCGTGCGGCGGCCGTCGCGCGCACGCTGCGCGCCCTCGGCCTGCGGAGCGAGCTCGACGGGGGCAGGTGGAGCAAGCATTACACCATTCTGTCCCATTTACCCGACCGAGCGGGGACCGGGCCGTCAGCCGGTGGGCGTTGCGAGCGCAGCGTTGACGTCGCGAAAGAGCCGGGACCTGGGGAGCACCTCGTCGGCGCCCGCAGCGCGGGCCTCCTCGAGCAGCGCCGGATCGACGTGAGGGCCGAACCCGATGATGCGTGCCCGGGGGGCGGCAGCGCGGACCGCCGCGACGTCGGCACCGAAGCGGGCGAGGTCGATGACGACGACCTGCGCGCCGGGGCATTGCGAAGCTTCTGTGACGAACCGGATGCCGGCAACCGCGGCGCTCAGTCGTGACCGATCCATCAGGTCACTCACGAGCGCGACGGTCTGCATATCTACTCGGTGCCGACGAGCCTCGGCGCCGCGATCGCGAACTCGGGCCAGCGGGCGCGCTGCTTCTTGGCCAGCTTGTGCATCAGCTCGATGGCGCCCGGGTCGTCGTCACCGGGTCGCACCTCGATCCAGCCGTCACGCTCCATGCTGTCCATGAGGTCACGGCCGATGTCGGTGCGCACAACGGTGAGCGTCCAGTCGTTGAACGCGCCGATGCCGCCGGTGGAGATGTCGGCGTGCTCGGCCGCGAAGTCGGGACACATCTTGCAGCCCTCACGCGTGAACGCGTGGCACTCCTTCAGCGGTACCTCGTGGTAGTCGCCATTCTTCATCCAGATCTGGAGGCGGCCTTTGATGTTCATCTTCTTGATCTCGGCGCGCTTCAATCCGTACTCCGCGTCGAGCAGCTCTTCGAAGATCGCGTCATCGAAGGTCTTGGAGCACAGCAAACCGATGTTGAGCGACAACCGGCGCGCGACCTTGCCCGCCTTGCGCTGCTTCATGACGGGTGGTACTGACGACTGGCAGCTCATGCCGACGAGCGCGATGCGCTCGGCTCCCCCCTCGATCGCATCGAAGTACGCGAGTGTGTTGGCGGAGTAGGTGTAGCGGCTTCCGGCGGAGGCGATGATCTCCTCCTTCGTGCGGGCGACGCCCGGCACGGCCTTCCACGTGGAGCCGTCCCCCTCGAGGTACGACACGAGCGCGGCGTCGATCACTTCGTGCTCGAGCGCGTAGAGCAGGATCGCCGACACGAGCCCGCCGTCCTGGCCGACTTCGTGGAGAACGGGATCGGTGGCCTTCGCGAGCACGATGTCTTTCGAGATGCCCGCCACCTCCTCGGCCGCCCGCAGCCGCCCGAACATGAACTCGTCGATCTCGGGCTCCCAAGCCCGAAAGCGCGGGCATGCTCGGGTGCAAGACGTGCAGGCCTTGTCGCCGTGGCTGCAGTCGCCGGCGCCGCCGTAGTCGCTTTCGGTCTGGAACGGCTTGTAGATGCCCTGGTCGTCGCGGTAGCCGAGCACGTCGTGAGGGCACGCAATGACACAGCCGGCGCAGCCCGTGCACAGGCCGGTCGTGACGATCTCGCTGTAGAGGTGCTTCCAGCTGAACTTCTCGGGCGGCATCGGATGCTCCTGAGCGGGTCGGGCGAAGGTGAGTCTCGCATGTCGTCACGTCGGTGAGCGAAGGGCGGGCTTCCATCGTCAGGGGAGGTGGGTGCCAACGCGTAGCATTCGGGCGCACCTTGCGCAGGGAGATCGACTCATGGGCGACGAACAGCCACCTTTCGGCGAATCCCCGCCGCCACCGCCACCGCCGCCACCGCCGCCACCGCCGCCACCGCCGCCACCGGGTCAGTACGGCACGCCGCCACCGGGTCAGTACGGCACGCCGCCACCGGGTCAGTACGGCACGACCCAGCCGTACGGCTACGGCGCGCCGCAGACCGAAGGGCTCGCTGTCGGCGCGCTCGTCTTGTCGATTGTCTCGTGGGTGATTTGCCCGCTCATTCCGGCAATCGTCGCGCTCGTGCTCGCGGCGCAGGCCAAGGCCAAGATCGAGGCATCGGGCGGTCGGCTCACCGGCCTCGGCCTGTGCACAGCGGCCAGGATCATCGCGTGGATCCACATCGGATTGATTGCACTGTTCATCCTGATCATCGTGCTCGTCGCGATCGGCGGTGGATTCAAGGGAAGTACCACGACCAACTACTCGGGCTTCTAGCGGCCTCCGTCTGTTCGAGCGGTGATCCCCGCCGTTCGCATGGTGTGGCCCCCTGGCTACGGCTTGTAGCATTCGGACGCCTCGAGCAGGGAGATCGATGTCATGGCAGACGAACAGCCACCCTTCGGCGAAATCCCACCGCCACCACCCCCGCCACCTCCGCCCACGGGTCAGTACGGCGCACCGCCACCGGGTCAGTGGGGGGCATCGCCACCGGCCGGTCAGTACGGCGGGCCGTCCCAGCCGGGCGCCACGCCGAGGAACGACGGCCAAGCCGTCGCGGCACTGGTCTGTTCCCTCGTCGGGCTGCTCTTCTGTGGCGTGGTCCTCGGCATTGTCGGGATCGTGCTGGGAGTGCAGTCGCGTACCCGCATTCGTCAATCGGGCGGTTGGCTCACAGGCGAGGGCATGGCGAGTGCCGGCATCTACATCGGCATCGCCGACCTCGTGCTGGGGGCCTTGTTGCTGGTGTTCATCCTCGGCAACTGAGCGGCTTCCATTGACCGTTTCGTCCGCTGATCAAGTGCTCCGTGAGCTGGTGCGCCGGCACATCGAGGACGGGTTCAACCGGGGCGACTGGTCGGTGTGCGAGACGACGCTCGCTGACGACTACACCGCGTATTACGGCTCGGAGGGCAAGGCCAACGTGGGTCGCGACGAGTACGTGCGCGTGTGCCGCTTCCTGCGCACGTCGTTTCCGGACGTCGCGATCACGATCGAAGACCTGATCGTCGAAGGCGACAAGGTCGTGCTGCGCTACACGGAGCGCGGCACGCTCACCGGCCGCCAATTCCTCGGCATCGAGCCGACGGGTCAGGCGTACGCGAAGCCCGGCACAACCGTCTACCGAGTCGTCGATGGGCGCCTCGCAGAGTCGTGGGGCGTCGAAGACACGCTCGGCTGGTTTCGACAGTTGGGCCACGTCCCGGATCTGTGATTCAGACGCGAAGCAGGCGCTCGACCGCTTGCACGGCTTCGGTGACCTTGGCGTCGCCCGCGCTGCGGCTCGAGTTTGCCGCCTCTCGTACGCAGTGCCGCACGTGCTCGTCGAGCAGTCCCAGCCCGACGCTTTGCAGCGCCTTGGTGACCGACGCCACTTGCGTCAAGATGTCGATGCAGTACTCGTCGTCGTCGATCATCCGTTGGAGCCCCCGCACCTGACCCTCGATGCGAGCCAGCCGCCGTCGGTAGTCGTCCTTCTCCAGCTCGTATCCCCGCATCACCCGCTCCTCCAGATCGTTTACTCGAGGCATTACCGCCAAATACCGGGGTAATTCCTCGAGTGAATGAATTTTGGAGCATCCGCCAAGTTGGCTATATAGGGTGGGGGGGTATCCTGACAAGGACTCGACAGGAGGGTGAGCACCGTGGACGCATTCGATACGGCCACCGAAGCGCAGCTCGAGCATTGTGACCTTCCGATCGAGGGCATGACCTGCGCGTCCTGCGCGACGCGGATCGAGCACGGGCTGGCTGCGCTGCCCGGCGTCGAGCGGGCAAGCACCAACTTCGCGACGAAGAAGGCAACCGTCGTGTACGACGGGCAGACGACGGGGCCCGCGGAGTTCGGGCGTGCCGTCGCACGGTTGGGCTACTCGGTTCCGCAGACGGCGCCCGAGGACGCTGAAGCCGAGGAGCTACGCATGCTGCGGCCGCGGCTCATCGTCGCGACGCTGCTCTCGATCCCGGTGCTCTTGATCTCGATGGTGTCGGCCCTGCAGTTCGACGGATGGCAGTGGGCCGCGTTCGTGCTCGCGACCCCAGTGATTCTCTGGGCCGGTTGGCCGTTCCACCGCGCCACGCTGCTCAACCTCCGTCACGGCGCGACAACGATGGACACGCTCGTCTCGCTCGGCACCCTCGCGGCCTACTTCTGGTCGATCGTCGCGCTCGTCTTTTTGGGTGCGGCGGAGACCGGCATGGGGACGGGAGCGTTCTTCGGTGGCGGCGGCGACACGGCGCACGTCTACTTCGAGACCGGCTGCGTCATCATCGTGCTCCTGCTCCTCGGTCGATACTTCGAAGCGCGTGCTCGCCGGCGCTCGGGAAGCGCGTTGCGCGCTCTGCTGTCGCTTGGTGCGAAGACGGCGCGCCTCGAGAATGGCGACGAGGTGTCCGTCGAGTCGCTGCAGCGCGGCGATCGCTTCGTCGTGCGGCCGGGCGAGAAGATCGCTACCGATGGGCGGGTCGTCGCCGGCGCATCTGCGGTGGACGTGTCGATGCTCACCGGCGAGCCTGTGCCGGTCGAAGTGGATGTGGGCGACGAGGTGTTCGGCGCGACGATCAACACCTCGGGACGCATCGTGGTCGAGGTCACGAAACTGGGCGACGAGACCGCGCTCGCGCAGATCGCGCGTCTCGTCGAACGGGCCCAGGGCTCGAAGGCGCCGGTGCAGCGCCTCGCTGACCGCGTCTCCGCGATCTTCGTTCCCGCTGTGCTCGTGTTCGCATTGCTCACGCTGGTCACGTGGCTCGCGCTCGGCTTCGGTGCCGACCGCGTGTTCACCGCGACAGTCGCGGTGCTCATTATCGCTTGTCCGTGCGCCCTCGGGCTCGCCACCCCCACGGCGATCATGGTCGGTACCGGACGCGGTGCCCAGCTCGGCATCGTGATCAAGGGCGGCGAGGTGCTCGAGGCAACACAGACGATCGACACGGCCGTGCTCGATAAGACCGGCACCATCACCGAGGGGAAGATGCGCCTCGTCGGTCTGGTCGTTGCCGCGGGCGTAGACGAAGGCGAGTTGCTTCGTCGCGTCGGCTCGGTGGAGGACGCGTCCGAGCATCCGATCGCGAAAGCGATCGCGGCCGGTGCACGCGAGCGCGGCGCGGCGATCGTCGTACCGGAGACGTTCACGAACGAAGCGGGCATCGGGGCCCGTGGCACGGTCGACGGCGTCGAAGTGCGCGTCGGACGGGCCGAGTTCGCCGGCGGAAGTCCCGACGGTCTCGCGGCGGCAGTCGACCGGGCTGACCGCGATGGTCGCACGCTCGTGTATGGCGGCTGGGATGGGAAGGCGCGTGGAGCGTTCGTGATTGCCGACACGGTCAAGCCGATGTCGAAAGTCGCGATTGCCGCACTGCACGACCTCGGGCTCGAGACGGTGATGCTCACCGGCGATCGGCGCGCGACCGCGGAGGCCGTGGCGCACGAAGTCGGGATCGACCGCGTGATCGCGGAGGTGCTTCCGGATCAGAAGGCCGACGTTGTGCGCCAACTGCAAGATGAGGGACGGCGTGTTGCCGTCGTGGGCGATGGCGTCAACGACGCGCCCGCGCTCGCGCAGTCGGATCTCGGCATCGCCATCGGCACAGGCACGGACGTTGCCATCGAGGCGAGCGACCTCACGCTCGTCTCGGGCGATCTGCGGGCCGCGGCCGACGCGATCGCGCTTTCACGCCGCACGCTCGCGACGATCAAGGGCAACTTGTTCTGGGCGTTCGCCTACAACGTCGCCGCGGTTCCCCTCGCAGCCCTCGGACTGCTCAACCCGGTGATCGCCGCGGCCGCGATGGGCTTCTCGAGCGTGTTCGTGGTGACCAACTCGCTACGACTGCGCGGATTCCGCGGCTACCGCGCCAGCCACTGAGCCACGGCTGCGGTCTCGAGCTCGGCGTGGTCCCGGAGCCCGGACACGATGACGTCCTCGACCCTGCCGCCCACGAAGTGCATGTGCACGGTCAACATTCCTGTCGTGACGCGGCGGGTGCCCTTGCCATCCTTCGACATCGCGACCTCGTAGTTTGCCTCCAGGCGGTCCGCGTAGTGGTCGGGCTCGATGCGCGCGGTGGTGGTGTGCGAATGGAGGTCGTGGGTCGACTCTTCGACCCAGGTGAGGCGGTCGGGATCGATCACCCGCCGCACCGCCGAGGACAGCTCCGTGGTGAAGCAGTACCGGATCCGCTGCGTGACCACCGATCCCTTTCGCTGCTGGTCGAGCAACTCCGGATGCGCCAGGTGCGGATCGCCGATGCTGGCGAGGAAGCCGGCGTCCAGATACAGCGCGGCGATCTTCGCCGGGGTGCTCCCGAGATGTTGTTCGATCGTGAAGTCCATGACTGGATTCTTGCCGTCCCGGCGATCACGAAACGAGGTACACGATCGGCAGTGCCATGCTCACGAGAATCGTCAAGCCGAGGACCACCGTCGAGAGCGGGCCCGAACGGTGAGCGGGAAGCGTGTCGCGCGACCGACTGAGAATCAGCATGAGCACGATCAGCGGCGGCGCGCTGACGCCATTGAGGATCGCTGCGTAGTAAAGGCCGCGTATCGGATCGATGCCGACGAAGTTCATGCCCAGACCCACGAGCATCGACAGCACGATCACGGCGTAGAACGGCCACGCGTCGCGGAACCGTTTCGAGAGGCCCTCGTGCCAGCCGACCGCCTCCGATGCGGCATACGCCGTCGATCCGGCGAGCACAGGCACCGACAGCAGTCCGAGGCCGACGATGCCGAGGGCGAAGAGCAGCCCGGCGAAGTCGCCGGCGAACGGCCTGAGCGCCTGGGCCGCTTGATCGGCGGTCTGAATCTGTCTGATCCCGGCGGGGTGCAGTGTGACCGCGGCCGCGACGATGATCGCGAACGCGACGGCGACGGCCGACACCATCCCGCCGATCACGTCGACGCGCATCGACCAGATGTGGTCGTCGCTCACGACTTCGTTCACTTCGTCGTGGTCGAGCTCCTCCTCGACCTCTTCACTGGCCTGCCAGAAGAACAGGTAGGGCGAGACGGTGGTGCCGAAGACCGCGATCAGCGCCGCGATCTCACCCTTGCCGCCGGTGATCTCGGGGACGACCGTATGAATGAACACGTCGCCCCAGTCGACCTTCACCGACGCGAGCACGAGTATGTACGCGACGAGCGAGAGCGCGAGCCAGCGGAGCACGCGCGCGTACCGGTGGTACGGCAGCAACACTTCCAGACCGATCATGAGCGCCGTCATCACGACGACGAGCACCGACGCCGGTATCGGCACGACGAGGTTTCCGGCCGCACCCATCGATGCGATATCTGCGGCGATATTGAACGTGTTCGCGATCGCAACGAGCGCGACCGCAACGAACAACACCCAGCGCGGGAACCGGGTGCGGATGAGCGCGGCGAGTCCTCGACCGGTTACGAGGCCAAGACGCGCCGCGGCCTCTTGCACCGCGGCAGCCATTGGCGCGACGAAGGGCGCCGCCCACGCGATCCCGAGCCCGTACGCGGCTCCGACTTGCGAGTACGTGCCGATCCCGGATGGATCGTCGTCGGCCGCCCCGGTGACGAGACCGGGGCCGAGCCGCTTGAAGTAGCCGTGGCCGCGGAGCGTACGACGCCGACTGTGGTGTTGGAGCTGACGGAGCGTTCGTTTCGAATCGGCCAAGCGAGCAAAGTGTCGCGTACGCTTTACGTCAAGATGAAGATTTCAGAGGTACTCGAGCGCGGACCGAGCTTTTCGTTCGAGTTCTTTCCTCCGAAGAACGAGAGCGCCGAGGCCGCCCTGGCCGATGCGCTCCGCGAGCTGGAGCCGCTCGGCCCCTCATACGTGTCGGTCACCTACGGAGCCGGCGGTTCGACGCGCGAACGCACCCATGAGCTCGTCGTACAGATCCTTCGCGAGACGACGATGACGCCGATGGCGCACCTCACGTGCGCGGCGCACACGCGTGCGGAGCTCGCGGAGATCGTGACCCGCTACCGCGACTCGCGTATCGACAACATCCTGGCACTCGGTGGTGACCCGCCGGCCGACCTCGAACTGCCGCCGGGCGAGCTCAAGTACGCGATCGAGCTGGTGCGCCTCGTGCGCGAGATCGGCGACTTCTGTATCGGCGTCGCCGCGCATCCGGAGCCTCACCCCAAGTCGTTGAGCAAGGAGACCGACCGGTTGCACACTGCCGAGAAGCTCCGCGAGGCCGATTTCGCGGTGACGCAGTTCTTCTTCGATGCGCGGCACTACTTCGACCTCGTCGAAGGGTTACAGGCGTACGGCGTCGACAAGCCCGTCATCCCGGGCATCATGCCGGTGCTGGCGATCGGGTCGATCAAACGTATGACACAGCTCCAAGGCTCCGAGTTCCCCGCGTGGCTCGCCGAGAAGCTGTACGCAGTCGAAGACGATCCGGCAGCCGTGCGCGCCATCGGTATCGTCGAAGCTACGAAGCTGTGTCAGGCGCTTCTCGACGGCGGTGCACCGGGGCTGCACTTCTACACACTCAACCGTTCGAGCGCGACGCGGCGAGATCTTCATGAATCTCGGTCTGCACGAAGGCGTCGCCTGAGTCGCCGCGCGGCACCTCAACTGGCCTTGCGGTCGCGCGTGGCGGAGGGAGCGGTATCTGAGTTCAGCGACATCAGCGAGTGATGTGTCAAGACATCGGCGACACCGAGTGGGGGGTTGCCGACGGACAAGAACCGGTATCTAGTCGAGGCGCATCTGCGGGAGGGCCGGAGGGTCGCTGAATTGGCAGCGACTCATGGGGTGCACCCGAGCTGGATCTACCGGCTCTTGGCCCGCTACCGCGAGTTCGGCGCAGCGGGACTTGTTGCGCGTTCGGCGCCTGAAGACGTCGCCGAACGCGTTGCGCTGCGCGTTCGAAGAAGAGATGGTGCGGTTGCGTAAACAGCTGACCGAAGAAGGTCTCGACGCGGGCTTGGTGACGATCCAGGTTCATCTTGAGCCGTCACGACACGGCACCATCGGTGAGCTCGATCGTGCGGGTGCTTCGCCGCCGCGGTTGTGTCGTGCCTCAGCCCCAGAAGCGACCCAACTCGTCGTTCATCCGCTTCGAGGCGGCGTTGCCGAACGAGTGCTGGCAATCCGACATGACGCACTGGACCCTCGCGGACGGCAGCCCAGTCGAACAAGATCGTCAAACGCACCTGCAGCAGCAGAAGTGGCGGTCGGATCGCGTCGAAGGCGACGAAGTTTGGGTGCGACGTCACGCCGACGACGTCTACCGGCCGTTCACCCCCGACGACGAACAGGCCCTGCATGACGCCTTCGTCGCGCACGGACGCGAGCGCCTCTGGGACTTGTAGGCGTGCCCGTGCTACAGCTTCGCGACGCGCTCCGCGTACTCGAGCGGAAGCAGCTCGATCAGCTGACCATCCGGATCGCGGATGAAGATCGCGACCCCGATGTCGGTTTCGGTCAGTACCTCGCCGCCGTAGTCCGCCACGCGCGCGCACACATCGGCAACATCGCACGACAGCGAGAGATGCGTGAGGCCCGGTTCGTCCATTGCTCGGCGCGCCGGTGCACGTCGATGAGACGGTTCGGAGTAGTGGATCAACTCGAGCACGAACCCCTCGCGCCGCAGGTAGCAAATGGTGCTGCCCAGTGGCTCGCCGAGCCCGAGCAGCTTCGCCGACTCCTCTTGGGGTGGCGTGAGCTGACGCCAGAACTCGAAGCCGAGCAGCTCCTCGTAGAAGCGGCGAGACCGCGGGAGGTCGGTGACGCAGTGCCCCAGATGGTTGACAACGACGCGTTCCACCATGCGTGCATCCTCGCGCAAACTCGGACATGATCGAACGGTGCGCGCTGCCCTCGCGAACGGCGAGATGACCTACGAGGAGCTCCAGGAGCTCGCCGTGCACGACGCCGTATACGTCGCCTGGGCGCTCGGGGCTTGAGGCAAGCATGGCGACGTACGTACTCGTGCACGGTGGCGCGCACGGGGGTTGGTGCTATCAGCGTGTGGCGCGGCTGCTCCGGGCGGCGGGCCACGAGGTATACACGCCGACGATGACCGGCGTGGGCGACCGCTCGCACCTTCTGCGACCCGACATCGACCTCGACTTCCATATCCGCGACATCTTGGCGGTGCTGCACTACGAGGACCTGCGCGACGTTGTCCTCGTCGGCCACAGCTACGGGGGCATGGTGATCACCGGCGTCGCCGACCGCGCCACCGATCGCATCGGCCATCTCGTCTACCTCGACGCGGCCATACCGGCGAACGGGGAGTCGCTCTCCGACATGGTGGGCCCGTTGATGAAGGCCACGCATCGCGGCGCGCAGGTGGTCGACGGCGTCGAGCTCGTCCTCTTCCCGGGGACAGAGCCGATGGGGGCTTACTACGGGGTCACCGACCCCGACGACATCGCGTGGATGGCGCCGCGGCTCACGCCCCACCCGTGGAAGTGCTTCACCCAGCCGCTGCGACTCACGAACGAAGCCGCGCTCTGGCAGATCCCCCAGAGCGCGATCTGCTGCACGTCGACTCGCGAGATCCTCACGTCGCGGATGGCGCGGCCGCTCGCCGCCGGCCGGGTGTGGGACGTCGACACCTGTCACGATCTGATGATCACCGAGCCGGAGGCGGTCGCCGAGCTTCTGCTGCGGGTGGCTCCGTGACACGCTACGGCCGGAAGAAGGCCGCAGGTCCTCGACCGCGAGCCCGGGTTCCTCGGCCGCGGCGAAGTGGCAAGCGCCCGGTCTTCGCCAGCGCGTTCTCCTACGCGCGCAAGTAGGGGAACGTCGTGACAGTGCTCGAGAGCCAAGCGGAATAGCCTGTCCTCGCCGTGAAGCGCATCATCACCGGGTACGGACGATCTCCTGGACGGTTTGGAACCGAGTGACGTGGACGAGCATCGAATTGTGCTGCGCGACATCTCCTCGCGCGAGCCGGGTGGCCCTGGCGAGCACGAAGCTTCGGATCGCCCCCCTGAGGGAGCGGGGGATTGGGTCGGGCCGGAAGCCGTTCGGATGTCTGTCCGGCACCCACGAGGCGTGGTCGTCGCGCGAGTCGGACGAGCAGGGGTGCGGTGTGATCGTCTTCGTCGAGGCCGAACAGCCGACTCGGTTCGAAGTAGTTCGTCGGCGGGAGGACGTACGCGATGAAAGTGTCGAGGAAACAGGTCACGCCCGTACTCGGGATGCTCAACGTCGTATGCGATGTAGATGTTCGCGTTCGGCGTCCCGGTGTACCCCACGTACGACCGGCGTTCGAAAGCGTTGAGAAGTTGCCGGATCGCGGGATCGCGGGCCGCCGTCAGCGTCCCGTCCGCAAGTCGGCTCGACAGCCAACCCGACCTGGGCGGCACGCAGTTCGCCAGTAACGACCGCTGAGCCCCACCGACGCCGCGAGCAACCCGGCAACGTCGTCCCCAACTCAATCAGAGGTACAGCGGCAACGAACCGATCGTCACGTGCGCCTGCCACGCCGCGGCCACCGACTGGTCGGCCAGGCCGATCTGCTCCATCGCGGCGACGAAGCCGACCGTCGACATGCCGATGCCGCCCCACTGCTCGGGGATCAGCACGCCGAGCAGGCCCAACGCACCGATCTCGCAGAGCCGGTCGGTCGGGCACCGCGCCTCCTCCCACGCCAGGGGGGCACGCCCGGCGATCTCCCTCTGCGCGAACTCGCGACAGAGGCCCACCAAGATCGCGTTCGGACTCGGTGAGCGAGAAATCCACGGTCGGATCCGATTTGGACCGACCGGTACAATGCCTCGCAGCCGTGGAGTGCGCGCCGTGCGCGAAGGATCCTCGAGCACACGATTGCAGGAGCCGTGCTGTGACTGATTACGACGCGATCGACTTCTTCCGCGGCTACGAGCTCGTCGCCGATCCGTACCCGTACTTCGAGTGGCTGCGTGCGCAGTGCCCGGTACAGCGCGAGCGGCACCACGGCGTGATGATGGTGACCGGGTATGACGAAGCGATCGCGGTGTACAACGACACCGACACGTTCTCGTCGTGCAACTCGCCCACCGGGCCGTTCCCCGGTTTCCCCGTGCCGCTCGAGGGCGACGACGTCAACGCGCTCATCGAGCAGCACCGTGACGCGCTGCCGATGAGCGACCAGCTGCTCACGTTCGACCCGCCGGTGCACACCGCGCACCGCGGGCTGCTCATGCGCCTGATCACGCCGAAGCGATTACGCGAGAACGAGGAGTTCATGTGGCGCCTCGCCGACCGCCAGATCGACGAGTTCATCGACCACGGCAACGGCGAGTTCATCCGCGGGTTCGGCCAGCCGTTTGCCATGCTCGTCGTCGCCGACCTGCTCGGCGTTCCCGAAAGTGACCACGAGCTGTTCCGGGCGCGGCTCCGCCCGGGAAGGCGTGAGCACAGCGGGTCGCTCGGCGGCACCGGCAAGGACGACATGCTCGCCGACAACCCGCTCGAGTTCCTCTACGACCAGTTCACCGCGTACATCGAAGCCCGCCGTCGCGACCCGCGCGACGACGTGATGACGGGCATGGCGACCGCGACGTTCCCTGACGGCTCGATCCCCGAGGCCATCGACGTCGCGCGCATCGCCGCCAACCTGTTCGCAGCGGGGCAGGAGACGAGCGTGCGCCTCTTCGGCACTGCGCTCCAGCGCATCGGCGATGACGAACAGCTCCAGCAGCTGCTGCGCGACCATCGTGAGCAGATTCCGAACTTCATCGAGGAGTGCCTCCGCTTCGAGAGCCCCGTGAAAGCCGACTTCCGGCTGGCCCGCGTGACGACGGAGCTCGGCGGCGTCGAGATCCCGGCCGGCACCACCGTCATGGTGGTCAACGGAGCCGCGAACCGCGATCCCGGCCGCTTCGAGCATCCCGCCGACTTCGAAGTCGAGCACGCCGACGCGCGCCAACACATCGCCTTCGGCCACGGCGCCCACACCTGCCCCGGCGCCCCGCTCGCGCGCGCCGAGGGACGCATCACCGTCGAGCGATTGCTCGACCGGATGGACAACATCAGGATCTCCGAGAAGGAGCACGGCCCCGCAGGCGCCCGCCGCTACGACTACGTGCGCACATACATTCTGCGCGGTGTCAGCCGCCTGTACATCGAGTTCGAACCGCGCGTCGCCGATGAGTGACGACACACATCGCATCGCCGACCTCGTCGAGCCCCAGGCGCGCGGTACGTGCTGCTCACGAGCCAGTTCCTCGACGGCTGGTGGCCCGAGGGCGCGGGGGTCACGCCACTGCTCTCGGGCGGGCAAACTCGATAGTCACGCCGGGAGCCTCGTCGGTCCGCTCGCGTGCGGAGCCGTGTCGCAGCTCTTGGTCGACCGGTAACGCGAGCTGTCGCGCTTCGCCATACCGACCACTACGGTTCGCGGCTGTCCGTCCATGCAGAGGAGCTGAACGATGGCGATCGATCGTCAGGAATCTCCGTATCGCCGCGGCAATCGCTACGAACGGCTCCCCATCCCGATGGTCACCGAGCACTGCGTACCAGTCGACGCGGGGCCCGTTCAGCTCGTAGTGGAGTCCCGCCAGCTGACGAACGAGATCCTCGACGACGCCTACCACGGCGCTGTCGAGTCCGAGATCCGCTTCGACGACTTCGGCGCCACGCTCCACGTGTGCGGCACCGCCGATGGTCTCGAGCACCTGCGCTTCGACTGCTTCGAGAACGAGCCGCATTACCACTACATCGAGCAGGCGGCCGGTGCGAACGTCGTTGTGCGTATCGACGAGCTGGCCGTCGGCGACCCCATCGACTTCTCGCTCGCGTGCGTCGAGCACCACCTCCCCGACATGCTCCGCAACTGCGGCGTCGCCGGCCTGGCCAATGACGTGGCGGACCAGCTCGACAGGGTGAAGGTCGCGGTCGACGTGGTGCGCGAGCTGATGAAGAAGGTCCGCGACCCCGTGGGGTGACGAAGTCACCCCGATGAAGTTCCGCATCTTCGCCGATCCCCAGTCGGACGCCAGCTACAGGCGACGCCCGCGGCATCGGCTGCGCGACCGCGGGTCCACGAAACAAGCATGGAGATCTGTGCGCAGAACCCGCCGCGGCACGGGCGTTCCGGACATCTACGGGCCTTGTTACGCACCTCCGGTGAATCGCCGTCGAGAAGCCTCGAGGCCGAGGAACGCCAAGCCGCGCTTCGGGAACAGATCCGGATATGCGATGAACGGCTCGCGCGTTGTTCAGAGCTGCTCGACGAAAGGCGAGGCGGTGGCCACGGTCGGCACCTGGATCGCCGAGGTCGAGCGCGAACGGAAGGCCGCCCGGACACAGCTGGGGCAGGTGACCCCGCTCGAGAACCGGATGGGGCGGCAAGACCGCCACTACGGTTGAAACAAAGAGCCCATCGTTCACGGCCGCCGACGCCGCCTCTGTGTGAAGGTCCGCAGCGTCAAGGCGATCAGGAGATCAACCATCAATGACTGTCACCGTTGTTACCGGCGCCGCCAGGGGCATGGGCCGCGCATGCCTCGAACGGCTACGTGGAACGAGCGAGCACCTGATCGCCGTCGACCTGCGAGCGCCCGACATCGACGGGGCCGTGGGAGTCACTTGTGACATCTCGGACCCCGCTGCGCTCGCACGTCTCGTCGACCAGGTCAGGGACCTCGGCGCTTTCCGCAGTCTCGCGCACGCCGCCGGCATCACCCCGACGATGGCCGACTCCCGTCGCGTGTTCGAGGTGGATCTGGTTGGCACGCAGCTGCTGCTCGACGCCTTCGAGCCGTTGGTCCAACCGGGATCTGCGGCCGTCTGCTTTGCCTCCAGCTCCGCGTACCAAGTGGGCGCTGACCCGAAGCTTGATGCTCTGATAGAGAATCCACGAGCCGCCGACTTCCTGGATCGTGCGGCCGCAGTCATCACTGACAGCAATCTGGCCTACCCCTGGGCGAAGCGCGGCGTCATCCGTGCCGCCGCGCAAGCGGCGGTGTCGTGGGGGCCGCGCGGTGGACGAGTGAACTCCATTTCGCCCGGCCTGATCCAAACCCCCGCCGCCGAGCAGGAGATGCAGGAGCACCCGATGATGCGGGTCATGCTTGAAAAGACGCCCCTCGGCCGCATCGGCCAGCCGCAAGAGGCGGCCGCCCTCGTCGCTTTCCTGCTCTCCGACGATGCGTCGTTCATCTCGGGAATCGACGTGCTCGTTGACGGCGGAATGATGCAGGGCCTTCGCGCGTGACCACGACGTCCCGCATCGCTCGAGCAGCGAATTAAGCTGAACCGCACAGTCGGGCTGCAAACGCCGTTCGCATGGACCACGGCAGGAGCCGGGCGGGCCTCGGACGTGGATGAGAAGTCACCCGGTTTCGGTGACCTCCATCGTGTTCCCATCGGGGTCCATGATGACCGCGAGGCGCGCACCCGGCTTGAACTCGAACGCCTCGAGCAGAACGGTGCCCCCTCGAGCGATGCAGCGTTCGATCACACGATCAAGGTCGGTGACCAACATGCTCAGGTAGCGGAGGCCTTTCACCGAGAGGAAGGGCTGGCCGTCGGAGTCCGTCGGCGACTCCTTCGGCACCATCACCTTGATGACGGCTCCCGGCGACCGCAGACGATACAGCGTCCCGACCTGGTACTCGCTCGCAGGCAGCTCGTCGAGATGGAACACATCGGCGAGAAACTCGACCACCGTGCGGTCGCCGCTCACAATGCCGACCTCGAAGCGCTCCAGGCTCACGCCGGAGCCCCTTCCGTGCAGTCCATCCGGAGCAGGGTCAGCGCCAACGCAATGATCCTCGCGACGCCGACTCTGTCGCAGACTCGCGGTAGTCGCCGGTGAACACGTGGCGCATGCCAGCCCACGCCTTGGTGTCCATCGTTCGCCGTATCCTCCCTCGAGCTGCTTGATCGCTTCGATGTCGTCCGGAGAAGTGCCGTGGCTCGTGCGATCGTTTCCTCAACGGTGATGAGACTCCGCGAGGAACGCGCGGCCCCCGAGCACGTGTGGCGGACATTCGCGTCCGCTCCACGGCACCTTCGGGTGGTCGATCTCGGGCGGCAGGATCAGCACCGCGCCGTCGACCCGGCTCTGACCGCCTCTGGGCTCCATGCCTCGCGTCGATCAGCACGAACGCGCCGGCGTCCACGACGCGTTCATCCAAGGAGTGCGCGCGCCGCTTCCACGCACGGGCGCAATCGCGCCTCGGGGCCGATACCTGCTTCAGCTTGCGAGCGGAGTGGCACTTCGATGCCGACGATGACATCGGGCGGCACTGCAGCGAGAATCTCCCGCAAGGGCAGCTCACCTTGGCCTGGCACCACCCGCTCGAACATCGCCTCTTCCATGTAGGTCGGGAACCTCGACTCCACCGGCGCGTCACTCAGCTGGACATAGCCGATGAGACCCGGATCGAGCGCAGCGATGTCCGCAGGACCCGAACCGGTGCGCCCGAAATGCATGGTATCGATGAGCAAGCGGAAGTCCGGCCGGCCAACATGGTCCACCGCCGTGACCGCTGTTGGAAGATCTCCGACCGACAGGCCCGGACCGAACTCGACCGTGGTCTCCATGCCGAGCGTGGCCGCCGTCTCGGCCAGCTTGCCGAACTGGTCGAAAGACCGGCCGAGGTCCGGGTCCATCGTCACAGTGTTGATCCGGTGGACGCCCAGTTCCGCCATCACCTCGAGATCGTCCCGACGATCGCCGAAGTCCTGGCCTTCCCGCAGGGAGAAACCTTCGCCGAGTGAGATCGAGACGCCACGGTCGCGCATCGCCGCGATCATCTCCCGTCGAAGAGCCGGGTCGTCCTTGAGTGAGAACGGCGCATAGCCGTGGGGGTTGTACGGCGCAGCAGCCAGGCCGGTTGCCAGATAGCGGCAGCCGAGGTCTGCCACGAGGTTGACGAACTGGACTGGAGGTAGGCCGAAAACGCTGAGGTGCTCGATGCCGATTCGTTCCATAGCTGCCTTCATTTCGGCGAACAGCTCGTCGATCTTGGTCTGCGCATCGGGCCACCCCCGTGTGACGGACGCAGCAGGTAAGCCAACCTATCGACCGGTCAGTCCAGCAACAGTAACGTCACGGCCGACCGGTCGGTACAACAACGCTGCTCGGTTCACAGACCTGGAGGGCCGCTTCGAGCGGCGGTAAGGAGTGCCGGTGCCGCGTGCGATCGTGTTCAACGGAGACGAGACCTCGGAGGAACGCGAGGTTCCCGTACCCGAGTTGCGCCCGGGCTGCGCGGTGCTCAAGGTCGAAGCCACGGGTATCTGCCACAGCGACATCGATCAGTTCGGGGGACATCCCCCCGTGCCGTCGGGAGGCGTCTTCCCTGTGGTGCCCGGCCACGAGGTGGTCGGGCGAATCGAGAAGATCAGCCCCGAAGCGGCGGTCGAATTCAGGGTCCAAGAAGGCGACCGTGTCGGTCTCCGCTCGCTCGTCGTGATGCCCGACGGCAGGCGGAGGGTCTACGGGTTTGACTTCCCGTTGGACGAGGCGTCCGGGCTGTTCGGGGGCTACTCGGAGTACATGGAGCTCGTGCCGGGCTCCGAGGTGCACAAGCTCCGAGACGATCTGCCGGCGACCGAGCTGACGGTCTACGAGTGCCTCACGAACGCCATCACCTGGATCCGTTCGGTGAAGCCGGATGACGTCCTGGTGGTCGAAGGTCCGGGACACATGGGCCTGGCAGCCATCGTCGGCGCCAAGGCCGCCGGCGTCGGAACAGTCATCGTCACCGGGCTCAGCTCGGATCGTGTCCGGCTCGACACCGCGCTGCGGGTCGGGGCAGATCACGCCGTCGACGTCGAGAACGAAGACGTCGTCGGTCGAGTGGCCGAGATCACCGGCGGCGCCATGGCCGACGTCGTGCTGGACGCCGCATCGGGGAACCCCGTGACATTGGCGGTGGCCATGGACCTCGTCCGTGCCGGCGGGACGGTGATCGAAGCGGCCATGAAGGACAGGCCACTGGAGAGCTTCGACGTCAGCAAGATCGCCATCCGCCACATCACCATCCTTCCCGGGGGCGGGCTCGACCTGGCCGGCGCCTGCACGATGATCAACGAAGGCAAGGTGCCGACTGCTGAACTCCTGGGCGCGTCGTTCCCACTCGAGCGGTTCGAAGACGCCCTGGCCTTGATGGATCGTCGGGTCCCGGCGACGACGCCGTTCGAGTGTCGCTGACGATCTCTTGATCGACTGATGCCGCGCTTCCACCATGCCAACCTCGGTGTGCCGCCGGGGCTGGCAGAGAGCGAGGGTTCGTTTCTGGTCGATGTCCTCCGAACCGGAGGGTCGACGTCCCCCCACCTAGAGGGTGGTCAAGCGTGTCGCCGGCTCATTGGTGATGCCGGCAGCCACGATATCCGACAGGAGGATGCTCGGATATGGCTTCCACTGCCTAATCGAAGTTCCCCCCATTCCGTTGGTCAGCGTTCTCTTACGACCATCCTTGTACGAAAATGTACCCTCAACCTTGTCCCAATTCAGCGTCACAACAGGGGTGTCGGGAACTTTACCCGTCACACCCCACGGTGTAGCGCCCACCGCATTCGCCGCCATCTCCAACACGCCTGCTTCGGTTTCCATGGTTATCGCGTACCGCGTCGGGATGAAAGCCCCCAGCGGAGGAAGGTAGGCCCAGCCCTGATGCTCGATGTTGAAATTGCCGGCCGGGCAGTACTCGTTGTCGTCCACAAGGTAAAGTGACATGTCCTTGCTGCCCAACTTCATCTCATACATGCTCCCGAACACTTCGTCGAAGTGGAACCACATCCAGTCCTCCCAGCCGCCGATCTCGGCCGCGGATGTGTCCACAGCGACATACCGTTCTCGAATTCCCTTCCCTTGTATCCGAATCGCACGCCCATCCAGGCTGAGCATCCCTTCGACTCGGCCGGACCAGTTGTATCCATAGGCAATGCTGTGCTGGGTGAGCGATGAGGGCTTCTCCTTCCCGTACCAGGTCGGAAAGCCTTCCACGGTGTGTACGAACGTCGCGCTCACTCCGCTCGCCTTGTCCTCCATGCTGTAGTGCCATGAATTGTCGGCCTTACATACGAGGTGGAAATCACCGAGGTCTACCGTCACTTGCTCGTCCGATTTGTTGACTCTGAGGGCACCACCCGGAAGACGCTCTCCTCCCTTCAGCGCATTCTGCGGAAACTCTGCGATCCTGTACACAGAACCGGCGGGTTCGAGAACCTTCCCTGTGCCCCAACTGACTTCCATATGCCACAGATCCATGGCCTCGAACGCCAGCGACAACGGTGAGCATCCGAACCAATACTGTTTCCCGTCATCTCCATGAGCGCTGAACGCACACATCCAGTCCAGGAACGCGGCCTCTCGTGCTTCGTCAGGGATCCCACGTCCGTCGTCGTCCAGTGTGACCTCCGGATTGTCCACAATCATCCGATGGGACCTCCCTCCCCGGTGCGTCCGGGTGTTGGACTCGCGTACGTTGCACAACGAGTACTCGCAGACGGTTCTCCGGCGCAAGCCGAAAAGGAGTGCCGTGACCAGCAATGCGTGCCCCGGTGACCCTGACTCAGTCTGACACGACCGAGCTGCCGGCCGCGATCCGCGTCGGCGGTGACAAGAGCGTTGAGCTCCCGAAGGCGGGCGAGCGGGGCCGGAAGGGCCCGGCGGTTGCGAGGAATCTGGGGACGATCAGATCGCCGTAGACGCTGCGGAACTCGGTCATGTGCCGAGTGATCGAGTTCCGCGAGCGGACCGACTACGCGCCGCTCACAGCAGCGGTTCGCGGACGACTTCGAGGTCGGCCGAACCGCTGTCGGGAACGTGTGGCTGGCGCCAAGCGTCCACGGGGAACGACACCTCGAGCACAGACATCGCCATGAGCAACAGGTTGTGTTCGGGCCGCGGGAGATCGTTGATGTCGTACGCGTTGCAATGCTCGATCAGGTCACTCAGGCGGGGCAAGGCCGCGTCGTAGAACGCTTGCATCTCGACCATCGATGAGGCGAGGCGCTTCTCGTATCGCTCGCGCCAAGTCTCGAGAATCCAACCCGAGAACGGAGCCAGATCGGCGAAATCGGCCGGAAGTTCTGCAGCTGTCATCGCATCAGTCATGAGGTCAACCCGTTTCCGCTCGAGCACCAGTGGTCGACGAGCCCGTCGTCCACGGGTAGGTCGCGGGTCGCTCGCCAGCCTCGATGTGGGCGCGTACGACCGCATGGTGATGGCGACAAAGGATCTCCTGATCGTTGAGCACGAACGTGTCCACAACGCCGCTCTCGATCATTGACTGCGTCGCTTCCAACGTATTCATGTCCTGGAAGACATATTCCGAGATCGAGCAGAACGTCATCTCTTGCGCGATCCGTTCTTGCGCGTTCTTCGGCGGAACGAAGTTGAGCGTCGACTCGAACAGGAGCTTGCTCGGCCCGAGCGGCCAGTAGTTGTACGTCATGTACCAGCCGGGCTCCCAGATGAGGATCATGAAGTTCGGATACAAGACCCACGAGTCGAGCCCCCACGCCCGGTGCCGCGGTGGGTTGACCATGGGCGGAAGCTCCCGGTCCTTCATCAGCTCGGGCTTGTCCCACGCTCCGAAGAGGCCGGCGCGCAGGATGTTCTCGATCGGCTTGACCATCTTGGGGTCCTTCGGAGGGGCGATTCCTCCCCACGACGAGACCATCGAGTGTGGGCTGAACAGTTCGTAGTGCAGGCCCTCGAAGCCGTACCGATGCAGGCGGCTTCCCTCCTCGCTCACCGCCTGGTTCATATGGAGGACCGGCGCGTGGTAGAACTCGACAAATGCATCGATGAAGAGCTTCCAGTTCGCGTCGATCTCCGACCGGACGGAATAGGTTTGTGTCATCTCGCCGAAGGGATAGCCGGCCAGGCCCGCCGCGACCGGCGCAAGAGCCTCGGCGAGCGTCTGCTTCGGGTTGCGGTCGAGGTTCACGAAGATGAACCCCTCCCACACGTCGCACGCGACCGCTACGAGTCCGAGCGCCTCCTTGTCGAGGTCGAAGAACTCGTCTTCCTGCTGGACGTAATCGAGCGCCCCGTCGAGTCCGTACTGCCAGCCGTGATACTTGCAGGTAAAGAGACGGCACGTGCCCGCCGTCTCTTCGTTCGGGTAATCGTTCCAGACGAGCTTGTTGCCGCGATGGCGGCACACGTTGTAGTAGGCGCGGATGGTTCCATGCTCGTCCTTGTTGACGATGATGCTCCGCTTCGCCCACGGCAGCTCCCTCGTGAAGTAGCTGCCGACGCGAGGAAGTTGCTCAACTCGTCCGACGTTCAGCCACTCACGCTTGAAGATCGTGTCGATCTCCTCCTGCCAGTAGTCGGGGTCATAGGAGTCCTGGAACGAGACCGGCTCCGTACCCAGCCCCGCGTAATGCTCGGTCCAGCTCCCCTCGGCGGGCTTCTCGAAGTGGGGCATGATTCACCTCGTTGCGTAGGGCTGACGCCGTTGCCGAAGCGCTCAGCGCTTGTAGACCTTGCCATCCTTCATCACGAACCGTACCTGCTGAGTGACCGCGATCTCCGACAGTGGATCGCCGGGCACTCCGACGATGTCGGCCACCATGCCGGGCGCGATCCGGCCCAGATCCGGACGATCGATCAACTCCGCCGCGACCGTCGTCGCGGCCCGGATCGCCTGGAGCGGCGTCATGCCGCGCTTCACGAGCACGACTAACTCCTCGGCGTTGCGACCGTGCCAGATCGCGGGAGCATCGCTCCCGCATGCGATCCTGACCCCTGCCGCAATGGCGTTGGACAGGGACTCCTTCGCAAGAGGGAACACGTCGACGGCGCCGGCCTGCAGCCCCTCTGAGTTGTCGGAGACGTCCCAGTTCTCGGCGAGCGCGTTCGTGGACACCAGGAACGCGCCGGTGTCGACGACCCGTTGGATCGTCGCGTCGGTGATCATGAAACCGTGCTCGATGCAGTCGATACCGGCATCGAGTACCGCATTGACGGCGCGGTCACCGTGGCAGTGGGCCGCCACCTTGAGGCCGCGGCGGTGCGCCTCGTCCGCAATCACGGCCAGTTCGTCAGCGGAATACTGCGGGGCGTCCCACGGGGCGTCTGAGGCGAGCACGCCTCCCGACGCGCAGCACTTGATGACCTTGGCACCGTAGCGGATCTGATAGCGCACAGCGCGACGCACCGCGTCAACTCCGTCGGCCACGCCTTCCTCAACGGTGAGCGGCATGATGTGCGGTGCGAGACCAGATTGAGCACTGGGGTCGAGGTGCGACCCTGTCGGGACGATCGCGTGCCCAGCGGGTACGACCCGACAGCCTTCGATCCAGCCGGCCTCGATCGCCTCGGACAAGGCGACGTCGAGCAGATAGCCGCCCGTCTTGACGAACAGACCGAGGTTGCGCACCGTCGTGAACCCGGCGAGGAGCGTGCGCTTGGCGTTCACCGCAGCGCGCAGCGTCATCTTTACCGGATTGGTACACACAGGGTCCATGAGCCCCGCTCCCGGCCCGCCGAGGAGGAGGTCGACCTCCATGTCCATCAACCCGGGGATCAACGTGAGCTCGGGGAGCTCGAAGACGTCGTCGGCATCGGCGAACGAGCCGCGGCCCGTGCCAACGTCGACGATCCGACGACCTTCGACGCGGACATACCCACCGTCGGTCCTCTCGCCTGTGTCGACGTCTACAACGCCGCCGGGGCGTACAACCGTCACTCTGGGCCGCGCCATCGCGCTCTCATCTTGCCCAAACGACACGCCGTCACACGAGTGACGCTACCGCCCGAACCCCTCAGCGAGGAGATCGTCAGCCGCGCGCCCGCGGAACTCTTGCGAGTTGCCGGCGTCGAAGAAACGGAACGCTGCGTCTGGCGTCGACGACGCGGGGCTCCGGATGGCGCACCGAGGTCTTGCGGGAGCGGCCGCGCCGGTAGCTCCCCAGGGCTCAGTCCGGCTGCGGCAGCGCGCTCGGCGAGACGAGCCGCAAGCTGTCGTTGATGCGGACGGTGTCATGGATTCACCGTGAGGGAGAGGGCGACGAGCCGGCGTCGAGCACGGTGCCCATGATCTCGGCGGACCCCAGGTCCCACTCGGATCGCCCGTCGACGTAGATGTCGGTCACCAGCACACTCCAGTGCCTGAGACGGTCCCGCACCGACGGGAGCGGCACACCCGCACCGACGAGCATCGTGCCGTGGAAGTGCCGCAGATCATGGAACCGGACGTGCGCGCCGTCGTCAACCGCCTTGTCGATCTGCACCGAGTCGTAGCTGAATCGATCCGGAGGTCGAGGTCTCGTTCCCTCGACGTTGTCGCGCCAGAGATACGCGTCCGCCGGGTACGCGATGCCGCACGCCAACGCGTCTTCGACGTGCCGGCTCCGCATGCTGCGGAGCGCCTGCACGGTTGTCGGATCAACGGCGACGGTCCGCTCGGCGTGTGTCTTCGTGTCCTTCGTGACCAGACGAGCGCCGCGGCGCTGTCCCGAGCCGTCGTCGTCGCCGCTGATGATTGCACGTCTGACGTGCACGAGCCCGGTCCCCAGCTCGGTGTCGGTCCACCGCAGCGCCGCTAGTTCCCCGCGGCGGGCGCCGAGCGCGACCGCCATCCGCGCGAACAGACCGAGGTCTGGATCACGGTGGTTACCGCCAGCTCTCCACAGTGTTGGTGGGGAGCTGTTTGGCGAGGCTGAGCGGATCGCTCGGCGTACCGACTGGCACGATTGTTACGGCGAAACGGCCGACGGGCGACCGAGCGACCTTGGCGTTCAACTCGGCGAGGCGACCCATGTCGATGCCCGTGGTATCCATACGATGGGCAACTGCAAGAACGCCCAGCTCATAGCCCACTGCCGGGAAGAGTTCAAAGTGTCCAGTGCCGCGCATGCGGGCAATAAGTTGACGCTGGAGGTGTGCTAGCTCGCGGTCCTCCAATTTTGATAGTGGCGTAACCATCGCAAGGACGTGCGCGCCTGGTACCGCACCGGAAAGCGTCGTGCCCACGCTGGTTTCTGAGATGAACCATATTTGACTCGCAGAATGGTTGGAGATGGCGTGGGTGTCGCCGTACTCGTACGCGAGCTCCGACGGTGCTCCCACCCGCCATCCCTTCTCGTCGAGCCTGTTCATAACGCCATCGGCCACACCGGCGACTGAGCGATCGAATCGCACGAACTCGACAACCCCGTCTGGGCGGCGCGTAGCAAGCACTTTATTTGCGAGCCGCTCCGTTGCCGGTTCGAAGGGAAGGATGTGTCCGTGCGGTGCGGATACTGACTTTGCAACAACCGCGATACCCAGCACGATCAAGGCTGCCGCCAATCCGCACCAGCGAAACAGGTTCGTCGTACGGGAACGCTTGCGAGGCGCACCCGCGATCGGATGGCGCTGCTGGCATAACCCTGAAGCTCCGACAACCGCGACCCCAACCACGAACCACACGACCGCGAAACGCCACGTGAAGAGATAAGGCCAGCGTTCACCGATCACACGGCTCGCCGAAGCGAACGCGGCGCAGAACACCACGCCCGCGAACAGGAGCGCGTCACCAACCTTTCGGACACGTGATCGGCGCGCAAGCAGATAGATCGCCACGATCGACACGATGATCGGCAGCGCAGTCCACGCCGGATCAGGAATCAAATATCCAGTGAAGCGTCCGATCGATTCGCCCGAACCGCCGAGGCCGGTCGGCGGCCAGCGTAGGACGCCACCGAGTGTCCCGGCGGCGTAAGCGAATCCCGTCGGTCCACCGAGATGATGCGGAGGCGCAACGGCGAACTTCGCAAGCTCTCTGATATTGCCGTGCACTCCGTGCGTCACTTGTTCGATGAGCGGCGGGACATACAGCAGCCCTGTCCCGATCAGCCAGGTTCGACCCACGCCGCGCACGATGACCGATCTCCGACGTGCCGTTGCGGCGCACGATTACGACAACGGCAAGGGCCAGTGCCAAAGCGACGATCGCCACGTACCCAACGTGGAGTTGCACAAGCACGCCGCCGAGGAACACTGCGGGTCCGAGGTCGCTGGGCCGGTCGATCGAAGCGAGCGCGAGAACGAGGAAGACCGGCAGCCATGCGAAGGCAAGATGCGGATTCCATGGAACCAGGATCGTGAAAGAACCGGCCGCCATCAGCGCAGGCACAGTCAACAGGACGGCGACCGTTGCGACACCCACTCCATACCGGCGCCGCACGACAACGGGCAACGTTGCGATCCCTGCACCGAACAACAAGATCGATCCCCCGAGCAGGCCGTCTGTTCCGGCGACAGCGCGAAATGGTGCAAGCACGTAGAACCAGATAGGACCGGGATGGCTCCAACCGAAGCGCGAGAAGGCCCCGACGAGAGGAATGTCGTGGCCGTGTAGCAGCCCACGCACCCGCATGTCGAGGACAGCCTGATCCCCAATCGGAAACCAGCTGATTCGGGCGCGCAGCCCCGCCACGATGACAAAGGGTGTCCACATGCCGAGCCATAGCCCCACGTCGCACAACCATCCATCCGTAGGACCGGCAGAAGGGGCGGCTAACGACAGCGCGTCGTCGATCATCGCTTCCGATTCGTTCACGATGAAAGGAGCCTCCGAGATTCTCGAACGACGGCGCGAGACAGCCATGTCGTATCGGCACCTCGTGAGCATGCGACCCTAGCGAGATTCGTCGCGACGAGAACATGTCTTGCGAGTTGCCAGAGATGACATCCGGAGCAGTCCCTGCAAGTTGCCTGGCGTCCCGAGTCCGTGCGCAAAGCCTGACGGAGGCGACTTGGTCGTTGGCCCCCCGAAGACGAAGGCTGGGAGCAGGACCGTCACCATCCCGGAGGAAGTTCTTCGCGCCCTGGAGATTCACATGAGTGAGTCGCCGAGCCAGGCAAGGAGGGACTCGTCTTCCCTTCACCTGAAGGCGGCTACGTGCGCCGTTCCAACTGGCACGCGGATTGCACTCCGCAACCTTCGCGCTGCGGAGTGAGCCCCTTCATTCGGTCGGCGTAGCGCTTTGAGCTGCACTCTCGCGTGGTGGGAGACCCATGGTATAAGCGATGTCCGTCACTTTTGGAATGGCGGAGGGAGTGGGATTTGAACCCACGGTGACTTGCGCCACAATGGTTTTCGAGACCATCCGATTCGGCCGCTCTCGCATCCCTCCGGGCGGGAGTGTAACGGCCGGTCGCTCAGCGCCTGGCGGTAAAGAACTCGCGGAGCAACGCGCCGCACTCGGCCGTACGCACGCCGTCGACGACCTTCACCTGGTGATTGAGCCGCGGATCCACGAGCACGTTGTACAGACTTCCGCACGCGCCCGCCTTGGGATCGACGGCCCCGAACGCGACCACATCGAGGCGCGCGGCGACCGCGGCGCCTCCGCACATGAGGCACGGTTCGAGCGTCACCACCAGCGCGTGACCATCGAGGCGCCAGCTGCCGACGGCCCGCGCGGCATCACGGAGAGCCAGGATCTCTGCGTGCGCGGTGGGATCGTTCGCACGCTCGCGTTCGTTGTGGCGCCGCGCGACGATCTCGCCGGTGTCAATACGGGCAACGACCGCGCCGATCGGTACGTCGTCATGGTCTACCGCCGCGCGCGCCTCGTCGAGCGCGACCGCCATGAGCGTGTCGAGCGGGCCGGCTTCCACCGGATCAGTCCGCAATCGCGGCGCGGGCGATCACCTTCGTCGGTGTGACCCGCGCGAGCAGCTCCGTGGGCACGGCATTGCGCCGTCCGAAGGCCTCGGCCGCGTCGCCACCCATGTAGCGGCCCCCGATGGCCGTCGCCCACCGGAGCAGCTCGTCGGGATCGTGGGTGATGGTCGCCGTACCCTCCACGACGACGAACGAGAACGGCGGTCGTTCGTCGTCGACGCACAGTGACACCCACGGGTCGCGCGCGAGCGCTTTGCCCTTCGCAGTGCCTTCGCCGGTCGTGAAGATCACGTCATCGCCGTCGAGCGTGAACCAGATCGGTGCGACGTGCGGATGTCCGTTTGCCGCGCGTCGTGGCGAGCTTCCCGGTCCGCGTGCCTTCGAGCACGAAGGCACGCCACTCCTCGTGTGTCATCTCGCGCATCGAACCGCTCCTCGTTCCCCTCAATGTCTCACACGGTGGGGAGTGTGCCCGTCACGTGGGGCGTGGGAGGTCTTCGATGGATCGCAGGTTGCCGCCCTCGTTCGTGAGCCAGGCGCGAAGAGCCAGCATCGCTCGGCAATCGTCTTCGTTGTACGCGACCAGCCGCTCTCGGTTCTCGGCCCGAATCGATTCGTCGGGATCGGCGACGGCGAGCTCGTACCAGTTGAGAGACTGCTCCCCGCCGGGGTCGTCGTCCCGCCACCTGAAGCCTGCGTACGGCGCGAGCACTTTGAGGCCGGTCCCGACCGGCGTGATCAGGTGATCACCGACGAAGACGCGCATGTCGACCCATTCGTCGCCGTTGATGAACGCATCAACCTCGTCGAGGTCCGGCACTGCCGGCATTCCGGCGAAACGCCGAGCCGCCGATCGCAGGAATCGGTTTTCGGTGCCTGCACTGTGGCAGTACGCGCGGAGCGTCAGTTGTGCGGCTGCGGCGGCTGCGCCCAAGTCTGTGATCGAGGCCCAGAAGCGCCGGAAGACTTCGCATTCGTGTTCGTCGTCGAGCTCGCCGAACGTGACGAACGACTCGTAGCTCTCCTCAGATCCCCGTCGTGACGTGAGCACACCCCAGAGGTAGACGCGTTCGCCGTAACACTCGAGATCGATGTCGAGCTCGATGTCTCCTCTCGGGACGATTACCGAATCGACACCGCGTGCTCTCACGACTTCGCCGGCGAGCCCGACGCGTGCGAGGTCGATCGACTTCGCGAGCGAGCTCAACGACGCGTCGGAGTACTTGGCGGTTTGCGCATCGAGGCACCGCAACTCCCCAACGGTTCGAACGCCGGCGGCTTGCAGGGTCTGGCGTTGCTTGGGCGCCCGAATGCGGACGTCGCCGATGGAGGCGTCGTCGGGCAACCCCTCGGCCTGGTCGAGCCAGCGGGCGACATCGACGCCCTGGTCGATGAGGGTCGCGGTTCGCCAGTCGAGTGCGGCGAGCTCTCGACGCGTCGTGACGCCTCGGGCGACGTGCATCCGCCATTGCACATAGCCGACCTTCGGGACCAGCGTCACGTCGTCTGTTTCCTCGAGTCTCGGAACACAGAGATCGCGCCACTCACATTCCGCACAGTCGCTCTTGAACAGCGGGACGACGAGCCGCGGTTCGGCATCGGCGCTGCCTTGCTCCATCGCGCGGGCGATGATGTCGAGACGGAACGCGAACTCGAAGTCGTAGCGATCGAAGCTCGACCGAGCTTTCCCTCCATCGCGCCAGACCGGCAGGTCGAGGTCGAGCCACGTGATCATGCACTCCACCCCGATGATGCCGCCGACGCGAATCCCCTCGGCGGCGTGGCCGCACGCTTCGAGCATGCGCCAGTAGTGCGCGAGTTGCATCACATCTTCGGGACGTTTGCGCGACCAGCGATCGGGGAGCGCCTCCGCGTCTGTTCTGGACGGCGAGTGGAACGCCGAGCAGCTTGCGGGGCCGAATGCACCTCCCGGATCGTCCTGCAATGTCAAGTGATGCTTGATGTCAACGGGCAGATACGCCCACCGGCCGTTGGGTCCTAATGCAGGCCCGTCCCTGACGAGCACGTCGGGTCTGCCCACGCGATGTCCGGCGGTGTCGTCGGGAAGGTGGCCTCCCGCGACAACCTGCACGCCGTCGCCCATCGCCGCCAGCGTTGTCTCAGCCGGCGACGGTGACTCGGGCGCAACGATGACCAGATCGGGCCACGCCTCGCGGAGCTGTTGGATGACTTCAGTTTCGAAGAGCCGCCCCGCAGCGAACCGACGTTCGACCGCCTCCGACGGTGGAGCGGGTTCGGCGGTGATCGTCGGGTCGTGACGGTTTTGCGCGACCACGGGACATTGCTTGGCGATGTATGCGCCCAGAGAGCGAACGGCCGACACATCGAGGCGCACATACCGCTGAGGGTCATCGTCTGCGCTCATCGCGCCCGCTCCTCGCTGCGCGGAGGGAGTGGGATTCGAACCCACGGTGAGTTGCCCCACACACGCTTTCCAAGCGTGCCGATTCGGCCGCTCTCGCATCCCTCCGGAACATGAACATGCAGACCGTGCACCCGACGTCGACACCGGTGCCGCGAGGCGCATTTCCCCGTCGCCAGCTCAGGCCAGGCTGCCCTGCGGCACCCGGGAGGGCCCGCTGAGAGCTGCTTCCTTCCGGACCTGACTCGGTTCACGAGATCCCGTTGCGCAGGACCCGGCCCTCATCGCCGCGTGCAGGGCGCCATCCTCACGGCAGCCCGAGCCTCGGCCGGGAGTTCAGCCCCTCGTAACGTGGATTGGGGGTACAGGGAACCACGAGCTCCCCACCTAGCACGGTCTGCGCCGGCAGCCTATCCGGCGCAATGTTTCGATCGGGCGCCCGGTCCGTCGAGGGCGTGGCATCGGTAGCATCCGGACCGATGGCCGAGTACCAGTCGCTCTACCGTAAACACCGCCCGCAGACGTTCGGCGAGCTCGTCGGCCAGGAGCACGTGACCGCGGCGCTGCGCAACGCAGTGAAAGACGGCCGCGTCGGACACGCGTATCTCTTCTCCGGTCCGCGCGGCACGGGCAAGACCACAACCGCGCGCATTCTCGCCAAAGGCCTCAACTGTCTCGCGCTCGGCGCCGACGGCGAGCCGTGCGGTACGTGCGAAAACTGTGTCGGCGTCGCCGCCGGCCGGTTCCTCGACCTCTTCGAGCTCGATGCCGCGTCCAACAACTCCGTCGACAACATCCGCGACCTCACCGACAGCGTGCACCTGGGCGTGGGCCCGACCACCACGAAGAAGGTGTACCTGATCGACGAGGTGCACATGCTGAGCGCGGCGGCGTCGAACGCGTTGCTCAAGACACTGGAGGAGCCGCCGGGTCACGTGGTGTTCGTGCTTGCGACGACGAACCCGGAAAAGGTGCTGCCGACGATTCGATCGCGCACGCAGCACTTCGAGTTTACGCTCCTGACACCTCTGCAGCTGACGGGGCACCTCGCGGATGTGCTGGCGCGCGAGGGCGTGGAAGCGGATCCCGAGGCTCTACCGCTCATCGCCCGCGCCGCGGGCGGCTCGGCCCGCGACGCGCTCTCGTTGCTCGACCAGGTGCTTGCCCACGGGGCGGAGCGCATCGACACCGCGACCGTGGCCGGGCTCTTCGGCCGCACACCGTTCGGGTTGCGCGCCGCGGTGCTCGAGGCAATTGCCGCGGAGGATCCGGCCGGCGCATTGGCGGGCGTCAGCGTGCTCTTTGATGCCGGCCACGACGCGCGACGCGTCGCCGAAGATCTCTTGCGTGCGACGCGCGACGCGTTCCTCGTAACGGCGGGCGCGGGACGGGTGCGCATTGATGCTCCCGACGACGAGCTTGCGCGGCTCGACGAGCTCGGACGCGCGTTGGGAAACCCGTTGCTGGTCCGGGCGATCGAGACGCTTGGGCAAGCGGTTGTCGACATGCGCGGCACCGATGCCGCCGACCCGCAACTGGTGCTCGAGGTAGCTCTCGTGCGACTCGCGCGTCGCGATGCGGGGCCGCCGCTCCAGGCGTTGGCTGATCGAGTCGACCGGCTCGAGCGCACCGGCGGAGTTCGTGCGCGCACAACACCGGCGGAGGCCCGGCCTGCTCCCGAGCGCGATGACGACCCCGACGCTGCGGTCGGATTGCCGCCGACCGGACCCGCGACCACGCTGGGCGCGCTGCGCAAGGCAAAACCGGCCGGGCGCACGAAGCCGAGCGCCGGACCGCCGCCCGAGCCGCAACCACAGCCGCAGCCGCAGCCGCAGCCGAGACCGCGCGCTGCCGGGCCGCCCCCGGAGCCACAGCCGCAGCCACAGCCGCAACCCCAGCCGAGACCGCGCGCTGCCGGGCCGCCGCCCGAGCCACAGCCCCAGCCGGAGCCGCAACCCCAGCCGAGACCGCGCGCTGCAGCGCCGGAGGCAGCCGTGAGTGATGCACCGGCGCTCGTGCTCGACGACGTGATCCTCGCGTGGGCTGCGACACTGCCCGAGCTCCCGGTCGCGACGCGCAGTGCAGTGCAGGAGGCGCAGCCGCTCTCGGTCGACGCCGACGTGATCGTGTTCGGCGTTCCGCCGCGACTCGTCGAGGTCGCGAAGCCGCGCTTCAAGCGCAACGCCGAGGCGATCCGAGAAGCATTGTCGGGACGGCTCGGCCGAAGCTTGCGCTTCACCCTGGTCGCGCACGACTTCGCGGTGCCGGCAGACATGTCGCGCGACGTCGTGCCGTCGAGCTCGTCGGAATCGTCGTGGCCCCCGCCCGCCCTCAGCGTCGTTGACGACGAGGAGCTCGGCGATCCGGCGGATCTGGTCGACCTGCCCGCGGCAGAGCGGGCGGTAGATTCGGTGAGCATGCTCGAAGACCAGTTCGGGGCCAGCGTGGTCGAGGAACGTCCGCGCGACTAGCGCGTGAGGAGCCGATCGTGCCCAGCCAGAAGCAGCTCAATCAGATGATGCAGCAGATGCAGAAGATGCAGGCCGATATGGCTGCCGCGCAAGCTTCGCTCGCAACCGAGACCGTCGAAGCCTCGGTTGGCGGCGGGGTCGTGAGCGCGGTGGTTACCGGCACGGGAGAGCTGCAGTCGGTGAAGCTCGCGCCGGAGGTCGTCGATCCCGACGACGTCGAGATGCTCGAAGATCTCGTGGTTGCGGCGGTCACCGAGGCGATGCGGAGCGCGCAGGCACTCCAGGCCGAGCGCATGGGACCGCTGACCGCCGGGCTCGACCTCGGTGGTCTCGGCGGAATGCTCGGCTAGCGCGTCGATCCGTGAGCGCAACCTACGAAGGGCCTGTCCAGAAGCTGATCGACGAGCTCGGGCGCCTTCCCGGCGTCGGGCCGAAGTCGGCGCAGCGCATCGCGTTCTACATCTTGAAGTCCGCGTCCGAAGATGCAAATCGACTCGCGGCACGCGATAACAGAAGCCAAGGCGCGCATTGCCTGGTGTACCCGGTGCTTCAACATCGCCGAAGGCGAGCTCTGCGCGTACTGCCGCGACGAACGGCGTGACGCGTCGCTGCTCTGTGTCGTCGAGGAACCGCGCGACATCGTCGCGGTGGAGCGCACGCAGGAGTTCAAGGGTCGGTATCACGTGTTGCAGGGAGCGATCTCTCCGATCGAAGGCGTCGGGCCGGAACAGCTCCGCATCCGGGAGTTGCTCGTGCGCATCGCCGACGAGGGTGTCGCCGAGGTGATCCTCGCGACCAACCCCAACATCGAGGGGGAAGCCACCGCGATGTATCTCGCGCGTCTCCTGGAGCCGCTGGACGTCAAAGTGACGCGCATCGCCAGCGGCCTGCCGGTCGGCGGCGACCTCGAGTACGCCGACGAGGTCACGCTCGGCCGCGCGCTCGAGGGCCGTCGGGAAGTCGGTACCTGAGCGCTGCCGCGCGACGGTGACGAGCGACGGTCAAGCGAGGGCGCGGCCGAGGACCTTGCCGATGGCTTCGGTATCGGTGAGGAAGCCGTCGTGGCCGGCGATCGAATCGATTACCTGCACATCGCTCGCGCGGGGATGAGGTCGGCAAGCTCGTACTGCAACCGCAGTGGATAGAGCCGATCTGACGAGATGCCCGCCAGCGTGACGTCGCACGTGACGCGACCAAGTGCAGCCTCGATGCCACCGCGGCCGCGACCGACGTCGTGGTGGTTCATCGCCCGGTTGAGCACGACGTAGGTGTTCGCGTCGAAACGGCGCGCGAGCTTCTCACCGTGGTATTCGAGGTACGACTCGATCGCGTACCGGCCGCCTTCGAAGGGATTCTCGTCACCTTGATGACCGCGGCCGAACCGCTCGTCGAGCTCCAACTCGGAGCGATAGCTCAGGTGACCGATGCCCCGCGCCACCGAGAGGCCGAGGTGGGGGCCGTCGCCCGGCGCGGCGTCGTAATAGTCGCCGCCCCGAAACTTCGGATCAGTCTCGATCGCTCGCACCTGCAACGAGCAGAGAGCGATCTCGTCGGCGGTCGCGGTCGCACCGACGGCGATGATCGCCGCGCGCGCCACCCGTTCCGGAAGGCTCACGGCCCACTCGAGCACGCGCATGCCGCCCATCGACCCGCCGACTACCCCCGCCCATCGCTGGATGCCGAGCGTGTCGGCGAGCGCGGCCTCGACCACCACCTGGTCGCGAATGGTGATGGGAGGGAACCGGGAGCCGTAGGGCTTGCCGTCGGCGGCGAGCGTGGCCGGGCCAGTGGTGCCCTGGCAGCCGCCGAGGACGTTGGGACACACCACGAAGAACCGCTCGGTGTCCACGGCCCGACCCGGACCGATCAGCGCATCCCACCAACCGAGCTGGGGATGACCGGGACCGGATGGGCCGGCGGCGTGACTGTCGCCCGTGAGCGCGTGCAACACGAGCACCGCGTTGGACGCACGCGCATCGAGCTCACCCCAGGTTTCGAACGCGACTTCGACAGGTGCGAGACGTCCGCCGGCGTCGAGCACATGCGGACGCGCGCCGAACAATGTGCGGAACTGCCGACGCCCCGGCTCATCGCCGGGGCGCCAGGCACCACTTGCCGGAACGGGTGAAGACCCGTCGGTCACCCGGCTCCCTTGGCTGCCCGGAACCCGGCCTCGAGGTCGGCGAGGATGTCGTCGAGCGTCTCGACACCGACGCAGAGACGCACCATGTCCGGCGTGACGCCGGTCGCGATCTGCTCGCCTTCGGAGAGCTGCGAGTGTGTCGTCGACGCGGGATGAATCGCGAGGCTGCGCACGTCACCCACGTTGGCCAGGTGGCTGAACAGCTCGAGGCTGTCGACGAACTTCTTGCCTGCCTCGAGCCCGCCCTTGATGCCGAACGCGAGGATGGCGCCCGCACCCTGCGGCAGGTACTGCTCCGCTCGCGCCTTCCACGGGCTCGAGTCGAGGCCCGGGAACGCGACCCACTCCACCTCGTCACGCGCTTCGAGCCATTTCGCGACCGCGAGCGCGTTCTCGCAGTGACGCTCCATGCGCAGGCTGAGGGTCTCGAGCCCCTGCAGGAACAGGAATGCGTTGAACGGCGAGATCGCCGGACCGATGTCGCGCTGGTACTGGAGCCGGGCTTTCAAGATGTACTGCGCGGGTCGCAACGCCTCGGGCAGCTCCGAGAACACGAGCCCGTGGTAGCTCGGGTCGGGCTCGGTGAAGTTCGCGAAGCGACCGCTCGCGACGTAATCGAACTTGCCGCCGTCGACGATCAACCCGCCGATCGAGGTGCCGTGCCCGCCGATGAACTTGGTCGCCGAGTACGTGACGATGTCGGCGCCGTGTCGCAACGGCTGACAGAGATACGGGGTCGCGACCGTGTTGTCGACGACGAGCGGTATCCCCGCCTCGTGCGCGATGGCAGCGATGCCCTCGAAGTCGAGGATGTCGCCCTTCGGGTTGCCGATCGTCTCGCCGTAGAACGCGCGTGTATTGGGACGGATCGCGGCGCGCCACGCGTCGAGGTCGTCGGGATCGTCGATGAAGCTCACCTCGATGCCCAGCTTCGGGAACGTGTAGTGCAGCTGGTTGTACGTGCCGCCGTACAGCGAGGCCGACGAGACGATGTGGCCGCCGTTCTCGGCCAGGTTGAGCAGCGCGACCGCCTGCGCCGCCTGGCCGCTCGAGGTCGCGAGTGCGCCGACACCACCGTCGAGCGCGGTCATCCGATCTTCGAACACCGCCTGGGTCGGGTTCATGATCCGGGTGTAGATGTTGCCGAGCTCCTCGAGGCCGAAAAGGGCCGCGGCGTGGTCGGTGTCGCGGAACACGAAGCTCGTGGTCTGGTAGATCGGCACCGCCCGGGCTCCCGTGGTGGGGTCGGGCTCGGCGCCGGCGTGGATCATGAGGGTCTCAAAACCCCACTGTTCAGACATGCAGGCCCTCCTCGGGCGAACGGGATGTGGTAGTCAGCACGGGTTGACCGTAAGTGCGAGACTCCCAACCGGTCAATAGCGGTTTGTCGCCAACTGGCGGCGCACACACGTCCGCCAACCGGCGGCGCACACACGTCCGCCAACCGGCGGCGCACACACGTCCGCCAACCGGCGGCGCACACACGATTGGAGCCCCGATGGCCACAACACCACCGCCGCCAGCCGCGGCACCAGCGCCCTACGGCGCGGTCGGCACGCTTCGTTCACCGGTGACCGTGATCCTGCTGTCGCTCGTCACGTGCGGGATCTACTTCCTGTACTGGACGTACAAAGTGTTCCAAGAGATGAAGGACCACAGCGGCGAGGGCGTCGGCGGCGTCGTCGGGCTGGTGATCGGGATCATCATCGGGGTCGTCAACTGGTTCCTGATCCCGTCCGAGGTCGGCAACATGTATGAGCGCGCCGGCCAGGAGAAGCCGGTACGAGGCGTCACCGGGTTCTGGAACTTGATCCCGTTGGTCGGCTTCATCATCTGGGTCGTCAAAGTGCAGAACGCCCTCAACGAATACTGGAAGCGCCGCGGCGCGGTCTGGCCGGCGTAACCGATTCTCACGCAACGCAAAGCGGCGGCCCGACGGGCCGCCGCTTTTGCATGGTCACACGGTTGCTCAACCCGGCCAGTTCGCCACGGGGTATGCGCTCGTCGGCACCACGAACGTGCCGGCGACCTTGTCCTGCCACGTCTGCTTCTCGGGATCCCACAACATCCAGAGGTAACCGAGCCCGCAAGCAAGACCTGACACGAGCGCCACCAGCCAGCGGATGAAGGCCTTGCTGTAGTCGACCTGCCCGCCGGTCTGCGCGTCGATCGCGCGGATGCTCATCGCTTTCATCCCGATCGTCTGACCGCTCGGGCTCCCGATGAAGTACACCGAGTAGGCGAGGCCCACGAGCGAGCTGATCCCGTAGACGCCGAAGGTCGACCCTGATGCCACGCCGACGAGCCATCCCGGGATCGACGTGATGAAGCCGTCGATGAGCAGTCCCACGAACCGGATCCAGAAACCGGCCCGCGGACCTGATGGGCCCACGGGCCGCATCGGCTGCCCGGGCGGCATGTATCCGCCGGGTGGTGGTGGCGGAGGCGGCGGAGGTGGCGGAGGTGGCGGAGGTGGCGGCACTTGTGACATGGGGGCTCCCTTCCCTGTCAGACGAGCTTCCCGTCAGGCGACGCGCGTCAGAGCGGTCGTCCGGTCGAGTACTTGAAGAGCTGGTAGCTCCAGAGCACGCCAAGTATTGCGGGCAGCACCCACGCGGGAATGGATATGCGCTGCGGTCGCCATCCGGCGAGCCACGTTGCAAGCAGGACCACCGCGAAGAGCACGACGAGCACGCCTCCGGGGCTGTACCGCAACGACGCCACCCAGTCGAAGTGCACCGCCGAGGTCACGCTGCGGGTCATGCCACACATCGGGCACGGCACGCCGGTGAGCGTGCGCAGCGGGCAGGGCAGTCCCGGCTGGTGCGGAATCATCGGTCTCACGATCGCCGCACCGAGCATGAGGGCCGCGACCGGGCGCAGCAGCCGCAAGTCGATCGCCGTCTTTGCCCTCGTCGCCGCCGGCATCGCCGGAGTGTGTCCAGTGTGCACGGGGCGATCCTAGGCGTCAGCGGCGGGCGTCTTTGGCGGCGACCACACCTTCGAGGAACGCCTCCGGATACCAGTTGGTGGGGGCGCCGGCGATCTTCGGGTGCAACCGTGCCGCGAGATCGGTTGCGAGGTGCAGTCGGGCGTTGGGGTCGAGCGTCATGCGCCGATCGAGGAACCGGCGGATGACGGCCTCTTCGTCGTTGGTGACCGCGCTGACGTCCCACTGCATGTACGGAGCGTTCGGCGGCGGCATCGACGGGGGCGGCGGTTGCATCCACGGGGCGGGCGCGAGGATCGGCGCCGCGCGCGCCCGCGGCTCGCGGATCACGACCGTGCCGGCAGCGAGATCGCCGAGGCGCTGGTTCTTCTTCGTGGCGAGAATGCTGACCATGCCCACCGGCACGAGGAAGAACGTGAGGATGATGAACCCGTCGGCCAGTCGCACGATGGTGCGAAGCGCGCTCGCCATGAAGCCCACCGGCTGACCGCCCGACTGCACGACCCGCAGCCCTCCAATCGCCTTGCCGGGCGTGCGCCCACGGTTGAGCGTCTCGAAGATGACGTAGTAACCGAAGAGCACGATGAACGCCAGCACGTAGAACACGGCCTGACTCAGCCCGCTCCCGCTTTCGCCGAGGAACACGAGCGAGAACACGAACAGCAGCACCAGCTGGATGAACGTGTCGAACGCGCCGGCGGCGAAACGGGAACCGAGGCCGGCCAGCACCACTTCGAGGTCGATGCCCTCGGGAGTGCTGATGGTCATCCGGTCGTCAAAGGTCATCGCCAAGACGGTAGACAATGGTGACGTGAACCAGGACCGCTTCGTCGCCGAACGCCAGGAACGATGGGCGGAGCTCGGCGCGCTGCTCGACGGGGCCGGTCGCCGGGTGGAGCGCCTCGGCCCCGATGGCGTCCGGCGGCTCGGCAGCCTGTATCGCGCCGCGGCGGCAGATCTCGGCCGTGCGCGACGGGAGTACCCGGGGCATCCGATCGTTGCGCAGCTCGAAGGGCTCGTGAGTCGGGCGCGGCCGCTCGTGTACGACAGCGAACGGCGAAGCATGTCGTTCGTGCACTTCGTGACGACGGGCTACTGGCGCCGCGTGCGTGAGCGTCCCGCGCTGTTGTTGGTGTCGGCGCTGTTGCTGTTCGGGCCGTGGGTGCTCACGGCGTTCTGGGCGGTGCGCGACCCTGGCGCGGCCAGCGGTGTCGTTCCCTCGCAGTATCAGTCGGTCACACGACCCCGGCACGGCACCGACCTCGGCCTGACACCCGACCAGGAGAGCGCGTTCGCGAGTCAGATCTTCACCCACAACATCCAGGTCACGTTCATCACCTTCGCGGGTGGCATCGCCGCCGGGCTCGGTGCCGCGCTCGATGCTCGTGTACCAGGGAGTGTTGTTCGGTGCGATCACGGGGCTGTCGATCTGGGCCGGCAACGGCAAACCGTTCTTCCAGCTCACCTTGGCCCACGGCGTGCTCGAGCTGTCCTGCATCGTCGTGACGAGCGCCGCGGGGATGCGCATGGGCTGGGCCCTGGTCGCACCCGGCCGGCGCCGGCGCGCCGACGCCCTCTTTGCCGAGGCGCGCCCGGCGGTCGAGGTCGTGATCGGCACGATGCCGTGGCTCGTTGTGGCCGGGCTCGTGGAGGGCTTCGTGACCCCGTCCGGCCTCGGCCTGGGGGCGGTGCTCACCGTTGGGTTGTCGCTCGGCGTCCTCTACTGGGGCCTGGTGCTGTGGCGCGGCCGCGCCGAACGGCCGGAGCCGTCCCCGACGAGCGACCTCGTTACCGAGTGGGAGCCCGTGCGGCCGATCACAGTCGCGCCCGCGCCTTCGCCCTGAGGTACGCGCCCACGCACGCGGTCGCAAGCCGTTCCGGAGACGCCTCGAGCACCTGGGCACCCGCATGGCGCAGCTGTGCGGCAACTCGGGCGCGGGCGTTCAACACCTCGAGCGCGGCCGACGCGGCGTAGACGTCGGCTGTCGAAGCCGGCGGGTTCGCGACCAGTTGCGCCAGGTCGGGGTCGGTTGCGCTCGCGATGACGACCATGTGCCGCCGTGCGAGCACCGGGACCGCGTCGACCAGTGCGTCCGCGGCAGCCTCGTCGAGGAGGTCGGTGAGCACCAGCACGAACGCACGCTTCCCACCTCCGATCGTTCGGAACGCGAGCTCATAGTCGGCGTCGAGCTTGGTGGGCTCGAGGTCGAATGATGGCGCGGATGACCGCGTCGCCGCCGCTTCGGCGCGGCGAAATCCGACGGCGCACTGCACTGTCGAACGCGACGGCGCCACAGCGGTCGCCGACCTCATCCGCCACGAACGCGACCGCGGCGACCGCGTCGAGCGCCGCGTCGAGGCGGGTGAGCGTGCCGATCGGCGCGGTCATCAGGCGTCCGGCGTCGATGACGCATACGACCTCGCGGTCCTGCTCGACGCGGTACTGGTTGCTCATCGGCCGGCCCATGCGCTGCGTGGCGCGCCAGTTGATCTGGCGAGCGTCGTCATCCGGCGAGTAGTCGCGGATCGACTCGAAGTCGGTGCCCAGCCCGAGCGGACCGCGGGTGAGCCGCCCCGGGTCACGAAAGCGACCCTGGCGAACCGCGAGTGCGAGCCGGCGGGCCGCAGGGAGGTCGGGATACACGAGCAGCTCGGTCGCGTCGCTCCGACCCCGGTACCACGAGGCGAGGCGAAGCGGTCCGTCGGTGCGGGTGGCGACCGGCGGGAGCTGGTGACGCCCGCGCCGCCGGGCGATGACAGAGGCGTCGAGCACGTCGGTGCCCTCGGGCGGCTCGATCGCGATATCGGGTACCTGGGGTTGTCGCAGCCTCACGCGCACGCCCGGCGACCGGCGGGATTCCACACGCACCGGTGACGCGACGCCGCGCGAGAGGACGGTCGACATGTCGCGGCGTACCGACGGAGCCCGCCGGATCATGAACGCATCCACCACGAACGCGGCACCGACCGCAAAGGCCGACACGAGCGCGATCTCCGGCACGAACACCAGCGCGAGCAGTGACGCGGCCAGCAACAGCAGTCCGGCGCGCCGCGTCACACTGATCGGCGGCGCTCGCAAGCCCGATGACGATGCCCGCGCCGACGACGAGCGCGAGCAGGACGGTCATATTCATCGGGGGACGGGCACCGCCGCGAGCGCGGCCCGCACCGCGTCGTCAGGGCTGTACCGTTCGAGCTCGGCTTCGGCTCGCAGTATAAGCCGATGACGCAGGACGGGTCGGGCCATCCACGACACGTCGTCAGGTGTCACGAACGTGCGTCCACTGAGGCGCGCCGACGCTTTCGATGCCGCGAGCAGATGCACCGTGGCGCGGGGGCTCGCTCCCAACTCGATGCTCGGGAGCTCCCGAGTGCGCCGGACGATCTGCGAGATGTAGCCGATCACCTCGTCGGTCGCGGTCGTCGCGTCGACGTCGGCACGCGCCGCCCGCAGATCGTCGGCGCTCGCGACGGCTTCGACGTCATCGAGCGTGATCGGCGTCACGCCCCGATGCGCGAGCCGCAGTACCGCGACCTCGTCGGCTGGTGACGGATAGCCCACGTCGATCTTCACGAGGAACCGGTCGAGCTGTGCTTCAGGGAGGGGGTAGGTGCCCTCGTACTCGATCGGGTTCTGCGTCGCGACGACAAGGAACGGGTCAGGGAGCGGATGGGAGACTCCGTCGACCGAGACCTGGCCTTCCTGCATCGCCTCGAGCAGCGCGGCCTGCGTCTTGGGCGGCGTGCGGTTGATCTCATCGGCGAGCAGCAAGCTGCTGAAGACGGGCCCGGGCCGAAACACGAGCTCTTGTCCGCGCAAGGTCATCGTGCCGATGAGGTCGGACGGCAGCATGTCGGGGGTGAACTGCACCCGATGGAACGAGACGCCCAGTGCACGCGACATCGCGTTGCGCGAGGAGGGTCTTCGCAGTGCCGGGTACGCCTTCGAGCAGCGCATGGCCGCCGACTGCGATCGACGCAAGCAACAGGTCGACGACCTCGTCCTGGCCCACGACCACCTTTCGCACCTCGCGCGCGATGCGGTCTCGGAGCTCTCTCAACGGTCTCCCCCTTCACGGGATGTGCGAGCCAGCGCGTGGCCGGCCGCGAGAATCGTCCGTTCGTCACGAAGCGGACCGGACAACGCCTCGATGTCTTCGGCCGGCCAGCCGAAGCGCACAGCAGCGGCCCGGAGGTCGCCGTCAGTGGCGCCGGCATCCAGCCCGGCGCGTGCGGCAAGTCGATCTCGTACCGCGTCCTGTAACGGAGCGAGCGTGGCTGCCGGCTGACCCGTGCGCGCGAGCGACACGCCCATCGCATCGACATACGCGCGGCGCGGCGGTGGCAATGCGCGTGACTCGTCTTCCGGCGGGCCCAGCCGGCGGCCGGCCGCGAGCATCGTGAGGAGCGCGGCGAGGGTGCCGCCGACGAGCGCAATGCGCCAGCGATCGGGAACGGCCGACAGCCCGGTCGCGTTGCCGTAGCCGTGTGCCCCCTCGGCGAAGAGGACGGATCGTTCCGGCCCACCGGTGATGTCGAGACCGAGCGCCGCATTGTCGGCTTTCGCGAGTAGCCGGTTCTGAAGTGGCGACGCGTCAGCCAGGTACACGATCTGTCCCGAGCCGAACGACACCGTGTTCATCAAGGCAATGCCCCGGTTCCGCAGTGCGGCCTCGCTGTCGTTCCAGACCGACCACGAGCCTTCGCCCGCGGCCTGCACCACCTTGATGCCCTCCAACCCGCTGGGATCACCGACCGGAAACGCAATCTTGGTGCCTCTCGGCGACCACTTAGGTGCACCGCCGGTCAACTCCCGCAACCAGACGCTCGTCTCGCCGCCGCCGGCGATGAGCCGTCCGCCGGCGAGGACGAACCTGCGCAGCGTGCTGATCTCCGCTTGCGCCGGTTCGTGCTCGGCGTCGAGCAGCACGACCGTGTCGCTGCGCCTCAGTTGCTCGAGCTTGATCGGGCCACGCAGGTCGCCCACCTCGAAGTTGTACTGGCGGAGCAGATCGGCGTACGCGCCGAGCCCGTCGGACGCGGTTGACAGCGACGACGACGGCGCGCCCGTTGTGTCGGCGCTGCGAGTGGCCGAGTCAACGAGACTGAGCACGACGCCGATGATGACGGCGAGCACGACCGCAACGATCGCCGCACGTGGGATCGGCCCGAGACCGCGCAGGCGCGCCGCGAGACCCGATGAAGGTACGACGGTCGCAGGAGCTGCCGGCGTGCTCATTTCGCGGACGCCTCGGCCACGACGTGCGGCCACTCGGTTCGCGCCGCGTCGGTGTCGGGCTTCGTCGCGGGGCGGCCCCCGTACGTGACGGCGTCGAACGCCATCGCAAGCTCGTCGAACGTGCGGAGACGAAGGCGGCGAGCAGCCTGCCCGCTCGTGAGCGACGGGCGGAGCTCGATGACCCCCGCTGCGTCGAGCCGCAACAGCCCGGCCCGGAAACGCAGGCGGAGCGCGAGGTCGAGATCACCGCTCTTCTCGGCATCGGCGGCCGCGCGCTCCAGTGCGTCGGCATCGAGCCCGGCGAGAGCGTCGTCGGCAGCATTGCCGGTTGCGGCGGGCCCCACCCCGGGCCGAGACGCGATCCTCGTCGCGACCCACGCCGCAACGGCTCCCGCGACCAGGATCGCGACCACCCATCCGAGTGGCGACGCAAAGAACCGCGCGAGTGCATCCCACACTGGGCTGAGACCGTCGAGCCGGTCGGCGATCCACTGCAGCGGACCCTTGAACGGTCGCGGCAGCTTCGCCGGCTGATATCGGTGGTTGCTCAGGATCCGGCGCGCCCGGTCCCGCGCGCCCGAGGGGTCGACGGCGGCCGATGGAGCCGCAGCGAGCGCGATCACCCGGCAGGTGGGTGGTCGCCCGGATCGGGCGGCGGTGCCGGTGGTGTGTCGCTCCACGGCGACGCGCCGGACGGTGGATTCCACGGTGCCGGCGCGAGGGGTGCGCCCCATTGCGGTGGCGCATTCCACCCCTGGACCGGAGCCGCCCCGGGCCCCCCGGCAAACCCGCCGGGGGGAGTCGCGACTCCGACGTGTTGCGCAAGCAGGGCGAGGTCGAACCCTTCGTGACGCACGCGCAGGTCGAAGTAGATCAACGCGACAATCGTGGCGTACACGGGCACCGTGAGCGACGTCGTGACGACGCTGGAGATGGTGCTCAGCACGACGTACGTGGCCGAGTTCGTATCGAAGCCGCTGGCTCCCAGCACCCCCACGCCGAGGATGCTGCTGAGAACAGATGACAGGAGATACGCGAGCAGCAGCACGCCGAGGATGGGCCAGCGTCGCCCTTGCACCAGCGCCCATGAGCGTCCGATCGCCTTGGTACCGCGGGCGCCTTCGATCAGCAACGCGGGCACCGCAACCGCCCAGGAGGCGAGCAGCCACAGCCCGGGCGCGAGACACAGTCCGAGTCCGATATAGATCGGCACCCAAACGAGCAACCCGAGCAACAGCAGCGAAGGAAGCCGCCGCGCCGCGAACCGCAATGACGACGAGGCACTGGCCTTCTGCCCGAGGTAGGCGTCGCTCGAGGCCTTCATGCACACGGCCGTCGCCAGAAACTGCGCAAGAAAGAGCACGGCAGTCGTCACGAGCAACGCTGCGAGTTGCAGACCGAGTGCCCCGGTGTCCACGGTGGTTGTTGTCGCGCCGCTCGTTGTCGTCGTGGTGGTGGCGTCGGTGAGCGCCGACAGCCGCACGAACGCGGCAAGGATCTGCAACGGGACGACGACGACCGCGGCGCAGATCACCAACGCCTTGAAGTTGCGGATGAAGATCTTGATGGCCGCGTCGAGTGTCTCGCCGATACCCAGCGGACGCAGCTGCGGCGCGTACGGGTTCGGCGCCGTCGGCGGTGGGGGGTACATGGTCACCGAGAAACCTTAAGCCACGGTTTCTGGTGCTCCGCGCGACCGCGCGTTCGCGCGGTCGTCTTGGACGTGTTTCGACTAGAGCGTGCGCACGATCGCGGCGTCACCCTGACCGCCGCCGCCGCACAATGCGGCTGCGCCGAGTCCGCCGCCGCGTCGCCGAAGCTCGTTGATCACGTGCGCGACGACGCGCGTGCCCGACATGCCGACCGGGTGACCGAGCGCGATGGCACCGCCGTTCACATTGACGATGTCGTCGGTGAGCCCGAGGTCGCTCATCGACGCGAGCCCCACCGCGGCGAACGCCTCGTTGAGCTCGAAGAGGTCGATGTCGGAGATGGAGAGGTCGCTCTTCGCGAGTGCCTGCTTGATCGCCCGCGAAGGCTGCGTGAGCAACGAAGGATCGGGCCCCGCGACCATGCCGAAGCTCACGAGCTCGGCGATCGGCGCGGTGCCGATCTCCTCGGCCTTCTCGCGGCGTCGTCACGATGACGGCGGCACCGCCGTCGGAGATCTGCGACGCGTTCCCGGCAGTGATCGTGCCGTCCTTCGAGAACGCGGGGCGCAGCTTGCCGAGCGACTCGGTGGTGGTGCCGGGGCGCACGCCCTCGTCGGTGTCGACGATGAGTGGATCGCCCTTGCGCTGCGCAACGGAAACCGGCGTGATCTCCTCGCTGAAGCGCCCTTCCTTGATGCCGGCCGCGGCGCGCTCGTGGCTCTTCGCCGCGAGGTCGTCCTGCGCTTCGCGGGTGATGTCGCCGACCTGGCCCGTGTACTGCTGGGTGCCGGTACCCATGTGCATGGCGTCGAAGGCGCACCACAGCGAGTCGTGGATCAGCGAGTCGACCACTTCGTCGTTGCCCATGCGGTAACCGCTGCGCGCGCCGGGAAGGAGGTACGGCGCATTGGTCATCGACTCCATGCCGCCGGCGACCACGATCTCGGCCTCACCCGCCTGGATCATCTGGTCCGCGAGGTAGATCGAGTTGATGCCCGAGAGACACACCTTGTTGACGGTGAGGGCGGGCACGGTCATCGGGATGCCGGCCTGCTCCGCTGCCTGGCGGGCGGTGATCTGGCCCTGCCCGGCCTGGATGACGTGGCCCATGATCACGTAGTCGATCTGCTCGGGCGACACCCCGGCCCGCTCGAGCGCGGCCTTGATGGCGAAGGCGCCGAGATCCATGGCGCTGAACGAGGCCAGCGCGCCGGCGAGCTTGCCGATCGGCGTGCGGGCGGACGACAAGATCACGGAGCCGGGCATGGGGCCTCCAATACGAGCAGCAAACGTAGCTTTGGCCCGATGATAATGGAGCAGCGCACGAGCCAACGAGTCCGCTTCGCCGGGATTGAGCGCCCGCAACCGGGCTGGTTCGTTGAACGAGCCGACCGGTAGCGTCGACGGCATGACACAGACTGACGCCATCCGTGCCGCGATCGTCCAAGGTGCACCCCCCGACGAGATCGGCGCGCTCGAGCTGCCCCAGTCGTTCCGGGGAGCCGTGGTGCGGGCCGACGAGCAGGAGATGTTCGCCGGGCTTGCATCACCCGAGAAGGACCCGCGCAAGTCGACTCACATCGACGACGTGCCCCTGCCCGAGCTCGCACCCGACGAGGCGTACGTCGCCGTGATGGCGAGCTCGATCAACTTCAACACCGTGTGGACGTCGATCTTCGAGCCGCTCCCGACGTTCGCGTTCCTCAAGCGCCTCGGCAAGGAGAGCGTCTGGGGCGCGCGCCACGATCTGCCGTACCACGTGATGGGCAGCGACGCGTCGGGCGTGGTGCTGCGCGTCGGCTCCGCAGTGCGCAACTGGAAGCCCGGTGCCGCGGTCACCGTGCACTGCAACTACGTCGACGACCAAGACCCGTCGTCACACGACGACTCGATGCTGGCGGCCAACCAACGCATCTGGGGTTTCGAGTCCAACTTCGGCGGGCTCGCAGAGATCGCCGTCGTGAAGGCGAATCAGCTGATGCCGAAGCCCGCGCACCTGACGTGGGAAGAGGCCGCGGTCAACGCGCTCACCAACTCCACGAGCTACCGCATGATCGTGAGCCCCAACGGGTCACAGATGACCCAGGGTCAGACCGTGCTGGTGTGGGGTGCGAGCGGCGGCATCGGCGCCTATGCGTGTCAGTACGTGCTCAACGGCGGCGGCACGCCGGTCGGTGTGGTGTCCTCACCCGAACGTGCCGCGCTGCTGCACGAGATGGGTGTCGAGCACGTGATCGACCGCAAAGCCGAGGGCTACCGGTTCTGGAGCGACGACACCACCCAGGACCCGGGCGAGTGGCGGCGGTTCGGCAAGAAGATCCGCGAGCTCGCCGGCACCGACCCCGACATCGTGTTCGAGCACCCCGGGCGTCAGACGATGGGCGCATCGGTGTTCGTCGCGAAGCGCGGCGGGATGATCATCACCTGCGCGGCGACGTCGGGCTTCGTGATCGAGTACGACAACCGGTACCTCTGGATGAACCTGAAGACCCTCAAGGGTTGCCACTTCGCGAACTACCGCGAGGCCTGGGAGGCGAACCGCCTCATCGCGGAAGGCAAGATTCACCCGACCCTGTCGCAGGTGTTCTCGCTCGACGACACCGCCGAAGCCGCGTACCAGGTGCACCACAACCAGCACGAGGGGAAGCTCGGGATCCTTTGCCTCGCGCCCGAAGAGGGCCTCGGTGTCACCGACGCGGAGATGCGTGAGCGGCTGCTCCCGGAGATCACGTTGTTCCGGCGTCACGCATGAGCGAGCTCACCGAGATCGACCACGTTGCCATCGCCGTCAACGACCTCGAAGCGGCGATCGCGTACTACCGCGACACCTTCGGCGTCGAAGTCGCGCATCGCGAGGTGGTCGAGAGCGACGGCGTCGAAGAGGCGCTCCTGCGCGTCGCCGACTCCTACGTGCAGCTCCTCACCCCGACTCGGCCCGATTCACCGGTCGCGAAGTACCTCGAGAAGCGGGGCGAGGGGCTGCACCACATCGGCTACCGGGTCGACGACTGCGCAGCGGCACTCGAACGGGTGAAGGCGCAGGGCCACAAGGTGATCGACGAGGCGCCGCGCCCCGGGAGCCGCGGCACAACCGTCGCGTTCGTGCACCCGAAGACCGCCTTCGGCACCCTCATCGAGCTCGTCGAGGAGTAGCAGGGCGCGAGTGCCCGGCTCCGACCGCGGCTCGCGCCCTGGGCTGAATGGGGCGCCATCGCGCAGGCAGCCGCTGAAATAGTCGGTGCCGGAGCTCACTGATCTCGGGCGATGAAACGAGGAACACGCAGAGTGGCGGTGGCCCAGGCCACCGGCACTCACGCGCGGCGACCGCGGCGAGGCCTCTTCTGGGCCCGGCGCGGCGGGGCGCGTGCGGATCGCACCGCTACCCTTCTCCTTCGTGGCAGTCGAGGAACCAGACGTTCAGGGTGAGGGAGGCGCGTCGGCGCCGGTCGTGCAGGTCGCGCATCCCATCGAAGAGCGGCTCGACCAGCTCGGCGAGCTACGCGAGCAGGCGTTGCACGCAGGCAGCGACAAGGCCGTCCAGCGCCAGCACGCGCGAGGCAAGCTCACCGCGCGGGAGCGACTCGAGAAGTTGCTCGATCCCGGCTCGTTCGTCGAGCTCGACATGCTGGCGCGTCATCGGGCGCACGGTTTCGGCATCGAGAAGACCCGTCCCCTCACCGATGGCGTGGTGACCGGCTGGGGCACGATCGACGGGCGGAAGGTCTGCGTCTTCTCACAGGACTTCACCGTCTTCGGCGGCGCGCTCGGCGAGGTCTTCGCCGAGAAGATCCACAAGGTGATGGACCTCGCGGAGTCGGTCGGCGCGCCGTTCATCGGCATCAACGACGGCGCAGGCGCGCGCATCCAGGAGGGCGTGGTCTCGCTCGCGAGCTATGGCGGCATCTTTCTCCGCAACGTGAAGGCGTCGGGCGTCGTGCCGCAGATCAGCGTGATCATGGGCCCGTGCGCCGGCGGCGCGGTGTACTCGCCGGCGATGACCGATTTCGTCTTCATGGTGAAAGGCACGTCGCACATGTTCATCACCGGACCCGACGTCGTGCGAGCCGTCACCGGCGAAGACGTCACCCAAGAGGAGCTCGGCGGCGCGATGACGCACGGATCCAAGTCGGGGGTGGCCACTTTCGTCGCACCCGACGAGGAGAGCTGCCTCGAGCAGGTGCGCTACCTCCTCTCGTTTCTTCCGTCCAACAATCTCGAGGACCCGCCCCACTTCGAACCTGACGACGATCCCGACCGGCGTTGCGACGACATCGTGAATCTGATCCCCGACGCACCCAACAAGCCCTACGACATGAAGCAACTCATTGCGCAGGTCGTCGACGACGGCGATTTCTTCGAAGTGCATCCCTTCTGGGCGCTCAACATCGTGTGTGGGTTGGCGCGCATCGACGGTCATGCCGTCGGCATCGTCGGCAACCAGCCCCAGGTGCTCGCGGGCTGTCTCGACATCGAAGCGTCGGAAAAGGCGGCGCGTTTCGTGCGCACCTGCGACGCGTTCAACATTCCACTCGTGACCTTTGTCGACGTGCCCGGGTTCCTTCCCGGCACCGACCAGGAGTACGGGGGCATCATTCGTCACGGCGCCAAGCTGCTGTACGCGTATTGCGAATCGACGGTGCCCCGGGTGCAGATCATCACGCGCAAGGGCTACGGCGGGGCGTACGTCGTGATGAACTCGAAATCGATTGGCGCCGATCTCGCGTTCGCGTGGCCGTCGGCGGAGATCGCCGTCATGGGTCCGGAGGGCGCGGTCAACATCATCTTCCGGAGGGAGCTCGAAGCCGCGACCGACTCGGACGTTCGTCACGCAGAGCTGATCGAGGAGTACACCGAGCGATTCGCGAACCCATACCGCGCAGCCGAGCGCGGATACGTCGACGACGTCATCGACCCGCGCGACACCCGTCGCGTGCTCGCGCACGCGCTCGCGATGCTGCATACGAAGAAAGAGAAGTTGCCCCAACGCAAGCATGGCAACGTGCCGCTCTGACGATCATGGCTGCGCAACCTCCGCTGCAGATCGTGTCTCCCGACGCCACCCCCGAAGAGGTCGCGGCGATCACGGCCGCCGTCGCGGCGGTGCTCGCGGAGCGTCAGGCCGCCGCAAGCGCTGCCCGCGTCAACGCCTCCGGCGAGCTCTCCGAATGGGTACGTGCCTCTCGCCTGCGGGCGCGCCGCACCGGCCTGATGCGCGGTCCATGGCGCCTTTCGGGCCGCGTCGGACGAAGGTCTCGTGCCTGACATCTCCAACGCGGAGCTGATGACCGTCGGCTTCGACGAGGTCGTGGTCACCTGCTCGACCGAGGCCGACACGACGATCAGCATCAGCCTGGGCGATCACGAGGTCACGACCACAGGGCAGTACCACTCGGCGCGAATCACCGGGCTCGAACCGGCGACGACGTACCGGCTCGAGGTCGACGGCTCCGTGCCGCCCGAGGAATGGCTTCCGGCTCACGTCACGACGCTGGCCCGGCCGGCCGGCCGGCACCTCGCGACGGTCGCGACCGCCAACGACGTGCACTTCGGCGAGACGCAGTGCGGGCTGATGGGCCACCCGGGCGAGATCGGCCCCGTGTTCCGCTCCGAGCCGGGCGCGACGCCGTACCCCGAGCTGATGAACCGCGCGGCCATCGCCGAGATCCAGACGCTGGATCCCGATGCAATCGTCGTCAAAGGCGACCTCACCAACCTCGGCACCGAAGCCGAGTACGCGGCGTTTCTGGATGCGTACGAGACACTGGGCCCTCGAATGCGCCATGTCCGAGGTAACCACGACGCCATGATCACGCAGACGATCGCGTCCAGCGAAGCGCCGTACGCGATCCATCTCGGCGGTGTGACCCTCGCCGTGATCGACACCGTTGTGCCCGGCGTCGACCGGGGTGCGATCAGCGCCCAACAGCTCGTGTGGCTCGATGACCTTGCCGCCGAGACCACGCAGCCCGTTCTCGTCTTCGGTCACCATCATCCGTGGAACCCCACGAGCCCGACGCGCTCGGCCACCTATTTCGGGATCAACCCCGACGACAGCGACGCGCTCATTGCGTTGATCACACGCCGTGAGGCGATCGCCGGGTATTTCGCGGGCCACACCCATCGCAACCGGGTGCGGCGGTTCGGCGTCGCGCGCGACGTGCCGATCGGCGAGGTCGCGTGCGTGAAGGACTACCCGGGCACGTGGGCCGAGTACAACATCTACGAGTCGGGCTACACCCAGGTCGTGCGCCGCATCGCCGACGTGCGTGCGCTCGCGTGGACCGAGAAGACCCGGGGCATGTTCGACGGTCTCTACCGCGACTACGCGCTCGGGTCGCTCGGCGATCGCTGCTTCACGCAGTCGTTCTGACGGGCTGCTCGTGCGGCAGCGCCGCGCGAGCCGCCGGCGCCGGACGCGACCCGTCCCGAGGAGACTTCCGGAGTAGAGACCCGGCAAGCGCCGGGGGCCCCAACGGTCTCCTCGGGACGGACTGCCTGCAGTATCCACCATTTCCCACAGGTTTTCCAGACCCCCTGTGGAGGAAGGCTCTGCTCGCCAATGTCAAGGGCGCAAAGTGCGTGGTGATGCGCTACTAATGAGGCTCCCGCGGACGTGCCACGGAGGAGCAGGCCCATGCCGTTGATCAGCAACGAGGAAGTCTCGAAGATGGTGGCCGGCCAGACCGTGCCGACGCGCTTTCTGGACACGGTTCGACGCATCCCCGGCCAGGTCGCCCTCCGGTGGAGAGAGGGCGATGGCTGGGGCGAGCTGACCTTCGCCGACTACGCCGAACGTGCGGCGCATGTCGCCGCGGGCCTGGGGGCGTTGGGCGTGGAGCGCGGCACCCGGGTCGTGCTCATGATGCGCAACCGACCTGAGTTCCACATCGCCGACATGGCGGTGTTGTTGTGCGGCGGTACGCCGATCTCCATCTACAACTCCTCGGCGCCTGAGCAGGTGCAATACCTGGCGCACCACTGCGAGGCCCAAGTCGCGATCGTCGAAGATCTCGACTTCCTCGATCGCATCCTCAAGGTGCGCGGCGAGCTCCCCGCATTGCGCGAGATCGTCGTGATCGACGACCCCGAAGCGCGTGCACCGGAGGGCGTGCACCGGTGGGAGTCGCTGCTCGCGTCCGATCCGGTCGACCTCGATGTTGCCGCGCAGATCGTGCAGCCGAGCGATCTGGCGACGGTCATCTACACATCGGGCACGACCGGTCCGCCCAAGGGCGTCATGCTCGATCACGAAAATGTTTGCTGGACGGTCGAGAGCCTCCGGCTGAGCCTTGACGAGTTCTCGACCGAGGGACGCCGCGTCGTGTCGTACCTGCCGATGGCGCACATCGCCGAGCGTATGACGTCGCACTACCAGGGCGCCGCGCTCGGCTACGAGGTGACGACGTGTCCGGAGGCAGGGAAAGTCGCCACGTACCTGCCGAGTGTGCGGCCCGAGGTGATGTTCGCGGTGCCGCGCGATCTGGGAGAAGATCTACGCCGGCATCCAAGCGATCGCGGCCGCCGATCCCGCGAACCAGAAGAAGCTCGACGCGGCGCTCGAGGTGGGACGCCAGGCCGCGGAGCACGACGCCCGCGGCGAGGAGTTGCCGTCGAAGCTGCAAGCCGCCTTCGCCAAAGCCGATGCGCAAGTGCTCTCACCGTTGCGCGCCGTGCTCGGCCTCGATCAATTGGTCGCGGCGGTCACCGGGGCCGCGCCGATCCCGATTGACATCCTGCAGTTCTTCCGGTCACTGCGCGTGCCGCTCTCCGAGATCTACGGCCTGTCGGAATCGTCGGGACCGATGACCTGGGCGCCATTCGCGGTCAAGCCCGGCACGGTCGGCCCGGCGATCCCCGGCTGCGAAGTCACGCTCGCGGACGATGGTGAGGTCATCTGCCGCGGCGGCAACGTGTATCGCGGGTACCTCAAGGATCCGGAGAAGACCGCCGAGGCGCTCGACGATGACGGCTGGTTGCACAGCGGCGACGTCGGCACGTTCGACGCGGACGGCTACCTCAGGATCGTGGACCGCAAGAAGGAGCTCATCATCACCGCCGGCGGCAAGAACATCTCGCCGGCCAACCTCGAGGCGGCGCTGAAGTCGTTCCCGGTCATCGGCCAGGTCTGCGTCATCGGCGACAACCGGCCGTTCATCTCCGCGCTGATCGTTCTCGACCCGGAAGTTGCGCCGGCCTGGGCGAAGCAACACGGGATCGTGGCCGACTCGCTCGAAGACCTCGCGGCGCACCCCGAAGTGCGCGCCGACGTCGAACGCAACGTTGCCGCGGCCAACGAGCGGTTCTCGCAGGTCGAGCGGGTCAAGAAGTTCCTGTTGCTCGGCGTGGAGTGGCTACCCGACTCCGAGGAGCTCACCCCGACGATGAAGCTGAAGCGGCGAGGTATCCACCAGAAGTACGCCGCCGAGATCGAAGCCTTCTACCGCCGTTAGCCGGCGCCGGCGTCAATCGCTTCGCGCGACCTCAACCCGGTCGCATCCCTGCGCCTGTGCGCTCTCGAGCGCTTCAGCGGCACGCGCCCCGAGCGCGTCGGCATCGAGGGCGTGCGTGGGATAGCTCGCGATGCCGGCGGAGACCGTGAGTGCATTGCCGACCGGGCTGTTCCACAAACGCGCCCGCATACGCTCTGCGGCCCAGACCGCTCCGGACTCCGTCGTGTCGTCGAAGATCACCGCGACCCGCACGTCGGTCAGCCGGCAGGCGGCGTCGCACTCGCGCATCGTGCGCCGGACGACCTCGCCGAGCACACCCATTGCCTGCTCTCGCGTCTCGGCGTCGGCAGCGGCGAGACCGTCGAGCTCGAACAAGGCGAGCGAGACGGGGAGGAGCTTGCGGCGCGCCACCGCCACCTTCTGATCCAATACCACCTCGAGGAACGGCTCGAGCAGCAGGCCGGACGTGGCGTCGAGCCGCGCCTTGCCGTCGAGAGCCTCTTCGCCCTCGGTTTCGTCGAGTGCAGGGGGCGCTGTCGAGCGGGCCGCGTCTTCGGCGAACATGCCGGCAAGCGTGTCGAGCTCCCGCTGCCGATGACGGAGCTTCTCCGATGCGTCCGACAGGCTGCGGCGCGTATCGATCAGCCAGACGACGAGCACCGCCAAGCTGCAGAAGACGACGAGCAGGATGCCGAACGTGAAACCGAGCGGCGTCAAGCTCATGACGAGCTTCCGGCGCGCGCGCCGATGGGCGCGCGGCCCCGCCGCTGCTCGATGGCGATGTCGGCAACCTCGGCGACGATCTGTGACAGGCGAAAGTCCTTGGGTGTGTAGATGCGCGCCACACCCGCATCGAGCAGGTTCGCCTGGTCGCCTTCGGGGATGATCCCACCGACCACTAACGGCGCGTCGACACCGGCATCGCGCAAGAGTCGCGCGATCTCCGGCACCAGCTCCATGTGCGAACCCGAGAGAATCGACAGCCCCACGACGTCGACGTCCTCATCGCGGGCGGCAGCGGCGATCTCCGCCGGCGTCAACCGGATGCCCTGATAGACGACTTCGATTCCCACATCGCGTGCTGCAACTGCGATCTGCTCCGCGCCGTTGGAATGCCCGTCGAGGCCCGGTTTGCCCACCAGCATCCGGATGGGACCGCCCAGCTCCCTGGCCGCCTGCTGCACGCGCTCGCGCACCGCGACCATGTCGGCCAGCGGCGCGGTCGCGACCGCGCCGACGCCGGTGGGAGCGCGGTACTCGCCGAATACCTCGCGCAGCGCCCCGGCCCATTCGCCGACGGTGCCGCCGGCGCGGGCCAACGTGACCGTGGCGGGCATGAGGTTGTCAGTCGAGGCGGCGGTGGCGCGCAGCCGATCGAGTGCGGCGCGGGCTGCGGCGTCGTCACGCTGTTCGCGCCAACGGCGCAATGACTCGAGTTGATCGGACTCGGCCGCCGGGTCGGCGACGAGGATCGACGCTTCTCCCTCGAGCGCCTCGACGAGCGGCGACGCTGCGGTCTCGGTGAAGCAGTTGACGCCGACGACCTCGAGCTCACCGCTCTCGATCTTGCGCACGCGCTGCGCGTTGCTCTGCACGAGTCGACCTTTGAGCTCGTCGATCATGGCGAACGCGCCGCCGCCTTCGAGCACCCACGCCAGCTCGGCGTCGGCCGCATCGGCGAGCTCGGTCGTCTTGGCCTCGATCACCTTCGAGCCCTCGAACAGGTCCTCGTACTCGAGCAGGTCGGTCTCGTATGCGAGGACCTGCTGGATCCGAAGCGACCACTGCTGATCCCATGGCCGCGGCAGACCGAGCGCCTCGTTCCAAGCGGGGAGTTGCACGGCCCGGGCGCGGGCGTCCTTCGAGAGGGTCACGCCGAGCGTCTCGAGCACAATGCGCTGCACGTTGTTCTCGGGCTGGGATTCGGTGAGGCCGAGCGAGTTGACCTGCACCCCGTACCGGAAGCGGCGCATCCTCTCGTCGGTCACGCCGTAGCGTTCTCGCGTCAGCCGGTCCCACAGCCGGCTCATCGCGCGCATCTTGCAGGTCTCCTCGACGAAGCGGATGCCCGCGTTGACGAAGAACGACATGCGACCGACCACGGCGGGAAGGTCGGCGTCGGCCACCTGGCCTGATTCACGGACGGCGTCGAGCACACCGAGCGCGGTCGCGAGCGCGTAGGCGATCTCCTGAACAGGCGTCGCGCCCGCCTCCTGAAGGTGGTACGAGCACACGTTGATCGGGTTCCACTTCGGCACGTGCTTCACCGTGTGGCAGATGAGGTCCACAGTGAGACGTCTCGACGCGTCGGGGCCGAAGATGTAGGTGCCGCGTGACAGGTATTCCTTGACGATGTCGTTCTGGGTGGTGCCTTGCAGGAGTGCCGGGTCGATACCACGCTGCTCTGCGAGCGCGACGTACATGCCGAGGAGCCACATGGCGGTGGCGTTGATCGTCATCGAGGTGTTCATCTCTTCGAGCGGGATCGCGTCGAACAGCGTGGCCATCTCGCCGAGGTGCGGCACGGGTACGCCGACCTTGCCCACCTCGCCGCGGGCGAGCGGATGATCAGGGTCGTAGCCGGTCTGGGTCGGGAGGTCGAACGCGACCGACAGGCCGGTTTGGCCGCGCGTCAAGTTGGTGCGGTACAGCTCGTTGGAAGCCCGCGCCGACGAATGCCCGGAATACGTGCGCATCAACCAGGGGCGGTCAGCCTCTGTCATGCCCGCATTCTCCCACAGCGACCAGGGTCTGACCGGACGGTGCAACTGCCGCGAAGCCGACGGCGCGCGACCGTCATCGGTGCGCGTTACTTCTTGCGGTAGTCGTAGAAGCCCTGACCGGTCTTTCGCCCGAGTTGCTCGGCGGTGACCATGCGACGCAACAGCGGTGCGGGCGCAAAGTTCGGGTCGCTGAACTCCGCGTAGAGCGCGTCGAGAATCGCCAGGCTCGTGTCGAGCCCGACGAGGTCGAGCAACTGCAACGGACCCATGGGGAAGCTGCAGCCGTCCCGCATCGCCGCGTCGATGTCGTCGCGGGTCGCGACGCCGGCGTCGAACAGCCTCACGGCATTGTTGAGATACGGGAACAGCAGCGCGTTCACGATGAAGCCCGCTTGGTCCTTGACCATCACCGGGCTCTTGCCACACGCTTCGGCGAACGCTCGTGCCGCATCGGCAGTGGCGTCGGATGTGGTGATCGCGCGCACGACTTCGACGAGCTGCATCATCGGCGCCGGGTTGAAGAAGTGGATGCCGCATACCCGGTCCGGCCGTCCCGTCTCCATCGCCATCTCGACGATTGGCAGCGTCGACGTGTTGGTGGCGAGGATTGCCGCGTCACCGCAGATGCGATCGAGCTCGCTGAAGAGGTGCTTCTTCATGGCCAGGTCCTCGACGATCGACTCGATCACGAGCTGACACTTGGCGAGCTCCGCGAGATCGGTGACGGTTCGCACGCGGGAGAGGGTCGCATCGCGATCGGCGGCCTCGAGCTTGCCTTTGTCGACCTGCTTCGCGAGTGACTTCTCGAGCCCTGCGAGCGTCGCGTCGGCGCTTGCCTGCGCGCGGCTCCGGAGCAGCACCTCGAAGCCCGCCTTGGCCGCGACCTCCGCGATCCCCGCGCCCATGATGCCGGTGCCGACGACGCCTACGCGCTTGATGGTCATGTGCGAGCCCTTCGTGGAGGAACGAGGCACAGAGGTTACCGCCGAGTAAGTCGTTGACTCCAGCCGTCCGAGCTGTGCGGGCACGGCGTTAGGCTCGCCGCCCTTGGAGGTGTGCACGTGAGCTCGAAGCGCCCGGACGGCACGTTGGTACTGATCGGTGGCGGCGAATGGCGCGACGGATGCCGTTCCTTCGACGCCGAGCTCCTCGAGATCGGCGGTCGGGAGGTTGTCGTCCTGCCGAGCGCCGCGGCGTACGAGCAACCGGACCGGGTCATCAAGCGAGCCGAGGCGTACTTCGACGAGCTTGGTGCGACCGTCGTGCCGCTGATGGTGCTGCACCGCGCCGAAGCCGAGGACAAGACGCTTGCCGCCATCGTGGCCACGGCCGGCTTCATCTACCTCGCCGACGGATCGCCGATGCACCTGCGCTCGGTGCTCAAGGACTCCGCGGTCTTCGCGGCACTGGTGGACGCGTACAGCGGTGGTGCGGTCGTGGCCGCTTCGGGCGCAGGTGCGACGGTGCTCTGTGACCCGATGGTCGACCCACGCGGCGGCGCGTACACCGTCGGGCTCGGGCTGGTCCGCGACTTGGCGGTGTTCCCGTACCACGGCACCGCCGCCACGCACCTCCGTGAGCGGTCGATCGACTTGCTGCCGGCGACCGCCCGGCTCGTGGGTGTCGATGAGCAGACCGCGTTGATCCGCGATCCCGACGGCGCGTGGCGTGTCGGCGGGCACGGCCATGTGACCGTGTACGAAGCGCGCGAGGCCGCCGTCTTCGACGCCGGCGCGGCGGTCGACCTGCTGAACGTCTGAGCGCTACGGCTTCTTGGTCGTGGTTGTCGCAGGTGCTTTGGCTGCGGATGTCGGTGGTGGCAGCGGCTGGCCGTCGACCGAGATGGTCACGCTGAGCACGGAGATCTTCTTTGTCGGTGTGCCGGCCTGATCTGCCGAGCCGAACGTGTTGATCTTCTGCGCGACGTCGAGCCCCGCAGTGATCTGGCCGAGAACCGAGTACTTGACCGGAGCGGCGTTGAGTTGCGCAGCACCGGCATCGCTGACGGTCAGGAAGAACTGCGAGCCGCTGGTGTGGGGCTTCCCGGTGTTGGCCATTGCGACCGCGCCCACCTTGTAAGCCGTCGCCGGCGGCTCGTCGGGGAGCGTGTAGCCGGCGCCGCGTTTCCCGGTGAGCGTCGGGTCGCCGCCCTGGTCGACGTAGTCCGTGACGATGCGGTGGAACAACGTGTTGTTGTAGAAGTTCTTCTGGGCCAGGTACACGAAGCTGTTCACGGTTTTCGGCGCCTGTTTGGCGTCGAGCGCGATCGTGATGTCGCCCTCGCTCGTCTTCATCAGCGCGGTGTAGTTCTTGGCCGGGTCGATGGTCATGGCGGGTGCCTTCGACTTCGGCGCGGCCTTCTTGCTGCTACTCCCGCTGCTGTTGTTGAGCTGCAGCACCACGACGAGCACGATGATCGGTACCGCGACGATCGCGATGTTGCGGAGCGTCCGGAGCCGCTGCGAGCGCTTCTGCATCGAGATTTCGATCTCACGACGGCGCTCGCGATTCTCGCGCTGACGCTCGCGCTTCGATGCCTTGGACACGGGCGGAAAGTCTACCGACGTCCACAGTGGCGTCGTGACCGCGGCGCAAATGACGAAAGCCCGGCTGGAGGCCGCTGGTACCGTGCCCGCGTGACCCTTCTCGTGCAGAAATTCGGTGGCACGTCGGTGGCCGATCCCGGACGGATCAGATCCGTTGCCGAGCACATCGTGCGCACGAGGCGCGAAGGCAAGGACGTCATTGTGGTCGTCTCGGCGATGGGCAAGACGACCGACGACCTGGTGCGCCTCGCGCGAGATGTCTCACAGGCACCGGCGGCGCGTGAGCTCGACATGCTCCTCACCTCGGGTGAGCGAATCTCGATTGCTCTGCTGTGCATGGCGATCATCGATCAGGGTGAGGCCGCCGTTTCGTTCACCGGATCACAGGCCGGCATCGTCACCGACGCCGACCACGGCCGGGCCAAGATCCTCGAGGTGCGGGCCGACCGTATTCGCGCCGCAGTCGACGACGGGTGTGTTGCGGTGGTCGCGGGATTCCAGGGCGTCTCGACCGCCGCGGCGATCACGACCCTCGGCCGCGGCGGCTCCGACACGACTGCGGTCGCGCTGGCGGCGGAGCTGGGTGCAGAGGCGTGCGAGATCTACACCGACGTCGCGGGGGTCTTCACGGCGGATCCGCGGATCGTGCCCGAGGCGCGCCGGCTGCCCCGCCTGACGTACGAGGAGATGCTCGACCTGGCTGCGACAGGGGGAAAAGTGCTTGCGCTACGCGCGGTCGAGTTCGCGCGCAACCATGGTGTGCCGGTGCACGTGCGTTCGAGCTTCACGTGGGAGCCGGGCACGTGGGTAGGAGAGGATGATCCGTCGATGGAGCACGCAATCATCTCGGGGGTCAGTCACGACGCCTCCGAGGCCAAAGTCACGATCGAGCAGGTGCCCGACCGGCCCGGAATCGCGGCCAAGGTGTTCCGTACCCTTGCCGACGAGTCGGTCAACGTCGACATGATCGTGCAGAACGTCTCGACCGCCGGTCACACCGACATCTCGTTCACCGTGCCGCGCGACGACCTCACGCGCACGCTCGGCGTGCTCGACAAAGTCGTGGCCGACGTCGAGGCCAGCGGCATCACCCACGATCCGGATATCGGCCGCGTGTCACTCGTCGGCGCGGGGATGAGAACGCATCCCGGCGTTGCGGCGCAGATGTTCGAAGTGCTGGCGGCGGAGCAGATCAACATCGAGATGATCTCCACGTCATCGATCCGTATCTCGTGTGTCGTCGGATCGGCCGACGTCGAGCTCGCGGTGCGGGCGCTACATCGCGCCTTCGCGCTCGGGGAGGACTAGCCGCCGTGGCTCGCGTGGGCGTGGTTGGCGCGACCGGGCTGGTCGGCGGCGAGATGCTGCGCGTTCTCGCGGAGCACTCGTTTCCGGTCGATGAGCTGCGCGCGTACGCATCAGCACGTTCCGAGGGGCGCAACCTGCCATTCGTCCACGGCGAGGTTGCATGTCAGGTGCTGCGCGACGGGTGTTTCGACGGCCTCGATTTTGTGTTCGTCGATGTGGAGGATCCGCTGTCAGAGGAGTGGGCTCCCAAGGCGGCCGCGGCGGGCGCACTCGTAATCGACAAGTCAGCCGCGTTCCGCATGGATCCCGACGTGCCGCTGGTGGTTGCCGAAGTGAACCCCGAAGACCTCGGGTCGATGCCCAAGGGCATCGCGTCATGCCCCAACTGCACCACGATGGTGCTCGTCACCGCGCTCGCGCCGCTGCACCACGCAGCGGGGATCGAGCGCATGGTCGTGTCCACGTATCAATCGGTGTCGGGCGCCGGCCAGGTCGGCGTGCACGAGCTCGACGAGCAGTGGACGAAAGGCGACGGCCAAGCGGAGCGCTTCCGGCGCGCCGGCGCGATCGACGGCGCGGTCGCGCCGGGCGACGTGTGGGACCGTCCGATCGCCGGCAACGTGATCCCACTCGCCGGGTCGATGCGCGACGACGGTTCGACATCGGAGGAATGGAAGCTCAGACACGAGAGCCGCAAGATCCTGCACGCGCCCGAGCTTGCCGTGAGCGCGACGTGCGTGCGTGTGCCGGTGTACGTCGGTCACGCGATGTCAGCCAACCTGAAGCTTCGTCGCGCACTGTCGCGCGACGAAGCGGCCGCGTTGCTCGAGGCGGCGCCCGGCGTGCAGCTCGTCGATGGTGGCGCGGGATACCCCACTCCGCTCGAGGCGGCGGGCATCGATCCGGTGCTCGTCGGCAGGTTGCGCGAAGACCCGTCGCAGGCAAGCACACTCGATCTCTGGGTCACCGGCGACAACCTCCGCAAGGGCGCCGCCCTCAATGCGGTGCAGATGGCCGAGGTCCTGCTGCACATGTAGGCAAGCCTTGTCCAAAGCTCGTTTACTCGAGGTATTACCGCCAAATACCGGGGAAATCCTCGAGTAAACGTGGATCGGCGGTGCGCTCTTGGTCGGGATGCCGGGATTTGAACCCGGGGCCTCAGCGTCCCGAACGCTGCGCGCTAACCAAACTGCGCCACATCCCGAAGGGATGGCGAGTGTAGCGCCCACCCCGGATGACGCTCCCTGCCGATACCGCTATCCCGCAGCGCGCTCGGCAAGCAGCGACTTGGCAGTGCGACGTAGCACGCCGGCATCGATCGGCTTCAGCAGCGCGGCGGCCGCGTCGGCGCGTTTGGCGAGGAACCGATCCGCTTCGCGATCGAGCAACAAGAGGATCGGCGCAGCAGGCAAGCGGCCGGCGGTGGCTTCGAGGTGCAGATCGATCGCCACGGCGAAGCCGCCCATGCTGCCGATCTGCAGGTCGAGGATGACGAGGTCGGGGTGCTCGCGACCGACCGCGTCGCGGACCTCGCGGCCATGCTCGACCTCGATGACCCGCTGACCGGGCGCGACGAACGCGGTGCGGACCTGCTCTCGTATCCAGCGTGCGTCGGAGGCGACCATGATCTTCGTCATCGTCGGAGGCTAGCCCGCGCCCATCTCCACCACCGCAGAGGGCGAACCGCCGAAGAGCAACCGGCCGACGGCCTCGAGCGCCTTGAAATCGTGGACGTCGCTGGACAGGTACGGCACGTAGCCCACGGCGGCGAAGCCGACGCGCTCGCGCACACCGGCGACGTGGCCCAGCTCGCGCTCGGCGACCTCGACGAAGTCGGCGAGGTTCGCGTACAGCGCGTGCAGGCGGGTGGCTGCCGCGTGCACCTCCGGATCGCCCGACTCCGCCATTCCGGCCAGCGTCGCGGCCCGCGCCCGAAGGCCTTCGGGGCGCTCCGTCCCGAAACGGGGATGGATGCGATTGACCACGAGCGCGGCAACCCCGATGTCGTGCTCGCTCAGCTCGTTCGCGAAGTAGCTCGACTCCTCCACCGCATCACGGCCCGGCGTCGTGACGAGCACGAACCCGGTCGAGTGGTCGGCGAGCAGATCCTGCACGCCCTGCGCCCGCGATCGAAAGCCTTCCTCCATGCCCTCGAATGCACGGAAGAACGCGACGATGTCGTCGATCACCTCCGAGCCCACGACGCGCGACACCGTTCGGAGGAAGGTTGTGACCGCCACGCTCGCGACTCGAAGGTAGACGCGAGTCGGCACCATGAGCAGCCGGAAGATTCGGTTGTCGAGCATGCGCGTGAGACGGGCGGGCGCGTCGAGGAACTCGAGCGCATGGCGTGTCGGCGGCGTGTCGACGACGATGAGGTCGAACGACCCGTCCTCGTCGAGCTCGTGCAGCTTCTCCATGGCCATGTATTCCTGCGTGCCCCCGAGGGCTCCCGAGATGTTGCGGTAGAACCGGTTGGCGAGGATCCGCTCGGCCTGATCCTCCGTCGCCGCGTACTTCCACACCAACGCGTCGAAAGTCGACTTCGTGTCGAGCATCAACGCCGAGACGCTCGCCGACTTCGGCGCGTCGCCCGCGGGATCCCATTGCGCGCGATCGATCTCATGCGGCTCGTTGGAGAGCTCGTCGAGCCCGAGGGTGTTGGCGAGGCGGCGCGCCGGATCGATCGTGACCACAACGGAGCGCCGGCCCCGACGCGCTCCTTCGAGCGCGAGCACGGCCGCAGTCGTGGTCTTGCCGACGCCGCCGGTGCCGCAGCACACGAGCACATGGCGCTGCTCGACGAGCGCGGAGAACGGGTCGGGCGTGCTCACAGCGTGCCGATCTCGTTGGCAAGCGCGTCGGCAAGCGTCTCGATCTCGTGCGCGCCGACGTCAGCAGAGAAGAGGAACGGCAGTCGCAGCTGCGGGAGCGGGAGCTGCTCGCGCAATCGCTCGATCTGGTGGCGCTGCAATTCCTGACGCTGAGTGCGGAAACGCGCCGCGGCGATGAGGTCGGCGGCTTCACGGTCGGAGACGAACACCTCGAGGCGGTCGGCATCCTTGCGGACTTGGTCGAGCGATCCGTCGACCGCGCGGTCTTCATAACACCCGTTGACGATGACAGGGCCGAGCCTGACGCCGGCTCGCTCCTCGATGGTGTACGCGGTCTCGACGAGCTCGTTGACCGGTGTCTCCTCGGGGAGCGTAACCATCAGCACCTGACACCGCGCGGGGTCGGCAAGCATCTCGACGACTTCGGCCGCCTGCTTGCGGACCGGACCGACGCGAACGGCGTCGAGCAGCCCGCGTGCCGACAGCAGGAACGTGATCGCGTGGCCCGCCGCCGGCGCGTCGATCAGGATGAGGTCGGCGGCGTCCAGTTGCTCGAGTTGCTTCACCTTGCCGAGCACAAGGATGTCTTTCATGCCGGGAACGGCGGTCGCGACGACATCGAGCGCGCCCGAGTTGACCAGCCGCTTCGAGATGCGGTTCAGGCCGCGGCGTTGCAGGTAGTCGATCAGCGCCTGGTCGGGGGTGAGCGTGCGGGCCCGGATGCCGGGTGCGAGCTCCGCCTCCTCGTAGATGAGCGGGGGCACGCCGAAACCCGACGCGAGGCCCGATTTGCCTTCGACCTCCACGATCAGCACGCTCGACCCTGCTCGGGCTGCGACGGTGGCCAGGGCGGAGGTGACGGTGGTCTTTCCGACGCCGCCCTTGCCCGCCACGATCACGACCCGGGAGGTGGAGCAGAAGGATGAGAGCTCCATCGCCGGTCATGCTATGGGAGCGCTGATGTCACGGCCCGTTCTGCGATCACGCAGCCGGCGTCTCGTCGCTCTCGCTGCAGTTGTGGTGGCCGCCGTCATTCTCCTGGCCGACGTCGCGAGTGCGGCGGTCGACTCCGGGGAATCCGGAGCGCGTGCCGCGCGGCCCGCCCGCAGCGCCGCGCAACACCCGATCAATGTGGTGCAAGTCCAGGGTCTCATCGACACGCCGAACGCTTCGCTGATCCGCCGCGCGATCCGCGATGCCAACACGCGCCGGTCGACGGCCCTGATGTTGCAGATCGACTCGAGCGGCGGAGTCGACGTCGATGTGCAATCGATCGTGCGTGACATCTCGCGATCAAGCGTGCCCGTCGTCGCGTGGGTCGGGCCCTCGGGGGCCAAGGCAAAAGGCGTCGCGGCATTGATCGTCGAGGCGTCGCACGTTGCGTCGGTGTCGTCGGGCTCGGGCATCGGCCCGGCGTCTCCGCTCCTCCTTGATCACCCGTCGTCTCCGAACGACCGCGTGATCCGCGACCAACTGGCGCATCTCGCGTCGCTGCACGGCCGGAGCCCAGCGGGCGCGCGCCGGCTCGTCTCGAAGCGCCTCTCAGCCGACGCCGCGGCTCGTGTCCGCGCAACCAACACGGTGCGGCCCACACTCGGGGAGCTGATCGTCGGGCTCGACGGGACCACGGTGAAGACGGCCACAGGCACCGTGAAGCTGTCGACGGCCACAGTCGTGGGCAAGGGCCGCGGACGGCGCCGGCAGCCGAGGCAAGAGGCCGTCTTCGCCGGGCTCAGTCTCGACGGCCGTTCGTTGCACACGCTGATCAGTCCGTCGGTCGCCTACATGTTGTTCGTGTTCGGGCTCGCATTGATGATCTTCGAGTTCTACACCGCGGCGATCGGGCTCGCCGGCCTCACCGGCGCGATTGCGCTGGTCGGCGCACTCGTCGGGTTCTCGCACCTCCCGGTGCACTGGTGGGCGGCCGGGCTGCTGATGCTCGGGCTCTTCGGCTTCGCCGTCGACGTGCAAGCCGGCGGGTTGGGCGCGTGGACGATCATCGGTGGCGTCTCGCTCGTCGCCGGGTCGCTCACGTTGTACGGGGGTTCGTCGCGACTCGATCCTCGCTGGTGGATCATCGTCGTCGTATGTGGTGGCACCGCGCTGTTCATGTTGTGGGGGATGACCGCGATGATCCGGGCCCGGTTCTCGACGCCCACGATCGGACGGAGCGCGATCATCGGCGAGCTGGGCGATGCCGAGGCCGACATCGACCCCGACGGGGTCGTCACGATCCGTGGTGCACGGTGGCGCGCCCGCACCAACCGGGCGACGCCGATCAAGGCGGGCGATCGGGTCCGGGTGGTCGAGGTCGTCGGCCTCGTGCTCGAGGTCGAGCCCGAGACCGGCGGGGCTCGTGACCACCGCGAAAGCCGCGGCGGCTCCAAGACCACGCCGGCCTGAGCCACACGCCGCGGCGCGCGGTTCCCATCGTCCGAAATGGCCTCTTGTCGGGCCGTGAAGCCCGGTATAGGTTCGCCACAGTTCAGCCCGGGGGGGCGGAGACGCGTTGGGGCCCACAGGAAACGAGGAGGGTCGGTGGTCGTCGGGACGCTGGAGCGAACCTGGCAGATACGAGCGGCATGCCGAGGGCCGGAGTCGGTGTTGTTCTTCCCGCCCACCTCACCTGAGCGCCGCGACGACCGCGAAGCGCGCGAGCAGCGGGCCAAAGCCATCTGCCGGGAGTGCGCGGTGCGGGAACCGTGCCTCGAGTACGCCATGAGCATTCGTGAGCCGCATGGCATCTGGGGTGGCCTCAACGAAGCCGAGCGCCGCGCGCTCGTCGCCGCCCAGGAGATCGGTCAAGCCGCACCGCACTGATTCCGACGTCGGTGCCGGTCAACGCGCAACGGTTGCCCGTCCCGCAAACCTGTTATCGCCTTCACGCCGGGTGACGCCGTCGTCATCGAGCCGCTTGAGGATCGCGAGCACGAACTTGCGCGTCGAGCCGAGCAGATCGCGTGCGTCGGCGACGGTCAGCGCACCGCCATCCCCGAGCGCTGTCTGCACTCGTGCCCGCGCGTCGGCAAGTGCGCGCGCCGTGAACACAATGCCCTCGAGATCGACGAGCACGCCTTCGCGGACGAGTGTGCGCACGAGCGCGTCGTCGGCGCCGAGCTCGTTCGGATCGGGCGGAGCGAACGGTTGCGAGTCGAGTGCCGCGACAAGTACCCGCGCTTCGTCGGACTCGGCCGTGCGCTGATGTGTCCACAGCCGCACTTCTCCGTGTTCGACGGTCAGGTCATCGAACGATTCGAGCGCGAGTCGCATCCGACCGGCGTCGAGACCGGCTGCCATCGCGAGCGCGGTGACGGCCGGGCCCGGTCCGAGTGGATTCTGCAGATGATGCTGTAGCACCAGCTCGCGCACTTGATCGTGGAGATCCTCGAACGAGGCGCGACTGACAATCCACGGACCGAGTTGCCGCGCCGCTCCGTTTGCCAACCACTGCTGCACGAGCTGCGTGACCTGATCGTCGCCGAGCCCGGTGTGCGCGCCGATCTCGGAACCGACGAGCCACGGGTGGCCGGCGAGCAGTCGGGCGGCCGGCGGGAGCTCGAGCTGCGCGGCGGCCGCCTTCGTACCGCGCGGTCGGGGAGACCTCGAGCACCTCGGCCCCGCCCAGGATCGCGTTGCGGCCCGGCTCGCGCACGACCAGGCGATCGCCCGGCGCGACGAGCACCGGAGCGTCGAATCGGAGCCGGCCGAAGCGGCGAGCAGGATCGAGGACCCGCAGCCGGCCCCGATGCTCGCCTGATCCCAGGTGCACGTGCACGGTCGCCCGATCCGGGAACGGCGAGTCGCCGAAGGTTTGCAGCGCGAGGTCGACGACATCGGTCGTCAGCCACTGGCCGGGCCGCACGACGGCGTCACCGCGAATCACCTCGTCGTGATCGATGCCGGCGAGGTTCAGCCCGACGCGCGTCCGCAGCGCGGCGCGTGTGAGTGGACGTTTGGCCGTCTCGATGCCGCGCACGCGGGCCGCGTCGGCGACGCGCCCCGACCTCAACCTGGTCGTCGACGTGCAGCGCGCCGCCGGCGAGCGTGCCGGTCACCACGGTGCCCACGCCGCGCGCCACGAACACGCGGTCCACCCACAGCCGCGGCCGATTCCGATCGGCGGGGAGCGGAGACGCGGCGACCAGCGCGTCGAGGGCCCGCCGCACGTCGTCGAGCCCGCGGCCCGAGCGAGAGTCGCAGGTCACGACGGCTGCGTCGGCAAAGCGTGACTGCGCCAGGTGCTCGTCGAGCTCGAGCCGAGCCAGGTCGAGCACCCCGTCGTCGACGAGGTCGGCCTTCGTGAGCACCACGAGAACGCCGCGCGCTTCGAGAAGCTCGAGGATCCGAAGGTGCTCCTCGGTCTGCGGCATCCATCCTTCGGTTGCCGCGACGACGAGCATCGCGAGCTCGACTGCTCCGACGCCGGCGAGCATGTTCTTGATGAACCGCACGTGACCGGGCACGTCGACGAAGCCGACCTCTTCGCCGGATGGCAGCATCGCGAACGCGAATCCGAGGTCGATCGTGAGCCGGCGCGTCTTCTCCTCGGGGAACCGGTCGGGATCGGTGCCGGTGAGCGCGCGCACGAGCGATGATTTCCCGTGGTCGACGTGACCGGCGGTGGCAATCGTGCGCATTACTTCAGCTCGCGCTCGGGCGGTGTCGCCGCACACGCGGTCGATGCCACCCGGTGGAGTGCGTCGCCCAGCGCGTTGTCATCGTCGGGATGCACGCTGCGCAGGTCGCACACGACGGCGTTGTCGGCCACCCGCGCGACGATGCCGTGGTTGCGCAACGCGGCGAGCGCAGCCGCCGGGCCGGCGGTCTGTATGGCGACGCTCACCGACGGGATGGTGAGCCCTGGGAGCGAGCCACCACCGGCGGCCGCTTCGGTGTCGAGCACCTTCGCGAAGCCGACCCGGGTCGCGATCGCCTCGGCTCTCGCTTCCAGCTCACGCCGTGGCGTGAGCGCCATCTGCCACAGCGGGATCGAGGTCGCATCGCCCGACAGGTAGGTGAGCGCGACGGATTGCAGCGCGGCCAGCGTCATCTTGTCGGCTCGCATCGCGCGCGCCAACGGATGTGCGGCGATGGCGGCGATGTGACTCGACCGTCCGACGATGATGCCGGCCTGCGGTCCACCGAGGAGCTTGTCGCCGGAGAAGGTGACAACGCTGTCGGGCGCGTCCTCGATCGCCTGGCGCACGCCGGGCTCGTCGCGCAGCCAGTCGGGGCGCACGGGAAGCCAGGGTGTCGTCGCGTCGAGCAGACCCGAACCCGCGTCGACCATGACCGGTGGCCCGAGCGTCGCCAACTGCGCGACCGGCGTGCTCTCGACGAAGCCGACCATTCGATAGTTCGACGCGTGCACTTTGAGCACCAGCGCGGTGGCGGGGCTGATCGCGGCGGCATAGTCGGCCAGGCGCGTGCGATTGGTGGTGCCCACCTCGACGAGCCGGCAGCCCGACTCCGCCATGATCTCGGGCACCCGGAACCCGCCGCCGATCTCCACGAGCTCCCCTCGCGACACCACGACCTCACGACCACGCGCGAGCGCGCCGAGCGAGAGCAGCACCGCAGCGGCGTTGTTGTTGACGACGACTGCGGCCTCTGCACCGCACGCCTGGGCCAGCAGCGTGCCGGCATGCTCGTGTCGCGACCCGCGCTCGCCGGCATCGAGCCGGTACTCGAGATTGGAATATCGGGAGCCCACCTGATAGACGGCGTCGAGCGCATCCTCGCCAAGCGGGGCGCGGCCCAGGTTGGTGTGCAACAGCACGCCGGTCGCGTTGATGACAGGGCGCAACAGCGCCGTGCTGACTCGACGGGCGCGAACGCGCGCGTCTTCGACCACTTCCTCGGTGGTGACCTCTTCACCGGCTTCCACCCTCATGCGGGCGGCGGCAACGGCATCTCGCGCGCAGGTCGAGAGGAGGTCATGTGGCAGTCCGTCGAGCGACGTGAGCACCTCGCTGACCGCCGGCAGCCCTCGTCGCTGGTCCATCGCTGCAGCGTAGGGCTCGGCAATGACGAAAGGGGCGGCCCCGCGGAGCCACGTAGAATAGAGAGTCGTGCACCGCCGTCTCTCCTCTTCCTTTATCGCTGTCGCGCCGGGCTCGGCCTTCACGCGCAGGTCGCCGTTCGTGACCCGGCGCGAAGGGGGTACCTGATGCCCGACCTCACACCGGGTGTTCCGAGCGCGCTGTCGCCGCTCGTGCGCCGGATCGTGGCACCCAACGCGAATCCCATGACCGGCCCCGGCACCAACACATATCTCGTCGGCATCGACGAAGTGGCGGTGATCGACCCCGGTCCCGACGACAAGCGCCACATCGAGGCGATCGTCGGCGCGTCCATGAAGGAGCGCGTGCGTTGGGTGCTGCTCACCCACACGCATCCGGATCACTCGCCCGGCACGCGCCGCTTGGTGAAGGCGACTGGCGCCGAAGTGCTCGCGTTCTCGAAGCGTGAGCCGTACGGCCACGTCGACCGCACGATTGCCGACGGCGAGGTGATCGACGGTACCGAGTGGGGCCTCGAAGCGCTTCACACGCCCGGACACACGCCCAACCACCTCTGCTTCCTCCTGGAAGAGGAGCGTGTGCTGTTCACGGGTGACACGATTCTCGAGGGGATGTACTCGGTGATCTCACCGCAACGCGGCGGCGACATGGCCGAGTACCTGCAAACGCTCAACCGGCTCAAGAAGGTGCGGCGGCTCGCACGGATCTGTCCCGGCCACGGCGACGTGATCGAGGAGCCGAAGGCCGTCATCGACGACTACCTCAAGCACCGCGCCAGTCGCGAGCGCCAGATTCTCAAGGTGCTCAACACCGGTCCCGCAAAGGTCGACGAGATCGTGCAGCGGATCTACGCCGACGCGCCCGCCGCGCTCCGAGAACCGGCGAGCTGGCAGGTCTACGCGCACCTGGTGAAGCTGCGGGGGCAGGGAAAGGTGACCGGGCGCGACGCCAAGTCGTCCTGGAAGCTCGCCTAGTGAGTCTGCGCAAGGCGCGATGCGCCTCGACGACTGACGTTCAGGAGCGCGCCGCGTCCTTCTCCGCGAGGCCGGCAGCCGCGATCTCGAAGATGCGAGCGGTGCATCCCGCCATCTCCACCGGCGGCAACAGCTCGTCGACGATCCTCCGGGCGATTCGCCGGAACTCGAGACCGGCCGCGCTGTCGGGATGGTCGAGCACTGCGGGCCGGCCGGTGTCGCCGCCGCGCGATACGTTGGCCTCGATCGGGACTCGGCCCACGAGTGGCGCGCCGATCTCGCGTGCGAGCGCATCGCCACCGCCCACACCGAAGATCGGGTGTCGAGAGCCGTCGGGCGCGACGAACTCGCTCATGTTCTCGACCACGCCCGTCACCTTCAGGTAGCTGCGGCGCGCCATGTCGGCGACACGTGTCGCGACCTTCTGGGCCGCGAGCGCGGGAGTGGTGACGACGAGCAGCTCAGTCCGCGGCAGCAGCCGGGAGAGTGCCATCTGGATATCGCCGGTGCCCGGCGGCATGTCGATCAAGAGGTAATCGAGCTCGCCCCAGCGCACGTCGGTCAGGAACTGCTCGAGGGCTTTCGACAGGATCAAGCCGCGCCACATCAGCGCGGTGCTCTCGTCGTCGACGAGGAAGCCCATCGACACGACCTTGACCGTGCCCGCGGGGGCGGCGGGATCGTCGAGGTTGGGTACCTCGACCACGTTGGGCTCGATCTTGCCGCCGGTGCCGCCGAGCCGTCCTTCGACGCCCAGCATCCGCGGCACGCTGAAGCCCCAGATGTCGGCGTCGAGCACGCCGATCGAGCGGCCCTGCGCGGCGAGCGCGACCGCAAGGTTCACTGTGACCGACGACTTGCCGACACCACCCTTCCCGCTCGCAATCGCGAGGACGCGTGTACTGGACTGGATCTCGGTGTCCGGTGCGTTCTCGCGTGCGTTCCAGCGCGCGCGCTGCATGGTGGCGCTGCGCTGCTCGGCCGTCATCTCGCCGTACTCGACGGAGACGGCGCTGACACCGGGCAAGCCGCGTACCTTCGACTCCACGTCCTTTTGGATCTGGCTCCGCAACGGGCAGCCCGCGGTCGTGAGCGCGACTTTGACCGCGACGGCGCCGTCGCTGTCGACCTTGACGTCGGACACCATGCCGAGCTCGACGATGCTCGCGTGCAGCTCGGGATCTTCGACGCCCTCGAGCATGCGCATGACCTGCTCCCCGGACGGCGGCGGTCCGGAGACGCGTGCGGGCGCCTCGGGATCGTCGGGATCGATGTGTTCGATGGTCGGGTCCATGAGCTCCTCGAGCGCGAGTGGCGGCGACTTCGGCGCCGCACCTCAATAAAAACAGGCTCCGCCTTGAAAATATGCCGGATCGGCGGTACCTTCAAGTTTCGATTATGGATCCGTTGACCTTGATGAAGGCGCTCGGGGACGAGACGCGCTTCGCGATGTACCGAGAGCTTGCGGGTTCCACCGCTGCGCTCTCCGCCCAGGAGCTCGCCGATCGGCTCGGGCTCCATGCCAACACCGTCCGTCTGCACCTCGAGCGGCTCCGCGAGGCCGGGCTCGTCGATGTGGAGGCGGTGCACCGCGGCACAGTCGGGCGGCCTCAGCACCTCTATTTTCTCGCCGCCGGCACGCCGGGACTCGGCTTCGATCCACCCGCGCACGCCTTGCTTGCCGGGCTGCTTGCCGCGATGGCCGAGCGTATCGGTGCCGACGGAGACGACGCCGCCGATACGGGCTACGCGTGGGGCGCCGAGGCGGGTCGACGTACCCGCAGTCGCAGCTGTTTGCGTGCGCTCGAGAACGAGCTCACGAAGCTGGGGTTCGAGCCTGCGACGGAGCCCTCACAACCAGGGTCGGAGCCCACTGCGGCCGCCGGCGAGGGGGGCGGTGCCCGCATCGAGTTCCTCCATTGCCCCTTCCGGGAGCTGGCCGAGGCCTATCCCGAGCTGGTGTGCCACCTGCATCGTGGCCTCTGCGAAGGGGTGGTCGACCAGGTCGGCGGGGGAACAGTCGAGGAGTTCGCCACGTTGTACGACCCGGAGCCGTGCCACGTGACGGTGGCTGTTGACTACGCTTAAGACCTGAAACGTCCGGAGGACCACATGTTCCAAGTGCAAGACGCCAGCACCGTGTTCACGCTCACCGACGCGGCCACGGCCAAGGTGAAGAGCCTGCTCGAGGCTGAAGACAACACCGACCTCGTGCTGCGTGTGGCCGTGCGTCCAGGCGGCTGCTCGGGTCTCAGCTACGAGATGTTCTTCGACACCGATGTCGCTGCCGACGATGTGGTCACCGAGCAGAGCGGCGTCAAGGTGGTCATCGACCCCGCGAGCGTGCAGCATCTCGGCGGCGCGTCGCTCGATTACAAGGACGGCCTCCAGGGCGCGGGGTTTGCCGTGACGAACCCCAACGCCGAGCGCAGCTGCGGCTGCGGACAGTCGTTTTCCTGAACGCGTCCACCGTCCGGTGGTGAACGGACAAAGCCGCATTCTGGTACACTTCGGACCGGATCTCGGAAAGCCAGGCAGGGACGATGAGCGTGAGCATGCGGTGTCCGTCATGCGACACGTATGTCCATGTCGGAGATCGCGAGTGCTGGCTCTGTCATAGCCGCCTGCCGGGACCCGAGTTGGAAACGGTGGAACTGTCCTTCGACGCGCCTCCCGCAGCTCCGGATGCGCCCATCGTGCCGGCGCCTCCGTCGGCAGCCTCCGCACCGCCGAGTGCCGCGGTTCCGTCGGCAGCCTCCGCACCGCCGAGTGCCGCGGTTCCGTCGGCAGCCTCCGCACCGCCGAGTGCCGCGGTTCCGTCGGCAGCCCCCGCACCGCCGACCGGGCCGCCGACCGGGCCGCCGAACGCGCCGGGTGCGAGGCCGGCTCGCGATTCGTCGATGATCATCAAGGCTCCTCGTCCTGCCGCTCCGCCGGACACCGCGCAGCCCGCCACCCGCGTCCTCAAGCGCGACGCCGTCAGCCGCCAGAGCTTGATCCTGATCATCGTCATCATCGTGGTCGCGGCCGGCGCGGCGGTGATCTTCGCCATGAGCATGCTCGGCGGCGGCAGCTCAGGCCCTGCATCGCAGGCGGGTCGGAGCTCCACGGCGGCGGCGATGGTCGCGTCGCTCGACGACGTTCCGGCGAACTGGTCGGTCGAGGTCAGACGCGCGTCGCAGGGTCCGGCGCCGCAGTTCGATCTGCTTGGCCAGGTCCGGCACTGTCAAACGCCGGCCGAGGCGAAGCTGGTGGGTGCCAACGGTGACCATACGAGCGTCACGCACAACGACGAGACCGGCACCAATTCGCTGGTCTCCGACGTGACCGTGCAGGCGGACCCGGCACACGCCCAGGCGTTCATGCGCGTGGCGGGCGGTACGTGCTATCCCGCGGCCGTTGGTGAGGTCGTCGCCGGTCCGCGGGGCGAGGCGGCACTCGCGGTCAGCCCGCTCGCGGCGCCGAAGCTCGGTGACGAAGTCCACGCGTTCCGGGTTGTGCAGAACGGCGTCACCGTCGACGACGTCGTGATACGCCACGGTCGTGCAGTCGAGCAGCTGGTGTTCCGCTCGACCGGTGCCCCGATATCCGACGCGGATCGCAACGCGATCGTGCAGAAGGTCGATCAGCGCATGGCGACCGCGCTGCGCGGCTAGCTCAGACGACGAGCGCGTCGAGCAGCGTCTTCATCTCGTCGCTGCCGAACGCCCCGTCGAGTCGCGACACGACTGTGCCCTGCGCGTTGACGCCGAACAGCCACGGCTCGCTGGCGAGGTGCCAGGCGTCGACGGTCGGCACGAGCTCGGTGCCGGTATCGCTCTTGTATATCTCGACGTGCACGAAGGTGATGCGGTCCGCGTAGGCGCCGGTGATCGTGAGGAGGTCGTCGAGAACGGGTCCGCAGTATCGTGACTGGCAGCGTGCCGGCGTCGCGAACATCACGGCCACCGGCTTGCCCGCGCCGATCACCGTGTCGAGGGACACGGTGTGCAGCGGGCACTCCGGCACTCGCGTGCAGATCGGGTCGACGCCCAGCGTGTCGGCATGTGTCGGTGAGGCCGCGCGCGGGGCAGGGGTGCCGGGGATGGGCACGTCGGTTGTGGCCGCGACCATGAAGGCGATTGGCGCGGCCTTGCCGTTGACCTCCACCGCCGCGCCCCAGGTGCCCGCAGTGGCGAGCACGACGGGTGCTGTGTACACGCCCCGGTTCTCGGGCAGGCCGTTGGCGTGCAGCACCGTGTCCTGAAACGTGCTGAGGGTGCCGTTGGGGGGCTGAAACGCGATGCGGGCGGGAGGGCCGGACGCGAACTCGGCGCCCTGGCGCAGCGCGAACGCGAACCGTTGTGGTTGCGGGGATGCGTAGAGGTCAGTGGCGAGCAGCCCGGCGCTGAGCCCCTTCGCCTGTGGAGTCGAGCGACGCGCGCGCGTTGCGCTTCCACCGCCGCACGCGGCGAGCGTCACGGCGCCGCCGGCCGCGACGAGGAACGAGCGTCGACTCATCGGGAGATCGGGCACGCTCCTATCCTGCCTTCCGGAGGTTGCGATGTCTGGTCGGGTCAGCTTCATCTGCAACGACGTGCCTGTGGATGTGGAAGTCGCGGCCGGCGAGTCGCTCCTCTCGGTGTTGCGGGAGCGGCTCGGCATTCTTTCACCCAAGGACGGCTGCGCCCCGCAGGGCCAATGCGGATGCTGCACGGTGCTGGTCGATGGCAGCGCGCGCGTCGCCTGCGTCACGCCCGCGCTGCGGGTCTCAGGCCGGGTGATCACCACGCTCGAAGGACTCGAGCCCGAACGGCGCGGCCGGCTTGCCTCGGCGTTTGTCGCGAGCGGGGGTTCGCAATGTGGCTTCTGCACGCCGGGGATCGTCATGCGCGCCGCGGCGCTCCTGACGAACGGTCCGCAGGCGCGGGCGGCGCTCGACCGCGCGCTGGCAGCGCATCTGTGTCGGTGCACCGGCTGGCAGACGATCTACGAGGCCATCGAGAATCCGGGAAACTCGTCGCGGCCCGACCGCGATCTCGATGCCGCGGCGGCGCGAGCAGCTCTGGAGGGTGGCGTGGCGCAACGCGTCGCGAGCGACGTGCCGCTCGGTGCGGGCGGCTTCGCCGACGACTGTGCGCCACGCGACGCGCTCGTCGCGGTCCCCGCGTCACCGGACGCCGAGGTCGACAGCGAAGCTGCCGCGGGCCTGCAATGGGTCGTCGCGCCATCGCTTCATGAGGCGCGCGCCCGCGCGGCGAAAGTTCAAGGGCGGCGCACGACGATCGACGAACGGCCACCGCTTCCATTGCCCGATCAACCGTCCGGCGGCGTCCGGCTCGCGACGAGTTGGGTGGAGCCGGCGTATCTCGAGCCCGATGCGTCGTGGTGCGAGCCCGGCGGAAAGCCGGCGTCACCTTTGGCGAATGGCGGCGCGTTCGGCGGGAAGGAGGCGTCGTCCGTCACCGAGGCCGCGCGCGAGCTCGGGGACCGTCATGGTCGAGCGGTACGCGTGGTGCTCGCACGCGAAGACGTCGTGCGTCTCGGACCGAAGCGCCCACCAATCGCCGCGTCGGCAGTGTGCAACGGCGCGAATGTGACTGTGCGGGGGGTCGTTGCGGGTGATGCGAGTGCGTTTCTCACCCGGATCGACTGGCCGTACGCGCTGACCGTCGACGAGCGCTGGGCGACGACCGACGTTCCGGGCCCGCCAACGGCATCGCACCTCCGCGCGGTCGGCCTCGCGGAACGGGCCGTGTTGGTCGAAGGCGCGCTCCACGAGGCGGGAGTCGATCGGCACGCGATGCTTCGTGACCACCGCGCCGGCACGGTCTTGCTCGACACGTGTGTGGCCAGCTGGGCCGGCGCGGTCGCAGGTGCCCGTGTGACCGTCGCGAGCGACACGGGCGCGGTGACGGGAATCGAAGTGCGGGTCGCGGCCGGTGACCCGCTCGACCCCGTGGTGCTTCGCTCCTACGCCATCGGCGCGTCCCACATGGCACTTGGCTGGGTGTTGACGGAAGGTCTGGCCATCGCACCCGATGGCGAGGTACGCGATCTCACGATCCGCTCCTTCGGCATCGTCCGCGCGAAGGACACGCCTCCGATCACGGTGACGATCCTCGACGAGCCGGGGCCGCCTTTGCCGCGTAGCTCCGATGCGGTGTTCGCAGCGGTTGCATCGGCGCTGTGGAACGCGCTCGCACGCAACGGCGGTCGGCCCGACTCGTTTCCCGCGCGCGCCACCCGCGCGGCGCGAGCCCTCGGGCGCTGAAGCGGTTACGCTCCCGCCCATGGCCGGAGTCGTGCTCATCGTCATAGCCATGCTGATCGTGCTGCCGGTCGCGGTGATGCTCGCCGGCGCGATCTGGACCGCCGTGATCGGGTGGTCGCTTGTTGACGATGCCGAGGTCCGTGCCGAGGACAGCGCCGAAGTCCTGAACGCGAGGGCTACTCGGCGGTGTCGCTACTGCCCGGTGCCCAACGCGGTTGGCCGAACCGGTAGCCCACCGACCGCACCGTCTGGATCAGACCCGCGTGCTCCTCACCGAGCTTCGCCCGCAGGCGTCGCACGTGCACGTCGACCGTGCGCGCACCGCCGTAGTACTCGTAGCCCCACACGCGTGACAGGAGCTGCTCGCGCGTGAAGACCTTGCCAGGGTGCGTCGTGAAGAACTTGAGCAGCTCGTACTCCATGTACGTGAGGTCGAGCGGACGGCTGCTGAGCACGGCTTGATACGTCTCGAGGTTGAGCATCAGGTCGCCGTACTCGACGACCTCGGGCCTCGCGCCCCGCCCCGTTCGCCAGAACATGTGCCGCACCCGCGCTTCGAGCTCCCGGGGGTGGAACGGCGAGAGGCAGAAGTCGTCGAACAGATCTTCACGGAGCTCCAGCTCCCCGAGCTGCGCGCCGGTGACGAGCAAGAGGATCGGCGTCGGCGCGTCGCGATTGCGCAACGCTCGCGCGATGACGAACGCGCCTTCCGCGTCGTCGTCGGCGCAGACCACCGCGCCCGCCCAGCCGTCGGCCGGCTCGTGCTGGGTCGCTACCGACACGTTCGCGACCGCCTTCCACTGGTAGCCGGCGAGGTCGAGCGTCTGCGCCAGCAGCGGAACGGGTGGATCGGGAAACACGAGGACGGGCTGGAATCCGGTCATAGCGTGCCCAGGTACCGTTCGAGCTCGAACGGCGTCACCTGGGCCTTGTACTCGGCCCACTCGGCGCGCTTGTTGCGGATGAAGTACTCAAAGACGTGCTCGCCGAGCGCCTCCGCGACGAGCTCCGAGCCCTCCATCACGTCGATAGCCTCGTTGAGCGACTGGGGCAACGAACGGATCCCTTCCGCGGCGCGCTCCTCGGCCGTCATCTCGTAGATGTTGTTGGTCGCCTCGGGCGGCAGGTCGTAGCCCTCCTCGACGCCCTTCAAGCCGGCCGCGAGCATCAAGCTGAACGCGAGATAGGGATTGCACGCGGGGTCGGGTGAGCGGAACTCGATGCGTGTCGACGCCTCCTTCCCGCGCTTCGTGACCGGCAGTCGCACGAGCGCGGAGCGGTTGTTACGGGCCCAGCAGATGTATATGGGCGCCTCGTACCCCTCGATGAGACGCTTGTACGAGTTGACCCACTGATTGGTGACGGCGGTGATCTCGCGGCCGTGGTGCAGCAACCCGGCGATGAAGGACTTCCCGACCTTCGACAAGCCGTGCGGGTCACCGGGGTCGTGGAACGCGTTGACGTCGCCTTCGAACAGCGACAAGTGGGTGTGCATGCCTGAGCCGAACGCTCCAACGATCGGCTTTGGCATGAACGTCGCGTACACGCCGAGGTCCTGCGCGACCTCCTTGACCACCAGCCGGAACGTCATCACGTTGTCGGCCATGGTGAGCGCGTCGGTGTACCGCAGATCGATCTCATGCTGGCTCGGACCCAGCTCGTGGAACGAGTACTCGACCGGGATGCCCATCGCCTCCAACGTCACGATCGTCTGCTTCCGCAGGTTGGAGACCATGTCCATCTGGGTGAGGTCGAAGTAGCCGGCGTGGTCGAGCGGATCCGGCGTCTCGGACGACTTGAAGTAGAAGAACTCCATCTCCGGGCCGGCATAGAACGTGAAGCCCTTCTCACGCGCCTTCTCGAGGCTGCGCTTCAGCACCTGGCGGGGATCGCCTTCGAACGGATCGCCCGACACGTGTTGGATGTCGCAGAACATGCGCGCCGTCGGCGCGTCCTCGCCGCGCCACGGGACGATCTCGAACGTCTTCGGATCCGGCATCGCGAGCATGTCGGATTCCTGCACGCGGCTGTAGCCCTCGATCGCGGAGCCGTCGAACGTCATGCCCTCTTCGAGCGCGCCTTCCAACTCGGCGGGCGTGATCGCGAAGCTCTTGAGGAACCCGAACACGTCGGTGAACCACAGGCGCACGAACCGCACGCCCCGCTCTTCGACTGTTCGAAGCACGTAGTCCAGTTGCCGTTCCATATCTCTCGCTCGCTCTCTGCGGACCGGGTCACCCGTCCCGCGGCTGTTCGCTGGCTGAATGCCCGGCGCGATCGCCTGCCTGCAGCACCATTCTGGCAGGTGTGATCGGCGGTTCCGGAGGTCGAATCCGGCCATACCGGCCCGTTAACGGAGCGTTCACCTTGGGGCAATGGACGAGAAATGGCTGCTTGGGAGCGTGGCGTCTGCAGCGGGCAGCTGCGTTGGGATCGAACCGATGGTCGCGACATAGGCTCCCGCAGTTCCGCGGCGGGTCCGCCCGGACGTGACGAGGTGGAGGTTACGCAGTGGCGACACCCAGCGACGTCTTGAAGATGATGGACAACGGCGGCGTCGAGATCGTCGACGTGCGGTTCTGCGATCTTCCCGGCTTGATGCAGCACTTCTCCATCCCCGCGCACGAGCTCACCGAGGACGTCTTCGACGAGGGCCTCGGCTTCGACGGCTCGTCGATCCGCGGGTTCCAGGAGATCCAGGAATCCGACATGCTCCTCATGCCCGATCCCGACACCGCGCTGATCGACCCGTTCCGCCAGCACCCGACGCTCAACATCAACGCGTTCGTGCGTGACCCCGTGACCGGCGAGGCGTACAGCCGCGACCCGCGCTACATCGCCAAGAAGGCGGAGGACTACCTGCGTGGCACCGGCATCGCCGACACCGCGTACTTCGGTCCTGAAGCGGAGTTCTACATCTTCGACTCGGTGCGCTTCGACCAGAACCAGTTCTCGGGCTACTACTTCCTCGACTCCGTCGAAGGCGTGTGGAACTCCGGACGCGAGTTCGAGCTCGACGGCACTCCCAACCTGGCGTACAAGCCGCGCTACAAGGAGGGGTACTTCCCCGTCCCCCCGATGGACCAGTTCCAGGACCTGCGCTCCGAGATGGTGCGCGTGCTCGAGCAGGTCGGCATCGCCATCGAGGTGCAGCACCACGAAGTCGGTACCGCCGGCCAGGCCGAGATCGACATGCGCTTCGACACGCTGGCGACCATGGCCGACAAGCTCATGCTCTACAAGTACGTCGTGAAGAACGTCGCGCGTGACGCCGGTTTCTCGGTCACGTTCATGCCGAAGCCGATCTTCCAGGACAACGGCTCGGGCATGCACGTGCACCAGTCGCTCTGGAAGGGCGGCGAGCCGCTGTTCTTCGACGAGAAGGGCTACGCCGGGCTCTCCGACATGGCGCGCTGGTACATCGGCGGGCTGTTGAAGCATGCGCGGGCGATCTGCGCGTTCACCAACCCGACCACCAACTCGTACAAGCGGCTGGTGCCGGGCTACGAGGCGCCGGTCAACCTCGTGTACTCACAGCGCAACCGGTCCGCGTCGGTGCGGATCCCGCTGTACTCGAAGAGCCCGAAGGCCAAGCGACTCGAGTTCCGCTGTCCCGACCCGTCGTGCAACCCGTACCTCGCGTTCCCGGCGATGCTCATGGCCGGCCTCGACGGCATTCAGAACCGTATCGAGCCGCCGACGCCACTCGACCGTGACCTGTACGACCTTCCTCCCGAGGAGCTCGCGGCGGTCCCGCAAGTGCCGGGCTCGCTCGACGAGGCGCTCGAGGCGCTCGAAGCCGACCACGAGTTCCTGCTCGCGGGCGGCGTGTTCACGCCCGACGTGATCGACACGTGGCTCACGTACAAGCGCGAAAACGAGATCGACGCCATGCGCCTGCGCCCGCACCCGTGGGAGTTCTACCTCTACTACGACATCTAGCCGTTTACGGCCGCTGACCTGCGCTTTCGCGGTCAGCGGCCGTCGGCAGTCCTCAGCCGGTCCTCAGTAGGAACAGCGAACGCGTCGTCGACCGCTCGCCGAGTTCGGTCCTCGTCGTCCGGCCACAGGTGCCCGAAGACATCCAACGTCGTCTTCGCGCTCGCGTGACCGAGGCGGGCCTGCACGACCTTGACGGACGCGCCGGAGCGGATCAGCAACGAGGCGTAGTAGTGGCGGAGAGCGTGGGGTGTTGCCCATGCCGGCAAACCGGCACGATCGCGTGCTGCGCTGAACACCACCGAGAACGGGTGCTGCTGGATCGGTGCGCCGCGCTCATTGGTGAAGACGAGGCCAACAGCACGACTGGTTCTCATAGCGACGAACCGGCAGGAAGTGCCCGTGGACGCGATGGCCCGCGGATGCTACGAGTGGGTACAGCCACAGCGACTGGGGTATGGAAGCCGCGACGGCCACCGCTCATACGACAGGAGACCGAAGTGAAGATTCCGCTGATCGGAGCCAGGAGCAATACCGCCCACAAAGGAAGGCGCGCCGCGGTGATCGTGATGACCGTCGGAGCGGTCCTCGGCGCGGCGGCGTGTGGCAGCTCGTCGAGCTCATCGAAGAGCTCCTCGACCACCTCGAAGTCGACGACCGTCATCAAGCTCACACCTGCGTCATTCACTGCTGACTTCTCCGCGATGGCGCAGCTGAAATCGGTGGCCGCCAAGGGCAAGGGCCTCATCGGCGTGTTGTTGCCCGACACGACCACCTCGGCCCGCTACGAGACGTACGACCGGCCGTATCTCACCCAGGCGTTCAAGGCGGCGGGCCTCTCGAGTAGCGACTTCAAGGTCGACAACGCGCAGGGCAGCGCCACCACGATGCAGACCCAGGCCGACGCCGACATCACGAACGGCGCGACTGTCCTGCTCGTCGACGCGATCGATTCGGGAAGCGGCGCGGCCATCGAGGCATCCGCGAAAGCCAAGGGTGTCGCGGTGATCGACTACGACCGTCTGACCAAGGGCGGCGATCCGAACCGTTACTACGTCAGCTTCAACAACGTGAAAGTCGGGCAGCTCATCGGCCAAGGTGAGGTCTCGTGCATCAATGCGTGGAAGGTGTCCAAGCCGAACATCCTCGTCATGGACGGCGACCCCACCGACAACAACGCCACGCTGTTCGCGCAGGGTTACAACGGCGTGCTCAAGCCGTCGTTCGACAATGGCACGTACGTGAAGGTGGGCGAGCCGGCCGGAACCTGGACGCCGTCGGAAGCGGCTACCACCTTCCAGCAGCAGTACACGGCCCACAAGAACATCAACGCCGTAGTGACCCCGAACGACGACAACGCCAACGCGGTGATTGCCGTGCTGCAGTCGCAACAGATCCCGGCCAAGACGTTCCCGACCACCGGTCAGGATGCCTCGCCGGTCGGCCTGCAGAACATCCTCAAGGGCTACCAGTGCGGCACGGTCTACAAGCCGATCACCGCCGAGGCACAAGCCGCCGCCACAATCGCTCTCTACCTCCGCGCGGGAGAGAAAGTGCCGGCCGCCCTGAAGAACGGCACGACGAAGGACACCCAGGCCAACACCGACGTCGCTTCGTTGCTCCTCACGCCGAAGTGGGTGACAACCGAGAACATGGCGGCAACGGTCATCAAGGACGGATGGACCACCGCGGACGCGCTGTGTGTGCAAGCGGTCGCCGCCGCCTGCACGGCTGCCGGAATCAAGTAACAACGCATGAGCACTGAGGCCCCATCAACCGGGGCCGGAGCCGGGACCGGACTCGCTGGATCAGCGGGTCCGGATCCCCTCCTCCGGCTCCGGGGCGTCAGCAAGAGCTTCGGACCGGTGCACGCGCTCGTCGACGTCGATTTCGACATCCCGGCCGGCCAGGTCACCGCGCTGACCGGAGACAACGGTGCGGGCAAATCGGTGCTCATCAAGTGCATCGCGGGGATCCACACGCCCGACTCGGGCGAGATCATCTGGGAAGGAGAGCGCGCCCACATTCGGACGCCCCGCGACGCGGCGGGCCTCGGGATCGAGACCGTCCACCAGGACCTCGCTCTGTGCGACAACCTCGACATCGTCCAGAACATGTTCCTGGGGCGCGAGAAGACGCGTCACATAGCCCTCGACGAGGACAACATGGAGAAGGCCGCCGGCGAGACGCTGAGCGGGCTGGCAGTCACGAGCGTCCGGTCGGTTCGCCAACGGGTCGCGTCGTTGTCGGGCGGGCAACGGCAGTCGGTGGCGATCGCGAAGGCCGTGCTCTGGAACAACAAGTTGGTGAACATGGACGAGCCGACGGCGGCCCTCGGCGTCGCGCAGACGCGCATGGTCTTGAACCTGGTGCGGCAGCTCGCCGACCGAGGTCTTGCCGTCCTCGTCATCTCGCACAACATGAACGACGTGTTCGAGGTCGCCGACCGTATCGCGGTGCTTCACCTCGGTCGCCTCGTTGCGCTGCGTCCGGCCATCGAGATGGACACGCAGATCGTCGTCGACCTCATGACGACCGGCGAGTCGACACGAACGGTCGGCTCCTCGTGACCGACATGCGTGACCTTGCGGAAGAAGCTGTCGCCGAGACCGAGGTCACCGACGAGCCCGAGCTCGACGTCAAATCCCTCCGCGATTACATGCACGTGGTGTACGTGCGAATCCGCTCCGGCGACGCCGGCGTGCTGCCGGTCGTCCTCGGTTTCATCCTCATCTCGATCCTGTTCCAGTCGCTCAACTCCAACTTTCTCAGTGCCGGGAATCTCGTCAATCTGCTGATCCAGGGCGCGGTCTTCATGCTGTTGGCCATGGGCGAGGTCTTCGCGCTGCTGTTGGGAGAGATCGACCTGTCGATCGGTTTCGTCAGCGGTATCGGCGGCATCGTCACCGCCGAGCTCGTGAAGGAGCAGTACGGCTGGCCGTGGTGGGGCGCGATTCTCGCTGCGCTCGTCGTGTGCGCGTTGATCGGCGCGCTGCACGGCACGATCATCACCCGGCTGGGCGTTCCCTCGTTCGTCGTCACGCTCGCGGGTCTGCTCGGTTGGCAGGGTGTGATGCTGCTCATGCTCGGACAGGGCGGCTCACTGCCCATCAACGACAAGGTGGTGAACGATCTCACGAGCGGCAACCTGACACCCGCCGCCAGCTGGATCGTCATGATCCTGATCGTGACGTTGATCGGGGTTCGCACGTGGCTTCACGAGTCACGCCGCCGCGCGAGCGGCCTCGTGGCGCCGCCGGCGAGCCTCACGATCCTGAAGATCGTCGCGTCAGCCGTTGCCGGTGTCGTGGTCGTGTTGATCTGCAACACCAACCGTGGCCGGCTCATACCGATCAAAGGCGTGCCGTGGGTGGTGTTGATCGTGCTCGGCGTGCTCGCGGCGTGGACGTTCCTCCTCGGGCGGACCAAATTCGGGCGTTACGTGTACGCCGTCGGTGGCAATCCCGAGGCCGCTCGCCGCGCCGGCATCAACCTGGCCACCATCCGCACTGTCTGTTTCGTGCTCGCGTCGTTCACCGCCGGGATCGCCGGCATCGTGTATGCATCGCGGTTGCGTTCGGTTTCAACCGCGCTCGACGGCGGCACACTCGTGCTCTACGCGGTTGCGGCGGCGGTCATCGGTGGAACGAGCCTGTTCGGCGGCCGCGGCAAACCGATCCATGCCGTGCTGGGTGGACTTGTGATCGCCGCGATCGACAACGGCATGGGCCTGCAGGGCTACAGCGCGGCCGCCAAGTACGTGGTGACCGCGCTCGTGCTGCTCGCAGCGGTCACGATCGACTCCCTCTCGCGCCGCCACGCCTCCGATTGAGAAGTTGATCGGACAGTAGTCGCACCGATCGTCATCGCGGAGCTAGCCGACGACGGGCGTGCCGTGGGGGAACGTCACCGGCAGGATGAACATCTTGCGCGCGCGCCGCCCGCCGGGTAGCCGATCTTCGGATAGGTCCAGGCGTGGAAGGTCATGAACAGTGCGCCGTACGGCGGTAGGAACACCAGCGAGGGTCCACCCGGCCCTCGCATGAAGCCGCGGGACGCGAGCACCGGTCCGTCGTAGACCGGATGGCACGGCCCGAGCGGGCCGTCGCATCGTTGTACGCCGACCGCGTAGCGGTCCGTGTACCACTCGTTACCCGAGTAGAAGAGCCAGTAGCCGCCGAGCGTGACGAGCATGGTCGGGTTCTCCGCGTTCGCGCCTTCCCAGCCGCGCTGCGGCACCATCAAGCGAGTTGCGGTCGACCAGTCGATCGAGCGCGCGTCCGGGGAGAGCCGGGCGCTGTTGATGCTGTTGGGTGAGACACCGTCGTAGGTGTGCTTCCAGGTGACGTAGTGCGCGCCATCGAGGCCGGTGAACACGTCCGGATCGATCGACGCGGCGGGACCACCACAGATGAGGGGCACGCTGCTGTTATCGACGAACGGTCCCTGCGGGTTGGCGCTCACGGCGCTCGTGATGCACGCCGTCCCGTTCGGGTCATAGGTCGTCGTGTACCACATGACGAAGTGGTCGCCGACCTGGATGACCGTCGGCGCCCACGGACCGTCGGTCGACCACCAGGGCCGGTTCGGAAGCGCGTCGCCGCGGATCTGATACTCGCGCGAAGTTGCTCGAGACCGCGACCGGGACATGGCCGTGACCGTTGGCGGTGGAGTACGTGTAGTAGTGGCCCCGAGCGGCGAGGAGCGTCGAGTCGGCCCAGTCCTCGTTGATGGTCGGGAGGGGTGACGAGGCACCCTGCACCGGCGCGGCTGCGAGGCCGCAGCCGGCTGACAGCAGCGTTATGGCCGCGACGATGAGAACGAGCGAGCGTAGGCGTGGCACGGTCTTTTATCGACGCCCGGGGCGCCGGGCTTGACGAAAAGCCGGCTATTCGTCCGCGCCGTAGAACACGCGCTCCACCACGCGCCGGGCGCGGCGGGTGACCCGTCTGTAGTCGTCGCGCAGGGTCGCGTGTGGTCGATGTACGTAACCCAAGAGGCGCGCGAGCCGCTCGGCGTCGTCGCCACCAGGGAGCGCGTCGCCCGGTGAACCGAGGAGCAAGTATCGAGCGTTGCGCGCCCGTTCGCAGAACCGGTATGCGTCCTCGAGCGCGCTCGCGTCCTGGCCGTCGAGCAACGCGGCGTCACGCAACGTACGCAGCGCGCTCATCGTCGACGCGACGCGCAACTCGGGGTGCGCATGGCCGTGCTCGAGCTGGAGCAGCTGCACGGTGAACTCCACGTCGGAAAGTGAGCCGCGGCCGAGCTTCAAGTGAAACTGCGGGTCTTCGCCGGGTGGGATGCGCTCGCGCTCGATCCGTGCCTTCATACGCCGCACTTCGCGCACGGCGTCTTCTGGGAATGGGTCGCGGTACACGAACGGCTCGATCAGCGTGCAGAACCGCTCCCCGAGCTCGCGATCGCCGGCGACGGGCGTCGCCTTGAGCAATGCCTGGAACTCCCACGTCAACGCCCACCGCTCGTAGTACGTGCGGTACCCATCGAGCGAGCGTGCGAGCGGTCCCTGCTTGCCTTCGGGCCGGAGGTTGGGATCGATCCGAAACGTTTGGCCCTCCGCGGTGGTCGCACCGATCTCGCGCATCAAGTCGGTCGCGGTGCGCTCGGCCATGTCGAACGCCGTGGCGCCGTTTCCCTCGTAGACGAACAACACGTCGATGTCGGAGGCATACGAGAGCTCGCCGCCACCCAAACGGCCCATGCCGATCACCGCGAAGGGGAGCTGTGGCTCCAAGCTCCGGAGCGCGACCTCGAGGCAGGCATCGGCGAGCGCGGCGAGCTCGCGCTCGGTCGCTTCGATGTCGGCGAAACCGAGGATGTCGCCGCGCCGCGACGCGCAACAGCTCGCGGCGCTTGAAGCGACGGAGTCCTTCTCGACGCGCGTCGGTGCCGGCTCGCCACGTCAATGTGCTCGAAGCCTCCTCGACGAGCTCGTCGAGTGATTTCTCGTGCGCGAGCAGCTCGTCGTCGGAGAGCGCGTCGACGAAGTCGGGCTGCCGGCGCAGCCCGTCGCCGAGGAGGCGGCTCGCACCCAGGAGGCGACACGTTCTCTCAGCCGCGCCCGGTGACTCACGGAAGGTCGTCGCGAGTGCAGCCGAACGAGCCGGGCCCTCGGCCAGCCGCCGGAGCTGGAGCAGGCCGAGGTCGGGGTCCGGCGTCGTCGACAGCCACTCGAGGATGATCGGCAAGAGCTGTTGCATGAGCTTGGAACGGCGCGTCAGGCCCTGCGTGAGCTCGAGCAGCGCATCGCGGGTGCGCGCCACATCGACGAACCCGAACGCGGCCAGTCGCTCCTCGACTGCTTCTGCAGGGAGCGCCCCCGCGCCCGCGAGGGTGTCGAGCAGTGGTGCGAAGAACAGGCGCTCGTGAATGGAGCGCACGAGCGCCTGGTTCGCGCGAGCGGCTTCGTCGAACTGCTCGAGCGCGCTGCTAGCGGGGCGATCTCGATATCCGAGCGTCCGGGCCAAACGTGTGCGCGTCGCGACGTCTGATGGCACGGTGTGCGTCTGCTGCTCGTCATGCAGCTGGAGGCGGTGCTCGACCGTCCGGAGGAACTGGTACGAGCGGTCGAGTCGCGTCGCGTCAGCCGGCTCGACGTAGCCCGCAGCCGCGAGTTGACCGAGCGCTTCAAGCGTGTTGCGCGACCGCACCGACTGATCGTGACGGCCGTGCACGAGTTGCAGCAGCTGCACGGCGAACTCGATGTCGCGGATCCCGCCCCGGCCGCGCTTCAACTCGCGTTCGGTCAAACCCTTCTTGCGCGTCTCCGCCTCCGCGCGCGCCTTCATCGCGCGGACCTCGCGCACCGCGTCGGGATCGAGCGCGTCCGGCCAGACATACGGCGCGACCAGCGCGAGAAACCGGTCGGCGAGGTTCGCGTCGCCGCCCACGGGTCGTGCCTTCAGCAACGCCTGGAACTCCCACGTTCGCGCCCATCGGTCGTAGTACGCGCCGTAGCTGTCGAGACTGCGGCTGAGCGGCCCGGAGCGTCCCTCGGGACGCAAGTCGGCGTCGGTGCGAAAGACGATCCCGTCAGCCGTCGGCTCGGTCATCACGCCGAGGATGGCGCGGGCCACATGCTCGGCCACCTCCGCGTCTCCTTCGTGCACGAAGAGCACGTCGACGTCGCTCGCGTAATTGAGCTCCGACCCGCCGAGCTTGCCCATCCCGATGATGGCGAACGGCACATCGGGTGCGGCGAGGCCGACCGCGCGCTCGAGACATGCCTGTGCCAATCCGGCGAGCTCACGACCGACAGCGGGAAGATCGGCGACGGTCAGGAGGTCGCGGGCCGCGGTGCGCAACAGCTCGCGCCGCTTCCAACGGCGGAGCGCGCGCCGAGCTTCGGCGTTGTCGCGGTCGTGCGGCGCCGCGACGATCGACGCGGCGCGATATTCCTCGAGCGACTGCTCACGGTGGAACCCTTTCTCGTCGCGCAGCGGGATCACGAGCTCGGCGTCGGAAACGATGGCAGCAGCGAGCGAACGGGACACCGCGGTGATGGCGATCAGGCCGTCGCGCAGCAGCCGTTCCCCGACGAGCGGTTCCGAAAGCTCGGGGTGCGATTCCAGGATGCGACTCAGCGCGCCGCGCGCGGTGACCGCGTCTGCCGACGCGTCGAGCGCGGCGACGACCCGCGGTGTCTGCAACACCGCCGAGGGATCCCGACGTTCACTCACGGCGGAAGTGTCGCACGCTGCCTCCATGCCCACGCGATTTGTGAGAACTTCACGTCGAGCGGACGTGACCGAAGACTTAGGCTGTGACCATGCCTCGGCTCCGTGTCGCAGCTGCGCAGCTGAACCTTGTTGTCGGCGATCTCGAAGGCAATGCCACGCGAATTCTCGCGACCTACCAGCGTGCCGAAGACGCCGAGTGCGATCTGGTGGCGTTTCCCGAGCTCGCCGTCAGCGGCTACCCGCCCGAGGACCTGTTGCTGCGGCCGTCGTTCGTCGAGCAGTGCAACGAGACGCTCGGGAAGCTCGCGGCGCGGACGGGGCGAGCGGTCGCGGTGATCGGCTTCCCCGAGGCAGGACCTCCGCTCTTCAATGCCGCGGCCGCGTGCGCTGACGGGCGCGTGCTCGGGGTGTACCGCAAGCAGCTCCTTCCCAACTACGCCGTGTTCGATGAGCAGCGGTACTTTGTGCCATCGACCGTCGATGGTCCTGTCTTCGTGATCGGCGGTGCACGTGTCGCGCTGTCGATCTGCGAGGACGCGTGGAGCCCGACCGGGCCGGTCATCACCCAGGCGGCCGCGGGCGCCGAGCTGGTCGTCAACATCAACGCATCCCCGTACTACGCCGGCCGGGTGCGTGAACGCGAGCGGATGCTGGCAACGCGAGCTGCCGACGCCGGCGTCCCGCTCCTCTACGTCAATCTCATCGGAGGCCAGGACGAGCTGGTCTTCGACGGCGCGTCGATGGTGTTCGACGGCGATGGCCGGCTGCTTGCCCGCGCGGTCGAGTTCGCCGAAGACCTGCTCGTCGTCGAGCTCGAGGTGCCGGCGGCATCGCGGCGCCGGCTGCGCGAGCCGCGTGCGGTCAGCGTCGCACCGCTTCCCGAAGTGAAGGTGAGCGAAGCGCACCTCGGCGAGCGGCTGGCGCGTCCCAGGCTCGAGCCGCTGCTCCCGCCGGTACGCGAGGTCTACGAGGCGCTCGTGCTGGGCACCCATGATTACGTCCACAAGAACGGCTTCAGTGACGTGCTGCTGGGGCTCTCGGGTGGCATCGACTCGGCGTTGGTGGCCGCGATCGCGGCCGATGCGCTCGGCCCCGACCATGTGACCGGCGTCCTCATGCCGTCGCGGTTCTCGAGCGAGAGCAGCATCCACGATTCCGAGCATCTGGCCGCGAATCTCGGTATCCACACCCTGACGATTCCGATCGAGGCGGGGCATGCGGCGTTGCTCGACATGCTCGCCGATCCGTTCGCCGCCTCTGGCAAGGACGCGACGGTGTCGGGAATCGCGGAGGAGAATCTTCAGGCGCGAATCCGGGGCACGATTGTCATGAGCCTGTCGAACAAGTTCGGTTGGATGGTGCTCACCACCGGGAACAAGAGCGAGCTCGCGACCGGCTACTCCACGCTGTACGGCGACATGGCCGGCGGGTTCGCCGTGATCAAGGACGTGCCCAAGATGCTCGTCTATGCGTTGGCGCGTGACCGCAACGAACGAGCAGGACGCGAGATCATCCCGGAGTCGGTGCTCGAGAAGCCGCCCAGCGCGGAGCTGCGTCCCGACCAGCGCGACAGCGACTCGTTGCCCGATTACGCCGCGCTCGATCCGATCCTCGCCGGGTACGTCGAAGGCGACCGTTCGGTGGCCGAGCTGATCGACGAGGGCCACGACCCCGACACCGTTCGCCGGGTGGCAGCGATGGTCGACCACAACGAGTACAAGCGCCGTCAGTCGGCACCCGGTATCCGGGTCTCGCCGAAGGCATTCGGCAAAGACCGTCGGTTGCCGATCACCAACAGCTGGCCCGGCTGACGCGCGTCAGTTCTCCGTGAGAGCGGTGCCTCTTTCGCTTGCCGAGCGTCGTTTCGCGCCCGAAGGCGCGTTAGTGCTTGCCGCGTTGTTCTTCGGCTCGACATTCGTGCTCGTGCAAGACGCGGTGAAAGACGTCACCCCGATGGCGTATCTGCTACTGCGCTTCGGGATTGCCGCGGTTGCGTTGGCGCCGTTTGCAGTGCGAATTTCCCGCCGTGATGACGTCGATCGACGTCTGCTCGCGCGCGTTGGCTTGCTCGCCGGGATCCTGCTCTTCGGTGGCTATGCGTTGCAGACCGTCGGGTTGCAGTACACCTCGGCGTCGAGCTCGGCGTTCATCACCGGCCTCTACGTCGCCTTCACGCCGGTCGTCGAAGCGATCGTGCGCCGGCGCCTTCCGCCGCGCGGTGTGCTACTCGGCGTCATCGTCGCGACGATCGGGCTCTACTTGTTGACCGGCGCGAGCGTCGAGCTCGGGAAGGGTGAAGCGCTGGAGCTCGGCTGCGCGCTGGTCTTCGCGCTGTGGATCGTCTACCAGGGCGCGTACGTCAACCGCCTCGGTGCGATTCCCCTGACCGGCGTGCAACTCGCGGTCGTCACCGTGATCGCGATGCCCGCGACCGGTGCCGCGGGGTTCGGCACGCTCACTGCGCTCGCGTTGTTCGCGGCCGCGTTCACCGGGATCATGTGCTCATCGGTCGGGCTGAGCCTGCAGCTCTTCGCCCAACGACGGCTGAGCCCGAGCCGGACCGCGCTCATCCTCTTGTTCGAGCCGGTCTTCGGCGGCCTGTTCGGCTACCTCCACGGCGACCGGCTGGACGCACTGCAGCTCTTCGGCGCGGCGGTGATCCTCGCCGGCATCGGGATCTCCGAGCTCACCCCCCGCCGTCCGCTCGAAGCGGACCTACCGACCCGGAGGCGGTGATTTCGACCGAGGTCCCGCCCGAGGTCCCTCCGGCGCCGGAACGGACCGAAGGGGGCCGGGCCGCCCGATTCGCCGGTCGCAAAGAAACCCAAGTCCGTTGCCGCTCACCTTGACGAGGCCGGTATCCTGACGTGCAACGACGCAGGCCGGAACACTCACCTCAGCCCGTCGCGTTGTACGACAGGTCGGCACTTCGGAAGGGCTTTGCGTGGCGAAAGAGCGTGTTGAGCGCGATGAGGAAGATCTCGTCCGGCTCTATTTGACTGACATCGGGCAGTATCCACTGCTCACCAAGGACGACGAAGTCCGCCTGGCGCAGCAGATCGAGGGTGGCAACACCGCTCGTGAAGGTCTGCTCGAGGGGGGCAAGGCCCTCACCCCGGCCAAAAAGCGGGAGCTCCGGCGAGTCGCCCGCGAAGGCGACGAGGCGCAGCGCACCTTCGTGCAGTCCAACCTTCGCCTCGTCGTATCGATCGCCAAGAAGTACCAGGCGTCGGGGCTGCCGCTGCTCGACCTCATCCAGGAGGGCAACCTCGGCCTGATGCACGCGGTCGAGAAGTTCGATTGGCGCAAGGGCTTCAAGTTCTCGACGTACGCGACTTGGTGGATCCGCCAAGCGATCACGCGCGGCATCGCCAACACCGGGCGCACCATTCGGCTGCCGGTGCACGCGGGTGACACGCTCGCCCGTCTGCAAAAGGCCCGCTCGCGCCTGGAGTTGAAGCTCGGCCGGCCGGCGACGCTCGCCGAGCTCTCGGCAGAAGTCGAGATGCCCGAAGACAAGGTCACCGAAGCGTTGCGCTTCGCGGCCGAGCCGCTCTCACTGTCGGAGCCGTTGCGTGAAGACGGCGACGCCGAGCTCGGCGACATCGTGGAGGACCGTTCCGCGGAGTCGCCGTTCGAGGTCGCGGCCACCGCGTTGCTGCCCGCCGAGATCGAGAAGCTGCTGGCCCCGCTCGACGAGCGCGAGCGCCAGATCCTGGCGTTGCGCTTCGGCCTCGACCGCGGCGAGCCCCGCACGCTCGAGGAGGTGGGCGAATACTTCAACCTCACCCGGGAGCGCATCCGTCAGATCGAGGCCCGGGCGATGTCGAAGCTGCGCCACCCGTCCGCCGACACGGGCGCCCGCGACCTGCTGGCCGTCTAGAGCCACAGCTTCCGGGAACGCCCCGGCCCACCCCCGTTTGTTCAAAAGTGGCCCCCAGAGGTACCCCGATTGCACAAACGCTGTGGTGGGCGGCGCCGGACGTCGCGGTGGCTTGATCAGGTGCGAGCTGCCGGTGACGGACTTCCACTTCTGTTCGACGATCTTCGATACCTGGCGCACGATCAAACAGCCGAAGGTGGGTTGACAAGCGACGGATCGAAGGCCCTCGTTTCGGCGATAGCGTCTGCGTGACCGCGGCGATCGGGAGTGCAGCATGGCCGAGCAGGACGTTCCACCCGCGAACACACCGCCGGCGCCGGCGGCGTCATCACCACCACCCGATCCCCAGGCGCCCACCGCGCCGCAGAGCAAGTTCCAGCGCGCCTGCCGGTGCGACCGACGCGGAGAAGGTCAAGGACCAGCTGTCGCGGCAGGCGGGAATCGACCAGCCACACGCTGCCGGTGGCGGCACGCTGTTCACCGAGCCCATCCTCGTCGTCAATCAGAAGGCGAAGCTGATCGAGCTCACCAACGAGTACGACGTGTTCGACCAGAACGGCAACCAGATCGGCGCGGTCATGGAGATCGGCCAGACGCAGCTCAAGAAGGCGGTACGCCTGTTCTCGCGGCTCGACCAGTACCTCACCCACCGGCTCGAGATCCGCGACGTGAACGGCAAGGCGGTGCTCGGCCTCACGCGCCCCGCCAAGATCATGAAGTCGAAGTTCGTCATTACGGACGGCGACGGTGCCGAGATCGGCACGATCCACCAGAAGAACGTCATGGGCAAGAAGCGGTTCGCGTTGGCGGCCGGCGGCAACGAACTGGCCACGATCCACGCCAAGAACTGGCGGGCATGGGATTTCCATATCGAGGATGTTGACGGCAACGAGGTGGCGCTCATCACTAAGACGTTCGAAGGCTTCGGCAAGGCGATCTTCACGACCGCCGACAACTATGCGATCGAGTTCACCGCCCCGGTGGCGGAGCCGCTGCGCAGCCTGATCGTGACCGCAGGCCTCTGCATCGACACGGCGCTCAAGCAGGACGCGCGAAGGTCTGAGCTGACGCACCCTGCCTCCGTTCGCGGAGGTGGCAGGAATCGAACCCACCGGACGGGGATCGCCCGTCCCGCTCGTTTTGAAGACGAGGGGGGCCACCAGACCCCGTTCACCTCCGCCGCTCGGTCTAGCACGACGCCCGAAACCTCGATGGTGCCGGTGATGGACACCTTTCCTGCGTCGGTCGTTCCGGCTAGAGTCGGCCTTGAGCTCGTCGACAGCGTCCAGGGAGACTCCACTCATGAAGAAGTTGCTCATTCTGCTGATCCTCGTCGGTCTTGGTATCGCGGTCGCGAAGAAGGTTCGCGAGGCCTGATCGCAGCGCCGCTGGCGTGGTCCGCGTGGCCCGCCTCGGCGCATACAGCTCTTCCTCGTGCCCGGCCGAGAGCCGGGCACGGTCGCGCTCATGATCGGCTGAGCATCCGTGAGGCGCGCCGCAAGGAACGGGGCCGTGTGCCGTTCTCGCGCTTGCGGAGCCACCACCACACCGCCACGCCCGCGCCGGCAGCCGCGAGCGCGCCGCTCACGGCGATGGTGGGGCCGGCCGGAGGCACGGGCACACGATCGCGGAGGCGCACGGGACGCGCGAACGTGCGTTGCTCCCACTCCCGTTCTTTCACCAGCTTCGCGAGCTCCTTGTCGGGGTTGACCGCGATCGGGTGACCGACGAGCTCGAGCATCGGCGCGTCGGTGATCGAATCGCTGTACGCATACGACTCGTCCAGATCGATTCCTTCGCGCGCTGCGAGCTCGCGCATCGCGTCGGCCTTGTGCTCGCCGTACGCGTAGAACGCCAGGTGGCCGGTGTAGTTGCCGTCATGGTCAACTTCGGCGCGGGTCGCGATCACGTCGTTGGCGCCGAGGTAATCGGCGAGCGGCTGCACGACCTCGAGCGGCGACGACGAGACGATGATCACCGTGTGTCCCGCAGCATGATGCTCGTCGAACAACTCGAGCGCCTCTGCGTAGATGATCGGTGAGACGACATCGTCAAGGGTCTCGCGCACGATCGACGCAATGTGATTGCGGTTCCACCCCTTCGTGAGGGTGAGCATCGCCTCGCGCAACTTCTCCATCTTCGCTTCATCGGCGCCGACGAGCATGTAGACGACTTGCCGCGTACACGCTCTTGGCGATCACGCGTCGTGACAGCAGTCCTTCGCGGTAGAACGGCTTGCCGAATGCGAGCACCGAGCTCTTCGCGATGATCGTCTTGTCGAGATCGAAGAACGCTGCGGTGCTCATCGCCGCACGCCCTTCGTCTCACGCCACGCGCGCTGCGCACGGCTGGAGCGCCGTCTCGTTCGTGACGCGTTCACACCTGGAGACTACGCGTGCGCCTTGACACATGCCCGCACGACACGTAGGTTGCCGTGCACTCCCTCCTGCACTTCCTCCTTCCGACCTCTCGCGCCCGAAGGAGGGAACGTGCTTCTCGCTCTCTGGTCTCCCAAAGGTGGCTCGGGTACTTCCGTGCTCGCTGCCGCCTGCTCACTCGTCCTTGCCCGCCGCGGCCCCGCGGGTGCCCGGCTCGCCGACCTCGACGGTGATCAGCCGGCGCTGTTCGGGCTCGCGCACGACCCCGACACCGGCCTCGCCGACTGGCTCGACGCGGGCCCAACCGCACCGCCCGAAGCGCTCACCCGCTTCGCGATCGAAGCCGCGCCAGGTGTCGTGCTGCTCCCATATGGACGCGGTGGCGGCGCCCTCGCTCCGGTGGCGGCCGCCGAGGCCGGTGCCGCGCTCGCAGTGATCCTTCGCGACGACCCGGTGCCAACCGTGATCGATCTTGGACGAGCGGAAGTGCCCGCGGCGCGCGCCGTCCTCGAAGTCGCCGACGCCGCCGTCCTCGTGACCCGTGGCTGTTACCTCACATTGCGACGCGCCGCGCATGCCCCGGGGCTCGCCCGCACCGCCGGGATCGCGATGCTGGAGGAGCCCGGCCGCTCGCTCGACGCGAAGGCGGTCGCCGATGTGCTCGCGCTGCCGGTCGTGGCCCGGGTGCCGGTGCACGCGGGTATCGCGCAAGCGGTCGACGCCGGCGTGCTCCCGAGCCGACTTCCCGACCATCTCGCCCGACCGGCCTCCCACCTGCTCATGGCGTTCGGCTTGCTGCCCGGCTCACGCAAGCGGGCGGCATGACTGCACTGGTCGCACCAAACGGGGGCGCGCTGCTCGACACGCAGTTGAAGCAGCGCGTGCACCAGCGCCTGCTCGACGGCGGCGGCGACGCTCACCAAGGCACCCGGCATCGTCCTGCTCAACGCGCGGCTCACCGAGCTGCTGCGCGACGAGGCGCCGCTGCTCGATGCCGGCACGTTCGGTCGCCTGCTCGGCGAGCTCACCGACGAGATCGGGGGCCTCGGTCCGCTCGAGCCGCTGCTTGCCGATCCTGGCGTCACCGAGGTGATGATCAACGGACCCGGTCGCTGCTTCGTCGAACGGCGCGGCCGGCTCGAACCGGTCGCGATCGATCTCGATGCTGCCGCCATAGTGCGCATCGTCCAGCGCATCGTCGCGCCGCTCGGGCTTCGCCTGGATCGCGCCTCGCCGATGGTCGACGCGCGTCTTGCCGATGGTTCCCGTCTGCACTCGGTGATCCCCCCGCTCGCGATCGACGGGCCGTGCGTCACCATTCGGCGCTTCGGCGCGCGCGCGATCCCACTCGCGGGCTTCGGGCTCGACGAGCATGCGGGCGCATTCTTGCGCTCGGCCGTTACCGGCGGCGCGAACCTGCTCGTTGCCGGGGCTACGAGCGCAGGCAAGACCACGCTGCTCAACTCGTTGTCGAGCGCGATCCCCACCGAGGAGCGAGTGGTCACGATCGAGGAGACCGCCGAGCTGCGCCTCGCGCAAGCGCACGTCGTGCGACTCGAGGCGCGGCCTGCGAACGCCGAGGGCGCCGGGGCAGTCTCGGTGCGCACGCTCGTGCGTGCCGCGCTGCGCATGCGTCCCGATCGGATCGTCGTGGGCGAGGTACGTGGGGCCGAGGCGCTCGACATGTTGCAAGCGCTCAATACGGGCCACGACGGTTCGCTGTGCACGGTGCACGCCAACAGCGCAGCCGACGCGCTGTCACGCATCGAGACACTTGCCCTGATGGCCGGCGTCGGTCTGCCGCTTGCGGCCGTTCGGGCGCAAGTCGCGTCCGCGATCGACGTGGTCATCTCTGTCGCTCGCGCGGCCGACGGTGCTCGGCGGGTCGTGACGATCGGCGAGGTCACCACGGGCGGTCGGCCGACCGTGCGGCCGCTCTTCAGCCTTGCGGGCGACGCCCTCGTCGCTGTCGACACGCCGCGGCGGCCGCTGCGACGCGTCAACTGCTCGTACAAGTCCCGCGGCGCAGCGCCATGCTGAGCGTCGCGGTGCCACTCATCTGCTTGCCACTCGCGGTGATGCTCTTACGCGCCGCGGGCCGAGCGTCCGCCGGCGAGCGCGCGCGTGCGCTCGCCCCTCGCGGAAAGTGGAAGCTGCCCGCGGCACTTCGGGCCCGTCTGGCGTGCGCGCTCGCAGATGCCGACGTTCGGCTCGGGCCCGAACAGGCGATCGAGCTGAGCGCAGGAGTGCTCGGTGCCGCGGCGCTTCTGGCCGCGGCGATGGCGCCGGTGCTCGTCGCGCCCGTGGTCATCGGCGGGGTGATCGCGGCCGTCGTGGCGCTCCGGCTCGCGCGGGGGCGTCGCGAACGGCGCGTCGAGCTCGCGTTGCCCGGTGCGCTCGAGCTCATCGCAGCGCAGCTCCGCGCGGGTGGCACCGTGGTCGAAGGGGTCGCCGCGCTTGCCGACGGCGACAGTCCGCTGGCCGCCGATCTCGGTCGCGTACGAGTCCGCACCGAGCTCGGGCTCGACCTCGGCGGTGCCCTCGCGATCTGGCCGGCCGAGCGTCCCCTCCGCGACGTGCGCGCGGCCGCCGGCGCGCTCGCGGTTGCGTCAGCGCTCGGAGGCCGGTCCGCCGACGCGCTCGACTCGCTGGCGCGCTCGTTTCCGCGAGCGCCAGGGCGCGGTGGCCGAGGCCACGGCGCTCTCGGCGCAAGCTCGCCTCTCGGCTCTGGTCGTGGGGTTCGGCCCGGTCGGTTTTCTCTGCTTCTCCGCGATTGTCGATCCGTCCTCGACGACGGTGCTCTTCGCCACCGGCCTCGGGCGGGTCTGTCTTGTCGTGGGGCTCGGCTGCGAGGCGTTGGGCGCATGGTGGATGCACCGCATCGTGACGGCGGAGCCATGACGGCATTTACCATCGATCGATTCGCCGGCATCGCCCCCTGGGTGCTCGGCGCGGGCTGGGCTGTCGTTGTTGCCACGCCGTTGGCGCGCACCGCCGGGCGCCGGTCCACGGTCATGCGCACCGCAGCCCTGCGTGCCCCGGTGCTCAGCACCGGCGAAACCGGCGCGGCCCGCGCCCGGCTCGGCCATGTTCGGGCGCGTGTCCGCACCGCGTTCGGCCCCGTCGCGCGGGTCGCGGGTGCACTGGGGACGCGACGGCGCGCGCGCCGCGCCGAGGCTGCGCTCGCACGGGAGCTGCCGGTCACGCTCGATCTCCTCGGCGTCGCCGTCGGCGCGGGTTGCACGCCGTTCCTCGCGGTCGAGGCCACGGCGAGGTGGGCCCCACCTCGTTTCGCCGCGCTGCTCACCAATGTTGTCGGTGCATGCGGCCTCAACGTGGGCTTCGACGACGCGCTGGGCGACCTCGTCGACAACGAGCCGAGCCTCAAGGCGCTTGCCGATGCGTTGCTCGTCACCGACCGCCTCGGAGCGCCCGCCGGCCCTGCCCTCACGCGCCTTGCCGACGAGCAACGGGCAACGTTGCGGCGTCGAGCCGAAGCACATGCGCGGCGCGTACCGGTGCGGCTCCTGTTCCCCCTGATCTTCCTGGTCCTGCCTGCCTTCGGGCTGCTCACGGTCGTGCCCACGCTGCTCAACGGCGTGGCGCACCTCTAACTCCCCCCCGCACCTCCCCGGTCCATTCACGTATTCGAGGAGGATCCACATGTTTCGTCGTCTCGCCGACCTTGGTCGGCGCGTCACCATCCGTATCCAGAACGACGTCGAGCTCGGCCAGACCACAGCCGAGTACGCGCTCGTCATTCTGGGCTCGGCGGCAGTTGCGACGCTGCTCCTGACGTGGGCAACGAAGAGCCACGCCATCGGCAGTCTGTTCGACAAGATCATCGGAAAGGTCCTTCCCTGAACGGCACCGACGTTCGCCGCGCGCCCACACGAGCGCGCTGCGGCGAACGTGGGCAGGCAACGGTCGAGTTCGCGTTGCTGATACCGCTGATCGTGTTCGCCGCGCTGGCGATCATCCAGGTCGCGCTGGTTGTGCGCGACGAGCTTTCCGTCGTGCATGCGGCGCGAGAGGTGGCGCGTGCAGCCAGCGTCGATAGCGATGCGGGTCACGCAGAGACCGCAGCGCGACACACGCTTGCCGGAGCCTTCGTCACCGTCGGGCCTCGCGGGCGTGTCGGCAGCGAGGTCACCGTCGAGGTCAAGTACCGATCGGTCACAGCGCTGCCGCTCGTCGGCGTGCTCTTCCCCGATCCGATGCTCCACGCCAAAGCCGTGATGCGAGTGGAGCGATGACGTACCCGGCGCCGGCGCGTCCCGAGCGCGGCTCGGTCAGCGTGGTGATGATCGCGGTCCTGGTTGTCGGGCTCGTGCTGGCGACGGCCGCCGGTCGCCTCGGCGGCGCAATGATTGCCAAAGGGCGCGCCGAGACCGCCGCCGACGCGGCCGCGTTGGCCGCTGCCGATTCGCTCGCTCTGGGGCGAGGGTCGACCGCGGCGGTCGCGGCCGCCCACGAGGCCGCCGCGCACAACGACGCGACGCTCGTGCGCTGCAGCTGCACAGGCTCGGTGGCCGACGTGGTCGTGGAAGTGCGCGTCAGCGCGCTCGGCCCCATCGCCGGTCCGGCGTGTGCGCATTCGCGCGTGGAGGTCGACGCGAACTGTGCGGTGTGCGGGCCGTGATCGCGGCCGGCCGCGCGTTAGCTCGGTTTCACCAGTGTCAGATCACCACGGAACTGCGGGACCACTGGGATTGACGACGTCGACGGCGCTCTGGGTGAACCGGCCGTGGAGGAGCCGGCCCACGGTGGATGAGTCCTGAATGCCCAGCGCCGACCATTTCGCCCTGCTCACCGGATCGCGATGAGCCCGTCAGTTTCGATCGCTGCGCCGTAGCAGCCGGTCTCGCCGATGATCCATCCGTAGTCGCGGAGGCCGACGGCGAAGATCCGCACCTACATGCCAGTTCGCAATCGAGGCCAACCCGGACGCCGATCACCGATGGGATGACGAACCGGATGGTCTCGTCGTCGAGTGCACCTACGACATCCGCTTCTCGATGACCAACGCACATCGGCACGAAGTCGTCTCCACTCCGGTCGCCTCGTTCTCAAGCCACACCCTGTTGACTGTGGACGAGTGGGTCAATCGGTGGGTTCTGCCATGCTCCGTCTCGCGTCTCGCGTCTCGCGTCTCGCGCTCTGTCGCGTCTCGCGTCGTCTCGTCTGCGTCCCGTCTCGCGTCTCGTGTCGCGTCTCGCGTCTCTGTCTCCGCGACGCGGGGCCGGCAACCGCTTCGTGGCTCACCGTAAGTACTGCGCCCGCCGACGCACCCGCCGACGAGCGCCACCGCCACTAGCGAGCACAGCCTGCGCCAGCCCTTCGGGCCCGTTGACTCACTGCGCCTCCCCCCATGGCTTCAGATCGCTGACCATTCCGCCCTCGACCGGAATGGCGAGCACTTCGGCGAGGCCGGCGTGTAGGCACTCGACGAGCACGTCGCGGTCGGGCACCGCCGCCGCGTCGCTGTTCACACCGATGAAGGCGGTGCCGCGGTACGAGACCAGCGTGACGTTCATAGCGGCGCCGAAGGGAGGACCGAACCCGTAGAACGCGAGCACCTCGGCGCCTGCGAGATGGACCGGCACGTCGATGCCGGGGACGTTGCTGGCCAGGAAGTCAACGTGTTTGAACATCCCGGCCGCGTACTGCGGACCGAGCACGTTGAGCACACCGGCGAGGTTCGAGAGCGGCGTCGTCGCGTCACGGCGTGCGGTCGCGACGATCTCGTGGATCGTGGCGAGCCGTTCTCGGATCGGGGTCCCGGGCGCCCCGACGGGAACGGTGAAGCGGGCGGCGCTCGCGTGGTTGCCTCCGATCGGATCGCCGGCGCGGCGCAGACTGATCGGCATCGTGGCGTGCAGTGTCGGCGCGGTCGCTGCGTGGCGCTCGTGGTAGTGAGCGAGACCGGCGACGACGGCGGCGATGAACGTGTCGTTGACGGTACCCCCGGCGCGCTTCGCCGCCGCGCGGAGCCCGTCGACGGGCGCGTCGAGGGTGTCGAAGCGCCACCAGCCGTGCCGTGCCGTCATCACCGGCGAGAGCGCTTCGGGCCTCGCCGCGGCCACGCGACCCGCGGCGGCGAGGGTCTCGCGTACGTCCGCGAGCAGAGCCGTGGGCTCTCGGAGCGCGCGCCGGGCGCCGGTGATCGCACCGTGGGCGACCTGAGTGGCAGCGTGTCCGGCGCGGGTGATGTTGAACGCGACTGAGTCGCGTAGGAGGTCGGTGCCCGTCGGTACAGTTCCCGACGGCACCGGAGGCATCGGGCCGAGATCGCGGGGCTCCCGCTCGAGGTCGAACAGCAGCGCGGCGATCTGCATCCCGCCGACGCCGTCGCTGAGGATGTGGTGAAGCCTGACGACGACGCCGGCCCCGCCGCCGGCGAGACCTTCCACGACGGTGAGGTCCCACAAGGGGCGGTCACGGTCGAGGCCCGCCATGGCTGCGATGCGGGCGAGGTCGAACAGCGTCCCGAGGTCCCCGGGCGCGGGGATTGCGGCGCGCCGGACGTGGAACGACAGGTCGAAGTCGGGGTCGACGACCCACTGCGGCGGTGTGAACCGCGGCAGCGGGACCTCGGTGAGCCGGTGGCGGAACCCCAGGACCTGCCGGCTCACGCGATCCATCCGCTCGACCAAGCGGTCCCAGTCGGGAGGCCCATCGAGTACGACGACGCAGCAGATCGTGGAACGCAGGAGCGGTCCGCGTTCGATCGACCAGGTCAACGCGTCGGCGTCGTTCACGTGCAGACCACCGGCCATCGCGGCCACCTCCAAGCGGCGACGATGTCGACCCTACGGCACTCGAGGCGCTGAAGGAGCTAGGAGGATCAGCGTGTATCGACGAGATCTTCGCGAAGGTCGTCGAACGTGAAGGGTTCACGGACGCTCAGGTCGACCTCAGGCGAAGTCCTGATCACCACGTGGGGCTAGTTGAATATCGACTCGCTTGGGCTCGGGTCAGATCTACCAGGCACCGCGGTTGCCGGACCGCTGGGATTGACGACGTAGATGGCGCTCTGGGTGAACAGCCCGTGGAGGAGTTGGCCCACGGTGGACGAGTCCTGAATGCCCAGCGCCGACCACTTATTCGTCGGTGGTCGGCGTTGTTGGTGTGGTGCTTGCCGGCGGTTCCGTTGCGGCGGACACTCCGGTGGCCTCGGGGATCGCGTCTTCCCCGCGTGGAGCTGCCTCGGCAGCGAGCGGTGCGGCGGCCCGCACGTCGGGGACGCGCGTTCGTCCGGCGCGCCAAGCGGCCTGCGTGAGCGCGCCGAGCCCATAGATGCAGGCGAGGAACCACACGATGAAGCCAAGGCCGGGGATTAGCGCCGCGGCGCGCAGGATGCCGAAGCCTACGAAGAACGCACCGATGCGTGACGCCATCGTCGTGCCTTTGACCATGAGCCGGCCAAGGACCAGCGAGCTGGCGACGTAGCCGAGGGGCGCGAGAACGTTGAAGGCGGAGAGGATCCCAAGTCCGAGCGGGATGCCGATGATGGTCACGAGCATCAGCACGCCGAGGATCGGACCGACAATGCCGATCAACGCGCCCCATCCGAGCGTCGGCCAAAATCTGCGTCCTGCGGCCGCGGTGGTGTCGGCGGCGCGGGGGAATACCAGCACGAAGAGCAGACCAAAGAGCGCGACTGACACTGTCACTGCCAGCCAAAGGTAGAGGAGGAACGCGATCAGGAATCCGGTGAAGAGATTCGTGACGTCCAGCTTCTTCACCTTGCCGCGCACCGTGCCGGGAGCGACAGTCGGTTCGTGACGCGACCTGACATCGCCTCGCACGGACGCCCCCGCGCGCACGGTGACGCGACCGTCGAGCGCGACTACGTCGCCACCGACGCGGCCCGTGATCAGCACATCGCCATGCACGACCAGCATGTCGCCAGTCACATGCCCGCGGACTACGAGGCGGCCGCTACCGACGTAGACGTCATCGTTCACGGTGCCATCGACGGTGACCGGCCCGTCGACTGAGACCACGGGACCGTCCACCACCTCGCCCCGGGCGACCACGACGCCGCCACTGACGCTGATGCGACGGTCGTTGCTCGTCGCGTCGCCGCGCGCGGCTCCGGCCCGCGGGGCCGACACGACGACGGCCACCACCGCCATCACGAAGACGACGAGCACATGCCGGCGCAAGACGTCCACCCCTTCCTTCAGCCGTACGCAGCCTCGCGCGAGACGTTTCCGAGCGCAACGGCACAGCTGTCGCTGACCCCATTAATCCAATGCGGATGGCGGCCGCGCGTGCGCGCCCTGTGCCACGCGCCGCGAGATCACGCGCTGGAGTCTTGGGCGCGAGGAGCCGATAACTCGGTAGAGACGCGCGCCCGCGACGGGAACGAGTCGCGGCGTACCGACGGCCGGCTAGCGCACAGTCACGTGAAACGTCGCTGTCTTCGCGGGAGCTGCGCCGCGTCGTTCGTATCCGAGCGTCAGCTCGGTGGTGCCCGATGTCACGGCGAAGAAGTCGAAGGTCTGCGTTCCGCCTGCGCCTCGCGGCTTCTTCGGTCCTGAGTAGACCGGTGCGAACGAGTGCAACTCGTCAGCGGGAATGATCGCGACGACGGCCCAGGTGAACCCCGTACTCGGATTCGAGTCGAGCTTGATCGCAAAGTGCTTGCCTTTGACGACCGTGATCGTCGTGTCCTGCTCGGTGTACACCGGAGCCGGCGCCACGGTGGTGGTGTCGTTCTTGGCGTTGCCGCTCGAGCCTCCGCCGCAGCCGGCGAGCGTGATTGCCGCCGCGCTCGCAAGAATCACCAGGCCCCGCCGCGACGCGGCGCCCTGCTCCTGGCGTCCGTACGGCGCTCATGCCGGTCGGGCGAGCGCCACTTCACCCGTATCCGTGAGCGCATGCAGCACGAGGAGTGACGCGTCCTTGTCGAGGTGCTCGTTCCAGTTCCCGCACTTCGGTGACTGCACGCACGACGGGCAACCGTCGTCGCACCCGCAACCCTCGACGAGCTCACGCGTTGCCGAAAGGTGCCGGTCGAGCGCGCCGAACGCCAGCTCGGCGATGCCGGCGCCGCCGGGGTACCCGTCGTAGACGAAGATTGTCGGCTCACCGGTCTGGGGGTGCATCGCCATCGAGACGCCACCGACATCCCATCGGTCACAAATCGCGAACAACGGGAGCAGGCCGATGAGCGCGTGCTCGGCGGCATGCACCGCGCCGAGCACGCGTGCCGCGCCGAGCCTGGCTCGCTCCAGCGCGACCCTGGGCAGTGTGTACCAGCACGCCCGCGTGGTCAGGGTCTGTCGGGGGAGCTCGAGTGGCACGAGCTCGATCATCTCGTTGGTCGAGATCTTCCTGCGCTGATACCCCACCGTGCGATGGGCCACCTCGACGGAGCCGAGGCTCGCCCAACCCGCGCCGGCGATCGCCGTCTCCTGGGTGCCGGCGATCGCGATGTCGGTTTCCTCGCGCGGCTGCGTGTACTCGTCCGCGTCATCGGCCGCGTCGAGCAAAGCGTAATGGTTGTCGAGATCGAGCCGCTCGACGCGATACTGCCGGCCCTGGTGCACGTACATCGCTCCGGGATGCGCGACCTGAAACACCCGGGCGCCGTCGACCGTGCCCACGAGCCGGCCGTCGTGATCGACAAGGTCGTACTCGACCGTTGAGCCGCTGCGCAGCCCGATGGCAGGGGCCGGTGGCTCGCGGCCGCTCCAGTACATGCGTCCGTTCGCGCGGCTTGAGCTCGTCGGCGAGCACGAGCTCGCGCACCACGTCGTCGAGCGCGTCACCGAAGTAGGTAGCGTCGGACGGCGTCAGCGGCAGCTCATGTGCGGCGCAGGCAACGTGGGGCTTCACCACGAATGGGTTGTCGGCGTTGACAACCGCGGCTTCGGGGCGCCGGCTGAACAGCTCGTCCGGATGACGTGCGTACCACTGGTCGAGCTGGTCGTCACCGGCGACGAGCACCGCAGCCGAGCGCCGGTCGCCCCGGCCGGCCCGTCCGACCTGCTGCCACAACGACGCGAGCGTGCCGGGGAAGCCGTTGCAGACCACGGCGTCGAGACCGCCCACATCGATCCCCAGCTCCAGCGCGCTGGTCGCGACCACCCCGGCAAGCTCGCCCGTTGCCAACGCGGCTTCGAGCGTGCGCCGCTCGCCCGCGAGGTAGCCGGCTCGGTACGCGGCAACGGCGGGACCCGTCTCGTCGTCCGAACCGTGAGCAAGCGCAGCGCGTGCCTGCGCGGCCACCAGCTCCACACCTTTGCGGCTGCGGGTGAATGCAAGACTCTGATGCCCACGCGCGCACGAAGCGAGCCAGCACATCGGCGGTCTCGGCATTGGCCGAACGTCGGGTACCAGTTGCCGCGTCGAGCAACGGCCGTTGCCAGCAGACGAAGCCGCGTTCGGCTCGTGGTGCGCCATCGTTGTCGATCTCGGTGACGTCGAGTCCGCAGAGCGCCGACGCGAGCGGTCCCGGGTTGCCGATCGTCGCGCTCGTGAAGCAGAACGATGGTTGCGAGCCGTAGTCCGCGCAGACACGTCGCAAGCGGCGAAGCACGTCCGCGACGTGACTGCCGAACACCCCGCGCAGCATGTGCAGCTCGTCGACGACGACGTAGCGCAGCCGCATGAAGAACGTGGCCCACCGTTCGTGTGCAGGAAGGATCCCGACGTGGAGCATCTCGGGATTGGTGAGCACGACGTTCGCGTGCTTCCGCGTGGCGACACGCGTGTCAGTCGGCGTGTCACCGTCGTAGGTCGCGGCGCGAACACCAGGCACGAGCCACGATTGCAATGCCCGTAGCTGATCCTGCGCCAACGCCTTGGTGGGAAAGATGAGGAGCGCGGTGTCGGTGCTGCCGTTGAGCGCTCCTTCCACGATGGGCAGCTGATAGCAAAGCGACTTGCCCGACGCGGTGCCGGTCGCGAGCACGACGTGGCCACCCGTGCGCAGCTCGTCGATCGCGTCGGATTGATGAGTCCAGAGGCCGGCAATCCCACGCGCCGCCAGGCGCGCCGAGATGTCGGGATGGATCGGATGGCGGGGCACTGCAGTTCGCGCCGGCCGCGCCCGCGAGCCGACGGGAGAACGCGACTCTGTCGCTCAGCTCCGGATCCAGGGCAAGGAGGTCGAGCGTGTCGCAGGCGTCCACTGCGGCTCCTAGTGATTCTGGAGCACGGCGTCGTCACGGAAGTCGGCGAACAACGACTGCGCGCTTCCCTGTAGCGCAAGGTTGCTGCCGCTGCCGGCGCCGACGGGCAAGATGACGTTGCGAATCTGGCCGGGATCGATCGCGAACGCGGCGTGGCCGAGCCGGTACAGGTCGGTGAGTCCCATGCCTTCAAGCTGGGTGTGCGCGGCCAGTATCGCGGTCAGTCGGAGGATGCCGTGATCGCCGGGATGCTGCTGCTCGAGGGTCGTGAGCGCGGAGATGATGAGCAGTCCCTGGTTCTCGCTCCGCCTGAGGTCGCCGATGTCGAAGTCGTGGCGATCGCGCGAGAACCGCAGCGCCTGATCGCCGTTCAGATGCTGCGGCCCGGGATCGAAGAACGCGCCCGAGTACGTGTCGTGCATCTTGGTGGGCACGTTGATGTCGATGCCACCCATCGCGTCGACCATCGCGGTGAAGCCGTCGAAGTCGGTCGTGATCGCATACGGGATGTCGACGCCCACGAGGTTGCCGACCGTCTGCGCCTCGAGGGCGATGCCGCCGTAGGAGAACGACGCGTTGATCTTGTCGGTGCCGTGCCCGGGGATCGCGGCCGACGTGTCGCGGGGGATGTCGATCATCGAGGCTTGATGCGTCGTCGGGTTGACGCCGATCAGGTGGATCGCATCGCCACGCGCACCGCCGGGGCCACTCGCCGCGAGCGTCATTGCCGACCGCGAGGAAGAAGAACGGCTTAGTGGGCGAGCCGCTGTAGTGGACCGCGCCGACCTTCTCGACCTTGAACCAGGTGGCGCCCTCGGCGATCTTGGGCCGTCCGATCGCCACCCAGCCAAGAGTGAAGAGCGCCGCAACGACGACGCCGCAGGTGGGGATCAGGGCAGCGCGACGCGGCGTAGCGCACGCCCGCGACTCACTTCTTCACCGCCGTCGACGTGGTCGTGTCGATCCCCGGTCCCTGGCGCGTGACCGAGAAGTCATAGCCGGTGATCTTCCACGTGCCCTGGTCGGGCGCGAGCACGAGCTCACCTTGGCGGAGAATGCGGTACGTGGCCTTGCCGGCCTTGGCTGTTGTATCGAGGAGCAGTGTCGTCGTCGCCAGCACGAACGTCCCGTTGCCATCGGCGAGCGCGGTGATCGGCACCGGCAGCGCTTTCACGACGACGCCACCGGTCATTGCAGGGAGGCCTGCATCGAAGAGCACCGCACCATCCGGACCGAGAAGTTGCGCACCCGCGCCCGCGTCGAAGAGCGGGGCGACGCCGGACACCTTGATGCCAGTACGGAGCGGCTTCACCAGGCCGTTGCTGACATAGCCGGCGACCGTCGCCATGATCGCGGCCTTCGTCTGCGCCGGAAGCTCCGCGGGTGGGCCGACACTGGCAACTTCCACGGGCCCCGCCTGCAAATCAGTCGCCGTTGTCGACACGACTTTCTTCGCCGCCTTGCGGGCATGCCCGCCGCCGCTGCTGCACACGCTGAGGGCGAGCGCGACCGTCAACACGATGGGAAGAAGGCGAAGCGATCGAGGGACGCGCATGAACACGTCAGGATGCCACGGACGTCTGGCGAACCGGCGGATCCAGGCCCGTTCCTGCTCAGCCGCCAGTGAGCATCCTCCGCACCTGCTCCTCCGACTCAGGGGTCACCAGGGCGAGGACCTCGTCGCCAGATTGGAAGGAGGTGTCGCCGCGCGGAAACAACACATGATCGTCGCGCACGATCGCAACAAATGTCGCGTCGCGGGGGATCTCGACGTCGCGGATCGCCTGCTGTGCGACCGGCGTGTCGTCGGCCAGGGTGACCTCCACCAGGCGCACCTGGCCGCCCCCGAGCTGGAACAGACGCACCAGCCGTCCGACACTTACGGCTTCGTCGACGAGCGAAGTGATCAAGTGCGGGGTCGACACCGAGATGTCGACGCCCCACGTCTCGTTGAAGAGCCATTCGTTCTTCGGGTGATTGACGCGCACGATCACCCGCGGTACGGCGAACTCCTGCTTTGCGAGCAGCGACACGACGAGATTGTCCTCGTCGTCACCCGTCGCCGCGACGACCACGTCGCACTTCTCGAGGCCGGCCTCCTTGAGCGAAGAAACCTCGCACGCGTCGGCAACGCAGACCTCGAGGCCCGGCATGGCCGGCACTCTGTCCGCAACCTCGGGCAGCTGTTCGATGAGCAGCACTTCATGGCCGTTGGCCACGAGCTCACTGGCGATGAACGTGCCGACGTTTCCGGCACCGGCGATCGCGACGTGCATCAGTGACTGCTTCCCTCGGGCGGCCCGCTCAGGCGCTCGGACAGCTCGTCGAGCATGTCGGTGCCGACAATGAAGTGGAGCACGTCGCCGTCCTGACCGACCATCGTGCCGTCGAAGATCCGGGCCTCGCCGAGCCGAGTCAGGGCCGCGAGCGTGAAGCGTCCGGGCTCCTCGAGCTCGACAAGCTTTCGTCCCGCCCACGCCGCCGGCAGGTCGCGCTCCACGAGACACACATTGCCCGTGCTGTCGACCCAGTCCGCCGGGTGCGCGCCCGGCAGCAGCCGGCGCATCACCTGATCGGTTGCCCATGACACCGTCGCGACGGTCGGAATTCCGAGCCGCTGGTAGATCGCGGCGCGTCGTGGGTCGTAGATGCGGGCTACGACGCGCTCGATTTCGAACGTCTCGCGCCCGACGCGCGCGGACATGATGTTGGAGTTGTCGCCGCTCGTGACGGCCGCGAGCGCGCCCGCCCGCTCGATCCCGGCCTCGATCAGCGTGTCGCGGTCGAAGCCGAAGCCGACGATCGTCCGGCCGCGAAAACCGGTCGGGAGCCGCCGGAACGCGTTGGCGCGCTTGTCGATGACGGCGACGGTGTGCCCGGCCTGCTCGAGCAATCCGGCCAGCTCGCTACCCACGCGGCCACAGCCGACGACGACGACGTGCACGGACCCTCCGTGTGATCTCCTGCCTGGGCCCAACCGGGCCGAATGTCATGGTACCGGCGCCTTCGAGCGCGAGGTTCGCACCGGCCGCCGGGCCCGAGCCACACGGAGGGGCCCGTCAAAGCGTGTCGCGCCGGGCGTGGTTGACTATTTCGCATGCAGACCGAGCCGCGCACCGCGGCGACGCCGAAGCCGAAGCCACTCCCCCCTCCGTCCTCGGTGCGGCTCCCCGAGCGGCTCGGCTACCGGATCAAGAACAAGATCCTCGGTCCGCCGCTGGAGACCGACCAGCTCGAGACCGAGCGCCTCGGTATCCCCACCGCGGTGGCCGTGTTCTCGTCCGACTGCATCTCGTCGTCTGCCTACGCGACCGAAGAGATCTTGCGGGTGTTGTTCGTCGCGATCGGCGTCGCAGCGTTCAGCCTCGTGGTGCCGCTCACGGTTGCGATGCTGGTCGTCCTCTTCTTCTTGATCATGTCGTACCGCGAGACGATCAAGGAGTACCCCACGGCCGGCGGCGCGTACATGGTGACGCGCGACAACTTCGGTCTGCTTCCCGCGCAGATTGCCGGTGTGTCGCTGCTAACCGACTACATCCTGACCGTCTCGGTATCGGTTGCCGCGGGCACCGCCGCCTTGGCGTCTGCGATCCCAGGGGCCGCGCCGTATGCGGTCGAGATCTCCGTCGGGTTCATCGCCATCATCGCGTTCGGAAACCTCAAGGGCGTGCGTGAATCAGGACTGGTGTTCTCGATTCCCACGTACTTCTTCATGGGGATCATGTTTCTCATGCTGATGGTTGGCGCGTACAAGGCCGGCTTCGGGCACCTCGCTGTGCAGAGTGTGCACAAGAAGGGCATGATCAAGCGCACGCAGGCCGGGCCCACCGACGGTCTGCTCATGGGAGCCGGGCTATACGTCGTCCTACACACGTTCGCATCAGGTGGTGCCGCCGTCACGGGTGTGGAGGCGATCTCCAACGGAGTGACCGCGTTCAAGAAGCCGGAATGGAAGAACGCACGCGTCGCGCTCATGATCATGGGCGGAACGCTTGGCACCCTCTTCCTTGGCTTGTCGATCCTGTCGACAAAGGTGCACGCGGTGCCCTACGTCGACGGCACCCCGACCGTCATCTCGCAGGTGGGCAAGTTCGTGTTCGGCGGCGGCACGCTGGGCAACGCGCTCTTCTACGGGCTCCAGGCCGGCACGATGCTGATCCTCGTGCTTGCCGCCAACACCTCGTTCGCCGACTTCCCGCGGCTGGCGTCGTTCCACGCCGGTGACAACTTCATGCCCAAGCAGCTCACCAAGCGTGGCCATCGCCTGGTGTTCTCCAACGGCATCCTGTTCCTCGCCGCGTGCTCCGCCGTGCTCGTGGTGGTGACGGGCGCGAAGGTCGACCGCCTCATCCCGCTCTACGCGATCGGTGTCTTCACGTCGTTCACCATGTCGCAGTCCGGCATGGCCAAGCACCACATCACCAAGAAGGAACCCGGCTGGCGCAAAGGGCTCTTCATCAACGCGACCGGCGCGGTGCTGTCGCTCATCGTCGATCTCATCATCGCGGTGACGAAGTTCACGCATGGCGCCTTTATCATCATCATCCTCGTGCCGATCATGGTGGCCCTTCTCGTGCGCTTGAACCGGCAGTACGAGTCGGAGGCAAGTGAGCTCGAGTCAGAGGCCGAGGCCGCGATCACTCAGCCGATCTTGCGGCGTCACGTGGTGTTGGTGTTCGTCGACAGCCTCGATCAGAGCGCCGCGCGGGCGATTCAGTACGCGCGGACGTTGGTGCCCGACGAGCTGCGGGCGGTGCACATTGCCGTCGACCGGCTGCACGCAGAACGATTGGCGGAGGAGTGGCGACGGCTCGGGCTCTCACGCGTCCCGCTCGAGCTCGTCGACTGCCCGACCCGGCGTGTCGCACGGTCGGCGCTCGAGGTCATCGCGGCCGAGGTCGCGGACGGCAACACGGAGGTGACGGTGCTGCTCCCGTCGCGCGTGCGAAAGCGCTTCTGGCACCGCCTCCTGCACGACCGCACCGCCGACGAGATCGCTCGCGCCGCCGCCAACCTTCCCCACGCGAATGTGACGATGGTGCCCTTCCATCTCGGCGCCGGCGGTGTCGACGCGTTTCACCAAGTACCCGCGCCCCCACCGGAGCATGCGGAGACGACAGATTCGTGACGAGCTCCATGCTCACGCCAGGCGAGCTGGGTCGCCAGACCGGCGTCGATGCCCGGGCCGTGCAGCCGATCGGCGAGCTCGAGTGGCGCACGCGTGCCACGATCGAGGGCAAGATCCGCTCGATGCGGGTGCAGCCGTGGGCCGACGTCGCGTCGCTCGAATGCGTGCTGGTGGACGACACGGGCGGTGTGCTGATCGTGTTCCTCGGACGGCGCAAGATCGCCGGCATCGAGCTCGGACGGCGCCTGCGCTGCGAGGGAATGGTCGGTGAGCAGCGGGGCTATCTCGCCATCCTCTGCCCCGATTATGAGCTGCTCGCGTCGTGATGGCCCGCTGTGTCAACTAGCGGTTTCGCCCGCCGTTCGCTAGGTTCCGGCGGCACGTTTCGGGCCGTCGAGCGGTGTCGCTCGCCCGTTGAGCCGCGAGCGTTCCGGTTAGGAACGAAGGAGTCACGCAGGTGATCTCGATCAGCCACGTCCTCGCGACCGAGGGCGGCTACCAGTCCTTCACGCTCGAATCGGCCGAGTGGTTCTGGTTGATCTTCTCAGCTCTGACGGCCGTGCTCGCGCTGCTCGTTGGGCTGTTCCTCATGCGCGGGGTGCTCGCTTCCGAGACGGGCACGCCGAAGATGGTCGAGATCGCCAAGGCAATCCAGGTCGGCGCGATGGCGTATCTCCGCCGCCAGTTCAAGACCATCGCCGTCATCCTCATTCCGCTCGCGGTGATCGTGTTCGTGACCGCGACCGAGGTCTACAAGCCGGGCAGTCACAACTCGGTCGGGCTGGGCTTCGTTGCCTCCGGCGTCTTCCGCACCCTTGCGTTCCTCGGCGGCTGCCTGATGTCGGGTCTCACCGGCTTCATCGGCATGAGCCTCGCGGTACGCGGCAACGTGCGCACCGCGGCTGCCGCCAAGGCGGGCTCGCTCCCGGCCGCGTTGAAGGTGGCGTTCCGCACAGGCGGCGTCGCAGGCATGTTCACCGTCGGTCTCGGCCTGCTCGGCGCCACCTTGATCATCATGGTGTTCCAGAACACCGCGGCCGCGATCCTCATCGGCTTCGGTTTCGGCGGCTCGCTCCTCGCGCTGTTCCTTCGTGTCGGCGGCGGCATCTTCACCAAGGCCGCCGACGTCGGCGCCGACCTCGTCGGCAAGGTTGAAGCGGGCATTCCCGAAGACGATCCCCGCAACCCCGCCACCATCGCCGACAACGTGGGCGACAACGTGGGCGACTGTGCCGGTATGGCCGCCGACCTGTTCGAGAGCTACGAGGTCACCCTGGTCGCGTCGATCATCCTGGGCGTCGCCGCGTTCAACTCGATCGGGGCCAACCCGGTGATCGGGCTGATCTTTCCGGTTGTCGCGCGTGCGGTCGGTGTGCTCGTGTCGATCGTCGGGATCTTCGCGGTCCGCGCCGGCGACAAGGACAAGTCGGCGATGGCGCCGATCAACCGCGGCTTCCTCACCGCCGGGATCCTGACGGTTCTCGGCACGCTCGGGGTGGCGCTCGGCTACGTCGGCAATGACCATTTCAACGCAGGCTGGAAGATGTTCGGTGCCGTCGTGACGGGTCTGGTGCTCGCGGAGGTGCTGAGCCGCCTCACGGAGTACTTCACCTCCACTGAGCGCTCGCCCGTACGCGAGATCGCCGAGGCCTCGCGCACCGGTCCGGCCACGGTCGTGCTCTCGGGCATGAGCTCCGGGCTCGAGTCGACCGTGTACTCGATCATCGGCATCGCGGGCGCGCTCGGTGTCGCGATCTGGCTCGGCAGCGGCAACATCGAGTTCACCTTCTATCTGGTTGCCCTCACCGGCATGGGCATGCTTGCTACCACCGGTGTCGTCGTATCCGAAGACACGTTCGGCCCGGTCGCCGACAATGCCGCAGGCATCGCAGAGATGTCGGGTGAGTTCGGAGGCGAGGCCGAGCGCATCATGGTGAGCCTCGACGCCGTCGGCAACACCACCAAAGCCGTCACCAAGGGATTCGCGATCGGCTCGGCGGTGATCGCCGCGGTCGCGCTGTTCGCCTCGTTCATCGAGACGATCGGCCAGGAGCTCAAGATCGGCGGCAGCAGCTCGAAGGTGTTCAGCCGATTGGCGACACAGATCAACGTGGCCAATCCCAAGACCTTCATCGGTCTGCTCCTCGGTGGCTCGATCGCGTTCCTCTTCCTCGGCCCTGGCAATCCGCGCCGTGGGTCGCACGGCAGGCGTTGTC
>CAWEZO010000010.1:0-155861 GCA_963813635.1 uncultured Actinomycetes bacterium | reverse complement strand
AACTGCCCGTCGTAGGCAACATGGTGGTGTCGAACATCCCGGGCCCGCCGTTTGCGCTCTCCATGGCTGGCGTGTGCTTGTCCGGGGCATCTACGCCGCCAGCGTGCTCCTTGCGAACGTGGCCCTCAACGTGACCCTGCTGAGCTACGAGGACCGCATCGACTTCGGCATCACGGTCGATCCCGACGTCGTCTCCGACCCTTGGGGCTTGGCCGACGCCATCGTGCCGGCTCTCGCTGAGCTCCTTGCCGCGGCAGGGCTCGGCGACCCGCAGCCGGTCGCAGACGAGTTCACCACCGCCTGACCACGTCAGACGGTGACTGAAGGAGATCGTCGACGCTGAGGAACTCGGCGTTGATGCGCGCGCCAATCGGCGCGTCGCGGACGTGTGGAAGAAGCCGAAGTCTGCACCGGTCCGTCGTCGCAGTTCCTGGTCGGTCACGCCCGCGAGGCCGCATTTGGTGTGTTGCATGACGACCACCGTGTCGACGCCGAGCACGTGACTCGAAAGCGTCAGGCTCCGAAGGACGTCGTCGGTCACTCGACCTCCGGCATTTCGGATGACGTGGGCCTCACCCAAATGTCCCAGGGCCGCGAACACATCGATGCGTGGGTCCATGCAGGTAACGACGGCGAGTCTTCGGCTTGGGCATGGGTCGGCGACGTTGGCACGAGAGCGGCCGTGTAGGCTGTCGTCGGCGAGCAGGCGGCTGACCCCAGTCATCAGTCATGTCGACTCGGCACCGGGGTGCCACCAGGCATCATCGGCGCACGGTAATGAAACCGCCCGCCGCAGATAGCTTGGAGGGGCACTGGTGCGAGCCGTCCGCGAGCCTCGCTGAACAACTCGACGACCGAGACGGCTCGTCCACGCCGCACTGGGCTTCCAACTCTCTGCCGCCGGGACGGTCGGTTCCGACAACGTCCGAGACGTGTGCTCTCAGGTCGTGGTCGAGAGCTGTCGGCTCCGAACTGATGGTGGGGAGAATCGGAGATGATGCCTACACAAGCGAAACCACTCGCCGGTCGCGTTCGTCGTCGTCACCGGCGCAAGCCGGTGGGATCGGTGCCGGTACCGCCAAGGCCTTTGCGGCTTCAGGCGCCGCGACTCGTCCTTGCTGCCCGTAGTTCCGACGCGGTCGCGCGAGGATTGTGGACGAGATCTCGACGACCGGGGGAGAGGGCGTGTTCTGTGCCGACCGATGTCGGCGACGCCGCGGCGGTCGAGCATCTCGTCAACCAAACGGTCGCGGGCGTTCGGCCATCTGGATATCGTGTTCAACAACGCTGCCGGTGGTGGCCAAGCTCCAACACCGATTATCGACTTGCCTGTCGAACTGTTCGACAGCGCGATCGGTGCAACTTTGCGGAGCGTCTTTCTCTGTCTCCAAGTACGAGACCGCTTTGATGCTCGACAACGGCGGCGGTGCAATCGTGAACATGGCGTCAACGGCTGGCCTCGAAGGGGTCGGTGGACTCGCGGGCTATGTCTCGGCGAAGCACGGTGTGATTGGGCCCACGAAGATGGCCGCCCTCGAGCACGGCGACAAGAACATCCGCGTCAACGCGGTGGCACCCGGACCGATTCTCACCGAGAACTTGCAGCGAGCCGGCCCTGAGATGTACGAACGCGCCAGCACCGCTGTCGCAATGCGCCGGGTCGGGACGCCAGAAGAGGTCGCAGACGTCGTCGTTTGGTTGTGTTCGGACTAGTCCTCGTACTTGACGGGCGCCACGGTGCCCATCGACGGTGGCAAGCTCGCAGGGATGCAGCCGTTCGCGCAGATGGGCGAGTCGTTTTGAGCCGCGAGTCGACTTGCCGGCGATCAAAACAGGGTTCGCCGTCTCGGCGGGACTCTTAGGAGACGAAGTGCTGGGTGAGTGGTGGGCGGGGTCTGGCGGGCATCTGTTGAAAGCGGTGCGGCGTCGCCCCGAACGAATCCTCTTTGTGTCAAGGAGTTCTTTCGTGCGGTGTCGGGGCGCGCGGGGTCGTGCCGTCGTCGGGGTGACGCGGCTTGTCGGGAGCGCACTAGGACAACCCGAGGTGATGGCGCAACAGGCCGGGCGTCTCGAGAAGTGGATCAGTGCGCAGGATGCAAAGACAGGCCGGGCGCGACGGCGCGCTGGGCACGGTCGGAAGGGAGTCACGTGGTGACCGATCTGTCCTCGTTCACCAAGCTCGTGCCGCTCGACCACGGACTATGCGTGCTGAGTACTGCGCGCGACGACGGCCGCATACATTCCTGCGTCGTCAACGCCGGAGTGCTACCGCATCCCCTAACCGGCGCGGAAGTCGTGGGACTCGTCGCCGCGGGAGGCACGCGCAAGCTCCGAAACCTTCGTGCCGATCCGCACGCCACGATCGTCGCGCGGGCCGGATGGGAGTGGGCTGCGCTCGAAGGCCCCGCCGACCTCATCGGCCCCGACGACCCGCACGGCGACTTCGACGCCGAGTCGCTCAGACTGCTGTTGCGGGACATCTTCCGCGCCACGGGCGGCACCCACGACGACTGGGACACCTACGACAAAGCGATGACTGAAGAACGTCGAGCCGCGGTATTGATCACTCCTCGACGCTCGTACGGGAACACGCAGACAAGCTGAACACGGTGCCTCGAGGCCGACAGGATCGATCGATGACCGCGCGACGACGTCCTTGCGTTCTGCGCCGGCATGGCCGGCGCCATCGAGGATTACCCGTTCGGTGAGGGCGTCGCTGTGTTCAAGGTCGGAGGAAAGATGTTCGCCCTCGTGATGCTCGACGGCGATCCCGGATTCGTGAACCTCAAGTGCGACCCCGACCTCGCCCTGGAGTGGCGAGCGCGTTACACGGCGGTCCAACCCGGGTACCACGCCAACAAGCGCCACTGGAACTCTGTCCATCTCGACAGTTCGATCGAATACGACGAGCTGCAAGAGATGATCGAGCACTCCCACACGCTGATCGTCAACGGACTCTCCCGAGCAGAGCGTGCCCGGATCCAAAGCAGTTGACACGAGCGACACGGTCGGCCTGCTGACAGGAAGCGCATGCCCCCGATCGCCGGGGTCGGCGCCGCGACGATCTGTGTGCGCGTTCGGGCGCGAATCGCGGCTCGTCCACTGAGCGCGGAGCGGCAGTTCCGGCGCGGTGTTCCCGGCACAGTCGGACCTTCTACGGCAGCGGTGCCGCGTCAGCCCCGCTCGCTAGTCATCTCCGGCAAGTTGTTGAACGTTCTGCTCTTCGATCGCGAGGTTGCCGTACGTCGGCGCTCCGGCGGTCTCGTAGGTGAGCTGGAGCGTGCCATTGGGGTGGGTGACCGATTCGGTCAGGCGCAGCTCGGTGGGCACGGTCCCGTCCCCGAACACCTGCTTGCCGCTGCCGAGCAGCAGCGGGTACAGACACAGGTTCAGCCGGTCGACGAGGCCGAAGCGCAGCAGTGACTGCACGAGGTTGAGACTGCCTACGACGTGGACCTCATCGTGGCGCTCCTTGAGAGACGAGATGCTTTCGGCGAGGGTCCCGGCAACGATCGATGAGCCCTGCCAGGTCAGAGGCTCGGTGAGCGTGCGGCTGGCGACGTACTTGGGGACGCCGTTGAACAGGCCGGTGAACGGGATCTCCTCGGGAGCTGTCGGCCAGTAATCGGCGAAGATTTCGTAGGTCCTTCGGCCGAGGAGCAACGCGTCCATACTCCTCTCCTGCTCGAACATGAGTCTGTTCGACTCCTGGTCCACCAGTGGCGCCTGCCATCCGCCGTGCGTGAAGCCGGGGTCGAGGTCCTCGTTGGGCGCGCTAGGCGCCTGTGCCACCCCGTCCAGCGTTGTCATCTCGGTCACGATGAGCTTTCCCATGGTGTGTTCCTCTCCTGTGACGACGGACCAGATCAAACTCCGATCACGCGCAGAATTCATCGCTGGCGCCAGCCATCGCGAACGCGATCAGATTGCCCGCGATGCGCTCGCGCGGCCACCGCGTTCATCGCGCCAGAACGACACGCCAAGGCGCCCATAACGCCTAACAGGGCTATCCATCTGAGCCGACTTTGCTTCGTCAGGGCGTATCGCGCCAGGGTCATCTGGCGCGGGGGCGGTCCAAGCTAGGCGGGTGGCCTCGGTTTCCGGGAGGGGCCGACCGGACTGCCTTCGGCTTGGAGCGCGCAGTGAGCTGCTGGTAACGGACTGGGTCGTGGCCGATGGCCAGTTGGACACCCGGTGGAAGACCAGACCGCGGCTGCGTGAGCGGCGACGGTTGAACCGGAAGCAGAACTCGTCCAGGTAACCAGGCAGGTGCTCGATGTGCACCGCGCCTTGGTGGGTCGAAAGCAGCCACCGTTTGGCCAGGGACGCGATGCGGTGCACTCCCGGCAGCAGCTCGCCGATGTCCTCGCCCAGGGCCTTGGCGGCGCGTTGACTGCGCCGATCATGCGGGTAGCCGACCTTGTCGATGCCCAGGTAACCGGACCATCCGTCGGTGATCACGGTGGACCCTGGGGCGATGTTGTCGGTGATGAACGTGTGCAGCGTGCGGGCAGACCCATCGGGAATGATGCGCATCCGACATCGCCCAAAACCCTTGGGAGACCTCACTTCCACGGCTACTGCGACCAGCGCCTTCTTGCCCTTGGCCCGGCCGCCGGCCAGCCCGGCCTCCTCGCCACCGATGTAGGTCTCGTCGACCTCCACCTGCCCGGATAGCAGTTCTCGGCCGGGCCTGATCAGCACTGAACGCAGCCGGTGCAGCATCGCCCACGCGGTCGGTACGAGCCGATCTGCAACGTCCGCTTCACCGCCAACGCCGAGACACCGTCCTTGGCCGTGGCGAACTCCCAGCAGACCTGAAACCACACCGTCAACGGCGTCCGACGTCGGTCGAACAGCGAGCCCGCCGTCACCGCCGTCTGAGCCTTGCATCTGGTGCACTTGAAGCTGCCGTCCGAGACCCGCCAACCCCCGACATTTTCACATCGTGGGCAGACGAACCCGTCCGGCCAGCGCAGCCACTCCAGATAGTCCAAGCAGTCCGCGTCCGTGGCGAACCATGACTGGAACTCGCCCAGCGAACGCGGGTACTGGGCGGATTCAACTGGTCGTCGCAACACTTCGATGATGGAGGTGTTGATGGGACGGCCAGAGCTCCTTTATGCGGAGCCTGCCGTCATCCCCCAGTTGTTGGCCACCCTTCTGCGGGAGCGTCCGCGCCTCAGATCGAGCCCGCCGAAGGACCGGGCATCTGGAATGAGACCGGGACGACCGTGGGCCGGCCGTACGGAGTGAGGCTGCTCACGGGGCCTCCTCGGTGGCTGGTCCCCTGTTGCCGACCGCCGGTGATTGCGCCACTGTGGAGACTTGAGTGAGAAAAGGGGCGTCGCCATGGCAGGAGCCCTCTCTGGTCTTCGGGTTGTCGAGGGATCGGCGTTCGTGGCCATGCCGCTGGGCGGCATGACCCTGGCCCAGCTCGGCGCGGACGTCATCCGGTTCGACCCCATCGGCGGGGGTCTGGACTACACCCGCTGGCCGGTCACGCTCGACGGGCGGCACAGCCTGTTCTGGGCCGGGTTCAACAAGGGCAAGCGGTCGATCGCCGTCGACTTCCGCCGCCGGAGGGGCAGGAGATCCTCACCCGGCTGATCAGCGCGCCCGGACCGACGCCGGGATCTTCCTCACCAACTTCCCGGCGCGAGGCTGGATCGGCATACGAGACGCTCCGCAGCCGCCGCGAGGACCTGATCATGGTCAACCTGGTCGGGCGGCGCGACGGCGGCTCCGAGGTGGACTACACGGTCAACCCGCAGACCGGGCTGCCGTTCGTCACCGGACCGACCGACTTCCACCGCCCGGTCAACCACCTGCTGCCGGCATGGGACTGCATCGCCGGTCAGATGGCGGTCGTCGGCCTGCTGGCCGCCGAGCGGCACCGCCGGCTGAGCGGCGAGGGGCAGCTGGTGCGGCTGGCGCTGAAGGACGTGGCGCTGGCGATGCTCGGCCACCTCGGCAAGATCGCCGAGGTGATGGTCAACGACGCCGACCGGCCCAAGGACGGCAACTACCTCTACGGGGCGTTCGGTCGCGACTTCGGCACCCTCGACGGCAAGCGGCTCATGGTCGTCGCGCTGACCCTCAGCCAGTGGGTCGAACCTGGTCCAGCGTCACCGGCCTGCGACGAGGAGCTGGTGGCGCTGGCGAAACGGCTGCGGCTCGACTTCGCCAAGGAGGGCGACCGGTTCCGGGCCCGCCGGGAGATCGCCCGGATCTTCGAGCCGTGGTTCGCGACGAAGCATGCTCGCCGAGGTGCGCCACCAGTTCGACACCGACGGGGTCACCTGGGCGCCCTACCGAACCGTGCGGGAGACCGTCGAGCACGACCCGGACTGCTCCACCGACAACCCGATGTTCGCCCTGGTCGAGCAGCCGGAGATCGGGACGCTACCTCATGCCCGGGCTGCCGCTCGACTTCGGCGCGCTGCGAGCGCGCACCGGTCGAGCGGGCCCCGATGCTCGGCGAGCACACCGACGAGATCCTCCTGGACGTGCTCGGGATGGACGAGCGCGCGAGGTCGGGCGGCTGCACGACCGGGCCGATCGTCGCCGGTCCCGAGGAGTCCGCCTTCAGCCACCTGGTCGACTGACGACGGCCCACGATCCCCGGACGAAAGGGCCCGATGAGTGCGATGACTGCAGCGTGTGCGGCCAGTGAGCGTGAGCACCCAAGGTCGGCCGCGGCCACCGCGGTGACCTGGTTGTTCGTGCCCGGCGAGCGGCCCGAGCGGTTCGACAAGGCGGCCGGCTCCGGTGCCGACGAGGTCGTCCTGCGACCTCGAGGACGCGGTGCCCCCCGCCGGCAAGGACGCGGCCCGCGAGCAGGTATGCCGACGGCTCGCCGGCGCCGGGACCGGCTGGGTCCGGGTCAACGGCGCCGACACGCCGTGGTTCGAGGCCGACCTGGTGGCCCTGGCGGCGGTGGGGGCCGTGCCCGCTGTGGCTGCTCGGACCGGGCTGCGGGGCGTGCTCGTACCGAAGGCGGATGACCCCGAGGTGCTCGCGCTGGTCCGCGCGGGTCGGTCCGGACCGGGGCGTGATGGCCCTGGTCGAGTCGGCGCGGGGGGTGGCCGGGGCGCTCGCGCTGGCCGCCACGGACGCGGTGGACCGGCTGGCTTTCGGCTCGGTGGACCTGGCGGTCGACCTCGACGCGGTCGAGGAGGACCGCTCGCTGCTGCTGGCCCGCTCGATGCTCGTCCTCGCCTCCCGGGCCGCCGGAAAGCCCGGACCAGTCGACGGGATCACGGGGAGCTGGGACGACCCCGAGCTGGTCCGCTCGGACGCCTACCGCTCCCGGCGGCTGGGGTTCACCGGCAAGCTGTGCATTCACCCCGCTCAGCTCGATCCGGCCGCCGCGGCGTTCCGGCCCACCGAGGCCGAGCTGACCTGGGCGCAGCGGGTGCTCGATGCTTTGGGCGACGACGCCCCGGGAGCGGTCGCGGTCGCCGGCCAGATGGTCGACAAGCCCGTGCTCGACCGGGCCCGGGCGATCGCGCGGCGGGCACGGTGACACGGGTGCCCAGCATACATAGTCGTGGTGTCACGGGGAGGAGGTGCGATGACCGACATCCTGGAACGCACCGAGGTCATCGCGCCGGCGCCTGGTCTGGCGCTGGCCGGGCTGCTCGGCGTACAGGCGCCGGATCTGGCGGCCGACGAGCCGCTGCCGATCCCCTGGCACTGGGTCTATCTGCTCGAACGGCCGGCTCAGGCCGACCTGGGCCCCGACGGACACCCCGCCCGCGGCGGGATCCCCGTGCCGCCGGGTCCGGGGCGGCGGCGGATGTGGGCGAGTGGCACCGTGACCGGGCTGGGCCCGCTCCGCTGCGGGCGGCCGGCCACCCGGCGGACCCAGGTGCTCGGCTCGCAGGACAAGGAGGGCCGCTCCGGGCGGATGACCTTCGTGACGGTCGGGCACGAGATCGTCCAGGACGGTGCGGTCGTCGTCCGGGAGGAGCAGCACATCGTCTACCGGGACGCGGCGCCGCCGGTCGGTGGGGCAGCGGGCGCGGCCTCCGGGGGCTCTTCTGGTATGCCGCAGGCCCCGGCCGTGACGCCGGACCCGTCGGTGCCGGCGGTCCCGATCGGTCCTGCCGAATGGGACGTGGTCGTCGACCCGACACTCCTGTTCCGCTACTCCGCGCTGACCTACAACGCGCACCGCATTCACTACGACCGGGACTTCGCCCGCGACGTCGAGGGCTACCCGGGACTGGTCGTCCACGGGCCGCTGCAGGCCACCCTCATGGCCGAGGCGGCTCGGCGGCGCGGGCTGGTCGAGCCTGGCCGGCCGGTGCAGCTCGCCTACCGCATGCAGTCGCCGCTGTTCGACCACCAGGGCCTGGTCGTCTCGGCGGTCCCGGGACCGGACGGCGTTACCACCTCGGTCCGCGACCGTTGGGGCCGGGTCACCGCCACTGGGACGCTCCGCCTGCCCTCATAGCCCACGTTGACCAGATCGTTACGTGATCGAAACCACCGGGGCATTGTTGAGACTATTTCTGGCCACACCGGGCACGGGCAACACAGGACGCATCTCCAGCACGGCGTCCTCGCGCTCGGTGATCTCGAGCTACGCACCAGGTTTCGTCGAGACCCAGGCGACGACGAACCTCGGCCGGCAAGGCGACGACACCGCGGGACTGCAACGCTCAGGCACCCGTGGAAACTCATCCCGCCATCATCACCTGTGGGCCGTGCAACTGAAAAACAGTCGCGCGGCTCTACTGAATGTGCCGCGACGCAGCATCATGCCGCAGACTGTGGGGTCCTGCCGATCAATGCGTGTTGGCTCGGTCTGCTGGGTGTGGTCAGGGCGCGTCACGTGCTCTCATGAGGCATCGTTCTCGACCTCGTGCACCCGAAGTGGTCGCGGCCGACGTGTTCGAGTTCCTCGCGCAGCAGCGCGGCGACCGCACGGTGATCCGCATCTCGGATCGCGAGTCGGGATTCACCGAACGGACGAGCGAACGCGGGCGATGGCTGTTCCCGGTCCGGTCCGAGGATCTCCGGATCGCGCTCGCTGCCGAGCGCGAGCAGCACGTGACGCGTCCCGAGCCCAAGATGGCGACCGCCACCGGCTGCGCGGACGCCGAGCCGATCTTCTAAATCAGTGATCGAGAGCTCAAGGTCGGGAGCCCCGTAGATCAGATGGTCCAGCGCAATCACGTTGACCGCGAACCCTCGAGTGGTCCGCTACCGCCGAGCACACCCTTGCGCCGCAGAAACGCGAGTAGCCACAGAGCCACGACCGACACCACGAACAGCCCGAGCAGCACTGTGCTCTGAGACAAGATCGCAGTGATCCCGAGGCCCATCGACACGAAGCCACCCACCGTGGCGACTCTCACCAACGGCCCGGACCGAATAGCGCGCGACCACCAACAACGCGACTCGCCCAAGCAAGGACCTGAAGCGAAGCGGCCTTCGAGCGGCGAACCTACGGTGCGGCGCGGCGGCGAGTCCGCGCACGCGTGCGACCGAGCAGGCCGCGTTCGATGAGAGTCGCCAGGACGTCGACGATACGCTCGTCAGCGAGGTCGTAGGCCGTGCCGAAGGCGTAGTCGGGGCCGCGCTCCAGCAGCGCGAGGAGAACCAGGGAGCCGACGCGGACGTCGAACGGATACTCGCGGTCGATGCCCGCCAAGGCATCGTCGAAGGCGAGGAGGATCGCCGCGCCGCTCTTCAGCCGCAGCTCCTTGAGCGCCGGATGGCGCGCCTCCTCCTGGAGCAGGGCCCGGAAGACGCCCCGGTAGCGCCGGTGCAGGGCGAGGCACTCCTCGAGCCAATTGCGCAGCGTCTGTCCTTCGTCGTCTCCGTCGATCGAGTCGACGAAGCGGCGCGCCAGCTCCTCGAGGCGGACCATGCACTGCTCCGCCAGCGTCACGAGCAACTCCGTCTTGTCGTCGAAGTACTTGTAGAACGTGCCGCGCCCCGCTCCTGCGGCCTTCAGCACGTCCTGGACGCTGGTGGCGTGGAACCCACGGACGGCGAAGGTCGTCGCAGCCGCGTCGAGGATGCGCTGGACCGTCTTCGAAGCCTGCTCACCGCCGCTGCCGAACCGCGTCGCTTCCGGCGGGCGCCGGCGGCGAGCGCCGGCACCGCGGCGCGAGCCGAGCGGGCCGGCGCGGTGTGAGGCGGTGAGCGCTTGCGCCGGCGTCTCGGGGAACAGCGCGAGCTGGACGAAGGTCGCCAGTGCGTCGAGCAGCTCGTCGTCGCTCAACGCACGAGTGATGCCCTTCTGGCGGTAGTCGTTCATGCGGAACAGGAGGGCGAGGAGCACCGTCGCGACGCCGTCGACGTCGATGTCGTCGTCGCCGACCGCAGCCGCGAGCCGGGGAGACAGCGACGACACGTACGACACGATGTACTCGGCGATCAGCGGTCGCAGCGACGCGTCGGGCGAGTCGACGACCGCCCACTGGAGGTAGAGGGCCTTGTACTTGTCCTGGACCCAGGCCCACTCGCCGAGCCACCAGTGCAGGTTGTCGTACCCCTCGACGGTCGGGCCGATCGGACCGAGGCGGCGGATCACTCGAAGCAGGTCGGCCGCGGCCCCGCGGATCAGCTCGACGAAGAGCTGCTCCTTGCTCTCGAAGTACTGGTAGAGCGCGGCGCGCGAGATGCCGGCCGCATCGGCGATGTCCTCGACGCTCGTCGCGTGGAACCCCTTCGCCTCGAAGAGCGCGCGGGCGGCGTCGACGATCGCCTGGCGCGTGCGCGCTCCCCGCTCGCCGACGACGGGGCTGTGAGGGCCATAGCTGGTGCGGCGCACGTGGTTCGCGGTGATGGCGCGCAGGATTAGCCGGCCGATCTGACAGCAACGTACCGGTGGCGGCGACGCACGCGGGAACGCCACGATCACCTTCGTGACGCGATCACCTTCGCGTAGCGATCGAGGAGCGGCAGGATCTCGTCGCGAGGCGCGGTGGGTATGTCGAGAACGACCTGATCGACCGCGAGCTCCTGGAAGCGGTCGAGCTGGACGGCCAGCCGGTCGTCGTCGACCACCTCCTGCATGGGCCAGACGATCGGGCCGGCCTCGGGCGCGACCGGCGTCCACCCACCGTTGGCGGAGCTCGCCGAGCTTGGCCGCGAGCCACTTCCCGCGGCTCCCGCCCGGGATCCATCCGTCCGCCCACTCGACGACGGCTTCGAAGGCGCGCTCGCCTGCTTGCGCGCCGAGGAGCACCGGGACCGTGGGCTGCACCGGCTTGGGCCAGGCCCAGCTCCGCTCGAGGTTCGCGTGCTCGCCGTGGTACTCGGCCTCCGTCTCGGTCCACAGCGCCCGCATCAGCTCGACGTGCTCGCGCACGATGGCCCGGCGATGCGTGAAGTCCTTCCCGTGGTTGGCGAGTTCCTCGCGGTTCCAGCCGAACCCCACACCGAGGGTGAATCGGCCGCCGGAGAGGTGGTCGAGCGTGGCGATGGTCTTGGCCAGCGCGATCGGATCGTGCTGGGCGACGAGGGCGACACCGGTGGCGATCCGCGAGCCGCGTCTGCGCGGCGACGAACGCGAGCGCCACGTACGGGTCGGGAAACTCGTAGTACTCCGCGGGCAGGTCGCCGCCGGCGGGCCACGGGCTCTCGCGAGAGACCGGGATGTGGGTGTGCTCGCCGACGATCACGCAGTCGAAGCCGCGCTCCTCGGCCGCGTGCGCGAGTTCGAGGAGCGGCATCGCGGCGCGAGTCTCCCGATAGAGCAGGCCGACGCGTGGGAAGTGGCGCTGGTGCGTCATGACGTGCTGCTCCTCGGGCTGGCTGCGAGCGTGGAGGTCGGTGCGACCGCAACGACGCGCGACGGCTTGCATCGGCGTCATCTGACACTATTGTACCGGTCGGTCGAGCGGCAAGGACTCGGCTCGCTCGCCAGCAGAAGGGGACGTCGAAGTGGTGCCTGAGCCGGTTGCGGACTCGTTGCGCGGCAAGGTGATCGTCATCACCGGCGCGGCGTCGGGGATGGGGCGGGCGAGCGCGTTGCGCTGTGCCGCGCTCGGCGCGGCGGTGGTCGCCGCCGATCTCGACAAGGACGGCGCCGCCGCGGTCGCGGAGGAGATCGAGTCTTCGGGCGGTGCGGCGCTCGCGCACGCCGTCGACCTCACCGTCGAGGACGACGTCAACGGCCTCGTCGACGCCGCCGTCGCGCGCTTCGGGACGGTGCACGCGCTGCACAACAACGCCTACGCCGTCCACCCCGACGCAGCAGCCGACCTCCTCGGCACGAGCTTGGAGGCGTGGGACTGGACGATCCGCACGTGCCTCACGAGCCAGTTCCTGTGTTGTCGCGCCGTGCTGCCGCACATGCTCGAGCACGGCAACGGCTCGATCATCAACGTCTCGTCGGGCAACGGGTTGGCCGGGAGCACCGGTTCGGCGGCGTACGGCGCGGCGAAGGCCGGCACGATCGTGCTGACCAAGTACATCGCCACGCAGTACGGCAAGCGCGGGATCCGCTGCAACACGATCGTGCCGGGCTGGACCATCGGCACCGGGTGGACCGGCGACGGGGACTACACGGACGCGCAGCGCACGTTGTTCGACCGGGCGCTGGCCGACGTCTGCATGCCCGCAGCTCGCGTTGCCCGACGACATCGCGCCCGTCGTGGCGTTCCTCGCGTCCGACGACGCGCGCTACGTGCAGGCCGCGACGATCGACGTCAACGGCGGTTTGCTCGCGCACATGCCGGGTATCGCCGGCAGACCGAGTCGGCCGTCTCCGGGCGTCGGCTGAGACCCGGCGATGGGAACCGTGCCGGCGAGCGAGCAAGCGCGAGCGGTCCACCAGTTGCTGCGCGAGCAGCGCGCCGAGGCCGTGGCCGGCGGGTCGATTCCCTCGCGCGCGGAGCAGCTCGCCCTCGGCCGAGCGGATCGGCGACAGCACCACCGAGCCGGCCGGGCGTGACCTACGACGACGTCGTGGCCGGCGCGGTGCCCGCGCAGTGGGTCACGCCCGACGGCGCCGACGCGAGGCGTGTGCTCCTCTACTTCCACGGCGGCGGTTACTGCTTCTGCTCGATGCACTCGCACCGCAAGCTCGTCGGGCACCTCGCGAAGGCGGCGCGCTGCCGCGCCCTCAACGTCGACTACCGGTTGGCGCCCGAGCACCCACATCCCGCCGCCCTCACCGACGCGCTCGCCGCCTACCGCTGGCTCCTCGCGACCGGCGTCGAAGCCGCGCGACGTCGTCGTCGCCGGCGACTCGGCCGGCGGCGGCCTCGCCCTCGCGCTCCTCGTGAAGGCGCGCGACGAGGGCGTGCCGCTTCCGGCCGCCGGCGTGCTGCTGCTCGCCGTGGGTCGACCTTGCCATGACCGCCGACAGCATCACGACGCGGGCCGACGTCGACGTGCGCCAGGATCCCGCCGGCACGACGTGGTGCGCGCAGCTGTTCCTCGCGGGCCAGGATCCGCGCGACCCGTCCGCCTCACCGCTCTACGCGGATCTCACCGGCCTGCCGCCGCTGTACATCCAAGCCGGCGACTGGGACATCCTCGTCGACGACGCGCATCGCCTCGCCGACCGCGCCCGGCGCGCCGGGGTCGACGTCCGCCTCGACCTGTTCCCCGAGATGCTGCACGCGCACCAGATCTGGGCGGGCAACATGCCCGAAGCCGACGACGCCGTCGCCCGCATCGGCGACTACGCGAGGCAACGTCTCGCCCTCGCACCGGGGGAAGCATCGTGAGCGGTCCCGCGACGTTCCCGGGCGTCGGTGTGCTCTATCGCGCGACGGACGAGATGCAGTTCCTCGAGCTCGCGCGCGCCGCCGACGAGCGAGGCTTCACGTCACTCGTCCTCGGGGAGCACACCCACATCCCCGTCACGTCGGACCCGCGCAACTTCCCCGGCGCCGGGGACGACATCCCGCGCACGTACCCGCGTCTGCTCGACCCGTACGTCGCGCTGTCGTTCGTCGCCGCGCAGACCTCGCTGAAGATCGCCACCTGCACGTCGCTCCCCGCCCAGCACGATCCGATCGCCTTGGCCAAGGCGCTCGCGACGCTCGACTCCTTGTCGGGAGGGCGCCTCACCCTCGGTGTCGGGTACGGCTGGAACCCCGACGAGCTCGTCAACCACGGGCACGAGTGGAAGCACCGACGGGCGATCGTGCGAGAACACGTCGAGCTGATGCGCGCGCTGTGGACCGAGACCGAAGCGGAGTACCACGGCGAGTTCGCCAACCTCGAGCGCAGCTGGTCGTGGCCGAAACCGGCGCAACCCTCGATCCCGGTGCTCCTCGGCGCGGCCGGACGCGAGCGCGCGATGGAGGCGATCGTCGAGTGGGCCGACGGATGGATGCCGGGCGGTTCGATCACCTGGATCGGCGATCGGCTGGCGGAGCTGCGACGGCGATGGAGCGAAGCCGGACGCTCGGCGTCGGGCCCGACCGTCTGGGTGATCCAGGACGTCGTCGACGACGACGAAGCTCGGCGCCCGACTCGAACGCCTGGCCGCGCTGGCCGTCGACGAGGTCGTCGTCGCGTTCGACACCGTCGAGAGCGACGAGATCCTGCCGGTGCTGGATCGCTACGAGAAGGTGATCGCGGCGAACGCGGGTGACCGTTGGAAGGAAAGGACACTGATGGCTGAGGACTTCATCGTCTCCGCAGACGGGCACTTCGTCGAACCCACGGACCTGTTCGTCACGCGTCTTCCGAAGCATCTGCGGGAGCTCGCGGTCTGGGAAGAGGACTTCGAGGTCGAGTCGCTCGGCGGCGAGGAGTACCCCTACTTCCGGAAGCTGCACACGCCGGGCTTCGAGGGGTGGACCTACATGCGGTACCGCCACCACGACGGCTCCCCGCAGACCGGTGATCCTGCTCGCATCATCGAGGACCTGGACCACGAGGGCATCCGCGCCACGTTGCTGCATCCGAACCACGCGCTGTTCGGGCTGTACACCCACGACCACCACGAGCTCTCGATGGCCCACGCCCGCGTGTACAACGACTACGTCGCGGAGGCCTTCGCGCCGTACCGGGACCGGGTCTTCACCACGTCGCCGATCCCGTTGAGCGATCTCGACGATGCCGTCGCCGAGATCGAGCGCGTCGCCGCGCTCGGCGCACGGGCGATCATCCTGCCCGCGGTCTCGCCGGTCCCGTACACGTCGCGAGCGCTCGACCGGGTGTGGGCCGCGGCGCAGGCGAACGGCATGCTCGTCGCCTTCCACGTCGCGACCGGCGGCGTGAAGGTGAGCCAGCAGGCCGCGCCGACGCTCCAGGGCATGATCGCGACCGCGCGCACGCAGAACCACGAAGAGCTGAACGACGAGCTGATCGTCGATCGGTTGATGTCGGCCGCCGTGATGGCGCCCGTGGTTCCGCAGCGAATCGTCGTGTCGCTCGTGGGCAGCGGCGTCCTCGAGCGGTTCCCGGACCTCCACTTCGTGCTCGTCGAGTTCAACGCCCACTGGCTCGTCGCGACGATGGCGGCGATGGACAAGGCGTGGACGCTGGGCGTCGGACAGTTCCGCGACTGGTGGGCCGGCACGTGGGACGACGACCGTCCCGACGACGACCAGCCGGGCATGGCACAGCTGTTCCGTCTGAACGAGCGCTGGCCGTACCCGCTCATGCCGAGCGAGTACGTGCAGCGGCAGATCCACGTGTCGTTCCAGGAAGACCCCGTGGCGATCGCCTGCCGGCATGTCACCGGGATCTCGACGCTCGTGTGGGGCGCGGACTACCCGCACGCCGAAGGAACGTTCCTGCACACCCGCGAAGCGATCGAGTACCAGTTCCGAGGGGTCGAACCCGACGGACCGCGCGGCGATCCTCGGCGGGACGCTCGGGGGACTGCTCGGAGTCAAGGCTCCGACCCCGGCATGACGCGACGACCTGTACTACGACCCGTACGACCTCGAGATCGACGCCGACCCGTACCCCGTCTACCGTCGGCTACGGGAGGAGGCGCCGCTCTACTACAACGAGCGCTACGACTTCTTCGCCGTAAGCCGGGCCGACGACGTCGAGCGGGTCCTCACCGATCACGAGACGTTCATCTCGGGCCGTGGCGCCTTCCTCGACTTCATCCGCGCCGACGTCACGATGCCGCCCGGCATGTTGATCTTCGAGGACCCGCCGTCGCACACGCGGCACCGAAAGGTGCTGTCCCGCGTGTTCACACCGCGAAGGATGGCGGAGCTGGAGCCGCAGATCCGTGCGTACTGCGCCCGAAGCCTCGACCCCTTCATCGGCGCGGAACGATTCGACTTCGTCGCCGACCTCGGCGCGCAGGTGCCGATGCGGACCATCAGCATGCTCCTCGGCATCCCCGAATCCGACCAGGAGGACGTCCGCGACCAAGCGACCGGGTCGATGCGCACCAAGCCGGGCCAGCCGATGCAGATCAAGGAGGTCGGCAATCCCGAGATGTACGCCGAGTACATCGACTGGCGCGCCGAGCACCCCTCCGACGACCTCATGACCGCACTGCTCAACGCCGAGTTCGAGGACGAGACCGGGACGGTTCGCCGCCTCACCCGCGAGGAGATCCTCACCTACTGCACGCTCATCGCCGGCGCCGGCAACGAGACGGCCGCACGTCTCATCAGCTGGACCGGCAAGGTGCTCGCCGACCATCCCGACCAGCGGCGGCAACTGGTCGAGGATCCGTCGCTGATACCGAACGCCATCGAGGAGATCCTGCGCTTCGAGCCTCCGGGGCACAACTTCGCCCGCTACGTGACCAAGGACGTGGAGCTGTACGGCACGACCGTTCCGGAGGGCAGCGTGATGGTCGTGCTTCTCGGCGCCGCCAACCGCGACGAGCGGCGCTTCCCCGACGGCGACCGCTTCGACATCCATCGCAACATCGAGAAGCACATCACGTTCGGCTACGGCATCCACTACTGCCTCGGTGCCGCGCTGGCACGACTCGAGGGCCGAGTCGCTCTCGACGAAGTCCTCAAGCGCTTCCCCGAATGGGAGATCGACGTCGACAACGCCCAGCTGACGTCGGCGTCCGTCGTCCGAGGATGGGAGACGCTCCCAGCGATCATCTCCTGAGTCGCACGAACTCTCCTCCTCGCGCACGGAACGGCTCGGGCGACTGACCTCGAACCGCGAATTCCGCGACTTACAACCGCGCGTCGAAACCTCAGCCCGGCGGACGTGTGAATGTTGCGAGTGAAGCCGCGCCACCGACGAGATGAGCGCCTCTGCGCGTGTCCCCGAAGTGGCTGCTTGAGACTGGGCGTTGCGGTTGGTCCCGTAGCGTCTCGAGGTCCTTGCGGGGTCGCTCACGAAGTGGCTGCGGTGGTGGGTTGCGTTGGGGTGTCGGGTTGGTCGGTGTCGGTGTTGGGTTGGGGGCCGTGCCCTCCGGGTGGTGTAACTCCTGAGGTCCACCGTTGAGGTGGTCGTTCAGGAGTCCGTTCAGGCAGCGGGTGAGCGTGCTGCGCGACGATGGGGGAGCAGACTCGCGCTTAGGCCGCAAGAAGGACGTCGAGGCGCGCCGGTCGTTACCCCCCGTGTCGGTCTCACAGGGCTCAGCCCGCCGCAGTGCGGTCGTGATCGTTGCCGGCGGGCGGGCGTGACGCGACGAGTGTCGCGCTCAGCTTGACGGCTTTGACCGAGCTCGTCGCGCCGGCCTCGAGCGTGAGCCCGATCGCGAGGAGCACGACGCCGGGGATCAGGAGCGCGGACGATCCGAGCATGAGGAGCCCGATGCGGGCGAGCACGTACGCCGGCGTGCAGACCACGGCGCCGATCGCGCCGCCGACGACCGCGGCCGTGAGCCGGTCACGGCGCGGGAGCGCCGTCTTCTTCACGCCGATGAGGCGGGACGGCACCGCGACGTAGCACACCATCATCACGCCGACGACGGCGCCGAGACACAACGAGAACCATCGTGTGCCCCAACGGTCGACCACCACGGTCGCGAACGCCAGGAGCACGCCGATAGCGGTGCCCCACGACAGCACAACTCTGCGGTGCTTCCACGCGAGCGTCGTCGCGGTCCCGATGTCGGGCGGGCCCGGTGCCGCGATCGCGAATGCGAACACCGCGTTGAGGAAGAAGCTCGCGGCGGTGATCGCCGTGATCAGCAACATTGCGGCGACGAGCAGCGGGCCGCTGACGATCGTGAACGACTTGCCGTGGAGCGCGTGCGCCTTCAGGTCGATCATCGCCAACCAGATCCACATCGCGGGCAGCACCTGCACGAGGGTGAGGCGCCAGTTCGAGACGAGCAGCTTCAGCCCCTCGAAGAGCATGACGAACGCGCCGACCGCGACCGCCAGCGGCGCCAGCAGCCGATGCGCGCGGCTCAGGCGCAGCACCGCGTCCTCCACCGTGGCCTCGTCGGCATCCCGGATGACGCGCGACCACCCGTGCCATCTGCGCGACGCCAGCCACCCGCCGCGAGCGATGGTCCTTCTCCGGGCCTCCCGGCGCTGCCCGGTGGGCCGCGTCCACCGCCTCGCGGGCAGCGGGGGCGGGCCGGGGCCCGGAGGGGGCCGGGAGTGTCATAGGGACCTCTGGTGGGGGACGCTCACGCTTTCATCATCGGTGCCGCGGGCCGAGCGGGACAAGGCCGAAGGGCCATTGTCAGCCACGGCGGCGGGCGACCTGGGCCCAAGGCGCTGCCACCGCGTCGAGGAGCGCAAGGAAAGACACACACGCCGGAGGCTTCACAGATGGATGAGACACCCAGAGAACGCGCCGGTCGCCACGTGCTGCGTGGGGACGCTGCAATCATCGGATGCAGGATCTCGTGCAGGATGGCGTCGAGGCCGCTGCGCGACGATGGGGGAGCGGAACCGCGAGCTCAGGCTGCGAGTCCGAGCCACCCTTCCCAGGGGTCGCGTGTACTTAGGGTTTGTGTCGCCCCCCGACACCCCGAACGTATGTTCGATGTCAGCCCGAGGGTCAGTGTGAACCTCGGGCGTTCTCGCGTCAGAGTCCTGACGCACTGATACGCGCCACTCGGACGGGCGTCACGCGGCGATGTGCGCGTTTCCGGCCGCAGGTTTACGCCTGGGCGAGCACCTCGTGGGCGTCGACGGACTGGAGGGTCACGGGCGCACCGGGTGGCGGACCCTCGGCTTGGATCGCCGTCGCAGCTGCTTGCGCCGCGTCTTCTGAGTCGTAGAGAGTGACCGGAGCAGGTTGCCCTGTTGAGCGTGTAGCCGGTACGCAGCGACGAAGCCGGCGTGTGTCTTGGCCTTGGGCACGATCATCTCCTTCTACCGAGACGCGCCTCAAACGGTTTCCATGTTTCTCCGGATGCGCCGCTGCCGGTTGGCTTCGTAGGGTGGCACACGAGCCAAGACAAGGAGTTCCCGACATGAGCCCGCTCGAGTCAACCGTCCTCGACGACGCCACCGCACAGGAACTCAGCGAGCGCCTCGTGGACGTCTTCCGCACTGCCGACGTCGGCGATGTCCTCGCCGAGGACGTCTTCCTCGATGGCCACCCGCCACTCTGGCGGTTCCAGCTCCAAGGACGCGACACCTTCGCAGCCTGGCTGCACGGCTATTCGCCGGACGGCGCCGAGATCACGGTCGTGCGCACCATCCCCACGGTGACCGGCTTCGTCACCGAGTTCGTCGGCCGTCACGAGGAACACGGCGAGGAGCTGACCGACCGCAACGTCGTGCTGTGTGAGGTACGCGGCGGCCGTATCGCCGAAATGACCGTCTACTGCAGCGGGGACTGGAACGCAGAGCTGCGCGCCCGCCACGCTGCCGAAGCCCCGATCCTCCGACCATGACGATGACATCGGCACACCTGCGCGGCCGCATGCTCGCCGGCCTGCCACCCTCACGCATGGTCGATGTCGCGGGCGTGCTCACCGCCGTTGTCGAAGCCGGACACGGCCCACCGCTGCTGTTGCTCCACGGTGGCATCGAATGTGGCGGAGCCATGTGGGCACCCGTGCTCGCACAACTCGCCCAACATCATCGAGTTGTCGCCCCCGACGTCCCCGGCCTCGGCGAGTCCTCGCCGCTCGACAGTCTCGACGCCGATAGCTTCGGCCGCTGGCTCACCGGCGTTGCCGAGCAGACAGGCCTCGACCATCCCACCGTCGTCGCCCACTCCCTGATCGGCAGCCTCGCGGTCCGGGTCGCGACACAAGGTGACAAGTCAATCAAGCGGCTCGTGGTGTACGCCGCACCCGCGGTGGGCCCCTACCGCATGCCGCTTCGCCTGCGATACGTCGCCATCCGGTTCGCGATCCGCCCCACGCCGCGAAACGCCGAACGCTTCGACCGCTTCGCCCTGTTGGACCTCGACGCCACCCGGCGACGCGACCCGGGCTGGTACGAAGCCTTCGACGCCTACACCCGCGCCCGTGCCCGCGAGTCGCACGTGAAGAAGACGATGCGCCAACTCATCGCCACCCAGACCAAGCCCATCGCCGACATCGAGCTCACCCGCATCGACGTCCGCACCACGCTGCTGTGGGGCCGCCACGACCGCATGGTGCCCCTGGCGGTCGGCGAGGCGGCCGCCGCACGCCACGGTTGGCCGCTGCGCGTCATCGACCACGCTGCCCACGCCCCCCACATCGAGCAACCCGACGCATTCGTCGAAGCCCTCACCGCTATCACTGCTCCAGGCTGAGCGCACGAGATGATGCGGGCGCCGCACGAGAACGACTCTCGGCCTGGGGCTCGGAAACTTTGTGTATTCGGGCCGACCGGGAGTAGTCGCGGAGTAGTTCCGGCGTAGTCGCGTGCATGATCTCCCTCATGCCGCAGTGAGCCATGTCGAGGGTTCGGAACGCGCGGGCGAGGTACATACAGCAGCCCGAGTGGCCTGATCAGTCGAAGCGCCGTGTCCACAAGAACGGGTCAGCTCCACCGCCCAGGTGCGCCATGAAGTGCGCTGACCAGTCGCTGAGGTCGGCCGGGACGTAGTAGCCGGTCTCGTCGTTGATCGTCGCCCAGTTCTGGGCGACGTCTTCGATCTTCAGGTCCGGCTCTGGATGCACGTAGCCCTCGGTCGAGGCGATGAAGATGCGCCGCGAGGCGGCCTGCGCCGGCGGCGTAGATCTCGCCGCTCACGTGGCAGTCCTCATGCGAGAGGAAGCCGACCATGGGCGCGACAAGATCTGGCGACAGCTGTGCCGGGGCGGGACCGGGTGAGTCGCGCTCGCCGGTGGGATCACCTGCCATCCGCGTGTATGCCGCGGGTGCGATGAGGTTGATCTTGATGCCGTGCGCGGCGCCTGCAACCGCGAGGCTGCGCGTGAGCCCGATGACGGCAGCCTTGGCGCTGGCGTAGGAGAGGTTGTTCGGTAGTCCGAACATTCCGGTGGAGGTCGTCATCACGACACGGCCGTAGCCCTGTTCGACCATGTGCGGCCATGCGGCCCGGGCCGTGTTGAACGAGCCGCCGAGATGCACGGCGAGGTGCCGCTCGAGGTTGTCTGCGTCAGCTTCCGGAAACCCGGCCCATCGGATGATGCCCGCGTTGTTGACCACGATATCGAGCCTTCCGAAGTGCTCGATCGCAGTATCGACGGCTGCCTGTGCGCCCGCGACCGTGGCCACGTCGCTGTTGTCCGCGATTGCAGTCCCGCCCGCGGCGACGATGTCAGCGGCGACGGCGCGCGCCGGCTGGGCGTCCGCTCCGGCGCCCTCCATGGAGCCGCCGAGGTCGTTGATCACGACGCTGGCCCCCTCTGCGGCGAGCAGGAGCGCATGGGCGCGGCCGATACCGCGTCCCGCGCCCGTGACGATCGCGACGCGTCCCTCAAAGCGGTACGTGCTCATCGGCAACGTACTTTCACCGGGCGCGTCGTCACCCGAGCGGATCTCCCGGTGTGAGCGTGGTCGTAAAGCCCCACGGAACACCGAGGCTCGTAGCGGGATCGGTGACGATGGCGTCGTCCGACCGGGACCGAATCAGGACGCCTTGCGCGTCGAGATGGCGCTCCACGCGTGCGAGATCGGCGACCTTCCACGTGATCGCGTGATAGGTGTCGTTCGGAGCGCCCTGTTCCCAGTCTGCGTGCGCGGCGGTGCCTTCGTCGGCCACGGCGTACTCGAGGACCGAGTCGGCAAGCTGGACGTAGGTGCTGGAGGTCCCGAGCACTTCGTTGCGACCCTGATGGGTGATGTCTCCACCGAGCACGTCGACGACGATCGTGAGGGCCCGTTCCGGGTGGCCGGTCAAGATGGTGTGGTGCGAGCAGCGCTCGATCCCGAGGGGATCGTCGTCTGACACCGGCGGCACGATCCAACCCGGTGTTGTCCGTGGGTCGAGCGGAAACGGGATGACCGGGAGGAACTCGTAGCGCAGCCCTGCGTCCTCCGGGAGCGTGAAGTAGAGCGGCATGGGCGAGCCGGCGGCGGTGGGCGGGTCGTCGCCCTCGGCAACTTCGTCGAGTTGGCTCGTGACCCGGATGCCGCGGCGTTTGAGGTCGCGGTAGACCTCGGCGATGTCGTCGACATACCAACCGAACCCCTTCAGGTGCGGTTCTTCGACCGTCGCGTACCGCTGGACGCCGAGGAGCACGTAGCGCTTCGGGTCGATGGTGTCGAACAAGACGTCGCTGATGGGCGTGAACGTCGAATAGTCGACCGGATACCCCGGACGTGGTGGCGCATCGCGCGCGATCGATGCGAGCGATCTACTCGGGCGGCCGAACACCCGCTCGAACCACCCTTCCGCCGCTGCGAGGTCCGGGACGTGGTGACTCGGGTGGTACATCATCGTCACACGGACGTCGCGCTCTTGGTGCGCAGCACCCTCGGAGGGGCTGACGCTCTCGGACATCGACCTTCTCCCCCCAACCCGGTGAACCGACAGCGGCTATGCCCTCGCCGACGACAGCGCTCGCAGTTGCGAGCGTGGAACTTTGGCAAGTCGTCCTGGTTGACCTCGACCGCAAACCGTCCCCTCCGCTCGGCATGCCGGCGGCCTACCGGCCGCCGAAGGCACCCAGCTACCTGGATGCCGGGGGAGCGTTCCTCGCACAATTTGTAGACTAACCGGTCAGTACACACCAAGCCGGGGCTGGTGATGGGCGGCATCGTGCCTCGGGGGACCGCTCGCTGACTGAGCGGCAAGGTGATCATCACCACCGGCGCGGCACCGGGCATTCGTCATGCGCCCGCGTGTCGATGCCAACGGGGTTTGGAGGATGACGTGGCGGCTGAAGTGAACGACGCGACGACATGGCCGCAGAAGGAGCTCGGGAAGCGGCTGAGCAACTGGGGCCGGTGGGGTGACGAGGACGAGATCGGGACGCTCAACTTCGTCACGCCGCAGAAGCGGGTGCAGGCCGCCCGACTGGTCAAGACAGGGAAGATCTTCGACCTCGGGATGCCCTTCGACAAGGATGGGCCGTTCCTGCCTGGTGGGTTCCGGAACAACCCGATCCACCTGATGACCCTCTTGCCTTCGGATGGTGGTTCGCCCGACGGCATGATCGCCGCCGATGACATGGCGATCATGGGGCTGCAGGCCGCCACTCAGTGGGACAGTCTCGCGCATGTCGGTTACGACGGTCGCTTCTACAACAACGTGCCGGAGACGGCGGTCAACAACTTTCAGGGCGCGGCCCGGAACTCCTTCGCCAGGTGCGTGGAGCGGCTCATCTCGCGCGGGGTGCTGCTCGACATCGCCAGGTTGAAGGGCGTCGATCGCTTGGAGGATTCGACCGAGATCACCGCCGACGACCTGTCTGCGGCCGAGCAGCGGCAAGGGGTGCGGGTCGCGTCCGGCGACATCCTGCTCGTGCGCACCGGCAGCTACCAGTGGTTTGCCGAGGGCGACAAGGCTCGTTTCATGGGCAACCAGCCCGGCCTCGGCCTGTCGTGCGCGGAGTGGCTGCATGAACGGGAAGTCGCGGCGGTCGCGCTCGACAATTGGACGTGTGAGGTCTGGCCGAGCCCGATCAAGGGCTCCTCCATCCCCTTCCACATGGTCGCGATCCGCGATATTGGGCTCACCATCGGCGAGATGTTCAACCTCGAAGAGCTCGCCGCCGACTGCGAGGAAGACAGCGTCTGGGAGTTCCTGTTCTCTGCCCCAGGCCTCAAGATCAGCGGTTCCGTCGGCTCCCCGATCACCCCGATGGCGCTCAAGTGAGCACGACGACGCTCGCGCACAGGGCGCCGAGGGCATCCGTGCAGCGTCTGATCAATCGGTCGAGACGGTCTGCGTCAGCGAACCCGCGTAGCGCCGGCTGACAAGTCCCCCCTCCGACACGAACCCCGCGTTGAGTCCGCAACTGTTCAGTGGAGCGACCGGGGCGCTCGGGTGAACTCCATCAGCCCGGGGATCATCTTGACGCCGCTCGCGCAGCGGGAAATGGAATCGGAAAGGGGACCGGTCTTTCAGGAGATGATCGCAGCGTCACCCGTTCACCGCGTTGGAACTGCCGATGAGGTTGCTTCCGTGGCTGCCTTCCTGCTTGGACCGGACTCCGGTTTCATCACTGGTACTGATCTCCTCATGGACGGCGGCGTCACCGTGGCGCGTCGCTCTCCTCGGTAGGCGCTATCACGGTGAACAACGGCGACCACAAGGCGGAGACAACGCGCCTTACTGCCGCACGGCGTGACCGCATCTGGCAGACGTGTGTGCGCGCTCAGGTGCATTCCCGTTTCGTTGTGCCGTGAACCGCGGCGCTGATCACCAAGGAACAGACTTGGATACGTGGAGATGATCGTCGCGCTCGACGTCTATCGGCCGGATCAATGGCACGACTTCTTCATCATGGTTGGAGGCGGCGCGGCGGTCCTCACGGGGTTGGTCTTCGTCGCCATGTCGCTCAACGTCAACGTGATCACTCAGGACGCAACGCACCGATATCGCGCCGTCGGCACGCTGACAGGCATTACCGCAGCTTTCGTCATCTGCTCCCTCGCGCTCATGGGCGGTCAGGACCACCGCGCGGTCGGAATCGAATGGTTCGTTGTCGCTGCCATTGCGGCAGTCGTGTACGTCTATGGGTACGTCCAGGCAATTCGGCTCGGTGGAAGCGCGGTCTGGCGCCGGATGAGTCGGGTGGTGATCGGCGTCGTGTGCTATCTCGTTGAAGTAGTCGGAGCAGCGTTGCTTATCGCAGGTCACATTGCTGGGCTGTATGTCGCCGCGGTGGCGCTGATCATCCTGCTCGCCTTTATGGTCTCAGGCGCATGGCTCCTGATCGTCGGCGTTTCGGATCACCAGTCTCGGCGCCATGACAAGACCGAAGGAACCTGAGCGACGAATGCAGCGCAACGCGCACGCCTTCGAGTACGAAACTGCGGATCGGCGCTCGAGCTCGTCGCACAGAACGACAGAAACGCGCGCAAATTCTTGATGGAGTTGCCCCGGCATCCCGAGCGGCGTGCCGGGCGTTGATCGGGCCACGTAGCACGTGATGACGCTTCTGATCACTCGGGCGTAGCGACCTCCGCACGCGACCGTGCGAGTCGCTCTGCTCGTTCCTTGACACCGTGAAGGTGGTCGCGCGACATCACGAAGTCCGCTGGGACGATAGCCATCCATCCGCCCAGCGTGAACCACAACGGCGACGTGGTCCATCGCGAGCGGAACAGGTAACGAGTTCGACTCCCGTCGTCGATTGGTGTCAGAACGAACGTCCACGACCAGTCGAGGACCGCGCGTTTGCTGTCGCGCCAGCTTGCGGGCAGGTGGCTCGTCGAGTGCAGGATGAGAGCGCGGCTCGGGACAAGCTCCTCCACGATGAAGCCCGTCTTCGTTTCCGGCGCGCCGTCGGGAACGAAGTCACCGACGTCGAGGTCCTGGAGTTCGGCGATGACGTGAGTTGCGCTGGGACCGTTTGCCGGGAACAAGAGTCGGTCAACCCACCGAGCGGTGTACCAGCCGGCTCGGCCCCATCCCATCTGCACCACCCACGGCCACACGTCTTCCGGCGGCGCGTCGATCGTGATCGCATGGTTCGTGACAACAACAGGGTTGGGCACGATGTCGTCTCCGGGCAACCGCATCGCACGCTCGTCCGGCGTCGAGCCGTAGGTCCTGCCGAGATGGATGAGCGCCGCCTCGCTCAAGGCTGCACCGCCGATGAGTACTGCGGCGCCGAACCGTAGACCGTGATTGCTCACGACGTCCCTGCCGTGCTCGTGTTTGCTCGCTGACGGAACTCCAGAGGATGAGGTGCAGGCATCACGAACTCCTCTCCGAGATGAGAATCGCCTCAAGGCAGGAATCGGTCAACCGGGGGAAGCTCAGGCGCGCGTCACGCACGCGTTCATCGAACTCGCCCGAACCATCTGAACAGACGTCGACCGCACCCCGGTCTTGCGCGGGCCGGTCCGACTCAACGCAACAGCGCCGTCTGAGGCCGGGGGACCGGGACCGCCACCTCAGCTTTCCGCGAGCGCCGGAACAACGTGGATTCCTGATGCTGTGACGCGCTGGTGGTCGTAACATGTGAAGCTCCGGGCCCGGCTCGCCCGACCCGGAGCTGAATTTCAGTGTCTACCCACAACCTGAGAGGGTGATCGAGATGCCGTTCCGCGGATTGCTCGACAACGGCCTGCTCTACCACAGGTACGAGGAGGTCTTACCCAGGGAGGACATGCGGCTCGGCCGTCACCTGTGGCTCGACGCGCGCACGCTCTCGCACATGGTCGAGAACAGCGTCTCCGAGATGAGTGGCCCATTGCAGTCGGTTCGATGGGATCGCATGCTCGTGATCCTCGACCAGGGAAACCTCGGCTCGTGCACGGGCAATGCGGGCACCGGTGCGCTCGGCACGGAGCCGTTCTACTCGGCGGTCGGCAAGGCCGTGCTGCCGCCGCCCGGCGACGCGGCGGCGGGGGAGGAGTTCGCTGTTCAGCTCTATTCTGACGCGTCGAAAGTCGACGAGTACGGGGGCTCCTACCCGCCGGACGACACTGGTTCCTCGGGTCTCGGGATCTGCAAAGCACTGAAGAACCGCAAGACGATCACCGGTTATCGATGGTCCCGGACCGCCCACGGCTTCCTCCGGCTCCTTCAGAAGGGGCCCGTGCTCCAGGGTATGCCGTGGCACAACGTGTTCTTCGAGCCTTCGGGCTCGGGCGCGTTCATCGACGACAACCCGCAGTGGTCGTCGAGCGGCCTCGCCGGTGGTCACGAGGTCGAAGCGGTCGGTGTAGAGCTCGACACGTCGGACGCGTTCAACAGCGCGATCGTCTACGCGAACAGCTGGGGACCGTCGTGGGGTGACCAGGGCTACTTCAGGATGCGACTACGTACCTACGAGGCGTTGGACGGCGTCGATCTGAAGCAATACGTCGTCTAACTCGGGAGACTTTCCGAGTGCAGAACGCGGCAGGACACCATGAACCTGACTCGAAAGGATTCCGGCGCGCGAGTAACAGCGCGCGTCGGGGAGCTCATCACGGTCGCGTTGGATGAGGTCGCCACGTCGGGTTACCGATGGGAGCCCGACGTCGATGAATCAATCCTCCGTCCGCTCCCACGCGCTCGAGGAGCCCACGACGGCGCCCCGCGGTGGCAGCCGACGGGTGCCGTTCACCTTCGAGCCGCGCCGGCCGGGCGACGCCCGACTCCGCTTGGTGAACCGGCGCCCGTGGGGCGACACACCGCCGGCGGACGAGTTTGTCGCCGAAGTCCACATCCACGCCGAATAGCCGCCGAGATAGCGCGACGCGCTCCCCGACGTCACGCCGTGCTCACCGGTGAGGAGCCGAGTGTCTACCGTCATCGTGCGTCGCGCTGGTCCAGGTAGTCGAACCGCAGGCCGCTGCTGAACGCCCCGCCGTGAGCAGCGACGATGGCCAACGGGGGTCTTGACAACAGGGCCTAGGTTGTCGGCGAGTAGTTCTTTACTCCTCGAGGCACGGCAGCCTTGGAAGCGAAGGGAATGTCCAATGGCACCCATGGATACCGCACTGCTGAACAACGAACTCAAGACCGCGCAGGCTCGCTGGACGGCGCGCGAGAACCCGCAGTCCAAGCTGTCTCTCGATGAGAAGAAGGCCCTGCTGGGAATGATCGTGTCCGAGTCCGATCAGGCACTGGCCGAGAACCCACCTGCGGCGGCGGCTGTCGCGGGACCGGCGGCGTTCGCCCCTGCCGTCGACTGGCGGAACCGCAACGGCAACCACGTCACGTCGGTGAAGGACCAGATGCGCTGCGGCTCCTGTGTGTCCTTCTGCTGTAGCGGTCTGGTGGAGTCGATGGCTTCGATCGAGCTCGGTCAGCTACTCGACTTGTCCGAAGCCGATTCTCACTTCAACTCGAGCCACGGGCCAAGTTGCGGGGGTTGGAACGCCGACGCATGTCTCGAGCAGATCAAGCAACGAGGCCTCGTCAACGAGGCGGCCTTGCCCTACCTGAACGTGTTCGACAACCCTCCGCAGCCCGATCCGGGCAACCCGACCGTGTGGAAAGCGCACACCGTGCCGACGCCGAACAGGGCGGCCACACAGGTGTCGATCACGTCCCACGGGCTGATTTCCGACATCACTCAGCGCAAGACCTACCTATCCGACCACGGTCCGTGCTCAGCGTCGTTCGACGTCTACGAGGACTTCTACAGCTACGGCACCGGCGTCTACCACCACGTTTCTGGCGCGTACGTCGGCGGACACTGCGTGGAAGTGATCGGCTACTCCGAGGCCGAACAATGCTGGATCGCCAAGAACTCGTGGGGCAGTGCCTGGGGCGCCATGTCTGGCTACTTCAAGATCAGGTACGGCGACTGCAACTTCGACACCTATGCCTTCGCGACCGCGCAAGGGGTCAAGGTGCCGGTGACCCACGGGTGGTTCGGTTACGAGGGGCTCGGTGGGATTCTCACGTCGAAGCCGAGTGCCACGTCCTGGGCAACGAACCGCATCGACGTCGTCGCGAGGGGCACGGATTCGGCGGTTTACCACCGCTGGTGGGACGGCGCGCACTGGAACGGTTGGGAGAGCCTCGGTGGCAGTTGCCAAAGCGGTCCCGCGATCTGCTCCTGGGGCTCCGGCCGACTGGACATCTTCGTCATTGGCACCAACCACGCGCTGTTCCACAAGTGGTACCAGGGTGGCTGGAGTGGTTGGGAGAATCTCGGCGGCATGCTGTCCTCGGACCCCTGCGCGGTCTCCTGGGGCCCGAACCGGATCGACGTCTTCGCTCGCGGCATGGACTCAGCAATGTGGCACTTGTGGTGGGACGGCGCCCACTGGGCCGGGTGGGAGAGCCTGGGTGGTGTCATCGACTCCGGACCTGCGGTGTCATCGTGGTCCGCGAACCGGCTCGACTGCTTCGCCAAGGGCACCGACAGCGAGCTGTTTCACAAGTGGTGGGACGGCCACGCCTGGAGCGCGTGGGAGAACCTCCACGGATACGTCGGCGGGGACCCGGGTGCCGTCTCGTGGAGCGCAAACCGGATTGATGTGTTCTACCCAGGATCGACGTTCCACATGCTGCACAAGTGGTGGGACGGCGCGCACTGGAGCGGCGAGGAGGACCTTGGCGGCGTTCTGAGCTCGGGCGTCGGAGTGAGTTCCTGGGCGCAGGGCCGACTCGACTGCTTCGTCGAAGGGACCGACTCCGCGATGTATCACAAGTGGTATGCCTGAGGGTCGTTCTGCAGCGGAACAAACGCCGCGATGGTAAAGGCGACCGTGGGTGAAGCCTTCACCATCGAACTGCCCTCGTCCCCCACTACTGGATACCGATGGGAGGGGCCGCAGGCAAGCGGCGATATCGAATTGCTGGACCAGCAGTTCGACGTCCCGTTCGACGCTCAGCCGGGCGACTCCGGCATGCAGAGCTTTCGGCTTGTGGCGCGCACTGCCGGCCGCCTGACCCTCACCTTCACGCTGAAGCGGAGCTGGGAGCCGGAGGGTGTCGACCAGCGCGTCGTCGAAGTCGACGTGGGGTGAACACGCGCCGGACGGCGGTCTGACGCTGCCGGCGCCATGGCTGTGGGCGAGACTGTGTCGAGAGGTCCTTCGGGAGGCGGGCTTTGAGCCCGCCTCCGACCGCGCGGACTCAAACGCGACCACAGCGCCCGCGTGGTCATGCGCCGTCACGTGTTCATGCAGAACCTGCGGCGCGGCCGGCGCAGGAGCGTGTCGGGCTTCACGAGCAAGATCGACCAGCGGTCGCGGCCGAGCGCGCATGCGAGCGCGAAACCCCAGGTCAATGTGCCTGGACGAGTTTCCGACCCCACAGGTACGACACCTACCTCCCGCTTCGGACGCAGCCAACTCTGGCAAGACGGCCCTGTGCCGGCGCGGACTCCGCAGTACCGTGCAGGAGTGGGTTCGCCTGAGCGCGACGGCTCGCGGGTTTCAGCACGCAGGAGCTGGCTCGCCGGAGTCGCGGCGACGATCGTCGCCGGCGTGGTCCTGGCGACCGCGAGCGCGCTCATCAATCACGAGGTCAACGGCAGTTCGAAACCCACCGTTTCGACGACGACCGAACCGAGATCGCCGTTGCAGATCGACGCCGGCCTCTCGACGACCTACTCGCAAGAGTTCGTGATGGTCGGCCGGACGTCCGCGCCGATGCCGAACCCGGCCTCGCTCTCGCGGAGCTGCTTCACCGCGCACCGGACACTCGTCGACGCCGGTGCGTACGACACGGTCACCAATGTCAGCCTCACATTGCACGGTGCGCGCGCGGCGGGAGTCGTCATCAACGACATGCGCGCCCACGTCGTGCATCGCTCACCACTCACCTCCGATCTCAGCTTCGCGTGCGCGTCCGAAGGCGAACTGAGTCCGTATAAGGTCGGCTTCGACCTCGATGACGATCTGCCCGTTGCGCGAGAGCTGCGTTCGGTCGATCCGCCCGCCTTCGGCGCTCCCTTCTTCGAGAAGAAGTCGCTGCACGTGGCCGCCGGCGAGGACGTGCGCGTCGACGTCGCCGCGGTCGGACTCGCGGCGAGCTACGAGTGGGACCTCGACGTGGTGGCCGTCATCGGAGGCAAACCACAGACGATTCGCGTCGACAACAACGGGCAGCCATTTCGCACCGCACCACTGACCGATGCCGTCACGCAGCGATGGCATCGGCCCGCGGACGCCGGCCAGCCCTGGACCGACTGTCCCGGTACCGCGGGCTGCACGCCGTGACGACTCCGCACGATGGGGACGATCCCGCCGGCGCACCTTCGCATCGTCGGTGGTGGTTGACGCTCGTGGCGTGCGCGAGTGTCGTCGCGGTCGCGGCGATCGTGCTCGCGCTGGTGAGCATCGGAGGCGGCGGGGCCGGGGAAAGTGCGAAGCACAGCGTGAGCGATCCGGACCGATCGGAGGCCGCCGTGATCGCGCCGCTGCGGGCCGCGCCGGAGACACAATGGACCGCCGATCTGCACGGTACGCACGAGTGCGACGGCACCGACACGAGCACTGTCTACGCGGTCAGTCATGTCGGTGATCACCTCGAAGCGATCGCGATCGCACGCAGCAACGGGAAGGAGCGCTGGCGCGTTCGCCTGAAAAACGTCGCAGGCAATTGCGCGATCGCCGGGGTCGCCGACGGAGCCGTCATCGCCGGATCGGGCGCGCAGGTGGCGACCGCGGTGCTCCTCGATCGCGGCACCGGGCGAACGCGCTGGACGTCTCACGTGCCGGCGTGGGACATCGCGCGCGTCCTGCGCATCGGTGACTCGGTGCTCTTGTTGCATTCCGACGAGGCGGGCGAACAGGCGACGACGATCGACACGTCGAACGGGCGCACCGGAAGGATGGTCTCCGGTCAGACGCTCTCGGTGGGGAGCACGCGGCTGTACGCGATCGACGATGCCGGTCGCGTGCTCGCATACGACTTGAAGCATCTCCGTCGGGTCGCGCGCATGGACGCGAAGATCGACCTCGAGACCCAGCTGTTCGGGTATCCGGAATACAAGTGTCTCGGGTTTCCCACGAGTTCCGGGCTGATCGCTGAGGTTCGGAGCGGGGTACTCGTCGCCGAAGGCGAGTCGGTCGTCGCCTACGACACCGCGGGTCACCCGGTGTGGCGGGTGCGTACCTCGGCCGGCACCATCTCCTCGCTGGTCGCGGCCGGTTCGAACGCATTCGCATCCGGCAGTCGCGGCGCGGCCATGGTTACGTTCGACGGCTCGGCCGCGCGACCGCACGCGCGAGGGACGTGGTCTTCGTCGTCCGTGTGCATCGACGGCGCGGTGAAGTCAGGTGGTCGCGTGTATGCGATCGCGCACACGTCCAACACGACCGAGACCGTCTATGAGACCGAACTCGGTGGCACGCTTCGGGTCGCCGGCGTTGCCACGCTCGACGAGCGTGGCAACGCCTTCAACGAGAACGTGATCACGCGGAACGGCTTCTACCACCACACGCACGCGGACACCGGAACAGCGCAGTCGGAGAACATCGGGCTCTTCGACTTCCACGGCGTTGCGATCTGGGACGGCGACAGCGACGGACACGTCGCCACGTCGCTCCACATGGGCGACGGCTTCATCTTGTTCTGGTACTCGGACACGACGGTCGGAGCCGTGGATACGGTCGAGTACTGGGCGCCCACTCGTCGCGCGCGATCGCTCGCCGTAGCGCCTACCGCCGAGCGAACTGCAGCACCTGCTGGAACGTCGGGCGGTTCGTGGACGGGAACGTGTCGGAGATCAGGCCGAGCGTGAAGCCGGTGCGGGACGCGTTGCCCCGCCACCTTGCCGGATCGGGACCCTGGGCGGCGGCGAGCGACTGGACCGCGGTGTCGAACGCGCTCCACAGCGACGCCCGGCACGCGGCAAGTGAGCCGTCGCAGCAGTATCTCGCTCCGTCACCTGGTCTCCTCCTATTCGTCGGAGACCCCATGGTGAAAGCGATGTCCGTCACTTTTCGAGCCTTGTGCAGGTCCGCCAGCCGCACCTCGGTGGCGTCGATCTGCCACAAGTGGTTGGTGACCTCGCGTTCGAAGCGCGTCAACGCGTTCAACCGACGCGGCTGATCCGCGACCAGATGATTGCGTCGCAGCGCCTGGTGGATGGTCGACACCGCCGGCGGCGACCCGCCGGCGCGTTTCAGCTCGCCGAAGCACTCCAACGCGCCGTCGCCCCCGACGACGCGCCCAGCATCGCAGTTGCAGCCTGAGCGTATGATGCGGCAGGATGACGCCACGGGGTTCCACGGCGAGCAGCTCATCGTCCATCGCGGACCGTACAGACGGAGAGAACCATGACCACCGTAGGCGACTTGCTTGCTGGCAGTGCGACCGTCGAGGACTCGGCGCGTGATTTCATCGAAGATCCACTGACCTTCTTCGACATGTCGTACACGAAGATGCAATCCGTACCCCGTGATCTTCTCGCGGAACTTCAGTCTGCAGCGTTGTCGATGCGCTTCGAGCAGCAAAAAGATCGCATTCCGATGCTGTCGAAGTTGGCAGATCGACAGGGAATAACGCGTGTGAGCGAGGTCGATGACGTTCTTCCATTGTTGTTCGAACACACGATCTACAAGTCCTACCCCAGCTACCTGCTGGAGAAGGGCCAGTTCGACAGATTGACGACCTGGCTGGATCGCCTGACGCCTCATGACCTGAGCCAGGTAGATGCCTCCGGATGCAACTCCATTGACTCCTGGCTCGATCTGCTTTGTGCTGAGACCGAACTTGACCCCGTGACCTCTTCTGGCACGACCGGCACGATGTCGTTCACTCCTCGAGACGAGAGCGATTGGCGCAGCTTCATTTTGGGCGGTTTTCGCATTCAGCTGCTGCAGCAGTTCGGCGAGGCGCCTACGGAATCTGACTTGTATGAAAAGCTGCATGTCTGCTGGCCCACCTATGGAGATGGCCACACGCCCCTCTATCGAGCAGCTCAATACCTCAAAAAGTACATGGCGATGGGAAGTGACGATCACTTCCACCCGATGTATGACACACCGGGAGACACCGACATCATGTACCTTGCTGCTCGGCTTCATGCTGCACAAGCACGAGGGGACAGTCGGGCGGATGTGCCGCAGCGCCTGCTCGACCGGCGGTCCGAGATCGAGGAGATGCAGCGTGAAAGGCCGGCGAGGGCGGAGGCATGGATGGAAGCCCTGGTCTCCAAGCGCAGTGGCGAGCGTGTGTTCCTCATGAGCCCGGCGCAGCTCATCTACGACATCGCCGTGGCAGGCTTGGCCGAGCACAAGACGTGCAACTTCGCGCCGAACTCGTCCGTCCAGACGGGCCTTGGCGGCAAGGGCTTTGCCATGCCGGACGATTGGGAAGACACGGTCAACCGTTTCCTGAACTTCAAGGGCGAATCTGGATATTTCTACGGCTTCTCTGAGCAATGCACGCTCTGTGTCAGTTGTGAGCATGCCCGTCTGCACCTCCCACCCTGGTCAATTCCCCTCATTCTCGACCCGGAAACAAGCGAACGTCTTCCTCGCCAAGGCGTACAGGCCGGTCGCGCCGCGTTCTTCGATTTGGCGACCAACGGCCTTTGGGGTGGTCTCATCACCGGCGACAAGGTTGAGATCGATTGGAGCGAATGCCCCTGTGGTCGAACCAGCGCTCATTTTTCAGAAGATATTTCGCGCTTCAGTGTCGAGCAGGGTGGCACCGACAAGATCACCTGTACGGCATCGCCGGAAGCCCATGACGAAGCGCTGGAGTTTCTCACGAGTTTCTGAGCCGAGGCAGAAGACACTCCGGAGACCGAGGTCGAAGACATGCAGCAAGCGATCGCACACGCAGTCATCCGTGGCGAGGTCATCGACTCGGACCTGATCGAATATCCGGGTCGGGGCGGCATCATGACGTTCTCGGCGCCGGATCCAAGAAAGTTCGTTGACAGGTTGCCGCTCGCTTCCGCCGGCGACCTTGCCGATCTCTATGACCTCAGCTTCGACGACATTCTCGACTACCTGGAGGAGCTGGGAGAGAGGCTCGACATCACCACCAACGAGCACATGCAGCGGGGGCGAGAGCTGACCTATGACGCGACACCCCTGCCGCGAGAGCTGGTCGATCTGGGCTACAGCGGATTTGGCAGCTTCCTGGAACGCGGCAGGGTCCGCGAAATTGCGGAAAATACTGTGGGGCTCGACTACCTCGAGGGTTGGGTCCCGCACCCGATGGCCGACGGCAAAACCATCAAGTACAGGGCATTCGGCTCCCGCGGGTTGCACATCGTCGCCGGCAATGGACCCGGGTTGGGCGTTGTCACGCTGGTACGCAGTGCAATCACACGGAGTGACTGCATCATCAAGGCGCCGTCAAACGATCCATTCACATCCGCAGCGCTTGCTATGACGATGTGTGACATGGCGCCAGATCATCCCATTACCCGACATTTCGCCGTTGCCTATTGGCGCGGTGGAGATGCCGCTGTCGAGGACAGGCTCTACCAACCCCACAACATCGAGAAGATCACCGCCTGGGGTGGACTCGCAGGCATCAAGCATGTCACGAAGTACATCCAGCCTGGCCTCGAGCTCATTTCACTGGATCCCAAGACCAGCATCAGTGTCGTTGGGCCCGAAGCTCTGGACGACGAGCAACAGATGAAGGAGGCAGCAGGCCGTCTCGCGATCGATATCGGAGGAGCGAACCAGATGGGCTGCGCGAGTTCGCGCGTTGTGTACGTGCTGACGGGTTCCCATCCGGATGGCGTCGAGCGCGTGACAGAGTTGGGAAGATTCGTGTATCAAGCGATCATGGACCTTCCATCTCCTTTCAGCACCGTGCCAAAGGCCTATGACAGGGACCTCAAGGCACATGTGGATGCGCTGCGCATGGACGACGAATGGTACGAAGTGATAGGCGGTGAGCACGGTGAAGGCGCTGTGATCATCTCAAAGTTGCCACGGCAAGTCGATTTCGCTGCGCATCTCACGGACCGCACCGCGAATTTCGTTCCGGTTGAATCGATCGACGATCTTCTTCTGGGAATTGATGCCTACACGCAAACGATCGGCATTTGGCCCGAGAGCTTGAAAGCAGAGCTGGAGAATGTCGTGCCGTTCTATGGCGCGCAGAGGCTGGTGACGCTCGGCAACGCGCTGTACAACGGTCCGCTTGTCGGGCTGGCCCATGATGCCATTGAACCGGTTCGGCGCATGTGCAAATGGATCGCCAACGAGATCTCCGAGGGTGTCACGGATAGCTCCCCACTCAGCTGACCCGAGCTTGACGGCTCTTCGCGCATTCCCTCGCAACCAAAGGCCACGGCTCATCGTGGCGAGCTGTCCCGAATCGCCGGGAGGGCGCTTTGTGGGCACTTCGCGTTTGAGCGGGGTCGGCGGGGTACAGACGGTGTTGGCGGCCGACTGCTCGACGGCGTTCTGTGCGGCCCGCCTGTTGGCGTAATGCGCCCCGACCGGGCATTATGCACTGCCGCCAAGGAGTGCCTTCGTGTTCGGTGGATGCATCGATAGCGGGAGGGCCGATGCCGAGCGCCGATGAGATCCGAGACGTTCAGCGAGCGACGTGGGCCGGGCTCTCTGCGGGCTGGGAGAAGTGGGACTCGGTCATCATGGAGCAGCTGGGCCCGGTCGGCGCAGCGATGATCGAGCGTCTCGACATCGCTGAAGATCATCAGCATCTCGACATTGCCGCGGGCACGGGTGAGCCGGGTTTGAGCATCGCGAGACTGTCGCCGAAGGGACGCGTCGTGCTGACCGACCTCGTAGCGGAGATGCTGGACGTAGCCGCGCGACGAGCCAGGGCGCAAGGGGTCGCCAATATCGAGACGAAGGTGTGCAGCGCCGATGATCTGCCGTTCAACGACGCCACATTCGATAGCGTCTCGGTGCGTTTTGGGTACATGTTCTTCCCCGACATGGGCAAGGCGACGGCCGAGTTCGCGCGCGTGCTCAAGCCGGGCGGACGTCTCTGCTCGTCGGTATGGGTCAAGCCCGAGGAAAACCCGTGGACGACGATCGCCATGCAGGCAATCGCGACCGAGGCGGTGGTGGCGCCACCCGACCCGGACGGGCCGAACATGTTTCGGTGCGCTGCCCCGGGATATGTCAGTGCCCTGTACGAGGGCGCGGGGCTGCGCGACGTTGCCGAGTGGGACGTCGACGTCGAACTCGTGACGCGATCGCCCGCGCAGTATTGGGAGATGATCAGCGAGCACGTCTCGCTCGCAGTTGCGGCGCTTCAGCAGGTCGACGAACTGGCGCGGGAGCGGATTCGGGCAAACGCCATTGCGAAGGTGAGCGCGTTCGAGAAGGACGGCAAGGTCCGGGTTCCGGGCGTGGCGCGCTGCATCGTGGGAACGAAACAGGACGCGAGCGGCACGCGCCCACGCGACGGCGCGCTCGTCCTCCAACGCGGGCTGACCGACCAAGCCGTAGGCCGAAGCCGCGCCAGAACTGCCTGATTGAGTATCCGCGTGGGACGTTGCGGGTTTCCGTAGCGTCGAGTTCGGGTGGGTTGGCTCTCGAACTGCCTGCGGTCGCGTGTTCGCGTCTGGCTGACGAACGAAGCTGCCCGCCCACCGGATTCCGTCGCGGTGTGGCTCGAAAAAAGGTGCGAGCGCACGATCCTCCGGAATCAGGAGTGCCCGCCGTGGTCCTCGCGAACGGCGATCAGGAAGGACAACGAGATATTGGTGCGGCTCGTCTCGATGGCGGGGCCGGTGTGTCAGCTCCGGAGCAGTCCCCGCACGTAGGCCGCCTGCCCAAGGTGCTGCAAGCTGTCGTCGGCGATGCTGACCAGCCGCACGCCGAGCGTGACTGGCGGATCCCACCTCCGGTCGACGATGCGATCGAGCTCCGCCGGGTTGAGGCTCTCCAACAGCGTGCGGGTGCGGCGGTCGACGGCATCCAGGTACTCCAGCAGCACCTTGGGCCGTTCTGGTCGGACCGCCGCGACGTCTTGCGCAGAATGGCCGTAGCCCGTATTCCACGGGTCCGGGTCGAGCCCAAAGCGGCGAGCCCAGTCGTTGCCGATCCAGATCTGGTCCGCATTGATGAGCTCCGCAACGTGGTGGTCCTGCACGCGAGAGGCGTGCCACACGAGCCACGCGATCGGGTTCGCTCCCGGCGATGGTGATTCCGCAAGCGTCAACAGGTCGACGCCGTCGACGGCGCTGCGCGCCAATGGTGGGATGCGGCCGTAGAGCTCGAGGAGCAGCGAAGCGACGTCCACACCACGATTCCACCACGAGCGTGGGTTCCCTGGCACGCGGCGCTCGCTCGCCAACGGCACCCGACTGGGCAACGTCCCAGCCGGCTCTGTGCGTCCAGAAGGAACTGTCGTGCGAGATGTTCTGTGCGCACCCTGCTCGGACTTCGTGTCCAGTGCGGCGCCAAGAGATGGTGTGGGGGAGACACCCGATTCGAATCGTGGAATGCTGACCGCCCCGGGCGCTCCGCTCGGCGTGAGGAGGAAGACAAAGGTGAAATTTGTACTGGCGTTTACGGTCCAGAGTGGTGGCTCGGAGGTCGAACGATTCGAAGCAACGCAGCGGGCACAGGCGCTTCTCTCGAAGTGGCAGCCCAGCAAGTCCGCAACGATCCGCGAGTGGGTCTCCCGCTGTGATGGCAACGGCGGCTTCAGCGTGATCGAGACCGACAACGCGGCCGAATTGTTGAAGGACCTGAGCACGTGGTCGAGCTTCCTCGAGTTCACGGTCTATCCGGTCGTTGACATCACCGAGGCAACCGGGGTGACGGCCCAGGCCATCGCGGCACGACAGTCAATCAGCTGACAGGCCGTTCTGCGTTCGCGCGAACGCGAGTGCGGACGGCGCGCGTTCTCGGGCGCGCGTTCTGCTGGGGATGCCGGCTTGCTCCGATCGCCACCGAGGATGCCGGGGGCGGCCCCGAAACCGCATTCACGTTTCCGAGCGCGCCGCCAACACCAACGGACGCGGTGCGAAGGCGGACGTTAAAAGGGTCTGAAACGCCTCATCATGCGATGTTGCGCGCTCACAGGCGGGAACGCGAATTCGGGCGCGAAGCTGTTGCCATCCACCCGAAAACTGCGGCAGCGCGATCACGATCGCGAACGCGGAACGGATGGTTGCCGCCATAGCGGACCTCGCCGCCCCTTACCCGGCAAGTCTGTGCTACAGGATGTTGGATGCTTGACGAACGTCGTGACGGGGTGTGCTGGGTGACGTTCGATCGGCCGGATCGGCTCAATGCGTTTACTGCGACGGACTACGAGCAGTTCCACGCTGCGCTCGTCGCGGCCGCGGCAGATCCGGACGTGCGGGTGGTGGTGCTGTCCGGGAGCGGACGCGCGTTCTCGGCGGGAGCGGACCGGTCGCTCCTGGACGGCAGCGCCTCGCCGGCCGAGTTGGACAAGGCGGGGACGGAGTTCGCTGAGCTACTCGAAACGCTGGTTGCGTTCGAGAAGCCCATCCTTGCCGCGGTGAACGGTCTGGCGGTGGGCATCGGCTGCACCATGTTGTTGCACTGCGACCTCGTGATCGTCGCCGAGTCGGCGCGACTGCGCTTTCCCTTCACTGCCCTCGGCATCGTCCCGGAAGCGGGAAGCTCGGCGTTGCTGCCCGCCCGTGCCCGATGGGGCGATGCAGCGTGGGCGATGCTGTCGAGCGAGTGGCTCGACGCGCAGGCGGCCCTGGCCATGGGCCTCGCGTGGCGTGTCGTCACCGATGCGGAGCTACCCGCGGAGGCCGAAGCAGCGGCGGCCACCATCGCCGCGTTGGACCCGGCTGCGGTGGTCGCCACGAAGCGGCTCCTGATCGCGGGTCGGGCCGACGTGGTCCGAGCTGCGATGGACCGGGAGCTGGCTGCGATGGCAGGGCTCATGGACCGCACGATCGGTGACGGCGCCCGACCCCGCGAATAGCGGTCGTGCCCCTAGGCCTCCGACAGTGTTGCGAGTCTCAGCTTCGCACGGGAGTGTGGTTATCGGGCTCTTCGCGATGAAGCGCTGGGGCCGTGTCCGGGTAGGGCTGGTCGGTTAGGTCCACCAATGAGGCCAGGGGCCTCACCACTCTTGCGGCTGTTGACGGCTGCTCGAGAGGGAGACCCCTGGTGTTCATGCACGGTAGTGAGGGCGCGACCGCGCTCGTTCGACTGGCCGGCTTCGTCGTGGGCGTCGCAGGTGCTCGAGGACGGCGAGTGGTGGCTGGCGGTCGAGACGACCGCGGATCGGGTGGGCTGTCCGGCGTGTGGGGTGCGCGCGGTCGGTCACGGACGCCGTCGGGTGCAGGTGCGGGACCTGCCGATCGCGGGCCGGCCGGTGCGGCTGGTGTGGGCGAAGCGCATCTGGTCGTGTGGGGATCCGGACTGCCCGACCGGGACGTGGACCGAGACGAGCGAGCTGATCGAGTCGCGGGCGTCGCTGACCGTGCGGGCCCGGTCCGAGATCTGCCGCCGGGTCGGTGAAGACGGCGACAGCGTCGCCGCGGTCGCGCGTCGCGTTCGGCGTCGGGTGGCACACCGCGATGGGCGCGGTGCGCGAACACGGCCAGCGCCTGGTCGACGATCCGGCCCGTCTCGGAGCGCCGAGCGCGCTCGGCCTGGACGAGACGAGCTTCTTGCGCGCCGAGCCCGACCCGCCGCCGGGAGATGATCACCGGGTTCGTCGACCTGGACCGTCACCAGCTCCTCGACGTCGTCCCTGGCCGGTCTGGTCAGGTCGTTCGCGACTGGCTCGACCAGCGAGCCGACGAATGGCTGGCCGGGATCGGGGTCGCGGTCGTGGATCCGTTCCGCGGGTACGCGACCGGCCTGGCCGACCGGCTCGACGGGGTCGACGATCGTGGTGGACCACTTCCACGCGATCCGACTCGCGTAACCAGGCCGTCGACGACGTGCGTCGCCGCGTGCAACAGACCACGCTCGGGCATCGGGGCCGCAAACACGATCCGCTCTATCGGATCCGCCGCACCCTGTTGGTCGCGCACGACCGGCTCACCGAACCCCAACGTGAACGCGTCGTGCGCTTGTTGCTCGAAGGCGATCCCGACGGTGAAGTCGGCGCCGCGTACCTCGCCAAGGAGCTGCTGCGCGAGGTCTACACGGCGCGAAGCCTGCGAGCTCGCGCGCCGCCGGTTGCAAACGCTTCTACGGGTACTGCGACGACAGCCAGGTGCGCGAGTGCCGTCGTCTCGCCCGCACGATCCGATCGTGGGAGAACGAGGTCCTCGCCTTCCACACCACCGGCGCGTCAAACGGCGTCGACCGAAGGCATCAACCTGTTGATCAAGAAGATCAAGCGCGTCGGTCACGGCTTCCGCAACTTCGACAACTACCGGCTACGTCTCCTGTTGCACTGCGGCGTCGAATGGCAGACTCCCCGAACCGCAAGAGTGCGAGGCCGCCAACCACGCTTGGTCGCGTAGAGCCGGTTATCGTGGGCACGATGAATGAGCTCGGGACCTCGGCCCTCCGCTTCGAGCGCGAGGGGCCCGTTACGTGGTGCGTCATTGACCGGCCCGCGGCGCGGAACGCGCTCACGCCCGCTATGTACTACGGCATCAAGCGCGCGGTGCGGCTCGTCAACGCCGACCCCGATGTTGGCGCGTTGATCATCACCGGGGTCGGCGACGTGTTCGCACCGGGTGGTGATCTCGGCGGACGGTCGGAGCCGGGCGATGACCTCGCGGAGCACGTCGGCGAGGACATCTTGCCGTTTCTAGCGATCCGGGACAGTCGCGCACCGGTGATCGCGGCGGTGAACGGCATCTGCCAGGCCGGCGGGTTGCTGATCGCGATGATGGCCGACATCACGGTGGCGAGCGACCGGGCGACGTTCCGGGTACCGGAGCTGCTGCGTGGCATCCCCGATGCGTTCTACGCCGCGGCGTTGCCCGCGCATGTGGGCATCGCAGTAGCCCGGGACCTGATGCTGTCAGCGCGCACCTTCGACGCGGCCGAGGCGCAGCGGCTCGGCGTCATCGCTCGCGTCGTCCCGCACGACGAGCTGCGCGCGGCCGCGCTCGCGGCCGCACATCAGATCCTGCGGACCGCACCCGATGCGCGTGCCCACGTCAAGCGCATGCTGAACGAGCGCTACGGCTTCATCGATACCCAGACGATGTTCGGTGCACTCGCGGGCTCCGCGGAGATGCGTGAAGGGATGTTGGCATTCATGGAAAAGCGCGACCCGAGCTGGATCCCACCCGGCACCAGTTCGTGAGGCGCTGACTCGAGTTCGGCGACCACGGTCAAGTCTTCTAGCTGGCGGTGAGCCCGTTGTCGATGGTGTAGATGGAGCCGGTGATCGATCGCGCGTCCTCGGCCGCGAGGAAGGCGAAGACGGCGGCGACATCCTCGGGTTCGGCCATTCCACGGAGACCGGCCATCCGGCGGGCCAGGTCGATGTCCATGTCGCTCGGGAAGCTCGTCGAGGCGGCGATGTTGGTGTTGGTGCCCGCAGGGGCGATGGCGTTCACCCGCAGCGGAGTCTTGAGGAACTCGACCGCGAGCGACCGAGTGAGCTGCACGACGCCTCCCTTGCTCATGGAGTACGCCGCCGAGTACGGCACGCCCTGGAGCCCGGCGTTGGAGGCGATGTTCACCATGTTGCCGCTGCTCTCGAGGAGGTGCGGGATGGCGGCCTGGGCGAGGAAGAAGTAGGCGTCGAGGTTCACGGCCATGACCTTGCGGTACTGCTCGCGGGTCGTCTTGGTCGTGTGCTCGGCGAGGTAGACGCCGGCGATGTTCCCGAGGACATCGAGCCGTCCGAACTCCTCGACGCAGCTCGCGACGACGTCGACGCACTCGTCGGGATCGCCCAGATCGGCCTGGCGCACCGCGACCTCGCCCGACGCCAGGCCCTTCGTCTCGTCGAGCCGACCGGCGTCGATGTCGACGGCGAAGACCGACGCGCCTCCTGCCGCGAGGCGCAGAGCGACGGCCCGGCCGATCCCGGACGCGGCGCCGGTGACCAGCGCAACCTTGCCTTCGAAGGTGTCCGACATGCTCAATCCCTCGATCGCTGTACGCCGGTGCGCGAGCCTCAGCTCGCCGGCATGTCGGGTCGGTTCACGAACCAGATGTTCTCCTCGACCAATCGCTCGCTCTTCCACCCCCCGGGCGTGCGCACCACGTCGTGGTGGTAGTAGCCCCCGCAGTAGCTCAGGTCGGCGATCCCGGGCAGCTGCATCGGGTTGTAGAACATGGCCCGCACCTTGGCCCGGTCTCCGTCGAGGTCGACCTCGACGTTGCTGATGAAGTGCTGCGTCATCGGCACGACGCTGAGCCCCTGCTCGAGCCACGCCGCGACCTCGTCACGCGAGCCGACCGCGGCGCCGGCCGAGCTGTAGTCGACCCTCGCGTCCGGGGTGAACACCGACTTCCACAGCTCCCAGTCCTTCGAGTCGACGCCGCGGGCGTACCGAGCGAGCAGCTCCTGAATCTCGATTTTGTCGTGCAACGCCTGTGGGTCCACCGGATCTCCTCTCACCGCTTGCGAACAGGTGTCGATGGCGTCTCGGCGCGCTCACCCTCCAGCGCGCGGATGTCGCGTTCGACGAGTTCGACGGTTTCCTCGCGGCCGAGCTCGACACCGAACGCCTCGTCGGTGCGGACGTACCACGAGATGCTGTTGAGCATCACAATGACCGCGGCAGGCGGCCACATCGTCGGCTCGAGCCCGTAGCTCTCGAGGATTCCGGCGAGCCGTTCGAGGTGCATCGCATACGGGATTCTCGCGCGCGCCTTGCGTTGTTCATCAGTCGATGAAGTATATTCATCGACTGATGAACATGGCCGCCGGTCGCGCTGCTGGCGACATTCGCGCCGGTCTGATTATGGCGGGTGACCTCGCCGGCAAGGTGGTGATCATCACGGGAGGCCCGAACGGCATCGGTCGCGCCACGGCCGAGCGCTGCGTGGCGGAAGCTGCCCGGGTGTCATCGCCGACGTCGACGAGAGCACCGGCGCGCAGGTCGCCGGGCGACATGGTGGCACGTCGTGTGATCGAATGGAACGCATGACTGCGGTCGGGGTCGTCGGGCTCGGGCTGATCGGGAGTGCGCTCACCCGACGGCTCGCGGCAGACCGGCGATGCGCCATTCGTGTTCGACGTGCGCCCCGAGGCGATCGACCGAGCGGTCGCCGATGGCGCGCTTGCAACGTCGTCGTCGCGCGCGAGCTCGGCGAGCGGTGCGACGTCGTGTTCGTGTCCGTGCAGACCGACGATCAGTGCGTCGCGGCGGTGAGCGGTCCCGATGGAGTGCTCGACGGTGCCCGGCCGGGCGCCTGCATCGCGGTGCTGTCGACCGTGATGCCTGCGACCGTCGAGGCGCTCGCCCCGCTGGCCGTCGAGCGCGGCATCGACCTCGTCGACGCACCGGTCGCCGGCCGAGGGAGTTTCAGCGTCCAGCAGGGAACCATGTCGGTGCTCGTCGGCGACGACGGCGAGATCGTCGAGCGGCTCCGGCCGACACTGCTCCGATTCGCGACGAAGGTCGTGTCCGCCGGACGGCTCGGAAGCGGCGCCGCCCTGAAGCTTGCGCACAACATCGTGGTCTATGCCGGCTTTGCCGCCATGATTGAAGCCGTCGAGCTCGCCGGCGCCGGCGGCGTTCGCGACGGGCTCGTCGAGGAGGTCACCGAGGCGAGCGGCGCGCTGTCGGACCTGACCGCGTTCGCACTCCCGTTCTATAAGCACTTCCGGGACGACCCGCACGCGCCCGACGAGGACGAAGTCCTGCGCGTGACCGCGGCGCTGGTCGACAAGGACCTCGGCGACGCGGTCGAGCTCGCCCGAGCGCACGGCCTGACGCTCCCGGTCGCACAGCTGCTCTCCCACTCCGGCACCCGGATCTTCCCGGTCGGCCGCTGACGACCCGGATACCCGCGCCGCCAATCACGTCGAGAGCTTCGACCAACGGTTGCTCACGGACGCAGACGTCGACGGGGTGGTCGAGCGGTGCACCGGGGCGGCTGCGGCGCAGCTCGCATCGGTAGTTGCAGCGCCCGTTGCCTTTCTTTGTTCCGGTCATGCGCCGACCGCAGATCGCGCACTGGACGCGACCGAGCTCACGAGCGCGGTGTGAGGAGGCTGGTGGATGGCGCCTTCTTCGCCTACTACTGCTCCCAGTCGGGCTCTCACCGATCCCGAATGGGTGGCCGACGTCCTCCAACAGGTCGCGTGCTACGACGTCGCATCCTCGGCATAGGGACCTCCTATCGCCGCGTGACCCACATCACTGTCAGGAGAGCCCTACTTGCGGGCCCTACATCAGAATGGTCTCGCTCACGCCGCCATCCACGTTGATGTTCTGGCCAGTGATCCATCGACTCTCGTCAGAGGCCAGGAATAGCGTGACCGGTGCAATGTCCTGATACGGATCACCCACTCTTCCCATTGCGTTGTCGCGGGAGCGATTCACCACGTATTCTGTGAACTCTGGCGGCAGATTCTCCATGATGGTCTCGGTCATCGCGACAGGGCTGAGCGTATTACAACGAATGCCATCTTTCCCCCATTCGCGAGCCACGACCATGGAAAGCCCGCGAATCGCCGCCTTGTCGGCAACATATGCGGCCATTCCTTCAAAGCCGACCTGATAGACACCGGAAGTGAAATTGATGATCGAGGAGCTCTTGCCCTTCAGGTAGGGGTAGCACAGCTTCATCAGATTCCAGTAGCTGTAGAGGCCGGTATGCAGCGCCCTGTCCAGCTCCTCCGTGTCCTGTTCGAGGAAAGGAACGCGAACGGCTTGAGCGTTGGCATTGTTGATCAGAACGTCCACCGTCCCGAAGCGCTCAATCGTCTTCTCAACGTAGTTCTGCAGATTCTCATACTTCGAGATATCACACGTTAGGGCCAAGACTTCCCCGCCTGTCTCCTCGCAAAGTCTCGCCGTTTCCATCAACTTCTCTGTTCTCCTAGCGCACATGGACAACTTGGCGCCTTCGTTGGCCAAATAGACGGCCATTTGCTTTCCAAGGCCCGCGCTCGTGCCTGTCAGGATAACCACTTTTCCGTCTAGCTTCTTTGCCATGACAAATTCCCCCACTTCTGTTTGCAGAACCATTGCCTACCAAATGTGGAGTTCATATCGTCCCGGGACCGTCGGTGTCCATGGCTTTCTTCGTTTCGTCATCGGCGATGTGATCGTGCGCCAGAGGTACCTTGCCATGCTGATCCGGTAACGTCCACGGCGTCGCCCGGGTTGACGTCGCAGCGCCGTCGGCGTCAGCCGAAGGTTGGAATGACCCTGGGCAGGTCGAAGGTGGTGCGGATTCCGGGCTCCGCTTCGCACACAACCGAAACGGCGTTGACCGTGGGGTGCGCCGTGAAGCCCGGCGACACCTGCGGGTAGCGGTCGGGCTCCACCGGGAACCTGAGCTTTCCCCACTTGATCGGAGTACCCTGCTGTGAGGCGATTGTCGTCTCGGAGAGGAGTTCGTGATGCCTCCTGCACATCCGCCGGAGTTTCCGTGCGCGTGCGATCGCTTTGGCGCGTGAGCGTGCGAAGCCGCTCGGTCAGATCGCCAAGGATCTTGGGATTTCGGAGTCGTGTTCGCGTGGTTGGGTCGCGTGAGCCGACATCGATCAGGGTCGTCGTGAGGGCGTGACGACCGATGAACGCGCCGAGTTGGTGAAGCTGCGTCACGAGGTCCGCACGTTGGCGATGGAGAACGAGATCCTGAAGCGGGCTGCGTACTTCGCGAAGGAGAACGTCCTCCCGAAATGATCTTCGCCTTTCATCGCCGAGCGTTGCTCGGACCTGCCCGTCGCGGCTGTGTGCCGAGCGATGAAGGTGAGCACTTCGTGGCTCTACGAATGGCGTAAGCGTCGAGCCGATCCGGCACCGCACGTGCGTGAAGATCACAAGCTGACGCCGACGATCGTCGAGATCCACCGTCAATCGCGTGGCACCTACGGCAGCCCGCGGGTGCACGCCGAGCTGCGGCTCAGTGCCGGCATCCGTGTCGGCCGCAAGCGCGTCGAACGGCTGATGCGCCACGCCGGCATCGAAGGTGTCTCTCGCCGCCGAAGACGCCGCGGTGCACGCGTCGTGACCCGGACGCTGATCCCGTCGACGATCTCGTGAACCGCCAGTCACGGTCGAGGGCCGGATCGGTTGTGGGTGAGCGACATCACCGAACATCCGACCGACACCGGCAGGGTGTACCTCGCGGTCGTGCTCGACGCGTTCAGCCGTCAGGTGATCGGCTGGTCGATCGCCGATCACCTGCGTTCGGAACTCGTCGTCGACGTGCTGCAGATGGCGATCTGGCGCCGCAACGGACCCGACGGCACCATCGTGCACTCCGATCACGGCCCCTTGAACCTGGGCAACGGGGGAAGCTCAACGTTCAACGCAGCGAACAGATCGATCGTGCCGTTGCGCTTGGAGTCATGCGGAGCGGATGAGAGCGAACACTCCGGGATCGCCGCTGTGCTCGAGCATGGCGACGAGCTCAGGTAGTGCTGCCCTCCTGCTCGCACTGCTCGGGGATGGGCAGTGCGTAGCACTCGACCAATGAAGCGAGGTCGGCGGGCTCGCGCTGCGCGACCAAGATGCGCCGACGCTCGTTCAGGTGCGGCAAGCGGTACTCGAAGATGGCGCGGATGAGCTGGTCCTTGGACCCGAGGTGGTACTGGACCGCGGAGTGGTTCCCGGTACCCGCTTCGAGGCTGATCTGGCGGGAGCGATCCGGCGTCGAGGCCGCGGGCGGCGAACAACCGTTCGGCCGCCCGAACGTCTCTTCTTTCTTGGACCGCGGCACGAGCGACACCGCCGCGCATGCGCCCTGTACGGAGCCGCGCATGAAGGCGCCCTGTACGAACATGAGTGAAGGGACCTAGAGTGCAATCTCGTCCAGCGGTACATCTTGCACGAGGGGGAGTCGGGATGGTTCAGCGGAGCGTTGCCCGCGAGCGGCGGGGCTATGGCGGCTGGCGGCGAGCGGTCGTTGGCGTGCTTGCCGCGGTGGTGCTCGTATCGGCGTGCGGCAGCAGCGGTAGCTCGAACAACAAGTCGAGCGGGACCAGCGGGACGTCGACCACGGCCTCCAAGGGCGCGAGCGCGTCCAGCGTCGAGAAGTTCCTGGGAGCGCCGAAGCAGGCCACGGGTGAGCCAGTCAAGGTCGGCGTCATCAGCGACGGCCGCAACCCTTCGGCGGACAACTCGATCGAGGGGGCCGTCGCGAACGAGACGTTCGCCTACCTCGACGGTTACGGCGGCATCGGCGGCCGGCCGGTCAAGGTGTACGTCTGCGAGACCCACCAGGACCCGGGCGGCGCTACCGACTGCGCCAACCAGATGATCCAGAACGGCGTCGTGGCCGTGGTGATCGGCCAGAGCGGCGTCGTGACGAACGTCTACACGCCGTTGCACGCCGCCCATATGCCGACGTTCGTGTACGGGGTTTTCGACGAGACCGTTCTGGGTGACACCACCTCGACGTTCGCCCTCGGGAACCCCTTCGCCGCGTTGGCCGACATGCCGATCGCCGTGGCGAAGGCGAACAAGATCAAGAAGGCCGCCGCCACAGTGATCGATGTTCCGGCGGCGACGTCGTTCTGGGAATCGGAGGGCCCGGCGCAGTTCAAGAAGGCGGGAATCAGCCTGGACGTGGTGCGGATCCCGGTCGGCGCCGCCGACGTGACGCCGCAGATGCAGCGCATCGTGTCGAGCGGCGCGGGGCTGGTGCACGTGATCGGCGCCAATACCACGTGCACCGCGGTAATGAACGGCCTCCGCGCCGTCGGCTACACCGGCAAGGTCACGGTCGTGCAGCAGTGCGTCGACGCCTCGACCCGCAAGGCGGTCCCGGCCTCCGTGCTGAAGGGCGTCAACGTGTCGGCGACGGCGCCCGTCGACGGCCATCCACCCGACCCCGGCCTCGCGATCTACGAGAAGGAGATCGCCCCGAAGGTGAAGGGCCACCCCGATACCGGCAGCGCGGGGGAGCTCATGTTCATCAGCATCATGGGGTTCCACGTCGCCCTCGAAGGGATCACGGGTGACATCACGTCGCAGAACGTCATCGCGACCGCCAAGAAGATGCCGTGGAAGCTGCTCCCGGGCGGCGCCGTCCACTTCCGGTGCAACGGCAAGGCGGTTCCCGCGTCGCCGGCGCTGTGCACCCGAGCCGGGCTCGTCACGGTGCTCGACGCCAAGGGTCAGCCGACGGTGTACAAGCCGGTCGGCGACACCCCGATCCCGGGCTGAGAGGACTGGGGGGCTGAGAGGACTGATCAGCATCGAGATCGCCGCTGCGACCCGGGACACGCCGGGCCCCAGCCGGACGTAGGAGCGCGCTCGGGTGGAGCACCTGACCAACCTGGTCTTCGGACTCGGCAACGGCGGTGTGTTCGCCGCCCTCGCGGTCGCGATGGTGCTCACCTACCGCAGCTCGGGTGTCGTCAACTTCGCCACCGGCGCCATGGCGCTGTACGCCGCCTACACCTATGCAGGGTTGCGGGCGGGGCAGCTCCTGATCCCGATCCCCGGGTTCCCGACGAGCGTCGACGTCGGCAGCAACCTCGGGTTCGTGCCGGCCGCGCTGATCGCCCTAGCGCTGGTGTCGCTCCTCGGCGCCCTCCTCTACCTCGTCGTCTTCCGCCCCCTGCGTGACACGCCGCTGCTGACCCGGGCCGTTGCCTCGATCGGCGTCCTCGTGGTGCTCACTGAGCTGATGGCGATCCGGTTCGGCACGTCACCGGTCAGCGTGACGAACATCTTCCCCGCGAAGCGTTGGACGATCGGGTCGCTCACCCTCCTGTCCGACCGCCTCTACCTCGCTCTCACCATCGTCGCGTTGGCGCTCGTCATCGCCGCCCTCTACCGGTGGACGCGGTTCGGCCTCTCCACGAGGGCGACGGCCGAATCGCAGACCGGCGCTTTTATCAGCGGCGTGTCGCCCGATCGTGTGGCCTTGCTCAACTGGATGCTCAGTGCCGTGGTCGCGGGTGCCGCGGGGATCTTGATCGCGCCGCTCGCACCGCTCACGCCTGTCACCTACACGCTGTTCGTCGTGCCCGTGCTCGCCGCCGCGGTGGTCGGTAGGTTCCAGTACCTGCTGCCGACGGTCTGCGCTGGAATCGCCATCGGGATGTTCCAGTCCGAGGCGAGCAGCCTATCGGCGCAACACTCGTGGCTCCCGCGCACCGGGTCGGCCGAGCTGGTGCCGCTGATCGTGATCCTGGTGTTCCTGCTCGTCACCGCGAGCGCCATGCCCGTGCGCGGTACCCTCGTGAGCCAGCCGCTCGGGCGCGCCCCTCGCCCCCGGGGCCTCATGCTCCCGACCGTCGTGGGGTTCGTCATCGGCGTGGTCGCGCTGGGCGTCACCCATGGGACGGCGCGAAGCGCCGTGATCGGCACGTTCATCTTCGCCGTGATCGCGCTGTCGCTGGTCGTCGTGACGGGCTACGCGGGGCAGGTCTCGCTCGCCCAGATGGCGCTCGCCGGGGCTGGCGCCTTCACGTTGAGCGGCCTGACGCAGAGCTGGGGCGTCCCGTTCCCGCTGGCGCCGCTGCTCGCCGCCCTCGTGGCGACGGTGATCGGCGTGATCGTCGGGCTCCCGGCCTTGCGGCTGCGCGGTCTGACGCTCGGGGTCGTGACCCTCGCGCTCGCCTTTGCGATCGAGGCGGTGTGGTTCCGGAACACCCAGATCGTCAGCACGGACGGTGCCGCGGTCGACCAGCCGAAGCTGTTCGGGATCGACCTCGGGATCGGTGTCGGGAAGGCCTTCCCGCGCATGGCGTTCGGCCTCCTCTGCCTCGCAACGCTCGTCATCGTGGCGTGGTGCGTCGCGCGGCTGCGCACGAGCAGGCTCGGCTCGGCGATGCTCGCGGTACGGGCGAACGAGCGGTCGGCGGCGGGCATCGGGGTCAACGTCGTGTTCGTGAAGGTGGCCAGCTTCGCCATGGCGTCGTTCATCGCCGGCCTCGGCGGCAGCCTCCTCGCCTACCGCCGGGGGATCTTCACGTTCGATTCGTTCTCGACCCTCACGAACCTCACGCTGGTGGCGACGGTGGTCCTGGCGGGGGTGACGTCGGTCTATGGCGGGGTCCTCGCCGGCATCCTGGTCGCCGGCGGCATCGTCTTCTACGCCACCGACCAGTGGATCAGCCTCGGCAAGTGGTTCCCGATTATCAGCGCGGTGCTGCTGATCGTGACCCTCATCAGCTACCCCGAGGGGCTGGCGGCCTCGGGCCACGGGCTGGCCGAGCGCCTGGCGCGCGTGCGCCGACCGAGGCGGCGCACCCGGCCCGCGCCCGCGCCCGCGCCCGCAGCCGTCACGGCCGCTCCGCCGCTCGACACGTCCGAGTCGGAGCGCCCGGTCCTCGACGTCGTGGACCTCAGGGTCAATTACGGCGGCATCGTCGCAGTGTCGGACGTGTCGCTGCGCGTCGAGGCCGGCACGGTCGTCGGCCTGATCGGACCCAACGGCGCCGGGAAGACCAGCGTCATCGACGCGATCACGGGGTTCGTCCCTGCGGGGGGCACTGTCGAGCTCCTCGGCGAGCGGATCGACGGGCTGCGCCCGCACCGCCGCGTGCGGGCCGGCCTGGCCCGGACGTTCCAGTCGCTCGAGCTGTACGACGACCTCACCGTGGGGGAGAACGTCAGCGCCGCGGCGGCGGCCTCCCACGGCGACGCCCGGCACCACGCCGTTGACCGGGCGCTCGACCTCGTCGGCATCTCGGAGCTGACCGAGCGGACCGCCGGCGAGCTGAGCCAGGGCGAACGCCAGCTGGTCTCGATCGCGCGAGCGTGCGCCGCGGACCCGAAGCTGCTCCTGCTCGACGAGCCCGCCGCCGGCCTCGACACGAGCGAGACGAAGTGGCTCGGCGAGCGGATCCGGAAGATCGCGTCGGCCGGCGTGGGTGTGGTCCTCGTCGACCACGACGTGGCGCTCGTGCTGTCGGTGTGCGACTCCATCTACGTGCTGAACTTCGGCGAGGTCATCGCTGCTGGTGATCCCGTGGCCATCCGTGCCGACCGGTCCGTGGCCGCCGCCTACCTCGGCAAGGTCCACGGCGCGGAGGGGGTGGCCACGGCGTGACCTCACTTCCTCGGCGTCTGCGCCTCCCACACGTCATCCATGGCCGGGTCGAGTGGCGTGACCACACCTCCTCGGGGTCTGCGCCCACGCACCCCATCGACGCCGGGCTCCCTATCCCTGGCGGTCGCGCGGCCGTTCGCCTTCGATGCACCGGGCTGACCGGCGGTCGCGGAAGGGCGACTGCGTTCCGGGACGTCGATCTTGCGGTCGACGCCGGCAAGGTGTTCTGCTTAGTCGGTCCCAACGGCGCGGGGAAGACCACGCTGCTGCTGACGATTGGCGGCCTTCTGCGCGCCCAGGACGGCACTGCCGCCGTCGACGGCGCGCCGGTTCGGCGCGGCCAAGCCTCGGCTGCCAACCGAGCCGGCGTGGTGCTCGTCCCGGACAACCGTTGCCTCTTCACCACGCTGACGGTCGAGGAGAACCTCCGCATCGCGGCGGGACGCGGCGACTTGTCTCCGCGCGACCTGCTGGAGGTGTTCCCCGCCCTCGAGCCCCGGTGGCACCTCCAGGCGGGCGCGCTGTCCGGCGGCGAGCAGCAGATGCTCGCGATGGCACGCGCCCTGATCCAGCAGCCGAAGGTGCTGCTGATCGACGAGATGAGCATGGGGTTGGCGCCGATCGTCGTCGAGAACCTGTTCGTCGCGGTGCGCCGGATCGCCAGCGACCACGACTGCGCCGTCGTGCTCGTCGAGCAACACGTGGGCCTCGCGCTCGAGGTGGCTGACGACGCGGCCGTGCTGAACCGGGGTTCGATCGTGCTGCGGGGTTCCTCCGCCGATCTGGCTCGCGATCCCGGCCGCCTCGAGCAGGCCTACTTCGGCGTCGTTTTCGACCAGCCTGTGACACGCTGAGGTGGCGGCGGCGGCTCGACACGCAGGGGTGCGGGCATCTCCGGCTGACGCTCAGAAGTCCCGTCGTGCGCGCGGACGTCCGAGCTACGACTACTCCGCCGAAGCGCGTGCCGATCTCGCCACCGACAAGTTCGATGATCTGTCTTGACCGCGCGAGCTGCCAGTTGCGCGACGTTGCGGGATCTTGCTGATCCTCTGAGCTGACTCGTCCAGAGAATGCGCCGCTCTCCTCACTTCAATGTGTTGCCGGATTCCCCGCGGGATCGATGGATGGCCCGGTCCACAGTGACTCGAGGCCCGCCTTCAGCGCCGTGCTCACGAGCTCGATCCGCACGCCGGCGGGATTGAAGTGGTACGCCCACATCGGCGATCCGTCGTGCTCGCCGCCGCACTCCCAGACCCAGCCATTCGCGACGAGTGCCGCAGAGGCCGCGGCAAGATCCTCGCACCAGTACCCGACGTGATGCAGGCCCGAGCTGCTCGGCTGGAGAGGCGTACCGGCGACGGATTGTACGAGCTCCAGCCGGGGTTCAGTGACGGAGTAGCTGAGATGCTGCTGGAAAGTGACCCCCCCGTCGGGGAGCATCATCGTGTACTCGAGCTCGATGTCGTGCCCCCATTCGTAGCCGCACGTTTCGCTGAGGAAATCGCGAGCCGGCTCGAAATCGTCGACGACGATGCCGAGGTGGAACTGATTGGCGGGGGGCAGCAGCATCATCCGACCTCGACGACGACTTTAATGGCTCCGCTCTTGCGGTCAGCGGCAACGCGGAATGCCTCGGCGGCGTCCTCCAGCGAGAACCTGTGGGTGATGAGGGCATCGGCGATCTCAGGGCGGGCGGCCAGCATCTCCGCGGCCTGCTGCATGTCGCGTCCACCCTCGTGGCTGCAGTAGCCCATCGATGCGACGAGTTTGGCTTCCTTGGTGAGCATCAGGAGGTACGGCACGTCGAGCCCGCCGTAGTGTACGCCCAGCACAGCGATGGTGCCACCGGGAGCGAGCAGCTCGACGCACCGTTGCAGTGCGCTCGCTGATCCGGCCGCTTCGATCACCACGTCGTAGAGGCCGGAAGGCTCTGTCGCTCCGAGTCGCTCCCCGAGCTCCCGTTGGTGGTCGTAACGAGATTCGAGGCTGACCTCCGCTGCGCGTTGGGCCTGGGCTGCCGCCACACCGACCCGGCGCCGACGACAGCGACGCGCTTGCCACCATCCGTGCCGCCGACACGCATGGCCATGCCATGACACCGCGGCCGGCTCGACGAGTGAACCGCTCGCCACGTCAAGTCCGGCGGGAAGCTCGACGAGGCGCTCGCTCGGAGCGCGGAACTGCTCGACCATGCCACCGTCGTTGAACATCCCGAGCGCGTGCACCGCGGCCTGGTCGCACAGGTTGTACTGGCCCAAGCGACAGCGGCCGCAATCGCCACAGCCGTACAGCCCCTCGACCGCGACCGGCGTGCCATCGGAGCGAATGCCGACAAGCTCGTGGCCGAGGATGACATTGGTGCCGTAGGACAGGTAACCGAAGTCGGAGGCACAGATACCTACCGCCCGCATGGACAAGAGTTCGCCCTGACCGGGGGGTTCGTCCACCTCGACGAGGAGTGGCCGGCCGTCATGGCCACGTACGGCTCTCATCGCGGATCCTCCAGATCTTCGATCTCGGCCTCGTGGGCCACGATGGCATCGATCGCGGCGAGGTCCTCGGCCCCGAGTTGCCAGTCGGCGGCCGCGGCGTTGGAGATGACCTGCTCGGCCTTGGTGGCGCCGGTGATAACGGAGACCTCGAGGCTGCCGATGCGGTTGCGGTTCACCGGGCGGGATGAGCGATGGTCATTGTCCTACTGCCGGTGTGAAGTCCATCCGGAGGCGCGACAGTTTCGACGATGTGATGCTCCACTCACTGTCGCGCTTTTCGTAGGTCTCGTAGTAGTGGCCGTAGCCGTGCATCTCGGAGCCGTCTGCGAACTGCAGCATGTCCTCCATGGCCCAAACGCCTGAGGCCGTCGTCGGCGAACTGACGACGATCTCGGGCGTGTGGCAGTGGTGGACGGTGATCACCTCGCCGATCGCCGTTTGGAGGAATTCGAGGAAGTCGTCGGCTCCGGTCATGATGCCGCCGCCGGAATCTGTCGTGTCCATCGTGACGTCGTCGGCGAACACCTGGCGCATCGCCGACCAGTCCTTGGTGTCCATCGTGCGGCAGTAGCGCGCCTTGAGCTGTTTGATCGCCTCGATGTCTTCCATCACGAAACCTCCAGCGACACGCGCACGGCGTCGTGGCCCGGGACGCGGCGATCCGCCAGCGCGATCTCCTCGAAACGGCCGACGATCTCGTGACCCGGCACCGCCGGGAACACGCCGCCCGAAGGGACCGGCGGGTGGCCGTGGAGCTGGTCGACGTCGCTGTGGCAGATACCCACAGCCTCGACCTTCAGGATGCGGCATCCGGGCCGAAGCTTCGGCTTCGGCACCTCAAGCAATTCCCAGATCTCGTCCCCTTTGAACACAATGGCGCGAGGCACCGAACCTCCTTCAATCGACGGGCGCGACGTCGAGCACGACCTTGCCGATCGCTCGGCCGTCGGCGACGTACCGCAGGGCGTCGGCGACTGCGTCGAACGAGAACGTCGCACCGATGTGCGGCATGGCACGACCCGCGGCGAGCAGTTCGAGCAGCTCGCGCTCGTTGCGCCCGAGCTCGTCGGGCGCGTGTGTGAGGAAGTCGATGAGTTGGAATCCGAGAATGTGTACGCCTTTGAGGAGCACGAGGTTCAGCGGAATCCGCGGGATGACGCCCGACGCGTAGCCGACCGTGACGAAGCGGCCGCCCCAGCCCAACGCGCGGAGTGCCGGTTCGGAGAGGTCACCGCCGACGGGATCGACGACCACGTCGCCGCCGTCGGGGAGGAGTTCGCGAAGGGCTTCGCGCAGTGGGCGGGCGCGATGGTTCACGAGATGCCGAGCGCCGTTCGCGGCCGCGGCCTCGAGCTTCTCGGGCGTCGATGCAACCGCGGTCACCGATGCTCCGAGCTCGGCACCGAGATGCACGGCAGCTGAGCCGACGCCGCCGCCTGCGCCCAGCACGATCAGCTCCTCGCCGGGCTGCACCGCGGCTACTGATCGGAGCACGTTGTACGCGGTGCGGTGCGCGACACCGAACGCAGCGGCGTGCCGGTCGTCGATCCCGTCGGGGACTCGCTGGAGCGCCGCGGCCGGGACGACCACCTCCTCGGCGAACGCGCCGTGGAGGCACGAGCCGAAGACGCGAACGCCGACCGGAGGTTCCGTGACGCCGTCGCCGACCTCCGTGACGACGCCCGCGAACTCGCTGCCGGGCACGAAAGGCGGCGCCACGCTGATCTGGTACTCGTTCGCGACGAGGAGCACGTCGGCGAAGTTGACGGATGCGCGCGTGCACATGCACGCGCGCCTGCCCGGGGCCGAGGGCCGGCGCGGGTATGTCGTCAACGCGTACGGCCTCTGGAGTGCCGTGCTCCCGGCACACTGCTGCGCGCACCGTCAGCTCACCGGCCTTGCCATTTCGGCGTTCGCTGCTCGACGAAGGCGCGGGCACCCTCGCGCGCGTCTTCACTGCCGAACACGACCGGCTGGAGCTCGCGCAGTCGCGCCCACGCGCCCGTGACGTCGACAGTCCCGAGCCGGACGAGCTCTTTGACCGCGCTGATCGCGAGGGGACCGTTGCGCGCGATGCGGTCGGCGATCTCGACCGCGCGTGCGAGCGCTTCGTCGGCGGGGACGACGGCGTTGACGAGGCCGAGCTGCGTAGGCGCGCGCGGCGGTGATCGGATCGCCGGTGAGTGTCATCTCGAGCGCGACGCTCAGCGGGATCCGCGTGCCGAGGAACGTGCCGCCGCCGCCGGGGATCAGGCCGCGCTGCACCTCGGGCAGGCCGAACGTCGCGTGCTCCGCCGCGACGATCACGTCGCAGCCGAGCAGCAGCTCGAAGCCGCCGGCGACGGCGGCGCCGTTGGCCGCGCCGACGAGTGGCACAGTGACACGACCCTCGAGGAGCCGATGGAACGCGTGCGCGACGTCGTCGTCGCCGAATCCGAAGGCGTCGCCGGCCGCGAACGCGCGCAGGTCCATGCCGGCACAGAACGCGCGATCGCCGGTGCCGGTGAGCACGAGGGCGCGTACATCGGGATCGCGTTCCGCGTCGACGATGGCAGTGCCGATCGCCCGGATGAGTTCGGCCGTCAGCGCGTTGCGTGCCTGCGGACGGTCGAGCCGGCGCGATGAGGACTGCGCCTCGCTGCTCACGTACGAGTGGCGTCGGTGTCGGTCATCCCTTGTAGTCCGTCGTCGCGGCGAGCTCGGCCGCGCCCTTCATCAGGTCGAGCACGATCGGGCCGAACGCCTGCAGCTTCTCGTCGTCGCCGGCACGCTGGTAGCCCTGTTCGAGCACCACGGCGAGCTTCCACTTGGCGAGGATCACGTAGTAGTCGATGTCGTCGACCTGGCGGCCCGACACCTCGGCGTAGTGCGCGATCACCTCGTCGCGCGACGGCATGCCTCAGCATGTCGACGTAGCTCGATTCCGCGGCGTCGGGCGCGTTGGTGTCCTCGGGCCAGCCCTGCACCGTCCAGCCGAGGTCGAGCTTCGGGTCGCCGACGGTTCCCATCTCCCAGTCGACGATCGCCGCGAGCCGCGCCGGCGCACCGTTGTGGTACATCACGTTGGCGAACTGGTAGTCGCCGTGCATGAGTCCCGGGATGAAGTCGATCGGGCGGTGTGCGCGCAGCCACGCCGCCGCCTCGTCGAAGCCGGGCAGCTCGCGGCCTTTGATGCGCTCCAGGAACGCGGTCCAGCGGTCGACCTGACGTTCGTGGAAGCCGTCGGGGCGACCGAGGTCGTGCAGGCCCTTGGCCTGCCAGTCGACCTTCGACAGCAGCGCGATGCCTTCGACCAGTTGGTACGCGAGACCCTTGCGCGCCTCGAAGTCGGTGTCGAACGGGGCCGGCCAGCCGTCGGTGAGCCCCATCGGCGACCAACCGTCGACGAAACCCATCAGGTAGAAGGTGCGACCCAGCACCGAGGGGTCGGTGCACAGCGCGACCGCTCCCGTGTGCGGCACGTCGGTGCCGTCCAGCGCCTCGATGATGCGCCACTCGCGCACGATGCCGTCGTCGCGGGAGGCCGGTGCGGACGACGGCGGGATGCGCATCGCGCAGTGCAAGTCGCCGCGCCGCAGCTCGTAGATCTCGTTCTGCGACCCGCCCGAGATGTAACCGCTGCTCGATCGGCTTCGCCTCTGCCGGGCAGCTCGACCTCGTCCATCCATGCGCCGAGGCGCTCGACATCGATCACCGGGCTCACAGGTTCCCCACCTCGTGCTCCAGGTACTCGGCCAGCTTGGCGCGCGCCGCTTCGCGCAGCTTCGGAATGTGCTGCGTAGGCCACATGTCGTCACTCGGCCGGTAGTCGCGGAGCACCTGACGCGCGACCGTGACCTTGTGCACCTCGGTCGGTCCGTCGGCGAGACCCATCACGCCGGCGCCGAGGATCATCGAGAAGAACGGCATCTCGTTGCTCACGCCGAGCGCACCGTGCACCTGCATGGCACGCCACGCGATGTCGTGCAGCACCGTCGGCATGACGACCTTCGCAGTGGCGATGTCCTTGCGCACCTTGCGGTAGTCGTTGTGCTTGTCGATCGACCATGCGACGTACAGCACGAACAGCCGGAACTGGACCAGCTGCGCGTACGAGTCGGCGATGTAGCCCTGCACGAACTGCTTGTCGGCGAGGATGCTGCCCTGCGTCGTGCGGCTGAGTGCCCGTTCGCACATCATGTCGAGGGCCTTGTTGCGCCATGCCGATCGTGCGCATGGCGTGGTGGATCCGCCCGCCACCGAGTCTCGTCTGCGCGATGGCGAATGCTTGGCCCTTCGCCGCCGAGCAGCGCGTCGGCAGGCACGCGCACGTTGTCGTAGTGGATCAGCGCGTGCGAGCCTTCGCCTTCGGGCTCGCCGGCGAGCCCGACGTTGCGGACGATGTTGATGCCCGGCGTGTCGGTGGGCACGAGGAACATCGACATGCCCTGGTACGCGCTGATCTCCGGGTTCGTCACCGCCATGACGATGAGGAACGACGCGGTCCGCGCGTTCGACGAGAAGAACTTCCAGCCGTTGATGACCCACTCGTCGCCGTCACGCTCGGCGCGGGTCGTGAACATCGTCGGGTCGGCGCCGGCGTGCGGTTCGGTCATCGAGTAGCAGGAGAACATCTCGCCCTCGAGCAACGGTCGCAGATACCGCTCCTTCTGCTCGGGCGTGCCGTAGTGGGCGATGATCTCGGCGTTGCCCGTGTCGGGCGCCTGGCAACCGAACACGATCGGCGCCCACGACGACCGCCCGAGGATCTCGTTCAAGAGCGCGAGCTTCAGCTGCCCGTACCCCTGACCGCCGAGCTCCGGCCCGAGATGGGTCGCCCAGAGCCCTCGCCGGCGTACCTCGTCTTTCAACGGGTCGATCGCTCGTCGACGCGTCTCGTCGAGCGGGGTGAACTCGAGGCCGCGCCAGACGAGGTCGAGCGGTTCGACCTCGTCGCGTACGAACGTGTCGGCCCAGTCGAGCTGCGTCTTGGAACTCGGGTTCCGTCTCGAAGTCCCATGCCATGCGGGCCCCTTTCGCCGGTGTGTAAGAATATGATTCTGATGTCACAGAACGCAATTCTTCCCGATCCGCAGGACCGGTGGGTCGGGGACGTGGCCGGCGTGATCGCGCAGCGTGGCGTCGCGAAGCGCGAGGAGCAGTACGCGAGCGAAGTCCGGCGGCTGCTCGACGCGGGCCTCGAAGTGATGCGCGCCTGCGGAACGGCATCCAGCCCGCGCGTCGCCGACATCGTCGCGGCCGCCGGTCTTTCGAACGACGCGTTCTACCGCCACTTCGCGTCGAAGGAAGCGCTTGTGGCCGCGATCCTCGAGGACGGCTCGGTCCGCCTTGCGAGTTACCTCCGTCACCAGATGGAGAAGGCGTCAACGCCCGTGGAACAGGTGCGGCGCTGGGTCGAGGGCGTGATGGCGCAAGCCACCGACGACGACGTGGCGGCGACGACGCGCGCCGTGCTCTGGAACGGCGGATCAGCTCAGCGAGCGTGCCGGCGCCCACCGCTTGTCTCCAGCGGCATCGCTCGCGACACTGCTGCACGAACCGTTCGAACAGTTGGGCAGTGCCGATCCGCGGGCCGATGCCACGCTGGTGGCCCACGCCGTGGTGGGTCTGTTGTCCGACTTCTTGTGGCAGCGGGCACGGCCCACCCGCGCACAGATCGATCACATCGTCGACTTCTGCCGGGCCGCGTCGGCCTGAGCGTGATGATGACTTCGGACCTGTACTCCATCGTGGAACATCGCGACGGCCATCCGCCTCGTGTGCCGCACCGCATGGTGTGGGTGAACTCGCGCGTCGCCGCCGGCGATGGTCGACGTGGTCGACGCCATCGCGCTCGAGCGTGCTCCGGTCACGCCCATCCCACCTTCCTCGAGTCCCTCCTCGCGGCGCTGATGCCGTCGTGACGCGCGGCGTCCCGCCAGGCTCGGTCCTTCCGATTCGGCGTCCGCCGCCCGACATGGCACGGTTGACCCCATGATCTCCGGCTACGTCCATCCCGATTTCGGCGCGGTCACCGAGACGCTGCGCAAGATTCTCACGCACCGCATGGGTGGGGGCGGAGCGGTCGCGGTCTACCACCGTGGTGAGCCGGTGGTCGACGCGTGGGCCGGTACCCGCGACCCACAGGGCACGCCGTGGGACCGTGAGACGGTCGCCATGAGCTTCTCGACGACCAAGGGCGTCGTGGCGACCGCGCTGCACCGCCTCGTCGACAAGGGCCTCGTCGACTACGACGAACCCGTCGCCACGTACTGGCCGGAGTTCGCGGCGAATGGCAAGGACGCGATCACGGTTCGGCATCTCCTGTCGCACTCCGCGGGGCTGCACCGGCTGCGCGGCGTGATCGACGACGCGCACCTCATGCTCGATTGGGAGCACATCACCGCCGCGCTCGCCGCCGAGGCCCCCGCCTGGGGGCCCGGAACGCGCTTCGGGTACCACGGCCTCACCTACGGGTTTCTCGTCGGTGAGGTGATCCGCCGGGTGGCGGGCACGACGGTGAACGAGGTGGTTCAGAAAGAGATCGTGGAGCCGCTCGAGCTCGACGGGATGTTCATCGCGACGCCGCCCGACCACCGTCACCGCCTCGCGAAGCTGATCATGTCGGTCGGCGACGTGCAGCGGACCGAGCGCGTCGTGGCGCGCCTGGAGCGGATCGCATGGTTGCGGCCGGCGGTCGAGGCGTTGATGGTGGTCGCCTTCGACCGGCTCGTCGTCGGCGACCGCATCCACGAGTCGGAGATCCCCGCGCTCAACGGGTGCTTCACGGCCCGGTCACTCGCGCGGATGTACGCCGCGCTCGCGGGCGGGGGTGAGCTCGACGGACGACGTTTTCTGTCGCGTGAGACGCTCCGGCGCGCGACCGAAGTGCAGACGACCGCCCGCGACGTGGTCGTCGGCTTCCCGATGCGGTGGCGGCTCGGCTACCACGGCGTCGTCACGGCACGCGGCGTTCTTCCCCACGGCTTCGGGCACTTCGGCTTCGGTGGCTCGGGCGCGTGGGCGGATCCCGACCGCAATCTGTCGGTCGCCATGGTCTGCAACCGCGTCGCGGGCACGCCGTTCGCCGACACGCGGATGCTCCGCATCGGTGCGGCCACCGTCCGCTGCGCCGACCGGCGCTGAACGGCCGCTCGGTCGATCACGACGGGGTTTCGATGTGCTCGTCAACAACGGCGGAATCGAGGGCGAGGTGACGGACTTCCACCCGCTCACCGACGACGACTGGCTTTCGGTCATCGACATCAACCGCAACGGCGTGTTCCGGTGCTCGCGAGCGGCGATCCACCCGACGAGGTCGCGCGGGCGATCGCGCTCCTGCGCAGCAACGACTCCCGTCTCGTGACCGGATCCACCATCGCCATCGACCGGGCGTCGACGGCCGGATTCCTCACGTCGTCGATGGTCCACCTCTCGAGCGCACCGCTCATCCAAGTGTGACGGGTTGGTACCGTCGGCGGTCGAGGAGATCAACTCGAGATGGATGCCACGGGGACCGCGGGTCCATCGAACTCTCTTCTCGTTGGCGGTCCGGGCGCTACGCGCCGAGCGAAAGGACCGCGTCGAAGCCCTGGCTCAGGTGGTCGACGAGGACGTCGATATCGGGGACGGCTCCGGCGTCGACGTGCACGCCGATGAACGCAGTGTTGCAATACGACACCAGCGTGACGGTGAGCGCAGTGCCCAGCGTGGGGCCGAACCCGTAGAAGCCGGTGACCTCTGCGCCGCCCAGGTACACCGGCACCTGGATGCCGTGGATGTTGGTCGTGGCGAAGTCGCAGTGCTTCATCATCGCGCCCATGTAGCCGGCCATGAGCGGCCCGATGCTGTTGAGCGCGACGGCGAACGCGCTCCCCAACGGTTGGTCGACGTCGTCGCGGATCTCTGAGATCAGCTCGTGGTACCGGGTCATGTAGCCGGCGAGATCCTCGGTGCCCACCGGTATCTTGATGCGACCGCCCAGCGCGCGGTTGCCGTACGGCGGGTCATCGGGTCGGCGCGTGCTGACGGCGACCGTGGCCCGCAACTCCTGCACCGGCGCGCCGTGCTGCTCGTGGTAGCGCGCGAGGCCGGTCGCGACCGCGGTTACGAACGCGTCGTTCACCGTGGCGCCGTGTGCCTTCGCCGCTCGCTTCAGCCGGTCGAGATCGACGTCGAGCGTGGCGAAACGCGACCAGCCGTGCCGGCCCACCATGAGCGGTGACAGCGTCTGGGTCGCCGGCTTCATGAGCCGCCCTTGCGCCCGCACGGTGCGCGCGGCGGTCGCTGCGGTGCGGATCGGATGTCGCAGCGCGTGCGGGCCATTTCGACGCGTCGCCGCCGCGGCGGCGAAGACGAGGCCCGTCAGGCGGTCGCGGTTGGTCGAGAGTGCGTCGCGCACCAGGTCGCGTCGCGTCATGGGTCCGCCCTCCGGGACCGGCGGTAGCGGACCCAGGTCTCTTGGCTCGGGCGAGAGGTCCATCAGCAGCGGCACAATCGCCAGGAGGCCGACGCCGTCGGCGAGCACGTGGTGGAACTTGATGATCACGACCGCCTCGTCGCCTTCGAGGCCATCGATCACCGTGAACTGCCAGAGCGGGCGGTCATGATCGAGCCCGGACATCGTCGACTGGCCTACGTACTCGAGCACCGCGTCCAACGTCTTGGGCTGCGGTGCTCCGATCCAACGGAGGTGGTACGACAGGTCGAAGTCGGGGTCGACGCACCAACGCGGCGTGGCGAGGCGCAGGGGTGGTGCCAGCAGCCGGTGTCGGAAGCCGGGAGCGCTGCGGCTCAAGCGCTCCAGGCGCTCGAGGAGTTGGTCCCGGTCGGGCGTGCCCTGGAGAACGAGCACCGCCGTGATGGTGACCCGGAGCTGCGGGTCCTTCTCGACCCCCCAGATCACCGCGTCGAAGTCGCTCACGTGGTCGGTCTGGCGCGGCCGGTTCGAGGTGGCGCGTTCCGCGTTCAAGGCGTCGTCCGCCTCAGCGCGCAGCGGCGGTGAGCGCGTTCATCATGGAATCGCACACCCCCTCCGCGGTCGCATGCGACATCAGGCTACGGATCGTAGACGGTGCCCGGACAATGTGGTAGTTCGCCAGTTTGATGGGGTCACTACCGACAATGTTTCAAGGATCACTGCCATTCAGGATCCCTTCCTGATGAGTGCCTCAGCGATGGCGGCGCCCAGGATCGGCGCACACGTCGCGATCGCGAATGGTGATTGCTGTTCATTGCATCCGGAACGATCACGCGCGCGCTACCCGGGCCGGAGTCGGGCGCGTACGCCGCTCCGGTCGGCCAGGCGCTGGCGGTAAAATGCCCGAATGTCTGATCCCGTGCTCCTCGTGGTCGACGAAGACGAGGCCGCACTGTGTGGCGTCGAGTCGGCGTTGCGCGACCGCTACGAACGGCACTACCAGATCGAGTGCCTTACCTCGGCACACGAGGCGCGCGAGCTCCTCCAGGCGCTGGCCATAGCTGACAAAGACGTCGCCCTCGTGCTCTCGGGGCAACGACTGCACGGGGTGACCGGGACCGAGTTGCTGGACGACGCTCGGCGTCTCCACCCTCACGCGCTGGCGAGCGTTGCTGATCGCGTGGGGCGAGCAGGGGAATGCAACCGTCGGCGACGCGCTCTTCGATGCCATCGCCAGCGGTCGCATCGACCACTACGTGCTCCGACCTTCACCGCCTCCCGACGAGTTCTTCCATCACGAGATATCGGGCCTCCTTCTTGAGTGGGCCGACGCGGAGCGCACGTCGCCACACACGGTCGTCGTCGTCGGCGAGTCGTGGTCGGGTCGGGCGTACGAGCTCCGGGAGGCGCTCGTACGCTGCGCGCTGCCGCACTCGTTTTGTCTCACGGATTCGGACACCGGACGGGAGCTCGTCGCTCAAGCGGGCGCGGGGACCGCCCTGCCGCTCGTGGTCTTTCCCGACGGGACGATTCTCAGAAACCCGACGAACGCTGACCTAGCTGTAGCGGCGGGCTCCCCAATCAACCCTGAGCGCATGGAATTCGACCTCGTGATCGTCGGAGCGGGGCCCGCGGGCCTTTCCGCCGCGGTCTACGGCGCGTCGGAAGGGTTCAGCACTCTCGTCATCGACGAGGCGGGCCTCGGCGGGCAGGCCACGTCAAGCTCGCTGATCCGCAACTATCTCGGATTCCCGCGAGGCGTGAGCGGTCGTCGGCTGGCCCAGAGTGCACACGAGCAGTCGTGGATCTTTGGAGCGAAGTTCACCTTCATGCAGCGCGTCACAGGGCTGAAGCACGAACGGGGTGAGCTGTCGGTGGTTCTCTCCGAAGACGGGCCCGTGAAGACGCGCGCGGTCCTGCTCGCGACCGGCGTCAGCTACCGCAGACTGGGAGTTCCCGAGCTCGAGGCTCTGAACGGCGCGGGCGTCTACTACGGAGGTTCGACCTCGGAGGCGCCAGGAACGGTCGGCCGGGACGTCTACGTCCTCGGGGGCGCCAACTCAGCCGGGCAGGGGGCGCTGTACCTCTCCCGATACGCACGACGCGTCACGCTGATCGTGCGGGCCGACGAGCTCGGGGCGGGGATGTCGCACTACCTCGTCCAACAGGTGGAGGCGGCTCCGAATGTGGAGGTGCGCCTTCAGACGGAGGTCGTGGGCGGAGGAGGAGAGGGGCGCCTCGAGCACCTCGTGCTCCGCAACCGCGTCGACGACAGGGAGGAGGTGGTCGGCGCTGACGCCCTCTTCCTCATGATCGGCGCCCACCCTCGCACCGAGTGGCTGCCGCCGGCGATCCGACGGGACGTGCAGGGATTCGTTCTCAGCGGTTCGGACGTTGCCGGCGCCGAATGGCCCCTCGAGCGCGAACCGCTCCTGCTCGAGACGAGCATGCCCGGCGTCTTCGCTGCGGGAGACGTCCGACACGGCTCGGTGAAGCGGGTGGCCTCTGCGGTGGGTGAGGGATCCGTCGCCATCCAGCTGCTGCACCAGCTCTTCGCGGCCGACCAGCTGTACCCGCGCGGGCGCCCCAGAGACCCTACAGGAGTCGCGCCGAGTCCGGGCAGCTGACCGAGTCGGCAGCTACCGGGGGATGGTTCGGCCTGCTGAGGCCATGAGCCGTTCGGTGTCAGTCGCATCGGCTGGGGGTTGGGTGGCCGCTTGTATCAGGCCATGCGCCCGGGCTGCATCAGTGCACGTCGCCTCCACCACCGCGGAGATCGACCCTATCGCCTGCGGCTCGAACTCGATCGGGCGACCCACGCTTGCCGAGAGGTCCCAGGAATGGGCCAGCGCATCGATGGTGGGGAAGTTGACCACGACCGAACCGGGCAGCTCGCCGAACGGCGTTGCGTGGATCGCCTCCAGTACTCCTTCGGTGCGCCACATCGCCATCGCGCGCGCCGTGGCGTCCTCGGCGAAGGGTGCAAGATCGCCCTCGTAGGCCACTGCGCCCATGGTGTCCTCCACCGACACGATCTCTTGACCGGTGACGAGACCGGCCCACAGCAGTTGATTGTTCAGCGCGTGGCTGGCCAGTCGCCGAACCGTCCATGGCTCGCAGTTTGTGACGGCGTCCATCTGCGAGTCGTCGAGCGTCGTCACTACCCCTCGGAGCTTGTCCAAGGCGTAGCCGAGCGTTGCCACCTGATCCATGGTCTCCCCTTCGTCGGTGCGCCGCACGCTACTGAGTCGACGCGCCCGCCGCTGGACGACGCGCGCGGCGACGACGGGGTCAGCGTGGCCGGCTGCTAGCCGGCCACGGCCATCGGGACCGGAAGTATGGTCACGTTCTTGCCCGCGGATCTGCCAGCCGGGACGGTCACGTTCCTGTTCACCGACATCGAGGATTCGACGCGGCTGTGGGAGGAAGCGCCGGCGGAGATGGCGCCGGCGCTGAAGATCCACGACGGCATCGTGCGGGGCACGATCGAACAACACGGCGGCTATGTGTTCGCCACCGGCGGTGACGGCTTCTGCGCGGCGTTCTCGACGGCACCGAGCGCGGCTGAAGTTGCTGCCGAGATTCAAGCAGAAGTTGCTTGCCGACCCGGATGCCGTCCCCTTCCGTGTACGGATCGGTTTGCACACCGGCGAGGCGACCGAGCGCGATCGCAACTACTTCGGCACCGAGGTGAACCGCGCGGCGCGGTTGATGTCGGCCGCGCATGGCGGGCAGATCGTGGTCTCCGACACGACCGCGGTGTTGCTGCAGAATCGGGTGGCGCTCCGGCCGCTCGGCGACCATCGACTCCGCGGCTCTGGGTCGGCGGATGACGGTGCATCAGGTCGTCGCCGATGGTCTCCCTTCGGCGTTTCCGCCGCTTCGCAGCCTGGAGTCGTTCGCCGGCAACCTGCCGCAACAGCTGAGCTCTTTCGTCGGTCGGGATGCGCTGCTCGCCGACGCGGCCGACCTCGTGCGCTCCAACCGGCTGGTCACGTTGAGTGGAGTCGGGGGCGTCGGCAAGACACGGCTGGCGCTCGAGGTCGGTGCGGAGCTGGCAGATGAGTTCCCCGACGGTGTGTGGATGGTCGAGCTCGCTCCGGTCGGTGACCCGGCGTCGGTACCCGCTGCCATTGCAACGGCATTGGGTATCACCCCGCAGGGCGATGTCGAGCTGATCGACACCATCGCCGAGGCCGTCGCCGGCCGGCGGCTCTTGCTGTTGGTGGACAACTGCGAGCACGTGCTGAACGCTGCAGGCGCGGCCATCAAACAGATCCTCGGTCGGTCCGGGCAACGTCAAGATCCTCGCGACGTCACGCGAATACCTGTGGGTCGCCGGCGAGACGCTTCTGTCCGTCTCGCCTCTGGCGCTCGACGGTGGCGTGGCATCCGATGCGGTCACCCTGTTCGTCGAGCGGGCGTGCGAAGCCCGCCCCGGCTTCGGGTTGTACGAACCAGAGACGGTGGCGGCGGTGACCGAGATCTGCGAGACCCTCGATGGTCTTCCCCTGGGAATCGAGCTGGCCGCGGCTCGGATGGCCGCGATGAGCGCGGTCGACGTCAGGGATCGGCTCGGTGATCGCTTCCGACTGCTGAAGGGATCGGCACAGCGGCCGGAGCGCCAGCAGACGCTGCGACACGCGGTGGGCGTGGTCGTACGACCTGTTGAGCGACGACGAGCGCGAGCTGCTGCGCAACGCGTCGGTCTTCTCCGGCGGATTCGACCTGGCGGACATCTCCGCAGTGGTCGAACGACGCCGACGACGTCGACCTGCTCGAGCGGCTCGACTCGTTGGTCCGCAAGTCGCTCGTGATCGTCGACCACGCTGGCGCCCGTACCAGATACGGCATGTTCGAGACCATCAGGCAGTTCGCCGACGGAGCAGCTGTCCGAGACCGGTGGGCTCGAGCGGCTGCGCGATCGGCACGCCGCGCACTTCGGGGGAGAAGCCGCGGCTCGATGGGAGCACTGGAACGGGCCCGGGCTGGCGCGACGCCGTCGACTGGGTGGAGATCGAGCTCGACAACCTTCGTTCCGCGTTCCGCTGGAGTGTCGAACAGGGCGAGCTGGAGGTGGCGACCGACATCGCGGCGCACGCCGCGTTGATGGGCTTCTCGGTGCAGCTGTTCGAGACGGTCGGCGTGGGCCGAGGAGCTGCTGCCAGCAGCGACCGATGCCGACGTCCGCCGTCTTCCACGCCTCTACACGGCGGCGGGCTACGCGTGCTTCGTCGGACGGGCCGAAGCCGCGGCGGCCAACGCGCACCGAGCCACCGAGCTCGAGACCCAATCCGGCTACGAGCCGTGCGAGCCCGGTTACGCCACCTTCATCGAGGCACTCGGGGAGGTGTACTGCGGCCACCTCGATCGCTACGTGGAGCTCACCGGCGCGGTGGCGGCGCGCCCGGGGGCGTCGCGGGCATACGGGATCGCTGCGTACGTCGACGGGCTCCAGTCGGCCGGTCGAGTCGAGGAGGCGCTCGCCTTGACCGACGAGGCGGTCGCGGCGGCTCGGGAGCTCGGCAACCCCTACTGGATCGCCTACACGCTGTGGATCGTCGGGTTGGCCTTCTCCAAGGTCGATGCCGCAGCGCGCACTGTTGGCCTGGGACGAGGGCGTCGACTTCGTCCGAGAGCACCGTGTCAACTTCTTCGAGGGCTTCATCGGACGCGACGCGGCGCGCTTGCACACCTCCGAAGGAGAGCCCGAGGCTGCGCTGGCACTGTTCGGCCCGCCATCGAGTCGTTCCACCAGGCGGGCAACGTGGCGCAGCTCATCATCACGCTGGCCAGCGTGCCCGCGCTCTTCGAACGCGTCGACCGCCTGGAAGCGGCGGCGACGCTGCTCGGTGCCATCTCCCGCGAGCCGGCGAGCTTCCACCACGTCCCCGAGCTCGTCGAGCTCGGCGATCGCCTCGTCGAGAAGCTGGGCGAGGAGAGATCGAGGCAGCTCACGTCGGCCGGGGCGGCGATGGATCTGAACGATGCCGCGTTCTACGCCAGGGAACAGATCGAGCTGGCACGCCGCGACCTCGCGCGGCGAGCCGACCAACGCCCTCCCGGCGGATCTGACGCGCCGAGAGATCCAGGTGCTGCGCCTCCTCGCCGGACGGGCAGACCACCCGCGAGATCGCAGCGCGGCTGTTCATCTCGGCCAAGACCGCCGACAGCCACATCCAGCACATCTACACCAAGATCGACGTCGTCGAACCGTGCCGCCGCGACTCGCTGGGCCCTCGAGCACGGGGTCGTCGAGCGCGTCGCTGCGGACTGATCGCTCGGATGAGTCGGCCGCGAATCCACCGTCGCACGGCTGTGCCGACTGACGTCGGGAAATCAGGAGATCTCCCGATGTGCGGCGGGCGAGTCGAAGCGGAAGATCGACGCACGCCGACCAACCAGGCTCGGCGTACGGAGAACCCAACGGGTTCGCGACTGATCAAGGAGAAGGACAATGATCTTGGCAACGACGAAGGTCGAGGATGTCGACCGCTTCCTGGAGGTGTTCGGCACCAAGGGCGCAGTGAAGCGAGAGCAGCACGGATCCAAGGGTTCGACGGTCTTCCGCGACCCGAGCGAGACGGACCGCGTCTGGGCGCTGTTCGACTGGGACGAGCAGGGTTGGCAGAGCTTCGTGTCCGACCCCGACGTCCCGCCGATCCTCAAGGAAGCCGGGCACGTGGGCAAGCCCCAAGCCGCGGTCCTGGCCGGCACGTACCGGGCCTAGCCGCCCGCCGAAGACAACGCGAAGGGAGAAGGCAATGACCACATCAACTGGCCGACCGGCTCGAGTCGGCATCATCACCGATCAAACCGGCGCACTCTCGTTCATGGGTGTCGCCAATGCGAACGTCGCCACGATGGTGATCGATGACATCAACGCGGCGGGCGGCCTCCTCGGTCACCCGATCGAGTTGTTCATCGAGGACAGCGCGACGGAAGACGACGCGGCGCACGCCGCGGCCGCCAAGCTCGTCGAACAGGATCGCGTCGACGTCGTCCTCGGCGGCATCTACAGCTCCACTCGCCAGGCCATCAAGGGCCCGGCGGTCGATCAGGGCAACACGCTCTACATCTACCCGGAGCAGTACGAGGGCCAGGAGTGTCACCCGCTGATCTTCTGCACCGGTCCGGTGCCGGCGCAGCAGGTCGAACCGCTCTTCCCGTGGCTGATGCGACACACCGGGGCCAAGACGTTCTACATGCCGTCGGCCGACTACATCTGGCCTCACACCATGAACAAGAAGGTGCGTGACGTCGTCTCGGCGGAGGGCGGTTCGGTGGTCGGCGAGGAGTACTTCCCGCTGGACCACACCGACTACGAACGGGTCGTCGACGACATCATGGCGAGTGGAGCGGACGTGGTGTTCAACACGATCGTTCCTCCGGGGCTGACACCGTTCCTCGAGCAACTGTTCAACGCCGGCTTCACGAAGCGAGGGGGACACATCGTCTGCACGTACTTCGACGAGAACTTCCTCAACCTGGTGCCGGCGGAACACGTCGAGGGCCTGTACGGGTGTCTCGACTACTACCGGGACGTCAGCGATCCGTTCAGCACGGCGCTGCTCGAGAAGTACGACGAGCGCTATCCCGGCAGCGCGATGTTCACGGCCGGCAGCGCATGTTCGGGCATGTACCGGGGCCTGAAGCTGTGGGAGGCGGCCGTCAACGAGGCCGGCTCACTCGAACAGGACGACGTCGTGCAGGCGTTGGACCACGCCACGCATCGACCAAGGGCCCGGCGGTCCGGCCGAGATGGTGCCCGGACAGCACCACGTGCGCATGAACATGTACATCGCACAGTCGAAAGGCGGCAGGTTCGAGGTCGTCAAGAACCTCGGGGTCATCGATCCCAAGGAGTGCGAAGTACAGCGGTGAGGTGGGGCAGTGGTGGCTGTCGGGTCGTCCGACAGCCACCAACCCGCCGTCCCTCTTCACTCCGTTTCCCTCGACATTGGACGCGCTCAGAACGGGGTGGGGATATCCCGGGGGTGCGGCGCGCGGCGGCCTGTGACGCGCTCGTGGATCTCGCGCTTGGGCAGCGTGACCCTCTTCTTCGGTCGCGCCTTGTACGGGATTTGATCGAGCAGGTGGGTGATGATGTTGAGCCGGGCGCGCTTCTTGTCGTCGGAGTGGGCGACGTACCACGGCGCCCATGCTCCGTCGGTGCGGGTAGGGCCACGACCCGAAAGACGCGCGGGCTGACACGTTCGATGATCGCTTTGATCGTTCCGCCTTTGCCTGCGGTGTCTCTGCCTTCGAACGCGATGCAGATCTTGGCGCCCCTGCCCTTCACCCATTCCTGCATGGCCACGAGCTCGCCGTGGAGCCGACGCAGCTCGCGTTGGTATTCCTTGTTCTTCAGCTTCGGCGGTGGCCCGGCCACCGTGTCGGCCATCGAGGTGCCCGGCGCGTCCGGTGCGGACGACGCAGTCAGCGCCATCTCCGCCGCGTGTTGCTCCCTCGCCTTCCTCTTCGACTTCTTCGTCTTACCCACGCCCTCACCTCCGCCTATCGCTTGCCCGAGCGTCAAATCGTCACGAGCGCGTCATTCCCTTGGCTACCGGCAGCTCGATGCGGATGTGCTCGAAGGTCACCTGGCCGCCGAGGCGCGGGGTGCTGTAGGCGACGGTGGACGCGACCAGCTGCAGGGTCAGGGTGTGCCCCGGCCGCAGGTGGTGGGCGATCATCTCGAGCGGCACGGTGGCGGTGCGACGCACGCCGTCGAGGGTGAGGGCGAACGGCGTGATCTGGTTGCCCAGCACCAACCCGGTGTCGTCGTCCACGAGCTGGGCGAAGGCCCGCACCGGCTCGGGCCCGTCCGCCACGGTGCCGCTGTAGGCGAAGGAAAGGACTGGTGCGCCGATCGCCAGGGCGTCGACCTTGGGATTGATGCGCACGTCGACCGCATTCTCCGCCTTGGCAGGGGTGATGCCGCTGACGAGGCCGCCGAGCGGGTCGCCCTTGCGGATCTTCGTGGTGACGGGTCCGCTGCCGCCGCCGGCTTGCAGGTCGAGCACCCCCTTCCCGGTCGCCACCACCGGGTCGGCTTGGGGCATGGGCCATCCGTCACCGGACCAGCGCTTCCCGTTCTGGTCGACGACGTCGAGCGCGGGACCGAGGTGCACCGACGTGTCGTCCTTGAGGTAGCGGGCCAGCCAGGCGAACGACGCCTTGCCGAAGCGGCTGTCTTCGCGCCGTCGCTGCTGAGGCAGGTGCCGTGTCCGCCGCACAACCAGACCATCGCGGTGGGGACGCCGCGGGCGCGGAGGGACTCGTAGTTGGTCACCGCCTCGTCGAGCGAAAACAGTGTGTCCACGGTGCCCTGCACGAACAGGGTGGGCACGTCGACCGACTCGATGCGGTCGCCGGGCCCGTGGCTGTCGTACCAGGCGACGCGCTCGGGCGAGATGCGCCCGGTGGGGAGGTCGTTCTGCGCGGAGGCGACGAGCTCCGGGGCGGGGTCGCCGGCGGTGACGGCGGCTGTGTTGAGGAAGTTCGCCCAGCCGACCTTCACGGTGTCGGCCTTGAAGAGGCTGGTGTGCAGGGAGTGCCACGCCAGGCCGGGGACGAGGGCGTCCACCCGGCAGTCCACCGCGGCGACCGACAGCTGGATGCCGCCGCCGTACGAGAAGCCGACCATGCCGACACGCGGGTCGCCCTTCGCGTCGAGCTGGGCCTTGGGCTGCTCCGCCACCCAGTCCATGAGGATCCGAACGTCGTGCCCCTCGAAGTCGGGGTCGTCCACCATGACTTGACCGCCGGACTTCCCGAACCCGCGTGGGTCCCACGTCACAACGTTGTAGCCGTGGTCGTGCAGGCCCTTGATGCTCGCCGCGCCGAGCAGGGCGGAACCACCGGTGCTCGTGTCGCCGGGGAGCGACCAGCCGGGTCCCATGAGGACGGTCGGGGCCGGCTTCGCTTTCGACGCCCCCGCCACCGGGAACCAGTGTGTGAAGATCTTGGTGCCGTCGAACGAGGTGACGAGCAAGTCCGTGCGGCTCGCGGCCTGGCCGGCCGGCACGTTGGCCGGCAGCTTCTGCTCCTCGGCGGGGACCGTTCCCTGGGTCAGCGCGCCCTGCGCGCACCGGTGTGCGCCCGTGAGATCGCGGGTCGCGCGCGCGGCGGCCGGACGGGTAGTGGTCGCCTTGCCGGCGGCGGAGCCTCCAGAACTGCAGGAGACAAGAAGAAAACCGAAGATGGCTACGGAGGCGAGGGTGCGCCGGCCGGGTCGAGACGGCCTGACCCGATGACCGCACCACGTGGACGCGCCCCGATCATCGGGCAAGGGGTCTGCGAACTTCGTCGTGGTTCTCGTCACGGTCGGTGGCTCCTGTTCGAGCGCTGATGCGATCGGGTATCAGATCGACATGTCCGCACCATATCGGCCATGCACATGGTCGTCGCTTCTGCGACACTGAGGTTGCACCTGACACGAAGTGTCAATTGTCTCCGTTATCTGGCCAGCAAAGTTGCAAGCGTCGAGCACCCGGAGGTTGACGATGATCGAGACCGACTATCTCGTGGTCGGCGCCGGCGCCGCGGGGATGGCGTTCACCGATGCACTCGTCGCGGATTCCGACGCCGAGGTGGTGATGGTGGACCGGCGCCATTGCCCTGGAGGTCACTGGAACGACGCGTATCCGTTCGTGCACTTGCATCAGCCCGCGGCGTACTACGGCGTCAACTCGCGCTCGCTCGGAGGCGACACGATCGATGAGACCGGCTCGAACGCCGGGATGTATGAGCGTGCGACCGCGGCACAGATCTGTGATTACTACCAACGTGTGCTCGACGAGCAGCTCCTCCCGTCGGGACAGGTCCGATTCTTCGGTATGTCGGACTACCTGGGCGACGACTTGGATGACGGCCCCGCCCCGACTCCCACGGATGGTTCGTCGCGAGCTCGAGTTCGTCTCACGCGTTTCCGGCGCGACGACCACGGTCCGGGTGCGAAAGAAGATCGTTGATGCTCGCTACCTCGAACCGGTGATCCCGTCGAACCACACGCCGACCTTCGAGATCGACCCCGACGCGACGTTTTTCCCGGTGAACGGCCTGGCCAAGATGCCGGCGGCGCCAAGTGGGTACACGATCGTGGGGAGCGGCAAGACTGCGATCGACGCGTGCCTCTGGCTGCTCGAAAACGGTGTCGACCCTGACCGCATTCGATGGATCAGACCGCGGGACGCATGGCTGATCGACCGGAGGTCATTCCAGCCGCTCAAGCTGGTCACGAATCTCATGGAGGCCTTCTCACTCGCTACCGAGGCGTCCGCTGAAGCAGAGAGCATCGACGACCTCATGGCACGACTCGAAGCGAGCGGTCAGTTGCGGCGGATCGACGCAACGGTCACACCCACGATGTTTCGTTCCGCGTCGGTGAGCACGAGCGAGCTCGACGCCGTGCGCACGATCGAGAACGTCGTGCGCCTCGGGCACGTCAAGTACATCGGGGCCGACGCGATCTCGATGGAAGTCGGCGAGATCCCCACCGATCGTGGTCAGGTCCACGTCGACTGTTCTGCCCCTGGGCTCCGTCCGACGGAGGGCCGCCCGGCGTTCGAGGGAGGCCGAATTACGCTGCAGCCGATTCGCACCGTTACCCCGCCGTTCAACGCCGCTCTTGCCGGGTACATCGAGGCCTCGCGAGACGACGATCGTGAGAAGCAGCGTCTGTGCCCGACGAATCGGTATCCGAATCGAGCTGTCGACTGGATTCCGAACCATCGCATCTCGCTGGAGGTGATGGACGCGTGGAACGCGCAACCGGACGTGGCTGCATGGCTCGAACGGTCGCGGACCAACATCACGCGCGGGATGTTCGACTATGCCGACGATCCTCGGATGGGCGCGGCGATTACTCGCCTGATCACCCACAGTGCGACAGCGATCGCCAACCTCGAGAAGCTCGAGGCCGATCCCGACTTCGCAACCGCGTAGTCATACCCGGCGGGCGTTCCTCCGTCCCGCCCCAGGCAAGCGACCTTGGCTCAGCCGGTCGCGTACTTCTCGAGGCCGGCCGACACGAGCTCATCCGGTGCCATGGCGACGCGATAGTGGACCGAGGCGTTGAAGGTCAGCATCAGCGGCTCCGTCACATGCGGTGCCTGCGACGCGTCTTCGAGGTCAACGATCATCAAGAGGCCGCGACCCACACCGCTGTCGGTGAAGTAGATCACCTCGGGGTTGATTGCGTGAAGCGTCTCCCCGATCTTTTCGCCGACGCTGCCGTCGCGGACATACGAGTTGAATGGCTCATGCGGAAAACTGCCTTCAACGATGAACTTCATGCGGTGCTCCTGAGGTGTGACGACCTCGGCGGGTGCCGAATGCGCCGCAACCTAGTGCTTGCAACTCGCCGGACACGCCGACCTCTACGCGTTCCACGCGAACGGCATCGAGTCCATCCCGCGCACGAGGCTCGACGCCACCCATTTCGGTTCGCCCGCGACGGCGTAGTCCGGGTGCCGAGCCAACATCTCCTCGAACAGGATGCGCGTCTCCATACGCGCCAGGGCCGCGCCCAGACACAGGTGCTCGCCGAAGCCGAACGCGAGGTGCGGGGGATTCGTGTCACGTCGGATGTCGAAGGCGTTCGCCGTCGGCCCGAAGGTGCTCTCGTCGCGGTTGCCCGACGCGTAGAGCATCACGAGGTAGTCGAGCTTCTTCACCTCGACACCACCGATGACGGTGTCGGCGGTCACGGTTCGGGCGAACGCCTGAATCGGCGTGACCCAGCGCAGGCATTCCTCGACTGCGGACGGGATGAGGGTCGGGTCGGCGACCATATCGGCGCGTTGCTCGGGGTGCTCGACGAGCGCGAGCGTTCCTCCGGAGATCAACGTGCGTGTCGTCTCGTTGCCGGCGACGAGGAGCGACAGCAGAAAGATCAGCAGCTCGTCGCCGTCGAGCGACCGACCGTCGACCTCGGCGCCCACGAGGACCGATACGACGTCATCGCCGGGATGCGCCTTCTTCGCCGCGACGTGCTCCATGAGGTACTTGAAGAGCTCGCCAATCGCCTCGGCCGTCGCCTCGGGCGGCTTGTCGGTCGCCTCGATGGTCGCATCGGACCAGCGCCGGAAGTCGGGGCGATCCCCGTCGGGAATTCCGAGCAGCTCCGCGATCACCATCAGCGGGAACGGCGCGGCAACGAGGTCGACGAAGTCGAACTCGCCGGAATCCGGCGTTCGATCAAGCAGGGTGCATGCGAGCTCCCGGATGCGAGGCTCGAGGTTGGCGATCGCGCGGGGCGTGAACTCCCGATTTACGAGCTTGCGGAAGCCGACGTGGTCGGGAGGATCCATGTGCAGGATCGACGGCGCGTTCGTGGGCCGTTCCCAGGTGCGCATCGGATCGTTCACGAGGGCACCCATGGACGAGCAGAAGCGCGCGGGATCGCGACTGATCTCGCGGATGTCGTCGTAACGGGCGATCGTCAACATGCCGGGTGCGAACTTGTGCACCGGCGCATCGCGTCGCAAGTCGGCGAGTAGCTCGTAGTAGTCGGGGCGCAGGTAGTAGCCGGGCACCGTCGGGTCAGCGGGCAATTGATCCATGGGCTCGTTCATCGCGTCACTCACATGAACGACGACTGCTCGTCGAGGCCCAGTTCGGGGTGCGGTCCGGCGAGGATGCTCTGCAGGTTGCCGACGCCGACCCCACTCGCCAACCGGATCGTCGACCCGAACCATGCAGTCGCGCAGTTGATGCAGGCGACGCGCTTCGTCGAACGTCGTGCAATCCGCGATGTACTCGCCGTCCAGATGTTGCGGACCGCGCCACTCGCCGTGCCAGTGGCCGTCGAAACCGAAGTAGAGGCCGGCGCCGAGGTGGAAACCCGTGGCCGACAGCGCGGTGATCGTCAGGTCGCGCGCCGACCCGTCGCTCATCGTGGCGTGCAACACGCCGCCGCGCAGGCGACGGTTCACCGGGTCGACGTCGAGCTCGGGAACGAGTGCGGCGTACGGCTCGCGTCGGCCGTCTGCGTGTTCGAATCCGCCCTGAAGCTCGATGCGCTGCCAGTCGCCGAAGCTGTGACGTTGGTAATAGGTGTGGAGGCCGTAGTGCGTGCCGTCCGAGCGGGTCATGAGGATCGGCGACCAGATGACCGTCGTCGCGACGTTCGCCGGAACCGGCGCGGGCGCAAGGTCGGTCACCGGAACACCGACCATGTAGCGGACCCCCCACGAGTGATCACGGGTGGACACCCAGGTCTCGTCGGTGAAGTCGATGCGATCGCCTTCGACGTCGACCCAACCGTCGTGCGGTGCCGATGTGGTGGTAGCGCGCGATATCGGCGTCGATGCGCCGCCCGTCACGGGCTCGATGCACCTCGTGATTCTTCGAGGACTGCCGGGACGACGCCCTCGAAGACCCACTCGAACGAGACGGGCTGCGCGTCGTTCGCATCGAGGGCGAATCGAATGCGACGCATCGGCTCGAGCACCTCGTAGTGCATCGGTCCGACCGCGGCCGTGTCGCCGTCGGCACCGAGCTCGCGGCTCGCGCGCACTGTCCATTGCTCGGTGCCGCGCGACACGCCCGCGTACGTATCCATCACGCCGCGGTTCGGGTACTTGCCGAGCCCGAACCCGAGCGAGAGCGACCCGTCGTTCGCGCCGGCCATCGCGCAGATCTTCTCGGTCCAGGACCGATCCGACTGCGAGACCGTCGCGAACGTGTCGACGATCTGGTGGGCGAGCAGCTCGTCGAGCGGACCGAGCGGTCCGAGATCGGTCATCGTGTTACAACTACGGTCATAAATGTCAACTGTACGCGAGAGGTTCGGCATGGCGCTCCTGACACATCGCGATCCGCTGGTCGTCGGCGCCGCGCTTGCGGAGTGGATCGCCGCGCGCGACCGGTGCCCGCGACGTGCGTGTGCTGAACGCCGAGCATCCTTCCATCGGGTATTCGAGCGAGACCGTGCTCGTCGACCTGGCGTGGGCCGTCGACGGCGAGGCGCGGGTGAGCAGACCCACGAGCTCGTCGTGCGGCTCGCGCCGCCGACGGTCGGCACGTTCCGCGACTACGACCTCGCGCAGCAGACCATCGGCGCAGCAGCGCGGCCGCGGCCGCCGGCGTTGCGATCGCGTCACCGGAGCTCGTCACCGACCGCCAGTGGCTCGGCACTGCCGTTCGTCGTGATGCCGCGGGTGCGCGGCCACATCATCGGTGAGGTCGCGGCCCTCGACCCGTGGCTGCTCTCACTCACCGAAGGCGCAGCGCGCGCAGGTGCACGAGGCCTTCGTCGGCGCCGTCGCCGCGACGCATCGCGCCGACCTCGCCGCCGCGGCCGGCGTTCCCGAACGCGACAACGCGGCCGAGCTCGACTTCTGGGCCGACTACCTCGACTGGTCGAGCAGCGGCGCGCCGGTTCCCGCGCTCGTCGACGCGCTCGAGTGGTGTCGTGCGCACCGGCCCGCGGTCGAATCCGAGCCCGTGCTGCTGTGGGGCGACGTGCGGCTCGGCAACGTGATCTTCGGCGACGATCTGGTGCCGCGCGCGGTGCTCGACTGGGACATGGCGTCGATCGGTGCGCCCGAGCACGACGTCGCGTGGTTCACCACGCTCGAGTCCACGACGACGAACGCTGCTCGGCCGACACCTCGACGGCTTCCCCGACCGCGACGGCAACGATCGCGCAGTACGAGTCGCTCAGTGGGCGCACGCTGCACGACATCGAGTGGTACGAGATCCTGGCGCTGATCCGCAGCACCGCGATCCTGACGCGAATCGGCTACCTGCACCGAGACGCCGGACTGCCCGAGCCCGCTGCCGATCGAGGACAACCCGCTCCTCGATCTGCTCGCCGCGCGCATCGCGTCCGCCCACGGCGTAGCCGGCTGACGCCGCGAGCGGTCGAACACGTCGTCGAGCCAGTCCCAGCAGGTTTCGTTGACGAGCTCGGGGGCCATCGAACCGCAGTGGTGCTGCGCACCGTCCACCGACGTGAACTCCACGAGCTTCTTGTTCTTGACCTTCAGCGCATCGAAGAGCTGATGGCCTTGCGTGGTGAAGAACGTGTCGCCCTCGTACTGCGTGACGAGCATCGGGCACGTGATCCTGCCGGCAACGGCGAACAGGTTGTACTGCTGAATGATCTTCGACAGCGCGTACCAATCTGTCGGGATCTCACCCTTCTTTACCGCGTCGTGGGCCGCACGCGAGTAGATCTCCAAAGTCTTCTTGAGATTGCACGCGTCTTCGGGGGAGACGTTGGGAAGCATCACGTTCAGGCCCTCTGTCGTCGATCGAAGACTCAGCTCGCTGGGGCGTCGGCCTCGACGACCGCGGCCGTTCGTGTCGCCCGAGGCACAGCGAAGTCTCTGCCGAGCTCATAAGCCTGGTCGAGGTAGCGCCGGATCGTCTCGGGCGACGCCGCGGTCGCGGCGTAGAAGTAGACGTGTTCGACGTCTTCGATGCCGGGATAGCGGAAGCCCCAGTCGTCGATGACCTTGGCGATGGCGTCGCGGATGCCGTCGTCGTAGGCGTTCTTGTCGAAGATCGTCGAGGTCATGATGAGCGCGCGTTGATGGTGTAGGAGCGGGATCCTTCCGTTGATGTCGCCCCGCCAGCCCTCTGAGGTGAGTCCGAACGCGAAGTCGAGGGTGAAGACGCGGTCGATCCATCCCTTGAGGATCGACGGGAAGCTGCAGAAGTGCACGGGCGCGATGAACGCCAACGCATCCGCGGCTGCAACCTTCTTCTGCTGCGCGAGCACGTCCTTCGGCATTCGGCTTCGGATCATCGCGGCGATCTCGGCCTGTGACTTGCCGCGCATTGCTCGTGATGCCAGGAAGCGTTGGAGCGGACCGCGGCAGGACCTGAGGACCCGTTGCCCGGGGTCCATCAGCTCGAGGATGTCCGTGGGGATGTCGCCGCTGGTGTAGCTGGCCACGTCCCGGGCGCGAAACACGGGGTCGAACTTGATGGCGTACAAGTCCACGACGTCGCTGGTGTGTCCTGCGTCGGTGAGACCGGTCGTGAAGCGCTCGAGTACGCCGTGACAGAACGATTGCGGGTCGTGATGCGCGTACACCGTCAGCACCTTCATGGTGCGACTCCCTCGTCGACCCGATCGGGCGCGCCTCGAGGTCGGAGCGCTCCTGGTCGAGCATCTCGAGGATCCGGTCGGTGTTCTCGCGGATGGCGGTGATGTTGCGGAACATCCACTTCGGCGGCGCGTTGTCGGGCATGCTTCGAACCGCTTCTCCCAGTCGACCTTCCCGAACTTGGGAGCGAACCGCTTCACGACGAATCCAACCCCGGCGACCACAGCAACGACGATCAGCACCTTCTTCACTTGTTGAGCCTCGCACGCCGGCGCACCCCTCCGTCAGAGGCGAAGGTCCCTCGCCGGAGCGGCGCGATGCCGGGCACGTTGTGGCGAACGGCCTTTGTGGCTGGAGGCGTTGCGCCAAGCAGGTTCGGAGAGCACGCAATGCACGCTGCCGGCAGCCATGCCTCCCACGGATCACGTGTAGTGAGGGTTTGTCTCGCCCCTCCGACACGAAGCGCCGCGACGCGAGCCGCGGCAACGCATTGGCCCGAGGTGATCAGGTCTTATCGGTGGCCTCCACTTCAGCCGCGAAGCCATCGAGATCGGAAACCGTCGCGTCATGCGTGAGCACTTCGATGCCGCGCAGCTCCTCCGCGTAGCGCGCTGCCTGCTCGGCGCTCGTGACGACCCGGATCGGAACATCGTCTCGAGCCAACTCACGGTAACGTCGCACGATTGCTCGGTGCTGCGGCTCGTCGAGGTCGAGTTCGAAGATCACGCCGTGCGCCTGCGTGAACGCGTCACAACCCTTCCCCGCGAGCAGCGGACACGTCTCGTGCTCGGGACCGTGACAGACCCTCACGGGATGACCGAAGCGCTGCAACATGTCACGGTCGAATTCGCCGGTTCCGGCCGTCACGTCGAGCAGAATCATGCCTTCGATCGCGTCGTCAGCCATGGCGCCACCTCCTGCAGCCTCAGCATCAACATCTTACGCCCCGACCGGTGGGGTCCGGCGGCTACCTCGCCGGCAGCACCTTCGTGACGCTGCGCCTCGGTCACATTCGCGGGCTGCTCACCGTCAATACTCAGGGCGTCGCCATCCGCGGCGCCAGACCGTCGAACATCGTGCCGGGAGGTGGCCACATGCTTGCCGTCAAGACGTACCGCCAGGACCACATCGACGAGTGCCGCTCACGAATGGAAGCGCAACTCGCCGCGTACGACGACGCTGGGCGTCGCAGCAGGAAGGGACACGACTGGAACCGTGAGAAGTGCGTTCGAGTCCTTCGAACCACGCTTCTTCAACAACCTGACGCTCGTGTTGGACAGCTACTTCGTGCATCGGACCCGGGCTCTCGAGGGCAAGGACGGCAATCCCCTGAACGAGGTCCGGATGCTGTGCAGTTCGCTCTTGTCGAACGACGGTGTGTTGTGCGCTGACAAGACGATCAAGTACAACCCGGAGACGTCGGTGTTGAAGCTCCGAGTAGGCGACGAGATCCGGCTCGACGAAAGCAGTTCCTCCGGCTCTTCGGAGCCTTCTTCTCGGAGATCGAACAGAAGTTCACTTGAGCTGCCTCCGGCGACGCGCAGTCCGAACGGCAGCCAAAGGTTCCTTTGACCGCGCGACTCATGCGGGCGGGAGCCCGCGGAGGAACGCACCGACCGGTGCTGTCCTTGCATGCTCCGGCGAGATCGCCGGTAGCACACCTTTGCTACTCCTCCCAGACGACCGTGTGGAGCCTGTGCGTACCTGCCAGGCCCTTCAGCTCGACGTTCCGCTCCTTGCCGAACTCGATCTCCTGATCGTCGACGAGCGCCTCGCACACCTGCTCGGACACCAGGATCTCGCCGCCATCGGCCTCGGCGGCGACGCGAGCGGCGAGGGCGACGTTCCGACCGTATAAGTCGCCCTCCTTTTGCACCGCCCGCCCGGTGTGGATACCTATTCGCACCCGAACCGGCGCGTGCCGCACGCTGAGATCGCCCCTCGCGAGGGCTCGCTGGATGTCGACCGCGGTGAGCACCGCGTCGTGGGCGCTCGCGAAGGCAATCATGAACCCGTCGCCCTGCGACTTGATGATGTGACCACTGTGGTCGTCCACGTGGCGCCGCACGATCTTGTCGTGGCGGCCGAGGACGCGTAGCCAGCCCCGATCCCCCAGCCGCTCGTTCAGCGACGTCGAGTCCTCGATGTCGGAGAAGCAGATCGTCAGCGTGCCGTCACGCGACGCAAGGCGCACCAGGTCCGGTCGCTCGACCTCCGCCCACCCGACGAGATCCTCGACTGAGCTGCGGATCGCACCGCCGACGCCCGCCTCGCGAACCCGGGTGGCGGTCTCGACGACCGCCTTGACGGTGGCCTTGCCGGTCGGCAGCCACCATCGCGTCCCGGCGACCTCGAGCTCGTGCGCAAGACGCCCCGCTCGGCGACGCTGCCGCAGCCACAACCCCGTGGCGAGGACGAGCAGTCCGCTCTCTACTGTCACGATCGCCACCAGGAGCGCCTCCATAGGTGGCGCCATGGTGGCAGACAGCGTGGCGGCATCGACGGTCGGAGACCTGGGTCTCGAGCTCCAGGCCCGCCGAGGCGCCGCGAATCATGCACGTGGGAGCCGGCGGAGGAACGCACCGACCGCACTGTTGATCTCTCCGTGGCGCAGGTCGAAGTCGAGTATCGAGCGAAAGAACCGGCGGGGGCTCGAGCACATCGTCGGACACCTGGGCGCCCTGGATGGCTCTGGCGCACCCGTCGTCCACGGCCCGAAGACACACCCGAGCGCGCCCGGCCTCCACTTCATCGGGATGCTCCGCACGCTCAAGGGCCTCCTGTTCCAGATCAACCGAGATGCACGCGCGATCTGCGCAGCCGCGAGAATCGCCTTTCGGCGCGGACCGGTCAGCCTCCAGGTCGAAGGCGGTCGAGGTCGTGATCCCGAGCAAGTGTCGTCCATATGGCGCAAGGGAGGCTGTCCCAATCGCCGAGTTCAGCCTTCATTTCACCGAATTCGCAGCGGCGAGTCGAGGTGTCTGGGATGGCACGCACCGGTCGAATCAGGTAGCCGATAACGGTGTCGCCGCGCAAGATCCGCTGAAGCAACACAGCCATGGCTGTGCCTGCTGCTCGGACCCTTCAAGACCGAGACTTGCCGCGGGTCTTTGTGCTCTTCCTGTCGCCCAGGCATTCACGCGATCGTTGTTGCTGTGGAGGACGAGGTGGTGATCGCGGAATGCCGTTGAACGAAGTCGATCGGCGGCTCGGGCTCGGACGACGAGTGTTGTCGTACGCGTTTGCGTGCGCCGCGTTCGTCGGCGTTGCCGTGGGTGGGGTGCTGTGGGCGGCCGGTGCCGGGCAGGGTGCCGACGTGGTGTGGGCAGTGACGGCCGCGCTGGGGCTGGTGGCCGCGACCGTGTGGGTTGTGTCGAGCCTCGTTCGCCGGCGGTTGGGTGTCGACGTGCTTGCGGTCCTCGCGCTCGGGGGCGCGTTGGCGGTCGGCGAGTATCTGGCAGGCGCGCTCATCGCGGCGATGCTCGCAACCGGTCGCCTCCTCGAGGCGCGAGCCGCTCGCCGGGCCGAGAGCGAGTTGCGAACGCTGTTGGCCCGAACGCCGCGGGTGGCGCACCGTTACGAAGACGGTGGGCTGGCGTCGCCGTCGCTCGATTCGGTGGTCCCCGGCGACCTGCTGCTCGTCAAGCCGGGAGAGGTGGTACCGGTCGACGGAAGGCTCGACGGTGGCGACTCCGTACTCGACGAATCCGCCCTGACTGGTGAGGCCGTGCCGGTGGTGCGGGTGGCCGGCGACGCGGTGCGGAGCGGCGTCACCAACGCGGGGGGCCCGTTCGACCTGCGCGCCACGACCACGGCGGCAAACAGCACGTACGCGGGCGTCGTGAGGCTCGTCGAATCCGCACGAGCGGAGCAAGCGCCCTTCGTGCGACTCGCCGACCGTTACGCGCTGTGGTTCGTGCCGCTGGCACTCGTGATGGCAACGGTCGGGTGGGTCCTGTCGGGTGATCCGGTGCGCGCCGTCGCGGTCCTCGTCGTTGCCACTCCCTGCCCGTTGCTGCTCGCAGCGCCGATCGCGATCGTGTCGGGAATGTCGCGGTGCGCGAAGCGTGGTGTCATCGTGAAAGACGGTGGCGCGCTCGAGCAGCTGGCTCGCGGTCGGGTATTGCTGTTCGACAAGACGGGGACGATCACGCCGGGGAGAGGCGACGGTGGCCGATGTGGTCGTCGCGCCGAGCTCGGCGGCCGATGCGGAGGAGATCCTGCGCGTTGCGGCAAGTCTCGATCAGCTCTCCCCCCACGTCCTCGCGTCTGCGATCGTGCGCGCCGCGCGCGCTCGCGGATACGTGCTCGCGCTTCCGGACGGTTTCGAGGAGGTTTCGGGCCACGGGACATCAGGGCGCATCCGCGGGCGCGTCGTACGCGTCGGCAAGTGGCAGTGGATCGTCGACGAGCCCGCTCCTACCTGGGTGCGTTCAGTGCGCCGTCGCGCCGAGCTGGATGGATCGATCACCATCTTCGTCGCGATCGACGGTGTGGACGCGGGTGCGATTCTTCTGGACGATCCGGTGCGCCACGATGCAGCCCGGACGATCCGGGGATTGCGCCGCGCCGGAGTGCACCGCGCGGTGCTCGTGACCGGCGATCGCCGAGAGACCGCCGAGAGCGTTGGCGCCATCATCGGCGTCGACGAGGTGCTCGCCGAACGCACCCCCGCGGAGAAAGTCGAGGCGGTGCGGCTCGAGCAGCGCTTCGGCCTGACGATCATGGTCGGTGACGGGATCAACGACGCACCCGCGCTCGCCGCCGCGGATGTCGGCGTCGCGATCGGGGCACGCGGTTCGACCGCCTCTTCCGAAGCGGCCGATGTGGTATTGACCGTCGACCGTCTCGACCGCCTCGGTGACGCGATGCAGATCGCGGGTCGCGCGTTCTCCATTGCACGCCAGAGCGTGATCGTCGGCATGGCGCTCTCGTTGGGCGCGATGGTCGCGGCGGCCTTTGGTCTCCTACCGCCCACGGTCGGCGCACTCCTCCAGGAGGGCATTGACGTCGCCGTGATCCTCAACGCGCTGCGGGTGGGGACCGGCGCGTTGCCACGCTCGCGCCTCGAAGGCGAGAACGCGGAGCTCAGCCGGCGGTTCAGCGCCGAACACGTGCGACTTCGGTCGGACCTCGAAGGGATCCGGGCCGCGGCGAATGGCCTGGGTGTCGACCCCGACGACCAGGCACTTGCGCGCGTGCGTGCGGTTCGCGTGTTCCTCGATGAGGAGCTCTTGCCCCACGAACAAGCCGAGGATGCGGTGTTGTATCCGGTTCTCGCCGAGGTGCTCGGCGGTGAAGACCCGACCGGCACGATGAGCCGTGGCCATGCCGAGATCGCACACCTCGTCCGACGACTCGGCGGCCTCCTCGACGACATCCCTCCCACCGGCCCCGAAGCAGACGACCTCCAGGAGCTCCGCAGCGTGCTCTACGGCCTCTACGCGGTATTGCGACTCCACTTCGCGCAAGAGGACGAGGGTTACTTCTCCATGCTCGATGACGAGCAGACGGCGCCGAACCCTGCGCATTAACCGAAATGCGCCGTGTCGGTTCCGAGCTATCAGTCGACGTTACGTCCCGCGACTCATGCGGGCGGAAGGCCGCGAAGGAACGCACCGACCGCACTGTTGATCTCTCCGTGGCGCAGGCCGAAGTCGAGTATCGACCGAAAATCGATGCGGTGGGCGTCGGACAAGCCGGCCAGCAGCTCGGCGGCGTCGTCCTTCGAGTGGAGTGGGTCGTAGGCGTGAGTCGTCACGAGGATCGGCATCGTCAACCGTGACAGCGTGGCGGGATCCTTGGGTGGCGCGTCTTCGCGCGACATACCCCGCATGACCGCGGCCTGGGCGAGGTGGTCTGTGGTCAGGAAGTCGCGGGCGAACGCGAGCTCGTGCGCGCGACCCGACACCGGGAGCCGCCGGATGACTCGATGCCAAGGCGTCAGCACCGGGTAGAGCCCGGTGAAGACCGTCGCCATTGTGGTGAAGAGGATCCGTCCCGTCGTCAGGCCGCGGGCGAACACCGGCATCTCGAGCACGAGGGCCCGCACGCGCTCGGGATTGCGGAGCGCGACCTCGTAGGAGACGTTGGCACCGAGCGACAGTCCGCCGATGACGGCCTTTTCGATCTCGAGGTGGTCGAGCAGCGCGACGACATCCTCGGCGAACTCCGCGATGAGGTAGCGCTCGGGTTCGCGAGGGCTGGTCGACTTGCCGTGGCCATGGAGGTCGAGCAGGAGGACCCGGTGGTCGTTGAGCGAGGCCGCGAGGCGCTCCATCGTCCGCGACGACATGGTCAGACCGTGCATCAGCACAACCGGGGGGCCCGTCGGGTCGCCCCGCTCTGCGTAGTAGAGGATCAGGTCGTCTCGGATGACGGTCGGCAAAGCTAGGCCCGCTCGGCGCCGGCGACTGTTCCGTGTTTCCACGTGTCAGGCACACGCGCTGCTTCGACACGAGCCCGTGCCCGCTCCTTGCCTCCTGCTTCCAGCACGCAGTCGACGGTCGTGCGTCGATCTTGTCGTTGCACGACGGTTGCGCGAAGGAAGAGCTCGTCGGTCAGGGCTGTCGGCCGCAAGTACTCGATGCTCATCGATGCGGTTGCGAACCAGATCTCCGGCTTGCTTCCGATCTCCCGACCGTCTTGCCGGTAGGCATCGGCGACCGCCGTACACACCCCGTGGCAGTCGAGCAGGGTCGCGATGATGCCTCCATTCACCAGATGGCGCGGGCCCGCCGCGTGCTCCGGGCTCGCTTTCGCGTTGGCGACCGCCACCTCGCCGTCCCAGTAGCTCTTCAGCTGCAGGCCGGCCGGGTTGTCGGCGCCGCACCCCCAGCAGTAGTTGTCGGTCATCTGGTCCTGGAACGCGGTCGTCACCCGCTCATGATGTCAGATCGGGTGCGACGTGAGCCGGTCCGAGACGCGGCCAGGCCCGCACCACCGGCGTACTGTTCTGACTGATCTCAGTGGCGGTGCTCGTAGATCGTGCCGGAGAAGGAGAACATTCGATGGTGATGCGGCTCCCTGTGGCCCGCAGGCCGGCCCCGCGAGAGGGGAAGCGATGATCCTCGAGCGATTCCTGCTCACCGACCGCGTCGCGGTCGTGACCGGCGCGGGTCGGGGGATCGGGGCAGCCAGCGCCGTCGCGCTCGCCGAGGCGGGCGCCGACGTGGTCGTGTCGTCGCGCACGGCCTCGCAACTCGACGACGTGGCGGCCCAGATCGAGATCGCCGGACGCCGGGCGCTGGTCGTACCGGCTGATCTGTCCGACCTCGACAACGTCGCCCGGCTCGCGACCGCGGCGCACGAGACATTCGGCCGGCTCGACGTCGTCATCAACAACGTCGGCGGCACCATTCCCAACGCGTTTCTCGATACGACGACGGAGTACATGGAGGACGCGTTCCACTTCAACGTCGCGACCGCACATGCGCTGTGTCGCGCCGCGGTGCCGCTCATGCTCGAGGGTGGAGGCGGGACGGTCGTCAACATCTCCTCGGTCATGGGACGCGTGAGCGGGCGGGGATATCTGGCGTACGGCGCGGCGAAGGCCGCGCTCGCGCACTACACGCGCCTCGCCGCGCGTGACCTCGCGCCGCGGATCCGCGTCAACGCCATCGCCGTCGGCTCGGTGGCGACGTCGGCGTTGGAGTTCGTCGTGCAGGACGATGAGATTCGCACCGCGATGGAGGACGCCACGCCGTTGCACAGCATCGGCGAAGCCGAAGATGTCGCCGCCGCTGTTCTCTACCTCGCGTCACCCGCTTCGGCGTACGTGACGGGCAAGGTGCTGGAGGTCGACGGCGGGCTCGATCAGCCCAACCTCGACCTCGGTCTGCCTGACCTCTAGCTGTTGACCCGGTCGCGATCAACCGTGTGACGAGGTGTCACGGCGGCGAGCCGCGAGGGTTTGGCGGAGGGTGTTGGCGGCTGCGGCGGGGTGGGCTTCGAGGCGGTCGAGGGTCGTCGGCTCGGGCTCGACGCCCAGGCTGTTGAGGGCCATCGCCAACATCTCGTAGTGGCCGACCACGAAGCACAGCTCCAGCAGCTCCAGCTCGCCGAGCTCTTCGGCGAGCACCTTCCATGTGCCGTCGCTGATGACCTGGTGCGCGTGCAGCTCGTCGGTGCCGAGCAAGAGCGCGCGCTGGCGCGGGCTCCACCCATCGGCGCCCGCGCCTTCCATCACCCGAACCGGCGTGCTCGGGTCCAGGCCGGCGGCGGCCGCCAGCGCGACGTGCTGGGCCCACTCGTACCAGGACGCGCAGTTCCACGCGGTGCGAAGGATCACCAGCTCGACGTCCTCGCGCGGCAGCTCGGTGCCGCGGAGCAGGCCGGCCCCGAACGGGAGCCAGCGGCGGAACAGCCTGCGGTGGCGGGCCAGCGTGGTCAGCACGCGTGGCGGATCGCCGTGGGTCGCCCGCCCACCAATCCACGCCGCGACGCGCCCGAGCGGGCCGAGCGCGCCTGGCGCGCCCGGTTGTATGCGCACCTCGAGCTCCGCTTCGGTGCCGATATCGCTGTCGCTGTCCGTATCCATAGCTTCTCATGGTCGCGGTAGGCTTCGGTGCGCGCCAGAGGCGGAAGTCACGCTCTCATCGTCGTTCCTCCCCACGCTACGCGGGAAGGCCCCCCGTAGCCGGGTCGTTCGACCCTTGCCGACCCCGGGCGCGAGGCGCAGTGTCGAAGTGACGAGCGACTCGCACGATCGGAGCCTGCGATGGCGAACTGGCTCATGAAGGAACACGGCGCCGATGCGGAGCGCGCCCCGCATGTCGCTCGATTCGCCAGCGTCGGGCGGTCGCTGCCGCAGACCCATCTCACGACGTCGGAGCTCATGGCGTCGACCCGGCACAAGACCCATGTCGATCTCGAGCGGCTCACCGGCGTCCACGAGCGCCGCGTGGCGACGGGCGAGGAGGACTCCTTCACGCTCGCGGTCGACGCGGCACAAGATTGCCTCTCGAGGTGGGACGGCGACCCCGCGGACATCGACCTGGTGATCAGCTGCAGCATCACGAAATACCGAGACGGCCTCTCGTACTGGCTCGAGCCGCCGATGAGCGTCGCGGTCGCGTCGGCGATCGGCGCGACGCACGCCGTGCCGATCGATGTCGCCAATGCGTGTGCGGGCACACTCACCGGCGTCTTTGTGGCCAACAACTGGGTGCGGCGTGGCGCCGCCCGCAACGCGCTTGTCGTGAGCGGCGAGTACATCTCTCAGCTCGGCCGCAACGCGGCCGGCCACATGCATACGATCGCCAGCCGCGAGCTGGCCTCACTGACCTTGGGCGATGCCGGCGGCGCCGCGCTGGTGGAGCGCGCCGAGCACGGCGAGGCGGGCATCACCTTCGCCGGCTTCACCACGATCTCAGAGCACAGTCGGCTCTGCCTGGCCTACCCGGCACGGCACGATCCGGGCCACCGCATGTTCACCCAGTCCAGGGCGCTGCAGGACGCGGCGATCGCCGACCTCCCCGGCGTGCTGCGCGAGGCGCTCGATTCGAGCCGCCTCGAGATCGGCGACATCGACTGGGTCATCCCGCACCAGACGTCCGCGCGCGCGATCCGCAAGGGTATGGCCGCGCTTGGCGAGGCACTCGGGGGTGCGCCCCGCGAGCCCGCCGTCGTGACAGTCGACCGCTACGGCAACACGGCATCGACGACACACATCGTCGCGCTCGTCGAGGAGTTGCGCGCCGGTCGCCCGTGCGTCGGGGACCGCTTCGCTCTGCTCGCGTTGGCGTCGGGCATCGAGTTCGGTGTCGTGCTGTTCACCGTGGACGAGGCGTTAGCGGAGCCGTTGCGGTCAGCGGGGGCGGAAGCGCTCACCTCCAACGACTGATGGGCCGGTTCGCTCCGCGTGTGAGCGGGTGCGGCGAGTTCAGGAGATGCTGATCGCGGCGAATCAGGGGACGGGGAACCATGGCAACGACGATTGACTCGGTCGCAGTGGTCGCCGGCAACCGCCTGCACCACAGCGCCCTCAAGCTCGCCGACCAGGCCGTGCGGGACGCGTTGGCCGCCGCCGCGATCGAGCCCGCCGACGTGGACCTGCTGGTGAACGCCGGCATCTTCCACGACCGGATGATGGGTGAGCCGGCACTGGCCGCGCTGATCCAGAAGGACGCGGGCGTCAACCCCGAGGACCCGCACGGCGAGGGGCACGGCACGTTCTCGTTCGACGTTGCCAACGGTTCCGCCGGCGTGCTCAGCGCGTTGCAGATCGCCGCCGGATTCCTGCGTGCCGGCACCATCCGCCGAGCGGTCATCGTCGCGGGCGACGCGAACCCCGGACGCGGTATGGCCCCCGACTTTCCGTATGACCCGGTGGGAGCGGCGCTGGTGTGCGGCTGGGACCCCGGTGATGGCGGTCTCGCCGGCTTCCGGTGGATGACAGTCGCCGACGCGCCCGCTCGGCGTCGCGCTGTCGTGCAGCTCGAGCACGGTCGCAACCGACTCCTGGTGCGTGAGGACGACGCGTTCGCAGCCGAGGCGGCCGCGTCCGCGGGCACGGTCGCCGCGGAACTGCTGGACGAGCACGGGTTGCGCCACGACGACGTCGCCGCCGTCGCGGCGGCACCGTTCGACGCGGCGTTCATCGACGAGCTGGTGCCACACATCGGAGTCGCGCCCGACCGTTTCGTCCGCCCGCGACCCACACCGCGATTTCACACGGCGGGCCTGATCGCGGCGATGGCCGACGTGACCTCCCGCGCGCCTGCCCCGGGTCGTGAGTGGGTTCTGGTCGTGGCAGCGGGAGCCGGCATCAGCGCCGGCGCCGCGTTGCTGTTCCGGTGAGGTGAACGCAGCGGCTTCCGCGCCCGGCATCGGGCGCCAGATGCACCGGGAGCCCGGGTCAGGCCTCAATTTCAGTAGATGAGGCCAAGTCCGCGGTCAGCGCACACACGAAAGAACCTCCGTAGGGCGTCGACCACCGCTGCGTCGATGGTGCCCGACAGATCGGCGGTACGGAGGAGCTCACTCGCGTCGCACTGCTCGAGTGCGACGGCGATGTCGCGCACCGTGTCGGGAGGCACCCACTCGAGGCCCACATCGGACCACTCCGGGTCGGAGATCTCACCGGGACACACCTCGCGCACCCCACCGCTCCCACCCCCAGAAGGTCCCGGGGCCGGCGAGTTGATGCATGTCGATCTCGGCGCGGCAGAACGCGTCGAGATCGTCCTCGGTCAAGTCGTGGAACTGGTCGGAGTCGCGGTCGCGTCCCGGTGTGCGGGCCGCGATCACGTCGACTCCCATAAGCGTTTGGCCGTCAGGCAGCCGCGTCGACGACTCGGCCCTCGCTGTCAACGCGTACCCGCCGGTACGGAGTGAAGAGCATCATCACGGTGCCCACGAGCGCCAGCGCTCCGGCGATGATCAGCACAGATGCCACAGGCGCCAGCGTGAATCCTGCCGAGGAGGCCGCCGTCGCAGCAGCGATCGGCGCAACCACGGCGAGCGCCGCCAGGACGGTGGCGACGATCGCGCGCCAGCGGTAGCTCCGTCCCTTGTACGCGGTCGTCACCCTCCAGGAGCGCAGGCCAAGCTCCGCGGTGAGGGTTTCACGGGAGTGCCGGTTACGGAACTTGCGGTCCACGCGGGGGAGGAAGCCGACGACCAACCAGGGCAGCAATGCGAGCAGCACACCGGGCACGTAGTACTCGGTGAGGAGGCCGACACTCCGGCTCCCGAGGTAGATGGGCGGATTGCCAGTGCCGGAGGCAGCCAACGAGAAGCCCCAGCCCACAGTGGCGATCAACACATAGCCCACGATGCCGAGGAGCAACACCATCTGGCCCCCCCAGTAGAGCCAACCGTTCGTGGGGACGGCGATGGCGCGTGTGTCACCGGCCGGTGGCGGTGCCATGGGGGGCGTGTCCGACCGAGCAGCTACCGGCGTTGGTGGGACAACGGCAGCTACCGGCGCCGGTGGGACAACGGCAGCCTGGGTCGGGCTCGGCATTGTCGGCGCCGCACCGAAGACCTCGGATGCGGTAATGCCATGGTCCGAAACGCGGTCGGTCCAACGGACCGAATCCCAGTACCGAAACTCGTGGTGCCCCATCGGGTCGGCATACCAGCCCGCCGGGGCAGGGGTCATTGTTGTCATGTCCCCACCTCCCATTCGATCTGCGCGTAAAAGCGCCGCAACCCAAGTAGACGCCGGCGATTCCGAGCGCGCCAGGGTCGAAAGTCCCTATTGCCGGCGAAAGGGTCGAGGCCTTCTGGCCCTGGTGGGACGGGCATCCCCTTGTCACACTCGCCTCATGAGGCAGGCCTCGCGAGTCCGAGGTGCTGAGAGGAACCAGGAGTCACGGCGATGACGAGAAGGACGAAATGGATCGTAATCGGGTCTCTCGTCGCGGTTGTCGTTGTCGTCGGTTCGGTGCTCCAGAACCGCGATGAGAAACACCGCAACTCTGCGCGTGCGCCGTACGCCGCGACGTACCTGTCGTCCGACAATGACCGCCTCGAGCTGCACCAGGATGGAACGTGGGTGCTCCAAATCGGCAACGACACCAAGGCATCCGAACGGGGTGAATCCGGCGGCTCGATCCTCGACGAATCCTGGGACGTGGTGAGCGCGCACGGCGCCTGCGACGACTGCATGGGCGTGCCCTCGTTCAAGAACTTCTCGGGAGACCGGGCGATCTTCACCCCAACGCAAGTCGCTCAGCAGCGGGGCATACAGAACATCCGCATGTACGGCGACTACTACGGCATCGTCAATGCGAACACGCTCGTCGGTGCAGACGGCAGGCAGTGGACACACAGCAAGCCTGCTGCCCCGACGTTGCCAACGCGCACATGAGCTCTGGTCGTACGGTGGTCACGGTTCCGTGACGTGATCGAGGGAGGGCTTGTATCCCATGTCGTATCAAGTGACTGATCTCGGCGGCCGCGAGATCGTCGACTCTCGCGGCCGCCCGACCCTGGAGGTCGTCCTCACGCTCGATAACGGGGTCGTCGGCGTGGCCGGTGTCCCCTCCGGGGCATCGACCGGCAGCGGCGAAGCGGTCGAGCTTCGCGACGGCGATCTCGATCGCTACGGCGGTGCCGGCGTGCAGCGCGCGGTGATGAAAGTGGAAGGCGAGATCCGCGAGGCGATGGTCGGGCAGCGCTTCGACTCGCTGGCCGCGATCGACGAGACCCTCATCCGTCTTGACGGCAACCCCGACAAGAGCCGCCTAGGCGCCAACTCGACCACTGGCGTGTCGATGGCCGCCGCACGCGCAATGAGCAGCTCGGACAATATTCCTCTCTATCGCCGGCTTGCCATCGACGGCGTCGCACCGCGGCTTCCGGTTCCGCATTTCAACGTGATCAACGGCGGCGCGCATGCGCAGAACGCCCTCGAGTTCCAGGAGTTCATGCTCGCACCACTCGGCGCCCCGACGTTTCGGGAGTCGCTGCGCGCCGGGAGCGAGATCTACTCGGCACTGCGCGCCGCGCTTCACGACGCGGGTATGGGCACCGGGCTGGGCGACGAGGGCGGGTTCGCGCCCGAGCTCTCGACTCCGGAGGCGGCGTTGGCGCTCCTCGTGGAAGCGATCTCGATCGCCGGCTACGAACCCGGTCGCGACGGAGTGGCCATCGCGCTCGACCCTGCCGCCTCCGGCTTCCACACGGCCGACGGCACGTACATCGTCGGCGGCACGGCGCTCACCACGGCTCAACTCGTCGAACGCTACGCAGAGATGGTCGAGCGGTACCCGGTCTGGTCCATCGAAGACGGGCTCGCCGAAGACGACTGGGACGGCTGGCGCCTCCTCACCGATCGCCTCGGCGACCGGGTCCAACTCGTGGGCGACGACCTGCTCGTCACCAACCCTGAGATCATCGACTCTGCCATCCGCCGGGGCGTGGCCAACGCCGTGCTCATCAAGGTGAACCAGATCGGCACGGTCACCGAGACGCTCGATGCGATCGGCCGGTGCCGCGGCGGCGGCTACGCCCAGATGGTCTCGCATCGCTCGGGTGAGACGAACGATTCCTTCATCGCCGATCTTGCCGTTGCGATCGGCTGTGGCCAGATCAAGAGCGGCGCACCCGCCCGCGGCGAACGGGTGGCGAAATACAACCGGCTTGCCGCGATCGAGCTCGAGCTCCGCGACGCCGGGTACGGCTTGGCGCCGTGAAGCGACGGACAACCGCCGCCCCTTCCGCGTGTCGGTAAGCTCGCGGCCGGCGATGAGGCTCGCCATCGAATGCGCTCGCGCGCTGATGGCCTCTACCTGACGGACCGGTGTGCTGCGATCGAGCAGCGTCCAGCGGCGAAAGGAGGAGGCCGTCGAGACGCACGAGAACGGTCACAACCGCGACGGTGAACGGAACAACCCTTCGAGCGGTACCGGTGCAGGAGCACCGGCGACCGGCGGACAGCACCGGCACGCTCCCGCCGCTGCCGAGCGGCAGCTCCGGCGGGGTCGAACCCGGCTCCCCGAGCGATTCCAGCCCGACGTCATCATGGCGATTGCCGCCGGGGGAGCGCTCGGCGCACCCGCGCGTTACGAGGTCGCCCAACTCGTCACCGTCGCGCCCGGCGGCTTCCCGTGGGCCACGTTCTCGACCAACCTCTCCGGCGCGTTCGTCCTCGGCTTCTTCCTGACGTTCGTGATCGAGCGCCTCCCCCCGACGCGATTTCTCCGACCGTTCTTCGCGGTGGGCTTCCTCGGCTCATACACGACCTTCTCGACACTTGCGGTCGAGACCGTGCTCCTGGTGAAGAACGGCCACGTTGCGTTGGGCATCGGCTACACCTTGGCCAGTGTGAGCGCGGGTCTCGCGCTCGCGTATCTCGGGATCGTGCTGGCGCGGTCGTTGCCCGGAGGCGAGTACCGATGATCGAGACCATCTCGAGAAGGGAGTTGCCATGAAGCTCGAGGGACAAGCGTGCCGATTGACGGTGTTCATCGGCGAAGAGGACGCCTACAACCACAAACCCCTCGCGACCGAGATCGTTCACCGCGCACAGCAGGCCGGCATCGCGGGCGCGACCGTTCTGCGCGGGATAGAAGGCTTCGGCGCGTCGAACCACGTGCACACGACGCGGATCCTCAGCCTCTCGAACGACCTGCCGATCATTGTCGTCATCGTCGACGAGGCGGAACGCATCGACGCGTTCATCCCCCAACTCGACGAGCTCATCACCGAAGGACTCGTGCTCCGCGACGATGTCGAGGTGATCAAGTATGTCGGTCGGGCCGGGGAGCACTGATGCTCGTCGCCGGACTCGCAGTGGCCGGAGCCCTCGGTGCACCCGTCCGCTATCTCCTCGACGGCTACGTGCAAGATCGCCGCGAAGGCGTGTTCCCGTTCGGCACGTTCGTCATCAACGTGAGCGGGTCGTTTCTGCTCGGCCTCCTCGTGGGCTTTGCCCTGTACCACGCCTTCCCCGCAACCCCGGAGATCGTGCTCGGCACCGGCTTCTGTGGCGCGTACACCACGTTCTCGACCTTCACCTACGAGACCGTGCAGCTCGCCGAGGAGCGCGCCTTCGGCGTCGCGCTCCGGAACGTCCTCGGCAGCGTCGTCGCCCCGGCGCTCGCCGCCGCGGCCGGGCTCGCCCTCGCAGCCCTCTGAGGAGCAGCTCGATGGGTCGAAGGAGGAATGGCTCGAGCGCCTGTCGGCCGAGAGGCAACTTCCGTCACTGAGCAAGGAGAGCGGATGGACCGGTCGCTCTCCTGATGGAGCGAGGTGGTCAGGCCAGGAGGAAGGGCTCGGTCCTGGTCGCGATGACGGTTTGGTTGCGACCGAGTCCCTTCGCGCGGTACAGCGCCGCGTCCGCTGCCGCGCACAATCACGTCGCCGGCGTCGCCGTGCTCGGGGAATGCCGAGACACCGACCGAGATGGTGACATCCCTGAGAAGTGCGCCTCGATACGACACCGTGAGTTCGGCTATCGCCGTGCGCACTTCCTCGGCGCGCTGCGCAGCGATGCCGAGCGAGGCCTCCGGCATGATGAGGAGGAACTCTTCGCCCCCGGCTCGGCACGCAATGTCCTCGTGACGGATGCTCTTTTCGAGCACGCCGGCAACGGCTCGCAACACGAAGTCGCCTGCTTCGTGACCGTGAAGATCATTGAACGGCTTGAAGTGGTCGATATCGATGGCGATAACGGAAAGCGGGCGGGCATAGCGTTCCGCGCGCGTCATCTCGCGTGCGAGGGACTCTTCCATGTAACGCCGGTTGAAGAGGCCGGTGACGACGTCACGGATCGCCTGCTCGCGAAGTGTTTGGCGCAGGTTGACGTTGGCGACTGCAAGCGCGACGTGCCCGGCGAAGACGACCGCGAGCTCCTCGGCGCGCTGTCCGAGCCCGGACGTCTCGGCTACCGGCGCTGCCTCCCAAGACAACAGTCCAATCGTCTTGTCCTGAGCAACGAGGGGGACGCAGAGGGCGTCGGCTGACGACAAATCCTCGATATTTGCGGAACAGGAAGCTGTATCGCTCGCTCCGCTCATGAGCGCATCACCACGCTTCGCCGTCGAGTCTGCCGCAGATCCAAACGTCCGCCGGCTCTCACGCCAGGCGCCCCAGCGCACGACCTCATCGAAGCCTTCGTCCCTGGGCAGATAGAGGACTCCGCGGCCGTCAGGGAAGATCTGTTTGCCAAACCGCGCGACCACTTGCGTGATCTCACTTTCAGAATCGGCCGCCCCGAGGAAGCGCGTCATCTCGTTGATCAGGCAGATCTCTCGGTGGTTGCGTTCGAGCTCGGCGACATTGCGTTTGAGGCGCGGCATGGGCCTCGCGGAGCTCCTCGCTCGCGCGCTTGGTCTCGGTCACGTCTTGCAGATGCACGATGAAGTGCCCGGCCTGAGTGTCTTGATCGAGAATGGGTGCGGCCGAGGCGTGCAGCCACACAGATCGACCGTCGGAACAGGTGAATCGGATCTCTGCTTCGTCGCTGGCGGGCGCGTTCTCGATTGCCGGGTCGAGGAGCCGCTCGATGACCGCTCGATCATCAGGGTGCGTCATCTCGATAACGCGCCGATCGCAGAGCTCCTCTTCCGTATAGCCAACGGTGGAGCTCAACGCACGGTTTACTTCCAGGAACGAGCCGTGCACATTGACGAGCGCCATGCCGATGGGGGCGCCGACAAAGGTCTGCTCGAAGCGGTGCCGCGCTTCGCGCAGGGCCATGACGGTGGTCGCAACGGCGCGCTCGCGTTGATCGATCTGGGCATCGAAAGCCTTCGCCGCCTCCATGCGCTCCCGATGCGCGCGCTGGAGTCGTGAAAAGATCACGACGCTCAGGAGGACGGCAATTCCGGCGCTGAGAAAGGTTCCCACGGCACGGAACGCACCTTCAACAAGAAACCAGGTGATGACGCAGGCGAGCATGGTGGCACTGAGAGCAAAGAGTGTCCCGGCAACCGGCACGGACAGATTGCGCCGCCCCGTCGCGCCACCGCTTGCGTCGGGAGCGATCTCGTTCGCCTTGGGGCGGTGCGCCAACACGGCGGCGGGATTCGAGCCTTTGGCCGACTTCGACATGCAATCTCCGAGGTCCGGTCTCCAAGAGGTTCTTCGGCGCCCGCCTCTCCGGGCTTGACGCCCTCTTCGGCCGGGTTGATTGCGCGGGAATGCCTCAGGAAGGCTCCGGAGCGCGGTCAAGCGACCAAAACGTGCGAATTGCTCGCGGTCAAAGGATCGAGAGCAATCATGCGACGACGGGTCGCTGCCGCACGTCGACGTCGATCGAGCACTGAGGGGATGACGAGGGCTCACGCGCCCTCCCTCGTCACGGACATCCCTGATGAGTCGACGAGGGTTTGGTAGACGAAGCGCTCGGCCAGGAGCACGAGAGCGTCGAGCTGCTCGTCGCTCGCGTCGGTGTCGAGGTCGCCCTCCGCGCGGACGCGTCCGCCGCGGATCGGCACCTCGATGGACGTGGCAACCGCCCGCAAGGTCACCCCGGCACAGGCCGCGAGCGCTTGGAGGAGCATGTCGCCCGAGCACAGCGACTGGCCGTCGCCACCCGATGCGGGGTGCAGCCCGGCTTCGGCGATCGCGCGACCGGCCCGCGCCTTGACCTGACGGGCCGCGGATCCAAGTGAACGGCCGACCCTCAAGTCGTCGTTCGGCTTGCCGAAGATGTTCGCGATACCTGGGTCGTTCCGCGAGTACTCGAAAGGGCTCGGATGCCCGTGCAGAGAAGAGCGGCTGCGACGTTCTTGTTGATCGTCACGATCGCGTGGGAACGGAGCTGTTGCCCATCGTCGCGCCCGCTGCCGCCACCGGACCTGATCCCGACCTCATCGATGGCGCTCACGCGATGTCGCCGCTGTTCTGGGCGCTGGCCTTCATGACGGCCGGATTCATCTTCGTCGGCGAATCGAAACGGCGTGGGAACCCTCGTGTCAGGTGACGCTGGGTGCGCGGGAACCGTCGCGCGCGCCGGTATAGCGTTTCCGAGAGCGATGGACGTCCGAGCTCAGCAGTGACCGCATTCGCCGGGCGCGGGCGTGCCCTCCTTGTCGCGATCCTCGCGGTAGCCGTGCTCGTGACATTGTGCCCGGGTTGCACGACCACGAAGAATACGACCACCCACAAAGCCCGCGCGGCACGACCCGCCGATGCACGGTCTCAGCGACGCTTGTACCCGAGTGTGGCTCCTGGTTCGGCGCGACGCCGCCCCTCGGGCAAGGCGACCTCATCACGAGCACGACAGCCCTCGAGAGCGAGATCGGGCGGCCGCTCGCGATCGTGCACACCTTTCATCGGTGGCGAGACGACTTCCCGACGAAGTCGGAACGCGCGCTGGCGTCCTCGGGTCACATCATGTTCTTGAACTGGCAGGCAACCGAACCTGACGGGAAAGGCGTGCCGTGGGCGTCGATCGCTCGCGGCACCGAAGATCGCCAGATCGATCTCGTCGCTGCTCGCCTGCGCGGGCTAGCCGGGCCGTTCATGCTGTCGTTCCACCACGAACCTGAGGCCGACCTGCGTGCCGCCGGCTCGCGCAACGGGTCGCCCACCGACTTCGCCGCGGCGTGGCGGCATGTGCACGACCGGTTCGCGGTCGACGGCGTACGACAGGCGATTTGGGTGTGGACGATCATGGGGGTTATGGGCGCGCACGTGAGCGAGCAGTACCGCAAGCTCTACCCAGGCTCCTCGTACGTCGACTGGGTGGCCTGGGATCCCTACAACTGGGGTGCATGCCGTAACGAGTCGTGGCGGAGCTTCGAGCAGATCGTGCGACCGTTCTATTCCCTCGCGCTCCAAGCCTGGGGGAGCAAGCCGCTCATGCTCGCGGAATACGGCACCGCCGAAGACGCGCAACAGCCGACACGCAAAGCACAGTGGTTCGGACAGGCGGCGTCGTCACTGCAGCATCTCGACAACCTGAAGGCGCTCGTGTATTTCGACGAATCGCCGCCGTACGGACGGTGCCGCTGGTCCGCGGACACGTCGTCGGCATCGTTGTCCGCGTTCCGCACCTTCGCGCAGGCTCCGGCATTCCTCGCGCCCTCCGCGCGCGCTTCCCGGTCCGGCTCGCGGTGACACTGAGGTAACTACTGAACGAAATCATCGATCGACCACGCTGAGTGTTCAGGAGTTGCGACAGCGCGCCGATACGTTTCCATATGTTCGTCTTCCTCCTGCAGGCGCAGGACACGCTCGAAGCGCACCGCCGCTACCTGTTCACGATCTTCGTCCTGCTCGTGTGGGTGACGTGGCTTTGGAAGCTCGTGCTCTCACGGCGGTACAAGCCGGTTGACGCGCCGTATACGGCCACGTCCGCCGTGATCATCCCAGTTGTGGACGAACCGGAAGACATGTTTCGAGAGGTGCTCCAGCGAATCGTTGCGCAGGAGCCCGACGAGCTCATCGTGGTGATCAACGGACCGCGCAACCCGATGATCGAACGCCTCAGCGACGAGTTTGAGGTGCAGTGGACGTGGACCGCGGTGGCCGGCAAGCGCAACGCGGTCCGGCTGGGCCTCGAGTCAGCTACCAGTGACATCGTCGTGCTCGTCGACTCGGACACGATCTGGACGCCCGACACGCTCTCCGAGCTGCTCAAGCCGTTCGCCGATCCCGCCAACGGAGGTGTGACGACCCGCCAGCGCATCCTCGCGCCGCACCGGCACGTGCTCACGCGGTGGGCCGACTGGATGGAGAACGTTCGCAACCTCTACTCCATGCCGGCGATGAGCTCGCTCGGCACGGTCGGCTGTCTGCCGGGGCGGACGATCGCATTCCGGCGCTCGGTGCTCATCGAGGCGATGCCCGCATTCCTCAATGCGAAGTTCCTCGGCGTCTTCCTCGAGGTCTCCGACGACCGCACGCTCACGAACGAGACGTTGAAGCAGGGCTACCGCACGGTGTACCAGTCGACGAGTCTCGTCTACACCGACGCGCCGACGACGTGGCACAAGTGCGCGAAGCAGCAGTTCCGTTGGGCGCGTGGCAGCCAGTACAACACGCTGCGGATGCTGCCGTGGATGGTTCGGCACGCCAAGACGCTGGCCTGCTTCTACCTCAATGACATCCTCGGGCCCTTCCTCCTGCTCGGCGTCCTCGGCGGCTGGATGTTCCGCACCGCGACGCACAAGGAGGCGAATCTCTTCGCCGGCTTCGTCGCGCAATATGGCCGCGCGGAGAGCCTTGCGCTCATCATCGCGTTCACTGTGCTCGCCAGTGTGTTGTCGTCGAGTGTTCGCCAGGCGCGGCATCTTCGACAACACCCGGGCGACATCGTCCGCATCCCGGCGTTCGTCATCATCAGCACGTTCTTCCTCATGCCAATTCGCCTCTTCGGCTTCGTGCGCATGGCGCACACCGGCGGTTGGGGGACGCGGTCGGGGGGCTACGTCGGCGAGAAGAGCAGGAGCCTGCAGATCGCCATTCCGTATCTCATGGCGACGACATTGGTCGTCGCAGGAGTCATGTACCACAACTGATCGAACCGTCCGGCACGTACCCATCAATCCTCGTGAGGAACCGCCATGAAGCTGACTACCACCCCCAATGTGACCGACGCGCTGCCCGAGCAACTGGTCGGCACTGCGCCGGCATCGTGGTGGGGACGTTGGGTCGGAACGTGGACCTTCAACGCAATCGCGTTCATCACGCTCTTCGCAATCTCGTCGTTCGTCGTGCTGTCGCCGACCGGTACGGACCTGCTGACGAGCATCAAGCCCAAGACACCGCATGTCGCGCCACACAAGAGGGCCAAGAGCCGCCCGCACAGCGCCACGACGGAACCGAAGCATGTCGCGCTCCCGGCGAAAGCCGCGTCGAGCGAGCGGCCCGCCGCGAAGACCGCGCGACGCGTCATCGTCTGCAGCGAAGTCGAAGGGAACGTCCTCGGCGGTCCACGTCGCGCAAGCCACCGGTTCGAGCGCCGTCGCCGAACCCATTCCGACGACGACGCCTCCCGTGACCTGCGATGACTTCGCAACCCAACCGGCGGCCCAAGCTGCGTTCAACGCGGATCCCGTGGGCCTCGCGGGAATGGATGGGAACGGCGACGGCATCGCGTGCGGACAGTTGCCCGGCGGTCCGCAGGTCACCCCGCCACCACCGCCGGCGCCGCGGGTGCCGTCCGTCGAGGAACTGCGGGTACCGCAAGAGCGAATCTACGGCGTGCACACGCTCCAGGCGCCCGGGTACATGGGCGAGGTGGATGCGTTCTCTGCGGCCGCCGGGAAGACGCCCGACAGCGTGCTGTTCTTCTCGGACTTCTCGCAGCCGTACCCCGCGGAGGAGTGGCGGACGAGCTGGGCACGAGGGGAGCTTCCCATGATCTCGTTCGAGCCGGTCCTCCAGGACAGCGCAATCGGGCAACCGAAGCTGCGCGACCTCTACAGCGGCGTGTACGACGACTATTTGAGGCAGTGGGCCGACGCGACGAAGGCGCAAGGCCTGCCGGTCGCGCTGCGCTTTGCGCACGAGATGAACGGGAACTGGTATTCGTGGTCGGAGAGCATGAACGGCAATGCGCCCGGCGACTACGTGTTGGCCTGGAAGCACGTGCACGATCTCTTTGCCGCCGAGGGTGTCACGAACGTCCTCTGGGTGTGGAGCGTGAACCGGATCGACACGCTGAAGGACAAGTCCATCGGCAAGTACTACCCGGGCGCCGATTATGTCGACTGGGTCGGGATGAACGGGTACTACCGCAAAGACGTGCTCGATCAGGTCCCGTCGTTCGCCGCGACCTTCAACATGACGCTGGGCGCTCTTCGGACGGTGGCACCGGGCAAGCCGATCCTCATCACCGAGACATCAGCCGGTACGGGGGAGGCGACGCGCGTCGAATGGATTGACAGCTTCTTCGCCGGCTTGCTCGCGAACCCGGACATCTTCGGTTTCGTGTGGTTCAACGAGTCGAAGGAAACCGGCTGCGGAGCGGGAGGCACGTCGCCGTGTGACTGGGCGATCCAGTACTCCGATGCAACCACGAAGGCGTTCGCGGCCGGCGTGGCCGACGCCCGATACGGGTCAGGAGCACCGCCGCCGTGACCCCGTGGAAGCGCGACCAACAGGTAGAGCCGCCGCCGGCGGCGACCGGGAAGAACCGTGTCGCCGTTATCGGAAGCGGATATGTGGGGACCGTTGTCGCGGCGTGTCTCGCCTCGCTCGGTCGCGAACGTGATCGTGGTCGAGTCCGATCAGCACAAGCGTGAGCTTCTGGAACGCGGCACGTGCCCGTTCTACGAGCCGGGCCTCTCGGAGCTCCTCATCCAGACGGTGGCTGCGGGCACACTGCACTTCACCGATGACGTCGCCGTCGCACTCGACCGCTCCGAAGTGATCTTCTTGTGCGTCGGGACACCGGCAGGGCCGGACGGACACGCCGACATGGCAGCCGTCCGCGCCGTGGCGACCGCGATCGGCTTGACCATCCACACGCCCCGCGTGATCGTGACCAAGAGCACGGTGCCGATCGGGAGTGGCCCGTGGCTCGCCTCAGCGATTGAAGACGCGTACGAAGGGCGCATACCCATCGACGAGCTCGTGTCGATCGTGTCGTGTCCCGAGTTCATGCGCGAAGGAACGGCTATTCAAGACTTCCTGCATCCCGAGCGGATCCTCCTCGGCAGCGACGCGGACGCGGCAGCCGATCGTGTTGCCGAGGTGCTGCAGCCCGTCATCGAGCAGAGCTTCCCCGGCGGCGTGCCCGACCAACGACCCGCACTTGTCCGGACCGGATTGCTCACTGCCGAGACCGTCAAGTACGCTTCGAACGCGTTCCTCGCGACCAAGATCAGCTTCATCAACGAGCTCGCGACGATTTGCGATCTCGTCGGCGCCGACATCTCCGGCGTGGCGACAGCGATCGGGCTCGATTCCCGCATCGGGTCGCAGTTCCTTGACGCCGGGGTCGGCTGGGGCGGCTCGTGTTTCGGCAAGGACCTCTCCGAGCTGATCCAGACCGCCGCAGACTACGGACACGGAGCGCCGCTCCTCGAGGCTGCGGCCAGCATCAACACGCGACAACGTCGCGCCGTCGTCGACAGGGTGAAGGCGCGCCTCAAGACGCTCCCCGGCAAACGCATCTGTCTGCTCGGTCTCGCATTCAAGCCCGGTACCGACGACCTCCGCGACGCGCCCGCACTCGAGATTGCCCGCGGGCTGATCGTGGCCGGCGCCGCCGTGTGTGCCCACGATCCCGTCGTGACGAGCGTCGCCGAGTTGCCGGAGCTTCGCATTGTCGGTGATCCGATCGATGCAGCACGGCGCGCCGACGCGATCGTGCTCGTGACCCAGTGGCCCGAATACCTCTCGCTCGACTTCACCGCGCTCCGGTACGTCATGCGCGGCTCACTGCTGATCGACGGCCGGAACGCGCTCGACCCCGTCGCCATGGCGCACCACGGGTTCGTGTACGAAAGCTTCGGACGCGAAAGCAGCGCCGTCGTACCGCCGTTCTCGCAGCCCGCACCGGCGGTCAGCGCGCCGGCCCGACGACTCACGGTGTCTACTGCGCCATAGGATCGCAGCGAAAAACAGAGCGCCGACTTGTAGGAGAACGCGCGGTGAGAGACGGATACATCTGTGCGCTCATCGCGCTGGTGCTCGTTGCGTGCAGTGGCAGCAGCGGCGGCGGCCAGAGGGCGACGTCGAAGACCGCTTCGACAACCGTGTCGACGTCCGCAGTGACCCCGGCCGCGAGCGTGGCCGCCGCTCCGTCTCCCGGATGCCGCGACACCGCAAATGCCGTCACGCCGGGGCAGGAGCAAGTGACGCTCACATCCGGCGCCGCGCGCTCCTACTACCGGCACGTGCCGCCCTCGTACCAGCCGACGACGCCGATGCCGCTCGTGTTCGACTTCCACGGCTACAGCGAGAGCGCGTATATCCAGACGATCGTCAGTGGGCTCGGACCATACGGCGATCAACACGGGTTCGTGACGGTCACACCCGCAGGCCTCGGCGCGATTCCGCTGTGGAACGCCACGCTCGGCTCCGCCGACATGAAGTTCTTCGGTGAGATGCTCGATCAGGTCGAAGCAACGGTGTGCGTCGACCAGAACCGCGTGTTCGTGACCGGTTTGTCGAACGGCGCGTTCATGACCTCGGCGGTCGCGTGCGAGTACGCCGACCGGGTTGCCGCGGCCGCTCCCGTCGCCGGTATCCGCAACATCAAGGGCTGCAAGCCGGCCCGGCCCGTGCCGGTCGTCGCTTTCCACGGCACCGTGGACCCGGTGGTTGCGTACACCGGCGGCCTCGGCTCGAAGGGCCTCGCGCTTCCGGCCCCTGATGGCTCGGGCCGGACCTTGGGCCAGACGGGCACGCAGGGCTTGGTGACGAAGGAGCCGGTCCCGAAGATGACGGCCGACTGGGCGGCTCGAAACCACTGCGCGCCGCGACCGACGACGACGAAGGTCGCGAGCGACGTCACGCTGATCGCGTACCGGTGCCCCGACGACGCCACGGTGGAGCTCTACCGAATCGAGGGCGGCGGCCACACGTGGCCCGGGAGCGGGGTGACGGGGGCCGTCCGGAGCCTCCTCGGTCCGACGACGTTTTCGATCGCGGCCGACGAGGTCAGTTGGAGGTTTTTCGAGGCGCACCCGCTGCGCCGACGCTCGACGACGCGGTAACGCCCGATCCGGGTTAGGCGCTTGTGTGGGCGCGCACCCACTCGCCGATCATCGCGATCGCTGCGTCGGCCTCCGGCAGCGCGCCGGCCCACGTCGGCCAGACCTGCTGCATCCCCGCCCCGACGAACGGGGTTGCGTCGGCACCGCCTTGCGCAACACCCACCACGAGGCGCCGCGCGTCGTCGAGGAGCACCTCGTCGCTGCCGACCAACGCGAGGAGCGGCGGGAGCTTACCGAGGTCGGCGTCGACCGGTGAAGCGAGCGGGTCCTTCGCGTCGTGCGAGCCGAGATACCAGCCCGCCATCTCGCGCAGGCTGTCACGCGTGCACATGATGTCGACACCTGCACGTGTCCGCATCGATTCGCCCTCGCAGCCAAGGTCTGCCCACGGTGACATCGCGACGCACCCGGCCGCCATCGCCGTGCCCGACTCCCGCAGCGCGAGCAGGGTCGCCATCGCGAGCCCGCCGCCGGATGAGTCGCCGGCGACGACCGTTCGCGCGGCGTCGGCGCCCTCGCTGAGCAGCCAACGGTACGCGGCGACGGCGTCGTCGAGCGCGGCCGGAAACTGATGCTCCGGCGCGACGCGGTACGACGGCACGAGCACCCTGGCCCTCGCCTTGTTCGCAATATGGCCCGCCGTCTTGCGGCGTGACGCGGGGGAGCCGAGCACGTAACCGCCGCCGAAGAGATAGAGGATCGTGACACCCTTGCGCGCCGCGACGGGCTCGGCCCAGATGCCGCCGACCTCCGGCGCGTCGCGATAGTTGACACCGATAGGTTCGCTGGTGACGTCCTCCGCGTGCTCGCCCGCGAGCCGGCGTGCCGCGAGGTCGAGGTCGACCTGCTTCGGTCCCTTCTCGAACTCGGCCCAGAGCGACAAGGCTTCCCTGCTCGGCACGCTGTCCTCCTTGCCGCCGGGACTGTGGACCGTACCAGCCGGATCGCCCGTGATGCTTCCGTCGTCACCCGGCAGCGAGCGTGTGCAGCCGCGTGACCGTGTTCCAGTTGCGAGTCGTCGCGGTGAGCCCGAGGGCCCGTTCCCAGTCCGGCATCCGGGACCCCGCGATCCCGTTGACAAGCCGCAGATACAACACTCGGCTTCCCGGCTCGAACTGGTCGGGGGCAAGTCGGTCGCGGTCGACACTCGCGATCTTGTTCGACGCCGGCGCCGCGGACAGGAACACCACGTGAAGCTGCTTGGGATCGGCGCGCCGCGTCGCGAAGGGGTTCTCGTCGATGACGGTCGTGAGCTCCGTTGCCGTGCGGACGAGCACCTTCACGTCGAGCCCGAGCTCGGCGTCAATCGCCGACGCGATGCGTCGCTCGAGCTCCTTCGCCTTCCCGCGCGCGGCAGTGAACACCGCGTTTCCACTCTGCAAGTAGGTCCCGACGTCGCGGTAGCCGAGTGATTCCAGCAGCGCACGCAGATCGGACATCGCCACGCGCTTCTTGCCTCCCACGTTGATCCCGCGCAGCAGCGCCACCCACGTTGTCGCGCTCATGGCGGTCCCTCCCGCGTTCGCGTGTTGCCCCGACCCGACGAGGCGTTGGTCCGCGGAGCGCTTCGATCCGCCCGTCGCTCCGCCGCGAGAAGGGATTCCTTCGCGTCGTGCCCCCACCGGTAGCCACCGATCGCGCCGTCGGACTGCAGGACGCGATGACATGGAATCACCAGGGCGGCGGGGTTGGCCGCGCACGCGCTCGCAACCGCGCGCGCCGCCGTGGGGCGCCCGATCACCACCGCCAGCTCCCGGTAGGAGATGGTCGTGCCCGCCGGAATGTGACGGAGCGCTTCCCAGACCTGCACCTGGAACGTGGTGCCCCGGACATCGATCGGGAGGTCGGGGTCGCCCACGCCCTCGGAGAGCGCGGTGGACCGCGGCGCCAATGTCCGCGAGCTCACGATCATCGCGATCGAGGATCGCGGCGCCGAACTCGTCACCGAGCCGCTCGATGAGGTTGTCAGGATCCGTGCCGATGCGAACCGCGCAGATCCCGAGGTCGGTCGCCGCAATGAGAATCCACCCCAGTGCGCTGTCCAGCACGGTGAAGCGAATGTGATGGCCGCGCCCGGACGCGGCGTAGTCGGCGGGGTTCATGCCGAGCCGGGGCGCGCCGGTGCTCGTAGAACGCGCGCGCCGAGCCGTAGCCCGCATCGAACACCGCTGCGGTGACCCTCGCGCCGGAACGGAGAGCAGCGCGCACACGCTCGGCCTGCATCGCGCGCCGATACGCCGGCATCGACACGCCGACCGTCTTGGCGAAGCGGCGTTGAAGATGGCGCTTGCTCCATCCGACCCGAGCGGCGAGACGAGCGGGATCGTGGTCTTCGTCGGGGTGCTCGAGCCGGCGGCACACAGCCAGGACCGAGGCAGTGCCGGGATCCTCGGTGCGGCGTTGATCCGGATGGCACCGGCGGCACGCGCGAAAGCCCTCGGCGATCGCAGCCGCGGGCGTGGAGAAGAACACGACGTTCTCACGCCGCGGACGTCGCGCGCCGCAGCTCGGCCGGCAATAGATACCAGTCGTGCGCACCGCGTAGACGAATACGTCGTCCTTCGCGAGGTCGCGTGCCTGCACGCCATTCCAGCGGGTGGTGTCGAGATCGTCCATAGGCAAGAACCTATGAAACCTCCCGCCGAAACGCATCCCGAAACGTCCCACCGAATCCGCCCACCGTTTGTGCAAAAGTGGCCCCTATAGGGCACGCTGGTGCACAAACGTCGTCGGTCACTCCACATGCCCTCACGCGCGAGAATGGGGGAGTGACAGAGCTCGATCTCCGCGTCATCGACGCCTATCTCGAAGAACTTTGCAGTCGTGGCGCGAGCGATCTGCTGTTGACAGCAGGGTCACCGCCGTTGCTGCGCGTCGACGGCGAGCTCGTGCCGATAAAGGACCACGAGCTGACCGCGGTCGAGACCGGTCAGATCGTCGATGCCGTGCTCAGCGCCGACCTGCACGAGGCCTTCACGACCGACCTGGAGGTCGACTTCTCGTTCGGCAAGCCGGGTCTCGCGCGATTCCGGGCCAACGCCTTTCATCAACGGGGCGCCGCGGCGCTGTCGCTACGGCTGTTCCCCTTCCACATCCCGACATTCGAGGAGCTCCTGCTCCCGCCGGTCTTCGAGCGTGTCGTCGGGCTCCCGCACGGCCTCGTGCTCGTCACCGGGCCAACCGGTTCCGGCAAGTCGACCACGCTGGCCGCGATGATCGATCACATCAACGAGCAACGTGCGTGCCACATCGTCACCATCGAAGACCCCATCGAGTACCTGCACGAGCACAAACGTTCGGCCGTCAACCAGCGCGAGATCGGGATCGATGCGATCTCGTTTGCTCGCGCCGTCCGCGCGGTGCTCCGCGAGGATCCCGATGTCGTGATGGTGGGCGAGATGCGAGACACAGAGACCATTGCAGCCACGCTCACAGTGGCCGAGACCGGGCACCTCGTATTCGCGTCCTTGCACACCAACGATGCTGCGCAGGCCGTTGACCGGATCGTCGACGCGTTTCCGGCCGAGCACCAGGCGCAGATCCGCGCCCAGCTCGGGGGATCCCTCCAGGCGGTGTGCTCACAACGGCTGATTCCCAAAGTCGATGGGGGAAGAGTGGCCGCATTCGAGGTGCTGATCGCCAACCATGCCGTGAGAAACATCGTGCGCGAAGGCCGGTCGAGTCAGCTGCGGAACCAGATCACCATGGGTGGCAATGAAGGCATGCACACGCTCGAGACGTCGCTGACGCAACGGATCGCCGCCGGCCTGATCGAGTACGACGAAGCGATCTCGCGCACGCTGTACCCGGCCGAGGTCGAGCGACCGTTGCGCCGCGTGATCTGAACACCTACTGAGCGCCGTCGGGCGCGACGAGGCGGGAGCACCCGAAGGTTCTCCCGCCGTCGGTCGCGCTTGCGGATTACAGGGTCGAGCAGAGGGGAGCGGCTGTCACGGCGCCCGTTACCGCGTCTGCGCTGATCACGTACCCGTTCGTGGTGCTGGGGGCGGCGCGAAGGTACTTCGCCGTCACGAGCGCTGGAATCGTGGCGTACGCGTTGGTCTGCGCGGTAGTTGGCCTCTTCGGCCGTCTGCACGACGTTGACGTCGGTGTTGCACGAAGCCTGTTTCGACTTGTTGCTGACGCCGCTGACGGCGAACACCACGATCGCCGCGAGGACGCCCAGGATCACGATGACGACCAGGAGCTCGACCAGCGTGAAGCCGCCCTCGGGATTGCGGGCCTTTCTCATCTGACGAAACATCGGCGTTACCTTCCAGTCTGGATTTGGGTGAATGCCCTCTGTGGGTTATGTCGACATTCAGTCCGAGGCCTTGAGCGGAATCGCAGGACCTGTTCCGTGTCGGCGTCTTCGAAAGCGATCAACGAAGGACATTCCAGGACACGATCTGGAGCGAGATCCCGAGGGACGGCCCGTCGACGTACGACAGGAGGGCGCGCACTCTCGGCGTGCCACCCACACTGGCGGTGAGCAGCAGGACGCGCGTCGGGCCGACCGCGGGCGAACCGGCGCCGAGGCTGTAGGTCGTCGCGGCTGCCGGCTCGGTGCCGGTGCTCTTCACGCTTCGAGCCACGACGCCCCGACGGAACTCGCAGACGCTGGTGCTCGAGGAGTCGGTCAAGACCGAACCGAGCGGGGCGTACACGGTGCCCCAGACATAGACCTTCGAGGTGTTCGCGCCGCCGACTTTCAGCAGGTTGCAATTGACGATGTCGGTTAGCAGGCAGCCGCTCTCGGCGCGGACTGCCGGAGCGGTGTAGGTCACGACAAGGTTGATCCCGTCAAGGTTCTCGGTGATCGCCTTGCTCTTCTTTGCGGTGGTGACGAAGGTGACGCTGAAGTTGCTCGCGACCGCGGCGGCGAGACAAGGAAAGGCCGTGTTCGTGAGCGCGTCGGTGACCGGTGGGGTTGTGGCGGTCGTTCGGTGGATGGGCACTGTGAGCACGCAGGATCCGATCGTCGCCGTGAGGGCGGCGACGTCCCCGTTGGCGGCGCCTGTCTCTTGGTGGGCGACGTTGAGCGTGTAGCTCACGTTGACCGCGCCCGCCGGTACGACCGCCGCCACGTACCCGTTCAGCAGCATCGACGACGTCGATGCCGGATTGCTCGACGGCAGGTTGTTGCTTGCGACCAGGCCGTCGATCGCCGTGGTACTTGGTGAGATCGGCAGGACCTTGTTCACGGGGGACAGCCCCGTCCAGGCAGCGCTCCCCGTGCCCACCGAGGCGGTGGCCTCCCGGGTGACCGTCGTCGGGCTCGGGCTGGCCCCGGTTGGCTGGCCGAAGATCGCGATTTGCTGGCTGGTACCGACCGGTGTCGGGTCCGCGGACAGCTCGACTGCGCGAACCCGTCGTCGTCACATTCATCTGTGACACCCCGCCGAACACGAATTGCACGCCCTGCGTGCCACCGTCAGCCTCGCTCTTGCATGCTCCGGTGTTGCCGCCGGCCGGGGCGGGCGGTGCCGAGTTGGCGACGTTCGGGTCCCAGCCCTTCAACTCGCCGCCGACGATGGTCTGCGAAGCCGAAACGTTCCAGATCGTGTCGGTGAACGCCGGATCAAATCCGAAATCGAAGTAGTACACGCCGGGCAAAAAGTAGAGGAGCCCTGTCCTGCAACTCTTGCCGCTCACGGTGTACGTGGGGCTCTGGAAGAGCACGTCGTTCGTGTAGTAGCCGGGCGAGAACGTCAGCACTCCGTTCGTCACCGCGCAGGTACCCGCCGGGTTGGGCGTCGGGAGCGGGCTGGGCAGCGCCTGCCGTGGATAGCTCGGGTCGGGGTAGCTCAATGCCGTGCTGCAGCGCTTGTCGGCGGAGGCGGTCACCGTGATGGTGCCGCTGCAAGTGCCCTTGGCGTCGACGGTGTGGCCGGTGAGGTTGAGGCTGGTTGCAGCGACGCTGTTGAAGCCGCCCGTGCCGTTGGCGGGGGAGTTCGACGCGATAGGCCCGTTGACCTTGAGCGTTCCCAAGTTGATACCGGTCTCGGTCGCGGTGTTGCCGACCGCCCAGATCGCGTACGGAGGCTCGCTGACACCGGGAAAGCCCAGGCCGCGCGACGTCACGACCGAGCACGTGACGTCGGCTGCCGGCTGGCTACCGGTCGCGGGGTAGTTCACGGTGGGACACGCGGTGCCGTTCGCGGTCGTGCCCGCGGTCGCGTCCCTGCGCAGCGTTTCGATTGCGGTCTGGATGGCGGCGTCGGCGGCGTAGGCGGTCGACCGTTGCGTGTCGACGACGCTGAGCGTGTGCAGGCTCGTCGTCGCAAATCCGAGCGCGGTCACGAGCACCACACTGATCAGCGTCACCATGGCGAGCGCGAGAACGAGGCTCGTACCGCTCTCGCGCGAATGCGTGGCCTTGCGGAGCCGTCTCACTTCGGCCTGCGTGTGCCCTCGAGCGTGAAGGTGTACGCCGCGGGCGTCGGGTCGCTCGGGCTCGCCAGGTTGGCCGCTTGCGTGACGACCATCTTCACGCGGTCCGCGGCCGCGCAGCTCGCCTTCAGCGCTCCGGCCGTATCGAAGCAGGTGACGACAGGTGCCGCGCCAAGCGAGACGGCGGCCGTCGAGGTGGTCGCGGCACCGCCATTGACGCAGGACTTGCGCAGGAGCTTCTGGTTGGCCGCGACCGAGGTGTCGTACACGTACGACACCTCGGTGTTCACCGGCGCAGCCACGCCGGCCGTGGCGTCTCTCGAGCCGAAGCTCACCAGCGCAGTGCCGCCGCCGCACGCGGACGCGTCGTTGGGCACGACGGTGTTGGCGGCGGCGACGTCACCCGCGAAGTACGCGGCGGAGATCAACGCACTGCGGGAGTCGTTGAATTTCTGGTCCGACCGCCCGATGAAGCGCAAGCCGGTGGTCATCGCCGTCGACAGCGGTAGGGCTATGACGCCCAGGATGGTGATTGCGACGAGAAGCTCGACCAGGGTGAAGCCGTCGTCGCCGCGAGGCGTAGTCACGGTTCGCGCTTCACGATCACGACCGTTCTGGTCGACTGGTGGCCGCCCGCCGGAGACTGCACGCGCAGGGTGAGTTGTTGCAGACCATTGTCGGGAGAGCAGGTCCCGGTAAACGTCGGCGGCGTGTCGCCCTGCCAGAAGAGCACGCTCGTCACCGACGCGCTCCAGCCCGCGGCCGGCAGGGTGAAGTCCGCGGGGCTGTAGGTGGCGGTCGTCGCGCAGTTGACGTAGGCGACATCGTTCGCATCCTCGATTCGTTCGGCGTAGCTGCGGAGCACACCCTCGGCCGTCGCCGCTTGGCGATGGCTGTCGGTCGCCATGAAGGTCGTTGCGATGCCGCCGAGGATCGCGACGAAGCAGGCGCCCATGATGACGACGGTCACGAGCAGCTCGAGCAGCGTCTCGCCCCGCTCACCGCGGACGCGCCGCGGCCTCACTTGATGTTCACCTGGTTGAAGATCCCGTACATGGCGGAGACCAAAGCGATCGCGACGAACCCGACGATCCCGCCCATGATCAGGATGACCGCAGGCTCGAACAACGACGTCATCCGCTTGACCTTGTGCGACAGCTCCGCCCGGTAGAAGTCCGCCGCCAGTCCGAGCTGCCGATCGAGCGTTCCCGTGTCTTCACCGACTTGCAGGATCTGCGACGCCGCGCCCGGGAACAGCCCGGTCGTGGCCAGCGGACCCGCCAGTCCTTCGCCGCGCAGCATCGCGTCGCGTGCGCCGGCGAGCCCACGCGCGTAGGCACGGTTGTTGGCGCCTTCGGTGGCGGCCGCCATCGATTCCGGCACCGGCACGCCGGCACCCAGCATCGATCCCAGGATGCGAAAGAAGCGCTCGATCACCGAGGTGCGCACGATGTCGCCCAGCACCGGGACTCGGAGGAGCACACGATCCCGCAGGGCCTTGCCGCGCTCCATCTTCAGAGTGATGAACACTGCGACCGCGACAATCAGAAGTGTCGACACGATCACAGGCCACCAGCTCTGCACGAAGCCGGACGCGGCGAGCAGCATTCGTGTCGGGAGCGGCAACTTGGCGTTGAAGCTCTTGAAGAACGACTGGAACTTTGGCAGCACGAAGGTGACGAGGATCGTCACCGTGAGCACTGCCATGCCGCAGATCACCGCCGGATAGGTCAGTGCCGACTTCACCGCCCGTCTCGATTCGAGGTCGCGCTCGATGTAATTCGCGAGTTGGTCGAGCACCGTGTCGAGCTGGCCCGTGAGCTCCGCAGACCGCAAGATGCCGATGTAGTAGCTGGGGAGCAACCCCGCGTGGGCAGCCATCGCGTCGGAGAGCGGCGTACCCGTGCGCAAGTTGTCCGCGACGTCGACGAGCACACTACTGAGGAGAGGACTCGTGACATTGTCGGCAAGCGCGGTCAGCGAGTCGAGAATCGGGATGCCGGCGCGGAGGAACGCTGCGAGCTGGCGCGAGAAGTTCATCAACTGCGCCCGCTTGATCTTCTTCTTCGTGATCTCGAATTGCCAGATGCTCTTCTTCGGCTTCACCTCGGCGACTTGGAACGATTGGTTGATCAGGTCGTTGCGCACGCGCACCGCGGTCGCACCGACCAGCACGCCGCTCACCTTGCTGCCGGTCGTGTCAAAAGCGATATATCTGAACTTGGGCATGGCGGGCCTCGCGTCCTTCAGCTCGGCTAGGCGACGTAGATGGTTCGCAGGAGCTCTGTCACGGTGGTGACGTCCTTGTCGATCAGCCGCAGTCCCTCTTCGCGTAGTGTCCGCATCCCCTCCTGCTCGGCCAGAGCCCGCAGCTCGGCCTGCGACGCTTGCGTGACGACGAGACGGCGCATCGCATCGGAGATCCGCAAGAGCTCGTAGACCCCGATGCGGTCGGAGAAGCCCGTGTTAGCGCACAGGTTGCAGCCCGCCCCGTGAAAAAAGGTCGTCTTGTCGGTACCGCCCCAGCGTTCGTACGACGCGAGCTCGTCGATGTGCGGCATGTACGGCTCCTTGCATGCCGAGCAAATCCGACGAACGAGACGTTGGGCAACGACCGCGAGAACCGATGACGCGATCAAGAACGACTCGATGCCCATGTCGATGAACCGGTGAAGGGCAGCAGTGGCGTCGGTCGCGTGCAACGACGAGAGCACGAAGTGCCCGGTGAGCGCGGACTGCACCGCGATGCGCGCGGTCTCGACGTCGCGGATCTCACCGACCAGGATGACGTCGGGATCCTGTCGCAGGATCGACTTCAAACCGCCGGCGAAGGTGATGCCGGCCTGCTCGTTGATCTGGATCTGGTTGATCGAGGGCAGCACGTACTCGACGGGGTCCTCGATTGTCGTGATGTTGCGAGACGGGTCGTTGATCTCGGTCAACGCCGCGTACAGGGTCGTGGTCTTGCCGCTGCCGGTCGGTCCGGCGCAGATGACCATGCCGAACGGGGCGCGGATGAGTTTCGAGAACTGCTCGCTCGTGTCGGCGGCCATGCCGAGGCGTCCCACCTCGTGCAGCCATTGACTCTTGTCCAGTAGTCGCAGCACTACCTTCTCGCCCCAGATCGTGGCAGCGACGGCGACGCGCACGTCGAGCGACCGACCGTCGACCGTCACTTCGAGCTGGCCGTCCTGTGCTCGGCGGCGTTCGACGATGTTCATGTCCGCCATGATCTTGATGCGGCTCACGAGGGCCTGGCCCATGCCAACGGGAAGCGACGCCGCGTCGTGCAGGGCACCGTCGACGCGGAAACGCACGCGTACCTGGGTGTCCTGTGGTTCGATGTGAATGTCGGAGGCGCGCGAACGCACCGCCTGCCTGATGATGCGGTCGACAACCTGCACGACCGGCGCGTTGTCGTCGGCAGCCTCGGCCGTCTCGGCGGCGGCACGCAAGGAATCCTCGGCATCGAATGCCACAAGGTATTGGTCGAGCTCGCCGAGCGCATCGTACGACCGGTTCAGGGCGCGGTCGATGTCGTCGCTGAGCGCAAGCTCCATCCGGACCGGCATCCCCGCGAATTCGCTGACCCGAGCCAGAAGCTCGTCGGTCGGATCCGCGGAGATCGCGATCAGCGAGCGCGCCGTCCTCGATACGTAGCGGAAGCACATGGTCTGTGCGCACCATCGCCTCGGGCAGACGGGCGAGCGCGTCCGGTTCGGGAGTCGTGTGGCGCAGGTCGACCAAGGGAATCTGGAGCTGGTCCGAGAGCGCCTTCAAGAAGTCGCGTTCGCTGATCGCGCCGAGGTCGATCAGTGCTTCACCCAGCCGGCGGCCCGGATGTTCGAGCAGCGTCCCGAGCGCGGCGGTGAGCTGATCATTCGAGATCGCGCCTTGGGTGACGAGGAGCTGGCCGATCGGCATCTTCGCGGCCCGAGCGCGGCGCACCACCTCCGGGAGCTCGGCCGCGGGGCCCGCAGCGCTCTCCTTGCGGCGCAGGTTCATCTTCATCGCTGCGACCGTCGATTTGAGGGAGCGGTCGACGTCGCGAGCACCCACGCTCTGGGGTGGCGGAGCTCCCCGGGAGGCATCATGACGAGATACTCAGCTTCCTGGCGCGCTGGATAGAAAGCCGACGGCCTCCCTTGGCGCCTTCAGAGCACATCGTCAAAGTGTGTGCAGCGCTTGAGGGTGGTCTGTCATCCGGCGTCCGCGATCCACGTTCCGCGGCGTCGTGCCAAGCGGTTTGGCGGATTCATACCGTTTTCCTCACGTTCGCGCGCCGCCTCTCCGACTGCCCCGAGCCGCCAAAAAGCGCCGTCGATACCCATCGGCGCGATCGCGTTGGTGGTTGCAACGACGCGGTGAACACGATGGTCATGGCGGTGCTCGAGCGCACGCGGGAGATCGGCGTGATGCGGACGTGCGTCGCTCGTCGGACCGCGCGCAGGCTGTTCACATCCGAAGCCGCGTTCTCGGGGTTTCTGGGGGGGCGTCGGCGGGGTCGCCAGCGCGTTTGGCCTGACCCTGATCGCCAATGTGGTGATCAACAAGCAGCTGGCGAGCAACGGCATCCGCAGCTCGAACATTATCGGCGTACCCGCGTGGCTGGCGGCCGGCGTCATGGGCGGCACGACCCTCATCGGCGTACTGGCTGGTTTCGGCCCGGGCCCGCGCCTGCGCGTCTCAACCGGTCGACGCCCTCCGCTACGAAGAGCCGCCCCGGTCCGCGATGGACGTGGGCTCGCTCGTCCTCTGCCCACTGGGCGCGCGTAGCATCACCGGGGCAGCTGTGCTTTCATGCCGACGTGGACGGCATCCATGATCTGGGCGGCATGCAGGGCTTCGGCCGCGTGGAAATCGAAGCCGGCGAGCCCGTCTTCCACCAGAGATGGGAGGGGCGGGTGTTCGCGATGGCGGCTGCGATCAGCCTCCAGGGCTTCAACACGCCGATGTTCCGACATTCCATGGAACGGATGGATCCCGCGCACTACCTGAGCTCCTCGTATTACGAGCACTGGCTCACCGGCGCAACCACCCTCGCGGTCGAGGCAGGAATCATCTCGGCGGCTGAATTGACTGGTCGCGGCGGCCGCCCGGCCTTGTCGGGGCCGATCCTCGTCGGGCCGCATGACGTCGACATGACACCGGGCGCGCCGGAGCCTGCGTTCACCGTGGGCGACGCCGTAGAGGTCGTCGACGCGCACTTTGCCGGCCACACGCGCTGCCCGCGGTACGTACGCGGGCAGCGGGGCCTCATCGTTCGTGTCGACGGCGCCTTCCCGGTGCCGGAGATCGAAGCGCACCGCAACGAGAAGGTGCTCGAGCACACGTACGGCGTCCGCTTCGACGCGACGCAGTTGTGGGGCGACGCCGACCAGCGCGACACAGCTGTCTGCGTGGACTTGTACGAGCGTTACCTGCGACCGGCCTGAGGAGCTGACGATGAGCGACGACCACGGCCATCACCCCGCTCCGCTCACGGAGGTCGAACGGCGCGCGCAGGCGCTCGAGGAGCTGCTCGTGGAGAAGGGGATCATCGCGCCCGAGTTCATCGAGACAGTCGTCGAGAGCTACGCGCACGACATCGGCCCGATGAACGGCGCGCGAGTCGTGGCCCGGGCGTGGGTCGATCCCGAGTATCGGGCACGGCTGGTGCGCGATGGCACAGCGGCGATTGCCGAGCTGGGCTTCGGTGGCCCCGAAGGCGACCACATCATCGTCGTCGAGAACACGTCACAGCTCCACAACGTCGTCGTCTGCACGTTGTGCTCGTGCTACCCGTGGCCGGTGCTCGGGCTTCCGCCGCGCTGGTACAAGAGCCCGCCCTACCGCGCCCGCATGGTGCGCGAACCCCGGACGCTGCTCGCCGAGATGGGTTGCAGCGTGCCCGAGGGCACCGAGATCCGCGTCTGGGACTCCAGCGCCGAAGTCCGTTACCTCGTGTTGCCCGAGCGGCCTGCGGGCACGGAAGGCGCCGACGAAGAGCAGCTCGCGGCGATCGTCACCCGCGACTCGATGATCGGCGTCGAGCGGCTGTGACCGAGCTCGTGGCGCCCGAGGTGCAGCAGATGCCCGGGCCGGCGGCGTTGCCGCGCGACAACGGAGCGCTCGTCTTCGACGCGCCGTGGCAGGGACGCGTCATGGCGCTCGCAATCGGCGTCGTGCAAAGCCTCGGCCTCGACTGGGATGCGTTCCGACAGCGTTTGATCTCTGCAATCGAAGCCGACCCGCAACGTCCGTACTACGAGTCGTGGACAGCGGCGCTCGAAGCGTTGGTTGTCGACGCGCGGCTCGCGACCCGCCTCGAGCTCGCTCGACGAGCGGCCGAGCACACCGAGCTGAATGTCGCAGCCGCCGAGTACCCGTGAAGCAAGTGGCGGTGAAGCGTTCAAGACGTGGCCGACTCGCGATCGGCTCTTGTTTGCCGGGTTGGCGTTCGTGTTCGGGCTCTCGTTTCTCGTCTTCGCGATGCTGTCGACCTTCCAGACAACGGTGCTCGATGAGCACTGGTACGCACGCGCGATCTCACATACTCATACCTACGACCGGATCTACAACGAGGTGCTGCCCGATCCGAAGCTCGCACGTGAAACGACCGACTTGCTCGCCGGCCTCCCCGTTGACCGGTCGCTCGTGTCCGCGAACCTCCGCCTCGTGCTGCCGCCGGCGACGTTGCAGGCGAGCATCAACCGGATCGTGCGCGGCTTGACGCGGTACCTGCGCGGTGAGGAGAAGCAGTTCGACCCGATCTTCGCGTTGCAACCGATCTTCGACAATATCCGTGAGTTCGCGGATGTCTATCTCTCGGACGGGATCTCTCGCTTGCGTCCGCTCCAAGCCGGTAACCTCAACGACTTCGCGGGCAACTTGGTCAAGTTCGCGAACGATCTGGGGGCCGGACGCAAGCCGGCCGCGCTGCCGACGATCCCGTTTACCTCCGCGCAGATCAACGACGTCGAGAACGCGTTGCTGCGACCACTCGACCCGGCCAGACGCCAGGCAGTCCAGCTCCCGGTGCGCCAGGCGCTCACGGCCGGGGACGTGAGCACCGCGCTCGGCGCGCTCGTGCCCGAGTATGCGCGCAAGCACACCGAGAAGGTCATCGTCGATCTCCGTCAGGACGCGCACGGCACCCACTTCACGATCGACGACGGAGTCAAAAGCGCCGACGACACGACGATCAAGGTGGACCTTACGCATATCCGGTTCCTGCTCGGCACGGTCCTGCCCCTGGTGGAACTGACTGCAATCGCCTTGGCCGTAGGCACTCTCTACGGCATCGGGCGCGTCGCGCGGCGCCGGAAGCGCTCGGCGCTGATGGCACGTTCGATCACGGCGATCGCCACCGGGCTCGTCGTGATCGCGATCTATCTCATCACCCGGCTCATGCTGGGCAACCCGCTGCGCGGCGTCCTCGGCGATTCACACGTCTCACCCCAGCTCGACCGACTAATCGGCGACGTCGCGGACCGCCTCTTCCACGGAGTCGACCGGCAGCTGATCAACAAGGCGCTCATCCTCGTTGTCGCCGGAGGCGTCGCCGCGGCTTGGCACGTGGTCGTGCCGCGGCTTCGTGCGCGTGGCGTCCACCTCGGGCGGCGTGGACTCGCGGAGGTCGCGGTTGCCGGCGCGACGGCCGTCGTGCTGATCGCGGCGTTGCTCGTCGTGGCGCGCCCCAGCGGCGCGCGAGGCACAGGTGTGCAACGGTCACGCGGAGCTCTGCGACCGTCCTTACGACGACGTGGCCTACGCGACGACGCACAACGCGATGTCGGTCAGTGACCAGCGCTTCATCTCGGCCAACCAGGACGTACCGATCCCGGCGCAGCTCGACAGTGGTGTGCACGCGCTGCTCATCGACACCCATTACTGGGAGACCCCCGCCATTGCCGCGCAATTCGCGGCGACGCTGCCACCCGACCAGGCCACGCTCGTGCTCGGTGCGATCGCGGCCGCCAACCCGCCGCGCCCCGGCCCGTGGCTGTGTCACCAGCTCTGCCGCTTCGGGGCAATCCCGCTGGTCACAGGCCTCCGCCAGATCCGGACGTTCGTGCACGATCACCCGAACGATGTCTTCACCCTCGTCATCGAAGACGCGATCTCGCCCGCCGATACGGCTTCGGCCGTCGAGCGGAGCGGCCTCCTCAAGTACGTCTTCACGCCCGACCCCGACCCGCGGGCGCCCTGGCCCACCTTGGGAACCATGATCAAGTCCGGCAAGCGGGTCGTCGTCTTCGCCGAACGCGCCCAGGGCCCCGCCCCGTGGTACGTCAACTTCTCGAAGTACTCCATGGAGACGCCCTACACGTTCGCCACACCCGCGGAGATGAACTGCGCGCCCAATCGGGGTGGTACCGACAAGCAGCTGTTCCTCATGAACAACTGGATCCAGCGTGACGCCCCCAGTCGCTTTGATGCCGGCACCGTCAACGCGACGAAGTTCCTGGTCGACCGGGCGCGCCGCTGCCGTGCGGAGCGCGGCAACACGCCCAACTTCATCGCGGTCGACTTCTCGACGATCGGCGGGGTGACTGCCGCGGTCGACGAGCTGAACGGCTTTCGCACGGCGCGGTGACACACTGCGAATGTCGGCTGCGGCGGGTCAGGCTCTTCGGATGAAGTAGATGATGAGCACGATGAGGAGCACGACAACGAGGATCCCGACAATAGTCATGCCCCCGTTTTCCCAACGGCACTCGGTCCCCTAAACGTCGCGGTGCACCCGGGAGAACCGCATGTCCGAAATGACGCTGGACGACGTGACAGTTGCGTCCGACGTCTTCGGAACGCGGTCGTTGCCGCGCTGCTGGAGTTCTTTGGCGCGGCGCCCACGATCACGTGAGCCATCGGTTCAGGCGAGGTCGCTCGCGGCCTTCTCCAACTCCTCGAGCGCGGGCGGGATGCCATCAGCGATGAGCCACGGATCGGGCACCGCCTCACGGCACGAGAGAAAGCCGAAGTCGAGCCGATCCATGTAGCTCAGCACGGTGATGTTGAGGCCACCGCCGTAAAGAAGCGGCCCCATCGGTGACATGGAGATCAGCCGCGCCCCGCCGATGTAGAGGGGAAACGGCGGACCGGGCACGTTGGAGATGATCACGTTGAAGATCGGCGGCGTGCGACCGTCGAGGCCCATCGCGGTGTAAGTGCGCGGTGGCAAGCGAGATGAGGCCGGGCGGGGTCGTGTCGGTGAGTCCCATGATCCGCTTGGCGGCCAGCGCCTTCTGCATCTCCTTGGCGCTCTGCGTGCTGTCGTGGATCTCGCGCAGCCGCTCGCCCGGGTCGTCGATGTGGGTCGCGAGCGACGCGAACATCGCCGCCACCTTGTTGCCCACCTCGCCGCGATCGGCATCGGTACGCTGCGACACAGGCACCTGCGCGATCAACGGCGCGTCGGGCAGCTCGCCACGTGATTCGAGGTAGTTGCGCAACGCGCCGGCGCACAATGCGAGCACGACGTCATTGAGCTTCATGCCGAACGCGTCCTTGACCTGCTTCACCGACGCGAGCGGCACCGTGGCGGACGCGAACCGGCGATGCGGCGTAATGGCGGCATTCAGCGACGTGCGCGGTGCTTGAAACGGAATCTTCGGTGCGTCGTCGCGGCGCATGAAGCTCGCGAACGTCAACGTCGAGCTTGCGAGCTGGCCCACGTAACGCATCGCGCGCCACGGAGTGAACATCGTGTAGACGACACCGCGTGCCAACATCTCGAATCCGCCCGGCATGCGCTCGTGCTCGAGCGAATCAATCGACGCGTCCGCCGGCGGCACCGCGGGCTCGGGCTGCATGTCCATGAGCACGGTCGCCAAATCTGCGCCCGACACACCGTCGATGATCGCGTGGTGCACCTTCGTGAGGATCGCAACTCGGTCGTCTTCGAGTCCTTCGATGACCCACATCTCCCAGAGCGGTTTCCTGCGATCGAGCTTGTAGGAGACAAGGTCGCCGACGAGCTCGCCCAGCTCGCGGCGACCGCCGGGCGCCGGGCAACCGATGCGCCGAATGTGGTAGTCGGGATCGAAGTCGCGTTCCTCGACCCAGCCGGGGCGGCCCAGTCCGAGCGGCGCCTCGACCAGTCGCCAGCGGAACTGCGGCACCTGCGGCAAGCGCGCGACGACGAGCTCCTTGAGGCGGTCGAAGCTGAAGCCGCCCGGCGCAGTCGACGGGTCGGCGAGCTGCACGGCGGACACGTGCATGTGCCACGACGGCGTCTCGCCATAGAGGAACGCAGCGTCGAGGCCACCCATCCGACGCATGGCCGTCCTACGAACGAGTGGCGATACGGGCGGACACCTTGTCGCACGCGTCGACGAGTAGCGGCGCGAACGACTCTTTTACGCACACGACGTGACCGTCGTCGATCGGGTGCGTCGACGCACCTGCGATCGCGTCGCGGAGATCGAGCTGCACCTTGGCGGCGAGCGCGCGGTCGCGTTGCGTCACCATCACGGCGGTGGGCACGTCGATCTCGGGGAGCCAGCGGTGGGCGTTGTACGTACCCAGGGAATGACCGGCTTCGAGCAGCATCCGCCAATTGTGCCGCCGCATCTCGCCCGATGCCCATCCGGGCAGCGACCTGGGCATGATGTCGCGCGTGAGCGGCCCCCAATTGGGCATCCCCGGGATGCTGGCCACGAGCCCGCCCACCCGGGTTGTGCCCGCGGCAGCAGCCATGGTGGAGGTGAAGATCACGCGTTCGCGGGTTCCGAAGACAAACAAGCCCGCAGTGGCGCAGAAGACGAGACCATCGACGAGATCGCGGTGCCGGCGCCACAGCAGTTGCGCCACTGGACCACCCATCGAGTAGCCGACCGCGATGACCGGGCCCGTGTCGAGCTCGACCAGCGTTGCGGCACAGTCGTCGGCGCAGTCGGTGAGGCGAAAGAGCTTGTTGCTGCGCACACCCCGGGCGTGGCCGCGAAGATCGGGCGCGATGACATTGAAATGATGGCTGAGGGGCTCGAAGACTCGGAACCAGTTGAGCGCGCCGCTGGCGATCCAGCCGTGGAGCAGCAGCAGCGTCGGCGCGCCCGGTGGGCCCTTGACTTGGCGCACGAACGTGGTGCCGCGCCGGGGAGTGGGATCCGGCGTCCCGGGGGAAGCGGCCGGTCGGCCGCCCACGCGCCGGGCGTGGCAGCCGTGGCCCTTCCGCTGTCCATCCTTGCCGGCCCCCGACTCCCTCGTTACAGACGCCCGTTCGACGTCTCGTGTTTCGGGAGCTGGCACCCAAGCTACCTCGCGCCCCCAACCACCGCGGTGAGTCGGCTGCGGCGGATCGGCCCCGATGGCCGCAAGTCCACCCGATGTCGACGTTTCAGCGGCTGCTCGCGTGACTCAAGTGCTCGACGAACCAGATCGAGGCGAGACGCGCGACAGAAGCCAACGCACCCGGCTCCTCGAAGAGATGCGTCGCGTCGGGGATCACCTCGACACGGTGCTCGCAGTGCAGTTGCGCCGCAGCGGCGCGGTTGGCCTCGAGGACCGCTTCGTCGGCACCGCCGACGATGAGCAACGTGGGCGCGGTCACTGCCTCGAGCACCGGGCCCGCGAGGTCGGGCCGTCCACCCCGTGACACGATCGCGCTCACAATCGAACCGGTCGAGCCCGCGGCCCACAGCGCAGCCGCCGCGCCGGTGCTCGCTCCGAAGTATCCGATTGGCAACGCGCCGACACTCGGCTCGCGCCGTACCCACTCGGTCGCTGTCGAGAGCCGGCCGGAAAGCAAGGGGATGTCGAACACCCGCGAACGGTCGTTCGCCTCGTCCGCGTCGAGGAGGTCGAAGAGCAGGGTCGCGAGCCGGGCCCGGTGCAGCGTCTCCGCGACCGCGAGATTGCGTGGGCTCAGGCGGCTGCTCCCACTGCCGTGCGCGAAGATAACGACGCCGAGCGGCATCGGGGGCACGACCAGCCGGCCGGCGAGCTCACGGTCGTTGGCCTCGACCCACACGTCTCGCGCGATTCCCTCCATCACCTGATGGTCGCGCGCAAGTGGCGCGGCGTGCTGCGCGCTTCCGGCCGTGCCCGTAGAGTGCACCCGTTCCCGGTGCCAAAGATGCGGAGGTCTCGTGGCGCTTGCGATCGTCGAACGACCCCTGCCGCATGTCGGCCTCATCACGCTCAACAAGCCCGAGCGGCTCAACTCGATGTCGTTCGGGCTGGTCGAGGCGCTGTACGGCGCGATCGACGAGCTCGGGGCCGACAACGACGTGTGGGCGGTGGTGCTCACCGGCGCGGGGCGGGGCTTCTGCTCCGGTCTCGATCTCGAGGACATGGGCGCCGCCCCCAATCTCGACGGCCTCGGCCTGGCCCGGGCCGGCATTCGCGCGATGGGGTACATGAGCGACGTCGTTCCCGCCTTGCGTGCGATGCCCCAGCCGGTCGTCGCCGCGATCAACGGACCCGCGTACGGCGGGGGACTGTGCCTGACGCTCGGAGCCGACATTCGGCTCGCAGGCGAATCCGCGTTGTTCAGCGGCGCGGGAATCACCAACGGTCTGACCGGCACCGAGCTCGGTGTGAGCTTTCTGCTGCCGCGTGCCATCGGCACGACGCACGCGTCGGAGCTGCTCCTCACCGGGCGGCGCATCGACGCGCATGAAGCCGAGCGCATCGGTCTCGTGTCACGTGTGGTCGCCGACAGTGCGGTGGTCGACGCCGCGCTCGCGATCGCCGAGGAGCTGTGCGCTCTCAGTCCGTTCGGCGTGATGATGACGAAGCGCGTGCTGTGGTCCAACCTCGAGGCGACGAGTCTCACTGCCGCGGTCGACCTCGAAAACCGTAACCAGCTGCTCGCCGGGCACACCGGCAATCTCGACGAAGCGATTGCCGCGTTCCGCGAGCGACGCAAGCCGCACTACGCGGAGTAACGGCGTATAGGGCACCGCCGACGCGTTGACCTGCACGGACGCGGGTCGCGCCCCGTCTTGTCCGCGTTCAGTCCGCGAGATTTGCGCGGGCCGCCTGTGCGGACGCCCCGAGCACGGCATCGACCGCGGCGCGCGTCGTGTCCTCGGAGTCGGGCCACAAGTGCGAGTAGGTGTCGAGCGTCTCGGCCGCCGACGCGTGCCCGAGCCGTGACTGGACGACCTTCACCGACTCGCCGTGACGGATCAGGAGCGACGCGTAGTAGTGCCGGAGCGCATGAAAGCCGACCTTCGCACCTAGGCCCGCGGCGTCCGCGGCGGCCCGCCAGTGACGCGAGAACCGTTCGCGGGGGACCGGAGCACCGTTCGCGAGCGTAAACACGAAACCGGCATCGCCGGCCGGGTACTCGGCCAGGTGCGCGGCGAGCACGTCAACGACAACTTGGGGGAGCGGCACGCTTCGCAGCGAGGCGGTCGTCTTGACCGGCCCGAGACACGGCGCTTGCCCGCGGGCCGTGACGAGCTGACGATCGACCCGTACCGTGCGGCGCAAGAAGTCGATGCGATCGACCGTGAGGCCGAGCACTTCGCCCTGTCGGAGCCCGGTGCCGGCGGCGAGCATCACGGCCGCCCGCCAGCGCGGCGCGACAGCATCCCTCACGGCTTCAACTTCGACCGTTTCGAGGGGCACGACTTCGACGTGCTGCGCCTTCGGCAGCTTCACCCCCCGGCATGGCGTCGACCGGATCAGCCCGTCGTCGATGGCAGCGCGAAAGATCGTCGAGTACCAGCGGAACACGAGCGCGATCGTGCTCGGCGCCAACGTGGCCGCGAGTCCCTTCGCCCACGACTGCACTTCCGACTTGCGGATCGACGCGAGCTGACGGCCGCCGAAGGTGGGATAGACGTGGCATCGGAGAAGCGACTCGATCTGTGTGGCCGTCTGTGTCCGGTGAACCTGCGCCGCCCGCCACGACTCGGCGTACTCCTTGAACGTCACCCGCCCGCCAGCCGGGTCGACGTAGTCGCCCGTGACAAGCTCGCCGCGCTTCTCGTCGAGCCACGCCCTCGCGTCCTTCTTCAACTTGAAGTGCTTCGCGTGCTCCTTGCCGGCCGGGTCGGTATACCTGGCCCGGTACTTGCCGTCCGGTCGTTCCGCAATGTTGCTCGCCATTCGTTCAGCCCTTCGCCAATTCGTCACGGTTGGCTTGCTGGAGCCGCTCTGCGATCTCTTGCATGGTGAGCCAGTCACGCACCGTCTGGAGCGACAGCCCGTCTTGCGCGGCGTTATCGAGCGCGTCGCGCAGCACCGCGAGCGCCGACTTGTGCTCGGCAAACTCGGTCTCCAACTCCACGAGGTTCCGTCCCGGCGGCTGTTGCGGCCGGTTCTCCAAGTTCCAACGGCGCAGCCGGTCGAGGTCGAGGGTGCCGCTGTCCATCCACGGAGTCGCCTTCGGCGCGGTCGAGTCCGGCAGCGCGTGTGGTCTCGCGATCTGCGTGCGACATCGGTTGCACTCTTCTTGGCGAAGCTGCGCGAGCGCTCGCCCGTCGGGCGCGCCGTATCGAGCACGCCATGCGGTCCGGCCGCCCCGGTTGCGCTTCTCGATGTGCGCCATGGTTCTCCCGACGATACGACCGCGGCGTCAGGGCCGCGCGCGGCGACCGCCGGCGTGTTGTTCCCGCTGCGCGTCGAGCCAGCGGTCGACGTCGTCGATGCGGTACCGGACGTGGCGACCGACGCGGATGCCTGGCGGCCCGTCGCCGCGGCTGCGCCACCGGTAGATCGTGGCGAGCGGGATGCCGAGCAACGACGCCAGCTCGTCGGGACGGAGCAAGCGTCGCTCGTTGCTCAGGTCGGTGTCGCTCTCGTTGACGCGGTTCGAGGTCATGGTCGCATCTCCCTTGTCGTTCGAGATGCCGAGCATGCGCTCGATCAGTCCCGGAACTACTCCCGGAACTACTCCCGTCCGATCGATTTCGTGGTTGTGCGTCCCGGTGTGATGCGTGACAGATCGTTCCGGACTCATGTGTGACGTTCCGGAGAGATGTGTGACGTTGCGGGGAGATCCCTGACACCGCCCGAGTGAGGCCAGAACCTGCTTGCAGCCGAAGCGCTGGAGGTGGGCATGGCCCTAAGGACGGTGAGCATGGCGGAGCTGCGACTCGAGGTCTTGTTGGAGGCCGAGCAGTCGGGCGAGTCGGTGGCAGAGATCTGCCGCCGTTACAAGATCTCGCGCGAGACGTATTACCGGTATCGGCGTCGCTATGTGGCGGCGGGGATCGAGGGGCTCGAGGATCGCTCGCGTCGCCCCAAGGTCTCACCCGCCCAGATCGACGCTGCGTTGGAGGCGGAGATCTGTCGCATGCGTCGCGACCATCCGCGCTGGGGTGCGCGGCGCATCCACGGCGAGCTGCAGCACGCAGGCAAAGTGCCGCCGGCGGTGTCGACGATCCACCAGGCGCTGCGACGCAATCATCTGGTCGCGGATCAGCCGCGTCGGTCGAAGGCGTTGACGCGCTTCGAACGCGAGGTCACCAACGACTTGTGGCAGATCGACGCGACCGAGTGGCGCCTGGCGGATCAGCACAAGGCGTACGTGCTCGACATGATCGATGACCACTCGCGGTATCTGCTCGCCGCGATCGCCGCTGATGGGGCGACTGGGGAGGCGGCGTGGGATTGCTTCGAGGAAGCCGCGTCGCGTTACGGGTTGCCGCGTCAGGTGCTGTCCGACAACGGGTTGTGTTTCACCGGACGGCTCCACGGTCTCACCGTCGAGTTCGAACGATCGTTAAAGGAGCTCGACGTCGAGTTGATCAACTCGGCCGCCTATCACCCCCAGACATTGGGCAAGCTCGAGCGGTTCCATCGCACACTCAAGGAATGGCTCACCGACGAAGGCCCCGCCTGTGATCTCGCGCACCTCCAAGAGCTCCTGGATGGGTTCCGGTTCCACTACAACCGTGAGCGACCCCACCAGGCGATCGGGAACCTCACCCCGGCCGAGCGTTACCAGCCGCCGGCACCGATGGCGACGGGTCGGGCGATGAGCGTCGGATTCGATCAACACGGCGAGCCGATCTACCCGCCGAAGGCGACCGTGCGCAGCGTCTCCAGCGGCGGCAAACTCACGTTCGCGAACAAACAGATCCAGATCGGTCGACGCTGGGCCGGCACCCGCGTCCGCGTCGTCGCCGCCGACGGGCACGTGCACATCTACTGGGGTGAGGAACACATCCGCACCCTCACCCTCGATCCCACCAGCCGCTACCAAGGAGCAAGCGTCAGATAACTCTCAAGCACGCGGTGTCAACAATCTCTCCGGTACACACAATCGATTTCGTGGTCGCGATCGATCACGTGCATCCAGCGTCTGTCGTTGTCGCGCGCGAAGCCTCGATCGTGATGACAACACGACCAGCCGTACAAGTTCGAACGCGCCTCGCCGGGTCGTTCCGCCAACGATCGGTTCGTCGGCCGCGCCCGTCGCCTCGGCGCGTTGCCAGACTGCGTGGACTACTCCCGGAATCACTCCCGGACGCGCCCGCCTCGGTTCCGCCTGCGGAACCGAGATCCCTGAAGGAGTGGGGTCGTGTCAAGCGTCGCGACGGGAATGTGTGTGGTGTTTGGGCGCGCAACAACGATCACTTTCTGACCGACGTCGCGATCGCTCCGATGGGTCCCGGGATCACTCCCGGGCGAGGCCCGGCTGAGTGAACCGTCACCCGCATGGCGTTGAGTCGCGATGAGAGGATCGCGTCATGCCAAAGGTGTCGGGGTATACCCCTGAGTTCAAGGATCAGGCCGTGCGTCTGGTCGTCGCTGGAGCAAGGCCCGGACGAGTCGCGGCTCGCAGCGTGTCGGCGGTTGGCGCCGCGTGAATCTGAACCCAACCACCCTGTATGGGTGGGTGAAGAAGGCGGTGCCACGCCCGGCCGCGGGTCATGCGCCGGGCTCGGTCGAGGAGCTGCGCGCCGCGAACGCGCAGCTCCGGAAAGAGAACCGCGAGTTGGCCCGCGCGAACGACATCCTGCAGGCCGCAGCGTCTTTCTTCGGAGCGGAGCTCGACCGCAACTCGAAGAGATCGCCACGTTCGTGATCGCACACCGTGATCGCCGCACCGAAGGACTTCGGTGGGGGTTCGAGCCGATCTGCCGCGTCCTGGAGGTGTGCCCGTCGACGGTGCGGTCCCATCTCGCGCGGCCGCCATGTGCACGTCGGGTCGCGGACGAAGGACTCAAGATCGAGATCCAGAGGATCTTCGACGTGAACTACCGGGTCTACGGGATCCGCAAGATCCGCGCGCGGTGCGGCGGGAAGGGTTCCGCGTGGAGAAGAACAGGGTCGCCCGATTGATGCGAGAACTCGGCATCTGTGGTGTCGTGCGAGGCCGCCGGTTCCGGACCACGATCCCCGACGCCGGTCATGTCCGCGCCGAGGATCTCGTCAAGCGCGACTTCAGTGCGCCGGCCCCGAACCAGTTGTGGGTCATGGACTTCACCTACGTGCCGACTTGGGCCGAGATGGCCTACGTCGCGTTCGTGATCGACGTCTACAGCCGGATGATCGTCGGGTGGCACCTCGCCACCAACATGCGAACCGAGTTGGTGATGACTGCGCTCGAGCATGCGGTCTGGCGTCGCGAAACGTTCCTCGACGACCTGATCACATTCCGATGCCGGCAGTCATACACCGGATTCGGTTCACCGACCGGCTCGTCGACATCGGCGCGCGTTCGTCGATCGGAACCGTCGGAGACTCGTACGACAACGCGATGGCCGAGAGTGTTATCGGGCTCTACAAGACCGAGCTCGTCTGGCGCGCAGGACCTTGGCGCACCGCCGAGGAACTCGAGCTCGCGACCCTGCTCTACGTCGAATGGTTCAACACGCAGCGCATCCACAGCGAGATCGGAGACCGACCCCCAGCAGAAGCCGAAGCCGACCACTACCGTCAGAACCGCGAGTCAGTCACAGCCCACTGACTCAACGCATTTCAGGTGACGGTTCACTCGTCGCGAAAGAGCGGGACCTGCGCGAACTCGTGAAGAGCGTCCGCGTAGGATTTGAGGAGCACTGACTCATCTTTCGTAAGCGGAAGCGAACGCTTCATCTTCAGCCGTTTGTTCTGACCGGCCGGTAGTCGGATCCACGGCTCATTTCCTGGCTGTGGCCTGCCGTAGATGCGATTCGGCGGCATCGCGGCGTCATCGACGCCCATCTCAAAACCGAAGAGCTCGCTGAGGTCTCTCGTCGCAAGCTCGATGTATTCGTTCTCGCTCGCGAGCCCTAGAGGCACGTCGGGCTTGGGCACGAGCGCCGAGCCTACGGCATGTCGGCTCAACCAGACTTGACCTTGTTCCTGCGACCCGAGACCCCAGTTGCTGTGTCCGCTGGCGGCAGACCCGACGCGCCGCGTTGCGACGGCAGGCCTCCTGGCAGCTACGGAGGCGGAAGCGTCGAAATGCTGCGTAGATAGCGCAGTCGGTCGTAAGAGATCGTCGGCTGCCTCTACCTCTTTCAAGAAGGCGGCGTTGGCGAGTCCGCACTCGAAGAACCCGACGAGCAGCGCGCGGCGTAGCTCGGGGTAGTGAACAGACGCCTGAAAGGTGGCTCGGAGGACCTCGCCGTCGCCACCGCGTACGTGGCGCCCTATGCATCGGGCAGCGAACTGTCTCCACGTCTGAGCGGGTGAGGCGCGGGCGATCTCGTTCGTGGGGACCACGGCCGCCATGTTCTCGAGCAGCCCGCCCTAATCAAGTGCACGTCTGCCGAATCGCGTCAGCCCACGGCGACGCGAGCCGAGTGGAAGACATCGGCGGGTAGCTCGTGGTCGAGCTTCCAAATGATGCGCATTGGTCGGTCGCCGGTGTGGCTGACGTACCACGCCGAGCCGGCATACAGGTAGGCCGGCACGCCAAGGTCGCCGTCCGTCTCCTTGGACTCGCGGAAGAAGAGATGCACCGAGCTCCCACACACGCCGTGGTGGATGTACCGCTGGCCCGTCCTCGACGCCTCTGACGTCGTGTTCTGCGACTCCCATTGGAACAGTAACGGACTGATCGCGCGGTCGGCGTACATCGTGGTGGGAGAGAAGTGCTTCTCGGTCTTGCGAAGGTTGAACCAGAAGACGTCGGCGCGTTCAGCCTCAATCCACTTCACGCCCGAACCACGCGACGCAGCGGGGTTAGGACGCCAAACGCCGCGAGCAGTTCGGCGAGGCTGTCGCGCGCATGCACGTGAAGCGGAAGGTCCTCTGCCGGAGCCGCCGGGAACCGTCACACGTCGGATCCGATCGCGAAGCACTCCCACCACCGCGATCAACTCGTCTCTGCGAGGGGGGTTCAACCAGAGACGCCGCAGCCCGTCGTCCATGTTGGCGAGAGGCTCGTTCCATCCCCACAGCGAGAAATGCGCCATCGCGAGCAGTCGCGCGCGCGGCCTTCGACGCCCGTCGCGCTCGGCGGTTCGGGCTGGCTCAGCAGCTCGGTGAGGAAGCTCAGTCGTTCGAGGTCGTCGATGTGGAGGAGTCGCCAATCGATCGGGCGAGCTTCGTGTCGTCGGCGCCGGGAGCGCGGCCGTCGAACCCCGCGAGACGACGGAGCCCGGCCCAGCCGCCTCGTTGGCGACGGTAGACATCATCAAGCTGAGTCCCGTCTCATCAAGGAAGTTGCCGAGCGTGCAGTCGCCGATCCGTCGCAGCTCCGAAACGAGGCCTGCCCAGTCGATGCGCAGTGACGCGCGCACATTCTTGAGCACGAGATCGCCGGCGACGCGGTCGACGTCGATGTGGCAGCCGGCCGGGAGCATGGGGAAGCCGCGCTCGATCGTTCGCGTCGGAGCCCACGTCGGGTCGACCCGGTCAGCGCTCGGTAGCGCAGGTCGAATCGGAAGTTCCCGTGCTGGTTTCCGATGAAGTCGAGAACGGTCAGGCACGGCTTGTCGTCGGCCAGTCGCAGGCCACGGCCGAGCTGCTGGAGGAAGACCGTGGCGCTCTCAGTCGGACGCAGGAACAGGACCGTGTCGATCTCCGGCACATCGACGCCCTCGTTGAAGAGGTCGACGGTGAACATGACGTTGACTTCGCGGCTTCGTAACGCTTCGAGCGCTGCGCGTCGATCCTCGGTCGGCGTGCGCGAAGTCACCGAGACCGAACGGATGCCTGCCTCGTTGAAGCGCTTCGCCATGAACTCGGCGTGGTCGATGCTGACGCAGAATCCGAGCGCCCGCATGCGTCCGACCTCCGTGACCTTGTCGCGTAACGCCTGCAGGACGATCGCGCCGCGCATGTCGTGCGCGGTGTAGACGTTGGTGAGCTCGGCGATGTCGTACCCGTCCCCACGCTTCCATTGGATGGACTGGAGATCGGTGCCGTCGTGGACGCCGAAGTACTGGAACGGTGCCAGGAGTCCGACGTTCAAGTGCTTCCCACAGACGCAGCTCGACAGCGATCCGGCCGCCGAACCAGTCGAGAACCGACTGCCCGTCGGTCCGCTCGGGCGTCGCGGTGAGCCCGAGAGCACCTTCGGGCGGAGATGCTTGAGCAGGCTCGCGTAGGTCTTCGTCTCGGCGCTGGCGTGGTGGAACTCGTCGACGATCACCATGTCGAAGCGTTTCGGGATCGAGATCTCGCTCGAGGTCGGCCGGCTGAGTGACTGCACTGACGCGAAGACGTGCCGCCACTGCGATCGGGCGTTCGCCGCCGACCAGCGCTCGCCGAACGAGCCGCGTCGCACGATGTGACGGAACGTCGCCAAGCTTTGCGCGAGGATCTGCTTCGCGATGCGCGACGAACAGCAACGAGTCCGATTTGACCGCCGTCGCGCGAAGCAGCCGGTAGTCGAGCGCGGCCACAACGGTCTTCCCGGTGCCGGTCGCCATGACCACCAGATTCTGGTCGTGGCCATGTACCTCGCGTTCGGCGCTGAGCTCGTCCAGGATTTCCCGCTGGTAGCCCCACGGGCGAACCTCCAGCGTGGTGATCTCGATCGGAAGGTCGTCGGATGCGACTCCCTCGGCGCGCAGCGCTTCACCGAGCCGCTCGCGCTGCCGCGGTCCGGGTCGTAGGGCTCGAAGCACGCGTCTTCCCAGTAGTCGTCGAACGTCGCTCGAAACGTATCCAGCAGATGACCGCTGCTCGATCGCGGAGAGACGGACGTTCCACTCCAAGCCGTCGACCAGCGCGGTCTTCGACAAGTTCGACGACCCGACGTACGCGGTCGAGAAGCCCGAGTCTCGGTGGAACAACCAAGCCTTCGCGTGGAGCCGAGTCATCCGCGTTCTCGTATGGACACCTTGACCTCGGCACCGATCTCGACGAGCCGGTCAAGCGGACGCTCCGTGGCGCCGATATACGTGGTCGTGATCACGCGTAGCTGCGCTCCTCGACGCATGAGGACCTCGAGCTGTTCCTCGAGAAACGCGGAGGCCGTGCCACTTCACGAACGCGCACAGCAGATCCACCCGATCGGCCGACACCAACTCCCGCTTCACCCACCGATACACGGCTGGTCGCGACCGTTGACCAGCAACGCGCTCGAGGAGAGGGGGACTTCCGGTCGTGGCGTCGGAAGCGGACGGCCCGGTAGCGCGGAGCGCTCGAGTATCTCCCGAAGCAGACTCGCCCGACTCGTGGACGAGTTCATCGGTCGCGTCGGTAGGGGGCGCCACCGCAAGGATGGCTGCCGCGATCTCGTTTGCAACCGCGACCTGCTCCGCGACCGTGTCTGCGTCATCGCCAGGAACCGATCCGAGGGCGCGGCGTGCGAGGCGTGCCAGGTGCGCAGTGAGCACCTCGTACGCGTCTGCCGGATCGAGGGGTCCCCGATCAACCAGCTCCGGATCGAGCGCACCGAGCCGTGCGCCGAGTCCCGATGTGACCAGCTGCTCGTACAGTCCGCCAGGAAGCCCGTCCACGCCAAGAATCTACGGAGTCGGATGGCTCGGCTCCCGGATCACCCCAGGCCGGCGCTCCCTGACGGTGCAAATTGGAGTCGGCAGCGGCACGTGCACTGTGGCCGACCAGGATTGGAGACTGCGATGACCGAAGACGCTGCTCCGTAGCATGACGCCACTCAGGCGCAAGTTGCGTTCGAGCTGTTACGGAAGGCGGAAGCGGCGCACACGGCTGGTGCGGTAGTCGTCTCGACTGGTGATGAGTCAACTGCTCTGCCCGCGTCGGCAGTCGCTGCACTCGTCGGACGCGCTCGCGCTCATTGCAGACGGCCATGATGTGATCGTCAAGCAAGCCGTTCCGATCGGTGCAGATCGCCCGCGCTGCGCTGGCTGCGGCGAACGAGTTGAGCTCGCCTACGCGAACGATCCGAACCTCTGGGCCGCGGATGGGCCGCGGACGACGCGAAACAACGAAGAACAGCGACAACCGCTGAACACCAAAACTGCAGGTCAGACGTCAGATCGCCTACAGCTCCGGCCCCAGGTCGAGGCCCTTCGTATTCTCCGGCGTATAGGCCGACTCGCCACCGGCCACCCGCTGACCTGCGGAAACGTGGGGTCAGGATCGACCGTGGGCCGCGGTGGAGCCGCGGCGTTTTGAGAAGGACCGCGTCGCCACGCCAGCGCGGCCGAGACCCTCGACACGTGCTCGCACCTCTGGCCCGACTCCGAGGACCGTGCACGCCGAGCTCCCGGGCGACCTCAGCGACCGGCCGGCCGGTCTCCAACACGATGCGGACCGCACCGTCTTTGAAGTCCGGATCGAACTCCCGTCGTTTCTCGGACATGACATCTCCTCATAGTCGATGCCTCCACGAAACGAGGGGATTTCCACAAACCCACCCACGCTCAACACGCCGCCGCGATCGGGCCGCGACCGTGCCGCGATCACGCCGCGAGACCTCTCGACCTCTCTCTGAATCTGTGTTAGGAAGCGCTCGATCCTGATCCCGGGCGATGAGGCCTGTCTGCACCTGGTCGAAGCCGACTCGTCGAGCAAGTCATGGAGGCATTCGAACAGGTCGGTCTGGAAGCGGATCGGATCGTGGAAACCGTAGGCCTGCAGGCGCCCACGGCCGTCGAAAACCAAAGGAGAAAGTCATGACCGAGCTGCAGTCACCGCAGCGAAGGAGTTTCACGGCGAAGGCGATCTTCGGATTGCTCCTGGCCATCGTCATGGTCGGAGCGTTCGCCACCGCAGCCTCTGCCGAGAACACCCGTACTCCGCGGAGCGGAGAGCTCCACGTGACCAAGGAATGCTCGCAATACACCGGGGCCGCAGGCAGCTTCTGCACGATCACCAGGTCGAACCTGAACGCGATCCAACCCGGCATGAAGGTCATCTACGCCTCAGCAGCCGACTTCGTAACTGGCGTGTTGGACAGCAACCTCGTCCTCCACGGCCCGGACCACAACGATGCATTCGGCCACGTCAGGCTCAAGCTCCCGACGGGTCCCGGCGTGATCACTTTCTCGGGCGGGACCGGCCGGCTCCGCGGGTTCCACGCCCGCGCCCTCGTCACCGTCACCGGCACCGGCGCCGCGCAGCGGGTGCACTGGGACGGAAGGTACAGCTTCACCCCGGGTTGTTCTTCCAGCCATCGGCCAACGGCGAGACCCGGCCACGACGAATAAGCAGGTGCGCAACCCGTAGGCACCGCCACAACCGGCTTGGGACGGGGTCCGCCCCGTCCCAAGCCACGTTGGCTCAGCGTCGGCTCGATGTCCGTGGCCGTCAACGGTCCCACCCGCGCCGGCAAAGTAAGCCATGCAAACCGGACCACGGTCTCGCACGGCGGTCTCCCAGCTGACCATCACCTCGCACATCCGGCGCCCGCAGAGGTAGGTGCTGACCGGCCGCTCGAGGTCGTTGACGAAGGTGTGCACCTCCTCGTCCGGCGCAGCCCGGTCAAAGTTGCCGTCCTCGTCCGCGATGTAGCCGTCGAGCGACGTGATCGCCGAGTAGATCAGCGTGGCCATCGTGAGCCTTCCTTTACGCACGACCTGAACTGTCGTCGCGAGGAACAGTGCCGCCTGACCGCCGCCATCTACACCCGGCTACGAACTTAGGAGACACGCCCTAGTTGGCTGGTGCGGAGCGCGTCCGATCACGCGGCGAACGGCGGCTCGATTGCCCCGCTCCTCGAGGTCGTGCCGACCGCTGTGCCCGAGTGCGATGAACGTGAACGGCTGCTCCAATGCTGGACGGCAGTTGGCCGTCCGGGACCTCCACCGCAACTTCATCAGCCCCAGTTCGTCCGCTGCCGGACCGATCTTCACGCAGTCAGGCTCGGGGCTTTCGGCGCGGCTCCCGCATACGACCACCCGACGGTGAGCGTGAAGGTCGGCTGACGATCCCGGGCGACGCGGTCGAAGCGGTCGTCGGGCTCACCGTGTAGACGGTGAAATGTCCGGGTGCCCCCCCCAGTGCCAACCCCGAGCCGAACGCGGCTTAGAACGCCACACAGGGCCGAATGACAGCGGTGTGATTCGGCGCGCTGGCACGCGGCGCGCCGTCGGGCTCCGCGAAGGTCGACGGGCGCCCGAATCCCATCCGTGTAGTCCGCGTTTAGTCCGCGGTTTGTTGAGAAACGTCGAAAAATGGCGAAGAACAACGAGGGGTGTATCCGCAGGTCAGAAGTGATATTCGCGCAAACCGGCAGGTCACGAAACCCCCCGGATTACTACGCGGAGTAACACGCGGCCAACAGGTCCGTTGTGTGTGAAGCCGGCGACGAGCTCGGTCTGTCAAGCGTTGGTGAACGCCCAGTTGAGCGTCACCGGGCCGGCCGCCGCGGCGTATCCGTCGACGGCGATGGAGTACACGGTGCCCGCGGTCACGCTGAAGGTCACGCGACTCTGCAGAGCGGGTGGCGCTGCGTCGTCGTTCTCCGCGCTCAACGTCAACGCGCCGACCGACTCGCCGGTGTAGGCGCCGAGCAGCGTGTCGAATGTGCTGCCGGATGTGTCAACGACCATCTGACCATTGGACGGCGCCGTCCATCGGTACCAGACCGAGTGGCCGCCGGCGAAACCGAGGATGCTCGGTTCACCCGCTTGCTTCGTGGCGCCGGCACTTGTGCCGTACACGGTTCCACTGTTGGCGGGCAACGCCGTTGCGTTCGCGAACAAGTCGTTGGTCATCGGCGGCACGGGCACGGCCGCGGCCGAGCGGGCCGAGGCAGGCCCGGTGCCGAGCTGATTCGTGGCCGCGACCGTGAAGGCGTACGGCGCGCCGTTGGTCAGCCCGGTGAACGCGACAGCCCGCACCGAAGCTCCAACCACCTTCGTCACGCGGCCGGGGTACTTCGTCACGGTGTAACCGGTGATCGCCTTGCCGCCGTTGAATGGCGCGACCCAGCTGGCCGTTGCCCGTGCATTTCCGGCCGCTGCCGTCACGTTCGACGGCGCCGACGGCACGGTGGCAGCTGACACACCGGCCCGGCTGTACAGCAGCCGGTTGGGCGAACCCGCACCGCGATTGCCGACCAGCCCGGCGGTCGCCCGCGCCAGCAGCGAGCTCGTCACCTGCGCCGGCGTCGACTGCGGCGACGCCGCGAGAATGAGGGCCGCGACCCCGGCGACGTGCGGTGACGCCATCGAAGTGCCGGAGATCGTGTTGGTGGCGGTCCGTGAGGTGAGCCAGTCCGACTTGATGGACAGGCCGGGCGCGAAGACGTCCACGCAGGCTCCGAAGTTGGAGAAGGAGGCGCGTGCGTCGTTGCTGCCGGTTGCGCCCACCGTGATCGCGCTCGGTGCCCGGGCCGGCGAGGTCCCGCAGGCGTCTGCGGTGCTGTTGCCGGCAGCGACGGCGTATGTCACGCCGTCGGCGACCGAGCGGGCCACCGCGCTGTCGAGCGCGGAGGACGCGCCGCCACCGAGACTCATGTTCGCGACCGCCGGCTGGCCCGGCAGATGGTTCGCGGTCACCCAGTCGATGCCCGCAATGACGCCGGAGATGCTGCCGCTGCCGTTGCAGTCGAGGACGCGCACCGAGACGAGGGTGACGGCCTTGGCGACGCCGTAGGTCGCGCCACCGATGGTGCCGGACACGTGCGTGCCGTGGCCGTTGCAGTCGCTCGCGGGGGGACGGACCCCGCCGACCTCGTCGACACCGGCGATGGCGCGGCCGCCGAAGTCAGCCTGGTCGAGTCGGATTCCCGTGTCGATGACATACGCCTTCACTCCGGCGGCGGTGGAACTTGGGCCGTACGTGCCGTTGAGGGGCAGGCCTCGTTGGTCGATGCGATCGAGACCCCAGGTCGCGCCGTGCTGGTCGGTGCTGGCCTTGACGACCTGGTCACGTTCGACACTGGCGACGCGGGGGTCGGCTCGCACCTTGGCCAGCGCCTTGGGCGAGAGCTGGGCGGAGAACCCGGCGACCGAGGCAGTGAAGACTTGCTCGACCACGGCGCCCGATTGCATGGCGGTGCCTGCGGCAGGCACCGCGTCCGCGTTGTCGCGAACCTGCACGATGTAGTGATCCGGGATGGTGGTCGCGCCCGCAGGCACAGGAGCCAACGGCGCGACGTCGGCAGGCACATCGGCGTGTGCGATACCGGCCATCGATCCCAGCGCCGTCGCGGCGACCGCGATGACACTGACGAGTCGCCCCGTGCTCCACCTGGTGGATTGCGACAAAGCGTGCCTTTCCTTCGGTCTATCTCCGGATGCACCGCCCCGGCGCCTTCATCCGTAAAGGTGCTATCGACCGTTGGGCCGAAACGCTGAATGAGTCGGTCGGCCTATCCTTCGCGCAAAACCGGAGGAGCTGGAGGGGAATGGCGGTGGGCGAGTTGCGGGAGCTGTACCACGACACCCGGGAGCGGACCCTGAGCCGGTGACGGCGTCGACGAGTCCGGGCTCGGATGGCGTGCCCGCCGCCCCCGTGGCGGACACATCACGTCTCGCAGTCACCGGTGTGGCGCCGACGTCGTCGCCGGGAATCTCGACGGATGGCCACCGATCCGTGGACGGCGGCCCAGGTGCGGCACGCCGTGACACGAGCGGTCCGGAGCTGGCGGCCGAATGGCAACAGGTCGGTGCGCTCGTCGACGCATGATCGACTCCTTTCCGCGCTCGCCGGCCCGGTAGCTCAGCTTCGACACCGTTACCCATGAGCACGACCCTCAGCGCCGGACAGCCGGGAGCCGCGACCGTTGGCGGTCGGCGTCGCCGATCAGTCGGCGCTCATGTTCGTGGATCTCGCCCGTGCTGGTGCGGGTGCGGGCCCGCTCCGGGTCGAAACCGAAGCCGGCGTGCTGTCGGCGAGTCCTGACGAGCCGGCGGCCGCGTTGCGCACCCGCCGCTTCGAGCTGCTGCGGGCGATGAGCGGGCGTCGAAGCGCCGCGCAGCTCGCCGCCTACCAGTGGTCCGGCGATGCCCGCCCCGAGTTGGTCGTGCTGGGGATCTTCGTCCCACGAGCGACGGATCTCGTCGAGTAGCAACGTGCATCGCCGCTTCCGCCTTCCCGGTGCGTTCGACCTCGGCCTGACGCTCGGTCCGGTCCGCCGCGGGCCCCGCGACCCGACCTTGCGATTCGAGACCCACGGGTGCCGGCGTGCGACGCGCACGCCGCAAGGTCCGGCGGCGCTGCATCTCCGGCTCGACGGCGAGCACGTCGAGGCCGAAGCGTGGGGAGCCGGCGCCGGGTGGGCGCTCGACGCCGTACCGGATCTTCTCGGCTTCGACGACGACACTTCGCTCGCCCTCGATGCACCCGATCGAAGTGTGCGCGACCTCGCGCGTCGGGCCCCGGGCCTTCGCATCGGGCGGACGGCTGCCGTGTTCGAGGCGCTCGTGCCGTCGATCCTGGAGCAGAAGGTGCCATCGGAGGAGGCGCACGAGTCGTGGCGGCGACTGGTGTGGCGGCTCGGCGAACCCGCTCCCGGCCCGACGCGCGTGCGCCTCCCACCCAGCCCTGAAACGCTCGCGGCCACGCCCTACTGGGCGCTGCATGCCTGCGGCATCGAACGCCGCCGCGCCGACGTCATTCGACACGTCTCGGCGCGCGCGCCACAACTCGAGCGGCTTCTCCAACGCTCGCCCGACGAGCTGCAGGCGGCGCTGTTGTCGCTACCGGGGATCGGGCCGTGGACCGCCGCCAAGGTCGCGGTGATCGCGATGGGTGATCGCGACGCCGTGAGCGTGGGTGACTATCACTTCCCGCATCTCGTCGCATGGACGCTCGCCGGCGAGGCGCGTGCCGACGACGCGCGCATGCTGGAGCTGCTGGAGCCGTACCGCGGGCAACGGGCGCGCGTCATCCGCCTGGTGGTGGCGTCGGGCTCGGCCCCGCCGCGACGTGCGCCGCGGACCCGGCTGCGGTCGATCAACGCGATCTGAGCTCGGCGACGCGCCTAGCCTTCACGAGGTGAGTCGGCTGGCGCTGATCGGTGGGCACAACCTCTTGGAGTCTGCCTTCGCGGCCGAGGCGTCGCGCATCGACGTCGATGTCGAGGGCGACTCGGTGACGGTGGCCGACGCCGGCCAGTTCGTCGCGCTGCAACGCCACGGACTCGACCAGTACCGCGCCGCCCACGCGATCGACCACACAGCCAATCTGCGCGCGGTTGCCGCGCTCGGATGCGACCGTGTGCTCGCTATCGGTTCGGTCGGCTCCCTGCACGTCGATCTCGAGGTCGGGTCGTTCGTCGCGCCCGACGACTACATCGCGTTGCACCTCGGGCTGCCGCCCAGCCACGACGCGGCCGGCCATCTCGCGCGCGGGTTCGACACCGCGTGGCGGGCCGAGGTCCTCGGCGTGTGGCGTGCCCTCGCAGGCGAGTGGCTCGTCGATGGCGGCGTGTACTGGCAGACCATCGGACCCCGCTTCGAGACGCCCGCCGAGATCCGGCTCCTCGCGGCACACGCCAACGTCGTCGGCATGACCATCGCGTCCGAATGCATCATCGTGGGGGAGCTCGGGCTGTCGTATGCCGCCGTCTGCGTCGTCGACAACCTCGCGAACGGCGTCGTCGACCACCAGCTGACGTTGCAGGAGTTCAACGCGGGTCGCATCGCCAACCAACCCCGGCTGCTCGCCGCGCTCGGCCGGGTCCTCCCCGCACTGGAACATCGCTCGACGTGAGCCTGCTGGTACGTGACGCCGTGTTCGACGGCGCGCGTGTCGACCTGCGAGCGGCGGATGGCTCGATCGCCGAGCTCGGGACCCGCCTCGAACCCGGCGCCGACGACGAGGTGTTCGACGCCGATGGGCTCGTGCTGCTCCCGGGTTTCGTCAACGGCCACACCCACGCAGCCATGACCCTGCTGCGCGGGTACGGCGACGATCTCCAACTCGACGAGTGGTTGCAGACGCGCATCTGGCCCGTCGAAGCGCGTCTCACCGACGATGACGTGTACTGGGGCACGCGGCTGGCGGCAGTCGAGATGATCCGGTCAGGGACCGTGCACCTGTGGGACATGTACTGGCATGCGCCGGCGGTCGCGCGTGCGCTCGAGCACGCCGGGCTCCGAGGCGCAGTGAGCCGGCCGCTGCTCGACGGTTTGGATCCGGCACGCGTCGCCGACCTGCGCGCCGAGGCGCTGGCCGGCCTCGCCGAGTTGGAGGCCACCGGTCCGCTGATCACTGCGTGTCTCGGTCCCCACTCGATCTACACGGTGAGCGAGGAATCGCTGGCGTTTCTCGGCGAGCTTTCGGCGGAACGTGACGTGCCGGTGCACATCCACTGCGCGGAGACCCGGACGGAAGTCGATGACTGCGTTGCCGCGCACGGGGTGCGCACGGTGCCGTACCTCGATCGCGTCGGACTGCTCACCACTCGCACCGTGCTGGCCCACGGGGTGTGGCTCGACGACGCGGAGCTCGAGCTCATCGCCGAGCGCGGCGCGACGATCGTGACCAACCCGGTGTCGAACCTGAAGCTCGCGGTCGGGGAAGTGTTTCGTTACCGCGCCGCGCGCGCACACGGCGTCTCGGTCGGTCTCGGCACGGACGGCGCGGCATCCAACAACTCGCTCGACCTCCTACAGGACGTCAAGGTGCTCGCGCTCCTCCAGAAGCACGCGACCCGTGATCCCGCGGCTCTGCCGGCGCACGAGGCGTTCGACGTGCTGACGGGACGCCTCGCAGGGCGACTCGGCCAGTCGGGCCGCATCGCAGTTGGGGAGCCGGCCGACTTCGTGCTCGTGCGCGGCGCGGCGCCGGAACTGGCCCCCGGCAACCTTCTCGCGAACCTCGTGTACGCAGCGTCAGGTGCGGTCGTCGACACGACCGTGGTCGCGGGTCGTGTGCTCATGCGTGGCCGCACGATCGAGGGGGAGGAAGAGGTGCGCGTCCGCGCCGTCGAGTGCGCGCGGCGATTGGGAATCGCGTAGCACGATCGCTCAGAGCTGGAACACCTCGAACGCGATCGCATGCTCACAGCCGACCTGCCGGCCGACTTGCTCCGCATTGGGTCGGAGGAAGGCGTCAGGATCAACGTCGCCTCCCAGCCCTTCGAGATATGCGCGGTGCTCACGCAGCGAGTCGATGCCGCGATCGAGGAAGCCCGTGACGTCGACGGCGTGCGTCACCGCGGGAGAGCCGTTGAACGCGATGTGCCGCACTCCCGACCACGGCTCGAGACCGGCGTCGAGCAGGTCAGTGAACGCCCACCGGTTCCCGGCATCGCGCGCCGCGTCGAGCACCGCGAGCCCGACAATCCGGTGGTCGGCCATGTTGTACGACGGGCCACCCCAGGTGAGCCGGTAGTTGATCGAGACGATCACTTCGGGCCGGTGACGCCGGATCGCAGCTGCCAAGTCGCGCCGAAGCGGGAGGCCGTACTCGATGACACCGTCGTGGTGATCAAGGAACTCCACCGTCTCGACGCCGACGACGGCTGCGCTGCGCTGCTCCTCGTCGGTGCGCACGCGGGCGCACTCTGCGGGTGCCATCCCGTCGATGCCGGCTTCGCCACGCGTCGCGAGCACGTAGCCGACCCACTTGCCTGCGGCCGTCCAGCGAGCGACCGCAGCGGCGGTGCCGTACTCGATGTCGTCGGGATGGGCGACCATCGCGAGCGCGCGTGTCCAGTCGTCCGGAAATGGCGCGAGGTCGGGCATGCGCGGCCATCTTCCCGCGCCTCCGTCGTGCGATGCGAGCCGTCCAAGCGGTTCGGGGCGATAGCGTGACCACATGGACCTCGAGAGCCTCACGGCGGTGTCGTTGATCGACCCGTCGGGCGAGCCGCGCCGGCTGGGCGACTTCTGGGCCGAGCGGCCGGTGATCCTGGTCTTCTTGCGCCACTTCGGTTGACTTCTCTGCCGCGAGCACGCCGCGCAGTTGCGCGAGCACTACGACGAGATCACCAGTCGCGGTGGCGAGGTCGTCGCGATCGGTACGGGTGACGAGCACTACGCCGCCCGGTTCGTCGAAGATACGGACGTACCGTTCCCGGTGCTCGTTGACGACGACGGGTTGGCCGCGAGGTACGCGTCAGTACGGCGGGTGCCGCCGTGGGGCCTGTTCAACCCGCGGAGCTTTCCGGGATCGCGGCGCGCGCACCGCGCCGGTTTCCGGGTGCACAAGTCGGGCGCCCGGGTGACGCAGCTCGGGGCGACGTTCGTGGTCGGCCCGGGCGATGTCGCTCGCTACGAGCACGTCGACGAGCACACCGCCGACCACGCACCGCTCGACGAGGTACTGGCTGCGCTTCCCGGCGGCTAGCGCGCGTTGGCCGCGCCGAGCACGCGCGCATCGCCCGACGCGGTTCTGCCGCTTCTTGGTACGTAAGGGTTCCAGTTCGCGCCGCTCGTTATTACGCTGACGGGTTGTTGATTCGTCCAAACGTCAGTGGGGCGGCCGCATGAGGCTGGGACCGGCTGCGAGGTTGGGCGGGCGCGCTCGCCCCAGTGCTGCGGTGATCCTGGCTGTCGGGCTCCTGGTGCTCGGCGTGTCGTCATCGGTCCTGCGCTATTCCTACACACAGCAGCAAATTCATCGCGACCTGCGGACGCGGTTCAACGACGCGGTGCGTCACACATCGACAGCCTTCGAGCTGGGAGTGTCGCAGACCGCAATGGCGCTCAGCGATGCCGCGCCCGCGGTCAACGGCTTGCTCGGAGACGGCGAGCGCAGGTTCGCGGCGGGCGTCGGCGCGTTGGCGCAACAGCAACAGCAACACCCGGTGCCCAACACCGAAGGCATCGTGTTGAAGGTGGTGGCCTACGTGCCCGTGATGCCCAACGGGCAGGCCGTCGTGCAGTATCGCTGGCCCGAGGACGGCGCACGCGACAAGATCGGCGAGAACATCTCCACCGACCCGCGCGTCCGCAAGGCGCTCGGCATTGCGCGCGACACGGGGGAGCCCACGGTCGCGTTGCGCAGCCGTACGGCGCGCGAGATCGGCGTGTACGTTCCGATGTACGACCCAACTCTTCCGACGGCGCAGGTCGCGACTCGCCGCGCCGCGTTGCGCGCGTGGGTTGCCGTCGATGTGCCCCTCGCAGGCCTCGTGGCACGCGTCCGTTCGATTGCCGACACCGATCGAGGTGTCGTGGTCCAGATGTACGCGGGCAATCGCACCGATGCCCAGCTGCTTGTGACCTCGTCGCCCACAAGGCACGGTCAGCTCACCTCGAGAACGGCATCGAAACGAATCAACGTTCTGGGAAGTCCGTGGACGCTGCGCTTTCGAACCGACTCTTCGTTCACCACGGCCACCGAACGCATCGCCCCGCAGTCGGTCTTGATCGGCGGTGTTGCGTTCAGCGCGCTCGGCGTCCGCGATCGTCCTCACAGTCGGGCGATCTCGCGACCGAGCCCGTCGAGCGGTCGAGGTCGCGACGCGCGACGTCCGCAAGAGCGAGCGGGAGCTGTCTCTCCTCAACGAAACGCTCGAGAAGCGCGTCGACGAACGTACCGCCGCGCTCGAGAAGGAGATCTTCGACCGCACGAACGCGGAGCAGTCGCTTGCCGAACACGCACACGAGCTCGCGCAATCAAACGCCGAGCTCGAGCAGTTCGCGTACGTGGCGTCACACGACCTTCGAGCCCCGCTGCGAACGATGGCCGGCTTCGTCAACCTGCTGCAACGTGACTACGCATCGCTGCTGGACGAACGCGGCACCACGTACGTCGAGTTCATCAGCGACGGCGCGTTGCGCATGCAGACCTTGATCGACGACCTGCTCGAGTTCTCCCGCGTCCGCACGCAAACGAAGCCGTTCTCCGAGACGTCGCTCGACGGGATCGTCGCACGGGCGACCGCCGATCTTGCTCCGTTGATCGCCGAGACGAATGCGACGATCACGTGCGCGGCGCTTCCGTCCGTCCCTTGCGACGGCGACCAGATGACACGGCTGTTCGAGAACCTCATCTCCAACGCAATCAAGTTTCGATCGGCCGAGCCACCCCGGATCGTCGTGGAAGCGAGCCTCGACGAGCAGGAGTGCGTAGTGTCGGTTCGAGACAACGGCATCGGCATCGACCCGAAGTTCGCGAAACGAATCTTTCTGATCTTCCAACGGCTCCATACTCGCGAGGAATACGCCGGAAGTGGGATAGGGCTTGCGATCTGCCGGCAGATCATCGAGTGCCACAACGGCCGGATCTGGGTCGAGCCGGCCGGCGGCCACGGGTCGACCTTCAAGTTCTCTCTGCCTATGGTCAACCAACTGAGTCAGAGGGAAGCGAGCTGAGATGGACGTACTTCTGGTCGAGGACGAACCGGCGGACGTGTACCTCGTGCGGGAAGCGTTTCGTCAGGCGGATGTCGGCGCCGACATCACCGTGGTGACAGACGGCGAGGATGCGTTGCGTTTTCTCGACCAAGAAGGCCCCTGGACCACCGCGCCGGTTCCCGATCTCGTGCTTCTGGACCTCAACCTGCCGCGCGTCAGCGGAAGCGAGGTGTTGGTCGCGATGAAGAGTGACCAACGAACTCGATCGATCCCCGTGGTCGTCTTCACGTCGTCGCATGCACGCACCGACGTAGAGTTCGCATATCACAACTACGCGAACTGCTACATCACCAAACCCATGAACGGCGAGCTTTCGCCTATTGTCGAGGCCATACAACGCTTCTGGTTCGAGACCGCCACGCTTCCGAATACGGATGTGGACCGCTTATGAGCTCGCTTCCGTTGCTCAGTCCGCCCGAGCCTATTCAGGTGCTCCTGGTGGAGGACGACCCTGCAGACGCGTCCTTGCTGCAGGAGATCTTCCATCAGCCCGGCATGGGGTCGTTCGCACTGACCACCCGCTCGCGGCTTTCGGACGCGCTCCAAGCGGCGTCCCAGAGCAGCTTCGATGTCGTTCTCCTCGACCTCACGCTGCCCGACAGCGTCGGATTGGAGACGGTCACCACCGCGGTCGAGCACATCCGCGACTCGCCGATCGTTGTCCTCACGGGACAAGACGACGAGGTCGTCGCGATGGATGCCGTCCGCCTCGGCGCGCAGGACTGCGTGATCAAAGGTGACGCCGGCTACGACGTGCTCACCCGCTCGCTGCGGTACGCGATCGAGCGCAAGCACACCGAACGGCAGCTGGCCTACATGGCCACGCACGACCAGCTCACCGGCCTCACCAACCGGGCCTTGTTCATCCACACACTGGAACAGGCGCTGGGTCACGCCCGTCGCGAGCCGGGAACAACGGGTCTGCTGATCTTCGACATTGATGGATTCAAGAACATCAACGACACCCACGGACATCACGCGGGCGACGGCGTCCTGATCGAGCTCGCGCGCCGCTTCGAGGCGACTCTGCGCGATGGCGACCTGCTTGCTCGGCTCGGCGGCGACGAGTTCGGTGTTGTGCTTGGCCGCATCCAACACGCCGGTGACGCGCAGACGGCTGCCGAGCGCCTTCGTACGGCTGTCGATCGCGTGCCGTTCCGAGTCGACAGTTCCCTCGTGCCGCTCACGATCAGCGTCGGCTACCTGCCGCTGACCGGCGATCTCGACGTCATGGAGACCCTGAAACGCGCCGATGCCGCGATGTACCGGGCAAAGCGGGAGGGCCGCAACCGCACGTCGCCCTACCAACCCTGAGCCTGCGCCTGCGCCTGCGCCTGCGCTCTCGCGCGTTCGTTTACTCGAGGATTTCCGTACCTATTTGGTGAGAATGCCTCGAGTGAACGCGCGGTTCGGCCTCAGCGCGCGGGAATTGCGGCGCCGGCGTCAGTCGATCTTGATCACGACACGCAGTTTCGAGTCGTCGCGCGTGCCCTTGAGCGTGCCGGTGAGCCGGTAACAGCCGGGAGTCGACGTGACGACGTTGGTCGGCAGGAACCCGGTGGGGGGATAGGCGCTTTGATCCGCGTCGATGCGCGCCCGTGCCCTGACCGTAGAGGCGGTCAACGGTGAACCCCAGCGGCCCCGCGATTTCGCGCCACCATCCGATCTTGAACCGATACGACCCATCAGACTGCCGGTCGCCCCGATACCCGGGAGCAGGCAGGGCCCACAGGTCGCCGGCACGGACAAGGTCACGTGCATCCTCCCCGACGACGTCGCGCAGCGCCTGAGGCGGCTCGCCGTGCAGGTCGGACGGCTTGGGCTTGGTGACGGCGCACACGGGGCGCGTGGTCGGTGTGCTCTGTTTCTTGTCGGAGCTCGTGCACGAAGCCATCGCGACGAGCGCGGCCGCGAGGAGGATGCTGCCCACTCGCCGATGCGCGGAACCCAACGCTTCGTTTACTCGAGGATTTCCGTACCTATTTGCTGAGAATGCCACGAGTAAACGAGTGGGCGGGGGTCACGCGCCCTGCAGTAACGCGCGGCCGCGGCGGTAGAAGTCGAGGGCCGCGGTTCGTTGGCCGGCGCCGTCGGTGTGTGAGCTGAGCGCGTCGACGCCCAGGCCGGCGCCGCCGAAAGACGGGTCGTTCCAGAACTCGTCGTCGGGGACGAGGGCGTGGTGCGTGACGTACAAGTAGGGCGCCGGGTGCTCCGCGTCGCCGGGTGATGCGCCGAACGTGCCGCGCGCGCCACGGGCTTCGCCGCCGAGATCGACCGAGAGGTCGAAGTGCTCGGGCCAGAGCTGCACGCGCGAGGGTGCCGCGTCGGCAGGCGCCTCGGCCCGGAGCTGCTCCAGCACCGACGCCGCGAAGCCCTGCCACGCGCCGAGGAACTCGGTGCTGCGGGCGTCGAGTCGCAGCGGCGCGTCGGGCTCGAGCGGGGTCGTCGGCGTGTAGAGATCGGCGGGCGCACCGGGCTCGATGCCGGCGAGCTTGGCGGCCGCACCGACGGTGGCGAGCATGAGCCACCGGTCTTTGCCGCCGCGCGTGACCAAGAGGTTGACCCCTTCGACGCGCACCTGTTCGTCGGTAGCGGCGGCGCCGCCGTCGTCGACGCGCCCGAAGAACGGGGTGCCGAACCCATTGCGCGTGAACCGCAGTCCGATCTTGCCGTTGGCGGTATAACGAGCCGGTGCGACGACGTGTTCGGCGAGCGTGTGCCACGCGAGGCGCGTGTTGGTGAGCGCGGTGAGGTCGGGGAGCGCGGGCAGTGGTCGCCACGCGCCGAGCCAGCGGTCCGCACACCACGGCGCGAGCGACGGGTCGTCGCGGCAGAGGTCGTCCCATGTGACGTCGCCCGTCGTCACCGGTGACACGATGGTCTTGCCGTTGATCGACTCACCGCGTGCGGTCGGGTCGTCGGCGAACCACGGCGGCTCGTTGACCGCCGGCGGCGACGGCTCGAGCACGCGCACGTCGTGCTCGGCGCCGACCCGCGCACTCGCTTCCTGCTTCGGGTTCACGCTCGCAGCTCGTCGTCCGCGCCGACGAAGTCTTCGAGGAGCCGTGCGAGCACGATCGGCTGGTCGCCTTGCACGCTGTGACCCGACTGCTCGACGACTTCGACGCGTATCTCCGGTCGCCGGCGCAGCAGCTCGGCCACGTCGTCATCACCGACGACAGGGGAGTCGGCGCCACGTACGAGCATGAGCGGCATGTCGAGCTTCGACACGTCGTCCCAGAGCCCGCCGAAGTCGGGGATGGCGTCGTCCTCGGCGAGGTGGAAGCGGTCGTAGCGCCACGACCAGGTGCCGTCGTCACGCTCGTACGCGTTGTGCAGGATCCCGCGCCGGAGCGACGACTCGCTGCGCGTGGGGTTGAAAGCGATCGTGCGCGCCAGGATCTCGTCGAACGTGTCGAACGACTCGGGTCCGGCGATGAACGCGGCGATCGGCGCCGCCTTCTCGCGGTCGACGCCCGGGGTCACGTCGACGAGCACGAGACGCGGCGCCAACTCGGGATGACGCGCTCCCAATGCAATCGCGGTCAGACCGCCGAGCGACATGCCGACAAGGAGGTGGGCGTCGGGCGCCCAGTGCGCGATCGCGACCGCCATCGCGGCCGCGTTCTCGGACGGCCAGTAGTGCTGGTCGGCGCGCCATTGCGAATGGCCGTGGCCGGGCAGGTCGAGAGCCACGAGCGGTCGTTCCAAAGCGAGAGCCACCGTGTCCCAGGTGTGGGCGTTCTGCGCGCCGCCGTGCAGGAGGACCATCTCCGGCGGGCCGTCACCCCAGACAAGGGCGCTCACGCGTTGACCCGGCGCGACCTCGAGCTCCTCGCGGCGAACGACCGGCGGCCCGGCGTACACGAGGCCGGCCTCGGCGGCGTTCTCGTGGAAGAGACCGAACTCGTCGTAGGGCTGCATCGCGTCATTCTGGCCCGAGCGGGCCGTACCGGGCATGGAGAGCGGTAGAATAGGAGCTTCCAGCGCGCCCGTTCCCCCGGGAGACCGCGCTTCCTGTACCCGAAAGGCTCCCGATGCCCGCGGCACGGATCTGCGCAACGTGGCGATCGTGGCCCACGTCGACCACGGCAAGACCACCCTCGTCGACGCGATGCTGCGCCAAACCGGCGCGTTCGGCGCGCACTCGCACGAGGCCGTCACCGATCGGGTGATGGATTCCACCGACCTCGAGCGTGAGAAGGGGATCACGATCCTGGCCAAGAACACGGCCGTGCACTACGGCGACGTGAAGGTCAACATCGTCGACACGCCCGGCCACGCCGACTTTGGTGGCGAGGTCGAGCGGGGTCTCACGATGGTCGACGGTGTGCTCTTGCTCGTCGACGCAAGTGAAGGCCCGCTGCCACAGACGCGCTTCGTGCTGCGCAAGGCGCTCGAGTCGCGGCTGCCGGTCGTGCTCGTGGTCAACAAAGTCGACCGGAGCGACGCCCGCATCGCCGAAGTCGTGCACGAGGTCGAGGAGCTGTTCCTCGATCTCGACGCCGACGAGCACCAGATCGACTTTCCGATCGTGTATTGCAACGCGCGCGCGGGACGCGCCTCGCTCGACGCCGACGATCCGCAGCTGCGCGACGCGACGCCGGCCACCGACCTGGCACTGAAGCCGCTGTTCGAGGTGCTCCTCGATCGCATCCCGGCGCCGACGTACGAGACTGGTCATCCGCTCCAGGCGCTCGTGACCAACCTCGACGCGTCGCCGTATGTCGGGCGGCTCGCGCTCTGCCGGGTACGCCACGGCACGATCCGCAAGGGCCAGCCGGTCGCGTGGTGCCGGGTCGACGGTGGCGTCGAGACGGTCAAGATCACCGAGCTCTACATCACGGAAGCGCTCGAACGCGTCGACGCCGAATCCGCCGGGCCCGGGCGAGATCATCGCGATCGCGGGGCTGCCCGACGTGACCATCGGCGAGACGCTCGCCGACGTCGACGATCCACGGCCACTGCCCGTCCTGCATGTCGACGAACCCAGTCTCTCGATGACGATCGGCATCAACACGTCGCCGCTCGCCGGCCAGGACGGCAACAAGCTGACGGCCCGCATGCTCGAAGGCCGGCTCGAAACCGAGCTCGTGGGCAACGTATCGATCCGGGTGCTGCCCACCGAACGCCCCGACACATGGGAAGTGCAAGGCCGCGGCGAGCTCGCGCTCGCCGTGCTGGTCGAGACCATGCGGCGCGAGGGATACGAGCTCACCGTCGGCAAGCCGCAGGTCGTCACACGCGAGATCGGCGGCAAGTTACACGAACCGGTCGAGCGGCTCGCCATCGACATCCCCGACGACTATCTCGGTGTCGTCACCCAGTTGCTCGCGTTGCGCAAGGGCCGGCTCGAACAGATGGTCAACCACGGCACCGGGTGGGTGCGGGTCGACTACGTGGTGCCGGCACGCGGCCTGATCGGGTTCCGCACCGAGTTCCTCACCGAGACGCGTGGCACCGGCATCCTGCATCACGTCTTCGAGGGGTACGAGCCGTGGCACGGTGAGCTGCGCACCCGGCGGTCCGGGAGCCTCGTGGCCGACCGCCGCGGGATGACGAGCGTGTACTCCTTGTTCAACCTGCAGGAGCGGGGTCAGCTGTTCGTGGGGCCGGGCGTGGAGGTCTACGAGGGGATGATCGTGGGGGAGAACGCCCGCAACGACGAGATGGACGTCAATCCCACCAAAGAGAAGAAGCAGACAAACATGCGTGCCGCGGGGTCCGACAACACCGTGCGTCTCGTGCCGCCGATGCCGCTCTCCCTGGAACAGGCGCTCGAGTTCATTGCGGAGAACGAGTGCGTCGAGGTGACACCCTCGACGGTGCGCCTGCGCAAAGTGCAGCTCGACGCGTCGATCCGCGGTCGCCAGCGCGCCAACGCCCGTCCCCCGAAGTAACTGCAGCGCCACGCATCACGGCGCGAGCCCGCTGCAGGGCCGCAGGTCGTTCCAGCTCGCAAGCGCGGCGTCGGCCGCAGGGCCCGCCAGCGGCTGGGGCACACCGCCGCTGATCCGTGCGGGCAACCATCCGTACGCGTCAACACGGTGGCCGGTCATCGTGACCTGCAACACCCCGGACACGCCCGACGGTCCCGCCTCGTTGTAGAACGCGAAGTTGCCGAGCCCGTAGTCGACGAGCGCGATGCCCAGTCGTCCCGCGCCCTCCTGGCGGTGGGCGTGACTGCCGACCACGATGTCGGCGCCCGCGGCAGTGAGCGCCCGCGCGAGCTCCTGTTGGCGCGGCGACGGGCACGTGATGCCCTCGACGCCCCAATGGAGGTAGACGACAACCGTGTCGGCGTCGGCGCGTGCGGCCTGCACCGCGGCAACGAGCCGGTCGAGCAGCTTCGCGGATGCGAGGCCGGGCTGGCTGTCGGTTGCAGTCCACGATGCCACGAGATTGTTGTCGATCACGTCAGTCGCGCCGATGATCGCGATGCGCTGACCTTTCGCGGTGAGCCGGTACGGAGCGTAGGCCTCGGCCGCGTTGTGCCCGACGCCGACGACCGGAAAGCCGGTGAACGCGCTGGCGGCGAGGGTGTCGTCGAAGCCCACTGCGCCGTAGTCGCGACCGTGGTTGTTCGCCATCGTCGTTACGTCGACGCCTGCGTCGCGCAATGCGATGAAGGCGGCGCCGGGCGCCCGGAACTGGAACTCCTTTGCTTCCGGCGCGCCACGATCGGTGATCGCGGTCTCGAGATTGACCATCGCCACGTCGGCGCCGGAGAGCACGGGCTTGATGGGTGCCAGCACCGTGCTCGGGTCGGCGTTGAGTTTGGTGCGGAGCACGCCTTCGAAGTGCACATCGCCACCGAACGCGAAGGTGACGGCCTGCCCGCTGCCGAGCTCGGGCGAACGCGGGGTGGTCGTCGTCGTGGTCGGTACCGGCTTCGAGGGCACGACAGCCGGCACACGGGTCGTCGCGCTTCGGAGCGCAGATCGGGATCGCGCCGGACGAGCGGGAACGTCGCGCTGGACCGCGTAGACGAGGCCGGCGCCCATCGCGACCGAGACCAGAGCCCCACCGAGCAGGATGACGAGAGGTACGCGCTTCACGAAGCTCCGGAATGTCACGCCGCCGGTCGGCGGACGCCCCGTGCAACGCTAGCGGCCCGGACGCGGCCCGAGACGATCGGCCGGTGTGAGAGGCGACCACCTAGCATGCGGCATCATGCGCGTGCCCCGACTGACACCCCGCGCGTACCAGCGCATCACGCTCGTCGCCGTGATCGCGCTCGCGTTCATCATCGTCACCGGCGGTGCGGTGCGCCTGACCGGTTCGGGCCTCGGGTGCCCGCAGTGGCCCAACTGCTCGGCCGGCCACCTTGCGCCGCGGGGGGCCAACGACGCCCATGGGATGGTCGAGTTCGTCAACCGCATGGTGACGGGTCTTGTGTCGGTGGCGGTGATCGTCGCCGTGCTCGGCTCGCTGGTGCGCACGCCGCGCCGTCGTGACCTCGTCTGGCTGTCGTTGGGCCTCGTGGTCGGATTGATCGTGCAGATCGTGCTCGGGGCGCTCGTGGTCGACGAGCTGCTCGCGCCGCCGTGGGTGATGGCCCATTTCCTGGTGTCGATCGTGCTCCTGGCTGACGCGCTCGTGCTCCATCGTCGAGCGTCTGCACCCGATGGTGAGCGCGCCACGCCGATCGTCGGGCCCGCGCTGGTGTGGGTCGGGCGGGCGATGGTCGCGGTCACCGCCCTGGTTGTGGTGGCGGGCACCGTGGTGACGGGCGCCGGACCGCACTCGGGCGACGTGCCGGGCACGAAGATCAAGGCGACCCGGCTCGATCTCGACATCTCCTCTGTGGCGCGGGTCCACGGCACGTTGGCGATGGCGCTCCTCGTGCTCACGCTGGTCACGTTGTGGCTCGTGCGGCGCACTCGCGCGCCGCTCTCGGTCCAGCGACGGCTGGCGTTCGTGTTGCTCGTGCTCGTTGCGCAAGCCGTGATCGGGTACACGCAGTACTTCACCGGGGTGCCGGTGCTTCTGGTTGCGTTCCACATCGCCGGCGCGACCGCGCTCTGGATCGCCGTCGTGAGCTTCTACCTCGGCCTGTTCGAGCCGCGTGGCCGCTGCGCCGGTCGGCCCCGAGCCGCGGCCCACATCCGACAACGTGCTGACACCGGCATGAGCGCGCCGTTCGCGACCGACGGGAGCTGGGAGTTCGCGGTCACGCCGGACGAGTTCTGGGCCACCGTCGAACGCACCGACATGTACACCGAATGGTGGTCGTGGTTGCGGGAGTTCGAGTGTGACGGCCTGTTCGAGGGCGCACTGGCGGAGTGCGTGATCCGGGCGCCGCTGCCGTACTCCCTGGACCTGAGCGTTGCGGTCATCGAATGCGCGCCCGCGGAGTTCATCATGACCCGCATCTCGGGTGACCTCGACGGTGACGCCCGCCTCGAGATCACACCCGTTGATGACGGCTGCTCCGTGCGGCTGGTCTTCTCCCTCGAGCTGCGCGACAACGTGTTGCGTCAACTCGCGCGTTTCGCGTGGCCGATGATGGTGTGGGCGCACGATCGTGTGATCGACACCGGCTTGCGTGAGTTCGAACGCCGGGCGCTTAATGGCCGCCGGGCAGAGCCCGATCGCGACTCCGGCTGACCAGCAGCGCGACGACCGCGCCGAAAGCAATGTGATCGGCCACTTGTGGTAGCAGCGGCAGCGCGCGCGACGCGAGCGAACCGCCGGCCGATCAGACCGAGGTCGAGCGTGGCGATGGCCAGGCCCGCGCCCATGCCCCACCGCACTGGATGACGGGACGACACGAACGGTGCGAGCGCGACACCCCAGCCGAATGAGATCCCGACGTGGGCCGCGGCGCCGGCGGCAAGGAGACGGCCGCGCGGTGCGTTGTCGGCGAGCAGGACCGTGCCGACCGCCTGCGTCGACTCGGTGAGATCGCCGCCGGTCACCAACGTGTGGACGGTCGACGGCAATCCGCTGACGATGGCGGCGATCGCACCGGCACGAACACCGGCTCGGATGGGTCCACGGCGCGTTCGCACTGCGCCGGACCGGTCAGCTCGCGCTTGCGAGGTTCCGCTCGCGCCGCGCCGTTGTGCGGCGTGCAGCTTTACCGACCCGTTCGATGTACTGGAACAGCCGGTCGCGCGCGGCCGACGCTTCGGGCGTGAGGCCCTCGAGCTGGTCGATCTTCCAGTGGGTGAAGATCACCGGCACGAGGATCTGGTCGTGATGCGACACGAAGTCGTACACACCGGCGGCGGCAATGGCGCGGGCGTGGCGGGCGAAGTCGGGGATGCCCGTGCCCGGCATCGCGAAGTCGCACACCTGCCGCTCGATCGCCATGACCATGCGTGACGGGTCGAGCTCGATCGCGCTCGTGGTGAGGTCGCGGTAGAAGAGGTGGTGGAGGTTCTCGTCGGCAGCGACCCGCGCCATGATGTCGTGGCCGACGCGGTCGTCGAGGAGCTTGCCGGTGTTGCGGTGCGCGATGCGCGTGGCCAGCTCTTGCAGCGAGACATACACCAGGCCGTCGGCGACTTCGTCCGGCTCGGGCACCACGCCGCCCGCGACTTGATTCATCCGCGCTCGCTCGAGCGCCACCGGATCGATTGCGCGCGTAACCGTGAGGTAATCGCGGATGACGATCGCGTGGCGACCCTCCTCGGCCGTCCAACGCAGCGTCCAGCTGTCGAACGCCTCGTGATCGCCGAACACGCGACTGATCGTGCGCGTGTAGTACGGGAGGTTGTCCTCCGTCAGGATGTTGACCAACAGCGCGCTGCGTACCGCTTCCGGAAGGGGCGAGTCGTGCTCGCTCCACACTTCTCCCGGCTCGAAGTCGCGGCCGCGACTCCACGGCACCAATTGGTGCGGGAACCATTCCTTGGCTGCTGCCAGGTGCCGGTTCAGCAGCTCGGCCGCCGTGGGCTCGAGCTCGGAGAGGAAGACGTCGTCGTTCACGTGCACCCACTCTACCGACTGGTAGGTAGGGGGCGGCAACCCGAGGGTGGATAGCGTGGCGACGTGCAGGTTCACGGGGTCGACGGCACCTACGAGCTGTTTCGCCACTACTTCGCGTTGCCCGAGCATCTTGATGCGGAGGGCATCGACGTCGGCGCGGTGCGTGGTGTGGTCGGTTCGGTCCTCGGGATGTTGGAGGGCGGCGCGACCCACGTCGGCGTCGCGACCGACCAGGTCATCGAATCGTTCAGAAACGACCTGTGGCCGGGTTACAAGACCGGCGCCGGCATCGATCCGGTGCTGCTGGCGCAATTTCCCGTGCTCGAGCAGGCGCTCGAGGCGCTCGGGGTCGCGGTGTGGGCCATGGTCGAGGTCGAAGCCGACGACGCGCTGGCCTCGGCGGCGGCGGTGGCGTGCGCCGACGAGCGAGTCGAGCGGGTCTGGATCTGTACCCCCGACAAGGATCTCGCGCAATGCGTCGTCGACCCGAAGGTCGTGCAGCTCGACCGCCGTCACAACCGCATCGACGACGAAGCGGGCGTCCGGGCCAAGTTCGGTGTCGCACCGGAGTCGATCCCCGATTATCTCGCGCTGGTGGGTGACACCGCCGACGGCTTCCCGGGGTTGCGTGGGTGGGGAGCGAAGTCGGCCGCGGCGGTGCTCGCGCGCTACGAGCACATCGAGGCGATCCCCGAGCACGCGCACGACTGGGACGTCGACGTGCGCGGCGCGTTGAAGCTGGCGACCGCACTCGCAACGGAACGAGACCTCGCGTTGCTCTTCCGGCTCCTCGCCACGTTGCGCACCGACGCGCCGGTTGGCGCGGTCGACGACTGGGAGTGGCGCGGTCCGACCGATCAATTCGAGGCGTGGGCGGCACGGCTCGGCGCGCCCGCGCTCTTCGAACGGGCACTACGGTGCGCCAAGTGAGCGACGAGGCACGACTCGAAGGACAGCGTCGCGCTCGTCGCCGGCGGCGGGCGCGGCATCGGCCGCGCAATCGCGGTCGCGCTCGCCCGCGAGGGAGCCGACGTGGCGATCTCGTATCGCCGCGACGAGGCGTCCGCGCGAGACGGCGTCGGCGATCGGGCAACTCCGGCGGCACGCCGGCGCGTACCAGGCGTCGGTCGACGCGCCGGCTGACGACGAGCGGCTCGTCGCCGCGGTCCTCGACGACTTCGG
>CAWEZO010000009.1:0-121471 GCA_963813635.1 uncultured Actinomycetes bacterium | reverse complement strand
AGGGGTGTGGTGTGCGGGGTAGTTGTTTGAGGGGCTGAGGGTCCCTCGGACGCGACGGCCACCGCGTCAACCTCATGAAGACCTTCCACAAGGATCGACATGAGGAGGAACACGGTGGCAGTCCCGAACATGATGGACCCGCGCGAGTGGCTCGTGCAGCATCTGGCGGAAGCGGATCCGGATCTGGTCCGTTCGATGTTGGCGACGTTCGTGGAGCAGTTGATGGGCGCGGAGGCCTCGGCGGTGTGCAACGCCGGCTACGCGGAGCGGACCCCGGATCGGGCGAACGTCCGCAACGGGTATCGCCAACGCCGGTGGGATACCCGGGTGGGCACGATCGATCTCGGGATCCCAAAGCTCCGTGAAGGGAGTTACTTTCCGGGCTGGCTGCTCGAGCCGCGCCGACGGGCGGAACAGGCGATGGTCGTGGTGGTCGCCCAGTGCTACGTGGAGGGTGTCTCGACGCGGCGTGTCGATGATGTGGTCAAGGCGATGGGCATCGAGGGGATCTCCAAGTCACAGGTGAGCGAGCTCGCCAAGTCGCTTGATCTGATCGTGGAAGCGTTCCGCACCCGGCCCCTCGACGCCGGGCCTTACACGTATGTGTGGGTCGATGCGCTCACCCAGAAGGTCCGTGAAGGCGGCCGGATCGTGAACGTCGCGTGTGTCATCGCGACCGGTGTGAACGTCGAGGGGCACCGGGAGGTGCTAGGCGTGGACGTGTTCACCACCGAAGACGGCGCCGGCTGGACCGCGTTCCTGCGGTCGCTTGTCGCACGGGGCCTCTCGGGCGTGCAGCTGGTGATCTCCGACGTGCACGAAGGGCTGAAGAACGCGATCCGTGGGCGTGTTGGCGGGCGCGAGCTGGCAGCGGTGTCGCACACATTTCGTGCGCAACTTGTTGACACGGGTTCCGAAGTCCGCCCAGGCGATGGTCGCGACTCTCGTACGTTCGATCTTCGAACAGCCCGACAGCGACCACAACCTGGGCGCAGCACGCACGGGTCGTCGCCCAACTCGAGGAACGCTTCGCCGACGCGGGCAGTGATGCTCGTCGACGCCGCTCCCGACGTGTTGGCCTTCACCGTGTTCCCCAAAGAGCACTGGCGTCAGATCCGATCCAACAATCCCCAAGAGCGACTCAACAAGGAACTCCGTCGCCGCACCGACGTCGTCGGGATCTTCCCGAACCGTGCGTCGATGATCCGTCTCGTCGGCGCCGTGCTCGCCGAACAACACGACGAGTGGGCCGTCGCACGACGCTACATGAGCGTCGAGAGCCTCACCAAAGCTCGCATGCGCGTCATCGACGGCGCCCTCGCCGACCAGCCCCAGGAGGTGACCGCAGCACAACTCGCCGAAGTCGGATAGAACATCACCACGAGGTTGACGCGACCGTCGTCGCACACCACCTCAGCGGACGTGACCAAGTCGTTCGTCACGTTGAGCGTTCCGTCGCCCGCGAGGCGTGCGGCGAGAGTTCAGTCCCATCCCTCACGAGAGGCGATGGCGCCCGAACCCCGGTGTGACGATGACGGTGCGGTCGTCGGTGACGCCCATCGCGTCGACACCTCGGCGTGTCGCGAGCCAGGCCATGCCGTGCTCACCGAGAGCGATGGCGGCGGTCGCGTACGCGTCGGCGCGCGCGAGGTCCGGGCCGACGACGGTCACGGACGCGAGCCCTCGGGCCGGGAGACCGGTGCGGGGGTCGAGCACGTGATCGCCGCGCTCGTAGCGGCCTGACGTCGCGACCGCGAGGTCGATCACATCGACGACGGCAGCGACCTTGTCATGCTCCCAGGGATGTTGGATGCCGACGCGCCAGGCGGACGTCTCGTCCGGTTGTCCCCGCACGAGAACGTCACCGCCTGCGTTGATCCAGAAGTTGGTCGCGCCCGCGGCTTCGAGGAGCTCGGCCGCGCGCTCGACTGCCCAACCCTTCACGAATCCGGAGGGGTCGAGCGGCGAAAGCCCCGCACGCGGGGGCACCTTGGCCCGCGCGCCGACTGTGATGTCGAACGCGCCCTCGCTCTCTCGGCGGATCTGCTCGCAGAGCTGCAACACCGTCCGGACCTCGGCGCTCGTGGCGTGCACTCCGATCTGGCCGCGGGCGAGCCGGCTGATCTCGGTGTCGTCGCGCCACGTGCTGAACAGGTCATCGACGCGCTCGAACCAGCGGTACACGTCGTCGACGACGTCAGGGTCGATCGCGTCGCGGACGTCGACGCCGATGGCGGTGCCCCACTGTTGCTCGACGTGCCGCGTCGGTCGGGCGTCGTGCGCGGCAATGCTCAACGGATGCCCGCCTGGTCGAGCGCGGCCTGCAGCGACTGCGCGTAGCTCTCGCTCGTGAACGTCGCGCCGGAGATGATGTCGATGTTGGCGCTCTGGGCGTTGAGCGCCTCGGAGCGGAGCTCGGGCCCCGAGAACGAGCTGATCTGCGCCGACCGTTCGCGGTCTTGCGGCAGGAGGAGCGCCTCGACGTTGACGAGCCGGCCGCCCTGAACCGTGACGCGCACCTGGACGTCGCCGTACCGGTTGGACACCACCGGTCCATCGATCTGGCGCGGACTGCCGGCCGCGGTCGTCGACGGCGTGGCCGGCGTGGTCGCGCTCGGTGACGATCTTTGAGGTGGAGGAGCAGAGGCACTCGGCTGGGTGGCGGGGACCTTGGCGGTCACGGCCCGCGTCGCAGTCCCGGGACTGCTGTGGAAGCTGCCGAGCAGCGCGAGCAGACCGAGTGTCGCGAAGACGACGGGAAGGACGCGGCGCATAGCTACTCGTGACCTCCTAGTAGGCGAAGCGTTCGAAGTGGATGCGACCGGACGGCACGTCGAGTAGCCGGAGACGCCGGCACACGACGTCGACGAGCCCGGGTGGTCCGCACACGAAGACGTCGCGCTCACGGACGTCGGGCACGTGCCGCGCGATCGTGGGGACGCCGAGCCGGTCGGTCTGGTCGTCGCCGATCTCCTCGCCGGTGAGGACGCGGATCGTGACGCCTCGGGTCGACTCGAGCTTCTTCAACTCGTCGACGAAGAGCACGTCGTCGGTCCCGATCACGCGGTACAGGAGCATGATGTCGCCGGGCCGCTCGGCGCGGAGCGTCTCGAGGAGCGCTCGCAGCGGGGTGATTCCGATACCACCTGCGATCAGCAACACGCGCCGCCGGGTTTGGAGCTCCGCCGTGAAGGTCCCGTAAGGCCCCTCGGCGAACACGCGGGTGCCTTTACGAATCCGTTGGAGGTGCTTGGTGAAGTCGCCGAGCTCCTTGACGGTGATGCGGAGCCGGCGCCCAGTCGGCTTGGCCGACAACGAGAACGGATGCGCCTGCCACCAGCTGTCGCGTGTGAGGAAGCGCCAGAGGAAGAACTGCCCGGCCTGCGCATGGATGCGGTCAAGCGCGGCGACCCGTGAGGTAGATGGAGACGACGCCGGGCGCCTCCCGGTCGACGCTGCTCACGCGCAATGCGTGCCGCGCGTTGAATCGCAGTGGCTGACCCACGCGCCAGACGACGATCGATCCGATCGTGACGACATACAGCGCGACCCACCACGCTCGCGCCGCCGAATCCGTGGCAAAGTCGCTCCCGACTGCCAGCTGATGCGCGAAGCCCAGTGCCACGGCGAGGTACGCGTACAAGTGCACGAAATACCAGGACTCGCGGCTGAGTCGGTGACGGGCGATCTGCACCGAGGTGGCAGCGACCCCAATGAGCAGCGCGAGCCCGACGAACGCCATCAGCACGTCCGGGTAATGGGAGATGAAATCGCGGGTCTGTCCAACCAGTGATTCGCGGTTGCTCGCGGCGTAGCCCATCGTGATCAGCACCGTGTGCGCGACGAGCAGCGAGACCGCCACGAAGCCGTTCCAGCGATGCCACACCGCGAGACGGTCGAAGCCGATCCAACGCTCGAGCCACGGGACTCGCGCCATCAGCAACAGTTGGAGCAAGACGGCGTAGGTGCCGATCAGGCCGGTGAGCTGGCCGGCGGCGGTCGCGAGTCCACCGGGGCCAGTCGCGTTCGCGAGGCCGCCGTGCCGAAGCCAGAGGCCGACGACGACGACGGCGTTGGCGACGACGATCACCCCCACGATCCACGCGTGATCGGCCGCGTGCGCGCGAGCCGACGGCCGCGGCGGTGATTCCCGTCTTGCGGGGGCCGAGCGGACCGTCGTGGTCACTCGGAGCCGTCCATGGGCCGAGCGCGTGAGGACCGCTCGCAATTCGCGGCTGCACACCGTCCAAATCGGGCCTCGACGTGCGATATCGGCACCGCACGATGCTCACATTCGCAGGTAAGAGTTCCGTGTGAGGGCGGCGACACCCTTGCGTTTGAGCGGGCACCAAAGGTCGCGGATGAGATCCAGGCGGCCTTCGCCCCGAGCGGGCGCTAACCGCGGAGTGTGTCGCGACGTCGCCGGTATTCCTCCTCGTCGATCTCGCCACGGGCGAAGCGCTCCGCGAGGACGTCCTCGGCAGCTCCGAGCGCCGGGCCGCCCCGGGTGAAGTGACGCACAAGCACAACGCTCAGCACGACGAGCAGGGCGAGGAAGACAAGCCAGCCGATGCCCATCATGAACCACCAACCGCGACCCATGTGGTCGCCACCGTCGCGGAACATCTGACCCCACAGAACTGCGCTCATCGTGTCCTCTTCTCGTCTCGTTGTCGTTCCGGATGCATGCTCATGGAGCTGATCGTGTCGGTCTCGCCTTGGTCGCGAAGCGGACGGGCTCTGCTTCGAACCGCTCCCGGCAGCCGTCGGAGCAGAAGTGCACGGTGTGACCCTCGTGCGTCGTGTGCGCGGGCGCGTTCGCGGTCTCGACCTGCATCCCGCACACGGGGTCGAAGGCGTAACCCTCACCGCCACCCAGCCGGGCCCGGTTGCGGTACAGCCAGTACAGGACGGCGAAAAGGGCGAGCGTCAAGATGTTCAGGAAGGTCGTGTAGTTCCACTCGAACTGGGTCGTCACGATGTTGTCCGGCCGTGACGACGGGATGAGGCCGGCCACAGAGAAGAGGCCCTCGGTGATCAACCCCGCCGTGGCCATGACCGTGTAGAACCAGAAGAAGAGACGCAATGTCAGCCTCGTGCCGTAGTACTTGCGGTAGATGAGGACCAACGGGAGCGCGATGAGGTCGGCGAAGATGAAGCTGATCACGCCGCCGAAGCTGATGCCGCCCTGCCACAATGCGGCGGCCATCGGGACATTGCCGATCGAGCAGACGAAGCTGATGAACGCGATGAAAGGTCCGACGATCACGTTCTCGAGGCTCGTCCAGAAGCCGTGACCTTTGAGGAAGACGTCGTTCCACACCTCCGTTGGGACCATCACCGTCGAGGAACCCGGCCACCACGTAGCCGATCACCAGCTCCTTTCGCAGCATCTTGATGTCGGCCATCGTGTAGCTCGCGGCATCGGACCATGCGGCCTTGGAGCGGAGCTTCGTGCCCCATGGTGTGTGTTCGAGCTCTGCTTGACGGTCCTCGCTCACTCCCACCATGGCCTGGTGATCATGACCGCCGACCATCCCTTCTTGGAGGCGTTTTCGGGCGCGTTCACCGAGGACGCGCGGATCACGAAGCCGCCGGTGAGCGCGAGGAGCACGATCATGATCGGTCCACCGATGAACTCGGCCGCGGCGAACTGCCAACCCATCAGGACGAGGAGGACGACGCCGAGCTCGATCACCAGGTTCGTCGACGCGAACATGAACACCATGGCGGACACGAAGTCGGCGCCCTTCTGGAACAGCGACTTTGCCATCGCGGTCGCCGCATAGGAACAACTCGACGAGACCATGCCGAGCCCCGATGCGCGCGCCACCGCCTTGGCGCGGTGATCCGGGAGCACGCGTTCCATGTCGTCTCGCGACACGAACGCCTGCACCACTCCGGAGAGCGTGAAACCCAGGATGAGCGCCCACAGCGTCTCCCAGAACATGAAGAACGCCTCGCGGAGGCTGTCGCCGACATCGGCAAGGCCGATCGAGCCGAGGATCACGACTTGACCATCCGGGCGATCGCGGCGGACGCCTCTTCCACCTTCGCCCGTGCGTCCCCCGTGTCGATCGCGTCGGCGACGCAGTGCGCGAGATGATCGTCGAGCAACACCAGCGCAACGCCCTGCAGCGCCCGCGTGACGGACGCGACCTGGTCGAGGATGTCGATGCAGTAGCGATCCTCGTTGACCATCCGCTCGAGGCCCCGCACCTGACCCTCGATCCGGTGCAGCCGCTTCTGGATGCGTTCCTTGCTCTCTTGGTACCCAACTGAGCTCATGGTTTTCAGCATAGCCCCACCCCCTATATCGAGTTGGCGGGACCCGCCCGATCCGTCCACCGGGCTGCGATGCTTGGATCGTGCGTCGGTCCACCGCCATCGTTCTCGCTGGTTCCGGCGTGGCCGCCGCCGCATACGTCCGGATCGCGAGACGCCGGAGCAAGGTCCACTGGCAGCCACCCACCGGCGATGTGCGGGTCGGCACGCTCTCGGTCCGTACCTTGGGACGGCAAGGGGTGCCAATCGTCCTGCTGCACGGGCTCGCAGCGTCGAACCGCTACTGGGGTGCAGCGTTCGACGAGCTCGCCAACCAGGGCCGGCTGGTCGTCCCCGATCTGCTGGGCTTTGGCGCCTCACCGAAGCCCGCCCACGGCTACCGACCGGCGGACCACGCCGACGCCGTCGCCGCGTGCTTGCGCGAGACGACCGGATCCGACGGGCCCGCCCTGATCGGTGCGCACTCGACCGGGTGCCTCGTCGCGTTCTCCCTCGCCCGCCGCCATCCTGAGCTGGTCGCAGCCATCGTCGCGTTCGCACCTCCGTTGTACACAAGTAGCGCGCAAGCCCGCGCTCACATCGCGAACCTCGGGCCGATGGAACGGCTCTTCGCCCTGGACACGCCCGCGGCGCATTGGGCGTGCCGCTGGGTGTGCGAGCATCGCCGCACCGCGGCCGAGCTTGCCGTGCTCGCCCGTCCGGATCTCCCGGCGCCGATCGCCCGCGACTCCGTCCAGCACACCTGGGCGTCGTATTCCGAGACGGTTCGAGCGGTGCTGCTCGACGGGAGCGGCATCGAGCTTCTCGATGCGATCCAGGCTCCGGTGCGCTTCGTGGTCGGGCTCAACGACCCGATCCCCGATCGTCCGCTGCTCAAGCAAGCCGCCGACACGCACCGGCACTTCTCGCTCAGCGAGTGGGCGGACGCGGACCATCAGCTCACGCTCACGCACCCCGACCGCGCGCTCCACGAACTTCAGCGCGCGTTGACGACGCTGTGAGCACTACAAGACAGTGGTCGCGTCGATGTGCAGCGCGCGAGCGCCTTGAGCTCAGGGGCAGTTGCCGACTGCGCCGCCTCGGCGTTGGCGTGCGCATCGTCGCCACGAATGTCGGAGAGCTCGAATCGGTTGTGGTCGGGGTCGTGGCACCAGAAGAACGCGTGATGCGCTGATCGCTGCGTGACGCCACACTCGATCCGGCGTTGCTCGAGCTCGGCTCGCTTGGCGTCGAGGTCGCCGACGACGAAGTGAGCCCGGTATTGCGATCGTTGTCAGCTCGCTGACCCTGCTCGCCGGGTGGAAGTTGCCACAACGCGACGACGATGCTGTTGATGACGTAGGCCGCGGCGGGGCCGTCCTCCCCGGCCGCGATCGGCGTGAGCCCGAACTTCTCGCGGTACCACTCGATCGATTGGTCGAGGTCACGGACACGCAACACGACGCTTGCGACCGTTGTGTCGGCGAAGACGTTCGGCGACGAATCGTGACCGCCCTCGGACGCACGCATGACAGCGGACGACAACCGATTCGTCAGCGCGATCCCGCGAAGCCGGGGGGTGGCAAGCTGCGCTGGTGGATGCCCGCTACGACCGGCGCCAGGAGTGGTTCGAGCGCAACCGGCAACAGTTCCTCGACGCACTTGGCTGAGAACAGGCGCCGGGTCGCTGGTGCGCGCGTGTCGGCTGCGAGTTACCGGTAGTCGTCGCGGTTTGCGCTGAACCCGGGCTCGAGGATCTCTTCGATGTATCGCCAGATGTCGGGCTGCGAGCCGTCGACGTCCGTGAATCCGTATTCGAGTGCGAGCTGACCGGAGGTGACCGATTCTTGGTTCCATCGGGACCGGTCGGGATCCGAAGCCAACGCTGCGACGGCGCGCCCGACGTCGCGCGGCGACTCGGAGAGAGCGAAGTCGGGAGGGGCAGCCGGTTGGTCGCTCTCAGGTGCTCGATGGATCGAGTCGCGCCAGTTGTCCTCGGAGACGCCGAAGCCGTCGAGCATCATCTCCGAGCGAAGAAATCCCGGCGTGATGGCGACCGCGGTTGCGCCGTGCGGTTCCAACTCGTGTCCCTGGGAAAAGGCCAGCCGGTTCACAGCGACCTTCGCGAGGTCGTAGAAGACGGAAAGCCGATAGCGCGACGCGTTGTAGTCGGCGGTGCCGTCCGTCACCTCGACGAGCAGGCCTCCCGGCTCGCCGATGAGGAGCGGGAGCAGGTGATGGGACGTGATGAGGTGGGTGTCAATGGCGAGGCGGAGGATCCGGAGACCCTTGTCGAGGTCGTGGTCCCAAATGGGAGTGTCCCACTCGGCCGGGCCGCCCTTGAGCAGCTCGGCGCCCCAGATGTCGTTGACGAGCACGTCGATGTGGCCGTGATCGCGCCGGATCTGCTCGGCCAGGCTTTGCACCCGGGCGGAGTCGAGATGGTCGACTGCGATTCCGACACCGGTGCCCCCGAGGTGCGTGACGAGCTCGGCGGTCTCTTCGATCGTCTCGGCCCGGTTGTAGTCGGACCGCGTTGATCCAGTAGTGCGACCGGTGCAAACGACCGTTGCGCCGGCTTCGCCCAAGGCAGCGGCGATACCACGCCCTGCACCTCGGGTCGCCCCCGCGACAACGGCGACGCGACCCCGCAGCGCGTCTCGATCCGGCGACCATTCCATTGCTCGAGTCTGTCAACTCTCCTCGAACCGGCAAACGGGCCTCGCACGACACGGTTGTGTCAGTGCCCGGGGAGGGATTTGAACCCCCACGCTCCCGAGGGAGCCGGCGGGTTTAAGCCGCCTGCGTCTACCGTTCCGCCACCCGGGCGAGAGGCGCCAGGCTACGCGGCTGCAGTCGACGGCCGGGGTCGATCGTGGACCGTCACCGCGGCCGCCAGCGCGGCCCGCAACCGATCGGCAGCTTCGCCCTCGAGCCGGTTGGCGACGATCACCCCCTCCACCATGTCGCTCTGCACCCCCTCGAACCGGCGCCCGCGCAACTGCACCGCGACCACGGCACCGCCCGGATACCACCGAATCGAACGGCATGCACCCGCGATCCGCGGCGGGCTGCGAAACGCCGGCGCCGCAAGCCCGCGGGCCCGCGCGGCCGCCGCAAGCATTCGCGCGACCTCGGCGAAGCGGACGGGCGCGGCGGATTCCATGTCCCGAGGATCCCACGCGGGTGTGACACCCAAAGCGTTTGTGCAATCAGGTACCCCAGAGGGGCGTCGATTGCACAAACGGTCGGGAGAGGTGCGGCGCTACCGTCCGGTGTCGTGGTCCAACTGCCGGCATGGCGCAGCACCCATGACCGCGAGATCCTGCGTCTCGCGCTGCCGGCCTTCGGCGCCCTCGTGGCCGAGCCGGTGTACATCCTCGTCGACACCGCGATCGTCGGGCACCTGGGCACCAACCCGCTCGCGGGCCTCGCAGTCGCGGGCATCGTGCTGACGGCTGTCTTCGGCATCTTCAACTTTCTCGCGTACTCCACCACCGGCGCCGTCGCCCGCCAGCTCGGCGCGGGCAACCGGCGCGCCGCCGCGGAGCAGGGCATCGCGGGCTTGTGGCTCGCGGCCGCGTTGGGGCTGCTGCTCACGGTGCTCGTCCTCGCACTCGCGCCCACGATCATCGACGTCATGGGCGCATCCCGCGCCGTCGCGCGGCCCGCGCTCACGTATCTCCGCATCAGCATTCTCGGGGCCCCCGCAATGCTCATCGCCCTCGCCGGTGCCGGGTACCTGCGCGGGCTCCAGGACACCCGCACCACGCTGCTGATCGCAGTGGGCTCAAACGTGATCAACCTCGCTCTCGAGGTCGTGCTGATCTACGGCGTCGGCCTCGGAATCGAGGGATCGGCGTGGGGAACGGTCATCGCGCAGGTCGGCGCCGCGCTCGTGTTCCTCGCAATCGTGCGCCGCACCGCCGTGACAGCCGGCGCGAGCCTCGCGCCTCACACTGCACGAATCCGCGCTGCGGCGGTCGTCGGCAGCCAACTCGTCGTGCGGACCGCTTCGCTGCTTCTCGCGTTGCTGACCGCGACGGCGGTCGCGGCACGTATCGGCGACGCCGATGTCGCCGCGCATCAGATCGCGTTCCAGATCTGGTGGTTCTTCGCGCTGGCGCTGGATGCGATCGCGATCGCGGGCCAGGCGATGATCGGCCGATTCCTCGGCGCCGAACACGCCCACGACGCGCGCGCTGCAGCCCGGCGAATGCTCGAATGGGGCCTGGTCGGAGGGCTGCTCGTCGGCGCACTGGTGGCGGCGCTGCGACCCGTGCTGGTACCGATCTTCACGTCGGACGCGCGCGTACGTCACCTCGCGTTCGAGGTGCTCTGGATTGTCGCCCTCATGCAGCCGATCAACGCGATCGTGTTCGTGCTCGACGGCATCCTGATCGGCGCCGGCGACGCGGGGTATCTCGCCGCGGCGATGGCCGTCGCCACACTGGTCGTCTTCCTACCGCTGGCCGCCGGCGTGCTCGCCGCGGACGGCACGCTGCTGATGCTCTGGGGTGCGCTCGCACTGTGGATGGTGGCGCGCCTTGCGGGACTTGTCGCGCGCTTCGCATCGACACGATGGCAGGTGACCGGCGCGGTGAGAGCGCCGCCGCCTCGCGTCAGACCAACGGATTGACCGGCGGGGCCCCTTCGATCTCGTCGCGCCGGATGGAGACGGCCTGGCGCCCCATGTCGAGCTCCGTGGCGACCAGGAATCGCTTCATGCCCTCGGCCGCGAACCGTTCCGCCATCGCGTATCCGATACTGCTCGCAGCGCCGGTGATGACCGCAACCTTGTCGCGCAGGTTCCATCTCGTGCTCCCAACGATGCGGCCTGGCAGTCCGCGACCCTACCCACGGCCACGCTTTGTGACGCTTGCTGCGGTTCGCACGCCGGCTTCCACGCCAAGGTTTGCATCCCGGGCACGGATGCGGTTTGCTGCCTGGATGCCCGAACGCGCGACCGGCGGCTCGCCGCCCACCATCGACATCACCACGAGACGTGAAGTCGACGACCCCGCGCTCGCGGCGCAGACGCCTTCGACCAGCGGCGAGCTCGTCCCGATTCGTCCGGCCGACGAGCGGGCGCCCGATTTCGACGACCGTGCGATCCGAAGGGGCGACGTCGACGCGTGGGGCCGCAGCGAGCGCGTGCGCGAAGTCGTGCGAATGGTCTACGACCCGATCTACCGGCATTACTTCCGCGCCGAGTGGGAAGGCCTGGAGCACATCCCCGAGACCGGAGGCGCCCTGCTGGTGGCCAACCACGCGGGCGCGATCCCGGCCGATGCGCCGGTGATCATGCACGGCATCGAGACGGAGCTGCATCGGCCCGTCTACGGCCTCGCCGAATACCTCTTCCGCGCGCTGCCGGTCATCGGCACGCTCTGGGCGCGCGCCGGCGGTGTCCCCGCGCACCCCGACAACGCGTACCGGCTGCTGCATGACGACGAGCAGCTCGCGCTGGTGTTTCCTGAGGGAGAGAAGGGGACGGGCAAGCTCTACCGCGACCGCTACAAGCTCAATCGCTTCGGACGGGCTGGGTTCGTCGAGATCGCAATGCGCTCGGGCGTGCCGGTCGTTCCCATCGCCGTCGTGGGCGCGGAAGAGTCGATGCCGATCCTGTTCAAGAGCAAGCGGATCGCGAAGCTGCTCAATATTCCGTACGTGCCGATCACTGCGAACCACCTGGTGTTCGGGCCGCTGTTGGGCACCGCGCTCTATTTCCCGGCGAAGTTCAAGCTGCGGGTGCTTCCGCCGGTCCACTTCGGCGTACCGTCCGACCAGGAGCGCTACTCGCGCAGCCGCGTCATGGAGGAAGCCGACCGGATCCGCGGCCATCTCCAAACGGCGCTCTACGACATGTTGCGATCGCGCCGCAGCGTGTGGTTCGGCTGAGGCGGCACGCATGCGGGTGTTGGTCACCGGTCTCGGCACCTTCTGGGGGAGCCACCTCGCACAGGAGCTCGAGCAACGCGACGATGTCGAAGTCGTCGTCGGGCTCGACACGCGAGAGCCACGACTGCCGCTCGAGCGCACAGAGTTCGTCCGCGCCGACTCCTCGTACTCGATCCTGCATCGCATCGTGCAGGCCACCAAGGTCGACACGATCCTTCACACCCACCTGATCGTCGACTCCACGACGCTCAGCGGGCGCGCGATGCACGAGATCAACGTGATCGGCACCATGAACATGTTGGCAGCCGCGGGCGCCGCCGGCAGCATGGTGCGGAAGGTCGTCGTGAAGAGCTCGACCCTCGTCTACGGCGCCAACTTCAAGGATCCGTACTACTTCCGCGAAGACATGCCACGTACGCGGGGTCCGCGCACGAGCGTGGAGCGATCGCTCTTGGAAGTCGCGTCGTTCGTGCGCGACTTCGCAGAAGACAATCCGCACGTGATCGTCACGAAGCTGCGCTTCCCCAACGTGCTCGGCGACCGCTTGGAGACGCCGTTCTCGAGAGCCCTGCGCATGGCCGTCGTGCCGGAGATCACGGGTTTCGACCCGCGCCTGCAGTTCGCGCACGAAGACGACGTCACCGGCGCCCTGGTATACGCCACGGCGCACGACGTGCCGGGTGTCTACAACGTCGCCGGCGACGGCACACTGCCGTGGAGTGAGGTCTGCGCGATCGTCGGCAAGCGCCGCGTGGCGATGCCGCCGGTGTTCACCGCGTTGGCCGCAGAGCCGTTACGCCTGCTCCGCATGCTCGCGATGCCGCCGGAGATGCTGAGTCTGCTGCGGTATGGCCGCGCGGTCGACAACCAGCGGTTCAAGAAGGCCGGCTATCACTACAAGTACTCGACGGCCGGAGCCGTTGACGCGTTCGCGCGGAGCCTGCGCCTCGAGCGCACCGTCGGCGAAAAGGACCCCACGTACCGATACGAGCGCGACGTCGAGACGTTCTTCCGCCACTCATCCGCCGTGGTACGAGAGGTGGAGTAGGCGTGCCGCTGCGGACTACGAGGACCGGTCGCGTCGCAGTACTCGTGCTCGACGATCCGGAGCGCCGCAACGCGCTGACGCGCGAGCTCATCCAAGACATCGTGCGTCACGTCAACATCTTCGAGACCAGTGGCGATGTGGGTGCCCTCGTCATCACCGGTACGCCACCCGCGTTCTGCGCGGGCGCCGACGTCAGTGGCCTGGCCGCGCTCGTCGGCGCGGGCGGGAAGGGTGCGCAGGCCCTCCGCGACATCTACGCAGCGTTCCTACGGGTGCGGAGCTCGCCGTTGCTCACAGTGGCCGCCGTCAACGGTGCCGCGATCGGCGCCGGTCTCAATCTCGCGCTGGCATGCGACGTTCGAATCGTGTCTCCGGACGCGCGCTTCGATTCGCGTTTCGTGTCGATCGGGCTGCACCCCGGCGGCGGGCACAGCTGGCTCCTCGAGCGCGCCGTCGGGCCACAGGCCGCCGCGGCCATGATGCTGTTCGGGGAGTCGATCGACGGCGACCGCGCGGTCGAGCTGGGCCTCGCGTGGCGTTGCGTGCCCGAGGCCGAGCTGCTCGACGCGGCCGTCGCGCTCGCCGCGCACGGGGCCGAAGCGCCTCCCGACCTCAACGCTCGAGCGAAGGCGTCCTTGCGGGACGCGCCGTGGCGGGCGACGTTCGACGACGCCGTGACGGCCGAGCTCGGGCCCCAGCTCTGGTCTCTCGACCAACCCTTCTTCAAGCCCGGCCACGAGACGCCTTCCGGCTGAACCTCCTCGAATTGCCCTAAACGGTCATCACTGTACAATGACCGCCTATGCGCTGCGCGTCGTGTGACACCTTCGTCGACCGGGGCGCACCCTCGTGCTGGCTGTGCCACGCGCCACTCCGTTTCAGAGCGGCGTCGGTACCCGCCGCTTCCCGGCGGCGTCTCGGGAGACCGCTGCGACTCCAGGCCGCCCCGGTCGCGCCGCTCGCGTCGCGCAACGCGGCGTTCAGCCAATCGCTCGTGGCACCGAAGCTGCCGGCGGCGGCCCGGCCGCGCCTCCCAACGCTGCGCACCGTCGCGCTCTCCCTCGCCACGCTCGTGCTCGTCGCGCTGCTCGGCTTCGGCGGGGTGCTCGCGTACGGATCGGTGGCGGATGCCGGCAGCCGCAACGCGGTACACGCCTACGCGGGGAATGCGCATGGCGCGAGGTACTCCTCGCGCGCCGGTCATTTCCGCGCGGTGTTCCCAACTACCCCCGTGCTCACCACAGCGGCCGCGACGGCCTCCGACGGGAGTCCGACGACGGCCCACGTGATCGCGAGCACACCCGGCGGCGGCTACACCTTCTCGGTGCGCTACCAGGACGAGGCGATCACAACCGGCGAGGCGACCGCTGCGCTGGACGTGCGCACCAGCCAACTCGCCGCCGGCGGACGCACGCTGTTCGCACCGGCGGATAGCACCTTCGGTCGGGCGTCGGTACGCGACATCTACTCGCGTCGGGGCGGCATGTCCTACCGCGACCGCCTGATTCTGGTGGACAATCGCATCTACACGATCGAAGTCGGATCACACGACGAGCAGCCCGAGGGCTGGGATCGCTTCGCCCAGTCGTTCGCGCTCATTCCCGCAGCATGAACCTCGGCGGCACGCGGGCGACGGTGATCGGCGCCGGCATCGGTGGGGCCGCCACAGCATTGTTGCTCGCCCGTGCGGGCGCCGAAGTGACAGTGCTCGAACGCGACGGCCACCGGAGGTCCATCGGCGGGGGCATCATCCTCCAGCCGAACGGCATGGCGGTGCTCGCCGGACTCGGGCTTGCCGGGGCGATCGAGAAGGAAGCGCATTGCAGCGCCCTCACCACGATTCGCGATGCCGAAGAACGCGAGCGCCCTCGCTCCCGACACCTGCGTACGGGCCGGGACTCGACCACGCTGTCGCGTTGCGACGGAGCCTCCTCGCGGGCGTGATCAGTGCCGCGCTCGAGGCCGAGCCCCGCATCACGATCCGCTACGGCTCTCCACTCGGAATGTGATGCCCGCCCGTCGGGTCCGCGACGCTTACGTCCGAGGTCTGATCAGCAACAGCCGCAAACAGTTTGATGTCCTCATGCAGGAAGACCCGGCATGGCTGCAGCGTGTCGCGGAAGCTACGGGCGCCTGACTCAGCCGGTGAGCAACCGACGCTCGATGTCGTCGCGCTGATCGTCCCACTCCTCGACGGTGATCGCGTAGCGCACATGGTCTTCCCACACGCCGCGGATCTGCAAGAAGCGGCGGGCGACGCCTTCTTCACGCAACCCGAGCTTTTCGGCAACACGCCGGCTGGCGACATTGCGCGGCACGATGGCTGCCTCGATGCGGTGGAGCTGCAGCTCATCGAATCCGAAGCGCAACGTCAGCGCCACGCCTTCGGGCACGAGCGCCTGTCCCGCGTATTTCATGTCGATCCAGTATCCGACGAACGCGGATTGGAACGGGCCGCGCTGCACGCTCCCGAGGCTGACCTCGCCAACGAGCGGGCCACGCCGGAGGAACAAGCCGAAACCGTACGCGCTGATCGAAATGCCGCTGACGCTCCCATGCCCCGCAGCGCGCCCGAAACGCCTCGAGGTCGGTCACCGGATCAGGCACGCCCGGTTCGGGGAGCGGCTCCCACGGCTCGAGCCAGTCGCGGCTGCGGAGCCGCACCTCCCGCCAGTCCTCGAAGTCACCGGCTTTCAACGGCCGCAGCTCCGCCCGTGGCCCCTGCATCGAACGAGCCTCGCGGAACTTCAACACGGCACCTCGCGCGACACCAAGCAACGAGCACGGGACACACGATCTCGGGGCACGCCGGAAGGTTAGTGGCGCCCTCGGTAGGGTTGCGGCCGTGGGCAATCCTGCGCCATCCGGTGACGATCGCCTCGTGTGGCTCGACCTCGAGATGACCGGCCTCGACTTGGATCGTCACCGCATCGTCGAGATCGCGGTGCTCGTCACCGACTCGCAGCTGGAAGCACTCGACGACGGCATCGACATCGTCGTGCACCAACCCGTCGAAGTCCTCGCCGCGATGGATGACTTCGTCCGATCGATGCACACCAAGTCGGCGCTGTTGCCGGAGATCGAGGCGTCGATGGTCACGCTCGACGCGGCCGGTCGCGACGCATTGGCCTACGTGCGTGGTCACGTCGGCGGGGCAGGCGTCGCGCCGCTGTGCGGCAACTCGATCGGCGTCGACCGGCGCTTCCTCGACCGATACCTTCCCGACCTCGATCGCTACGTCCACTACCGCAGCGTCGACGTCTCGTCGCTCAAGGAGCTGTGTCGGCGCTGGTATCCGGAGATCTACAAGCACCGCCCGGGGAAGGCTGAGGCGCACCGAGCGCTCGCCGACATCCGAGAGTCGATCGCCGAGCTGCGGTACTACCGCGAACACATGCTGCGGCCCCCTGAACCCCAACCGGGCTGAGCCGGCGGGCGAGGCGGGCTCACTGCAACCTCAGCGTTTGTGCGCGAGCGCGCCGTAGAGGGGCCACTTTTGCACAAACGCTTGGGTGGCAACGCTGCGTCAGGCGAGGAGCTCTCGCAGCGCGCCGACGAGTGTGACGACGGAGCGCTCGCGCGCGGAGTGACCCATGAGCCCGATGCGCCAGGCCTTGCCCGCGAACTCGCCGAGCCCGGCGCCGACTTCGATGCCGTACCCCTCGAGCAGGCTCTTGCGCAGCGTGGCGTCGTCGGCGCCCTCGGGCAACCATGTCGACGTCAGCTGGGGGAGACGCCGGCCCTCCTCGGCAAGGAGCGAGAACCCGAGCTGCGGGAGCTCGCGCTGGAGCAGCTTTCCGACGCGCCGGTGACGCTCGCACGACGCATCGAGCCCCTCATCGAGGATCGCCCCGAGCGCGCCGTGCAACGAGAAGATCATCGCAACCGGGGCGGTGTGGTGGTACCGACGTGTCGCCCCGCCGACGTACGCGCCGATGAGCCCGAGGTCGAAGTACCACGACTGCGGAGGCGTCGCACGTGTGCGGAGCCGTTCCACGGCGCGCGCGGAGAACGTGAGCGGCGCGAGCCCGGGGGGTACGCCGAGGCATTTCTGCGTGCCCGAGTAGCAGGCGTCGATCCCCCAGCCGTCGACGTCGAGCGGAATGCCCGCGAGCGACGTGACCGCGTCGACCATGAGGAGCGTGTCGGTGTGCTGCAACGCACCCAGTGGTACGACATCGTTTTCGACACCGGTCGATGTCTCGGCGTGCACGACCGCGAGGAGGCGCGCACCCGGGTGGTCGCGTCGGGCGTCGAGCAGCCGCTCCGGCGCGATCGCGTTGCCCCAGCGCTCGTCGACCCGCACGACCTCCGCGCCGCTCCGTCGGGCCACGTCGCACATGCGCTCGCCGAAGACCCCGTTGACGCCGACGATCGCGGTGTCGCCCGGCTCGATCAGGTTGACGAAGCACGCTTCCATGCCGGCCGAACCGGTGCCGCTGATCGGCAAAGTCAGCTCGTTGTCGGTGCGAAAGACCCGCCGGAGCCGTTCACAGGTCTCGTCGAGCAGCGCGAGGAACTCGGGATCCATGTGACCGAGCAACGGCCGGGTGAGCGCGCGTGTCGCTTCCGGATAGGGGTTGGACGGGCCGGGGCCGAGCAGCAGGCGGTCGGTGATCGGCACGCCCGGATGCTAGTGAAAGGCGTCCGCCGTCACCGCGTTGAGCTTCGGCTTCATCGAGACCAGGTAGATGATGCCGGCGATGAGCCCGCCGATTCCGGTGCAGACAGTCAGCGCGATCGGCAGCACGATCCAGAGCGTCTTGTTCGAATGTATCGCCTCGAACTCACTCTCGGGTCGCCCCGCAGCGTCCACCACGGCGAAGACGACGACGACCAGCGCGACGAGCGGTATCACAAAGAAGAACGCGATGAGCACAAGTTCCGCGGGACCCAACAATTGATACTCCTGGTCAGCGATTAGCCGGAGATCGCGAGCAATGGCCCGAAGTGCTCGAGCAGCATACGGACGTCGTCTTCCGCCGGCTCTCCGGCGACGATGCCACGCGCGATCTCGGCAGCTGCACGAGCCACGAGCGTCACGTCGTGATCGGGAAGTGCAAAGCCGTCGGTCGTAGCCGCACCCTGCACGGCATGGGTGGCGGCGAGCGCAGCGCGGGCCGCCTCGCGTGAGCGGTGGGAGCGTCGCAGCGACCGGTCGATCCCGAGCGTCGCTCGCCAGGCGTCGACCTCACCGGCCGCAGAATCGCTGTGGGCGGCAAGGGAAACCGCAACCCGGCGCACGTCGGGCTCCGACAGCCGGCTCAGTGCGGTGGTGAAATCGGCGAGTTCCATCCCCCAATTGTCGGCACGGCAGGCGCGCGAGTTAGTGGATTCTCAACCGAAATTTGCGGCAAATCAGGCCAGACTGCGCACGAGCCCGTCGAGGATGTCGGATTCGGACACCAGCAGGTCGTCGAATCCCAGGGTACGCATGACGGCGACGAGGACGACCGCACCACCGACGATCACGTCGACCCGACCGGGCTCGAGCCCCGGATTGTGGCGCCGCACGTCGGCGGGCTCCACCGCCAGCGTGCGGAACACGTCTTCGGCCGCGACCCGGGTGAGCCGGAGATGATGGATCCGATCGCGGTCGTGCTCGACCAGCCCGAGCTCGATTGCAGCCATGGTCGTGACCGTGCCGGCGACGCCGATCAGTGTCGCTGCGTGACGGATGGCCGGGATCTCGCGCTCGACGTCGGCGAGGTGGTCGCGCACGGCCGACACGGCCACCGACAGCTCTTCGGGCGCCGGCGGATCAGAGTGGAGGTACTGCTCGGTGACACGCACGCAGCCCATGTCGATCGAGATCGATGCGTCGGGCGCGTGGGTGCCGAGCACGAACTCCGTGGACCCGCCACCGATATCGACGACCAGAAACGGGGATGGTTCGACCAGGCCCGCCGTCGCACCGAGAAACGAGAAGGCGGCCTCCTCCTTGCCCGTCAGCAGCTCGGGCTCGATGCCGAGCACCTCACGCGCCGGAACGAAGAAGTCATCGCGGTTGGTGGCGTCACGAGCGGCGCTCGTGGCACTCGCCCGGAAGTGCTCGATGCCCAGCTCGTCGAGGACGCCTCGGTACTCGCGCAGCACCGCGAGCGTGCGCTCGATGGCCTCGGGCGCGAGCCGCCGAGATTTGTCGACTCCCTGTCCGAGCCGCGTGATACGCATCCGCCGATCGAGCGACACCAGCGTCGCGGTCTCGGGATTCGCCCCCGAGACGTCGGCCACCAGGAGGCGCACCGAATTGGTGCCGATGTCGATGCCGGCAGCCTTCATGAGATGCGCCGGTGGACCCAACGCCCAACCGGGTCGTCCCCTCCGGCCAGGAAGTACGCGTAATGCGCGTGGAGGCATTTCACGCCGGCGCGGGTGCCGCCCACACCGCCGGTCGGCCGCGGACCGTGATGGTCGCCCGGGAGCGTGGCTTCGCGTTCGTCGTTGTACGCCCGGTGCGCGGCAGCGAGGGCGCCGGGCTCGACGGCTGCTTCGGCCGCACGCACGCCGCCGCTTGCCTCGAGCGCCGACACCGCCGGCACGAGATCGGGATCGACGAGCCAGTAGCGAGTCGGCATCGGGGTGCCGTCGCGCAGCAACGGCGCGTTGCGGATCACACTCGGGATGCCGTCGGGCCGTCGCAGCACGACGTCGAAGTCGGCCTGCGGCGGGCGTCCGAGGAGCCGGGTGAGCGTGTCGAGATTGTCGGACGGGCCGTTCACGACGCCAGTCTACGAGCGCGGGTGCGCGCCGGCTCAGTGCGGCTTTGCCGTGGTCGGTGTCGTTGGCGCCGGTGCGGGTGGAGACGTGGCGGCCGCGTAACCGGGCACGTCGTTGTTCTGCGCCGCGGGAGGGACCGTCGTGTTGGGCGACCCCGGTGCATCCGCTGGCGGCGCGGTGGTGCCGGGCACGACGGCGTACGCCTTCTCACCCGGCAACACAAGGTTGTAGCGCTCGCGGGCAATGCGCTGCACCTCGGCGTCGCTCTCGAGGCGCTTGCGCTCAGCTGCGAGTTGCGCGTTGTGCTTGCGCAACAACTCGAGCCGCTGCGCCGCCGTGTTGGTCTGGCGGTGCTGATCGAGATACGCGCGCGTCGGGAACACGAACGCGAACAGGGCACCGATCACCAGCACCAGGACCAACGCAAGGCGCACCGCAGCCCGTCGACCCATCGATCGGATCTGGCCGCCGTCCGGCGAAGCCGCCTTCTCGGCATCGTCCCGCGCACCCTTCGAACGTGCAGCGGACGCCTGCGGCGTGCGACGTCCGCCGTCAGCCATCGCCCGAACCTCCGCGCGCCAACGCGTCGCGTCCGCGGTAGACGGCGGTCACACCGAGCTCTTCTTCGATGCGAAGGAGCTGGTTGTACTTCGCGACGCGCTCGCTGCGGGCGGGGGCGCCGGTTTTGATCTGGCCGCAGTTGGTCGCGACCGCCAGGTCGGCGATCGTGGCGTCTTCCGTCTCGCCGCTGCGGTGCGAGATCACCGAGGTGTAACCGTGCCGGCCCGCGAGCGCCATCGTGTCGAGGGTCTCGCTGAGCGTGCCGATCTGATTGACCTTCACGAGGATCGAGTTCGCCACGCCCCGCTGAACGCCTTCACGCAACCGCTCGGTGTTGGTGACGAAGATGTCGTCGCCCACCAGTTGCACGCGATCGCCGAGCTGCTCGGTGAGGGCGATCCAGCCGTGCCAGTCGTCTTCGGCCATCCCGTCTTCTACGGAAACGATCGGGAAGCGATCGCAGAGGGAGGTGAGATAGGCCGCGAACTCCGACGGCGTGTAGTTCTTGCCCTCGTGCGCGTGCTTGTACCGTCCGGCCTTGATCACCGCGGCCGGCCTCCGGTCTTCGCCTTCCGCGGCGAGCTGGTAGTGCCCGTCCACGAAGAACTCGCTCGCCGCGACGTCGAGCGCGAGTGCGATCTCCTCGCCGGGCCGGTAGCCGGCCGCTTCGATCGCGGCGAGGAGCAGGAGCAGCGCGTCCTCGTTGGACGCCAAGCTCGGAGCAAACCCACCTTCGTCTCCGAGCCCCGTCGAGAGGCCACGGTCGCGCAGGATGCTCTTCAGCGCGTGGTACGTCTCGACTCCCCACTGCAATGCCTCGGCAAAGCTCGCCGCGCCCACCGGAGCGAGCATGAACTCCTGGAGGTCGATATTGGTGTCGGCGTGAGCGCCGCCGTTCAGCACGTTCATGAGGGGCATGGGCAACATGTGCGCGTTCACACCACCGACGTAGCGGTACAGCGGCAGGTCGCAATCGTCCGCCGCCGCTTTGGCAGCGGCGAGCGACACTCCGAGAATCGCGTTCGCGCCGAGACCGCGACTTGTCCTCGGTCCCGTCCAGCGCGAGCACGGTCTCGTCGACCACGCGCTGGTCGAGCGCTTCGAGGCCCAGCACGGCCTCCGCGATCTCGCCGTTGACGTTCGCGACCGCCTTGCGGACGCCGCTGCCGCCGTAGCGGTCGCCCCCGTCTCGCAACTCGACCGCTTCGTGCACACCGGTGCTGGCGCCACTCGGCACCGACGCGCGGCCATGAGCGCCGGAAACCAGCGCGACCTCGACCTCGACCGTCGGATTCCCCCGGGAGTCGAGGATCTCCCGGGCGACGACATCGGCGATATGGCTCACTGGCGGCCCAATTCGTACGTGGGGCTGATGTTTCTCGTGTGACGACGGTATACCAATGAGACAACAATTTCCGGGTGTTCGTCCCGGACCGGTTCACCATATGCGATCGAGGCGCGCTCTCCGCGCGTTCAGCGAATGCTACCCGCCGCTCGGCGACGGCTTGCCGTAGGCCGGCCGGCCCGCGGCTTTCCACTCTTGATCGAAGTCGAAGAACTCGGTGCCGAACGGGTCGGCTCCCCGCAGCGGCATCGATCCACGCCGGATCGTCCAGTCCATCGGTGCGAGCACGTCGGCACGGTCGGTGACGAGCTCGAGCCGGCTCATGCCCGCCGCTCGATTCGGCCGAGGTTGGACCAGACGCGCCGCGGCGCGAACCGGCGGAGCAGCCACACGAAACGACTCCCGCGGCCCGGGAACACGAAGAGCTCACCGTCCTCGATTCCGGCCTCGATCGCGTCGAGCACTGCCGCCGGGCTGATCGACTTCGCGTATTGGAAGAGTTTCACCCCGGCGAATTGGTCGAGCATCGGTGTGTCAACCGCCGGTGGGCAGACACACACGAACCGCACGCCCGAGTCGGCGCACTCGAACGCAAGCACCTCGCTGAAGGCGACGACGGCGAACTTGCTCGCGTTGTACGCGCCGAGGTTCGGCACCGGCACCCATCCGGCGAGCGACGCGAAGTTGATCACGTCACCCCGACCGCGCTCGACCATGCCGGGCAGCGCGGCTTTCGTGACGTTGACCGTGCCGCCGTAGTTGACCGCCATGACCCGCAGGATCGTCTCGGCCGACTGCTCGAGCAGCGCGCCGGCCGGCGCGATGCCGGCGGCGTTCACGACGCGGTCAATGGGACCGATGTCGTCTTCGACGCGCTTCACGACGAGAGAAGCGGCTTCGGCATCCGTGACGTCACACGGGTAGGCGGTAATGGTCGGCGCGCGCATGCTCGTGGCCGCGAGGCCGCGCTCGTCGATATCGACCGCTGCGACGTTCGCGCCTTGCGCCGCGAGGCGGCGGGCCATGAGCTGACCCATGCCACTTCCCGCGCCCGTCACGAGTGCGACGTTGCCGCTGTATGCCATTCAGACCACCTCGGCCGCGTCGAAGGTGGCGCGCATCGTGTCGATCGATCCGCTCGTGAATGCCCGCTTGGGGAGGCCCAGCGCGCGCAGCTCTTTGGCCATCGGGTGCTCACCGAGCACGAGGGTGGCGCCACCGGGTCGCATCCGTGTGCCCGACCCGTCGATCGCCCACGGTGTGCGGCGGGTCACGCCGTCGAGGCACGAGTACGCATCGACGCTCGAGCCCCTCGACGGTACCGGCACACCGCGGCGAAGGCTCAACATGAGGACGAGCTCGCCTTCATGACGGAGCGTGCACGTGGCCACGCGTCTGCGGGTCTCGATCGCGATGTCGGCCATCCACTTCGGAAAGCCCCACACCGTGCGGCCGACCTCGAGCGTGAACGCCTGATTGACGGGCAGTTGATGAATGAACGCACCGCCGACCTTCGAGCGGCGACCGTGCCCACCGGCCGGACGCACGAGCACGGCCACCGCGAGCTCGTGGTACGGGCCGAGATCGGAGTCGAAATACCGCACGAAGCCGAGGCTGACGAGCGCCCGCCCGGGAAGCGGCTGGGTCACCTGCAAGCGCGAGTAGTCGATGAGGTCCTGGGCCGCGGCGGCATCGACGACGAACGTCGCGAACCACGCGTTGGCGTCACGCACCCGCACCGGCACGGTGACCTCATGGCCCTGAATCTCGATCGCAGCAGTCATGGGGAGGCAGTACAACACCGATCGAGGCGTAGAACCAAAGTCGCCCCGTCGACCCCGCCTTGCGTCGCAAAACGTCATGTCATCGCAGTTCGCGACGCAAGAACGGTCGGGCGCTTCTCAGGATTAGCCCGCGCTCGGGGTGAGCTCGTCGGCTTCGAGGACCTGGAGCTCGTCGAACGCGGCACGCAGGCGGCGCCGGGCGCCGCGGTCGTTGGCCAGGTTGACGAGCTCGTGTGGATCTTCCTGCAAGTCGTAGAGCTCGTGGTCGAAGTCGTCGAAGCCGGCGTCGACGTCAACGCGTTTGGGGGTGGGCCAGGGCTCGCCGATCTGGGTGAACGAGCCGCCCACACCGTAATAGCGCGCGTACTTGTGACGCCCGTCGAACATCCCGCGCATCGCGTACCGCAGATGGATGCAGCTCTCGTACCACGCCGAGTCCTGCGCGAAGAGCACCGCCTCGCGCCCGGGGGTAGACGGCTCGGCGAGCACGCCCGACAGATCGCGGCCCGCGAGCGGCGCACCCGCCCCGGCGACCGCGGTGATGGTGGCGGCCAGGTCGACGTGTGACGCGAGCGCGTCGGTGCGCGTGCCCGCCTGCGTCACCCCCGGCACCCTCACGTACAGCGGGACGTGCATGATCTCGTCGTAGAGGAACGGGCCTTTGCTCCGCAGCCCGTGCGACCCGCACATGTCGCCGTGATCCGACGTGTAGACGACGGCAGTGTCGTCACGCGCGCCCGAGCCGTCGAGCGCGTCGAGCACGGCGCCGAGGTTGCGGTCGCCTTCCTGGTGCAGCCGCCAGTAGTAGTCGAGGTGACGGAGCCAGCTCTTCGTATCGTCGGGGTCGATGTAGCCGTACAAGCCGTGCTGCTGCTCGTAGAGCCACTGGCGCTGCACCGCGGGCTTCGTGAACAGGTCGTCGTCGAAGTTGGCCGGCAGCTCGTCGAACACCTCGTCGTACTGATCCGTGAACGCGGGCAGCGAATCGGATTCCTTCCATTTCACCGAGTCGAGAAGCGAGCGCACGAAGGTGACATCGTCGGCGTGGGCGGCCCGGTACTCGGGCTGATCGATCGGGAACCACATGACGTCGTGCGGGTTGACCAGCGCGACCACGAGAAACCAGGGCCGGTCGTCGCCGGAGTCGGTCGCGTGCGCGGCAAGCCAATCGGCAGCCTGCTGCGCGATCGGCGGATCGAAGGCCATGCCGGTGCCGGCCCAGCCCATGAAGTGCCGGTCGTTGCCCTGCCAGTCGGAGAAGCCGTACGACTCCATGTCCGGAGTGGGCGAGTGCGAGAGGTGCCACTTGCCGACGTACGCGGTGCGGTACCCCGCGTCGCGCAGCAGATGGCCCAGCGTCGGGATCGACGGGTCGAGCTCGCGATGCGCGGGCATGATCACGTTGTCGGTCACGCCGTGCTGCGAAACGAACCGGCCCGTGAACAAGCTGGCGCGCGACGGCGAACAGGGTGATGAGTGTGTGTAGTGGCGGGTGAACTCGAGCCCGTCGTCGATCAGTCGTTGCCGGTTGGGCAGCGTGAGGCCCTCGGGAATCCAGTCGCGTTGCCGCTCCTGGTCGGAGACGATCAACAAGATGTTGGGCCGCTTCGCCATGGTCGTATCCTGCCAGCTCGCTCGGGTCAGCCGCCCGCCGGCTCGTGTCGCAATGCGGCCTCTTCCCACAGCGCTTCCACGGTTTCCGTCGAGGCCGATGCAAGGTCGATGCCCCGGTCGATCGCGAGCTGCTCGGTTGCCTCGAAGCGGTCGCGGAACCGCGCCGCCCAGCCTCGCAGCGCCGACTCGGCGTCGACGCCGTGGGCGCGCGCGAACACAACTGCCGCGGCAAGCAGCTCACCCAGCTGCGCTTCCACCGTGTCGGGAGTGACGCCGGGTAACGCGTCGGCAGCGCGCGCCAATGCCCGGATCGCATCGGGAGCGGCCCCCGGTTCGAGCCCGACTGACGCCGCCTTCCGGTAGAGCTTGTGCGCGTAGAGCAACGACGGCAGCCCGGGAGGGATGTTGGCCACAATCGAGCTCGTGCCCTGCTCGACCTTCTTGAGCTGCTCCCAGTTGCGCATCACGTCGGCCGTCGTGTCCGCCTCGACGTCGCCGAACACGTGGGGATGGCGGTGCACGAGCTTGTCGTGAATCCCGCGCGCGACGTCGGCGACGGTGAACGCCCCGGCCTCCTCCGCGAGCACGGCGTGGAACACGACCTGATACAGCAAGTCGCCGAGCTCGTCTTCGAGGGCCAAGTAGGCCTCCGGGGGAATGGGCTCGGCGCCACCGGGCGCACCGGCAGGGAGCGCCTCCACGGCCTCCACCACCTCGTACGCCTCTTCCAACAAGTAGCGCGTCAGCGAGTGGTGCGTTTGCTCCGCGTCCCACGGGCATCCGCCCGGTCTCCGTAACCGCTCGGCCAGCTCGAGCAAACGCGTCACTTCGTATGCCGCGCCTCCGCCGGGCGCGTGCACGAGCACCGCGGTGAGATGGTCGGGCACGACCGTGCGATCGAGGTCGGCCAGCGCGACGGAAACGACCTGCTCGTCAGCTAGTCCGAGCCGCTGCAACACCGTGACCGGCGCGTCGGCCGTCATCGTGTCGAGCAGCTCGAGCTTCACGTCGGACAGCACCGCGGGCGTGTCGCATTGCGCGATCAACACCGACCCCGCGGGCAGCGCGACGGCACGGCCGGCAATCGCGCGCCCGTCGACCACCTGCGCGCCGCTCATCGGGTCGACGCCGGCGCGCGCCCACGCCAGCTCCGCGAACGACAGCCCCGGGATCACGGTCAAGTCGATCGCGCCGGCGCGCGCCGCTTCGCGCAGCAAGACAACGGAGTGCTCCGCGACCGCCGGATTGCCCGGCACCGCGTACAGCACCTCGCCTTCCGCGACCGCCGCCTCGACGAGCGCGTCGACGATCGCGGCGTACACCGCGGCAAGATCGGGTGCGGTCTCGTACAGGTCGTCGAAGCTGTGAAACGGGTAGCCCTCGGCTTCGAGCGCGACGAGCGCCGGGTGCCGGCGGGTGCGCACGAAGCGGCGTGGAATGCGGTCGATCACCGTGTGCGCCACCGGGAGCAGGAGATCAACGCCCGCCGGGCCGAGGCCGACGACGACGACCCGCGCTGCGGCCACGGACTAGGGGGTCGAGGTGGGCGGCTGCGTCGCGGGCGTTGTGCCGGTGGGCGCGGAACTGGATGTGGCCGGCTTCGTGGTGGGCGTCGAACCCTTCGGGGGCTCCACGCGCGGCCCGGCTTGGCCGCTCGTCACCCAGGTGCCGTAGCGCGGGTTCAGCTTGACCGTGGCCTTCTTCAGCAGCGCGCTGACGGCATCCGAGGACTGCTCGAGGTTCTTGCGGAGCGGGGCTTTCGCAGCCTCGAACGGGAACGTGTTCGTGATCTTGATGACGTGGAAGCCGGCCGACGTCTGCACCGGATCGGTGGGCACGTCGTACGCGGCCTTGTCGGCCGCGGCGACGAACGTCGGATCAAACTGCGCGCGGACACTGTCGAGGCAGCCGTACTCGCCACCGGTGTCCTTCGAGCCCGGGTCGATCGACTTCTGGGTCGCGAGCTTGTTGAAATCCGAGCCGGCCTTGAGCTGCTGCTCGACCGCGTCGGCCTCGGCCTTCGTTTTCACGAGGATGTGCGCGACGAACTTCTTCGACGGGCACGCCGCGACCACCTGGCTGATCTGGGTGTCGTATGACTTCTTCAGCTCGGCGTCGCTGACCTTCTTCTTCGACACCCTGGCGAACGTGTTCTGGCGGGCGAACCGCTCGATCTCCAGATCCTGGAACCACTTCGGGAACGAGCTGAACGCGCCCTTCGAGGCCGGCTGGCCGCTCTGGGCTTGAGCGCCGGACGCGCCGAACAGCTGCTCGGCTTGCGACTTGGCGTCCTTGCGGTCGGCAGCGGTGACGGTGGCGTGCTTCTTTGCCAACGCCTGGGAGATTGCCTGATCCTCGATGACGAAGGCGAGCCACTTCGCGGTGATGGCCGCGTTGAGCGTGCCGTTGGCCTGCTTGAGCTTCGTCTGCCCGCCCTGCTCGACGAGCTTGCCGAACTCTTTGCTGCCGGCGAGCGCCTTCAGCTCCTTGGTCACCGTCGACTGCGACGTGGTGTCGCCATTGACCCGAACCGCGTATGGGCTCGTCGAGGCGCACGCGCTCAACCCATAGGCGAGCGCGGCGACACAAAGGGGAACGGCAAGAAAGCGGGAAAACCTCACGAGGACGGTCATGGTACAACCCGCACCGGCGCCTTCGGCATCGGGTAGTCAGAGCGCCGGAATCAGGGTCTCCAGGAGATCGACGAGCGCCCCGGCAGGGTCGTCCGGCGCGTACAGGGGCACCACCACCTCGCCGTCCTTGGCGACCGCCTTGGCGGCCAAGCGACGCAAGCGCACCTTCTGCGACTCTTTGAGCGTCAGACCCACGAGCCGCGCCGTCCCGCGCTGCACGGTGACGCTCCGAAGACCGAGCCGCACGCACTCGGCGCGGAAGCGCGCGACGGCGAGGAGCGCTTCCGCCGTCGGCGGTATCGGACCGTAGCGATCGAGCCATTCGTCGCGGATGTCGTTGACATCGGACGGCGCGGTCACCGCGGCGAGGCGTCGGTACGCCTCCATGCGCACGTCATCGCGTGCGACGTATTCGCGCGGCAGGTTCGCGTCGACCGGGACGTCGATGGTCACCTCGACGGGCGCAGCCGGCACCTCGCCGGTGAGCTCCCCCACCGCTTCGGTGACCATCTGGCAGTACAGGTCGAAGCCGACGGCCGCGATGTGACCCGATTGCTCGCCTCCGAGCAAGTTGCCGGCGCCGCGGATCTCGAGGTCGCGCATCGCGATCTTGAATCCCGATCCGAGGTCGGTGAACTCGCCGATCGTCTTCAGTCGCTCGTACGCCTCCTCGGTGAGCACGCGGTCGCGTGGGTGCAACAAGTACGCGTACGCGCGCTGGCCGCGCCGGCCGACGCGGCCGCGCAACTGATAGAGCTGCGCGAGACCGAGCAGGTCGGAACGGTCGACCACCATCGTGTTGACACTCGGCATGTCGAGACCGCTCTCGATGATCGTCGTGCACACGAGCACGTCGGTCTCGCGCTCCACGAAGTCGAGCACCACCCGCTCCAGCCTGCCTTCGTCCATCTGGCCGTGCGCGACCGCAACGCGCGCGTCGGGCACCAGTTCCCGCACGTCGGCCGCGACGTGCTCGATGTCGCGCACGCGGTTGTGCACGTAGAACACCTGGCCTTCACGCAGCAGCTCGCGCCGGATCGCCTCCGACACGGCACGCTCGTCGTACTCGCCCACGTAGGTGAGAATCGGTTGGCGATCCTCGGGCGGCGTGTTGACGAGTGACAAGTCGCGGATGCCGGTGAGCGACATCTCGAGCGTGCGGGGAATCGGCGTCGCGGTGAGGGTGAGCACGTCGACCGACGCCCGCAAAGCCTTGATGTTCTCCTTGTGCTGCACGCCGAAGCGCTGCTCCTCGTCGATGACGAGCAACCCGAGGTCCTTCGGCCGCACGTCGGAGGAGAGCAGCCGGTGGGTGCCGATCACCACGTCGATGGTGCCGTCCACCACGCCGGCGACGACCTTCGACTGCTCCGCCGGGCTGAGAAATCGAGACAGCACCTCGACCCGGACCGGGTAGTTGACAAAGCGCTCCCGGAACGTCTCGCCGTGCTGGCTCGCGAGCAGGGTGGTGGGAACGAGGATCACGACCTGCTTGCCGTCCTGCACGGCCTTGAAGGCTGCGCGCACCGCGACCTCGGTCTTGCCGTAGCCGACATCGCCGCACACGAGCCGGTCCATCGGGAGCGGCCGCTCCATATCGGCCTTGACCTCGTTGATCGCCCGGAGCTGATCCGGCGTCTCCTCGTACGGAAAGGCCTCCTCGATCTCGCGCTGCCACGGCGTGTCGGGCGAGAACGCGAACCCGGGCGTTGCAAGCCGTGTGCGGTACAGCACGACGAGCTCCTGCGCGATCTCGTGTACCGCTTTGCGCACACGCGCCCGGGTGCGCTCCCAGTCGGTGCCACCCATGCGGCTGAGCGCCGGCGTGTCGCCTCCGGTGTAGCGGCGCACGGTGCCGACCTGATCGGTCGGCACGTAGAGCTTGTCGCCGGCCTTGTACTCGAGCAGCAGGTAGTCGCGCTCGACCCCGCCCAGCGAGCGGTTGACCATGCCGGTGTACCTGCCGACGCCGTGCTGATGGTGCACGACGAAGTCGCCGGCCTCGAGCGTCGTCGTAGAAGTCGGCGCCGTGCCGCGCGCCACGCGGCCGGCGGTGAACGCGTCGCCGGCCCGTCAGATCGGCTTCGGCGACCAACGCGAGCTTCGCGGACGGGATCACAACACCGCGGTCGAGCGGCGCGACGACGAGCTCCATCGAGCCCGGCGCGATGCCTTCGCCCGCGAGCACGTCGTGCAGGCGGTCGCGCGAACCGGTGCCTTCCGCCGCGAGCAGCACCCGGTACCCATCGGCCCGCAAGCCGTTGAGGCGCGGCGGCCAGGCGTTCGACGTCGCCGACGACCGGATCGAACGCCGTGGCCGCCAGGCGCGGCGTGTCCGGCCCCTCGGGCGCATGGAGCACCGACGTGGCTCCCGCTTTGGTGTGCGAGAGCAGCCGGTCGAACGGCAACGACAGACGCGGGCGGGCGGCGTCGTCGCGCGCGCCCACGTGGTCGCCAGGGTCGACGCGAGTGATGCCTCCTCGTCGAGCAGCTCCTGCGCCCGGTCGCGCATGCGCTTCGGCTCGAGGAGCAGCACGAGGGCCTCCGCCGGCAGCAGATCCGACAGCAGGTGCTCCGACTCGCAGAGCCACGGCAGCCACGACTCCATCCCGTCGAACGTCTGACCCTCGGCCAGCCGCTCCCACTGCTCGCGACCCCATGGTTCGGTCGCGACGAGCGCAGCCGCGCGCCGGCGCACGTCGGCGGTGGGCAGCAGCTCCCGAGCCGGGAACACGCGGAGCTCCTCGACGTCGTCGGTGGAGCGTTGATCGGCGACCGAGAACGCGCCGACGCGCTCGACCTCGTCGCCCCAGAGATCGACGCGCACGGGATGGTCGGCCGTTGACGGGTACACGTCGACGATCGAACCGCGCACCGCGAGCTCGCCGCGCGCCTTCGACCTGGTACTCGCGCCGGTACCCCGCGCTGACGAGCCGTTCGACGAGGTCATCGCGGTCGACCTCTTGCGCCGCGTGCGCACCACGATCGGCTCCACGTCCTCGACGTGGGGGCCGAGGCGCTGCACGAGCGCGCGCACCGGGGCAACGAGCACCGTCGGCAGCGCATCGCCCCCGACGCGCAGATGCCACATGACCCGCAGGCGCTTCCCCATCGTCTCGAGCGACGGTGAGACCCGTTCGAACGGCAGTGTCTCCCACGCGGGGAAGTGATCGACGTGCTCGGGGCCGACGAACTGGCCGAGATCATGCACGAGGCGTTCCGCCTCTGCGCCCGTCGGCACCGCGACGAGAATCGGACGCCGCGTGCTCACCCCTGCAAGGGCGGCAACGAAGAGCGCCCGCGCCGCGTCGGGCACCGCGACCACGGAGTCGCGGTTGATGACGGCGCGCAACGCCGGTTCCTGCGCGAGGAGCGCCGGGAGGTCGCCGAGCGGCGGTGCGTGAAGTTTCATGGGCCTCGAAGCGCGCGAAACGAGCCCGGAACGCGGCCGCGCCCCGGGGTCAGATCCCAAGCGTACCGAGGCCGTTGCCGTTCGCACGTTCGGCGGCGCGGCCAGGGTCAGTTGTACTGGTTCATCGCCACGTCGATGCCCCGGGTGGCGATCAGCTGCGCTGCGTCCGCGGCGTGTTGGACGGTGACGTCGATCTCGATGCGCTCGGCCTTGGAGAACTTGCGCAGCACGTGGTCGGCACCCTGGTCCTTCGACACCGGCTTGCCGACACCGATCCGGATCCGCTGAAACGCGTCGGAATGCAGGTGGGCGACGATCGAGCGCAGCCCGTTGTGCCCCGCGAGCCCGCCGCCCGACTTCACCTTCAGCGCCGCGACCGGCAGGTCGAGCTCGTCGTGCACGACCACCAACTGGTCGGGCCGGACGCCGTAGCGGCGCACGAGGAGTGCCACCGGCGACCCGGTATCGTTCATGTACGTGAGCGGCACGGCCAGCGCGACCCGCGCGTCGCCGAGACGCACCTCCGTGGTGAGCGCCCGCGCCTTGCTCTTCTTCAGGCGGGCGCGATGCCTCGACGCGAGCAGCTCGACGACCTCCGCGCCCACGTTGTGGCGCGTCCGCGCGTACTCGGCGCCGGGATTGCCGAGACCGACCACGAGCAGGTCGGCCGGCGTGCCGGTGCGCGGCCCGCGCCGCAGCACCGATTAGTCCTCGCGGGAGCCGGAACGGTCCTCGGAGCCCTCGGAGCCCTCGGCCGCCTCGCCGCCTTCGCCCTCGGCAACTTCGCCCTCTTCGCCCTCGAGCCCTTCCTCGCCCTCAGCCGGCACTTCCTCCTCGACGACACGAGGGGCAACGACCTGCACGACGAGCTCCTCGGCCTCCTGGGACGTCGTCACGCCCGACGGCAACGACAGGTCGGAGACGTGCAACTGGTCACCGATGTCGAGCGGAGTCACGTCGAGCTCGAGCGCGACCGGAATGTCGGCCGGCTTCGCCTCGATGCTCAGGGTGAACACGAGCTGTTCGAGCACCCCGCCGTCCTTCACGCCGATCGGCTCGCCGACAAGGCGCACCCCGACCTCGGCCTGCACCGCGACGTCGGCACGGATGCGGATGAAGTCGACGTGGATGAACTCACCCCGCGTTGGATGACGCTGGATCTGGCGGGCGAGCGTGAGGTGCTCCTTGCCGTCGAGCTTCAAGGTGATGAGCGTGTTGACACCCGTCGCGCTCGGTGAGGATGTGCGCGAGCTCACGCGCCGGCACCGTAACGGTGAGCGTGTCGGAGTCGAGGCCGTACACGACCGCGGGCACTTTGCCCGCACGACGGATCCGGCCCGCGGGGCGGCTGCCCCGTTCGGTGCGCGCTTCGGCGAGAAGAATGTTGTCGGGCATGGCGCGACGGCCTTTCACGTTGCTCGAAGGGTGCCATTGTGCCCGTCCACCGGCGACCAGGCCAAATGCAGCCGAACGGGCAGGGCGCGTCCGGCGAGCTCAGACGTTGTCGCCGCGGAAGATCTCGCTCACCGACGTGTCCTGGAACACCGCGTCGAGCGCATCGGCCACGATCGGCGCGATCGACAGGACCGTGAGGTTGTCGAAGTGCTTCTCGGGCGGGATCGGCAACGAGTTGGTGAGCACGAGCCGGCGAATGGGCGCCGCCATCAGGCGCTCGACCGCCGGGCCGGAGAGCACGCCGTGCGTCGCCGCCACCCAGACTTCTTTCGCGCCCCGGTCGATGAGCAGCTGTGCCGCGCTCGTGATCGTGCCCGCGGTATCGATCATGTCGTCGACGAGCACGCACGTGCGATTCTCGACGACACCGACCACGTCGATCGCCTCGGCGACATTGTGGGTGCCCTTCGGCCGCCGCTTATGGATGAACGCGAGATCGGACGCCACATCCGCCGCGGCCAGACAGTTGGAGAACCGGCCCGCGAGCTTGCCGCCGCCGGCGTCGGGAGAGACGACCGTCACGTCGCCTTCGATCTTCTCGGCGACGTGCTCGGCGAGCAGCGGCACGGCCGTGAGGTGGTCGACCGGAAAATCGAAGAAGCCCTGGATCTGACCGGTGTGCAGGTCGACCGTCACCATCCGGTCCGCGCCCGCGGCGGTGAAGAGGTCGGCGAGCAACCTGGCGGTGATCGGCTCGCGTCCTGCCGCTTTTCGATCCTGGCGTGCGTAGCCATAGAACGGGCAGACCGCGGTGATGCGCTTCGCCGACGCCCGCTTCGCGGCGTCGATCATGATCATCTGCTCCACGATGCGGTCGTTGATGGGCTCGCAGTGGGTCTGGATCACGAACACGTCGGCACCGTGGATGCTCTCGCCGTAACGGCAGTAGATCTCGCCGTTCGAGAACGTCGAGAGCACCACCTCGCCCAACGGCATCTTGAGACATTCGGCGATCTCGCTGGCGAGCGCGGCGTTGCCCCGCCCGCTGAAGAGCATGAGCCGCTTCTTGGTGACCAGCTCCATCTACCTGCGCTCCCGCTCAGTTCTCCATTCTTGCGTCAGCAGCCGGGGTGACATCCCGGATTGCGACGCAAGAACGAAAATTCGCCTGCTAATCGCCGCCCTCGTCGTTGCCTTTGTCGCCGGCTTCGGGTTCATCCTCGCGCTCGGGGGTCCAGTCCTTGTCGATCTTCGCCGGCACGCCCTTGGCCAGCGCGCCGGGCGGCACGTCGCCGATGACGACCGCGCCCGCGCCCGTGTACGCACCGTCGCCCACCTCGACAGGAGCGACGAGCACCGTGTTGGAGCCGGTCTTCACCCCCTTGCCGATCTTGGTCCGGTGCTTGCGCGTGCCGTCGTAGTTGGCCGTGATCGTGCCCGCGCCGAGGTTGGCATTCTCGCCGACCTCCGCGTCGCCCACGTACGCCAGATGCGGGATCTTGGCGCCCTCGTGCACGTCGGCGTTCTTGGTCTCCACAAAGCTGCCGATGTGCACGCCGTTGGCGAGAACCGTGCCCGGCCGCAGGTGCGAGAACGGGCCGACGGTCACGTCGTCGCCAAGCTCCGCTTCGGTGGCGACGCTCTCCCGTATCACGCACCGAGCGCCGACGATCGTGTCGACGAGACGTGAATCGGGTCCGATGACGGATCCGGCACCGATCACCGTGCGGCCCTCGAGCATCGTTCCCGGCAGCAGGCGCACGTCGGGCTCCAGCTCGACCGACGCGTCAATGTAGGTACGGTCGGGATCGGATATCGACACTCCCTCGCGCATCCAGCGATCGTTGATGCGCGCCCGGAGCCCTGCCTCGGCGAGCGCAAGTTGCGCGCGGTCGTCGACGTGGAGCGCGGCTGCAGGGTCACCAGCCGGCACCGCGAGCACGACGTGGCCCGCCTGGCGCAACACCTCGACCGCGTCGGTCAGGTAGTACTCCCCTTGCGCGTTCTCGGGGCTCAGCCGGCGCAGCGCGGGCGCGAGCAAGCTGCGGCGGAAGCAGTAGATCGAGGTATTGACCTCGGGTAGATCGAGCTCGTCGTCGGTGGCGTCGAGGCGCTCGACGATTCGCGTGACGTGCCCGTTCTCGTCGCGTACGACGCGGCCGAACTCGTACGTGGACGGGCTCAACGCCGCGGTGAGGATCGTCGCGGCCGCCTCGGCGTCGCGGTGCTCTCGCGCGAGATGGGCGAGCGTCTCCGGGCGCACGAGTGGTGCGTCGCCCGGTATCACCAGGAGATCGTCTTCACCATCGATGTCGAAACCGCTCGCGGTGAGCCCCACGCTCACCGCATCGCCGGTACCGCGTTGCACGCGCTGCTCGACGAACTCGATCGGCGTCTCCGTCGCGATCTGCTCCTGCAACGTCTTCGTGACGGGCTCGGCGCCGTGACCGACGACCACGACGATGCGCTCGAGTGGGAGAGCGAGCAGCGAGTCGATGACATGGAGCACCATCGGCCGGCCGCACAGACGGTGCAGCACCTTCGGAGTGCTCGAGCGCATGCGAGTGCCTTCGCCGGCCGCGAGGACGACCGCCGACAGCGGTCGGTACCCTGGGCTGCCATTACTCATCGTTGTGCTCGCTCGACCGCATTTGCCCTTCCTCCGTCAGTTGCGCACGCAGCTCGGGGGCGAGGTTTCGAACCTCGACTTGGGACTCCAAAGGACCCCGTGCTGCCGTTACACCACCCCCGACTGATGCAAACGAGGGTACCGCCGCACGCGGCTCGTGACGCGACCTCATACACGTTCGCAATGTGACAAGACGGGACACCCCGGCTACCGTCACTTGCAGTCATGGGCTCTCTGATCAAAAAGCGCCGCAAGCGCATGCGCAAGAAGAAGCACAAGAAGCTGTTGAAGAAGACCCGCTGGCAGCGTCGTCAGCAGGGTCGCTAGGTCGACTGGCCGCCCCTCCGAGGGCGGCCGGTTCGCGTTCACGCTTCCGGACGCTCGACGCGCACACCCCGCGACACGGTTGCCGCCGGCACCACCGGCCAGCCGAGGCCGGCAGTCACCCTATCCGCGAGAGCCGGTAAGGCACGCGCGTCGTCGACCGGCACCACGAGGCTCGAGCCGCTTCCGGCCAGCAGCGCAGGACGCCCCGCGGCCCGCTCGAACCGCTCCCGGAACTCGCGAAGCGCAGGCTCCAGGCGCTCCGCGGCGGGCTCGAGGTCGTTGGCCAGCTCGGCCTGCACCGTTGCAATCGATGGCGGCGCCGGCACCGGGCGCTCGGAGCGTGGACCGCCGAGCTCGTCCCACGTCCGGTAGACCGCGGGCGTCGACAGCCGAAACGGGGGTACCGCGAGGAGCATCGGGATGCCGCGGGCCAGCTCGACGGGTTCGACGAGCTCGCCTCGACCTCGCATCCATGCCGCGCCGCCGTACAAACAGAACGGCACGTCGGATCCCAACGTCGCCGCGAGCGCAACCATCGACGTGTCATCGACGTCGAGCTCGAGCAGCCGGCGGGTGACGACCAGCGCGGCGGCCGCGTCGGCGGAGCCACCACCGAGCCCGGCCCCCGCGGGGATCCGCTTGCTGAGCATCAGGTCGACGCCGTCGTCACGACCAGCCGCAGCGAGAATCGCCTCCACGGCCCGGACGGCCAGATTGTGGCGGGTCACAGGGACGTCGTCCGCTTCGTCGGTCTCGAGCTCGAAGCGCACACCGGGCCGGCCACCGCGGCGGACGGTGATCGTGTCGTGCGGCTGTCCGATCGACGCGGTGAGGGCTTCGATGTCGTGGAAGCCGTCAGCCCGTCGGGCGAATACTCGCAGCGACAGCGTCAGCTTCGCGAACGCGGTCGCACGCACAACCGTCATCGTGCCCTCGCCGCACGTGTGAGCTCGGCCCAGTCGTCGAGCGCAAGCGTCTCGGCGCGCGCCTCGGGATCGATGCCCGCTCGCGTGAGCACATCGACGGCGTCTTCGCCGAGCGCGCCGCGCATCGACTGCCGCAACATCTTGCGCCGGTGTGCGAAGCCCGCCTGGACGAGCGCGAACAACTCGTCGCGAGACGGCACGTCAACTGAGGGTGTGTCGCGTCGTACGAGCTCGACCAGCACGGACTCAACTTTCGGTTTGGGCACGAACACGGTTGGCGGCACCGCGCCGACGACCCGCGCGGTCGCGAAGTACGCGACCTTGACCGATACCGCACCGTATGCCCGCGATCCCGGGGACGCAGCAAGGCGTTCGCCGACTTCGCGTTGCACCATCACCAGAATGGTCTCCACCATCGGAGCGTGTTCGAGCAGTGTGATCACCACCGGTGTTGCGACGTTGTAGGGGAGATTCGAGACGCACCGCCAACGGCCATCGCCCAGGAGCGCCCGGTAGTCGGTGTGGAGCGCGTCCTCGACGACCACGCGCGCGTCGCCGTCCGCTTCGGAGAGCACGTGCTCGAGGACCGGTGCGAGATGGCGGTCCATCTCGAGTGCGACCACGCGCGCGCCGCTCTCGAGCAGCGCAAGGGTGAGCGAGCCGAGCCCCGGACCGATCTCGAGCACGCGGTCACCGGGACCCACCCCGGCGAGGCGGGCGACGCGGCGTGCGGTATTCGGATCGGCGAGGAAGTGCTGGCCGAGCGCACGGCTCGGACGCAGGCCGTACTCGCCGAGCAGCGATCGGACTCCGGCCGGCGTGAGCAGCGCCATCCGCGGCGACGCTACTGCGTTACTGCTCGGCGTCTTGCGGGCTTGCGGTCTTCCCGGCGATCAATAGTCGAGACGAACATTGATGCGCCCGGCACCGAGCGGTGCGAGCTGCCGGAACACGTCGGGGCTGAGATCGATGAGGTTGCCGGTCCATGCCTCGGGGCCGCGGTCGGCAACGGTGCACGATGCGGCCGCGCCGTTCGCCGTGTTGGTGATCCTGACCGAGGTGCCCATCGGAAGGCCCAAGTGCGCGCACGTACCCGCCGCATGGCTGTACCACGTTGCAGTACCGGAACGCGTGTTACCGGTGTGCGGCATCACAACCGTGGGTCTTGGCGCGGGAACAGGCTTCTTCGGCGGCGGCGCCGGTGCGCGAACAACCGGCGTCGCTGGGACAGGAGCGGCCGCGGGCGGCGGAGTCGATGGCGCCGCGGGTGCGGGAGCCACCGGCGCTGCGGCGGCAGCCGTGAACCACCACCGAAGGCTCCCACCTCGCGTCGACGTGGTCGACGCGGTGCCGCGATGCGTCGTTGCGTCGGTTTCCGTGGCAGTCGCGCCGAGCAGGGGCGCGGCGAGCGCACCGACGCCGGCCACGGTCGTCGCAATCGTCACGACCAGCAGACGGCGACGAGCGCGCGCTCGACGGATCGCGATGCGGTCGCGTCGCGTGGGCCGCGGCACAGCGCGCAAGGGGGCGGGCGAAGGCACCGCTCCCGGTGCGCTGCGCGGCTCCGGCACGATGAAGGGCCGGGGCGCGAGCTCGGGGTCGGGGTCGGGCCGCAGATCGGAGACGGGCTCGGGGTCGGCGACGGGCTGCAGCTCCCAGAGCTGCTCCAGATCGACAACGTCGACCACATCGGGCGAATCGACGGCCGGGGCCCGGAGCACCGACTCGTGCTCGGGCGCCACGGCGCGGGTCTGACCCGAGTCGACGAGCCGGTCGGGGGCAAGCAGCTCTTCGAGCGCGGCGAGCGGAAACCATGAGTCGGGATCGTGTGGTCTCGCTCGGGCGGGCGATGGATGCACCTTGGGCAATGCGCGTCCCGCCGGTGCGGTGCTGCTGTCGTGCGCGGAATGCAAGACCGTGTGTGCGCGCGCGTTCGGCGCGACGTTGCGCTCGAGCAGCTCATCCAGCGCGGGCAACGCCGCAAGACCATCGAGCGGGAGCCACACCTTCGCGTCGGGGGACGCGGCGCGCGCGGGCGAAGGCCTGACCGCCGAGAGGGCGTTGCGGCGGATCGCGTCGCGACGAACGTAACGGCGCGCCCGCGCGTCATGTCGATGATGCGACGCACGTCGCGCGCCGGTCTTCTGCTCGGACATCGGCTCCGCCCTTTGTCTTCGAGCTCGAATCCGCCCGGACACGCGAAGCGAATGACAACCAAGACGGCGAATCCGGGGGGTGAGGCGAACCTATCGACGGCGTTCGCGGCGGTGCAAACCGGCGCTCCCACCTGCCGGAACAGGATCACCAACCGGTGGTCAGTCGGTCACACTCCGCTCAGGCGGGGAACTCGAACAGTCGCCGCGCGTTGGTCGTCGTCGCGTCGGCAATGTCGTCGACCGTACGGCTCGTGGCGCGTGCGAGCGCGTCGCCGACGAGCGCGACATACGCGGGCTCGTTGTCCTTGCCGCGGTGCGGCATCGGCGCGAGATAGGGCGCGTCGGTTTCCACGAGCATGCGGTCAAGTGGTGTGAGCGCGGCCGCGGCGCGCACGTCATCCGCGGTCCTGAACGACACGATGCCGCTGAACGAGAGGTGCGCGCCGAGATCAAGCGCCTGGCGCGCTTCGTCGGGCCCGCCGGTGAAGCAGTGGAAGACGGTACGCGCCGGCACTCCTTCGTCGCGCAGAACGCGAAACGTGTCGTCCCACGCCTCTCGAGTGTGAATCACCAGCGCGCGCTCGAGTCGGTTCGCGAGCCGGATCTGCCAGCGAAATGCGGCTTCCTGCTCGTCGGGAGGCGAGTGGTTGTAGTGAAAGTCGAACCCGGTCTCGCCGATGGCGACGACCACGTCGGTGCGGGCGAGCGGCTCGAGCCGGCCCCATTCGGCCGCCAGCTTCGAAGCGTCGTGGGGGTGAAGCCCGACGGTCGCGGCGACGTCGCGGTGACGATCGGCCAGCTCACATGCATGCAGCGACGTCTCCAGATCGGTGCCGACGCACACGAACGCCTCGACCCCCGCCGCCCGGCCCCGTACGAGCGCCCCCTCGGCTCCCCCGGCCGCCATCTGCAGATGGCAGTGACTATCCACCCACGTCACGGCTGCCCACCACCCGTTTGTGCGATCGGGCCCCCTATGGGGGCCCTGATCGCACAAACGCCGGGGTTGCGTGCGCGGCGCGTCACGTGGGTGTCACGCGGGGTCGATGCGGGGGAAGAGGGGGGCGCCCTTCTCGAGCGGCACGCCGGACGGCATCGCGTCCCACGCGGTCGCGGCGGGCAGCCGTTGGTCGTCGGGACTGCCGTCGAGCCCGAGCCGCCGCCACAGCTCGGCGCTCGCGCGCGGAATGAGCGGTGACGCGAGCAGCGCGACAACACGCAACGCCGCGAGGCAGTCGCCGATCACCGCGGCGGTCGCGATCGCGTCACCCTCCTTGTGCAGCTTCCACGGCTCACGGTCCTCGATGTACGCATTGGCCGCGCCGATCAACTCCCACACCGCGCCGAAGCCGCCACTGAAGTCGAGCTTCGCGAACCCGTCGCAGAGTCCGTCGAACGCGCGCGCGGCAGCGTCAACGAGCGGACCGTCCTCGCGCGTGTCGGGTGCGACGCCGCCGCAATAGGTGACGGCCATGTTGAGCACGCGGCTCGCGAGGTTGCCGAAGTTGTTGGCCAGGTCGGCGTTGTAGCGCGCCACCATGGCCTCGTAGCTGAAGTCGCCGTCGGGACCAAAGCGTTGGTCGGCGAGAAAGTGGTACCGCACGCCGTCAACACCGAAGTCGGCCACCAGATCGGCCGGCGCGATCTGGTTGAGCCGGCTCTTCGACATCTTCTCGCCGCTCACGAGCAGATAGCCGTGCGCGAACACGCACTTCGGAGGGGCCTCCCCCGCCGCCATGAGCATCGCGGGCCAATAGACGGCGTGCTGGCGGAGGATGTCCTTGCCGACGAGGTGGTAATCGGCAGGCCAGTAGCGCGCGAACTGCTCCGGGTCATCGCCGTAGCCGACCGCGGTGCAGTAGTTGATCAGCGCGTCGAACCAGACATAGGCGACGTGCTCGGGGTCCCACGGCAGCGGGACACCCCACGAGATCGAGGTGCGACTCACCGAGAAGTCGTGCAGCCCCTGCCTGATGAGACCGAGCACCTCACTGCGCTTCCCCGCCGGCTGCACGGCCTCGGGATGTTCCGTGTAGTGCGCGAGCAGGCGGTCCTCGTACCGCGACAGCTTGAAGAAGTAGTTCTCCTCGGTGACGCGCTCCACGGGGGTGCCGTGGATGGGACACATCCCGTCGACGAGATCGTCCTCCGTGTAATAGAGCTCGCACCCGACGCAGTACAGCCCTTCGTACGTGCCGAGCTCGATGTCGCCCGCGTCGTAGACGGCTTGCAGAAATCGCTCGACGGCGCGGTAGTGCCGCGGTTCGGTCGTGCGGATGTAGTCGTCATTCGAGATGTCGAGCGTGTGCCAGGCCTCCTGGAAGCGCTTGCTGGTCTGGTCGGCCCACTCCTTGGGGCTGACGCCCTGCGCCTCGGCGGCACGCTGGATCTTCAGCCCGTGCTCGTCGGTACCGGTGAGAAAGACCACGTCGTCGCCCCACAAGCGCCGCCAGCGCGCCAGCACGTCGGCCGCGACCGTGGTGTATGCGTGACCGATGTGGGGCACGTCGTTGACGTAATAGATCGGTGTCGTCACGTAGAACGGCTGCGACATGCGGCCTACGATACCGAGCGGTCCCCAATTCCCTTGGTCACGATTCCGGCGGTTGCCCTTCATGGCTCGCAAGATGGACCAGCTCGGACGCATCGTGGTGCCGGCAGAGCTGCGCCGGGCGTTCGGCCTGCGCGAGGGCGACTACATCGACATCACCGTCGCCGACGGACACATCGTGCTCACGAAAGTCGAAGAGCGCTGCGTGTTCTGCGGCAGCGCGGCCGACTTACAGGAGTTCTCGGCCAAGCTCGTGTGCCGGCCGTGTGTCGTCGCGCTCAAGGAGAACGATCTGAGCGGCGGCTGACGGCCGCCGCATAGGCGCGCCGCTTCGACACGCCCAGCGCGCTCGCTACGTCGACGGCGGCGTCGCGTGCAGAGGAACCGCCGTCGAGTGCCAGTTGCACCGCGTCGCCGACCTCGTCGTCAGTCGGCTCGCTCGTGTCGTCGGGCGCGCCGCCGATAACGAGCACGTACTCCCCCCGGGCCGGCGTGGAGTCGACGTGCACGGCCGCGTCGCGTAACGAGCCGCGCCACACCTCCTCGTGCAGCTTGGTCAGCTCGCGCGCGATGGCGACCGGCCGTTCCGCGCCGCACGTCGCCGCGAGGTCGGCGACAGTGGCCCCGACTCGGCTCGGCGCCTCGAACACCACGACCGTGCGCGGTTCGGCCGCGATCGTCGCGAGCCGGGCGCGCCGTTCCTTGCCTTTGCGGGGCAGGAAGCCCTCGAAGACGAACCGGTCGGCAGGCAGTCCCGACAACACCAGCGCCGTCAACACCGCGCTCGGACCGGGGACGACCTCGACGTCGAGTCCGGCGGCCAGACACGCCTGCACGAGCCGGGCCCCCGGGTCGCTCACGCCGGGCATGCCCGCGTCGGTGACATACGCGACGCGCGCGCCGCCGGAGACCTCTTCGACGACACGACGCGCCGCCGTCTTCTCGTTGTGCTCATGGATCGCGCGCACGCGGTTGCCACCCGGCACGGCGGCATGGGACAGCAGGTTTCGAGTGCGACGCGTGTCTTCCGCTGCGATCACATCTGCATCGCGCAACGCCTCGACGGCCCGTGGTGACAAGTCGCCCAGATTGCCGATGGGTGTGCCGACGAGCACGAACGCGCCCCGGCGACTCACTCCTTCACCTCGATCGCGTCTCCGAGCCGCAGGCCCCACCGTTCGAAGGCGCCCGACTGCGCTTCGATGGCGAACGCCGCCTTCCGTACTACAGGCGAGACCCGCCACGGCCGCAGACAGCACGTCTTCAGCACCACGCCATCGTGATCACAGAACGCCACGTCGATCGGGAACCGCATGCGGATGGTGTGCACGTTGCGACACGGGCGCAGCACGAGCGCCCCTTCGATCGCGTCGCGGCCGAGGAGCCCGCGTCGGCGCTCACTTCGGGTGCGCGCGACCTCCGCGGCCGCCAGCACGTCGCCCTCGCGGATCAGCCAGGGCATCGCCTCGACCTCACACGTTGAACCGGATCTCGAGCACGTCGCCGTCGGCGACCTCGTATTCCTTGCCTTCCACCCTGATCTTTCCCAGCTCCTTGGCCTTTGCCCACGACCCGATGTCGAGGAGCTCGTCCCAGCGGATGATCTCGGCCCGGATGAAACCCCGTTCCAAATCGGAGTGGATCACACCGGCACACTCCGGCGCCTTGGCACCGGCGCGGAACGTCCAGGCCCGGCTCTCCTTGTCGCCTGTGGTGAGGAACGTGCGCCGGCCCAAGCGGTGATACGCGGCGCGGGCGAGTCGCGGCACCACGCTCTCGGCCACGCCGAGGTCGGCGAGGAGCTCCGCGCGTTCCGCACCCTGGGCGGCGACGACGTCGGGGTCGCCTTCGAGCTCGAGGCACACCGCGAGCGCATCGTCGCCGAACGGCGCAGCGAGCGCGTCGGCCGTCGTCGAGCTGGTCCAGGCCGACGTTGACGACGATCAGCACCGGCTTGTTGGTCAACAGGAAGATCGGGCCGAGCAGTCTGCGGTCGTCGGCGTCGAGATCGCTGCGAAACACCGGCGTGCCGTCGCCCAGAACGGCCTCGGCCCGCTCGAGCGCGGCGATCTCCGGCACGAGGCTCTTGTCGCCCTTGGCGGCGCGGCGCTGCTTGTACAGCCGCTGCTCCACCGACGCCAGATCGGCGAGGATCAGCTCCTCCTCGAGGGCGGTCAGGTCGAGGGCCGGATCGTTGCCGTCGGTCGCGCGGAGCACGAAGCAGATCGCGTCGCAGTCACGAAGCGAACCGAGGTGGCGGCTGCCGAGGCCCTTGCCAGGCTCGGTCGACAGGCCGGGGAGATACGCGACCTCGAACGTGGCCGGCACCACCTTCTTCGACTCCGACATCTGCGCCAGTCGATCGAGCCGCTCGTCGGGCAGCTGCACCACTCCCAACATGCGCTCCGCCGCGGTGGCGGCATCGAGGCCGGTCAGGGCGGCGAACAACGCCGCGTGCGACGAGTCGGCGAGGCCGATGAGACCGAGGTGCTCCACGGCGAGTCAGGGTACCGGTCGGCGACTTCGGGCCGTCCGCCGCTACCCTCCTCACACCGACGCAGGAGCGACGATGAGCAAGAAGACGAAGAAGCGCCGCCTGAAGGCGAAGCGCAACAAAGCCAACCACGGCAAACGCCCCAACGTCGGCCGCCGCTGAGCCGCTAGTCCGCGGTTCGTTCCATCCGAACCAACTGGTGCTCACGGGTGAACAGGCGGCGCTGCACACCGAGCGCCACGACGACGGTCGTCGTGGCAGCCGAACCGAGCACGAGAAACATCACCGCCGCCTGCACCCGCACCGCGTCGATCGGATCGACGCCGGCGAGGATCAGGCCCGTCATCGCACCCGGCAGGAAGATGAGCCCGACCGCTTTCGTCGTCTCGATCTGCGGGATCAGCGCGGTGCGCAGCGCGTGGCGCACGTAGGGACGCGCCGCCTCTGACGACTCCCGACCGAGCGCCAGGCGCGCCTCGACCTCGGCTCGCTTGTCGCGCAGCTCCTCGAACAGCCGCCGGGCCACCAGGATCGTCGCGGTCATCGAGTTGCCGATCATCAATCCCGCGAGTGGGATCAGCGTCCGCGCGCTCAAGTCGAACACGCCGAGCCCGAAGAGCACACCCAGGCTCACCGCACCCGCGGCCGCGAACGCCGCCAGCGCGAGCGGGAAGACGTCGGGCACCTCGCGTGCGCGACGCCGCACCGTTTCGGCGGCGAACAACACCATCATCATCACCCAGAGCCATGACCACGCGAGAGACTGGTTCGACTCGAAGAGGATCTGGAGGATCCAGCCGATCGCAAGCAGTTGGACGATCGCGCGTGCGGATGCCCATGCGATGCTGCGCTCGAGATCGAGGCGACGCCAGGCCGACAGCCCGATCGCCACGACGACGAGCACGAGTGATGTCGCGAGTCCGCTCCAACCGATGTCACCGTTCATCGTCGTCCTCCTGATCCGGGTCGCGCAGAAACGCCGCGACTTCCGGCACCGCGACGTGGTCGAGATCGCGAAGCAGGCACTGCTGCACGATGCGCCCGGCGAACATCACGGTCACGTGCTCCGCGATGCGGCGCATCTGCTCGAGGTCGTGGCTCACCCACACGATCGGCACACCGTCGGCCGCCAGCCAACGCGTGAGCGTCTCGAGCACGCGGGTGGCCCGCGGGTCGAGCGCCGACGTGGGCTCGTCCATCAGCAGGACCTCGGGCGTGGTCACGAGCGTGCGCGCGAGGCACACCCGTTGCGCCTCGCCGGCCGACAGCTCGGTTGCCGGACGGTCGAGGAACGCCCCGGTGAGGTCGACCCGCTCGAGCACCGCTTTCGCATCGGTGTCGTCGAGCTCGGGCTCCGCGACCTGAAAGTTGTCGCGCACCGTGCCGGCGAACGGCGTGGGTCTCTGGAACACCATCCCCACGCGCCGGCGCAGGCGCAGCGGATCGAGGGTCGCGACATCGTCGCCGCGAAAGAGCACCCGGCCGGCCGAGGGCGCGTCCAGCCGGTTGCACAGCCGAAGCAGCGTCGACTTGCCGGCACCCGACGGGCCGATCACCACCGTCATGCCGCGGCGCGGAATCGTGCCGTGAACGTCGCTCACCAGCGGGCCGTGCGGGCCCGCCACAGCTACGTGCTCGAAGCAGAAGAGCGCGTTGTGGTTGTCGATGCCTCCATCTTCGCACTGCTCGTCCGGCGCGGCCGCTCGAGGACGAGCGCGACCAGCGCGAGCGCAATGGGAATCACCAGCGCGCCGGTCAGGAGCACCTTGTTGCCCGAGGTGTACGGGTGCAGGTGCCGGAGGTGAAAAACGAGGTGCGGCACGCTGTAGACGAGCCAGGCGGCCGCGGCGGCGCGCACGACGATCGGGGCGAGCGTGACCACCGCGACGATCGTGACGACGGCCAACGCGAGATTGAGCTCGCCCACATCGCGCACGAGGTGCTCGTTGTACAGGCCATCGGTGGCGACCCACTGCCGGCCTCCGCCGGGGAAGTCGTTGTAGAACGACCGGGGCGCAAACGCGGCCCAACACCCGACCTCGGTCGCAGTGAGCGCGAGGATGAGGAGCACAACCCGTTGCCAGTAGTCACGCACGTTCCGCCTCCTCTTTCCGCATTTCTTCGATAACCGCCGGCCAGCCCTCACGCACGCTCGGAGAGTCGGGAGCCCAGCCGGTCGCATCCTTGAACCGACGATTCGAAACCCGCTCGGAGCGGCTGAGTCCTTCCGTCTTTGATCGCGCGAGCTTCGCCATTGCGACCGTCGACCACCGCGGTCGCCGCACGCCCAGCGCGTCGGCAAGCGCGTCGAAATAGTCGCGACCGCGACACGGTTCATCCTCGACGACGTTGTAGACACCCGCGGGCGCCCGCAACGCTGCCGGGACCGCGCGCCCGGCGTCGTGCGTGGTGATCGAGGACATGTACGCGTCAAGCGGCGCGACGGCCGGCGCGACCCTCCGGCGCACCATGCGTACGGAATCGATCGTATGGGTGCTGTCGGGACCGTAGAACATGCCGAATCGCAACACGACACCCGTGCGACCGGCGTCGGTGAAACGCTGCGCTTGCGCTTCCGCGTCGACAACGGTACGCGAATACGAGGTGACGTCGAGTGGTGTCGACTCGTCGATCCAAGCGTCGCCACAATCCGGATACATGAAGGCGATCGACTCCTGCACGTAGCGCTGCGCGTCGGTCGCGAGCGCGGCCTCGACGAGGTTGCGCGACGCCTCGCGCCGGATGCGATCGTTTTCGGACCACGCCCCGGGCAACAAGGCGCGACTCGGGCGGGGAATGCGCGTTGCGAGGTTGCACAGCACCTCGTGGCCGCGCACCGCTTCGGTGAGGGCGGCAGGATCGAAGAGATCGACCGTGATCGGTGTGGCGCCGAGCTTCTCGACTCGAGTGGCCTTGTCAGGACCGCGCGCGACGCCCGTTACAGCGTGTCCCGCGGCAACGAGATGCTCGACGGCACGCCACCCGAGCACGCCGGTCGCGCCGGTGACGAACACCTTCATCGGACGACCTCCTGTGAACGGGGGCCCCGCCAACCGAGATGCTCGCCGCGCCGTGCCCGAGCACGCCGGACCGGGGCGCGTTACCGTCCGTCCGGAACGAACCCGAAAGGGGGCGACATGGAAACGTGGGACTTGGTTGCCGCGGAGCGCAACGATCTCGCCGATCTGCTCGAGACGCTCAGTGAGCAGCAGTGGAACGCCGAGACCCTGTGCGAGGGATGGAAGGTCCGCGACCTCACCGGTCACCTCGTCGAGGGGGCCGAGAAGCTCAAGTGGGGCCGCTTGATCGGCGCGATGGTGAAGTCGGGTTTCCGCATCAACGTCATGCTCGACCGCGGCGCGCGGGAGATGGGCGCATTGCCGACGCCCGATCTCTTGAAGCGCATGCGCGAGTCGGCCGGTTATCAGTTCACGGCACCGGGCGTGAAGCCCGTCGGCGCGCTGGCCGAGAACGTGACGCACAGCCAGGACATCCGCCGCCCGCTCGGCATGCACCGTCAGATTCCCGAGGAACCCCTGCGTCTCTCGCTCGACTACATGGCCGCTCAAGGAGCGAGCTTCATGCCCAACAAGAAGCGCATCGCGGGCCTGAAGCTCCAAGCGACGGATCTCGACTGGACACACGGCGACGGGTCGGTGGTCACGGGTCCCGGCGAAGCTCTCCTCATGGCGATCGCCGGGCGCAAGGCCGCGCTCGCCGATCTCGGCGGTGAAGGAAAGGACACCCTCGCGTCGCGCCTGTAGTCGCAGAGAGCCGCACGCCGCGTGCGCGTGACGGCCGTGCCCCTTTGACGCGTTCGCCGCATAGCCGTAGCGTCGCCGGTCGTGGCAGGTGAGCGGCTCCTCGACGGCAAGGTGGCGCTGATCACCGGAGCTGCGTCGGGCCAGGGCCGTGCTGCGTCCACCTTGTTCGCGGAGCACGGCGCGCGGATCATCATCGCGGATCTCAATGACGACGGCGCTGCCGAGACCGTCGGCCTCGTCGAAGAAGTCGGCGGGAAGGCAGTCGCGGTGCACGCCGACGTATCACGTCGGGTCGACAACGACGCGATGGTGGCGGCGACGGTCGAAGCGTTCGGACACCTCGACGTGCTGTACAACAACGCCGCGATCCAGATGTCGGGGCGCCTCGTCGACACCACGGAGCAACAGTGGGACGCCGCCATCGCGACCAACCTGAGCGCGATCTTCTGGGCGTGCCGGGCCGCGATGCCGCATCTTCGTGACCACGGCGGTGGCAGCATCATCAACACGGCGTCGGTGCTCGGCCTGATCGGCTCCGAGGGCTACGCCGCGTACGGCGCAGCCAAGGCGGGCCTCGTCGCGCTCACGCGCCAGATCGCGACCGAGCACGGGCCCGAGGTGCGGGCCAACGTGATCGCGCCGGGGTCCATCGACACGCCCCGGTTCCGCAGAGTTTCGGCCGAGATGCCCGAGGGCGACGAGTTCGTCGCCGGCCTGCTCGACGCAATCCCGATGCACCGGCTGGGAGTCGCGCGCCGACATCGCCGGCGCGGCGCTGTTTCTCGCGAGTGATCTCTCGGCGTACACGTCAGGAGCGGTCATCCCGTGCGACGGCGGCCTGGCGGCCTTGCGGTGAGCACGCGATTCATCGGCAAGACCGCAGTCGTGACCGGCGGCGCGTCCGGGCTCGGCGAGGCGATCGCGGTCCGGCTCGCGCACGAGGGGGCCCGCGTCGTCATCGCCGACATCGACGAGATCGGGGCGCGCCGCGCGGCCGACTCGATTGCCGCCGACGGTGGCGCGATCGAGGCCATGACCGTCGACGTGGCCAGCGAAGGTGAGGTTGCCGCGCTGTTCGATTCCGTGCTCGAACGCCACGGTCGCGCTCGACGTGCTGGTGTGCAGCGCGGCGGTCGAGACCCGCGCCGATCTCGATGCCACGACCGACGACGACTGGCAACGCATCCTCGACGTGAACCTCAAGGGACCGTTCCTGTGCCTGAAGCACGCGATTCCCGGGATGGTCGCGACGGGCGGCGGCTCGGTGGTGCTGCTCGGGTCGGTGCTCGGGGCGATCGGGTCACCCGGCTACGCGGCGTACTGCGCGTCGAAGGGCGCGCTCGTCAACCTGGCCAAGCAGGCCGCGATCGAGCACGCACCCGACGGCGTGCGCGTCAACGTGGTCTCGCCGACCGCGTGCGAGGCCGGACTGTTCCTGAAGATGGTCGAGCAGGCGCCCGATCCCGACGCGATCAAGCGCTTGGTCGCCGACCGCACACCGATGGGGCGACTCGGCCGGCCCGAAGACGTGACCGAAGCGGTGCTGTTCCTCGCCGGCGACGAGTCGAGCTTCATCAGCGGCACCGTCGATCCCGCTCGACGGAGGCCTCGCGGCGAGGCGGATGTAAGCACGATGAGCGACGGGCGGCGGATCCTCGACGCCGACGCGCACGTGATCGAGCCCGCCGGCGTCTTCGGGGCGGCGCAGACCCCGGGCTCGGAGCCGATGGACCTGCCGCCGACGACACCGCGCGTGCCCGTGCGGCGACCTGAGCAGGCTCGCCGACTTCCTCGCATCCGGTGCTCGGCCGCGGAGTACCTGCGCTGCCTCGACCACGAAGGCATCGACGCGGTCGTGCTCTACCCGTCGATCGGGCTCTTCGTGCCGTTCCAGCCCGAGCTCGCTCCCCACGTGTCGGCCGAGTCGTGTCGCGCGTACAACGAATGGCTCGCGCAGTACTGCGCGACCGACCCGACACGCCTCACCGGTGCGGCCCTGGTACCCGTGGTCGACATCGACCTCGCGGTCGCCGAGGCGCAACACGCGGCGACCCTCGATCTCCCGGTCGTGATGGTGCGTCCCAACCCGCTCTACGGTCGCACGCTCGGCTCGTCCGATTTCGACCCGCTGTACTCCGCATTGGAGGAAACGGGGCTCGCGCTCGCGGTGCACGAGGGGCTGGGCGTGCGCGGACCGACCATCGGCCGCGACCGGAGCGACTGGTTCGCGATCCGTCACGCGATGTCGCACCCGATGGAGCAGATGGCGGCGATGGCGGCGCTGATCCTGGAGGGCTCGCTCGAACGCCACCCCGGCCTGCGCGTCGCGTTCCTCGAATCGGGTACCGGCTGGCTTCCCTACTGGCTGGCCCGCCTCGACGGGCACTGCGAGTGGCTCCACGACACCGAGACCAAGGCGCTGACGCTCGCGCCGTCGGAGTACTTCGCCCGTCAGTGTGTGATCTGCACCGACCCCGACGACCCCCTCGCGGCGTGGGTCACGAGCCAGGTCGGCGCCGATCACGTCATGTGGGCCAGCGACTTCCCGCATCCCGACGCGCTCTATCCCGACGCGGTGACATCGTTCCTCGAAGAGTCGGCCGCGCACGGCCTCGCCGGCACCGATCTCGACGAGGTGTTGTGGGACGCGCCCGTGCGCTTCTATCGCCTCGAGCAACGGTTCGCGCCGAAGTCCTGACACGGCGGGAACCGAGAGGTTCCTTCGCAACGTCCAACGGGCGAACGGGTCACCAAAGGGCGGCCCACCGCGAAGGGACTTCCCATGTCGAGACGGACCGTCATCACGATCGGAGTGGCTTCCATACTGGCCCTGACGGTCGTCGCGTTTCACGAGAGCGGTACGAGCGCAAACGATGGCGCGAGCTCGCGACGCCCGACACAACTCATCGCCGCGCCTGCAGTCGCGAACAGCACCGCCCGCACGGTGACCGGTAGTGGTACCGGACACGTCCAGGGCCGGCCCGACACGCTCACTCTCGACATCGGCGTCGAGAGCCACGCGCGCAGCGCCAGTGAAGCGCTGAGCCGCAACAACGACGCCGTGAACAAGGTCATCGGTGTGTTGAAAGACGCCGGCGTGAATGACAAGGACATCCAGACCAGCCAGTTGTCGATTGAGCCCAATTTCGACGACAAGTCCCACCAGCTCAACGAGTACGGCGTCAGCAACAGCGTGACGGCCAAGCTGCACGACCTCGACAACGCGGGCAAGGTCATCGACGCGGCGGCGAACGCAGCCGGCGACGAGATTCGCGTCAACGGCGTCTCGTTCTCGATCGACGACACCAGCAAGCTCGTGGAGGCGGCCCGCGCCGACGCCGTGAAGCGGGCGATGGCTCAGGCCGGCCAGCTGGCGAGCGCCGCCGGGGTGGCGCTGGGTGACATCCAGTCGATCCAGGAGAGCAGTGCCCCGGTACCGCGCGTACGCCGCGGAAGGCGACCAGACGACCAAGGCGAGCTCTGTACCGATCCAGCCCGGCACTCAGGACTTGACCGTCGACGTCGCCGTGATCTTCGCCATCAAGTGACCGGAGCGACGACTCGCGCGTACGATCCCGCTCGCGAGTAGCGGAAAGGCGGGGATCGCGGCGACGGCACCCGCCGCGCGACTCGGCCCGACGGTGGGTAATGGGTGACAATGACAGTGATGACAGCGCCGCCAGCGACAACTCCTTTGCCGCGCGCGCACGCACGGGAAGAGCTCGGCTACCTCCCCGGTCTTGACGGCGTGCGAGCGATCGCGGTCGCGGCCGTGATCGTGTACCACGGCAACCTCGGGTTCAACACGTCGATCGATTGGTTGCCGGCGGGATTCCTCGGCGTCGACATGTTCTTCGTCCTGTCGGGCTATTTGATCACGACGTTGCTCCTCGCCGAATGGCAGAACGACGGTCACATCCGCTTCAAGCGGTTTTACATTCATCGTGCGCGTCGTCTGCTCCCCGCGCTGTTCCTGATGCTCGCGGGCACCACGCTCCTGGCGGCCATGTTCGGCAGTGATGCGGTCCCCGGAATCCGCCGCGATCTGCCCGGCGCGCTGTTCTATGTGGCCAACTGGTGGCAGCTCGGACATCACCAGTCGTACTTCGAGCTCATCGGCCGGCCGGCCTTGCTCCAGCACCTGTGGTCGCTTGCGATCGAGGAGCAGTTCTATCTCCTGTGGCCAGTGGTGTTCGTCTTCGGCCTCAAGCGTTGGGGCTCACGCAAGCCAAGGCTATTTCTGACGGTGTTCGCCGGCGCGGTGCTGTCGGCCGTGTTGATGGCGGCGTTCTCTCATCAGACCGTGAACAACAACTACGACGCGTCCAACGTGTATCTCGCGACACACACGCACATGATGGGTTTGCTGGTGGGAGCGGCGCTCGCGCTGCTGTGGCGCCCGTGGCAACTTTCGGGTCGCACGGGTCGTCGGGCTCCATTCTTGATCGACCTTGCGGGACTCGGCGCGCTTGCGATGACGCTCTACATCATGGCGAACACCGACATCTTCTCCACCTGGCCGTACGCGCGGGGCGGCTTCCTGTTCTTCTCCATCCTCACGGCCGTCCTCATTGCGACCATCGCGCATCCGGCGGCGCACATGAACCGGTGGCTCGGCGTGCGGCCGCTGCGGTGGCTCGGGGAACGGTCGTACGGCATCTATCTGTGGCACTGGCCGATCATGATGCTCACCCGCCAGCAGCTCGACGTCACCTGGGTGCACGGCCTCGCTCTCTTCACGCTGCAGATCATGCTCACGCTCTTCGTCGCTGCGCTCTCGTACACGTACGTGGAGTATCCGATCCGCCACGGCGCACTCGGCCGGTACTTCGAACAGCTCCGCCGCACACGGGGGCCCGAGCGACGGCGGCTCACCGGCAGTGCGCTGCGGGCCACGACCGCCGCGCTGGTCACGCTCCTGCTCGTCACCATCGTGTTGTTCGCGGTGCACGGGAGCCAGCGGATCCCGGGACTCGCGAACGCGAACGCAGCAACCACCCACGTGCACACCACACGCCCGAGCGTCGCGAGCTCGACGCCCCCGACAACCGTGCCCGCTCGCCCGGGGGTGGCGCCTGCGGCGCCCGCGCCCGCGCCCACGCCCGCGCCCGCGCCGGCGCCGGCGCCGGCGCCGGGAGTTGCGCACGTCACGGCACTGGGTGATTCGGTGATGCTCGGCTCGGCCCGCGCGCTCCAACGCACCGTCGGCGACATCACCATCGACGCGGCGGTGAGTCGCCACACGCAGGAGGTCGTCGACATCGCGCACCGGTTGCGCGACGCCAACCAGCTCGGCCCTGTCGTCGTCATCCACGTCGGCACCAACGGCGTCATCCTGCCGGAGCAGCTCACCGACCTCTTCACCACGCTGAAGGACGTGCCGCGGGTCATCATCCTCAACCTCAAGGTGCCGCGCACCTGGGAGCAACGCGACAACGACGCGATCGCGCAAGTGGCGCCGGGCTTCCGCAACGTTCGCACCCTCGACTGGCACGACCAGGGTGACTCGCACCCCGAGTGGTTCGTGCACGACGGCGTGCACCTCACCGACTTGGGTCAGGCCGAGTACGCGCGGCTCATCAACGAGGCGGTCACCGCACCCTGACGCGCGTGCCGGCCCGCGATCGGCTTCGGTCCCTCGGCCCGTCGGCGCTACCGTGGCCGCATGGACCTCACGCCGCTCATCCAGCCCGCCGACACCAAGATCCTGCTGATCGTGATGGACGGCCTCGGCGGCTACGCCGACGCTGACCACGGCACCGAGCTCGAGGAAGCCGCGACTCCACATCTCGATCAACTCGCGGCCGAGGGCGTCAGCGGCCTGGCCGAGCCCGTCGGCCCCGGCATCACGCCCGGTTCGGGGCCCGGCCACCTCGGGCTCTTCGGCTATCACCCCGAGCATTTCGAGCTCGGCCGTGGCGCGCTCAGCGCGGCGGGTCTCGACTTCGAGCTGCGCCCGGGCGACGTCGCTGCCCGAGGCAACCTGTGCACGCTCGACGCCGAGGGTCGCATCACCGACCGCCGCGCCGGACGAGTTCCCGACGACGAGGCCCGGGCGATCGTCGACAGGCTCCAGGCCGGGGTGCACCTCGACGGCGCCGACGTGTTCTTCCGGCACGAACGCGAGCACCGGGTGCTCGTGGTGCTCCGAGGCGATGGGCTCGATCCCCGGCTCGGCGACACCGATCCGCAACACACGGATCAACTGCCGCTCGAGGCGGCGCCTCTCGATCCCGAGGCGAAGCACACCGCGGAGCTGGTCAACGAGCTCACCGCGCAGGTACGCACGCTGCTCGCCGACGAGCGGAAGGCAAAGGGCATCCTGTTGCGCGGTTTCGACACCCACCGCGAGCTGCCGGGCTTCGCGGAGCGATTCGGGCTGCGCGCCGCTGCCGTCGCGATCTACCCGATGTACCGCGGCATCGCGCGTCTGCTCGGCATGGACGTGCTCGGCCATCCGGCCGATCTCGACGAGCAGCTCGAGATCCTGCGCACGGCGTGGTCCAGCTACGACTACTTCTTCCTCCACCACAAATACACCGACTCGGCCGGCGAAGACGGCGACCGCGCCCGCAAGATCGCCGCGATCGAGACGCTCGACGCGGTCGTCCCCCGGCTGCGCGACCTCGGACCCGATGTGATCGTGGTCAGCGGCGACCATTCCACGCCGAGCCAGATGGCGGCGCACTCGTGGCACCCGGTACCGGCGCTGCTGTGGAGCGAACGGTGCGGGCGCGACGGAGTCGAGCAGTTCGGTGAACGATGGTGCCTTCGGGGCGGCCTCGGCATCCGGCCGACTCGTGACCTGATGGCATTGATGCTCGCCAACGCCGGCCGGCTCCAGAAATACGGCGCGTGAGCCGCTCGGGGTTCTGCATTTCGCTCGATCTCGTCGCGTGGTGAAATGGTGTTGACCGATCGAGGGCAGCGGCCATGAGCAGTGAGCGCTTCGACCACCACATGAGCGACGCCGACGCGCTGATGTGGAACATCGAGAAGGACCCGCTACTGCGATCGACGATCGTGACCGTCGGCGTGCTCGACCGCAGCCCCGACTGGGACCGCTTCGTCGACAAGATCGAGCGGGGCAGCCTGTCTTATTCCTCGGCTGCGCCAGCGCGTGGTCACGCCGCCGCTTCGTCTCGGGCCGCCGCACTGGTCGGCCGACGAGCACTTCGACCTCAGCTACCACCTGCGCCGCGTCGCGCGTGCCGGAGCCCGCGACGTTCGAGACCGTGCTCGACCTGGCGCGCAACGCGGCGATGGATCCTTCGATCGGGCGCGCCCGCTGTGGGAGTACACGCGTCGTCGACGGGCTCGCCGACGGCAGGGCAGCCACCATCATGAAGGTGCACCACTCGATGACCGACGGCGTCGGCGGCATGCGCCTGGCGATGATGCTCTTCGACCTCGACCGTGACGGCGATGATCCGGGTCCGCTGCCCGACGCTACCGACCTGCAGGTGATCAGCCGCATCGACCTCGTGCGACGCTCGTTGTGGCACCGGATACGCCGCGCGGAGGGAATCGCGATCCGGGCGCGCGCGTCGACTGCGTGTCACTTACCCAACGATTCGCGCGCCATCCGGTCGACTTCGTCGAAGAGGGTGCCGTCGCGGCCCAGTCGATCGCCAGGTTCCTGGCGCCCGCGACGACGCCGCTCTCGTCGATCATGCGCGCCCGCACGCTGGCGCGGCGGCTGGCGATCATCGAGGTGCCGCTCGACGATCTGAAGCGGGCGGCCAAGGCGGTGGGCGGCTCGCTCAACGACGCGTTCGTCGCCGCGGTGATCGGCGGCTTCCAGCGCTACCACGAGTTCCACGGCGCGCCGGTCGACGACCTTCGCATGGTGATGCCCATCAACCTGCGCGGTTCCGATTCGACAATGGGTGGCAACCACTTCACCCCGGCGCGCTTCCTCGTCCCGCTCGCGATCAAGGACCCCGCCGAACGCATCAGCAGCATCGGCCGCGCTCTCGCGTCAGGTGCGAAACGAGCCCGCGCTGCAACTGACCGATGCGCTCGCCGGCGTGCTCAACCAGCTGCCGACGACGGTCACCACGGCGATGTTCGGCGCGATGCTCAAGGGCGCCGACTTCGTGACGAGCAACGTGCCCGGCGCCCCGTTCCCGATCTACGTCGCCGGCGCCGAGATGACGCACCTGTACGCGTTCGCCCCACTGGCAGGTGCGGCCGCCAACATCACCCTGGTCTCGAACTGCGGCACGTGCTGCATCGGTGTCAACATCGACGCGATCGCGGTCCCCGACCCCGAGTCGTTCGTGAAGCTCACTCGAAGCCGCCTTCGGCGAGATCCTCGCCCTCGCCTGACCCCGCGCCGGCTGCAACTCCCGCTTCTGGGCAGAGTTTTCGACCGTAGTGGTCGAAAACTCATCCCAGAACGAGCGGGGTTCGGCAAATGCACCGCGTGCGACCGCGATCTGCGACGGGTGCCTGGTCCCTATCCTCGTGGTGATGGACGAGGCCGGACCGAAGCCGCGAGGTACACCGGTCGGACGCCGTGTCTTCATCGGACTGCTCGGCGTCGGTGCGGCGGGCGTCCTGTGGGGCGCCAAGGCGCAGGACTGGCTCGAGCGCAGCGTGGGCCCGTTCCTCTCGAAGGACGGTACCGGCCTCTCGGGGTTCCTGCCGATCGGACGGTTCCGCATCTACGACGTGAGTGGCTCGCTGCCGAGTCGGAGCAAGAATGGGTACCAGCTCACGGTGCACGGCCTCGTCGATCGGCCGCTGACGCTCTCGTATGCCGACCTAACGGCGATGATGCCCACGCACCTCACGCGCGACTTTCAGTGCGTGACCGGGTGGCGCGTCCACGACGTCGGCTGGACGGGTGTGCGCCTCGATGAACTGCTCACGCAAGCCGGGGTGCAGAGCCACGCGAAGGCACTGCGATTCAAATCGTTCGACGGCGTCTACACCGAGAGCCTGAGCCTCGACCAGGCGCGCCGTCATGACGTACTGGTCGCGTACCAGACTCGACGGGAGCGACCTCTCCGACGCGCACGGCGGACCGGTCCGCATGTACATCGCGCCGATGTACGGCTACAAGTCGCTGAAATGGCTCGAGTCAATCGAGGTGACGTCCAAGGTCGTGCCCGGATACTGGGAAGAGCGGGGCTACGACGTGGACGGGTGGGTCGGCCGGTCCAACGGCCGCAGCGACGATGCAACCTCCTGACCCGGCGACCGTCATCGAGGACCCCACGCTGCGGCCCGACACGCGCCGGATGCTGCCCCGTTTCGATCGGGTCGAGCGCGTCGTGCATTGGGTCAACGCCTCACTGTTCGGCATCCTCATGGCCACCGGCGCGGTGCTCTACGTCGGTCAGCTCTCGGTGCTCGTCGGCCGGCGCGAGCTCATGCGCACGATTCACGTCTACGCCGGGCTCGCGCTCCCCATCCCGCTGCTCATCGGCGTGCTCGGTCGTCACGGCACCGCGCTTCGACTCGATCTCGGGCGCCTCAACCGCTGGAGTCGGGGCGACTTCCGCTGGTTCCGCCGTCGCAGGCGCGACTCCGTGCGACTGGGAAAGTTCAACCCCGGCCAGAAGCTCAACGCGACGTTCCTCGCCGCCGCCGGGCTGGTCATGCTGGGCACCGGGTCGATCATGAAGTGGTTCGGACCGTTCAGCAACGACACTGCGCACCGGCGCCACGTTCGTGCACGACTGGTTCGCGTTCGGCATCTGGATCGCGGTGTTGGGTCATATCATGCTCGCAGCCGCGGATCCGATCGCGCTCAGGGGGATGACGCGCGGCGTTGTCACCGACACGTGGGCGCGGCTCCGGCGCCCGCGCTGGTACGAGGAGATCACCGGTCTGCCTGCGGAAACCCCCCGCAAGCCGCGGCGCGTCGGTCGCTAGGCTCGTCTGTGTGACCACATCCGAGCGTCGCGATGATCCGTCAACGCTGCGCTTGCCGCCCGAACTGATCCCGAGCGACGGCCGGTTCGGCTCCGGACCCACGAAAGTGCGCCCCGCCTCGCTCGACGCGCTCGTCGCGACCGGCACCGCGTACATGGGTACGAGTCACCGGCGCGAGCCGGTACGCGTGGTCGTCCGCTCGATCCGCGAGCGCCTGGCCGAGCTCTTCGTCCTTCCCGACGGGTACGAGGTACTGCTCGGCAACGGCGGGAGCACCGCTTTCTGGGACGCCGCCACATTCGGCTTCATCGAGCAGCGCAGCCAACATCTGGCATGCGGCGAGTTCTCGGCCAAGTTCGCCAAGGTCGTGCGGGGCGCGCCGCACCTCGACGAGCCCGACGTGATCGAGTCCGCTCCCGGCACGCATCCCGAGCCGCGCGCCGATGCGTCGGTCGACGCATACGCGTTGATCCACAACGAGACGTCAACCGGCGTGATGATGGAGATCGCCCGGCCCGACGGTGCCGACGGGCTCGTGCTCGTGGATGCCACGTCGGCAGCCGGCGGCCTGCGCATCGATCCGGCCCAGTTCGACGTCTATTACTTCGCGCCGCAGAAATGCTTTGCGGGTGACGGCGGACTCTGGCTCGCGCTGTGCTCTCCCCCCGCGATTGAGCGAATCGGGCACATCGCCGCAACCGATCGCTGGATCCCTCCCTCTGTCAGCCTCGCGATCGCGTTGGAGAACTCCCGCCTCGATCAGACGTACAACACTCCCGCCCTCGCGACCTTGTTCATGCTCGAGGACCAGCTCGAGTGGATGCTCGACCACGGCGGCCTCGAGTGGAGCGCGTCGCGGTGCGATCGCTCTGCGGAGATTCTGTACGGATGGGCCGAAGCCCGACACTTCGCGACACCATTTGTCGCGAAACCCTCGGCGCGCAGTCGCGTGAGCGCGACGATCGACTTCGACGAGTCGGTCGACGCTGCTGCAGTGGCGGGCGCGCTGCGCGCCAACGGGATCGTCGACACCGAGCCGTACCGCAAGCTCGGGCGCAACCAGCTTCGCATCGGGCTGTTCCCCGCGATCGAGCCTGACGACGTCGCCACCGTGACGCGTGCGATCGACTTCCTCGTCGACGCACTGCACTGACGCGGCACCGCAGGATAGGGTCGCGCTCGGGAGGACGCATGCTGTTCTTGCATGAGGTTCACCGTGTGCTGGGCGCGCGTGAGGAAGAGTTCGAGGCGGCGTACCGCGACGGGTGGATGCCCGCGCTGGGGAAGGGCGACGACGCTCGGCTCCTCTACTACCTCCACCTCGCGCACGGCACGGGGCGCGCGTACACCGTCGTCACGATCACGGCACTACGCGATGGCAGCGCGTGGGAGGCGCTCGCGCGTCGACTCCAGACCGGGGATCTCCACGACTGGTCGCACGAGATCGAGACGCTCCGCCACGACGCGACCGCCAAGATGCTCTTGCCGGTCACATGGGCGCCGCTCGACGTCGACCTCAACGATATTCCCGTCGATGACACGCACCATCCGCTCACGCTGTTCATGGAAGACACCGCGTGGCCGCACGAAGGCATGCTCGACGACTATCTCGAGGCCGCACGCGGCCAGTACGCACCAAGCCTCGCCGAAGCGCGACACGGACGGCAGTCGCTGCTGGAGCTGCGAGCCGTGCTGCAAACAGCGTGGGGCTCGGGCCGGCCGCGTGAAGTCGTCCTGTGGCAGAGGGTGCGCCACCCGGAGCAGGTCACCAACCTCATCACGACCGAGATTCCCCCCGAGTACCGGGCACCGGGCACGTGGATGCACGACGCGCTGCAGGTGCGCGACGACTGGGAAAGCCGGTTGCTGCGCACCACCAGCTGGTCGCCGATGTACTAGCAACACGAGGCGTACGAACGGGTGAGTGTGTTCAGCCTTGATGACGGTGCGCGGCGGTGGCGCGCACCCAACCGACGCGGCCGTATTCGTCGGTGGCTTTCACCCAGCCCGCTTCCTCGCGTGACGCGCGGTACCACTGTCCCGGCCGCAGTCCGCCGACGGCCTGACTGCCCTGGCCGCCCGACATGAGCTGTTGCTCGGAGTCGACGTAGAACCAGAACTCGCCCGAGGCGGCGACGGCCGCAGAGACCGGCTGCGTCGGTTCATTGGTCGTCGGCGAAACCGCCGGATCGCTGGTAGCCCCCGTCGCCCAGGGCGCAGCCGCGGTCGCTTCGGCTGCCTCGGGTTGCGCGGCGCCCACCGAAGCCTCGGGCTCGGCCTCGCTGCTCGAGACGGGCTCGCTCGCCGCCGCGGCCTCGGCTGTCGCCGCGGCCGTCGCACCGGCGTCAGCCAGACGCAACCCGATGCGCGCACCGACCTTGGCCAGCTCGAACACCGCGTCGTAGACCGCGGCAACGTCGGTCGTGGCCAAATGACGCGTCAGCCGGGCGGTGCCGCTCGTGAAGTCGACCTCCGTGTCGCCCGCGGCGACAAGCGCTGCGTCGACGGGTGGCGTGTTGCCGGCCCAGCCGTCGACCGGCCCCTCGATGAGCAGGCCGACGCCCGCGCTCGGCGACGTGTCGATCGTGACGCGCTGCGTCACGCCTTGAACTATGACCGTCGCCGTGTCGTCAGTGATGTCGAGCCCGTGACTCCGCAGATCCTCGACCACACCCATGCACGTTCCTTCCGTCCGAGTAGCGGCGAAGTTAGTCGAATTCGCACACCGATCACCCAGCGTGGCTGAGCCGCTCCCAGCCCGGCGGTGGCGGTGCGAGACGCCAGTACTGCTCGGGCGCCGGTGCGGCCAACTTGCGGGCAAGCTCCCAATCCGCGTCGAGCGCCTTCATTTGCGATTCGTAGTGCGCCAGCGCCGCTCGCTTGCGCGCTGCCGACAGGTCGACCGGCGCCGCCGCCGGTGTCGGCCACAGGTCGGCGCGGAACAACTGCGCGACACGCCAGGCGAGCAGGCCGGGGATGTGCTTGTAGCCGGTGTCCTCGTAGCAGAACCAGGCCGGTGCGTCGTAGCCCTCGCGCACTCGCATGGCCGCGTCATGGGTGCAGGCATGGTCGGGGTTGCCGAGGCCGAACGGCACGAGCACCGCCGTCGGGTCCAGCGCGCGCAGCGCGTCGTCGAGTGTCTCGACGATCGCGTCGGGCTGTACCCAGGCGCTGCGATCGAGGTACTGATGCTCCACGAAGTCGAGCCACACCGCCGAAGCGTCGAGCGTCGCGAGCGCATGCGTGTCTTCTAGGCGACGCGCCGCAAGCGGCTGGTCGGCTGTCGTGAAGCCGGCCAACGCGTCCCAACGCGTGACCGGATCGGGGTAGTCCGCGGGCGCGCCCGCAAACACGGTCAGCACCGTCGAACCCGGCCACCGGGCCAGAAGGTGCGCGCAACCGAGCACGGCGTCGTCGAGATGCGGCGAGATCACCACGGTGCGTTGCAACTCTGAAGGATCAACGAGGCCCCAGTTGCGCATGTCGGTCATGTGAGCAGCGTGCCATGTCACTTCACGGTGTGCGACCGGTCCCGCTTTGGGTACGAGGCGTCGAGTTCCCTAGCCTGGGCGTCGCATGAACCCGGACCGGTACAGATGACGCGTCGTGGCGCCATCGCCTTCGTCGTCGTCGCGCTCCTCGCGGGCGCGACGCTCGCCGGCGCGGCCATCTATGACAACACCGCGGTCACGGCGCATGCGAGCGCCGCCGGGAAGAGCGATCTCCGGCTCAGCCGGGACGATCTCGTGCCGCCGCACGCGACACACGCGCCGCCCGGCGAGCCGGCACAACCCGTCGCGACCTCGTCGCCGAGCGTTGCCGCGCACGCGCTCGCCCCGGTCCCGATCGCAATTCCGGCCGGCCCAGTCGCACCGGTGTACAGCCGGCTCGCGACCACCGATCCTGTCGTGTTCTTCACCATCGACGACGGACTGGTGCGCGACCCGGCGGTGGTCGCCTTCATCAAGAGCCACCGGTTGCCGGTGACGCTGTTCCCCGTCAAGGTGCCGGTGCACGACGACCAAGCGTACTTCGACCAGTTTCGAGCGGCGGGCGCGTCAATCCAGGACCACACCGTCACGCACCCCGATCTCCGCACGCTCTCGGAGACGGCGCTCCACAAGGAGATCTGCACGCCGGCAGACGACTACGCGGCGCGCTTCGGAACACGGCCTTGGCTGTTCCGACCGCCGTTTGGTTTCCTCGACAACCGGGTGAAGTACATGGTGCGCGCCTGTGGGATGCGTGCCATCGTGCTGTGGGCCGGCACGATGAACGACGGGCGCCTCGACGTCACAGGCGGAAAGCTGCAGGCCGGCGACATCATCCTGATGCACTTCCGCACCGACCTGCTCCAGAACCTCAAAGTGTTGACTGACGCGGCGAAAGCCGCCCACTTGACGCCGGCGCCGCTCGAGGCGTACCTCCCGCCCGCTTAGCGCGGCGCGTCCGCCCGACGTCCCGCGGGATACTTCGCTACACTAAATAGTCAGACGAACTATGAGCCCTGCATCTCCGGACACCCGCGCGGACCTTGCCACTCGACTCCGACTCGCGGTGACGCGCCTCGCACGCCGCCTACGCCAGCAGACCGACTCGCGGATCTCGCCCACGCAACAATCGGCCCTCGCGATGATCGGGCGCCAGGGTCCACTCACGCTGGGCGAGCTGGCCGCGGTGGAGCAGGTGCAGCCGCCGACGATCACCGCCGCAGTGGGGCGGCTCCAGGAGCAGGGTCTGGTCACGCGCATGGGCGATACCGCCGACCGGCGGGTGACGCGGGTCGAGATCACTCCGGCGGGCAGTCGCCTGCTCGAAGAGAGCCGGTCGCGCAAGAACGCATATCTCGCGCTGCGGCTGCGTGGCCTCTCCGCGAGCGACCGCGCCACGCTCGAGGCCGCAGCCGGCATCTTCGAAGGCATGCTCGAGGACACCCCGTGACGCGCGACCAGCCGGCGTCGGGATCGGTGCCCTCTCGGCGTTGGTCACCGCAATGTTCGCGCTGCGCGTAACGGCATCGCGACCAACGGCTCGTAGGCTCACGCGATGGTCGATTTCGCCGACGACACCAGCACCGAGCTCGAACGTAAGGCCCGCGCCCTCCAATGGGTCGCGATCGTCGAGACGGTGAGCTACTGCGTGCTGCTCGCGTTCTGGATCGCGGCCATGCCCGTAGGGATCGCCGTGACCGGCTCGGTGCACGGCATGATCTTCCTCGCGTTCGCGGCCATGGTGATCATGATCACACCGGCCGTCCACTGGAGCTGGTGGTTCACGGCGCTCGTGCTGGTCACCGGCCCGATCGGCGCCCTGATCGTGTTCGAGCGCCTCCGGCGGGAAGGCGTCCCCGAACCCGAGCTGCGCTGACCCGAAGCTGCGCGATCAGCTGTAGTGGCGCACCAAGGTGTCGCCGAAGCGATACTCGCGATCGAGCCGCAGCCCCTTTGCCCTCGCCGCTTGATCGACGTCCCCCATGTCGCCGCCGGGGTTTGTGCTGCCGACGTAGCCGACAACCCACAGACGGTTCACCCCCGCGAGCTGCATACGAATATGGTCGGGGCCCCGCTCCAAGCGGAGCCGGTTGTTCCGGTCGAGCCCGTACGGCGAGAGCGTGCCCCAACCGGCCGACGGGAGCACGGGGCGGGCGGCGAACCCGACCTTGCCGTCGTGGCGGCTGTAGAGCTCGACCGGAATGCGCGCGTAGCTGTTGGGGAACGCGATCGCCTCATCGGGTCGTGAATCGCGACGGAGGATCGCCGCCGCCTCTTTCCAGCCCTGGGAGGCGTAGCCGGGTGCAGGCGCCACCGTCCAGATCAGCGTCCCGCCATACGCCGCGACGAGCACACCGATCGCCGCCAGGCTCTGGCTTGGCCGAAAGCGAAACACGGCCATGGCAAGCACACCCGCCAGCGGAAGCAGAAACAACGTCAGATAGAGGTCGACGTCGACCAACGGTTGGATCGGCGTGACGGCCAGCATCAGGATCGCGGGAACAACCAACATGACGACCGGCAACGCACGGTCGTCATAGTGGGCCCGCGCCAGCGAGCGGAACAGCGGGCGCACGGCGGTCGCGAGCAGAGCCGCAGTGATGACGAACGCGACCGTTCCACCGGCGGCGATCGTTGCGGCGGTCCATGCACCGCGAATTGACGGACCACCGATCCAGTCGAGCGTGTCGGTGGGCGCGATCCATAGCACGGTCGGGATGGCGCCGAGTGCGACGATCGCGCCCGTCAGCAGGAGGTCGCGGTCGATGCGTCGCTTGCGGAGCAGAGCGAACACACCTTGCGCGGCAAATACGAACGCCATCGTGAGGTGCGTGTAGAGACCGACGACGCACAAGAGCGCGTAGCCGACCCACCGCAACTGCGACTTCGACTCGAGCGCACGCAGCAGGAGCACACTCGAGAGGGCCGAGATGAAGAGCAACATCGCGTACGGACGCACCGTGATCGCGACGACGGTGGTCCAGGGGTTGATCGCCAGCAGCACGACAGCGAACGTCGCGGTCTTCTTGCCGTAGATCCGCAAGAAGAGTCGGTAGGCGACGGGGAATGTTGCGACAACGAAGGCGATCGACAGAGAGCGCATCGCGACTTCGGCGGTGCCGAACAGCCCTACCCACATCTTGGCGACGATGTCGTACGAGGCCATGTTGGTATCGATCTTCGTGAGCTGATGGAGGAAGTCGCTCCACGGTTGGCGAACGAACGCGGCCGTGAACCCTTCGTCCACCCAGAATCCCTTGCGCCCCGCGAGCGTGAGCGCGACGAGCACGAACGCGGCTGAGACCGCGACGAGCACCCGCGCCGGCGTCAGTGACCATCGGGACGGTGTTTCGCGCAGCGACCCGTCGACGCGATCGAGGACACTCGTATCGGTTGCGCTCATATGAACCCCTCTCCCCTTTTCGCTTCTGAAAACCGCCGATGGGCCCCGAGTCTCTCTTCACCGTTCATCTGCTCTCGAACCGCACAGCAAAGTGGAGAAGGGACAATACGGGCTCGGGCTTCAGCGCGCACATCGGGCGGCGCGGCTTCCACGCTCACGACCGCAACACTGGCGGTATGGCTGCCGATCCCGTCACTGACGCCGCGGGTCACGGCGCTCCGGGTTGGCGGCGGCGGTTGTTCCAGCCGGCCGCCGAGGGCGACTTCCGGCGCCGCACGCGCGATTGGGTTCAACTCGCGGTAGTCGCCGTCCTCTTGGTGCTCGCCGCACACCATGCCGGCAACGTCACCGCGAGCGAGCGGGCGGCGTTCGACCTGTTCAACACGTTGCCGAACGGCCTCACGCCGGTGTTCCGCGGTCTGTATCGCCTGGGCACGCTATGGGCCGTCGGTCTCGTCGTGGTCGCAGCGCTGGTGGCGAGGCGGTGGCGGCTCGCTCTGGTCCTGTCGATCGCAGGGCTTCTGGCATGGGGCACGGCGCGGGCGATCGGCCAGATTGTTGTCGCGCACGAGGCCTTCGCACACAGCGTGCGCATCGCGGCGAGCCTTGGGGGCTCACCTGCGTTTCCCGCGGTGCGGATCGCTGTCACGGTAGCGGTGATCAGTGCGGCGAGTCCGTACGTCGCGCGACCGACTCGGGTGTTCGGCTGGACGCTCGTGCTCGGGCTCGGTGTCGCGGCGATGTATCTCGGTGTCACCTTTCCAAATGACTTGTTCGCGGGCGTGCTGCTTGGATTGGGTGTCGGCGCGCTCGTCCATCTCGTGTTCGGCTCCCCGGGGGCCCGACCGACGATCGCGCGGGTCACCGCCGCTCTCGATCACCTCGGCATCACAGCACGCAACATGCGGCTCGCTGATCGTCAGCCGCAGGGCTCGACGGTGCTGCTCGGGGTGGACGATGACGGCCCCCTGCGCGTGAAGGTGATCGGGAGCGATGAGGCACAGTCGCGGTTGCTGATGAAACTGTGGCTTGGGCTCGTGTACAAGGACTCAGGACCGCCTCTTACGCTGACTCGCGTCCAACAGGTCGAGCACGAGGCGTACGTCATGCTCGTGGCGCGTCAAGCGGGCGCGCGCGTTCCACCGGTCGTCGTTGCCGGGAGCGCAGGTCCTCATGCCGCGCTGCTCGTTCAGCGGCCGGCGAGCGGCACGTTGCTTTCGGAGCTCCGTCCGGACGAAGCGAGTGACGATCTGCTCGTGCAGATCTGGGAGAACGTCGCTGCGTTGCAGCGTGCCCGCGTTGTCCACGCTGATCTCGATGCTGATCACGTGATCGTCGACGCCGACGGGCCATGGTTCGTCGGTTTCGACGCCGCGGCATCGACCGGAAAAGCCGAACGGATGACCACAGATGTCGCGGAGCTGCTCGCAGCAACGGCCGCACTCGCCGGCGAGGAACGGGCGGTACGCGCTGGCGACGGGCGTGCTCGGCAGGTCAACGATTGCGGCTGCGCTCCCATTGCTGCAACCCGCCGCGTTGAGCCCCGGCACTCGGCACCTCGTGGGCAACCGCCGGCGCGAGGTCGTAGCGCGCCTCGAGCGCTTACGCGCAGCAGGCGCCAAAGCTGCCGGCATCGAACCCCCCAAGCTCACACAGCTTCACCGGATCAGCCCCACGGCCGCAGTGATGGCGATCGGCGCGCTGGTCGCTGTCGCCGCGCTCGTTGGCCGATGTCGGTGATCCGACCGAGGTGTGGGCAACGGTGCGTAACGCGGAGTGGTCCTGGCTCGCGCTCGCGTTCGCGCTGTCGCTGGTGGCAAACGTGGCGTACGCGATTGGCCTTCAGGGCACCGTGCCGGTGCGTCTGCCGTTGTGGCCGACCAGCGAGGTCGAGCTCGGCATGTCTTTCTCGAACCTCGCCATCCCGGCGATCGGCGGCCAGGGAATGCAAGTGCGCTTCCTGCAGAAGATGGGAGTCGACCTCAGCTCCGCGGTCGCCGCGGGCGGCATCCTAAGCACCGTCGGCGAACTCATCGCGTCCGTCGGTCTCTTCGCGCTCGCGCTCGCGATCGAACCAACCCGAGTGGATCTCTCCCTCATACCGACCAGCGGTCTCGTCTCGCTCGTAATCGGTCTCATCTGCGTCGTCGCACTGGTCAGCGGAATCCTCGCGGTGGCACCGAAGCTTCGCGAGATCGTGATGCCACCTGTCAACCGAGCCGCGTCGACGATGTGGAAGGCGGTGCGTTCTCCCCAGCACCTCGCGCTGCTCGTGAGCGGCAACGTGCTCGCGATTCTGTTGTCAACATGGTGCTTACAGGCGTGTCTGATCGCGTTCGACGGTCACACCTCGTTCTGGGCGCTGCTCGCCGCCAACATCGGCGTCGTCACCATCGCGCAGAGCATTCCGGTGCCCGGAGGAGGCACCGCCGTGGGCACGGTCGGCCTTTCCGCCGTGTTGGTGTCGTTCGGGGTGCCTCGCGACATCGCAGTCGCGGCGGTGCTCGCGAACCAGCTCGCCTTCTACTACCTGCCCGCCATACCGGGCTGGTTCGCCACTCGCCACCTCATTGCGCACGACTACCTGTGACCCGGCGTCTTCGCGCTCCGCGTCGAACGAAAATGAACCTGAAGCGCCATCCCACGCCGCCACCCTGCCAACCGAATTTGTGACAGTCGTGAGCCGAGGTCTATCCGCTCGGTGCGGCCGAGGCCGTGGCGCGCGTCGTGGTCCCGATGGACTCATCGAGGGTGACCACCTTCCCACCGCGCCGGACCAGCGCGATGGACGCGATCAGCACCCACAGCGGGAACAGCGCGAACGGGAAGAACAACGCGCCCGCCAACTGCAGCACCGCGATGACGTATCCTGCGATGGTCAGCCACCCCGGCAGGATCCCGGCTTTCCGCGCCTCGTACGACGCGATCCCGATGAACAACCCGGCTGACAACGCCCCCGCGATCAGCAGCGTGGCGAAGCCGATCTGGTCGAACTGCCGCGAGAAATCTCCCGGCGGCACCGGGGTGTTCCCGAACAGCTTCGAACCCGGGATCGTCGCCCGCACCATCGTCGAGATCAGTCCAACCGCAGCGAAGAGTGATCCGAACACGAACATCAGACCGCCGCCGCGGCCTACTCGTTCCCGAAGGTTCCACGCGAACCAGACGAACGCGAGCAGCCCGAGCACCATGAGGTATGCCGCGATGACCGCGGTGGTGCGGTGTCCGCTGTCGTTCCACCAGCGCGCCCACTGCGCCGTCTTCTTGTTGTCCTCGGGGGTGTTGAAGGCCAGGAACCCGCCGACGAAGAGCACAAAGAACGCGATGCCCATCCATGGCCCCACCCGACTGGGTCGAGCGTCCTCGCTCTCCTCTGCCGCACTCATCCTGAACCCCCCAGATGGAATTCCCCGGCGCGCCATCGGTCGCGCCAAACGCGGCCAATCTGATCGCAACCGCGACTCCCTCAGGTATTCCCCGCCCGCTCCCCGGGTACACGACAAACCGCAATGACCACCGAACTCGACGCTGCGCTCGGGAACGCGATCACAAGCAAACGCGTGCCTGGACTGACGGCGGCCGTCGTCGCCGACGGCGCCGTCCAAGATGCGAGTGCAGCGGGCCTCGCTGATGCGAAGACGCACGCGACTGTCAACCCCGAGACTGCGTTCCTCTGGTTCTCGATGACCAAGATCGTCACCGCCACCGCCGCGATGCGTCTCGTCGACGAGGGACGCCTCTCACTCGCCGGCTACGTCGACGATCTCCTCCCCGGCGTGCTGCCAGCAGGCGCCGGGCACCGGGTGCAGGTGCGCCACTTGCTCCAGCACAGCGCCGGCATTCCCAACCCGCCGCCGATCCGGTGGGTTCGACCGGCCGATACGCCCGCACCCGATCCCGCCGCGTTCCTTCGTGAGCGGTTCGCTCGAGTGCGGAAGCTGCGCTTCGAGCCCGGCGCGTGGGCCGCATACACCAACCTCGGCTACCTCCTCCTCGGCGAAGTCATCGCGGCCGCAGCGGGTCAACCGTTCACTGACTACGTCGAGGATCAGGTCTTTCCGCGACTCAAGATCGATGCGACCTCGTTCGCCATGCCGCACGACCGCTTCACGAACATCGCGACCGGACACCAGCGGCTGCTCCCGGGCTTCGGGCCGCTGGTCAGCGCGATGTTGCCGCGCGGCATTGTCGGCGGACGCGCCGGACGGTGGTTGACCTTCCGGCCGTTCCTGGTGAACGGCGCGCCCTACGGCGGGCTCGTGGGCCCCGTCACCGACGCGGCACGCGTCGTGCTCGCCCACGCCAACGGTGGGCAGCTCGACGGGAACCGCATCCTTTCGGAGGATGCCGTGCGCGAGATGCAGACGATCTCACTCGCGGGGCGGCCGTTCGATCACGGCCTCGGTTGGTTCCGGCCACCGAAGGATCACGAGCGCCGTCCGCCGTTCGTCGAGCACTACGGCGGCGGTGGCGGCTACCACAATCTCATGCGGCTCTACCCCGACCATGGTGCCGGCCTCGTCGTCATGGGCAATAGCACCGTGTACGACGTGGATGCCGTCGCTGACGCGCTCGCCGAGCATTGGATTCGCTGACGCTGAGCTTCTGACGTCGCACTCGGGACGCCGCTACCCCTGTGACGCGAGCAGGTCGAGCGCGAGCGCGGCGGTCCAGGAGAACTCCTCTGCACCGGAGCCGCGTCCATTGAGCGTGGAGAAGTACTCCGCGAAACCCGCGTGCTCGATCAGATCGAGCGTGTGCCGCGTCAGCTCGCCGGCGGCGTCGGCTTCGTCGCACGCACCGAGTCCCTGGATGATCGCCCAGTTCATGTTGATCCACGTGGGACCGGTCCAGTAGCGATCGGGCTGGAACTCGGGCGCATCCGTGGGCACGCTCGGCACCGGGAAGCGCGGCCAGAAGCCGGGCTCACGCAGCAGCGCGACGAGCTGCGCGGCCCGGGCGGTCGGGATCCCCGCCCAGAGCGGCAGGAACGTCGCGACGGTGGGGACCTTGAGCAGCTCACCCGTCACCGCGTTGCGTGAGTAGTACTGGCGCGTCGACTCGTCCCAGAGCTGCTCGAGCGCGGCTTCGGTCGCCCGGAAGCGGTGCTGCAGCTCGGCTTCGATCGCGATGTCGAGCTCGCGCGCGATCCGCTCGAGCGACTGGTTGGCGACGGCAAGCAGGGCGTTGAACGCCACGTCCTCGATGAGCACCGACTCCCGAGGCGCCATACGGCGGAGGTCGAAGCCTTGGCGCCGAGCCCGGCGCGCGAGCACGACCATGCGAAGCCCGTCGCCGTCGCTCGGACGCTCGCACGCAGGCACGAACTCCGTGTCGCGACGCAGGAACCGCACGAGCCGCGCCAGACGCAGCCACAGCGTGATCCGCATCCACAATGGTTCACGCATGTGGGCCAGCTCCCCCATCCACGGCGGCGTCGTGTCGAGGCCGCACTCCCACGGGTGAATGAGCGTCACCAGGCCACCGTGGCGCAGGTCGCGCTCGCGGTAGAGCCAGCGGTGATAGAGGAGGATCCCGGGGAAGACCTCGGCGAGGAACGCACGGCGATCGGCCTGCGGAAGCGCCTGCGACACGCGCCAAGCGGCGATGGCCGGCAACGGAGGCTGCGTGATGCACGACGTCTCGATGTCACGAGGCGCGTCCGGGTGCTTGTGTGACTGCCAGATCCGCCGGCTGCCCTGGTCACGAGAACCGGCCGCGAAGATCATGTGCGGCAACATGCCGTTCGCCCATTGCGCACGAAAGAGCGCGGCGGAGCTCGCCGGCCGCACGCTCGGGGTCGTAGCGGGCGAGACCAATCGCGATGAAGCACGAGTCCCACAGCCACTGGTGCGGATAGATGCCGCGCGCCGGACAGGTCCACGTGCCGCAGCGGTTGCGCTCGAGGACGTCCTGTGCGCGGCGGGCGAGATTCGCACCGGACGCGTCGGACATCAGCGCGATGTTACGCAGGCTGCACGCGCCCGATCGCTGTTCAGATATCCGCGGGACCGGTTAATCTCCGGCCGCTACGCAAGGACGGAGGATGGCGATGACCGAGACGCTGGTGCTCATCGGAACAGCCAAAGGGCTGTTCTCGTTGCGGTCGACCGACGGCCGCCGCCACTTCGAGCTCGACGGCCCGGAGCTGGCCGGCGAGGAGGTCTACGCGACCTGCATCGACGCCCGAGGCTTGTCTCCCCGGCTCCTCGCGGGCTCGGTGAGCATGCACTGGGGACCGGTCATCCGCCGCTCCGACAACCTCGGCGAGTCGTGGACCGAGCAGGACGAGACCGCCCTCGCGTTCCCCGCCGACACCGCCGCGGCCCTCGCGCGGATCTGGCAGCTGACTCCCGGGCCCGTCGATCAGCCCGACGTCGTGTACGCCGGCGTCGAGCCCGCGGCCCTGTTCCGCAGCGACGACGGCGGTCGCAGCTTCGGACTCGTGCGCGCCCTGTGGGACCACCCACACCGGAGCGAATGGCCCCCCGGTGGCGGCGGCTTGTGCATGCACACGGTGCTCGTCCATCCCACCGACCCGGCCCGCTTGCTCGTGGCGGTCTCGGCCGGCGGCGTCTACCGCAGCGACGACGGCGGCGACACGTGGCGGGCGAGCAATGCCGGGATCGTCGCCGGTTTCCTCCCCGGTGCGCCGACGCCCGAGTTCGGCCAATGCGTCCACAAGGTGGCGCGCGACGTGGCGACCCCGAGCGCCTCTACCTCCAGCATCACGACGGCATCTACCGCAGCGACGACGGCGGGGCCCACTGGTTGCCGATGCGTTCCATCGCCGGCCCCGACTTCGGTTTTCCGGTCGTCGCGCACCCCACTCAGCCGGATACCGCCTACCTCCTGCCGTTGGAGGGTGCGGAATATCGGTGCACCCCGGAGGGGCGGTGCACGGTCTGGCGCACGAGCGACGCCGGTGCCTCGTGGTCGCCGCTGACCACCGGCTTGCCGCAGACCGATGCCCACCTGACGATCCTGCGCGACGCCTTCACGACCGACGGTGACACGCCGGCCGGGCTCTACTTCGGGACCCGCAGCGGTGAGCTCTACGGCTCCGCCGACGACGGCGACACCTGGCGGCTCCTCGCCGCGGATCTGCCACCCGTCCTGTCGGTACGCGCGGCCACGATCGCCTGACCGCTGACGACGTGGAGGTCCGGGTGCGCGTCCCCGCAGCACTGCGCGAGTTCGGCGGTGACCGACCGACGTTCGCCGTCGACCTCCGAGAGGATGCCACCGTCGCCGATCTGCTCGACGCCATCGCCGCGACCCATCCCGCGTTGGAACGCCGGGTCCGCGACGAACAGGGCGCGTTGCGGATCCACGTCAACGTGTTCGTGGGCGAGGAGAACATCCGCGGCCTGGCCGGGGTCGGCACGGTGCTCGGCGCCCGCGACGAGGTCTCGATCGTGCCCGCAATCTCGGGCGGCTGAGGGGGGAGCCATGACGGGTGCACCTGAAGACTTCGGGTTCGCGAACAAAGACGACCCGACCTGGCCGGACGGGCTCGAGAAGCTCGCGCCGGGCGAGTGTCTCGCGCTCCTACGGACCCGGGAGCTCGGCCGTGTGGGGTTGCAGGTCGGTGACCGGCCGGTGATTCTTCCTGTGAATTACCGAGTTGTGGCGAACGCCGTCGTGTTTCGCACCGCGCCGGGCACGAAGCTCGACGCCGCGTTGATGCGCACGCCCGTGGCATTCGAGGTGGACGACGTGGAGATGAACGGGCCGAGCGGCTGGAGTGTTCTGCTCGTCGGGCACGCCACGGAACTCACTGACCGAGCAAGCCTGGAGGAAGCGAAGCGCCTGGATGTCTCACCGTGGGCGCCCGGATCCCACGAGCATTTCGTCATTGTCACCGCGGATGAAGTCTCGGGACGCCGTTTTGATCGCACTCGTCCGGTTGAGGATTCGTAGATCGCGCAGCCGGCTCCGGCTCCATCTGATCGCTCAGAGGTAGGCCTGGTTCGTGAAGGCCCATTCTGGCGCGTCGCGATGGAGGCGACGGCCGGTGATCGAGAAGGGCTCCACGATGAGCCAGGCGTCCCGCTCGGCCTCGAGCCACGGATGAGGATCGAAGCGCTCGCGAAAGCCGGCGGCGTCGGGATCGACGTGGTGGAGCGTGCCGCGGACGAGTACGGCCCAGCCCTGCTTCCGGGCGGCGTCGAACCCGTCGATCTCGAACGCGACCCTCATCGATGCTCGCTCGATGACGTTCCCCGGTCGTGTTCGAATGGCCACCCACGTCCGCCCGCTGGTCTCCACGAGCCGATAGTTGATGGGCAGCACGAGCGGGAAGTCGTCGACCACGATGCTGACCCGTCCAAGGACGTCGTCACGCAACAAGACGAGGCAATCCTCGAGCGAGAGCTCCTCGAGCCAGGCTTCGGCCATCAGTGCCGCCTCAGAGGTGCGCGGGGTCCGGAACGTCCCAATCGGACGCGGGCGAAAGGAGGCGACGGCCCGTAATCGCGACGGGAGACACGATGAGCCAGGCGTCGCGCTCGGCGAGCCACGGGTAAGAATCCCAACGCTCACGAAAGTAGGCGGTGCCGGCGTCGACGTGATGGACCGTGCCGCGAACGAGCACGGACCAGCCCTGCTTCTGGGCCGGGTCGATCCCGTCGATCTCGAATGCGACGCTCGGCGATGCCTGCTCGATGACGTTCCCCGGCCTCGTTCGCAAGGCAACCCACGTCCGCCCGCTGGTCTCGACGAGCCGGTAGTTGATCGGCAGCACAACCGGGAACTCGTCGACGACGACGCCGATCCGGCCGACGGATCCGCAGCGCAGCAGGCCGAGGCACTCTTCGAGTGACAGTTTCTCGATCCGCGCTTCCGCCATCAGCTGCCTTTCAGAACACCGGACACCACAAAGACGTTAGCGCCGAAGCAGCATGCGCCTTTTCGGCGCGCAGCCCGGACGGCGCGAGCAATGGAAAGGGCAGGCACGGCAACGAAAATTTCCGGCGGATCGCAGCGTGCCCACCTGGGCAGGCTGTTACTGATGGGAGAGCGGCGAGACGCGATGATGGGAGGCGTGTCCGATGCACCGCCGCAGGCCAGGAACGCCGGAGTAGCGATCCGGGCCTTCGGAGTCATGTCCGGTGGCCCGGCCCTGCTCGCCGGTCTCGCCGGTGCGAGCATCTGGCTCACAGTTCGCGCGCTCCGACGCCATCGCCGCCCGTCGCCACCGGTGCTCCTCGGCTGCGCCGGCATCGTCGCGTACCTAGCTCTCGCGTGCCCCCGGTCCCGCTCGTGGGGCGCGACATCCGAAGAGACCGAGAAACCACTTCCCGGCGACGAGCTGGTCCCCGATCCCGGCGTCACGATGACCCGCGCGGTGACGATCGACGCTCCGGTCGAGGACGTGTGGCCGTGGTTGGCCCAGATCGGACAGGACCGCGGTGGCTTCTACAGCTATGAGTGGCTCGAGAACCTCGCCGGTTGTCAGATGCGAAACGCGGACTCCATCCATCCGGAGTGGCAGCACCGCGACGTCGGAGAGACTGTGCTGTTCCACCCTGCGACCGGGCCCAAGCTCGCACGGTTCGAACCGAACCGGTCGTACGCGTTCGACGGCGGCTGGTACTTCGCGCTCGAACCGCTCGACGCACATCGGACCCGGCTGCTCGCGAGAAGCCGGACACCACGCGGGCTCCCGAGTCTCGTCTACGCGATCTTCATCGAGCTTCCCCACTTCATCATGGAACGCAAGATGCTCCTCGGGATCAAGGCCCGCGCCGAGCAAACCGCCGCGGACGGGCGCCCGTGACCAGTCCGCGGAACCTCCGAGCGTGGGGGGCGCACTACCGCATCGTGCCGGATCGATCGCACGTCATCGTGCACGCGCGATCGAGCCTGCACCCCATCCGTACGCGTACCGACGGCCTCGAGGGCCACCTCGAGATGGACGTGCTCGACGGCGGTCGCGTGAACCTCGGCGCGTCGCCCAAGGCGAAACTGTCGTTTCCCGTCGGCCGGCTCAAGTCGGGCAACCCGCTCGAAAACCGGGAGTTGAAGCGTAGGATCGACGCGCGCCGGTACCCGACGATCGACGGTCAGCTCGTCGAGCTGCGCGAGAGCGAGAAAGCCGGCCATTACGTTGCGCGGGGCGACGTCACCTTTCGCGGTGTCACCAAGACCTACGAGGACGAGATGGCGATCACCGCGGTCGATGACCGCACGCTGAAGTTCGAAGGCGAGCACATCTTCGACATCCGTGATTTCGACATGGAGCCACCGAAGATCCTGATGTTGCGCGTCGAGCCGAATGTGCACGTGCGTGTGGAGATCGTCGCCGAGAAGGATGACGAGCGCCTCACGGCGTAAGTCGACGACGGCGGGAAGGGCGCTGCCGGACCGGCGCCGTGCACAACCAGGTCGGACTTACCTCTCGCCACGACGTTCATCGCCTCCGCGCCTGAGCCGGTCGTGCTCGACAGGCAACACCATTCGCGGGCGTGGGCGTCATTGTCGGTAGTGCTCAACCGTTCCGACGTCGCGGATCTTCGCGTCCGCGTCGTCTTCGCCGAACTCGCGAACGGGCTCGGCGTTGGCGCAGCAGATCCCAGCACTGGTCGAGGGTCTCCTCGACATGAGTGATCCGCTGCACATCGAGCTCGTCGGCGGCGCGGAGAACGTGTTCCTCGTCGACGAGTGTTCGGATCCGATCGAGCACTTCCTCGTCAGACATGCCGTCCTCCTCCATTGGCGCGCGCCGCCCATCCTGGGTGCCGCGGCGCTCGCGACGCCCAGGACCGTTTCGTTTGCGCACCGCGTGGAGAGACACTAGTTCTGGGCGCCGCCGACGCGAACCTGGGGTGACTCGTTCCCGTGAGTGAGCCCGACTTGGAGACAACGAAATCGGCAGCCGAGCTGGTCTTGAAATCGGCGCGCGGCCGCTGGGTGCTCGTCGCCACCATCCTGGGCTCGGGCATGGCCTCGCTCGACGCGACGGTTGTGAACATCGCGCTTCCCCGGATCGGCGCTGATCTCGGCGGCGGCCTGACCGGTCTCCAATGGACGATCAACGCCTACACCTTGACGTTGGCTGCGTTCCTGTTGTTGGGCGGCTCGCTCGGTGATCGGTTCGGGCGACGACGCGTGTTCGTAGTGGGTGTCATCTGGTTCGCAGCCGCGTCACTCGCGTGTGCAGTCGCACCGACATCGGGGGTTCTCATCGCAGCTCGCGCCCTACAAGGAGTCGGGGGCGCGTTGCTGACACCGGGCAGTCTCGCGATTCTCGAAGCGAGCTTCCGCAAGGAGGACCGCGCGGCGGCGATCGGCGCGTGGTCCGGGTTCGCAGGGATCGCTGTCGCGATCGGGCCGTTCATCGGGGGTTGGCTGATCCAGGCCGTCTCGTGGCGCCTGATCTTCCTCATCAACCTGCCGTTGGCCGTTGCGGTGGTCTGGGTCGCGCTCCGTCAGCTCCCCGAGACCCGGAATCCGCTCGCACCTCGCGGTCTGGATTTCGCCGGCACCGCGCTCGCCGCCGTGGGCCTGAGCGGCATCGCGTACGCGCTAACCGAAGGACCGGAAACAGGCTGGACCGACTCGACCATCCTGGTGACCGGCCTGGTCGGCATCACAGCAATCACCGGCTTCTTCGTGGTCGAGGCCCGCAGCGCCCATCCGATCCTTCCGCTCGAGCTCTTCCGATCAACACAATTCAGCGCAGCCAACGGAGTGACCTTCGTCGTATACGGCGCGCTCGGCGGTTCGTTGTTCCTCCTTCCGATCCAATTGCAACGCGTCTTGCACTACTCGCCGACTGCGGCCGGGAGCTCGTTGCTGCCGATCACCGTGGTGATGTTGTTGCTCTCGGCGCGAATGGGCCGCCTTGCCACACGCATTGGGCCGCGCCTCCCGATGACGGTCGGTCCGCTCTTCGCCGGTCTGGGACTCCTGGTTCTTTCACAGTGCGGAGCAGGGTCGAGCTACATCACCGGCGTGCTGCCCGGCGTCACGATCTTCGCGCTCGGCCTGTCCGCGACTGTCGCGCCGCTCACGGCGACGGTGCTTGCGGCCGCGCGTTCCGAGCATGCCGGTGTCGCATCGGCTGTGAACACCGACATCGCGCGAACCGCGCAGCTGATCGCGGTGGCGGTGCTTCCCGTCGCAGCCGGGATCACCAGCGCGTCGTATGCGAACGTCGCCGACTTCTCGACCGGGTTCGAACACGCAATGTGGATCGGAGCGGCCGCCCTGGCACTGGGCGGACTGCTCGCGTTCGCGACGATACGCAAGCCGCTCGTGACGATCGAGCCGACGAGCATGAGCAGCTGCGCGGTCGACGCGCCGCCCGGCGGACCCGCGTGCGTTGGTGCAGAAATACGACGCATCCCGGCGACAACCGGAACGCGCGACACCTGACGCCGGTCGAGGAGGTCGGATGGACGAACGCTCGATCGACGTCGGTGATGAGCGTGCGCTCGGCTACCGGGAGTTCGGCGATCCGAACGGGCAGCCCGTCGTCAACTGCCACGGCGGGCTGGTCTGCGGCCTCGACGTTGCGCCCTTCCACGAGGGGGCGCGCGAAGCTCGGGGTGCGCATCATCTCACCCGACCGGCCGGGCATCGCTCTGTCCGATCCCGCGCCCGGCAGGACCACGGCGGATTGGGCCGACGATGTGCGCGCGCTCATCGACGTGCTCGGCGTCGCGCGCACAGCCGTCCTCGGGTGGTCGATGGGCGGTCAGTATGCGCTCGTGTGCGCGGCACGGCTCAACGATCGTGTGACACGCACGGTCGTCATCGCGGGCGCGGTCCCCCTCGATGACGAGACGGCATTCGCGGAGCTCAACTCGATGGATCGCCGTTTTACGCGCCTCGCTCAAAACCATCCTCATCTCGCGGGCACCCTCTTTGCCACGCTCGGCGAGATCGCGGAGCACACACCCGACGTGTGGGCGCATCTCACGGCCAGAGGGGCAGTCCCGGGCGAGGCGGAGGCAATGCGCGCGCTCCCGGATCCGGGCATCGCGGCCGCGGCCGCCGCCGCGCTGGCTCATCCGGACGGCATGGTCGAGGAATACCGGGCTTGGGTGCGGCCCTGGGGCTTCGCCCCCCAAGATGTGCGCGGACCGGTGACGATCTGGCAAGGCGATGCCGACGAGCTCGTTCCCCCGCGGTGGCCACACGAGTTGACGGACCGAATTGCCGGCGCCCGCCTCGAGCTACGCGCGGGCGAAGGACACTTCCTCGGCTACCGCCACCGGTCCGACGTCTTACGCGACCTCATGGACTAGCGAACGCGGCACGCGAAGAGGTCGACTTACGCTTCGCGCCGTGGCGGAATTCCCTCACGTCGTCGCGCGCGGTGATGACCTCTCGGTCGCCGTGAGACTAGAGGTGCGAATTGATTCACGTAGCTGCGTACGGGGCGCTCGCCGTGTTGCTGGTGGTCGTCGCGCGTGGCGTCGATGCGCGCGTTGAGCTGGCGGTGGCGGTGGCGGCGACGATCGCGCTCTGGGCCTCCGTGCGGATCCTCGGCTGATCACGCGCCCTGAGAGACCAGGTCGAGCGCGCCGGTTGCTTCGATCGCGTCACACGCCCGCGAGAACATCTGCTCGATCAGCGCGCGACCACGCGCGTTCTGCGTGTGCCACGATCGGAACGCAGCGACCGGGTACACCAGGCAGACAAGAAGCGCGACGCGGTACTCGTCCCAAACCGATCCGTAGTCACGCTTGACGCCGTGTGCCTCGAGACGCGCGACGTACGCACCGACAATCTCCCGATCCCGGCCGGCACGGATCGCCGGAGACACCGATTGACTCACGAAATACGCGAGGTCGTATGCACCCGTTCCGACGCCCGCGATCTGAAAGTCGAAGACGATTAGCTGGTCGTCGTCGAAGAAGAGGTTGTCGGCGCGCCAGTCGCCGTGGAGGAGCGTGGGATGTTCGCCGAGTCGCTGCAGGAGTCCGCGGCATTCGGTTGACCAACGGTCGCCAAAAGCAGCCTGTCGTGCGCCGATCTGATCGCCGAGCACCGCGCGGGCGACGTCCCAGCCGGGGTCGAACACTGCGGGGAGCGCGCTCGGATAGATCGGGTGCGCGAGCGGCAGCAACACCTCGCCGAACCCACCCAGTCGTACGTCGCGGTACCAGCGCGCGTGCTGATCTGCCATGGCGTCGATGCATGCACCAACGACGCTCCACGGCGCCCCGGCGACCTGATCAATCGCGCGGCAACGCGCGAGGTCTTCGAGCACCACGGTTGTTGCTCGTCCGTCATCAGACGCGACCGCGAGGTGGCACGCGGGCATCCGGTACGGCATGTCCTCGCGGAGGTAGTTGTACACAAACGCTTCGCGGCGATACAGGCCGAGAAGCTCGGCGATGAACAACTGCTCGGGATCTTCCGTCGCGAGCTTCACGACGAGCGTCGTACACCCGTTCTCATTCGGAGTGTCATATCTGACCCGCACGCGGTACAGGCGGCTGAGTAGCGCCATTCCCTCGGCGAAGCGGGTGACCTCGCACGTCAACACCGTTTGCGAGATCGCCCCCGAGCCGCGGAGCACTGCCGTCAGCCACTCCGGTGAGATCTCCTCGGGGCTCGTCAGAAGCGACGGCTCGGCAACGCACTGCGCAGCGCGAAGCACGGTCATGCAACGGGACGCTTCATTTGTTGCCCCACTTCTGCAGTGCAGACACAACGATCATCACGAAGATGAGCCCGGCGGAATAGACACTGACGACTGCCACAACTGCAGCAACGCGCGCCGCCGTCCACCGTCGACCGGGAGCAGCCGTGCGCACGTGCTGCGTCCAGTGCTCTCCGTCCCACCACCGGAGCATCTCGCTCTCGCCCTTTGGATCCGGGTACCAGCCGGTCGGCGCGTTCACATCGCCTCCTCGAGAGGCGGTGCCTCGGCGGCACCGACCGCCCGCTCACGGCGCGCTGCCGGCGAGGTGAACACGGCGCCCGGCGACGCGAAAGTGAGGCGCTCCTGTTCGGTCAGCGGATCCGAAGCAGGCACAAATTCGCGGCGAAGCTCCCACGCCATGCCGAGAGCTGCGACGCCGACGGCCGCGATGATCAGGTTCTGCGCGAGTGCGTTCCACCCACTGATCGCTGTGACCATCTGAATCAAGAACGTGTAGACGAGCGCGCGACCCACAACCGCGATCGCCGAGATGTTTGCGTCGTCGCGCAGTCCGTCTCCATCGCACGCGATATCGCGGAGCATCGCCAACACTGCGACGACGTACGCGCCCATCACCATCGGCAGCACTACCGGACGCGCCTGCGCGAGCAGCGCGACAACCGCACCCGCGGTCCAAAACACGGCGCTGAACGCGCAGGTCGACGCCCGGCCGTGCCGCACGAGCGTCGTGCGCTTTCCGTAGAGCCGGTCGCCGTGCTGATCACGAAAGTCCTTCAGCGCGAGCCGGCCCATGAACCCGAGGTACAACCCACCGGCCAAGACGAGCCCGCGCCCGTTGACGCCCGACCCGCTACTGAACACTCCGACGAGAAACGGCACCGCGACGTATCCGAGCGGCAACAGCGCCGACGTCAACGCGCCGCGCCCGCACAGACGCAGCGGCGGCAACGAATACGCTGCCGCGAGCGCAAGTCCACACCCAACGACAACGACGCTCGCCGCGCCGAAAGCAGCCGCGGCACCAAGCGCGACCACTCCCGCACCCAGCGCGATCACGACGACTTGCCTCCGCGTCGCACGCCCAGTGACGAGCACGCGTTGGGCATCGTTCGCGAGGTTGACGCGGTCGATGTGCTCGTCACCCACGTCATTGAGCGCCACCGCCCACAACATCCATCCGCCCACAGCGACAAGTGCGAGGAGCTGACGGACAGTGCTCGGGAGGTGGCCGGTCTGCACCATCCCGACCGCCATGCATAGGCCCAGCAGCACCGCAAACGGCGGGCGAACGAGCGCGCACATCACTTCAAACGAACGTTTCATTTGCCACTCCTCTTGAGCGAGAGACCAACCAGCACGAGAAACAAAACAACGAGTCCGGCGCCGGTGGTAGCGACGACCGCCAACGTGATCATCACGGTCCGCCAGATCGACCGGGGACCCTTCCTGGCCTGAATTCCGGCAGTCGGACGCACACGCACCTCGTCGGTCCAGGCGTCTCCAACCCACCACCGGAGCATCGTGTGCTCAGACCTTGGATCCGCGTACCAGCCGGCTGGTGCGTTCATATCGCCTCGATCAGACGAGGCGCGAAGTCCTCTCGGACCGCGCGCTCCACTTCATTGACCGCCGCGTCGAGCCCTTCGTCGTTGCGGAAGTGCCGCTGCGCGATGCTCCGCCCGGCCACGCGCTCCTTCTCGTTGTCGCTCAGGCGCGCGTCGAGCTCTTCCGCCGTGTAGCCGCGAGCCGCGAGCCGCGCCTCGACAACCGCTGACGTCGCCTCGACTTGATAGATGACCGGATCCTGGTAGAACTCGCGGAAGATCGGCACGAGCGGGGCACGCAACATCACCGCGTCGACCACTCCGGTTTGGTTCGGCTCGATGGTCGGCAGCCCGTACCAGTAAGGCATCCCGAACAGCTGCACGGTGTGCAGAAACAACCCCTCGTCGCGCAGCTGGAGGAAGTCGGGCTCGGAGACGAAGCGGTGTTCGACCGATCCGGCGGACTCGTCCGGGCGACGCGGGCGAGTGGTCCACGTGGGGTGAACGCAGATCACGCGTCTGTCGACGAGCGATCGAACGACACTCGACTTTCCGCTTCCCGAAGGACCGATGAAGACGAGCAACGAACGGGTCATGGGCTCACCGTGACAGCGGTGCGTCAACAACACCAGCGTTCGACCGACTCTTGGGGACTTCCCCAAGCAACACTGAGGGGAAGTCCCCAGCACTCACGACCGAGTTCGCACCCACGACGCGAGTGCACACTTCCCGAGCACACTCCCGAACGCCGCGCACGACACCAGACGAACCCACGCGGGGTACATCGACATCGCGGCACCGAAGATGAGGGCAAATCTTCGTGCCCGCGGACGAGACCCCTGAACAGGGCAAACGCTAGGACGCGATGTTGTGCAGGAATGGCTCGACGGTCTTGAGGAAGTCGTTCTTGTCGGGCGCGGCCGCGATCGGGTCGCAGTGCGCATAGGTGCTTGCCCGGTCGATGAGCGTGACCTTGCTCGACGCGAGACCCGACTGTTTCGCGAGCGCGGTCGCTGCGTCGAGGACGCGCTGGTTGCCGAGCGACGTCGCGAAGGCGTAGATCGGAATGTGCAAGTCCTTGCCGTGCGTCGCGTGCACGTCGAGCACCTCGTCGGCAGGGTTCGCGATCCCGCCGTTCACCGCGCTCGAGTCGAGCGAGAGCTTCTGCGGGTGGTACCACGCCGTCCCGTCAACGCCCTCGATGCCGGCGAACGCCACCGCCGCGCGTTGGACCGGCGTGATCCCGTCGTCCTTCCAGCCGCGCGGGGCCCCGCTCGGGGCCAGCTCACCGATGTGCATCTGGACGAGCTTGAGGCTGGCCGGGCCGGTCTTGGTGTCGAGCGCGTACCCGAACTGGGCCTTGTTGGTGGGTTCCACCGGCGGCTTGAGCATCGCCGGGAACAGCTTCCAGTTGTAGGCGAGGCTTGCCGCGTCCGGACTGTAGAGCGCCGCGGTCGAGCCGAGCGCGGTGAACACGCCTGCCGACCATGGCAACCCGAGCCCGACGAGATCGAGGAACGGTGAGCTCGTCGCGAGCTTCTGGACGCGCGCGTTCGCGTCGCTCGCCGTGATCGGCGAGCCCGGTCCACTGGCGCCGTCGATCAGTACCAGCCCGTCGAGATCGTCGCTACCGGACTTGCCGTTGAAGTCCCACGTCGCGTACGCGGTCGCGATCGCGCCACCCAGGGAGTGACCGCCGAGCACCACCTTGCCGCCGAGCTTCTTCGCTTGCCCGACCACCTGGTGCAGGTCGCCGATCGCGACGTCCATACCCCACTGACGCGTGAAGTCGACCGAGAGATCGGTGGGCGCAGTGAAGTGGGGGCTGATCTTCGGGTCGGTCAGCCAACCGAGGTAGTAGTCGAAGACCTGTTGCTGCGTGCGCTTACCGGCGATATAGCCGTCGAGCACCGAGTGGTCCTCGAGCGCGTTCTCGCGCCGATCAACCGACCAGACCTGCCATCCCGGCAAGCGTGCGACGATCGCCTCGGAGTCGGGCCGGAAGTAGGCCGCGCCGGCCGAGGTCCCGGGCTCCAGGACCATGACGTTCTTCGCGTCCTTCGGACCGACCTCGAGCACGCGCACCTTGTTGTACTTCGCGGGTCCCGGACCGACCGCGCCCCGCATCGTCACGACACGCTCCGCCGGCTTCGCTGCCGCGCTCTTCGCGCTGGTCTTGGAAGTGCTTCCGGACGAGCTACACGCCGCGAGGGCGACGAGGGCAAGAACCAGGATCAGCGTCACACATGCTTGTCCCGGTGCCAACCTGTGCGACCCAACGTCGCGTGTGCCGCCAGTGCGGGACATTCAGAACCCCGAGTCATGCGCTCGCGTGAGAGGCGCGGATACGCACCTTAACTATCGGGATGTGGCCGGCGGGATCGCCGGGGGCCGGTACCCGCGACAGTGTGCCGAAATTCCTCCGGCATGTCTTCCGGTGGCGGCGCGTCTACCCGTTGCGGAGGCCGGGGAACGCGTGACCGAACTCATCGCGGATGATCGCGATGGCCTCGGCGCCCTTGATATCGGCATCCGGCGCGATGTCCGGAACGGACTGGCCCACTGACTTCCCGAGCGCCAAATACGCGAAGAAGAGCGCCTTGCCCAGAGGGCCCAGTGGAGCGTCGAGCGGCACAAGCGCAACATCGAATTCCGGAACCGGCTGCGGATTGACCTCGGGCCAGGCCTCCGGGGCCCTCGGAGCGTCGAGCGAAAGGACCGGAGCGATGTCGCGGGCGATCGCGTCGCGAGCGGTGAGCGGCGGGCCGAGCGACCAGCGCTCACGCATGGTCCGGATCACCGACGTGTTGCGGTACTCGTCGTTCACGACGGTCCGCTCGGGAATCCAGGGCGAGATCGCGATCGCGGGCACGCGGACGCCCGAACGGTCGAACCTGAAGCCCAACTCACCCGCCGGAGCCGACGGATCGGGGGGTGGGGCCGGGGGCGGGGGCACGTGGTCATACGTCCCTCCGTGTTCATCGAAGTTGACCATCAACAACGTATTGAAGGCGTTCGACCCGCTGGTCGACGACGACGAACGCACCGCGTCGTAGACCTTCGCCAGGAGCGCCTCTCCACCGAGCAGCGAGGAGGGAGAGTCGACGGCCAGGCCGGGGAAGAGCGCGTCACACGCCGGGTGCATGTCATTGTGGCCGTGCAACATGTTCGGTTCGATGAACGAGTACGTCGGCAGCTCCCCATTCTCGGCGTCTTCGAGGAAGCGGTCGGTTGTGACGAAGTTCGCGGCGCGGTCGCGCAGCCGGGACGCGTGGATCATGCCCGTGAACGGCACCGTGGCCGCCGCGTCGCAGTAGACCCGCCAGCTCAAGCCCTTGGATTCCAGGCGCTCGAACACCGTCTCGGCGGTGTTGTGAACCGGGAAGGCATCCGTGGGGATCATGTTGGTGACGAAACCTGATGCCGACCCGGCGTGGAAGAACGATCGGTTCGTGAACGTCTGGGAAGGGACCTCACAGAACCAGTGGTCGAACGTGGCGAAGCCACGCGCGAGTGTCGAGATCACCGGCATCTGCTCGGGCGTGTAGCCGGTCATGATCTGGGCGTACTCGTCGTACGTGGGCTGCCTCGACATCTCGGCGGTGAACGCGCTGATGTAGTCGGCCACGAACCCGTCCATCGTCGGCGTTCGGTGGGGGTCGTCCGGCGCGTTGAACGGGGCAACCATGTCTCCGGGCGGCGCGCCGCGGTTGCCCGGCGGATCGATGCGCCCGAACAACTGCGTGTTGATGTGCTGGAACTCCTCCCCGGGGTCCGGGTTGGGGGTATCCATGTTGTTCGCGACGCCGTAGGGCACGAACCTCCGATCGGCCCCGTGCTCGGCCCATTCCGGGATCGGGTTGCTGAGCTCCTTGCCGAGCACCCCCTCGAACGACTCCACCTCGCCCGGCTCGTACAGGCAGCCGAGCAGGTTGTCGAAGGAGCGGTTCTCGAACATGACCGCGACGACGTGATCGATCGCATTCCTTCGGTCGGGCTTTCGCATTGAGGCCTCCCTCTCAGAACACACGTCTTTCAGGTCGACGACTCGTCGCGGGCCCGAACGATCTCGGCCAACCGCGCTCTCCGATGAAGAGGGTAGAGGCAGAATCGAGCCTCGGAGACCGCCTCGCTCCGGGGAGCAACGAGTCCATGACAGGCGAGAGGCCGAAGTTGTAGTGCTCCGAACGGGTTCTGCCCCGAACCTCTTACGCCAGTGAACGCCACCCGCGATGTGGAGCGATCAGGGCTCCTCGGCAATCGTGACGGTCTCCTCGAGAAGGATGTCGCCGGCATCGGTACGGTACGCGACGACCTCGTCGGTCGCGATCACGTCGCCGCGTCGTTCGTCTGACTGCGCCGCCAGCATGGTGTGAGCAGCGGCCTGACCGAGGGCGCGGTACGCCTCGAACTCCTCGTCGTCGTAGAGCTGTTGGAGCGTGGAATCGGTCGGGAACGTGGGGTGCCTCATCGCGTAGGCCCGAACGTCCCACGGTGCGTCCGCCCACACACCGAGCTTGCAGAGGTAGAGCGTTCCCTCGCGAGGCGGACGGTTGGGCTCGTCCCACGTGTAGGTGAACGTGCCCTTGACCCACGGGCGGGCGAGCGTGCCGTCCTCGACCATCTCCTTCGGATCGATGTCGACCTCGACGCCGCAGTCGGAACGCGCGAGCGAAAGCGCCTGCCCCAGCGTGTTCCACGTAGTGACACTGTCACCCGACGCGTCGAACGCGTACACGGTCGTCGCGCCGCGACGGAACGCCTCGACGAGACCGAGGTTGTCGTAGTGGCCGCCGTCGCTCACGTAGAGCCACGACTGGCCGACGTGGCTGCTCCCGATCGCTTCCTCGAGTAGCAGACGCACGTTCGGCTGCTCGGCTCGCCAGAGCAGCGCGTACCACGTCCGCGTGAGCCAGTTCCTCCGCTTCTCGTCGACGCGCTTCTCGATGAGACGGCCCATGTGCCGCTCGCGCCACGACAGCTCCTTTGGGCCCGTCGTTGGATCCGCCGAGGGGAAGAGGCGCGGACTGGGCAACCAGATGCCGAGTCGCACGTTCGCGACGGTGAGGAGGATGCGCTGCGCCGCGCCGCGTCATCTTCCCCATGAGCGGAGAGACGGCCGCGCCGCTGATCGCCACGGCGTCGAACAGCGTGAAGTGGCACGTGCCGTCGCGAGACAGCGGCCGCCCGACCGCGCGCTCGAATTCCTTGGTCGGCACTCGGACGCTCTGGCGTCCTTGCACTTCCTTCTGCAGCGCGCCGGTGCTATCCGGGGCCTTGGCCGACAGTGATACGGATTCGGGCGTGAACGTGTACGAGATTGCCGCGCGACCCGGTGGGACCTCGCCGGCCGCCGAGACATTGGCGGCCGCGCAGACCACGAGCTCAGGCTCCGCACCGGCGATCTCCGAGATCATCCGCTCCGGATGCTCGTCGGCCTTCTTCGGGCCTTGCGCGTCGACGGGTCGCTCGACCGAGTACGCGCGGGCGAGACGGTCGCGGTAGAAGCGGTGCATCGACGTCTGGTTGATGTCGGTGACCACCCGACCGACGAGCAGGATCCCCGCGGCGACCGCCACCGACCAGAGCTCGCGCCCGCCATAACCCCCGATCGAGCCGTCGGCCGTCCACCGGAGGAAGGCGTAACCCAACAGCGCGACCACAATCGCCGAGCCGAGCCACGGCAGCACGACGCGCGTCACCATCGCAGCGGCGCGGCTCAGCAAGCCGCTCGGCTGTTCGACCGCTGCAATCTTGGTGCTGCTGTCCTCGGCGGATCCACCCTTCGCGGATCCGGTCTTCGACGCGCCACTCGCGGCCGGCTTCACTCCTCGCAGCCGGCCCATGGCGCCGCGAACCACCGCGACCAGCGCAACGAAGGACGCGAACAGGCCGCCGGCTTGCGGCGCAGTGCCCTTCGGCGCCTCCTTCGACGCGTCCTTCGCGGTGGCAACCGCTGCCGCCCCTGTCGTGCCACGTTTGTCGAGTGGGACGCCGCAGATCTCGGGCAGGTCCTGCGCACCTGGCTTCGCGGTGGCCAGTCGCGTCTTCGCGGCGTCCTTGCAGCCGCTCGGCGTTGCAAAGCCGGTGCCGCGCACGACCATCCCGAGGTTGCCGCCGTCGTGGCGCCCGACGTCGTAGAGGCCCTGGATCGCGCGCGGCGCGGCGAGGAACGCGAGCGCGCTCACGCAGCGCGCTCACCGCGAGGATCCAGACGGTGCGGCTCTTCCATTCCCCCCAATCGCGGGTGCCCCCACCCCCGGGCTTCGGTCCGGAGGGCGGCGGGACCGGGAACAGGAACACGAGCACCGCCGCGCCGCCCAGCACCGCGGGCACGATCCAGGTCCACCAGCGTGCGACGAACCGCGGTTGGCCGATCAGGAGGCCGCGCAGCACGCCCTGCCACTCGAAGAGCCAGCCGAGCGTGTGCCCCATGATGAAGATCCAGGCCAGCAGCAGCGTCAGGTTGAACGCGAGACCGAGCACGAGGAACATGGCGCCGCGAAGCGCGGTCTTGCCGTCGGGGAGCAAATATCGGGAGTTGTCGCGCAGGTGGTCTTCTTCGACGCTGCCGCGCGCGTACGCGCCGTCGTCCGGAGGCAGCTTGGCGGCCACGACCGAACGGGCAGCCGCGATGTAGGCGCCACCCGAGACGCCGAGGATGTGCTTCGCGTCGTGGAGCAGGTGCTGGGCGCCGAGCTCCTGCAGTGCCCCGAGGTTGAAGCTCGCCGAGCGGATGCCGCCTCCCGAGCAACACACGGCCGTAACGGGTTCGCGCAGCGCCGAATCGCCGGCCGGGCCGCCTGGCTCGTTCACGCCTGTCGCCTCGTTCATGTTCTCCATCTCTTACCCGAGCTCCAACGCAACGGCAATCGGGAGATCAGCCTCGTCACGTTCGCGGCGATCGGCGCTTTCGGCCGGTGAAGGCGCTTCGCGCCACCCACGGACGATCGTGCAACGGCTCGATCGAGGGTGCCGCCGGCGGATGATCCGACCTGACATCCTCGGTCCGGCAGCGCTCGCAGAGCCCGCGCTTCACGACGTTCATTTCGTGACACCGTCGACACATCTTCTTCATCGCCGAGCCTCCGAGAGATCGCCAAATGTTTGGCCCGTCACCAAAGTGCACCCGCGGTACCGCGCCGCAACAGAGTCGGAGGTCCCACCGTGCCGGCCTCCCGGCACAAAGGGCAAGACTCGTTTACCTCAGGCTCGGGAACCGCGCCGGCTGCCTCGGACACATCGCCTTCGAACCGACAAGACTCGGTCCTTGTGGCCTTCATCGCGGCTGTGTCCGGGCAGAGTGAAAGCCCGCAGGGCAAGCGCGAAGGAGTTGAGAAATGCAACTCGGTCACGGTGAAGGGTGGACGGGCGCCCCGAGGGTGCCCTCTGGGGACGCCGGGCTTGCACGACACGTCGTGGAGGCTCTCGGGGGGCGGTTCTCGACAGAACTCGGCATCGACCTCGACCGCAGCCCAGCCGAGGTGGAACGGTGGTTCCTCGCCGCGACTCTCTTCGGTACGCGGATCGCGGCAGCTGTTGCCGAGCGCACCTACCGCGTTCTCTCCGATGCCGGCGTCCAGACGATCGCCGACACTCGTGACCGGACGTGGGACGAGCTCGTCGCACTGCTCGACGCAGGAGGCTACGCGCGCTACGACTTCCGTACCGCGACACGCCTCCATGACCTCGCGCGAGCTCTCGAAGAACACCACAGGGGTCGAGTCGCCTCCTTCGCCGAGGTCAGCGATCCCAGGTTGCTCGAAGCGACACTCGATGCGCTGCCTGGTTGGGGACCGACGACGGTGCGGATCTTCCTACGCGAGCTACGCGGCGTCTGGGCCGGCGCCGATCCGCCGCTCGACAAACGGGCCCTCCGAGCGGCCGTACACCTCCGCCTCATCGCGCTCGACAACTCGGCGCGTGCCGGCACAACGCTCACCGCGCTGGCGTCCGAAGCAGGTGTGGACCGCCGTGACCTGGAGGCCGCGCTCGTACGGCTCTCCTTGCGCCATCGCCCTCGGGTGCGCTGTTCGGGTGGCGCGGCGTGCGTCGCGCTCGCCTCGTCACCCGCGAAGACAACTTGAAGAGTCGCGTGCGCTCGGGACGATTGACCCTCGACATGATCGCCGTGGCTTCCTTCTTGAGCGGCTTATCCCGGTAACGGGACGGGGCGCTCGTGCGCGGCTTTCGGTCGATGCGGCGTGCGGCGTGGGGGGACGAGGAGCAGGGGACGCGTCGTGCGGTGGGCGAGCTTCGCGGCAGTTCCGCCCAGCAGGAATTCACCGGCGGCGCCGTGGCCGGCCTTCCCGATGACGATGAGATCGACATCCTGGCTCTCCGCGAGGGCGAGCAATTCCTTGACCGGATTGCCGCTCACCTGGACGAGCTCGTAACGAACTGTGTCGCCCCGCAGCGGCTCCGTCCACGGACCGTTCAAGAGCCGCTGGTGCTCCTTCTCGATCTTCTGGAAATCGACCTGTCCCACCGACAGCATCCATTCGCCAAAGTTTGAAACGACGTGGCACACGATGACCTCGACACTCGCGCCGCGCGCGAACTCCACGCACCACTCGAGGGCGCGCTGACTGTCCTCGGAACCGTCGACGCCCACGAGGATCCGTTGCGAGTCGGGCATGTGCGCTCCCAAGTCATCGGCGCCCTGGCTACCAGGACACCACGTCCGCTGACCCCAACCTAGGCCCCGCAACGCGTTGCGGACGAGAAGACGTTGACACGCGAGCCGAAGGGCTACTCGGGGCTGACGCGCTGGCGTCCGTCACAACGGGGCGCGTTCTTTCGAGCTGGCAGCGTCCGGCGGCCCGTGACGCGCCCACCCGAGACCCCCGTCGAGTTGAAGGCCCACCGTGGCGCCGGTGGTGCAACACCGCTCCCTTCGCCAGCGCGAAGGAAACGGTGTTCGGACGTGAATGCCGCGGGCTCAATTGGGCTGGACGCCCGTGAGCATCGCGCGGCATCGTTTCCGCGGCTTGGCGGCGGGGCATGGAGGAGAACATCTCGAACGCTTGGACGAGACGCGGCGGGACCAGCACCGGGCCGTTGGCGATGTTGTCGAGTGCAAAACGTGCGATGTCGTTCGGATCGTCGATCGTCTGACCGGGGCTGGTGGGACCGGCCTCGCGCGCCCGGGCTGGAGTGTCCGTGGAGCCGACCACGAGATAGACCACGTTCACGCCCTGGGGTTCGACCTCCGCCCAAAGGCCCTCTGCCAAGATCTGGGCGAACGCTTTGCCTGCGCTGTACATCACCCTGGTGGCGCCTCCGGCGCTACCCGCCAAGGAGCCCACCAAAATGATCCCGCCGCGCCCGCGCGCGAGCATCTTCTCCCCGAAATGATGGGACAGAGAGGCATGTGCTAGCGGAATCGATCGGACCGTCCTTTGCACATCCTCCAAGTCGACGGTGAGGAACGGTCCGCTGCCGAACAGCCCGCCGACATTGCTGACCAGGAGCCCGACTTCGACGTCGTCGGAGGCCTCGCGGACGCGATCCAACATGTCGGGCTGCGAAATGTCGAGCGACAGTGTGCGCACCTCAACACCGCTCTTGGCTCGGATCTCGCCCGCGGTTTCTTGCAGGGGCCCATCGCGGCGGGCGAGCAGGATCAGATTGAGCCCGGCTTCTCCCAACTGGTGCGCGAACGCTGCGCCTACGCCTTCCGATCCGCCGGTGACAAGCGCCCAGGGGCCATATTGCTGCGCGGTAATCATTCCAACTTCCTCCCACCTTCGAATTTCAAGCGCCGGCGGTGGTCGAGTCGTCAGCGCCGTGATCTCATTTCTATTTGAGCCATAGCACGACAGTCCACTAGCCAGGCCGAGGGAGTCACGAGTTCGTAGTGATTACGAGTATCCAAACGTGGGAATAATCGGCGGCAGCTCCACCGTCGTCCGGATACCGGGCGGCGCCGCGCACACGTTGGGAATGGCGTTCACCAGGATGTAGGCGTTGTAGCCCGGTTGAACTGGGCCATAATCTTCCCCTTGCGCGTAATGGATGTCGATTTCGAATGGCGGGTCGCCCTCAAAAACAACTTTCCATCCGGAATCACGGACATGCAAGGGCGGATCAAGGTCAGGGCTCACGTACCAAGTTGGACAGAACTTCATCAGCGGTTTGCCGTTGCGCAGACCAACAACTTCGAAATGCCACGCTGCTACCGTACCGGCTTTGATCGTGGTCACCGCGACCTGTATGTCATTCTTCGCAACCGCGACAGACCCAACGGCAGTAAAGTCGTCGATGGGCAGCCCAATGGCTTCTGAAATCTGACGCAGCGATGTGCCGAAATGATCTTCAAGTTGCGCCGCGACTTGACTCAGATCCATGTGCGCCGGGTCGTGACCAAACATCTGAGCGAGCAGCTCCGGCGAGTTACGAGTTGTCATGTCCGCATATTCGTTGATCGTCAGACAATCAAGCCGACGCATCAGCGCGAGCACCGCGAGCGGAAAGTTTTCGGTGATGAAGCCGGGGCTGGGTCCCGTCGCGTAGAGCGACGTCTGTCCACGCCGGCAAGCGTTTTCAAGTTGCTTCCGCACCTCCGGACCCAAACTGTCCGGGTGGCGATAGGCGTGAGAGTCGGTGACAATGGTGACGACGTTTGCGCCCGATTCCAGCAGCCGAGAGATTTCGTCGACCTTCGAACCTTCCGACATCGGCATGTAGAGAACGCAATCGGGTCGTGCCGCAATGATGTCTTCGATGTTTCGGGTGGCGATGATGCCCGTGGGCGCCACACCGCAGAGTTCGCCGGCATCGCGCCCAACCTTCTCGTCGGAATACACATAGACGCCGACGAGGTCGTACAGCGGATGTTGAATGACGCCGCGCAGCGCGCGCATCCCCGAATGACCTGTCGCCCACTGCGCGACTCGATAACGCTTGTTGCTCATCTTTGACTGCACTCCTGTCCGCCTGCTTGTGGGAATGTTCTTCTTCCCAATGGCTCAGAAACCGGCTCGATCTCTGTCGATCTCCCGCTGACCTCACAGACCGCATGCTCACGCGACCCGCTTGCTCGTGCCTCCGAGTCTCAACTACCTGTTCGACCACCTCGCCCACCTGCTCAGCCAAGCGGGCCTCGTCACCGAGCTGCACGGCCTGCTCGTCGACGACGACTCGCTCCGCACCCACCTTGACGGCGCTCAGCGAAATTCCCCGGGTTGCTCGTCGAAATTCCCCACCCTGTGGGTGAAGGTTAGCGGCCACCTCCTCGTGTGAGTTTGGGGTTGCGGCTTGGTGTTGGCGCATGCGGAAGCTGTCGCCGTCGATGTTGATGACGACGGAGCGGTGCAGGAGCCGGTCGAGCATGGCGGCGGCGACGGTGGTGTCGTCGAAGATGTCGCCCCAGGCGGCGACGCAGCGATTGGTGGCAAGGATGATGGGTTCTTTCAGGTAGCGGCGGCATCTTCGGCGGGCATCGGCAGGTAGCCGAGCTCGTCGATGATCAACACGGTGGGCCGCAGAAGAAGCGCATGGTGGTGGCCCAGCGTCCTTCGATCGCGGCGCGTCGACACCGGGCTGCGAGGTCGGCGGCGGTGCAGTAGTAGGTGCAGTAGCCGGCGTCGACGGCGGCGTGGCCGAGCGCGATGGCGAGGCTGGTCTTGCCGACGCCGGGTGGTCCCAACCCGACCCAGGCTGCGAGGTGGCTGAGCGGCGAGACAGGCGCTCACAGAGTCATGCGGGGCCGAACCACCTGTCGAGCGCGCCTCCGACGGCGGCCGCGACGCCGGTGTGGTGCAACGCGTCGGCAGGGGCCTTCGGAAGAGAACCACTGCTCTCGAAGGTCGTTCTGGGCGTGTCCTCGCGGTGACTCATCGGGACCACCAGGTTCGGCTGCCCGGGCGCCGAGAGCGTCAGCGTTCCGTTCATCGTCGCGCCGGTGTAGAGGGTGCCGGCGCCGGCATAGTTGCCCGACAGCGCGGATCCCGTGAACGCGATCGGTGAGCGTCGCGTCACACGGTTGGCCCGGTGCTGCCAGCGTGATCTTGCGTAGTCTGAGACCGCCCGGGGACTGACCGCTGAGGTTGACCGCACCGAGGACCTGTTCGCGTGACAGGGGCGCGTTCGCGAACGTGGCGTTGGTCTCCACGCAGAGCGTGCGGATGCCGGGGCTCGCCCAACCCGCGACTGGTCGCGGAGGGGTCGTGGTCGTAGGCGTCTGCGGGCCGCCGGCGGCGAAGAACTTGGCCGCCCCGCTCTTGCACGAGCTCTTGACGTTCGACGACAGCTCCCGCGCCGTCGATTGCCATCGCTGCACGGCGGAGGGCACGGGCTGGAAGGTGTTCACGTCGTAGTTCACGCCAAACAACCACCCCGCGAGCTGGGTGCGCAGTGACTGTGCGGTCGTTCCGGCCCCGCTGGGCACATCCGACGGGGGGAGCTTCTCGATTTCGGCCAGCACCTGTGCGATCGGCCCGGCGTTCTTGACGACCGACGCCGCGTCACCCGGGATCGCGTCCAGTTTGGCCGCCGTGGCGCAGAATTTCGGGTATTGCTTACTCGACGACGTGTTGGCCGCAACCGCAACCACGACCACCAGGCCTCCGATAGCGACGAGCGCGAGACCCAGTGCGATGAATGCACGCTTCTTCCCGCGTCGCGGCGCTGTCGCGACAGGCACCGGCCATGCCGGTGGCGGGCCGGCGACCGTCTGAGGGGTTGCGACGGGTCGGGCCATCGTGTCGGCGAGCGGATCGAGGGTTGCGCTGCCCTGGTCGGCGACCTCATCCGTCCAGCGCGCGCCGTCCCAGTAGCGATACTCATGGCGAGCCATCGGGTCGGGATACCAACCTGCGGGGACACCCTCGTCGCCCATGCCAGCCCTCCCGCGTACGCGGTCCGATATCCAGACGTTGCGACCGGCGGACCGCGCCGTCTAGAGGCGAAGGGCCCTTCTCGCCGCGTTCCCGAGGTACCCGTCCTCGATCTCGCGCCTGCTGGGGCGTGACGGCCTCGAGGCAAGCGTGAGCGCGGCGATTCCGGCGCGTTCTAGTGCAGGATCGCGCCGTCGGACATGAGGCGGGTGATCTCCATTCGGTCGGTCGTGGAGGGGACGCCCCATCCTGGCTGGTAGCCGAAGACCTCGCGGGCGGTGCGGGTGCTGTATCGGTCGTCGACGAGCTCAAGGTGGTCGAGGGTGACGAGCGCCGGGTGTGGTACCCCGCAGGCCCGGCTCAGTTGCAACAGCTCTTTGCGTACCTGCACGAGGTAGTTCGCGGCGCGCAGCGACTTGAGTGCAGGGTCGAGTCCGCGCTGCAGCCAGGCATTGTTCGTGGTCACGCCGGTCGGGCACCGGCCGGTGTGGCAGCGCTGCGCCTGAATGCACCCGATCGCCAGCATCGCCTCCCGACCGACGTTCACGGTGTCACAACCGAGAGCGAACGCGAGCAGGGCGTTCTCGGGTAGCCCGAGCTTGCCGGCACCGGTGAACACGACGTTCTCGTGCAGGCCGGCTTCCGCGAACACCCGGTACACGCGCGAGAAACCCACCTTGAACGGCAGCGCGACATGGTCGGTGAAGACGAGTGGTCCTGCGCCCGTCCCGCCTTCGCCGCCGTCGATGTCGACGAAGTCGATCCCGCGTTCGCCGGTCGTCATCAGTACCGCGAGGTCGCGGAACAGGTCGAGCTGACCTACCGCCGACTTGATGCCCACCGGTAGGCCGCTCTCGGTCGCGAGCAGCTCCACGAAGTCGAGCAGGCTGTCGGCATCATCGAACGCGGAATGCCGGGACGGGCTCCAGCAGTCGACACCCTCGGAAACGCCACGCATGGCGGCGATCTCGGGCGTCACCTTCGCGGCGGGGAGGAGCCCACCGAGACCAGGCTTCGCTCCCTGGCTCAACTTGATCTCGATCATACGGATCTGCGGATGAGCGGCGATCACGTCCCGAAAGCGCGCGAGGTCGAAGCGTCCCTCGGCGTCGCGACACCCGAAATATGCCGTGCCGATCTGCCAGACGAGGTCGCCGCCATGGCGGTGGAATGGTGTGATCCCACCCTCCCCCGTCCCCTGGAGACACCCGGCCCGCGCGGCGCCGCGGTTGAGCGCCTCGACCGCTTTCGCCCCCAGCGAGCCGTAGCTCATGCTCGAGACATTGACGACCGACCGAGCGCGAAACGCGTGGGTGCGCCGCCGTGCACCCCCGAGCATCTTCGCTGCCGGCAGACGAAACTCCGGGTCGAAGCCCGGATCGCCCGCATGCGGCGCCGCCAACGGGAACGACGACTGCTTGATGATGAGATAGCCCGGGGAGGCCTCCACATCGTTGTCGGTGCCGAACCCGAAATAGGTGTTCTGCTCCTTCGCCGCCGTGTAGATCCACCGACGCTGATCGCGGCTGAAGGGCTTCTCGGCATCGTTGTCCACCACGATGTACTGGCGCAGCTCGGGCCCCACGCCCTCGAGGAGATAACGGAAATGCCCGATGATCGGGAAGTTCCGCAGCACCGCGTGACGGCGTTGCGTGAGGTCATAGGCCACCACCACGACCACCATCACGACCAAGGCGATCAGCAGCCACACCCACCACGCCATGCGGCAATCTTCGCGCGCCTCCACATCGGGGACGCCACGTCGGCGTCGTCGGCCGCGCGTTCCGGGACACTTCGGTGCTCGCGTATTGCCAAATCACGCGCGCCCAGGGGTGTTTCGCAAGGTGGCGATATCGTGCCCTGGGTCGGTGCGTGGGCGCACGACATAACGCACGACACCGATTGCGAATCACGAATCACGAATCACGAATCACGACCAAGGAGGACTACATCATGAGCGAGGCAGACGAAAACGCCGCGACCGTGCGACGCGGGTACGAGGCCTTCAACTCGGCCGACATGAAGACGCTCACCGAGATCTTCGACGAGAGCGCCTCGTGGCACACGCCGGGGCGAGGCTCCCTCGCCGGCGACCATCAGGGCCGCGACGCGACCTTTGCCTACTTCGGCCAGCTGGGCGGGGAGACGGGAGGGACCTTCAAGGCCGAATTGCAGCACGTGCTCACGAGTGATGACGGCCGCGTGGTCGGCGTTCATCACAACAGCGCGGAGCGGAACGGCAAGCGTCTGGATGTCGGCTGCTGCCTCGTATTCGAGCTCAAGGACGGGCGGGTTATTGACGGTAGGGAGCACTTTGAAGACCTCTACGCCTGGGACGAGTTCTGGTCGTAGCCCCGCCGGGTGCCGCATCGTCGCCGACGGCTACTGCGGCACGTCGTCACGTTCGGGAACGACGACGGGCTCCCAGGCCGTTCCTGCCTCACCGGGTTGTGCCCGTCCGTGCCCTTCTCCACCGGGAGGGGTGCGGGGCGGGGCCGTCCGGCCCGAATGACGGGCGCTCAGCGCGGACTTGCGTGGTCGTCACGCACCGTTGCGCGCAGGTAAGCCATGAACACGACCCCGATCACGAGGAGCGCGACTCCGACCAACACCCACGTGACGATGTCGACGCCGGTGTGCGGGAGCGCCGGACCGACGAACCGCACGGTGTGCTCGCTTGCGTGCTGCACGATGTTCGATCCTCGTGGAAGCGTCGGTGGGACAGACGGTGGCGGTGTGTCGAACGGCATCATGTGTGACCTTCTCCGTTGTGGCGGCCGTTGCAGCCGACCGTGGTCGACATCTCCGACCTCCAAGCCCTATGGTCTATTATACATGAAACGGACAGATTGTCCAGATCGGCCGTCCGAGGATGATCTTGGCAATCGGGATCTCGATGATCCCGGTCGCGCCGGCGTGCTTCGGCTCAGGTATCAAGGTGTTGATCTGCCTTTTCGCGACCACAGTCTCGATCGTGTAGGCGTCGTCGCCCGGGTCAAAGGGCATAAGCTATTTGGCGGTGCCGCCCGCACCTCTTTCGTCGTGAGCCGATAGAACCATGGTCGACAGTCCGGAACAGGTGTCGTGGATCGAGAATTACCCCAGAGCCGCGCCGACGGACCTGGAGTCCGCTCCTTGGTCGTCGTGAACCGAATCCACGCCTCGCACCAGGAAGACCCGACGTGATCGAAGGCTTCGCTCACCCACCATTCACCGGCCTCGCGCAGATCTTCCGTCAACAGATCGACCGAACAAGCGGCGGTGCCGCGGTCGCGGTCTACTGGAGGGGGGAGCTCGTCGTCGACCTGTGGGGAGGGTCGCGGACGGAAGCGGGCGACCCGTGGGAGCGTGACACCATCGCGATGTGCTGGAGCACGACAAAGGGCGTCACCGCGACCGCGCTCCACCTTCTCGCTGATCGGGAGCTCGTCGACTACGACGCGCCAGTCGCGCGCTACTGGCCCGAGTTCGCCCAAAATGGCAAGGGCGGCATCACGGTCCGCCACGTGCTCAGCCACTCGGCCGGCCTCCACCGCCTCTCGACCATCGTCGACGACCCGCGCGACCTGCTGGATTGGGACCACGTGGTCGACGCCCTCGCTCGCGCGAAGCCCGCCTATCGCGCGGGAACCTCCGTCGGGTACCACGCCCTGACGTTCGGCTGGCTCGTCGGTGAGATCGTGCGAAGGGTGTCCGGTCAGCCGCTCGACCGATTCGTACGCGACGAGCTCGCCCGTCCGCTCGACCTCGACGGCCTTCACATCGGCTGCCCCCCCGCAGCCCGGCACCGGGTCGCTCCACTGGAGCCGGCCCGGATACTCCCCACCCTGCCCCCGCCATTTCGACCGTTGGCACGTAACGCCGGCGTCCAGCTCGGACACCTCCTCACGTTGGCCGGTATCCCGTTCAACCCTCGACGCCTCGCCAGCGTCGCCCCGCGCGACATTGAAGACGTGATGTACGGGCGCGAGATCATGGACGCAATGATCCCAGCCGCGAATGGATTCTTCGACGCTCGATCGCTGGCAGCGATGTACGCGATGCTCGCCGGGCGAGGCGCGCTCGGCAACGTCCGCCTGCTGTCACCCGAAACCGTCGATCGGCTCTCGACCGTCCAGAACAATCAGCCCGACCGAGTGATCATGTTGCCGATGCAGTGGCGGCTGGGGTACCACCGCGTCATCACCAGCCGTGGACTGCCGCGCACCCCCTTCGGGCACTTCGGCTTCGGGGGTTCCGGCGGCTGGGCCGACCCGTCCCTCGACGTGGCGATGGCGATGGTGTGCAACCGTGGAGGCGGCACACCAATGGGGGACCTGCGCATAGCGCGGCTCGGCACGGAGGTGCTCGCGAGCGCGCACGCGGCCTCACGGCAGTCGACGAGCGTCCCTTGACAACAATACGGTCACGCTTGCCACTTCGGTTGGTGTCAGCACAGCGAGACAGCCTGTGTTTCGTAGTTCGGGGCGGTCGTGCGGCATGACCGGCATGGACGTTGATGCTCAGCATCGTGCGGGCCACTGCTGGAGCTGATCGCCGACACGGTGGAGGGTGTCGGGGACGGGGGGTGTAGCCGGCTCGTCGTTGACACACCCCGGCCGGTCCCGAACGAGATCCGACTGTACGTTGGGCGGCGCTGTTGCGTTAGCGCAAGAAACGGACACGAGTCGGGCGCAGCTCTGTTGCGTTGAGCCCGACTGGGGAGCGCGGAGCCGACACTCCGCTGGGGGTGCCGCTCAGATCGTCCGGGCGAGTTCGGTGAACGCCGTTTCGATTCGTCGATGACGGCGCGCGTCCGCCAAGTTCGTAGTGCCCGCGGCGGATGTTCTGCACGAGCGCGTGGCCGCGCATGACCACTCATGCGGTGTGGTCGCGTTTGAGTCCGCGGATCGGTCGGAGCCTCGCTTGAGTCGTGGTCGCATTCGACGCGGTTGTTCGCGTGCTGCTCCGTGTTGTGCAGCGCGGCGGGCACGAGACCTTCGATAGCAGCCCGTAACGCCGGAGCCCGGTCGGTCACGACCTCGACCGGATCACCGTGCGCGCGGAGCGCCCGCGCGAAGAACCGACGGCCAGGAAGTCGCGCTGAGACGACACATACATCGATGACCTGACCATGCTGTTCGAGGGCTCGGTAGACGTAGCGCCACTTGCCCGCGACCATCACGTAGGTCTCGTCCACGTACCACCGGTCGCCGACCGCACGGCCGCCGCCGCGGTGAGCTCGAGGAGTTCACGAACGGTCGTGGGCTCGCACTGTGCCGCGTGAGCGACGACGCGGACGCCGAGGACGCCGACGTCGTGTGCAGGAAGGCCGCGCACCGTCGCGCTGATCTCGCTGACGGACCCGACACGCCCCGCGATCTCGTGGCCCATGTAGAAGAGCCGCTCGACGAGGGCGGCGTCGACATATGGGCGTCTCCGACCGTGTCGAGGTCTCGTGACCGCATCCGCCGATCCTCTCGATGGTGTCACGTCCGCCGCCAGGTCGAGCTGGGCGCAGTTCAGCCATCGTGCCCAACCTCTCGCTCGCGACACGCCCGATGTGGTTCAGGGAGCGACTTCGAGCGCGGTGCGGTCCCATCCGGCGAGCTCGGCTGCGGCTTCGTAGGTGCTCTGGAAGAACGAGAGCAGCATTGCGTCGGGGTCCTCAGCGGTGCGGACCGCGGCGTAGGGGAGGAGGAACTCGCCCAGGCCCTGGTCGTAGTAGGCGGCCGCGGGTGTGACGGGCCAGGCGGCGAAGCCGGCGGGTTCGGGGTACGCATAGGAATAAAATGTGCCCTCCGCGCTGCCGGCGGGCCAGAAACCGCAGCTGCTCACCTCGTGGCTGTACGCCAGCTCCTGCACCCAATCGGCGCAGTTCGGCACGCCTCCTCCGTGCTTCGGCGCCTTCCGGCCCGAGAAGCGGGTCACCGCGAGATCGGGCCCACCCCAGAAGAAGTGCACCGGACTGACCTTGCCCACGAAGCCCGCGGCGGAAGCGGGCCATCACCCGATGGGAGTGCACCAGCGCCAACCAGAACCGGTGCACCGCCCCGGCGTCGTAGGCGTGATGCTGTTCGTCGTCCGCGAACGGGATCGCCTCAAGCACCTCCACCGGGCGGGGAAGCATCGTCACCCCCACGCCCAGGTCGCGGAGCGCAGCCATCGTGGCCTCGTAGAAACTGGCGACCGAACGCGGCTCCAGCGCCACGTCACGGCTCCGGCCATCGGACGTGCGCACGTCGAGCACATGATCGACCAGATCGAACTCGATCTCGAGACCCGTCGTGCCCGCGTGCATCAGTGACGTCGTCAACCCGCGCGCCGACACGTAGAGCGGCACCTGCCACCAGTGGTTGACCATCGGCTCCAACGCCAAGCGGACCTTCCCCACGACCTGCGTCCACATGTGAAACGTGACGAGCGTGTCCTCCCAGACCGAGAGTGTCAGTTCAGGCCACGGCTGCGCCGCGGAGTCGCTGGTGTGAGCGATCTGCGATGTCACTGCTGGTAGCCCTCGACCACGCCTTCGGGGCGGATGGTCGCCCGGTCCGGGTCTTCTCCCGCGGCGCGGCGGGCCCGACTCTGGCGCAGGAGATCCCAACACTGGTCCAGCGCCACCTCGGTGGCTTGGAGGCGGCCCAAGTCGTCGCCGTCGAGACCGCCCTGGGTGTGCGAGCGCGTCAGCGCGTGCTCCTCCTCGGCGAGCTCGCCGATGCGCCGCACAAGCTCGGTGTCATCCACTCCGGCTCCTCTCGACGATGTCGATCCACGGACCCAAGTTTCGCGCCCCTGAAGAAGGAGGATTCCTTGAGCTTCGGGAACGATGGCGACAAGCAGCTCGGTAACGGGACCACGAATGACAGCAGCACGCCCGTCGTGACTGGTCTGTAGCTACCCCGTCGCCTGCGAGGTGATCACCCATCGTTGCGCCCGAGATTGTCGAGGAGACTGTCCAACACGGCAGCCATGCTCTTGAGCTCCTGGCTCGATAGAGGATTGAAGAAGTAGCGACGGATGGCTTCCGAATGCTCGGGCGCGGCGTCTTCGACCGCGGTCCGACCGGTGTTGGTCAAGCGCACCATGGAGCCGCGCGCGATCCTCCGCGCACTCTGCGCGGTGACGAGGCCCCGTTTCTCGAAGACGGCACCGGCAAGAGGGCCCGCCGCGAGCGTGGCCGCCTCGACGACCCGGACCCCTCGGAGCGGTCCTTCGCCCATATGCGGAGTCAGTGCCCGGCCAGCCGGGCGACGACCGGGGCGAACGACTCGACCTCCGACTGCTGGATCGTCACGTAGTTGACACCGTAGCTCTCGCGGCGCTCGAGGAGGCGATCGACGAGATCGTCGACGCGGCCGAGCAAGACGTTCGGGTGCTCGACCAAACCCTGTTCGGCGATGCCGGTCGCCGCCGCAATGCGCGCCGCCGCGCCGAGCGGGTCGTCGGTGATCTGCGTGAAGAACGGCGACGCCTCGATGTCGAGGTCGGCAAACCGTTCGCCGGCGGCGTCGCGGACGAACCCGATTCGGCGCGTCGCCTCGCCCTGTGGCGTGAAGCCCGCACCGTTGACCGCGTCGTACGGCACGTTGTTGATGCTGACAATCTGTGCCTCGCGCGCCGCGAACGACAGCACGCCCTTGCGGCCGCCGCCGATCATGATCGGCGGGTGCGGCCGCTGCACGGGCGGCGGGAGCGGTGCGTAACCGGTTGCCGTCACGTAGGTGCCGTCGATGTCGAGCTGCGCTTCCGTGCAGTGCGCCTTGAACAGCGCCACCACCTCCTTCAACTTCCCGACGCGGTGGGCGGGGCGCCCGAACGAGAGGCCGATCGCTTGGTACTCGGGCTCACTCCACCCCGCGCCGATGCCGAACTCGAACCGGCCGTCGGAGAGGAGGTCGACCGTCGCAGCCTCCTTCGCGAGCACGGCCGGCACGTGGTAGTCGATGCAGAACACGCGGCAGCCGACGCGTAGCCGCGTCGTGTGCGCCGCGGCGGTTGCCATCGCCGCGATCGGCGCCACGTGCTGGGGGAACTGGTGCGCCTTCTGCATCGCCGGGCCCTTGCCGAGGTAGTGGTCGGCGAGGAACAGCGTGCTGTAGCCGAGGTCTTCGACCTGATGCGCGAGGGCGCGCCACGCCCCGGCCGACCTGGTTTTCACCGCCTGCACTGCGAAGCGGAAGGGCCGTCCCACAGCGCTGGACCGTACTTTGCTGAACGGTTGAAAGACAACGTCGGCGGTGCTTCACTGCCGCAGTGGCCAAGCGCAGTAGGTATGCCGAGTACAAAGACCGGTACGCCAACTATTGGTTCGAACTGAGCCCCGAGGGGATCCTGCTGATGCAGTGTCACACCAACGGCGGCAGCCTGGTGTGGGACTGGAAGGCGCACGACGACATGGCGGACGCGTTCGCCGACGTCGCCGGCGATCGCGAGATCAAGGTGCTGATCCACACGGGCACGGGCGACAACTACAACGCCGACTGGGGCCTGCTGCCCAACGGCGAGCTCCCCGACCCGCCGATCTACGACGCGATGCCGGGAGTCCGCGGGCTCTACAAGCTCGACGAGAAGGCGTGGTACAACCGCCATCTCACGACCAACGTCCTCGACGTGGACGTGCCGATGATCAGCGCGGTCAACGGCCCGTGCAACATCCACTCCGAGGTCCCGTTGATGGGCGACATCGTGCTCGCGTCCGAGGACGCCTACTTCCAGGACGTCTCGCACTTCCCACGCGGCCAGGTCCCCGGCGACGGCCAACACGTGATCTGGAACTTCCTCGTCGGCCACAACCGCGGGCGGTACTTCTTGCTGACCGGCAAGCAGCTCACCGCGCACGAAGCGCTCGAATGGGGCGCGGTCGTCGAGGTGTTGCCCAAGGACAAGCTCATGGATCGCGCGTGGGAGCTCGCCCGGGAGCTGGTGAAACGACCGCCGCTGGTGTTGCGCTACACGCGGCAGCTGTTCACGCAAGAGCTCAAGCGTGCGTTCCTCAACGAGCTCGGTCACGGGCTCGCGCGCGAGACCTACGCGCAGCAGGAGTTCTTCCCCTTTGGCGGAGGGATGGCACCGCTCGACCGGCCGTACGACCAGAAGCCATGGGCCAACGAAGAGGAGTGAGCCGCAACCATGACCGACATCCAGGATCGATTGGCCACCGGCAAGGGCAAGTTCACGCCCCGCTACCCCGACCTCGGCACAGGGCCGGTGAACTACGACGACGCGATCTCGCCCGAGTTCTTCGCGGTTGAGCGCGAAGCGATCTTCAAGCGACTGTGGCTGTACGTCGGCCGCGCCGAGCGGTTGCGCCGGCCGGGCACCTACTTCACACGCGAGCTGCCGGGCGGCCTCGCGTCGATCGTCGTGGCGCGCACGCTCGACGACACCGTGCATGCGTTCCACAACGTCTGCGCGCATCGCGGGAACAAAGTCGTGTGGCAGGAGCACCCGCGAGCGGAGTGCGGCGGCGCGGCGCGCGAGTTCGCCTGCAAGTACCACGGGTGGCGATACGACTTGGAGGGCAAGGTCACGCACGTCACCAACGAGCAGGAGTTCTTCGACCTCCCGAAGAGCCTGCTCGCGATGCCGGCCGTGCACTGCGACGTCTTCGCGGGCTTCATCTTCGTGAGCCTCGCCGACGACCCCGTGCCGCTGCGCGAGTATCTCGGCGACCGGATCCTCGAACTCGACGCCTATCCGTTCCACCTCATGACGCAGCGGTACGGGTTCCGCACGCGGATCCATGGCAACTGGAAGCTGGCGATCGACTCGGTGTGCGAGTGGTACCACCCGCCGTACGTCCACGGGCGCTTCATCGACCCTGATGTGCGCAAGGCCGAGAAGCTCGTGCCACCGGTCGATGCCTATCACTACGACCTGTTCGGTCCGCACATGCTGACGTCCGTGCCCGGGCCGCCGCCGCTGCCGCTGCGCGAGCCCCGCAGCGCCGGAAAGGCAGCGCGCGACCAGGGGTGGGTCTACCGCTTGTTCCGGGCCGGGTTGTTCGGCCCCGACGACGTGCCCGACATCGGTCCGCTCCCCGCGTTCTTGAACAGGGGCGACATCCGCTCGTGGGGGAACGACCAGTTCTGGCTGTTCCCCAATCTGTCGGTGCAGATCTGGGCCCGCAACTACTACATCACCTACACGTACTGGCCCGAGACGGTCGACTCGCACGTCTACGAGATCGATATGTACTTCGTGCCACCCGCGAACGCGCTGGAACGTCTCGCGCAGGAACTGGTCGTCGATAGCACGATGGAGTTCGCGATGCAGGACGTGAACACGATCGAAGCAACTCACTCGGCGTTGTCGTCGCGCGCGCAGCGCACCTTCTACCTGAGCGACCAGGAACTGCTCATCCGCAACTTCCACAAGGTCGTGCGCGACACTGTCGCGGCGTACAAGGCCGGGAAAACTCCATGATCGCCACGACGCTGCCCGCCGAGTTCGCTGAGCTCCAGCGGTACGTCGCCGACTGGGCCAAGCCGACGCGTGACGCGCGCTACGCGACGCGGCTGTCGAAGTCGATCGACGAGTTGAGTGAGTTCTACGACGCCGTCGCGGCACGTGCCGAAGAGGCGATCGAGTACCTCAGCCGGCTCGACATCCGGGACCTCCCCGACGACGCGACGCGCTTGCTCCAGCTGCTCTACTCGATGATTCTCGTGTCGTACGCCGTGAACATCTTCAAGCAGCCGACGATCCCCGACTCGGGTTCGGCGTTCTTCGATAGCGTCGTCGAGCCCGCGGTATGACGGGCATAAGCAGGCGGGCGGCGACGAGCCCGCTCACGCCGACCACGGGCCTCGAGATCCATGGCATCACCGCCCACGACTTCCTCGATCGAGCCGTGGCCGACGAGTGCTTGGCCGCGCTCGAGCGGCACGGCGTCGTCATCTACCGCGAGGCCGACATCAGCGACGCTGATCTCGTTGCGTTCAACCGGATGCTGGGCGAGGTCGTCATCGCGCCGCTCGGCAACCACGCGGTGTATCCCGAGATCTCTGCGGTGACGCGCGACGCGTCGAAGAGCGCGCTCGCGGCGTATCGCGAGGGCACGTTCTACTGGCACATCGACGGCGCCACCGACGACGTGCCGGAGAAGGCAACCCTGCTCACTGCGCGCGAACTGTCGGATGACGGCGGGGGCGATACGGAGTTCGCGAATCGGAGCGGCGAGGGATGTTCGGCGGCTCAGTCCAAGCGGTAGCGGAACGCATTCCGGTGCGGCGCATCGGCACGGGCGAGGACATCGCGGCCGCCTGCTCGTTCCTCGTCTCCGACGATGCTGGCGACGTCACCGGCCAGGTCATCGGCGTCAACGGCGGCCGCGTAACGGCGTGACGCGAGGCATCAGCGACGGCGACGCGCCGCGACGGGTTCGACCGTGTCGAGGTAACGGTCGACGAGCGCGACCGCCTCGTCGTGGCCGGACGTCATGCCGAGGGTGCGTTCCATGACGAGACCGCGCGCAGTGTTGTTCAGGACCGCGATCAGACCGGCAGCGCCGGCGTCACCGACGTTTGTGTTGCCGGCGGCGATCGCGCCTTCAAGGGCAGCGCCCTGGGCTGCCCGGAACCGTTCGGCATACGTCGCGATCTCGCTGGCGATCGACTTGCGGTGGTTCGCCAACGCCATGAACTCGAACGTGAAGGCGACGGCCGCCGGGTCGTTGCTGAACGTCCACAGCGCACGCCAGCGGCTGCTCGGACGCGAGGTAGCGGGCTTGCCGTTCGAGCTGCTCGTCGGCCCGGCGGCGAAAGACGGCAAGGAACAGGTCGTCAAGCGTCGGGAAGTTGTAGTGGATCAGGGGCGGTGTGACCCCTGCGGCCACGGCGACCTGACGGGAGGTGACAGCGGCGTATCCCGCGTCGGGATCATGCGCTCGGTGGTGTCGAGCGAGCGCCCGCGTCTTCGAGCTCTCCGCGCCCACGCGTCGCCGCTGCGCCACCGGTCGTCCCTCTCCTCAGCGCGCGACGTAGCCTCCGTCGACAGGGAGAGCGGCGCCGGTCACGAACGAGGACTCGTCGCTCGCGAGGAAGAGCGCGGCGGCCGCGATCTCCTCCGGCAGCCCCCAACGCTGCATCGGCTGGGGCGGCGCCGAGTTGGCGGGCGGCGGGGTGTCGTCACCCGCACCGGCGAGCCCCGTCCATGTCAAACCGGGGCAGACGGCGTTCACGCGGATCCCGGACGTCGCGTAGTCGAGCGCCGCCGCCTTCGTCATCTGCACGACACCGCCCTTGGCAGCGGAGTAGACGGCGAGGTGCTTCCACCCCACGAGCCCCGCGGCCGATGCTGTGTTGATGATCGAACCGCCGTCGCCGCTCAGCATCACGGGGATCGCGTGTTTCATGCCGAGGAACGTAGACCGAAGGTTCACGTTCACGACCGTGTCGTACGTGGCCTCGTCGATATCGGCCAGCGGCAGCAGCGGGCCGCCCGCGCCGGCGTTGTTGAACAGGACGTTGAGCGTGCCGAAGCGCTCCGCGGCGGCTGCCACCATCGCAGCGACGTCGTCCGATCGCGTGACGTCGGCGTGTACCGCAAGCGCGGCGGCGCCGATCGTCGCCGCGACCGCATCCTGCCGACCGCTGACGTCGGCGCAGAGAACCTGCGCGCCTTCCGCGGCGAAGCGCAGCGCGGCCGCCCGCCCTATCCCCGAGCCCGCGCCGGTGATGATCGCGATCTTCCCGTCGAGCCGGCCCACGCAATCACGGTAGCGCCGCCCGCTGCGCCGTTTGTCAATCGTTCAGCAACCGGGTCCCGCCTCCCGCCGCTGCGGACGGTCCCGGGCCGGTGCGTCGTGACGGCAGATGTTCGCCCGAGCCGGCCGACGAATTGGCGGTTGCAGTCGTCGACATCACCGAAGCGCCGGGGCTGCCACTCACCATCCCGCCAGCTCCAGTAGAACCAAATACTCGGTTCGGCGTGCGGCGCGCGAACCACGAGTACACGCGATCCGCGGACAACCTGGTTCGCCGTCGCGTGATCCATGACCTCTGCGTTGCGAACGTAGACACGCCGCCTTTTGCGACCTGCGCCGTCGCGACGACTTCGCCGCGTGACCTGCGAAGACACTGCTCGGTAGTTCGCTTCGCCCTCGTCGCTTTTCGGAGTCCCGCGGATCTTTCGCGGACTGACGTGCGAGCTCTGGCTGCGGGCCGTTGATCAGACCGCGGGCAGCCCCGCAAGCTTTTGCAACGCGGTGAGCCCTTCGGGGTTCCTGGCCAGTGGGGCGCAAGTGCTGCGGGGCCGGCGCGCCGCGCGACGCTCCGCAACACCGCGAAGGTGATGATGACATCGTCGGCGTAGCCGATGACCGGTATGAAGTCCGGGATGACATCGAACGGGATCACGAGATAGCCGAATACCAGCCAGAGCCTCGTCCGCACCCCCGCGGCAGGCGTGATCGCCCGCAAGTCGTCGAAGCAGCCGCAGCGTGTCAGGCAGTAGGCGAGCCGCGTCACCCGCCGTGAGGTCGGCTGGCCGCATGAACAACAACGTCGCGACGAGCGCGACCCAAAGTGCGAGCAGGGCAACCACCGCGCCAGCGAGAAGCGGCCAGACCGACACGCTTTCAGCCTAGGGATCAACCGCGCTCGACCAGCGCCCGGCCGCCGCGTTGGCGGCCAGACACTCCCCGGAGCGGCTCTCGGCGGATTTGCCGTGCGTATTCTCAGGCTGGTGACACCGTCCCACCGACCGGTCAGCACCGAGACGACCGCTCAACTTTTGCGCCGCGGCGTCGTGCTGGAGCGCATCACGCTCGGTTGGAACGCCGTGGGAATCGTCGTACCCGCCTTCGCAGCAATCCGGGCACGCTCAGTCGCTCTCGCCGGCTTCGGACTCGACAGCCTCGTCGAAATCGGCGCGAGCACCGTGGTGCTCTGGGAACTGTCAGCCACAGGCGAGAACCGCCGACGCCGAGCGCTGCGAGTCATCGGCTTCGCGTTCATCGCGCTGTCGATCTACATCGCAGTGCAGTCCACCATTGTGCTCGCCACCGGCGCTCACCCCAAACACAGCCCCGTGGGCATTGCGTGGACAGCGCTCACCGCGATGGTCATGTTCGCTCTCGCCGCGGGCAAGGCCCGCACCGGCAAGACACTCAACAACCCGGTACTCGAGACCGAAGGGCACGTCACCTTCATTGACGGTCTCCTCGCGGTCTCCGTGCTCGCCGGACTCACCCTCAACACGACCCTGGGCGCGTGGTGGGCAGACCCACTCGCTGGGTTCGTCATCGTCTTCTACGGCCTCAAGGAAGCACGCGCCATCTTCCGCGGCGATTCCTGACTCGGAGGCGGCTACGCGGCGGACTGGACGACGGGCGCGAGGGCAGCGGGATCGATCGTGACCCGCTCGGGGATCGTGATGACGATCGGCTTGGCGCCATCGAGCGATTGCTTCGCCTTGACGAGCGTGATCCCAACGAGCTTGCCGGCGCCGGGAGGGCGCCCGGACGGTCTCGAGGACTTCGTTCCGGTAACGCGCCAGGTGGAGGAAGAAGCCGAGCGTCGTGACGAACACCAGCAGCAGCGGGAAGATCGACAGGAAGCCGTAGTACGCGATCATCGCGGCGAAGTGTCCGCCACGATCGTCACCGAACTTCCTGATCACACCAAAGACGAACGCCGGCAGCCCATGTCGTTGCTGCCAAGCATCAATGGCGCTCACGACTCGTTGGACGACTCTCATGGCCACTGCCATGCCCGCTAAGAGGCTCGCACACTCAGAGGGCAGACGATCCGCCCCAGGCCCAGGATGAGTCCGTGTCGGTAGTCGTTGCCCCGGGTGGGCTCAGCCGCGGCCTATTCGTCGATCGGCGGAGGGGATCCAGTTGCAGCACTCCACGCCGCGGCGGCCGTCCGCTCCGCAACGACACGCGCGACAGCTGCTCCGACCGCGACGGAGATCGTCCAGATCAGGGCGTCGCGCCACCTCACATCGCGCGCACCGGGCTGCGCTGGCGGATCCTCGCGCCGACTGGTCCGCCAAATCGCGACCGCAGCCTGCCGAACAAGCGCCGCGGAGACGGCTCCCGAAACCAGGGCAAGAACTCGCCAAAGACGCTTCTGGTTCACGTTTTCATCCTGCCAGAACGGGGGGATCACGACCAAGTTGCGCGAGCTGTTCGGCCGAAGGCACGAGACGCGATCGTCGACAGACCGGACACGACCGGGACCCTGACGGCCTACCGTTATTCGGGGTAGAGCCCCTTCGCCGGCACCGGTCGTCGTCGCCCGTGCCTCGGTACGGGGCCCCGGGTCAGCCAACCGTGCGAGGCATGCTGGGAGCGTGTGCGAGCATCCGATCGAGGGCTTCCGCCGACGGCTCGAGCAGCTGCAGGACTATCCACCCGGGGTCGTCGCAGTTCCCGGCTATCTGTCCGGTACCGCTTTCTTCGCGGCGTCGGCCGGTCTGTATCGCCCCGCCGGCAGCACGGCTCTCCCGCCGTTCCCTGTCGGAGGATGGATGTTCGTAGGCCACAACCTCGATGCCGAGGAACCGTTTCGACGACGCTTGGAGCGCGGCCAAGCGCACGGTGATGGACCCCCCGATGCGAACCCACTGGCTTCGCCGGGCGGTCACGATCCCGACGCGACGGTGAAGCTGCGTGTGCATCCCGAGCGCGAAGTGCACATGCTGCATCCCGCCGCCCATCTGGCCCATCGGGCCGTTGCCCATGCCCATCCCGTCGACGATGTTGCAGAACGCGACGTACGCGCCGGGGCTGAGCTGCATCGTCTTGTGTCGTGATGTGCCGGCGGGAACGTCGGCGATCTCGCCGACCTTTACCCGTTCGAGTTGGGTCTCGTCGACGGAGCCGTCGGCCTTGGTCGGCAGCGACGCGGCGTCGGCGGCCTTGACGATGACGAGCTCGTGGGTGTGGTGGCCGACGTTCGCGGCTGTGATGGTCTGGCGCCCGGTCGGGAGCGTCGCCTGGTCTGCGGTGATCGACCACTCGTCGAGGCGGAACTGACCCGCCCGCGGTTGCACCGTTCGCGTCGAGCCCGTGCCACCACACGCGGCGGCAACCACGACCAGCGTCGCGACCGATGCGAGTACCCGGAACCTCACGAGACGCTCTCGGAGACCGCGCTACCGAGCGCGGCGAGCGCGGCGGTGAGCTGGTCGGCGGCTTGTGAGGCCAGCGACGCGAACGCGGGGCCGGTCATCAGCTCGCGAGGGTCGACCACCGAGATGCGGGTGCCGGTCGCGGTGGTCTCCAACACGACGTTGCACGGGAGGAGGAGCGCGACCGAGGGGTCGATCTGCAGTGCTTGGTGCGCGAAGTGCGGGTTGCATGCACCGAGGATCTTCAACGGTGGCCGCTCGACGCCGAGCTTGGCGTGGAGGGTCGCGGCGACGTCGATCTCGGTGAGCACACCGAAGCCTTGTTCCGCGAGCGCGGCGCGCACCTCGGTTTCGGCTTCGCCGATCGGTGCGTCGAGTGTCGTCTGGATGCTGCGCATCGGATGCAGTGGGCTCAGCGGCCGGCGGGCGTGAGCCCGAGGTCGGTCTCGATCATGTGCCGAGGCTTGGCTCCGACCGAGAAGGCCGGCGGGCTGACCGTCGCGAAAGAGCGCGATCGTCGGGATGCCCGAGATGGCGTAGCGCCGGGCCACGGCGGGTGCGGAGTCGACGTCGACCTTCACCACCTTGATGGTGTCGCCGTGTTCGGCGGCAAGGGCCTCGAGCTCGGGGGCGACCATCCGGCACGGGCCGCACCACTCGGCCCAGAAGTCCACGACCACCGGCACCGGTGGCATTGCAGGACCTCGTCGTCGAAAGTCGTGTCGTCGGCATGAACGAGTTGCGTCATCGCAGTCCTCCTCCGCTCGTCGGTTGATACCCCATGGGGTATGTACTACGGTAACGGCCGATACCCATGGGGGTATTCCCGTCACACCCAGGAGCAGGCATGGCCACGACCTCGACACCCGCCGGTACCCCGACGATCGAGCATCAGCCCGTCGGCGGCCGCCCGACACTCGAGCGCTGTTCTCGCGCCTGGCGGCGTCGATGGCCCGGCATCGCCGGGTCGTCATCGCGGTCTGGCTCGTGGTCGCGTTCGCGGCCGCGCCGTTGGCGCTCACGCTGACCGGGGCGCTCTCGGGTGCGGGGTGGGAGGCGCAGGGGTCGACGGCGCAGAACGTGCGCGACGAGCTGCGGAAGGACTTTCCGGCGCTCGGCGCCGAGAACCCGGTCGTCGTGTACCGCCAGTCGCACGCCGATCGCGTCCGATCCGGGCGGCCTGCAGTCGCTCGTGCGCGCGCTGGCTCGGTGCTCCCGGGGCCCGTTCGGTCGCGAACCCGCTCACGCTGCCGGCCGATGCCGGGCTCATCTCGCGCGACGGTCGCACCGCGATCGTGCCGGTCGACCTCGCGGTCACGTCCGACGCGAGCCGCCCGGTCGCGGCCGGGGCCCTGGGCAGCTACGTCAGCGGGTTGAAGCTCGCGCCGGGGTCACGCGCCGAGGTGACGGGCGAGTGGCCGGTGTGGAGCGACTTCAACAAGGTGAACGAAGAGGCGCTTGCACAAGGCGGAGCTCGTCAGCGGCGTCCCGACGATGATCCTGCTTGTTCTTCGCGTTCGGCTCGGTGATCGCCGCGCTCCTGCCGCTCCTGCTCGCCCTGGCCGGGCATCGCGGTCGGGTTCGCGCTTCTGCACCTGCTCGGGATGGCGACGCCGCTGTCGGTGTGGTCGATGAACTTCTCGATGATGATCGGCCTCGCGGTCGGCATCGACTACAGCCTGTTCATCGTCAGCCGCTACCGCGAGGAACGGATCGAGGGCAAGGACGCGATCGCCGCGATCGAGAACACGCTCTCGACCGCCGGCAAGGCGGTGTTCCTCTCCGCCCTCACGGTCGTGCTCGCCCTCGCGGCGGTGTTCCTCGTGCCGGTCATGGTGTTCCGCTCGATGGCGCTCGGGATGATCCTGTCCGTCGTCGCGGTGGCGCTCGCGTCGCTGACGCTTGCTGCCGGCCCTGCTCGTCGCTCTCGGCGACAAGGTGCTCGTGACGCGGGGCAAGAAGGATCCCGACATCGTCGCCGAGGGTCGGTGGGCCCGGTGGACCGGCGTCGCGCTGCGACGGCCCGGGCACGGTCCTCGCGGTCGGGATCGTGCTGCTCGGCGCGCTGGTGCTCCCGGCAGTCGGCATCCATCTCGGGATGCCCGGCGCCCGGGTCGTCGACCACGGCCGTACGAGCCGTGACGGCTACGAGATGCTCGTGCAGTCGTTCGGCCCGGGTGCCGCCGCGCCGGTGTTCATCACCGTTCCGCCGGCCGACTCGCCGAAGGTCGTCCGGGTCGCGTCGGCGCAGTCCGGCGTCGTCGATGCCCGCGTCGTGACCGCACCGGCTGCGTCGGGCCGGACCGTCGTGCGGGTGACCGGCTCGACGCCGGTCGACGATTCGCGGACCGCTGCGCTCGTCCACCGGCTCCGTGACCGGCTCGCGACCGCCGTTCCTGGCGCCCGCGTCGGTGGGCCGGCCGCGCAGAACGCGGACCTCACGTCGGTGCTCACCGGTCGGGCGCCGCTCGCGATCGGTCTGATCCTCGCTGCTCGCGTTCGTGCTCCTGCTGCTGGTGTTCCGCAGCCTCGTCATCGCGCTCACGTCGATTCTCATGAACCTCGTCACCGTCGGGCGCGGCGTTCGGGTTCGCGACGCTCGTGTTCCAGCACGGGATCGGCACCGGGCTGCTCGGCATCGAGCACCAAGGCTTCGTCGACGCGTGGGCGCCGTTGTTCTTCTTCGCGCTGCTGTTCGGCCTCTCGATGGACTACCAGCTCTTCCTGCTCGCCGCGATCCGCGAACGCTACGAAGCCACCGGCGACACGCACCGCGCGATCCGTGAGGGCATTGCCCGCACCGGTCGGCCGATCACCAACGCCGCGCTCGTCATGATCGTGGTGTTCATCGCGTTCGGTGTCACCGGACCGATCCCGCCGACCGAGCTCGGACTCACCCTCGCGATGGCCGTGCTGCTCGACGCCACCGTGGTGCGGATCATGCTCGTCCCGGCGACGATGGCCCTGCTCGGCGAACGGAACTGGTACCTGCCGAAGTGGCTGGCGCGGATCCTGCCCGTCGTGAAGTTCAGCCACTGACGCCGAGGCGCCGAGCCGCGCGCGACAGTGGCCGGGTGGCTCTGTTGCATTGGGCCATGCCCGCGTTCGCGGGCGACAGTGGTGGGATGCTGCGGTCTCATGCTCGTCCTGTACCCGCAGTGCCGAGCTCTGCGTTCGCCGGGTTCCGGTTCCCTCCCGAGATCATCGTCCTCGCGGTGCGTTGGTACCTGCGGTTCGGTTTGTCGTATCGCGATGTCGAGGAGCTCTTGGCCGACCGTGGGATTGAGGTCGATCACGCCACTGTGTACCGGTGGGTGCGCGCTTCACGCCGCTCCTCGCGGAGGCGGCGCGGCCGTGCCGGCACGCGGTGGGTGACCGTTGGTTTGTGGATGAGACCTATGTGAAGGTCGCTGGCCGGTGGCGCTACGTCTACCGGGCGATCGACCAGCACGGTCAGATCATCGACGTCTACGTCTCAGCCCGATGCGACACCCGGGCGGCGCGGCGGTTCTTCGCGACCGCGCTTCGCGCTCACGGCGAGCCCACTGAGGTAGTGACTGACCGCGCCTGGACCTTGCTGGCGGTCGTTGACGAGCTCATGCCTGCTGTGCTCCACAACACCGAGCAGTACGCGAACAACAAGATCGAATCAGACCACGGCCGGCTCAAGTCCCGCCTCCGTCCGATGCGCGGACTCAAACGCGACCAAACCGCACGCGTGATTATGCGCGGTCACGCGTTCATGCAGAACCTTCGGCGCGGCCATTACCAACTCGGGGGCGACGCCCGGTCCCATCGGCGCATCGCGGCCGCGTTCACCGAACTCGCCCGAGTCATCTGAACGGAAACGGAGCGCAGCTCCGTCTTGCACGGCCAGTTCCGACTCAACGCAACAGAGCCGACGGAACTCCTGCCCGACTTCGTCGCAGCGCTGCGGTCCGTGGTCGCGTCAGATTTCCCCGGCGCGTGACGGACCGGCCGGCAGGTCCACTGGCCGGTCCTTCGACGATCTCCGATCCTGCAAACGAGATCGCCTCCTCAGAGCGGCGCACGCCGTGCGCGCTTGTCGATCGCTACCACCAGACTGGCAGCGGCGGCGAGCGCGAAGATCCGCAGCCAGACGCTGAATCCAATGGGTGCGGTCTGGAACGCGTCGTTCATCACCGGCAGGTAGGTGATCGCGAGCTGACCGATCGCCTGGAGTGCGACCCCACCGATGATCCACCGGTTCGAGAACACTCCGACGCGCCACATCGAACCGGTGAGCGAACGGCAGCTGAAGAGGTAGAACGCCTCGACCGCGACGAACAGGTTGAGCGCCGCGGTCCGGGCCTCAGCGATCGACGCGCCGTTGCCCCGCTCCCATTCGAACAGCCACCAGGAGCCACCGACGAGCAGCGCCGAAACGAGCAGGATCCGGAGGACGAGCGCGCCGGTGAGCAGCGGCTTGCGCGGGTCGCGCGGTGGCCGCAGCATGATTCCGTCTTCCTTGGGCTCGAACGCGAGCATGAGACCGAGCGCAACCGCGGTGGTCATGTTGATCCACAGGATCTGGACCGGCAGGATCGGCAGCGCGATGCCGAGCACGATCGCGACGAGGATGACGAGACCTTCGCCCATGTTGGTGGGCAGGGTCCACACGATGAACTTCGTGAGGTTGTCGAACACACCGCGGCCCTCCTCGACGGCTGCCTCGATGGTCGCGAAGTCGTCGTCGGTGAGCACCATGTCGGCGGCTTCCTTGGCGACCTCGGTGCCGCTCCGTCCCATCGCGATACCGATGTCGGCTTGCTGCAGCGCGGGTGCGTCGTTGACGCCGTCGCCGGTCATGGCGACGACGTGGTCGCGGGCTTGGAGACCTTCGACGAGGCGGAGCTTCTGCTCCGGTGAGACCCGGGCGAACACCGACGCGCGCTCGACCGCCTCGGGGTAGTCGTCAGATGACAGCGCCGCGAGCTCGCTCCCCGGTGAGCACGTCGCCGTCGCGGCGCTCGGTCGTCGAGCAATCCGAGCTGCGTGGCGATCGGCAGTGGCCGTTGCGGCATGGTCTCCGGTGATCATCTTCACGTCGATGCCGGCGCTGTGACACGAGCCGGATCGCGGTGGCTGCCGCAGGTCGGGGCGGATCGAGCATCGCCTGCAACCCGGTGAAGACGAGCGTGCCGGCGAACGATCCGTCCTCGAAGGCCACCGGGTCGACGGTCTGGCCCGTCGGCCATGGCGAGCACCCGCAGTCCCTGCTGAGCGAGCTCGTCGGCGGCGCGCAGCGACGCGGTCGACATCGAGGTGCCGGTGTGAGCCCGTCTGCTGCCATCTCGAGTCCGCACAGCTCGAGCACCCGCTCGACGGCGCCCTTCACCAGGATGACCGACGGGCTGCTGTCAACGGGACGGTGCAGCGTCGCCATGTACTGGCGGTCCGAGCTGAACGGGATGGCCGCCAACTCGCGGGAACGAGGCGCGAACCGTCTCGCGGTCCAGACCCGCCTTCGCGGCGGCGACGAGCATCGCTCCCTCGGTCGGATCGCCGACGACGGCTCCACGTTCCGTCGGACATGGCTCAGTCGAGCGTCGTTGCACGCCGCGCCCGCGAGCAACGTCCAGCGCAGCGCTGCCGTCGGCATCCACCGGTGCCGGCTGACCGTGATGGAGCACGGCGCCCTCGGGCGCGTATCCGGACCCGGTAACCGCGAACGGAGTCATCGGATGTCCACACGGTCCGCACCGTCATCTGGTTCTCGGTCAGCGTTCCGGTCTTGTCGGAGCAGACCACCGTCGTGCTGCCCAGCGTCTCCACCGCGGGCAGCCGGCGCACTACTGCTCGACGCCGAGCCATGCGGCTCACGCCGATGGCGAGCGTGATCGTGACCGCGGCCGGAAGCCCCTCGGGGATCGCGCCGACCGCCAGCGCGACCGCCGCGGTGAACATCTCGCTCGCGCGCCTCACCTCGGAGCAACGCCGACTCCGAACGTGACCGCGGCCAGCCCGAGGATCGCCACGGTCAGCACCTTGCTGAACCACGTCAGCTTGCGCGTCAGCGGCGTCGCGAGCGTGTCCGCGGTGCCGACCAGGCGATGGATCTCACCGAGCTCGGTCTCCGCGCCGGTCGCGACCACCACTCCGGTGCCGGCCCCGTGCGTGACGAGCGTGCCCGAATAGACCATGTTCCGTCGATCCGCGACCGGCGTCGCGGCGGGCAGCACCACCTCGTCCTTGACGACCGGGACCGACTCGCCGGTCAATGCCGACTCGTCGACCTGGAGCTCGCCGTGTTCCAGGAGCCGCAGGTCGGCCGGGACCTTGTCGCCCGCCTCGACGAGCACCAGATCGCCCGGCACCAGCCGCTCGGACGGCAAGCTTCTGCTCGTGACCGTCCGCGGCGCACCTTCGCGCTGGGTGTGCACCATCGCCCGCAACGCGTCCAGCGCCGCTTCGGCCTTGGACTCCTGCACGAACCCGACGACCGCGTTGACCAGCACCACCCCGAAGATGACCGACGCAGTCCACCATCTCGCCCAGCGCCAGCGTCACCATCCCGGCGGCGAGCAGGACGTAGATCAGCGGATGGTTGAACTGGCGGGCGAACCGAACCAGCGGCCCCGCCGTCTCCAGCGCCGGCAAGAGGTTCGGCCCGAACCGTTGCAGCCGCCGCTCGGCCTCGTGATCGCTCAGACCGCGGTGAGCATCCGTCTCGAGCAGCAGCACCACCTCGTGGGTCGCGAGACCATGATGCGCGTTCTGCATCTCCACCCCGACCACGAGATCAGCTCCTCAGGCGGGTCTTGGTAACGCCGACGCCGCGAGCAGCACGGGCGCGCGCGACTCTCGAGCGAGCTGACTGACCACGCTGCCGAGCAGTGCTCGGCTTGCTCCGTGACCACGGCGTCCGGCGACGAGGACGTCGAAGTCGTGCTCGAGCGCGGATCGCTGCAATGCCTCGGCCGGCACGCCCCCCAACAGCACCGTCTGGGGTCGCCGTTCACACCGGCGCGAGATCTCGACGCTGTCACGCTCGAGCTCACGCAACGCTTCTTCTCGCTCATCCCAGCTCACCGTGGACCCGAACGTGTCGTAGTCGAGCACAGCAACCAGCGCGACCCGCCCGAGACGCTCAGCGCGAACAGCTCGACCGCCGAGTACATCGCCGCGGTCGCTTCCGGTGACCCGTCGACCGCGATCAATACGTCGATCGGCCCGATACCCGGATCGCCGGGCTCGATGACGGCCTCCGAAGGTGCATCGGACCGGACCGACGATATTGCCAGCGGAATGACCAGCGGACCCATGAGCACTCGGAGCGCCCCCCATGCGAACAGATGGTGGCCCCGACGGCGCATCACCACTGCGGTTACGAGACCGATGAGTACCCAGACGGCGAGAACGGCGAGAACGACGAGAACCTGGGTCGCGGGCATGGATCAAGTATTGCCGCCGGGCCTCGCGTTTCGGCAGCGCCGACGATCCCGGCGCGCAGCCACTCGCGCGCATTTCACCCGGGCGCGGCCTGGATCACCTTCATAGGACCTGCACCCCTGCCTGCACACTCCCATGTGGTCTCCACGCTGGCCTGCACCGACCCCTGCACCAACCGACTGCACTGCCCAACCTTCCACCTGCTTGCCGTCGCGTTTCGGGAGCTGTGACCGCTTATCCGAGGTGAGCGCGCAGGACTCGGCGGAGCTCACGGACTCGATGGCGGGCCCGCGGATTCTCCGGATCGGCGAGTCGCGTCGGGCGCGGGCGAACGCGCATAGCTGCGGTACCAGCGCAATGGAGGTCGAAATGAACGAAGCAGAAGCCGCGAGGCCCGACGAAGAGCGTCTGGTCTGGACGGTCGAGGAGGCCGGTCGGCTCCTGGGGATCTCGCGTGCCCACGCGTACGAGCTCGTCGCACGCGGCGAACTTCCCCACTTGCGGCTCGGCCGGCGAGTCGTGATCCCGAAGCACGCGATCGAGACGCTCCTCGCGCGCGCCACCGCGTGAACGCTCACCACCGCCACCACCAACCCCGCGACCACCGCGCCCGTCGCATCAACCAACCGCTCCGCGTCGCTCCTCCACATCTCCACGAAGACCCGCACGCACTTGCATTCAAAATGCGCGGCGCGGTCAACGCGAGCGAGAAGCCGATGCGCCGATTGCGATTTCCGTGCTGGCGAAGATCAATGTCGGCTCCCTCGGCAACGATCGTCTTCCTGGCCGCGTACAGGTTGTTCGCGTGTCTCATCCATCGGGTTGCGTACCTCGGGCATCCGTGGTTCAGGTGACGGCGATCGCGCCTATGAAGAGCTCCGTCGGAAGGTCAGCGCCCTTTGTAGGTCTGCCGGTGACTGCGTTCAGACCGGCGACCCGAACGCTGTGGTCCTTCGGGTCGTTAGTGCGTTGCACCATCGTCCACACGTGCCCATCGCCTGCGAACGTTGACACGCGGCCTTTGTGACCTGCTCGGTCGGGGCGACCTCGGCCGTGACCTGCGAAGACACTCATCGGCAGTTCGCGTCGTTGGTCGCCGTTTGTCGAAGTCCCGCGGACTTTCCGCGGACCGACGATCAGTGAGCGGGTCGCGCGTGCGCAGTCCTCTCGCGATCCGGTCCCTCGTCCAACCCTCGCCGCGCGATCGCGAGCGCCCCAGTACCGGCGTTATACAGGCGGTCAAGTCGGTCGGAGGACGGTTCACTTTCGCGGTAGGCCGAGCACCTGTGTGGCGATGATGTTGCGCTGGATTTCTGACGATCCGGCTGAGATCGTGTTGCCGAACACCAGGAAGTAGCGCTCGGTCCACGACCCGCCTTGGTAGCGGCTGAGACCGCCGATGGCGTCGAGTGCATGGTCTCGGCTCATTTCGGAGGCGACGAGGTTGAGCCGGCGCTCCGCCTCGGTGCAGAACACCTTCATCAGCGCCTGCTCGGGTGCGGTGGCGCCACGGAGGAGCTTGGCGAACGCTCGGTAGCCGAGCGCCCGGGCCGCGATCGCGTCGACATAGGAGCTCACCACGCGGTCAGCTGTTACGGCGCGCTCGCCGGGAGGCATACGGTCGAGCAGCGCAGGCGCCGCATTCAGCACTCGGCGCACACCTTCTTCGAGCGCGAGTACGGATTGGAGCCAAACCATGCCGCGCTCGTGGGCCAGCGAACCGCCGGCCATCTCCCAGCCTTCGTTCATCGTGCCGACCAGATTCCCCTTGGACACGACGACATCTTCGAAGAACACCTCGTTGAGGTCGGGCTGCTCGGGCTCAACAAGTTCCGGCAGCGGACGGACCGTCACACCTGGCGTGTCCATGTCGACAAGGACGACGCTGATGCCCTTGTGCTTCGGAGCGTCGCGATCGGTCCTGCAGAACAGGAAGCAGAAGTCTGCGTAGTTCGCGCCTGACGTCCACACCTTCTGCCCGTTGATGACGAAGCGGTCGCCGTCCAGCTCGGCGCGCGTGCTGAGAGACGCGAGGTCGCTTCCCGCGCCGGGCTCGCTCATGCCAAGACATGCGCTGCGTTCGCCGCGCAGGAGTGGAATCGCGTAGTTGTGGATCTGATCGTCGTTGCCGTAGTCGAAGATCGACGGTGCGACGATGCCGAGACCCTGGGGATTGGTCGTGCGTGGGACGTCAGCGCGCAGGAGCTCTTCGAGGTAGACGAGCGTTTCGACCGGACCCGCGTTGCGGCCGCCGCGCTCGGGAGGCCAGCCGGGGACGAGCCAGCCCGCGTCGAAGAGTCGTCGAGCCCAGCGGCGGGCCCAGTCGGGGACGTGTGCGGTCGAGACCGCGGGGTCGGCCGCTATCTCGTCACGCGTGGGCGCGTTTTCGATGAGCCAGGCGCGGAACTCGGCGCGGAACGTCTCGACCCAGTCGTCGAAGGACAGTTTCATGCCGTGAGTCCAAGGTGCCGGGCGAGGTGCGCGCGATGCGCGATCGCGTCGCCGAACAAGGCGTCACCGGCCTTGGCGCGCTTCAACGCGAAGTGCAGGTCCGATTCCCACATGTATCCGATGCCGCCGTGGAGCTGCAGCCCTTCCTCCACGACCAGTCGTTGACAGTCACCGGCGCCGACCTTGGCAGCCGAACCCGCAATCGCACGATCTTCGGCGTCTTCTGCGATTGTGAGCGCCGCGAAGTAGCACAGCGCCGTCGCCCGTTCAACTGCGAGATACATGTCGGCGAGGCGATGTTGGAGTGCTTGAAAGGAACCGATCGGCCGCCCGTACTGCTCGCGCACCTTCGCATAGGCCAGCGTGGTTTCGAAGATGGTGCGGCACGTTGCCGTCGTCGCGGCGGCAAGCGCGACGGTCGCCTGTTGGCTGACGCGCTCGAGTGCTCGCGCGACATGGGAGGACCCTGGCTCCGCGAGCACGTGGTCCGGCGGCACGACGACGCCGTCGAGCTGCAGGTCGGCGACCGGTATCGTCGGATCCAGCACTGACCGCGGCGTCCTTTGGAGATCGTTGTTTGCGACGACGAACGCGCCGATGCCTTGCGAACTGCGCGTGATCACGACGATCTCGTCGGCAGCAGCGCCATCGAGTACCGCGTGCTTTTCGCCGTCGAGCCGCCACGCTTCGCCAATCCGTTGCGCGGTCGTCGCGATGGCGTCGGCCGTCCAGCTCCCGCGCTCGCCGTACGCGAGAGTGCCGGTGCATGTGCCACGCGCGACTGATGGCAGGAAGCGCCGGCGCGCAGTTTCGTCACCGAGTTCCTCGATGGCGGTCGCGAACTGGGTCGTGGTTGCGAGAAGCGGGCTCGGCACCATGGCGCGTCCGAGCTCTTCGGCGACGATAACGAGCTCGACGAAGCTCGAGCCGAGCCCGCCGTACTGCTCTGCGATAGCGATCCCGGGCCAGTCGAGCTCGACCATCGTTTGCCACAACTTGATCGGCGCGGCCTGGCCTTCGTACACCGCGCGCACGACGGAAGGAGGACACGAACGCGCGAGTACGGAGCGGACGTTGTCGCGGAATGCCGCCTGCGCTTCAGAAAGCTCGAGATCCACAGCGGTTGACTATCCCGTCAAGTGTCGAGTGTCGCTGACGGGACCACTCACAGCACGGAACCGCCGTTGACACCGATCACTTGGCCGGTGATGTAGCCGGCGCCTTCGGAGCAGAGGAACGCGCATGTGGCAGCGACCTCGTCGACGCTGCCAAGGCGGCGGAGCAGGCTGCGCGCGGCCATCGCTTCCGCACTCGGGATGCTCCCCGCGCTCTGCGCCGTCTGTTGCATCGGAGTGTCGATCAACGACGGTGCAATGTTGTTCACCGTGATGCCGCGGCGGCCGTACTCCTTGGCGAGTGCCTTCGTGAAGGTGATGACCGCGCCTTTGGAGGCCGCGTAACGCGCCGCTCGGTGTGCGCCCTGCTGCCCGCTCGACGACGAGATCGTGACGATGCGTCCCCGTCCCGCGGTCACCATGTCGCCGACCGCCGCTTGGATGCAGTGGAAGGTGCCGAGCACGTTCACGGCGAAGATCGACTGCCAGGATTCCTCGGTGATCGTCTCGAACGGCTCGAAGGCAGAGCGTCCGGCACTCGTGACAATGACCTCGATCGGTCCGAGCTCACGCCGCACCTTGTCGACTGCGGCGTCGACGGTCGCGCGATCGGCCACATCGACCGCGTACGCGACCGCGTGAGCACCAGCGGCCGTGAGGTCGGTCGCGGCTCGCGCCGCGTTCGACTCGTCGATGTCGAACAGCGCGACTGCGTTGCCGGCCTGCGCGAGATGGCGGGCGATCGCCTCGCCCATCCCCGATGCCGCACCGGTGACGATGGCGACGCGGCTCATCGTGCTGTCTCGCCGGCGTAGATGACCCCGTCCTTCATGACGAAGCGGACGTCTTCGGTCATCGTGATGTTCTCGGAGGGGTCGCCGGGCACGGCGATGATGTCGGCGAGGTAGCCAGGTTCGAGACGTCCGAGGTCGTGGCTGCGGTTGATGAGCTCGGCGCTCGTCATCGTTGCGGCTTGGAGCGCCTGCATCGGCGTCATTCCGCGGTCGACCATGGCCCAGAGCTCCTTGGCGTTCTGCCCGTGCGGCACGGCGGGCGCGTCGGTTCCGCACGCGATCTTGACGCCGGCCTTGATGGCTTTGCCGAGCATCTGTTTCGCCTGCGGG
>CAWEZO010000008.1:0-146151 GCA_963813635.1 uncultured Actinomycetes bacterium | reverse complement strand
CGTCCAGGAGGTCCGCGACCAGTTCGCCGACGGCAAGATCATGGCCGGCACCAAGGAGCCCGACTACGGCCCTGTCATCGATATCTGCACCGCCGCCTCACTCCGAGAGCTCGCGACTCCCGCGTTGCTCGCAGTGCTCAGTCCGGTCATCGTCGGGTTCGGCATCAACTATCTCGCGTCGGCGCGTTCCTCGCCGGCGTGATCCTCACCGGCCAGCTGATGGCCGTCTTCCTATCCAACTCGGGTGGGGCGTGGGACAACGCCAAGAAGTACATCGAAGACGGCCATGAAGGCGGCAAGGGATCCGAGGCGCACAAGGCCGCTGTCATCGGCGACACGGTCGGCGACCCGTTCAAGGACACCGCCGGCCCCGCGCTCAACCCGCTCATCAAGGTGATGAACCTGATCTCGCTCCTGATCCTCCCGGCGGTGATCAGCCTGCAACACAACGACGCCGCGCGCTTCTCGATCGTGGGCGCGTCACTGATCGTGCTGATCTGTGCGGTGCTCTTCTCCAAGCGCAAGGGCGGCGTGTACACCGAAGAGGCCCACGACATCCTCGGGGTCGACGCCGAGATCAATTACGACGTCGCCGGCCACGATTGACGGGCCGGCCCGATTCGGGTTTCGTCAAGAGAGCCCGTCGGCGCGTCAAGGAAACGTCAGGGTCCTTCTCAGCGCCTTGCCGCTCGGGTATACCACTGCAATGGCGGGCGAGCAGCGCAGTGTGACGCCGCGACCTTCGATCGGGCTTCGAGGCTGGCTGATCGCACTGCTCGGTCCGCTCGCTACCGCCGTCGCGCTGATCCCGGCTCGGTCACACATCCGCACCACCAACGTGTCGCTGGTGCTCGTGGTCGTCATCCTGATCGCAGCGGTCACCGGCGGCCGCGTGGGTGGTGTGATCGCAGCCGTCGGCTCCGCGTTCTGGTTCGATCTATTCTTCACCCAGCCGTACAACTCGTTCCGTATCGACAGCGCCGACGACGTGGGGACGACCGTGCTGCTGCTCGTCGTCGGTCTCGTCGTCGGCGAGATCGTGCTGCGCAGCCGGGAGCATCAGCGCGTGGCAGCGGTGCGCGACGTCGAGATCCACCAGATGCGCAACTTCGCCCAGCTGTCGGCCGGCAACGAGCCGATCGGCAGACTCGTCCGCGTGCTGCAAGACGAGCTTGTCGCCATCCTGCACGTCGAGAGCGCGCACTTCGAGCGTCCGCCGTTCACGACCACGTTGCCGAAGCTGCAGCACGGTCGCATCACGATCCCGGGCGATGAAGACGCACCCCGCGAGTTCAGTGCCGACGTGGAGCTGCCGGTCTGGGGCGCCGGTCGTCAAGTCGGACGCTTCGTGCTCCGCATGCCCCAGGCGGGTACTGGAGTCGCGATCGCGCCCGACGACCGCGCGCTCGCCATCGCGCTCGCAGATCAGTTCGGCGCCGCGATCGCCGAAGCCGGCAGGAAGTAGGGGGTACGCACGATGCAGGACGTGTTGTTCATCGTTGTGGTCCTCGCGTTCTTCGCGGTCGCAACGGCGTTCGTCGTCGCGTGTGATCGCATGATCGGGCCCGACAAAGACAGCGACCTCGCGACGCCGGAGCTCGACGAAGCACCTGCCGAGGAGAAGGTCGCGTGAGCACCGACAACATCGTAGGGCTGGTCCTCTCGGTGCTCATTGCTGCCTATCTACTCTACGCCCTCGTGTTCCCCGAGAAGCTCTGACGACTGCATGACCACTGCCGGCTGGCTCCAAGCGCTCGCGCTCGTCGCGTTGCTCGCTGTTTCCGTGCCGTTCCTCGGCAACTACATGGCCAAGGTCTACGGCGAGGAGAAGCGCGCGCCGGGCGACCGTTTCTTCCTACCGATCGAGCGTTTCGTCTACCGGCTCTGCGGCGTCGACCCGGAGCGCGAGCAACGCTGGAACATCTACGCAATGTCGGTGCTCGCGTTCAGCGCGGCATCGATCCTTTTCCTCTATCTGCTCCAACGCGTGCAGGAGCACCTTCCCATCAACCCGACGCAGGTGAAAGGTGTGCCCGCGCCACTCGCGTTCAACACCGCGGTCAGCTTCACGACGAACACCAACTGGCAGAACTACAGCGGCGAGAGCACGATGAGCCACCTCACCCAGATGGCCGGACTCGCAGTGCAGAACTTCGCGTCGGCCGCGGTCGGGATCGCCGTCGCGATCGCCTTGGTGCGCGGCATCGTGCGCCGCCGGCAGGGCACGCTCGGCAACTTCTGGGTCGACATCACGCGCACGGTCACCCGGATCCTCGTGCCGGCCGCCATCGTGTTCGGCGTGTTCTTCATCAGCCAGGGGATGGTGCAGAACCTCCACGGCTACCAGAAGGTGAAGACGGTCGAGGGCACGACGCAGCAGATTCCTGCCGGGCCGGTGGCGAGTCAGGAAGTGATCAAAGAGCTCGGGACCAACGGCGGAGGGTTCTACAACGCCAACTCGGCGCATCCGTTCGAGAACCCGAACCCGCTCACGAACCTCGCCGAGATGTACCTGCTGCTCGTCATCCCGTTCTCGCTCGCGTGGACGTTCGGCAAGATGGCGAAGGACAAGAAGCAGGGTTACGCCGTGCTCGCGGCGATGGTGATCCTCTGGGTCGCCACCGGCGCGGTCGCGATGGTGATGGAGACGAACGGCAACCCGAAGCTCGATGCCGCGCGCGTGAGCCAGCAGGTCACCGCCACGCAGTCGGGCGGCAACATGGAGGGCAAGGAGACGCGCTTCGGGCCGGCCGCGTCCGGGCTCTTCGCCTCCTCGACGACGCACACGTCGACCGGTGCGGTGATATCCGGCCACGACAGCTTCACGCCGGCCGGCGGGATGATGCCGCTCGTCAACATGATGTTCGGCGAGGTGAGCCCGGGCGGCACCGGCTCCGGTCTCTACGGCATGCTCGTGTTCGCCATTCTCGCGGTGTTCATCGCCGGTCTCATGGTGGGACGCACGCCCGAGTATCTCGGCAAGAAGATCCAGGGTGCCGAGATGAAGATCGCGGTCGTGTACCTCCTCGCGGTGCCGCTCGTGATCCTGTGCTTCGCGGGCGCGTCGGTGGTCATGGGCACGCCGGTGAAGTCGATCCTCAACCCGGGTCCACACGGGCTGACCGAAGTGGTCTACGGCTACACGTCGACCTCGAACAACAACGGCTCTGCGTTCGCGGGTCTGTCGGGCAACACCAACTGGTTCAACACGACGTTCGGGATCTGCATGCTCGTCGGGCGGTTCATCCTGATGATCGGCGTGCTCGCGATCGCCGGGTCGCTCGTGCGTAAGCAGCGCGTGCCGACGACGGCGGGCACGTTCCCGACCGGCACGCCTTTGTTTGCCGGACTCCTGGTGTCGGTGATCGTCGTCGTCGTGGGACTCACCTTCCTGCCCGTGCTCGCGCTCGGTCCCATCGTCGAGCAACTGAAGATCTGAGAGGAGGCGTCGACTGTCATGGCCAGTTCGCGAAGTGCCCGACCACTCTTCGAGGGCCCGATCGTTCGCCGCGCGCTCGTCGACAGTCTTCGGAAGCTGCACCCGCGCACGATGGCGCGCAACCCGGTCATGTTCGTAGTCGAGATCGGCAGCGTGCTCACGACCGTCATCTTCTTCCGCGACTTCGGGAAGTCGGCCGCGAGTGAGAACGTGTTCGTCGGCCTCGTTGCCGTGTTCCTCTGGTTCACGGTGCTCTTCGCCAACTTCGCCGAGGCGATCGCCGAGGGCCGCGGCAAGGCACAGGCCGAGACGCTGCGCAAGACACGTACCGAGACGGTCGCGAGGGTGCGCCGCGCCGACGGCACCATCGAAGAGGTCGCGAGCACCGCGCTCGATCTCGGCGACGAATGCGTGGTCACCGCGGGCGAGGTCATTCCCGGCGACGGCGATGTCATCGAGGGCATCGCCAGCGTCGATGAGTCCGCGATCACCGGTGAGTCGGCTCCGGTCATTCGAGAGTCAGGGGGCGACCGTTCGGCAGTGACCGGCGGTACCCGCGTGCTGTCCGACGAGATCGTGGTGCGGATCTCGGCCCGCCCCGGCGAGACCTTCCTCGACCGGATGATCGCGCTCGTCGAAGGGTCCTCGCGTCAGAAGACGCCCAACGAGATCGCGCTCAACATCCTGCTCGCCGGTCTGACGATCATCTTCCTGCTTGCGGTGGTCACACTCCAGCCGTTCGCCGTGTACTCGAACGCCGAGCAGTCGGTCGTCGTGCTCGTCGCGCTGCTCGTGTGTCTCATCCCCACCACGATCGGCGGCCTTCTGTCGGCAATCGGTATCGCGGGGATGGATCGACTCGTGCAGCGCAACGTGCTCGCGATGAGCGGGCACGCGGTCGAAGCCGCCGGTGACGTGAGCACGCTCTTGCTCGACAAGACGGGCACCATCACGTACGGGTCGCGGCAAGCAGCGCAGTTCCTGCCGGTGGGCGACGTCACCGAGCGTGAGCTCGCGGAAGCTGCGCTCTTCTCGAGCCTTGCCGACGAGACGCCCGAAGGTCGATCGATCGTGGAGTTCGCGCAGTCGAAGTTCGGTGTCGAAGCCCGTGAGACGAGCGACGCGACCCTCGTGCCGTTCACCGCCCAGACCCGCATGAGTGGCATCGATCACGAAGGGCACAGCGTGCGGAAGGGCGCGGCCGATTCGGTGCGGAGCTGGGTCACCGACCAAGGCGGCGCGGTGCCCCCGGAGCTGGGCACCATCGTGGATGGCATCTCCGGGCAAGGCGGCACGCCGCTGGTCGTCGCGACGAAGAACGGCGCGGTGCCCAGGGCGCTGGGCGTCATCTACCTCAAGGACACCGTCAAGCCCGACATGAGCGAGCGGTTCGACGAGCTCCGGGCGATGGGCATCCGCACGGTGATGATCACGGGCGACAACCCGTTGACGGCTGCCGTCATCGCCAAAGAGGCCGGCGTCGACGACTTTCTCGCCGAAGCCACGCCCGAGCACAAGATGGCCTTCATCAAGAAGGAGCAGTTCGGCGGTCGCCTCGTCGCCATGACCGGCGACGGCACGAACGACGCGCCCGCGCTCGCGCAAGCCGACGTCGGCGTGGCCATGAACACCGGGACCCAGGCTGCGAAAGAGGCCGGCAACATGGTCGACCTCGATTCCGATCCGACGAAGCTCATCGAGGTCGTCGAGATCGGCAAGCAGCTGCTCATCACGCGTGGCTCACTCACTACGTTCTCGATCGCAAACGACGTCGCGAAGTACTTCGCGATCATCCCGGCGATGTTTGCCGCGTTCGCGGGGCTCACGGAGCTCGACCGGCTCAACGTCATGGGCCTGAGCTCGCCGAACTCCGCGATCCTGTCGGCCGTCATCTTCAACACGCTGATCATCGTGGCGTTGATTCCATTGGCGTTGCGGGGCGTGAAGTTCCGCGCTGTCGGTGCCGCGGCCGTGCTCCGACGCAACCTCATGATCTACGGCCTCGGCGGGATCATCGCCCCCTTCGTGTTCATCAAGCTGATCGACTTGATCATCACTGCGTTGGGAGTGACGTGATGCGCCGCCAGGTGATTCCCGCGATCCGTATCTTGCTCGTGTTCACGGTGCTGCTCGGGCTCGCGTACCCATTGGCCATGACCGGTATCGCCCGCGGGCTGTTCGACGACCGGGCCAACGGTTCGCTCGTCAAGCGTAACGGCCGGACGGTGGGATCCAAGCTGATCGGTCAGGGCTTCGCGAAGCCGCAGTACTTCCACCCGCGACCGTCGGCCGCGGGCACCGATGGGTATGACGGCACCGCGAGCGCCGGATCCAATCTCGGGCCGACCAACACGGAGCTGATCAAGTCGGTCAAGCAGCGGGCCGCCGCGTATCGCAAGGAGAACAGGCTCTCGCCCAACAAGCTGGTACCGGTCGATGCGGTCACCGCGTCCTTCTCCGGGCTCGACCCGCAGATCTCCGTCGCCAACGCACGGCTCCAGACGCCGAGGGTTGCCAAGGCGCGCGGCACGTCGAACGCGGCGGTGACTCGCCTTGTCGACGCACACACGACCCGCCGCACACTTGGCGTGCTCGGCGAAGACGCGGTGAACGTGCTCGAGCTCAATCTGGCCCTCGACGCCGGCCGATGACCCGCCGCGCGTCTCCGTAAGCTGATCGCATGAGCCGGGGCACACTTCGCATCTATCTCGGGGCAGCGCCCGGCGTCGGGAAGACGTACGCGATGCTCAACGAGGGCTGCCGGCGCGCCCAGCGGGGTACTGATGTCGTCGTCGGCTTCGTGGAGACGCACGGGCGGTCGACCACCGCTGCGCAGGTTCGCGACCTGGAGGTCGTACCTCGGAAGCGCGTGACATACCGCGGCACCGGCTTCGAGGAGATGGATGTCGAAGCGATTCTCGAGCGCAAGCCGAGCGTCGCGCTGATCGACGAGCTCGCGCACACGAATGTGCCCCGAAGCGGCAACGAGAAGCGCTGGCAAGACGTCGAAGAGTTGCTGGATGCGGGCATCAACGTCGTGTCGACGGTCAACGTGCAGCACCTCGAATCGATGAACGACGTGGTGTCGGAGATCACCGGCATCGAACAGCAGGAGACACTCCCCGACGCGGTGGTGCGCTCAGCCGACCAGATCGAGCTGGTCGACATGACGCCGGAAGCACTTCGGCGCCGCATGGCTCACGGCAACATCTACGCACCCGAGAAGGTCGACGCCGCGCTCGCCAATTACTTCCGGCCCGGCAACCTCGGCGCACTGCGCGAGCTCGCACTGATGTGGGTCGCCGACCACGCCGACGACGCGCTCCAGGCCTACCGGGTGGCCCATGGCATCGGTGCGCCCTGGGAGACTCGCGAACGAGTTGCGGTCGCGGTCACGGGCGCGCCCGGCGGCGACGACGTGATCCGGCGCGCTTCTCGGGTTGCGATGCGAAGCCATGGCGAGCTGATCGGTGTGCACGTGCGCTCCGCCGACGGGCTCGTCGGCGCGGACGCTTCCGGACTCGCGGACCAACGGCAGCTCATCACCGAGCTCGGCGGTGAATACCGCGAGGTCGCCGGGGGCGATGTCGCAGACGCACTCGTGCAATGCGCGCGCGCAGAGAACGCGACCCAGATCGTGCTCGGCGCGAGCCGTCGTCCGCGCTGGAGTGAGTGGCTGCGCGGTTCAGTGATCAACTCGGTGATTCGTGCGTCCGGCCCAATCGACGTGCACGTGATCTCACCCGAGAGCGCCGTCTCGGATGAATCAGACATCAGGCTCCGCCGGTTCGCGGCCGGCAATCCTGATCTCGCGCCGGCGCCGTATCGCCGCCTGGTCGATTGCGCTCGCCGGCCCGCTCGCGCTCACGCTCGTGCTGGCTCAGCTCCGCGACACGTTTGCACTCCCGAGCGAGCTCCTCGCCTTCCTGTTCATCGTTGTGGTCGTCGCGGCGCTCGGCGGCTTCATGCCGGCCGCCGCCTGCGCGGTGCTGGGCTTCGGCCTCGTCAACTGGTTCTTCACGCCGCCGTTCTACACGTTCACGATTGACGAGGCCGAGAACCTGCTCGCACTCGTCATCTTTCTTGTCGTCGCCGGCGTCGTCGGCGGGCTCGTCAGCGTTGCGGGCCGCCGTACGGCCGAAGCGCAACGCGCCCGTGCCGAAGCCGAGACGCTCGCTGCCTTGGGCGGCATGCTGGCCGCGCTCGACGACCCGTTGCCGGACCTCGTCGCGCAGCTCCGCACCGCATTCGACCTCGATGTGGTGGCGGTATTGCACCGCGACGACGCTGCGTGGACAGTCGAGGCGTCGGCGGGCACGCCCATCCCGAGCACCCCTGAAGAATGCGATCTCCGCATCCCGTTGCAGGAACGAAACGTGCTCGTGTTCTCAGGCGAGGGGATCCGCCAGGAGGACCTGACGGTGCTGCACTCGTTCGCCGGCCAGCTGCGCCTCGCGGTGGAACGCCGCCAGTTGCGGGCCAACGCGCAGCGTCGCCGAGCACCTCGAAGAGGCCAACGAGCTGCGTACGGCCCTGCTTGCCGCCGTGTCGCACGACCTCCGCACGCCGCTGTCATCGATCAAGGCCTCGGTCACGAGCTTGTTGCAGCGTGACGTCGTCTGGACCCAACACGCGGTACACGAGTTTCTCGAGACGATCGACGAGGAGACCGACCGGCTCAACACCCTCGTCGGCAACCTGCTCGACATGAGCCGCCTGCAAACCGGCGCGTTGCAGCTCGTGCTCCGCGACGTCGGGCTCGAGGAGATCGTGCCCGGGGCGTTGGGTTCGCTCGCAGAACGCGGCGAGCCGGTCGCGATCGATGTTCCCGAGACCCTCGCGCGCGTTCGGGTCGACACCGCGCTGCTCGAACGCGCGATCGCCAACCTCGTCGACAACGCGCTCGCGTGGTCGCCTGACGATGTGGAAGTGCGCGTCGAGGCAGCCGAGGTCGGTGATCATGTCGAGCTGCGGGTCGTCGACCGCGGCCCGGGCATTGACCCCGAAGACAAGGCGCGCGTGTTCCAGCCGTTCCAACGGCTCGGTGACAGGTCCAACGGCACCGGCGTCGGACTCGGTCTCGCGGTGGCGCGCGGCTTTGTGCAGGCGATGCACGGCACGATCCTGCTCGACGACACTCCCGGGGGCGGCGCGACCATGGTCGTCCAGTTGCCGAAGGCGCCGGCATGACGCGCGTCCTCGTCGTCGACGACGAGCCGCAGATCCTCCGCGCGCTCGGTATCAATCTGCAGGCGCGCGATTACGAGGTCGATGCTGCCCCGACGGGTGAAGATGCGCTCGAGCTCGCGGCGCGTCACCATCCCGATGTGGTCGTGCTCGACCTCGGCCTTCCCGGTATCGACGGCATCGAGGTGATTCGCGGGCTTCGAGGCTGGACGCAGGTACCGATCATCGTGCTTTCGGTGCGCGACGCCGAGGCAGCGAAGGTCGCCGCGCTCGAAGCGGGTGCCGACGACTACGTGACCAAGCCGTTCGGCATGGACGAGCTGATCGCCCGGTTGCGAGCCGCGCTCCGCCGCTCTGCACCCGCCGACGAGGAGGCGGCCCGGTTGAGACCCGTGACTTCACGATCGACCTGGCCGCGAAGCGTGTGCACCGCAACGGCGAAGAGATTCGGCTCACGCCGACCGAGTGGCACCTGGTGGAGGTGCTGGTGCGCAACCCGTCGAAGCTCGTCACCCAACAGCAGTTGTTGCACGAGGTGTGGGGGCCGGAGTACGGGAAGGAAAGCAACTACCTGCGCGTGTTCATGGCGCAGGTGCGGCGCAAGCTCGAGCCGGAACCCGCGCATCCGCGCTACTTCATCACCGAGCCCGGGATGGGGTACCGCTTCGAGCTTCCGTCCGAGCCGTAGCTCGGTACGAACGCGGAGCGCGACGCCGCCGAGCTACTCCCCGGGATCGTGGAGCAGGCGCTCGAGCTCGGCCGCTTCGGCGTCGGCATCGACCGGAGCTTCCGGTGTCGGGTGCCGCCGCTCGCGCACGAGGTGGATCGCGATCGGGATCACGGACAGCACGAGCACCACGGCAATCACGTACTTGTCCTTGCCGGCGAACGACTCGCCGATGGTGTATCCGATGAGGGTGAAGCCAAATGCCCAGATCGCGGCGCCGAGCACGTTGAACACGGTGAACCGCCGGCGCGGCATGTGACCGATGCCGGCGAGCATCGGTACCAGGGTCCGCACGAACGGCATGAAGCGCGCGAGCACGATCGTCTTTGCGCCGTGCCGTTCGAAGAACTCGCGCGAACCGCTCGACATATTGATGCTTGAACACCCGTGAGTCGGGTCGCCGGAACAGGGCCGGACCGAACTTTTGACCGAACCAGTAACCCGTCTCCGTTCCGAGCACCGCTGCGACGAACGTGCCGATCGCGACCGTCCAGATGTTGAGCTTTCCGTTTGCCGGCGAGCGTGCCCGCGATGATCAGCAGCGAGTCGCCAGGGAACACGAGACCGAGCAGCAGACCCGACTCGGCGTAGACGATCAGGAGCAACCCGACCGTGCCGACGGTCTGGATGAGATCGGTGGGATTGGTAATGACGCTCGCGAGGTGCATGTCTGGGCGAGGATAGTCACCGAGCCTTATGAAACAGGGCTCCGAGCGCCACGGTTTGACAGCACCGGCCTTTCCGTGGCACCACAGAAAAAGGGCTGCGCCTCCAGTCGCCCCCGCCGATGGTCGAAAGAGCTGTCGACTCCACACACTCCGAGACCGAAGGACCGCGTCCGTTGCCCAAGCCACTCGTCATCGTGGAATCGCCCGCCAAGGCGAAGACGATCGCGGGATTTCTCGGCAGCGACTTCGTCATCAAAGCGAGCTACGGCCACATCCGCGATCTGCCCGGCAACGCGAGTCAGGTGCCCGCGAAGTACAAGGGCACGGACACCGGGCGGCTCGGCATCGACGTCGACGATCATTTCCGTCCCATCTACGTCGTGCCTCCCGACAAGCGCAAGTACGTCAACGAGCTCAAAGCCGCAGTGAAGAACGCGAGTGAGCTGTACCTCGCGACCGACGAAGACCGCGAGGGCGAGGCGATCTCCTGGCACGTGCTCGAAGTGCTGAAGCCCGACGTGCCGGTGAAGCGCATGGTGTTCCACGAGATCACGCGCCCCGCGATCGAGCAGGCGATCTCCGACTGGCGCGACCTCGACATGAAGCTCGTCGAGGCGCAGGAGGGCCGCCGCGTGCTCGACCGGCTCTTCGGCTACGAGATCTCGCCCGTGCTCTGGAAGAAGGTGATGCCGCGCCTCTCGGCCGGCCGCGTGCAAAGCGTTGCCACGAGGCTCGTCGTCGAGCGTGAGCGGGCCCGGATCGCTTTCCGCAGCGGCGAGTGGTGGGACCTCGATGGCGCGTTCACCGCCCACGGCACGGGATTCCGAGCCCGGCTGGCGACGATCGACGGGCAGCGCATCCCCGCCGGCAAAGACTTCGACCCCGCCACGGGCCGCCCGGCAGCCGACGTGGTGGTGCTCGACGAAGCCGGCGCCCGGTCGCTGGCCGAGCGGTTGGGTGACTCCGACTTCCAGGTCACGTCGGTCGAGTCGACGCCGTGGCGCCAACAGCCGCCCGCGCCATTCATCACCTCCACCCTGCAGCAGGAGGCGAGTCGCAAGCTGCGTTTCGGCGCCAGCCATGCGATGTCGGTTGCGCAGCGCCTCTACGACCGCGGCGACATCACCTATATGCGCACCGACTCGACCAACTTGTCGGAGCAGGCGGTTACGGCGGCGCGCCGGCGCATTCGCGACCTCTATGGCGACGAGTACCTGCCCGACAAGCCGCGTACCCACCAACGGAAAGTCAAGAACGCGCAGGAGGCGCACGAGGCGATCCGTCCGGCGGGTGACCAGATGCGCACGCCCGACGAGCTGCGGCGCGAGCTCGATGCCGACGAGGTGCGGTTGTACGAGCTGGTGTGGATGCGAACGATCGCATGCCAGATGTCCGACGCGCGCGGTCGCAGGGTTTCGGCACGCATCGGCGCCACGTCGAGCACCGGTGAGCTGTGCGAGTTCACCGCGTCGGGCCGCACGATTGAGTTCCCCGGCTTCTTGCGCGCGTACGTCGAGGGCGCGGACGACCCCGACGCAGAGCTCGAAGACAAAGAAACGCCGATCCCGCCCGTCACCGACGGCGAGGCGGTCACGTGTGACGCGTCTCGACTTGTCGAGTCACACCACCCAGCCGCCGGCGCGTTACACCGAAGCCAGCCTCGTGAAGGAGCTCGAGGAGCGGGGCATCGGGCGCCCGTCCACGTACGCGGCGGTCGTCGGCACGATCCAGGACCGCGGCTATGTGTGGCGCAAGGGCAACGCGCTCGGTGCCGTCATGGACGGGTTTCGCGTCGGTGCAGCTCCTCGAGCGCCACTTTGCGCCCCTCGTGGACTACGGCTTCACCGCCGAGATGGAAGAAGACCTCGACCTCATTGCCAGCCATGAGAGTGAATCCGAGACGTGGCTGAACCGTTTCTACTTCGGGAACGGCGCGACCGGTCTGCTCGAGCTCGTCAGCGATGAGCACCTCACGGCGATCGACGCCCGCGAGGTCAACACCATCCCGCTCGGTGTCGACGCGGATGGCAACGACGTCGCCGTGCGCGTCGGTCGTTACGGTCCCTACCTCCAGCGCGGGGATGACACGGCGCCGCTACCGGAGGATCTCGCCCCCGACGAGCTGACGATCGCCGATGCGCTCGAGCGCCTCGAGCGCGGGGCCGATGGCGGACGGGTGCTCGGCATCGAACCGGCGACGGGTCTCGAAGTCGTCGCGCGCGACGGCCGCTACGGGCCGTACGTCTCTGTCGGCGAGCACGGCGACAACGGTGAGAAGCCGAGGACCGGATCGCTGCTCAAGACGATGACCCTCGACTCGTTGACCCTCGACGACGCGCTCCAGCTGCTCTCGCTCCCGCGCATCGTCGGCGTCGACGCCGAGGGCAACGAAATCACCGCGCTCAACGGCCGCTACGGGCCGTATCTCAAGAAGGGAACCGACAGCCGCAGCCTGGAGACCGAGGAGCAGCTCTTCACGATCACGATGCCCGAGGCCGAGGCGATCTTCGCCCTGCCGAAACGACGTGGTCGCAGGGCGGCGAAGCCGCCGATCGCGGAACTTGGTCCGCATCCCGACTCAGCGGCGCCGATCCGTGTGCTCGACGGTCGCTTCGGTCCGTACGTCACTGACGGCACGCACAACGCGACGATTCCACGGGGCACGGATCCGGCAGGCGTGACGTTGGAAGAGGCGGTCGCGCTGTTGCGGGCCCGCGCCGAGCGCGGACCCGCGAAGAAGCGCAAGACCGCGAAGAAGAAGCCGGCCGCGAAGAAGGCTCCGAAGAAGAAGCCGCCGGCCAAGAAGGCCGCAGCGAAGAAGACCGGCGCGAAGAAAGCTGCGAAGCGAACGACCGCGAAAAAGGCGGTCGCGGCCGGTTCTTCCAACCCGGTGCCGTCCGAAGCGCCTGACCCGTCGGAGGACGAGACCTAGGCTCGACCGCGATGGCCGACGACGCCGGCGCTGCCAACCGACCGCCGCACGCGCCGTTTATCCCGGCGCATGCCGACGAGGTGCCGATGCCCAACGCGCCGTGGCGCGTGTTCGGCACGAAGTCGTTCTTCAAGCTCTGGCTCGCCCAGGTCACGTCGAGCATGGGCGACTGGATTGGGCTCATCGCGATCCTCGCGATCGCGGCACGCGTTTCCGACAACTCGGGCGCTGCCGTGAGCCTGGTCATGGTGGCTCGAGTCGTGCCCGGGTTCTTCCTGGCCACGGTGGGCGGCGTGATCGTCGATCGATTCGACCGCCGCAAAGTCATGGTGCTGTGCGACATCGGCCGCGCCTCCCTACTCGCGCTCCTTCCCTTCGTCGACACGCTGGCCGGGCTCGTGGTGTTCTCGTTCCTGATCGAGATCCTCACGTTGCTGTGGAGCCCGGCGAAAGACGCGACGGTTCCCAACCTCGTCGAGCCCGACCAGCTCGCGTCGGCCAACTCGCTCGGGCTCGTCGCCGCGTACGGCACGTTCCCGATCGCCTCGGTCGTGTTCTCCTTCCTGTCGCTGCTTGCGGTGTGGCTCGGGCGCATCGATGCGCTTTCGAACCTGGCGGTCGACCGGGAAGTGCTGGCGCTCTGGGTCGACGTGTTGACCTTCCTGACGTCAGCCGCAATCGTTTGGACGTTGCCGATCCCACGCCCCGAACGGAAGGCGGGGAAGAAGCGCGTTGACTGGACGGAGACGTTCCGCGACATTCGTGAAGGCTTCAAGTTCATCTCGTCGCACAGCCTGGTTCGCGCGATCATCATCGGGCTGGGCGCCGGCCTCATCGGCGGCGGGGCGATGATCCCGCTCGGGCCGGCGTTCGCGAGCGAAGTGTTGGACCCGTTGAATGCCGGCGCGGCGTTCGGAGTGTTGATGACCGCGCTCGGTTTCGGCGCCGCGAGCGGCGTCGTGACCTTGTTGTGGGTGCAGAAGCGCCTTCCCCGAGAGACGGTGTTCACCTTCGGTGTGATGGGAACAGGACTCTTTCTCATCATCGCGGTGTGCTTCTCGAATCTCGCGCCCGCGGCATTCTTCATCGGTGCCACCGGCGCGTGTGCCGGCGCCACGTATGTCACCGGCTTCACCGTGTTACAGGAATCCGTTGAGGACGAGATGCGTGGGCGTACGTTTGCCACGCTCTACTCGGTGATCCGACTGTGCCTGTTGGTGTCGCTGACCGTGTCGCCACTCCTGGCTGATCTGTACGACTGGATGTCCGATCACTTGTTCTCGCACCGTGCGGTCGAGTTCCTGGGCCTGAGCTACGCGCTGCCCGGTGTTCGCTTCGCGCTCTGGACCGGTGGGTTCATCTGTCTCGCCGCCGGACTCGTGTCGCGGCACCTGTTGCGAAGTGCGCAACGTCCGGTTGGAGAAGCGCCGGAGGCGCTTTCGGATCCCGTACCCGACGTCCGCCCCGAGCCACCGCGCGACGTTGCTCCCGAAGGTGGTACCTGAGATGGGCGTGTTCATCGTGCTCGAAGGCGCCGACGGAAGCGGTAAGAGCACCCAGGTGGCGCGCTTGGCCGAGCGTTTGCGGTCGTCGGGTCGCGACGTCGTGGCAACGTTCGAGCCCGGAGCCACGCCGGTCGGCGCGGCGGTTCGCAACGTGCTGTTGGAACGCGACGCGCACGTCGTGCCGGTCGCGGAGGCGTTGTTGATGGCTGCGGATCGTGCGCAACACATCGCCGAGATCGTGCGCCCCGCGCTTGCCCGTGGCGCGGATGTGGTGAGTGATCGCTATGTGGCTTCGTCGCTCGCGTATCAGGGGGGAGGACGAGGGTTGAGCCCCGAACTGGTCGATGCCGTCAACCGCTGGGCGACCGGCGGCCTCGCACCCGATCTGGTGATCGTCATCGACATCTCCGAACGCGTGGCGCGGGCGCGCGCTGGTGCTACGCCCGATCGTTTCGAGCGTGAGGATGCCGAGTTCCACGCTCGCGTCCGTGATGCCTACCGCGCGCTCGCGACGGAGCGCGAGTGGGCGGTTATCGACGGCGACGCCGACGTCGACGTGGTCGCGGCCCGCGTGTCGGCCGTGGTCAGCGAGCGACTCGGGATCGACGCGAGCTAGGCCCGTACACTCCCCGCCATGGACGTCCTCGTGGGCCAGGACCGAGCGGTCGAACGGTTGCGGCGCGTGGCCGAACGGCCTGCGCACGCCTACCTCCTTGCGGGTCCGCGTGGCACGGAGGTCGCCGCCCGCGGGTTCGCCGCGGCGATCCTCGATCCTGTCGATGCGAGTGCCGGCGAGGTGAGCCGCCGTGCGTTACGTGGGTTGCATCCCGATGTCGTGGAGTTCGAGCCCGACGGCAATCAGATACTCGTCGCGCAGGCCGATGCGATCATGCGCGAGGCGTATCGGAGCCCGATCGAAGGCGAGCGCAAGATCGTGATCGTCCTCGAAGCCGACCGGCTCAACGAAGCGTCGTCCAACAAGCTACTCAAGACGCTCGAGGAGCCGCCCGCGTCCACCACGCTGGTGCTCGTCACTTCCTCGCCCGACGACCTGCTCGACACGGTGCGTTCCCGGTGCCAGCGCGTCGATCTCGTCGCGCTGTCGGAGACGACGTTGCGTGACGCGCTGGTGGAATCGGGCGTCGAAGCTCGGCGCGCGGACGTCGCGGCGCGTCTCGCCGGAGGACGCCTCGACCGGGCAGAGCTCCTGGCCGGTCCCATGGGAGTTGTGCGCGACGCGTTCGTCGTCGCTGCGGCCGACCTCGACGGTAGCGGTGCGTCGGTCGTGCGAGCTGGAGAGGGGATCAACGCGGCGATGCAAGACGCATTGACCGCGCTCGAAGCCGAGCAACAGCACGAGGTCGATGAGCTCGCCGCCGAGATCGAGCGCGCCGGATACCCCGACCGCGCTGCGAACGCGCTGGTGAAACGCCTCGCCGAGCGGCACAAGCGTCAACACCGGCGTGCCCGCACCGCGGCGCTCCTGGAGGGAATCACCGCGCTCGAGACTCTGTACCGCGACGCGTTGGCGGGCCCCGACGCGTCGCCACGCAACATCGACCGGCCGCGCTTGAATGTGTCGGCGCGCGCGTGCGCGCAGGCGCTCGACGTGTGCAGTGGGGCGCGCGCTGCGTTCGAGTTCAATCCCAGCGAGTCACTGCTACTGGAGCATCTGCTGTTGCAACTCCCGGGTTCGAGCGCAGGGACGCGCGAATAGACTCCCGTCCTTCGCCGGGGTAGCTCAGTCGGTAGAGCAGCTCACTCGTAATGAGCAGGTCAGGGGTTCGAATCCCCTCCCCGGCTCCCCTGTTGCCGGTTCTCTGCTTTCTGGGATGAGTTTTCGACCGTATGCGTAGGAGAACTCATCCCAGAAGGGCGCGTGCGAGGCGGGCCCGCTCAGCGGTGCGCCCGATCGCGGTCAGACTGTGGGCGGTCCAGGTAGGGGGTGCGATGCGTTCGGCGTCACGCAAATGATGGTTCGACGGGCGTGGCTTGCCGGCGCGGCCGCGCGATCACCGACGTCGGGTTCAACCTCTTGTTCAACACGGATGCCGGTACGTGTGTCTTCGATGCCGCGAGCGACGTCACCGGCGCGGATCCCGAGCTCAGCGCGCTGACGCTCAACGCGCCCGCGACGCTCGTGCCCACGATGGCGCTCTCGGCTACCAGTCCCGCGCTCGATGCCGTGACCACTGGTTGCCCGCCACCGGCCACCGACGCGCGTGGCGTGACGCGACCCCAAGGTGACGCGTGCGACGTCGGCGTGTTCGAGCTCGCAGTCACCCCGCCGCCCCCGACCACCACCACAACGACGCCCACGACGACGCCCACGACGACGCCCACGACGACGCCCACCGTCGGACCGGCGACCGTCGGACCGGCGACCGGTGAGAATGCGGGATCTGATGACAGCGGCACGTTGGCGGCAACGGGCGGTCCCGGCCACGGCCTCGCGCTCCTCGGCGCCGCGCTGCTCGCGCTCGGCGCGCTGCTCGAGCTCGCGCCACGCGCACGCGGGCGCGGCATCGCCCGCGGGAGCAGATAGGTGCTCGTCCCGCGATCCGCTCGTCCGGCAGCGCACAACTCGCGGCTTCCGGGATGAGTTTTCGACCGTATCGGTAGAAAAGTCATCCCAGAACGGCGGCTCGGTAGTTGGTGTGCAGGATCAGGGTCAGAATGTGGGCGGTCCAGGTAGGGAGTGCGATGCGTCCGATGTCACCTCAATTGACGTGTCGATCACGGGCTCGTGGTTCGATCAGAACACGTCGCCCAGTGTCGGCGGGGGCCTCTTGATCGTCGGTGCCGACACGGCATCGATCTCGGACTCGACGTTCAGCAACAACGAACAGACCGACCCGGGCGGGTTCACCGGAGGCGGCATGGTGCTGGTCGACACCAGCGCGACCCTCACCAACGTGACGATCAGCGGCAACACCGCTGCCGCCGCGCGCGGTGGTGGGATCGTGGTCGCGACAACTGGCCAGACGCCCAGTCCCGATACCGTCACGATCGGGTCGTCGACGATCGATGGGAACACGGCCACGGCGGGCGCCGGCATATTCGTCTCCCCGAACGCCCCGGTGACCACTGTGGTGTCGACGATCCTGTCGAACAGCACCGGCCCGGCGTGTGACACGACCACCCCGATCACGGATTGTGGCTTCAACCTCTTGTTCAACGCGGACGCAGGCTCGTGTGTCTTTGACGCGGCGAGCGACGTGCCCGGCGCGGACCCCGTGCTCGCCGCCCTGACGCTCAACTCGCCAGCGGCGCTCGTGCCCACGATGGCGCTCTCGGCGAGTAGTCCCGCGCTCGATGTCGTGACGACCGGGTGCCCGCCGCCGGCCACCGACGCGCGTGGCGTGACGCGACCGCAAGGCGACGCGTGTGACATCGGCGCGTTCGAGCTCGTGCCCGCCCCGCCGCCGCCGACCACGACGACACCCGGCACCGCGACAACGACAACCGGTGCGGTCGCGCCCGCGGCTGACGAGGCCGCAGGTTCGGGTGGGAGCGGGACGCTGCCCGCCACGGGCGGCCCCGGCCCCGGTCTCGCGCTGCTCGGTGCCACGCTCCTTGCGCTGGGTACGCTCCTCGAGCTCGGGCCCCGCGCACGCCGCCGCGCCATCCCACACGCGCGCAGATAGCTTCGCACTCACCCGCGCATCGGACCGTTGGCGGTCAGGAACCGCCGTTCAGCGGGACGTCCCCCAACGGCTTCATGTCGTAGCCGGGCGGGTCGCTCGTGTCGGTCCCGACGACGTCACCGCCGGGCCCCTGCCAGTAGTAGTTGGAGCCCGACGCGACCTTGTACGTCTCGCCCGTGTCGGGATTCACTTCGTCCTGCGTGCTGCTGCCACTCCCGCCGCACGCCGCGGCGACCGCGACCAGCAACGCGACAGCGGTTGAAGGTGCGCGAGCCCGCCGCCAGACGTTTGTGCCGGTAGAGACCGCCGACCCTGCGACGCGCGATCCACAGCAGCACGGTAGTTGCCGGTGGAGTGGTTCTGAACTCGTCGCGGCTGGGTGGTATCGCCCGGATACGGCATTGGCGGAACGTCGCGGCGAGTAACCCGGCCGGCATGGTCGCGGCTCCCGACGGTGGCGTCTGGTTCACCGAGATCAACGGCAGCAACATCGGGCGCATGACGGCCGACGGCACAGTGACCGAATCTCCGCTGACGCCGGGCGCGGCCCCGGCCTCGATCACGTTCGGTGCCGACGGTGCCCTTTGGTTCACCGAGTTGGGCGCCGACAAGATCGGCCGGATGACGACCGGCGGTGTGCTGACCGACGAGCTCCCGGTTCCGACGGCCGGGGCCTTACCGGCGGGCATCACTCTCGGTTGGGACGGCAACGTCTGGTTCGGGGAGGTTGTGGGGAAGGTCGGGCGCGTCACCGTCGGTGGCACGATCACCGAGTTCCCGCTTCCGACTCCCGATAGCCAGCCCCGGGTGCCCACTCCCGGACCGGACGGGCACATGTGGGTCGCCGCGCCGGCGACCCACGAGCTCGTCCGCGTGAGCCTCGGTACTCCGTGGACCGTCGACACAGCGAGCGGCACCGCCGCGCAGAGCACCACTGTTGATCAGGCCTTCGCGCAGCCCCTAGGCGTCGTGGTCGCCGACGCGGACGGCACACCGCTCGAGGGGATCACGGTCACGTTCAGCGCTCCGAGCAGCGGTGCGAGCGCGACGTTCGCGGACGGCGCGTCTTCGGCGACGGCTGTGACCGACGCAAACGGCGTCGCGACGTCACCGACGCCGAGCGCCAGCGCCACCGCCGGCACCTACGACGTCACCGCGACCGCGGACCTCGCGAACACGCGTGCGACCTTCGCATTGACGAACGAAGCGGTCGCGACGACCCCGTCCACAACGCCCGCCGCAAGCACGGCCGCGACCCTACCGGCGACCGGCATGACCGACCGTTCCCGACGCGACACCATCGCACTCGCGCTCGCCGGCCTCGCCTTCGTACTGCTCGGCCTCACCGCGCTCGGAGCTCGCCGCATTCATTCGACACGCTGAACGGCTCCCACGTGCGTTTGTGCAAAAGTGGCCTCTATACGGCGCGCTCGCGCACAAACGCTGTGGCGCCCTGCCGCCCGTACCGGTGCAGCAATCAGGTCGCGGTGACGTTGAAGAGTGCCGCGATCTTGCCGATCGTCGCCTGCTCGACCGGGTTGACTTCCTTGGCCGCTGTGGCCTCCGCCTTGGCAATGTCGACGAGCCAGGCGCCGATCTGGACCGCCTCGTCGGGCGGCAACTTCTCCAGGGCCGCAGCCGCCGGCTGCAAGGCGGCCAGCACCTCGTCGATCGTCGCCTCGATCGTCGCGCGCTGATGTTGTTTCACGTCGTGGCGGACCTCTTTGCTCTCCGCGTGCTGCGCGAGCTCGGCGATCAGCGCGTTCGCAGCGCCGCGATCACCGGGACGTGCGATCGCGCGGGCGCTCGCGGTGGCCTCTTTCATCATTGAGATCGGGCCGTGCTCGCCGGCGGCGAAGGCCGCCATCGTCACGAGCGCCGGAGCGTCGCGCAGGGCACTCCACTCGTCGTCGCTGAACACCGACTTGTCAGTCATCAGAGCACTCCATGCATTGTCTCGACGGTCGTCAGGCAATGGCTAGCACGCGACCACGGCGCAACCCCAGCGTTTGTGCAATCGGGCCCCCTATAGGGGCCCTGATTGCACAAACGGCTGCCGAGCGCTCAGCCGCCCCGCGCCGGTAGGCACGGGGTGGAGTTGGACGGCGGTGGTTCGGCCAGCCGTCGCCGCGACAACACGTACCCCGGGTGCAACCGTGCCGGCAGCACGAAGCAGTGCGGGAATGTGGTTCTCGCTGACGCAATGAGATTTCGGTGTCGCGCCGGCGACACGACCACGACGACTTGACAGCCATTCAGGCTTCCAGCCGAGCGAATCACGTGAAAGTCGTCAGAGTCGAGCGAGCCAAGCAGCGTCTGGGAGTCGGGGCCGGTCGCGGCACACGCGCCGCCCGTGCCGGGCCTCGGAGAGCAGGATCGCGGCGCCGATGCGATTCGCGAACTCGTCCCTGCTCAGGAAGCGGTACACGTCGCGAGCCTGTGGCACGAGCGCGATCACCACGACAACCGCAAGCACGGGAACCCGCCGCACGCCGGCCGCGGATCGCGACCGCCGCCAACGGTACGAGCCACAGGAAGAAGCGGGGAAAGAAGTTCTGCGGGCCGATCTGCCACGCAGTGAACATCAGCAACGTCAGAACGGCCGCGGGAACGACCAGGACGGTGTGGCGGGGGCTTCCCCAGATGCCGACCAACAGCACGATCGTCAGCAGACATGCGGGGAGCAGCGTTCCGCCCAACATCTCGCGCCACAGGTCGCTCGCGAACCGCAGATGAAAGTCGCGATGCGTCGTACGTGTCATCACGGACACGAGCCCGACGTACATCAACAGCCCGAAGGCCGATCCGACGATGAAGGGCGTCAGCAATTGCGCGCGGCGCGCGCGGTCGATGGCGAGCACACTGAAGTGGACCGCGAGGACGGCAAGCATGCCGAGATGAGCGCCGACGCCAACGGCGAGTGACAGCCCATACAGCACCCTCCGGTGCCGCGGGCTCAGACGCGCGGGGTCACCGATGAGCAAGATCGTCGATGCGACCGCAGCGAGCACGAAGAGGCTGTAACCGCGAACCTCCGTGGCCTCGAACGCGAACGAGGGGTTCAGTGCGACAAGTGCCCCCGTGACACACCCGGCGAGCACGCCCAACCGCCGCGTCGTCCAGGTCGTGATCAGCGCGACGGTCAGCGCGCCGAACGTGATCGGCAACACGCGAAGCACCAGCGCGGAGCGAGAGCCGGTGATGTCGAAGACCACGTGCTCCAAGAACGTGAGGAGCGGGTGGTTCGTGTACACGTGCTGATGGAGAAACGGATAGATGACATTGCCGCGCGTGATGAACAACGACACGGTGAGGGCGCTGTCCCAGCTCAGCCCGCGCCGGCTCCCGGCCGTGTACACGGCGAAGGTGACGACGCCGAAGGCGGCGCCCATGAGCACCGGCAGCAGGCGACGCCGCCGTGCGTCGAGCGCGACCGCAGACGCCTCGATGGGCGCGTGGGAGTCCGCTCGGGCTGACACGCGGGCGATCGTAGGTCGGACCCCTCACAAGTGAGCGCTTGTGCAGAAGCGGCCCCTATGCGGCGCGCTCGCGCACAAACGCTTGGTCAGTGGACCTCCGATACGTGGTCAAGGCCGCGCCGCGACCTTCCGATGCTTTGTGGGGGAACCGCCGAGCAGGGAGTCCAATATGTCGCGCCTTCGTCCGTTCACTGTCGCTGTCGGCCTTGTGGCCGCGCTCGCGTGCGTCAGTTGTGGAGTCGAACGCTTCGGCCCGGCCAGGGCGACGCGGACACCTGCGCCGAGGCTCAGCGTCAATCGCAGGTACATCACGGGTCTCGACCATCCGTGGGACATCGCGTTCATCCCGAACGGGACAATGTTCTTTACCGAGCGTGCCGGACGCATCAAGGCGCGTCTTCCCGGGGGCGCCATCAACTTGCTTGGCGCACCGTCGGACGTGGTGCAAGGCGGCGAAGGCGGCATGCTCGGCATCGCGATCGACCCGGGCTTCGCGATGAATCGCTTCTTGTACGCGTGCATGACCTCGAACAGGGGGAGTTCGACCGACGTCCGCGTGGTGCGGTGGGTCGTCAACAGCTCGGTTACCGGCCTCTCGAACCGCACCGACATCGTGACCGGGATCAACTACAGCTCCGGGCGTCACTCGGGATGCCGGCCGCGCTTCAAGCCCGGCACGCTCCACTTGTATGTCGGCACCGGCGACGCCGCGACCGGCAGCTTCCCCCAGAACCCGTGGTCGCTCGCCGGCAAGATCTTGCGCGTCGACGGGAACGGCGTCGGCATTCCGGGCAACCCCGGCGGCGTGTACGACCCCCGGATCTACTCGTGGGGCCACCGCAACGTGCAGGGCATCGCGTTCCAGCCCGGTACCGGGTCGGGGTTGAGTGTCGAGCACGGCACCGGCGTTGATGACGAGGTCAACTTGATCGTGCCGGGCAACTTCGGCTGGAACCCCGACAACGGCGCGGGCGGCTACGACGAGTCGACGCCAATGACCCGGCCGGGCGGAATCGGCGCGGTCTGGCGCTCCGGCGACTCGCTGACACCACCGAGCAACCCCGGCGTCACGATCGCGCCGTCCGGCGCGACGTTCCTGTCGGGCCGGCAATGGAAGGGTTGGAACGGCGCCGTCGCGGTCGCAGTGCTCAAGGGCATGCAGCTGCGCATCATGTTGCCGAGCTCGATGGGGATCATCGCGGGCAACAACTTCGTCGCCAATCTCGGCGGCTCGGTGCCGCGGCTCCGGAGCGCGGTCGAAGGCCCCGACGGCAGGCTCTACATCGCGACCGACGACGGCTCGCCCACCGGCGCGATCTGGAGGGTGACTCCGAGCTGAGGCTCGGTTCGCGCAGAGTTGCGAGCGGCGTGATGGGTACAGTTGCGCCATGGCCGATCAAGCGCGCTTCGCTGAGCTCGCGATGCCGTACATGTCGGCGCTCTACTCCGCCGCGCTGCGCATGACGCGCAACCCGTCCGACGCCGAGGATCTCGTGCAGGAGACGTATCTCCGCGCATACCGCGGCTTCGGTGGCTTCAAGGACGGCACCAACTTGAAGGCGTGGCTCTACAAGATCCTCACCAACACGTTCATCAACACCTACCGGGCGAAGAAGCGCCGTCCGGAGCAGACCGAGCTCGATGACGTCGAAGACTTCTACCTCTATAAGCGACTCGGTGGCCTCGAGGCGGTCGATGCCGATCAGACACCCGAGAACATCGTGCTCGACCAGATTCCCGAGTCGATCGTGAAGGAAGCCCTGGAAGACCTCCCCGAGCAGTTCCGGATGGCCGTGCTGCTCGCCGATGTCGAAGGTTTCTCCTATAAGGAGATCGCCGAGATCATGGACGTCCCCATCGGTACGGTCATGAGCCGGCTGCATCGCGGAAGAAAGCAGCTGCAGAAGCGGTTGTGGAACTTTGCCGGGGAACGCGGGTTGCTGCCGAAGGCTGCGACCGGAGCCGCCGGAGCGGGGGGATAGGACACCGGGATGGACTGCGAAGAGACGATCCATCAGATCTACTTCTATCTCGACGGCGAGCTCACCTTCTGGCGACGACAGCAGATCACCCGCCATCTCGACGAGTGTCCGCCGTGTGCGCACGGCTTCGATTTCGAGATCGAGCTCCGCCAGGTGATCGCCTCCAAGTGTCGCGACGAAGTGCCCCCCGATCTGAAGCGCCGCATCGCCGAGGCGCTGGGTGAGCCGCTCGCCGAGTGAGCCGGTCCATCCCGACCCGCTCCGCGCTCCGAGCCCGCTCTACGATGATTCCTTCCGTCGCCGTCACGTCTCGGAGGGAACGAGGGTGAAGACCATCCGTGTCGCACTGCTGTCGATGGTGGCGCTCGTCCTCACCGCAGCGCCGGCGGCTGCCGCCACGCACTACAAGGAAGAGCACAAGTGGTTCTTTTGGATCGCGCCGCTGCTCGCGCTCCTGGGCGTGCTCTCCCTCCTCGCGCTCGCCGTCGGCTACTGCGTCAAAGTCGTGATCCCCAAGTACCGGGGCCGGTAACGACGATGACCGACACCGGCCCCGCACAGGAACCGGTCGACTGGGCGCTGGCCGAACGCGTCGCTCGCCGTTTCTCCGGACGCGCCCCGCTCGCAAACTCCTACCTCGGCGAGTCGTTGCAACCCGACTTCCATGCGGTCACCGTTGAAGCCGAAGCACTCGTCGCTGATTTCACCGGCTTGCGCTCGCCGAGTGCAGCAACGGCCGCGGTGCTGGATCGGGCCGGCTGGGTCGAGGCCAACGTGGCCTCGATGCGACGGATGCTCGCGCCGCTGACCCGCCGTATGGGCGAACGCATGGGGCGCAGTCCGGTCGCAGGCGTGGGGCGCGCGGTCGCCGGCACCGAGATGGGCGTGCTGCTCGGCTACCTGTCGCAACGCGTGCTCGGCCAGTACGACCTCCTCGTACCCACCGACGGCACAGGCACGCTCAACGCCGACGCGGTCTATTACGTCGGCGCCAACGTGCTCGAGCTCGAGAAGCGCTTCGCGTTCCCGCCGCGTGAGTTCCGCCGTTGGATCGCGATCCACGAGGTCACGCACAGGGCGCAGTTCACAGGCGTGCCCTGGATGAAGGGCTACTTCCTGTCTCTCGTCGACCAAGCGCTCACTATTGTCGATCCTGATCCCAGGCGCGTGCTCCAGGCGCTGATGCCGCGTGGTCGACGAGATGCGTAATGGCCGTAACCCGCTCGACGAAGGTGGTCTGGTCGCCTTGCTCGCGTCGCCGGAGCAGCGTGGCGTGCTGTCGCAGGTTCAGGCGCTCATGTCGTTGCTCGAAGGCCATGGCAATCGTGTGATGAACGAGCTCGGGCGCGAGCACGTCCGCGGTCAGGAGCGCATGGCGCGCGTCCTCAGCGCACGACGGCAGGCGCGGGGCATCACCGGGCTGTTGCACAAGCTGCTCGGCCTCGAGTCGAAGATGCGTCAGTACGAGGTCGGCGAGGCGTTCATTGCCGCGATCGAGCGCGAAGCCGGGCCGCACGCCGTCGACGCAGCGTGGCGCGGCCCTGAGTCGCTTCCCACGATGACCGAGCTCGCCCAGCCGGCAGCGTGGCTGTCCCGCGTCGGCATGCCCGCCGCAGCTACCGGGAGCGCTCGGTAACCTGGCAGCCATGCAAACGGTCCTCGTCGTCGACGACGAGCCCGATATCCGAGAGCTCATCCAGATCAATCTCGAGGCCGCGGGCTACCTCGTTGTCACAGCGGCCAACGGCTCCGAGGCACTCCAACTCGTGCACGACGAGGTACCCGACGCCATGTTCCTCGATGTCATGATGCCCGGCGTCGACGGGTTCAGCGTGCTCGAGGAGCTCAAAGCCGGCGCCGACTACGACCTCTCGCACATCCCCGTGGTGATGGTCGAGCGCGGTCACCGAGACCGAGCACCGCATCCGCGGCGGCATCGAGGGCGCGCTCCACTACATCACCAAGCCGTTCGATCCCGCCGATCTCGTGCGGGTGCTCGAGAAGGTGCTCGACCCGGACGGTCCGCCCGAGCAGGAGCTGCGCCGCCAGGTGCAGCGCGATTCGCTCGAGGCGCTGGCTCGGTACGAGCGCACCGGTGACGAGGACGTCGCCGACAGCGGTGAGGAACCCCGGGTGCGACTCACGCGGCTGGAGCACGTGCCGTCATTGCCGGCCCCGCCGCCGCGTCTCCGCCAGGCGCGCGACAAGCTGTCCGAGCTCACACCCAAGCAACGGCAGCTGCTCGAGGCGCTCGCCGACGGTGCTCCGGTTACCAACGTCGCGACGGATCTCGGGATGAGCCGCAGCAACATCTACGCGAGCTTGCGGCGCATCGGTCGCAAGCTCGGGTTGCAAGGCAGCAACGAGCTCCTCGCGCTGGTGCGTCAGGGCGCGTTGCTCGACCGCCGGCCCGAACCGCGCCCCTGAACATGGTCGTCACCCGCATCGGGCGCGCGGTCGCTCCGTGGCGCGCGTGCCTTGTCGGTCTCGATGACGTCGTCGCTCCCGTGGTCGTGGGCTGCTCGGGCGGTGCCGATTCGCTCGCGACCCTCGCGGTGGCGCTCGATGCGGGGCTGGCCCCCGTCGCCGTGCACGTCGATCACGGTCTGCGAATCGACAGCGCGGGCGAAGCCGCGCGCGTCGCCAGTGCTGCCGAGGCGCTCGGCGCGCGTGTTCGACCGCGTGCGGGTCAACGTCGATCCTGGTCCGAATCTCGAGGCGCGCGCCCGCGACGCGCGGTATGCCGCGCTCGAGGAGGTGCGAAGACGGTCGGGCGCGTCGGCCGTGCTCGTCGGGCACACGACCGATGACCAGGCCGAGACCGTGCTGCTCAATCTGTTACGAGGGAGCGGACGCGCCGGGCTCGGCGGCATGGCCGCGCGCCGGGGTTCGCTCGTCCGGCCACTGCTCGGCCTGCGTCACGCCGACACGGTCGAGCTGTGTGCCCGGCTCGGGCTCGCCCCGGTGCACGATCCGATGAACGACGATCTCGCTTTTCGGCGAGTATGGCTGCGGCGGGAGGTCATTCCCAGTCTCGAGCGGGCAGCCGGACGCGATCTCAGCACGGTGCTCGCGCGCCAGAGCGACGTGCTGCGCTCCGAAAGCGAGCTGCTCGACGAGCTCGGTGCCGCAGCGTGGCCGGTCGCGGGTGCGGCACGGGCACGAGATCTCGCCGGCCTCCCGCTCGCGTTGGCGCGCCGCGCGGTTCGGGTCTGGCTCGGGTACCCACCCCCCTCACTCGATGAGATCGACACCGTGCTTGCGGTCGCGCGAGGTCAACGGCGTGCCGTCGACCTCGCGGGCGGACGTCGCGTCGCCCGGCATGCCGGACTACTGGTTCGCGAGGAGGTCAGCCCGAGTGCGGCGGCTCACGGACGCGCCGACGACGTCGTGGTGCCGCTTCCCGGTTGTACCGCCGCCGCGGGCTTCGTCATCGAGTCGTGGGTGGAACGTGAAGCACCGGTGTCGTGGCCGGACGGCCGCTGGACCTGTGTGATCGACGCCGAGCGCGCGGGCCGCGAAGCGAGCCTTGCAGTCGACGACGGCGGCGCGCCGCAGCTGTCGGTCCCGCGCACCGGAGAGTCGATTTGGAGGCTGGGCTACCGTGTCGATGGTCGCGTGCGGGTCCGGGCGGCGACTCGCCATTTCCTCTGGATTCGCGTCGATCGGGCCGCGTCATGAAGGGCAGGCAGCCGTGAAGGACGCCGAGCGCGACATCGGCCGCATCGTGGTCGACGCCGAAGAGCTCCAGCAGCGGATCGGGGAGCTCGGCAAGGAGCTCACGTCCGACTACGCCGGCCGGCCGCCACTGCTCGTCGGGGTGCTCAAGGGCGCGTTCATGTTCATGAGCGACCTGTCGCGCGCGATCGACCTGCCGGTCGAGTTCGACTTCATGGCGGTGTCGTCGTACGGGTCGGCCACCCGCACGAGCGGCGTGGTGCGAATCCTGAAGGACCTCGACCTCGATCTCACCGGCCGGCACGTCGTGATCGTCGAAGACATCGTCGACTCGGGACTCACGCTCGCGTACCTGCGCAAGAACCTTGCGGCGCGCCACCCGGCCTCGCTCGAAGTCTGCGCGCTCCTCGTCAAAGAGGGCTTGCAGAAGGTCGATCCCGAGCTTCGATATGTCGGTTTCCGGATCCCGCCGGCGTTCGTGGTGGGCTACGGCCTCGACGCAGCCGAGCGCTACCGCAACCTGCCGTATGTCGCGGAGTATCGAGGATCCGAGCCCGCCTGACCGGGCAGCGGGAAGGGCGCGGTAGGATGGACGACCCCGCCGTCCCGCCGGCTCGTGCGACGCGCAGAATCCCGAGGAGCCCGTGAGAAAGTTCCGGCGCAGTTCCCTTCTCTACCTCCTGGTGGCTGTCATCGCGGTCTTCGTCGTGCTCCAGCTGGTCGGTGGGGGCAACGACCGCAAGCAGTTCACGCTCAACCAGTTCCAGAGCGAGCTGAAGAAGCGTCACGTCACCCAGGCCACTCTCTACGACAAGAGCCACGAGATCAAAGGCGAGTTCGCGCGGCGGCACGACCTATGTCGTGAAGTACCCCGACGGCTACACCGAGCGGATCACGCAGCAGGTCGTTGACGCCAAGGTCAAGAAGTTCGAGGTCAACAGCCAGAAGGACAACCCGTGGTGGGGCCTCATCATCAGCCTCCTGCCGTTCCTGCTGATCGGCGGATTCCTCTTCTTCCTGCTCAACCAGATGCAGGGCGGCGGCAACCGGGTGATGAGCTTCGGCAAGTCGAAAGCGAAGCTCGTCACCAAGGACCAACCGAAGGTCGGGTTCAGCGACGTCGCCGGTCTCGACGAAGCGGTCGAGGAGCTCGAGGAGATCAAGGAGTTCCTCGCGTCGCCGGCCAAGTTCCACGAGATGGGAGCGAAGATCCCGAAAGGCGTGCTGCTCTTCGGGCCGCCCGGCACCGGCAAGACGCTGCTCGCCAAGGCCGTTGCCGGCGAGGCCGGCGTGCCGTTCTTCTCGATCAGCGGGTCCGACTTCGTCGAGATGTTCGTCGGTGTGGGCGCGTCGCGCGTCCGCGATCTGTTCGAGCAGGCGAAGGCGGCGGCGCCCGCCATCATCTTCATCGACGAGATCGACGCGGTGGGCCGGCATCGTGGCGCGGGTCTCGGCGGTGGCCACGACGAACGCGAGCAGACGCTCAACCAGCTCCTGGTGGAGATGGACGGCTTCGACGTCAAGACCGGCGTGATCCTCCTCGCGTCGACCAACCGCCCCGACATTCTCGACCCGGCGCTGCTGCGTCCCGGACGTTTCGACCGCCAGATCGTGGTCGACCGGCCCGACCTCGAGGGCCGCAAGGCGATCCTGCGTGTGCACGCGAGGAGCAAGCCGCTCGCTCCGGGCGTCGATCTCGACGTGATCGCGCGCCGCACGTCGGGGTTCACCGGTGCCGACCTCGCCAACCTGATGAACGAGTCCGCGCTGCTCGCCGCGCGCTTCGACCTGAAGCTCATCGGGATGCCACAGCTCGAGGAGTCGATCGACAGGGTGATGGCCGGTCCCGAGCGCAAGAGCCGGCTGATCTCCGATCGTGAGAAGCGCGTGATCGCGTACCACGAGGGCGGTCATGCGCTCGTCGCGCATGCGCTGCCCAACACCGACCCTGTGCACAAGGTGTCGATCATCCCGCGGGGGCGGGCGCTCGGCTACACGCTCACGCTGCCGATCGAAGACAAGTTCCTCGTCACGCGCAGCGAGCTCACCGACGAGCTCGCAATGCTGCTCGGGGGCCGTACCGCGGAGGAGCTGATCTTCGCCGACAGCACGACCGGTGCGCAGAACGACATCGAGCGTGCCACCACGATCGCGCGGCAGATGGTCACCGAGTACGGGATGAGCGACGAGCTCGGCCCGATGCGCTTCGGCCACACTTCCGGCGAGGTGTTCCTCGGTCGCGACTTCACATCCACACCCGATTACTCCGACGGCGTCGCGTCGCATATCGACGCCGAGATCCGAGGGCTCATCGAGTCGGCACACGACGTCGCGCGCGATGTGCTCGAGACCAACCGGGCGGTGCTCGATCGGCTCGCGGCCGACCTGGTGGAGCACGAGACGCTCGAAGCCGAGCAGGTGATGCGCATCTTCGAGACGGTCAAGCCCCATGCATCCGATCTCGACGCCGATGGTGCCGGCCGTCCTTCAGCTGTCGCCAGCAGCGACATCCCGCCGGCACGACGGCCGCCACAATGAGCGATCCTGTCCATCTCCTGCCCGAACCCGAGTCCGAGCACACGTCCGTCGACAAGCCGCGCATCGAGCGCGCCGTGCGCGAGATCATCGAGGCGATCGGCGAGGATCCCGAGCGCGACGGCCTCGCCCGCACACCGCAACGGATCGCGGAGATGTACAAGGAGCTGTTTGCCGGCCTGCACGACGACCCGGCGCGGCATCTCACCGTGATGTTCGAGGCCGACCACGACGAGATGGTGATGGTGCGCGACATCCCGCTCGCGAGCTTGTGCGAGCACCACCTCATCCCGTTCTACGGCCGCGCGCACGTGGCGTACATTCCCGGCGCCGACGGCCGCATCACCGGCCTCTCCAAGCTCGCCCGGCTCGTCGACGGTTTCTCGCATCGGCCCCAGGTGCAGGAACGCCTGACCACCCAGATCGCCGACGCGCTCGTCAAGGCGCTCGAGCCGTCGGGCGTGTTCGTGGTCGTCGAGGCCGAGCACCTGTGCATGTCGATGCGCGGGGTCCGAAAGCCGGGATCGATCACGGTCACGTCAGCCGTGCGCGGGCTGTTCAAGGACAACCCCGCCACCCGGGCCGAGGCGATGAGCTTCATCGGCCAGACGGCCGCTCGTTTCTGACACTCGTTCTTGCCGGCGGCTGCGATCGGGTCGCATCGGTGCCAAAATCGATCCGAGAAACGGTTCCCAGCCGGCCGTCTTCCCGTTTCTGCGCCGGTACGCTGCGACCGATGTTCCAGTGGGTGGACGTGTGTCGTGGACGGCCGGCGGTCATGGGGATCGTCAACGTCACCCCCGACTCGTTCTCTGACGGTGGCCGCTGGCTCGACGCGGACGCCGCGATCTGGCACGGCCTCGAACTGGTGGCCGACGGTGCCGACCTCCTCGACGTCGGCGGCGAGTCGACCCGTCCCGGCGCCGAGCCGGTGAGCGAGGCCGAGGAGCTGCAAAGGGTGATTCCCGTGATCAACGGGCTCGTGGCCGAGACCGACGTGCCGGTGAGCATCGACACGACGAAGGCCGCGGTCGCCGCGGCCGCGCTCGAGGCCGGCGCGTCGATTGTCAACGATGTCTCGGCCGGCCGTTTCGATCCCGAAATCCTCAGCGTCAGCGGCGGCTCGGGGGCGGGCTACGTCGCCATGCACATGCTGGGCGAGCCCCGAACGATGCAACAGGACCCTCGTTATGACGACGTCGTCGTCGACGTGGGCCGGTTCCTCGTCGAGCGGCTCGCAGTCGCGCGTGACGCGGGGATCGCGAGCGAGTCGTTGATCGCGGATCCGGGTCTCGGGTTCGGCAAGTCGGTCGCGCACAACTTGGAATTGCTCGCACGGCTCGACGAGCTGGTCGCGCTGCTCGACGTGCGGCTGCTCGTCGGTCCGTCGCGGAAGGGATTCATCGCGCGCGTGCTTGCGGCCGGCGGTGAGCCGCCGGAGCCGGGTGCACGCGAGGAGGGCACGCTGGCGACCGTTGTGTGGGCGCTCGACCGAGGAGCTTCCGTGGTGCGCGTCCACGACGCGCGCAGCGCGGCACGCGCGGTACGGCTGCTCGACGTCATGCGCCGGGCCGAGGAAGCCGCGGCATGAGAGGGCGATGGGCTCAGGGCCTCGAGCCCCGCAACTTCTGCTGGATCATTCAGGACCGCCTGAGCGCATCGGAGCGACCCGGTGGCTTCGCCCGCAACCATCGCAAGGTTCGCCGTCACGAGGAGCTCATCTGGCTTGCCGGTCACGGCTTTACGCACGTGCTGTCGCTGCTCGACTCGCCGCACAACCTGCACGCCTACGAGGAAGCCGGGCTCGCATACGAGCACATCCCGCTCGGCCGTCACGACGAGTTGGCGGAACGGCTCGCGTTGATCTACAAGACCATCGCGGGCTGGCTCGACGATCCCGAGGAAAAGGTGCTGGTGCACCACGAGGAGTTCGGCGACAAGATCCTGGGCGTGCTCACCGGTTACCTCCTCTACACCGGCGCGGTGACCGAGGGTCCACACGCGATTGTGATCATGGAGCGGATCACGAAGCGGCAGCTCGGGTCACAGGCGCGCGAGCTCGTGTCGTTGACCATTGACGAGCACATCGTCCGCTCGACCTGAACGGCGTGATGCCGGTCGGGTCCCTGCTTCGTGACGCGTAGGCTTCCGACATGGACACGATCGCGATCGCCGGACTGCGCGAGCTCGGCATCCACGGGGTGTTGCCGGAGGAGCAGGCACGTCCGCAACCGTTCGAGGTCGACGTCGAGCTGCGCGTCGATCTCAGCGCCGCAGGTGAGAGCGACCGGCTCGACGACACAGTCGACTACTCGGCTGTAGCGGAGGCGGTGAGCCGGGTCGTGAAGTCGGAGCGATACCAGTTGCTGGAACGGCTCGCGACGCGCATTGCGGAAGTGTGTCGCGCCGACCCGCGCGTCAAAGGCGTGACCGTCACGGTGCGCAAGCTGCACCCCCCGGTGCGTGCAATGCTCGATCACGTCGCCGTGCGTATCGAGCAGTGACATGAGCGCGGTTCGGCGCGCCTACCTCGGGCTCGGGTCCAACCTTGGTGATCGCGCCGTCCACCTCCAGCGCGCCGTCGACGGGCTGGCTGCCGAGCCGGGGGTGACGGTCGTCGCGGTCGCGCCCGTCTACGAGACGGCGCCCGTCGGCGGACCCGCGCAGGGCGACTACCTCAACACCGTGGTCGCGGTCGACACCGCCCTGAGCGCCCGTGACCTGCTCGGGCTGGCCCAGCGCCTCGAAGCCGTTGCGCAGCGGGTGCGGACCGAGCGATGGGGGCCGCGCACCCTCGATGTCGATCTCCTGCTGATCGGGGACGAAGAGGTGCACGAGGCCGACCTGGAGGTGCCGCACCCCCGGCTCCACGAACGGGCCTTCGTGCTGGCGCCGCTCGGCGACCTCGATCCGGGCCGGTTCCCGCCTCCCCCGGCCGGCTGGACCGGTGTGGGGCAAATCGCACTAGAATTGTCGGTACCTGACCACCAGTAGTCCGGCACCCACCGAGGGCTGGAACGAAGAGGTCTCATGGAGCACCACAGCGCCGTTCGAGCGCGTGACGCACGTCGCGTCTCCCTCGTGGGGCCCGGACGAGCCGGTACGGCGATCACGCTCGCGCTCACCCGGCGGGGCTACACGGTGTCCGCGGTTGCGGGCCGCACCGCCGGCGCTCCTTCCACGTCTGCCGCGTCGGCACGCTTCGATGCGCCCGCGGTAGAGGTCGCGACCGCGGGCCGCGATGCCGGCCTCGTGATCATCGCGACGCCCGACGCCGCGATCTCCGACGCCGCCGTCGCGCTCGCACCGTCGCTGCGACCCGGCGCGCTCGTCGTGCACCTCTCGGGCGCGCGCGGGCTCGACGAGCTCGACCCGCTCGTTCAGTGCCGCGCCGACGTCGCCGTCGGCGCGCTGCATCCACTCCAGACCTTGCCCAGTGACGCCGAGCGCGCCGTCGCAGGCCTCACGGGCGCGTGGGCGGCGGTCGACGGATCCGAACGGGTCGTCGACCTCGCGACCGATCTCGGGCTCCATCCGTTCCGCGTCGCCGACCGTGGGCGATACCACGCCGCCGCGAGCGTCGCCTCGAATCATGTCGTGGCGTTGCTCGGTCAGCTCGACCGCCTTGCCGCGTCGGCCGGTGTGCCGCTCGAGGCGTTCCTGCCGCTCGTGCAGGCATCGCTCGACCACGCGGCCGCGCTCGGCCCCGCCGACGCTCTCACCGGACCGGTCGCGCGTGGCGACGTCGACACCGTGCGCTCCCACCTCGACGCGCTGCCCCCGGAGGAACAGTCCACGTACCGCGCGCTCGCGCGCGAGGCGCTGCGACTGGCCGGCCGTGACGATCCCGCGCTGGCCGCGCTGCTCGACGAGGTGCCGGCATGATCACCCTCGACCGGATCGACGACGTGCGCGCCGCGTCGCGCGCGTGCCCGTCGCGACGGCGGCTCCGTCGGTCTCGTGCCGACTATGGGCTTCTTCCACGATGGCCACCGCACGCTCATGCGCACCGCGCGCGCCAATCATGACTTCGTCGTCGTCTCGATCTTCGTCAACCCGTTGCAGTTCGGCGCGGCCGAGGACCTCGACAGCTACCCGACCGACCCTGCAGGCGACGCCGCCGTCGCCGAAGCCGAAGACATCGACGCGCTCTTCGCACCCAGTGTCGCCGAGATGTATCCCGAGCCCCCGCGCACGACGGTTCATGTCAGCGGCCTCACCGACGGCTTGTGCGGCGACGCGCGCCCGACACATTTCGACGGCGTCACGACCGTGGTCGCGAAGCTCTTCTCGATCGTCGGTCCGTGCAGCGCGTACTTCGGTCGCAAGGACGCGCAGCAGCTGGCGGTGGTGCGCCGCATGGCGGCGGATCTCGACCTGCCGGTCGACGTCGTGGGCTGTGCCCTCGTTCGTGAGCCTGACGGCCTGGCGATGTCGAGTCGCAATGCGCACCTGTCGCTCACCGAGCGCGAGGCGGCGACGGTGCTCTCACGCTCGCTCTACTTCGTGTCCGAAGCGCTTCACCACGGCGTCCGCGACACCGACACCGTCACAAAGATCATCGCCGACACCGTGTCCGCCGAGCCGCGCTGTGAGCTCGAATACGCGGCAGTACGGCGCGCCTCCGATCTCGAGCCGATCGACCGCGTCGACGGCGAGGTGTTGATCGCGGTCGCCGCGCACGTCGGCGGCACGCGACTGATCGACAACATCTCCGTGCACGTCGATGACCGCGTCGAGGTCGACCTCGGCGTCCAGTCCGGCAAGTCCACCCGAGAAGCAGCGAAAGCGAGGGCGTAGATGCGCCGCACGATGATGAAGTCCAAGATCCACCGAGCCACGGTCGTCGGCGCGGATCTCAACTACGTGGGCTCGATCACGCTCGATCCGCGGCTCATGGAGCTCGCCGACATCTGCGAGCACGAGCAGGTGCACGTGCTCGACATCGATAACGGCGCGCGCTTCGAGACCTATGCGATCAAGGGTGGTCCCGGTGACGTGATTCTCAACGGTGCGGCGGCGCGGTTGGTGCACACCGGCGACCGTGTGATCGTCATCACCTACGCGCAGTACGACGATGCCGAGCTCGAGGAGTACGCGCCAAAGGTCGTGCTGGTCGACTCACGAAACCGGCCGACCGATCCCGCATTCCAGGAGCTCGACCGAGAGCTGCACGACCTCACCTCCTAGGCTGACTTCATGTACGACGTCCTCGTGCCGTTCGCGGCACTCGTTGCCGTGCCCGCACAATGAGCACGTTCGACCCGCCGGTGCAGGTGGTGCGCGATGCCGCCGCGCGTGCGCTGGCGGAGGATCTCGGCCCGCTCGGCGATGTCACCGCCGCGCTCGTGGCGCCCGGCGCCCGGGCCGTCGCCGACATCGTCGTGCACCGGGGCGGCGTGCTGGCGGGCACCGCGTGCGCGACCGAGGTGTTCGCGCAGCTCGATGAGGCAGTCAGGGTTGCTTGGCTCGCCGACGACGGTGCCGAGCTCGAACCGGGTGCGAAAGTTGCCCGCATCGAAGGACCGCTGCGATCCGTGCTCACCGGCGAGCGCAGCGCGCTCAACTTCCTGTGCCACCTCTCGGGTGTCGCCACGCTCACGCGAGCGTTCGTCCGCGCCGCGGGCGAGACCACACGAATCTGGGACACCCGCAAGACACTTCCGGGGCTGCGGGCACTCGAGAAAGCCGCGGTGCGCGCCGGCGGTGGGGTCAACCACCGCGCGAGTCTGTCCGAATTCGTCCTCGTCAAGGACAACCACCTTGCCGACCTCACGATCACGCAAGCCGTCGAGCGCGCGCGACGCGCGCTGGCCGGGCCGCCTGGTGGAAGTCGAGTGCGAACGGCTGGAACAAGTGCACGAGGCCCTCGCCGCCGGGGCAGGCATGGTGATGCTCGACAACATGACTCCCGATCAGGTCAGCGAGTGTGTTGTTGCGGTACGCGCCGAGCATCGACCGGGCGTGCTCATCGAGGTCTCCGGCGGCGTTACTCTCGACAACGTCGCGGCATACGCTGCCGCGGGTGCCGACCTGATCTCCACCAGTGTGATCACCCAGTCGGCGCCCGCGCTCGATCTCGGGCTCGACCTGCACACGGAGACGTAGCGAGTGCTGCTCACCATCGACGCGGGCAACACCTCCACCGTGATCGGCCTGTTCAACGGCGGCGAGCTCGCCGACCACTGGCGCATCGCCACCGCCGCGGAACGCACGTCCGACGAGCTCGCACTCATGATCCAGCAGTTCCTCGGTTTCCACGGCTTTTCGTTCGACGCCCAGGTGACCGGCGTCGCCATTGCATCCGGCGTGCCGCGCGTCACCGCGGCGCTGCGAGAGATGACCGAGAAGTACTTTCGCTTCGCGCCGCTCGTCATCGAGCCGGGGGTGCGCACCGGCATGCCGATTCTCTACGACAACCCCAAGGAGGTGGGCGCCGACCGCATCGCGAACGTGGTCGCGGCGTACGACCTCTACGGTGGTCCGTCGATCGTCGTCGATTTCGGCACCGCCAACACGGTCGAGGCGATCAGCGAAGCCGGCGAGTACCTCGGCGGCGCGATCTTTCCCGGCATCGAGATCTCGATGGACGCGCTGTTCGGGCGGGCGGCCGCGTTGCGCCGCGTCGAGCTCGTGGCGCCGAAGAACGTCATCGGCAAGTCGACGGTCGAGTCGATCCAGTCGGGCTCGGTGTACGGGTTCTCGGGACAGGTCGACGCGCTGGTCGAGCGGTTTCAAGCCGAGCTCGGAGAGTGCACGGTCGTGGCCACCGGCGGCCTCGCCGAGCTGATCATCCCGCACTCGCGCACGATCCAGCACAACGAGCCCTGGCTCACGCTCATGGGGCTCCGCATCGTCTTCGAGCGGAATCAGTAACCGTGGCCGAAGAGCCCGTTGCCGAGCGCGCCCGTCGATTGGCGAAGCTCGACGCGTTGCGCGCGGGTGGCATCGATCCCTACCCGGTGCGCTTCGATCGCGACCACACGGTCGCGGCGCTGCGCGCCGAGTTCGGTGACCTCGGACCCGGCGAAGAGACCGATGCGCACGTCACGGTTGCCGGTCGGCTCCTGCTCATCCGCCGCCAAGGCAAGCTCATCTTCGCGACGATGCGCGACGGCACCGGCTCGATCCAGCTGTTCGTGTCGCGCGCCGTCATCGGTGATGACGCGTTCGACGCGTTCGACGAGCTCGACCTCGGCGACTGGATCGGCGTCGAAGGCGTGGTGATGAGCACGCGCAAGGGCGAGCTCTCGATCAAGATCGCCTCGTGCCGGCTGCTGGCCAAGGCGCTCCGGCCGCTTCCCGACAAGTGGCACGGCCTCGCCGACGTCGACACCCGGTTCCGCCAGCGGTACGTCGACCTCATCGCGAACGACGACGCACGCCGAGTCTTCGAGATTCGTTTCGCCACCATCGCCGCGGTGCGGCGGTTCCTGAGCGAGCGCGGCTTCATCGAGGTCGAGACGCCGGTGCTCCACGCCATCGCGGGCGGCGCGGCGGCGCGTCCGTTCCTCACACATCACCACTCGCTCGACATGGACCTCTCGCTGCGGATCGCGCTCGAGCTGCATCTCAAGCGTCTCATCGTCGGCGGCATGGAGAAGGTGTTCGAGATCGGACGGGTCTTCCGCAACGAAGGCCTGTCAACGCGCCACAACCCCGAGTTCACGATGCTCGAGCTGTATGAAGCATTCGCCGACTACCGCGACATGATGACGCTCACCGAGGAGCTCGTGGCCGACGTGGCCTCAGCCGCGATCGGCACGACAACCGTTGTGGTCGACGACGTCACCGTCGACCTCGCGCCGCCGTGGCCGCGGCGCACGCTGCTCGAGCTCGTTCGCGAGCACGCCGGCGTCGACGTGCATCCCACGATGGCAGTCGAGAAGCTGCAGAAGGTCTGCGACGACCTCGATCTGACGTACGACCCGGGCTGGGGTGCCGGCAAGCTCGTGCTCGAGCTGTACGAGAAGACGGTGGAGCCGGGGCTCGTCGGTCCGGTGTTCGTGACCGACTATCCGCGCGAGGTCTCTCCGCTGGCACGTTCGCATCGTGACGATCCCGCCCTCGTTGAGCGGTTCGAGCCCGTCGTGCTCGGGCGCGAGCTCGGCAACGCGTTCAGCGAGCTCAATGATCCCGTCGACCAGCGCGCCCGGTTCGAGGCCCAGGCCGCGCTCGCTGCTGCCGGCGACCTCGAAGCCAACGAGATCGACGATGATTACGTGCGGGCGCTCGAGTACGGGATGCCTCCGTGTGGCGGGCTGGGAATCGGGATCGACCGGCTGGTGATGCTGCTCGCGGGCGTATCGTCGATCCGGGAAGTGATCTTGTTTCCCCACTTGCGGACCGAAGCGGGCTTCGGGTTCGAGGAGGACGGCTGAGATGCGCGTGCTGGTCACGGGCATGGGCGGAGAGCTGGGCACGCGGGTTGCGCAGCTCCTCGAGCAACGCAGCGACGTCGACGAGATCGTCGGCGTCGACTTCGTGCCCCCGCGCCGCCGGTTGCTCCGCAGTGAGTTCCGTCGTATCGATCCGCGCGATAGCGACAAGCTCGCCGCGTTCGTAACCGACTACGCGCCCACGGTCGTCGCGCACTACGGCGTCTACGAGCCCGACTCACGGCTTGATCAACGTGAGGCGGCGGAAGCCACGGCGTCCGGCACCCTTGTCGCGCTCGAGGCCGCTGCCCGCGGTGGCCGGCTCCTGCGCGTCGCCGTGCGCAGCGGCCTCACCGTCTACGGGCGTGGACCCGGTCGTCCCGCGGTACCGGACGAGAGCGTCCAACCGGCGCCGACGACACCGTACGGCCGCACGTGCCTCGAGGTCGAGGCCATCGCCACCGGCCTCGGGCGGGGCCATGGCATCCCCGTGTCGTTGCTGCGGATGGCGCCAGTGGTGGGGTCGCATGTGCCGAGCCCGTTGGGTCGTTTGCTGCGACTGCCGGCGGTGCCGGTTCCCGCGCTCGCCGACCCGCCGTTCTCGCTGCTGCATCAGGAAGATGCGGCGCGCGCGATGGTCGAAGCGCTGTGCCGGGGCTACGACGGTCCGCTCAACATCGTGGGTCCTGGTGCCGCCAGCCCGTGGCAGGTCGTGCGCCTCGGCGGGCGTGTGCCGGTGCCGATGCTCGGCCCGTCGTGGAAGCTGGCGTGTCGTGTCGCGGAGCTCGCGGGCGCGCCGGTGCCGCCGCATGTGCTCGAGCTCATGCAGCGCGGCCGCACCGCCGACGGGAGTCGCGCGATCGAGGCGCTCGGGCTCGCGCCCATGCGCTCGACGCAGGAGGTGTGCGCCGAGCTCTATGAGTGGGCCACGGTCACGGCGCTGCGCCCGACCGAGGCGGTGGCTTGATCGTGATTGACGCCGGTCGGGCCGCACGGGCCATGAGTGGAGACTGCATATGACTGTCACTGCCGGCGAACGCGGTGCGGCGTTCGGATATGACGACGACCGGGTGCATGCGCGCGAGTCGGTCGGCGCGTCGTTGCGGCGCAGGTTCGACGGGCGCTTCCCGATCGACCCCTTCGGTGGCGACGGACAGCTGAACGATCTCTGCGCGCCGTTCGTCAGCGCGGTTGTGCGCGTCGACGTCGTGTACCCGGAGCACATTCCGCGGTCGGGTGCAGCGCTCTTGATTGCCAACCGCGGCCTGGGCATCGTGGAGCCGGCTGCAATCACGGTTGCCGTGCGCGAAGTCGCCGGCCGCCGCGCCCGGGTCGTCGGGGCACCGTCACTGCCGCTGATCGGTCCCGTGCTTACGAAGCTCGGTGCGATCGCGTCTCGCGGCGATGACGTCGCCGCCGCTCTGCGTGCCGGATACCTCGTGGTCGCGCCGCTCACGCCCACATGGCTGCGCATCGGCGCGGGTGAGCCGCCGCGGGCGTTGTTCGGCGCGAGTGCCGGCTTCCCGGTGATCCCGGTCGCCGTCTCGCCGGTCGGGCCCCTCGGCCTGCCCGTGCGGCCGTGGCGGGTCGCGTTCGGCGAGCCCATCGAGCTTGCCGCCGGCCTCGGCGCGGCAGAGCCCGTCGGCGCGGCGGAGTTGGGAGAGCTGACCCGTGAGGCCGTCGAGGCACTGCTGGGCTGACCGCGCCCGGCGGGGCCCGGCAGCAATCGCCCGCAGCAATCGCCGGGCCCGGAAGACACTCGTGCCCATGAACAACAGAACGGGCTGAAGCGTCTCATATCTGGCGACTTCATCCTTGCAAATGCAAGAAGCTGCGACCGCCCAAGTGGTCCCCGGGTCGCTGGTTCGGAGCGTCGGCCCCTGCGGCATCGTGGCGCCGGGACCGACACGCGTATCAGGGGATTTGCGCGCCGGTGTCCCTTGGACGGGCGAGGTCGCGGCACGTTGCGTTCCACGCGCGCACTGTGGGCTATACATTGGGTTCGCGCTCGCGAGCACTAGGGTGCGACGTGCCTGGGGGGCCGCTCGTGAAGCACCTGCAAGCCGCTGACGGCGTCGACATCGCCTACGACGTGTGGGGCAAACGCGACGGCGAGCCGCTCCTCATGATCCAGGGTCTCGGTACCGATTCGCGTGGCTGGGCGCTCCAGCGCATGGCCTTCGGTCGCCAATACCGGTGTTACGCGCTCGACAACCGTGGCACCGGCCACTCGGGACGCCCGTCCGGCCCCTACGACCTCGAACAGATGGCCGTCGACGCGGTTGCCGTGCTCGATGCGGAGCGCGTGGAGCGCGCCCACGTGATGGGTGCCTCGATGGGCGGCGTGATCGCGCAGATCATCGCCGTGCGCAACCCGGATCGCGTCAGGTCGGTCGTGCTTGCGTGCACGGCGTGCCGGCACCACGAGTGGCGTCGCGAGCTGCTTGCCGAGTGGGCCGCGGCAGTGGGCGGCGGCCGGGGCATGTCGGCGCTGTCCGAGGACTCGTTGCACTGGCTCATCGGTCCGCGTCTCCGCAAGCGCTTCGGTGTATGGCTCAACCTGCTGGCCCGACTGGTGCTGCAATCGCCGCCGGAGCCGTTCATCTCACAGATCCAGGCCATCCTGAATGCGTCCGACGAGTTGCGCTTGGAGCTCGTCAAGCTGGCCGCGCCGACGCTCGTGATCACCGGTTCGCAGGACGCGCTCACGCCGATCGGTGACGCCGAGGAGCTGGCCGAGCTCATTCCCGGCGCCGAGCTCTTCGAGGTCCGGGGCGCCGCGCACGGTTTGATGGTCGAGGCACCCAACGCGTTCAACCGCGCGGTGTTGAAGTTCCTCGAGCGTGTGAGCACCGAGGCCGCCACGGGCCTCGACGACGTCGCCGGCGCAGGCCTCGCCTAATCGAACTGGCCCGCGATTCACTCAGCTATTTCTTGAGCAAACGCGGGCCAGTTCCAGAACTCAACCCAACTGGCCCGCGATCACTCAGCTATTTCTTGAGCAAACGCGGGCCAGTTCCGAGATTTCGGCGTTGCAGTTCCGAGATTTACGCGTTGCGGGTGACGAGTCCGTCGACGAGACGGCGCAGGCCGTCGACCACCTCAGGCGCCAATGCCTCGGCTCCGCTGAGCGCCTCGCCGGCCTTGGCGGCGTGGTCTCGCGCCACACCGAGCGCAGCAGGCACGCCGCCGGTTGCCGTCGCCAGGGCGCGTACGGCGGCGAGTCGATCAGAGTCGAGCGGCCGGCCGAGTTGCTCGCGCAACTCGCCCGATTCGGTGAGCGCGTGAATGACCGGGAGCGTGTACACACCCTCGACGAGATCCTGGCCCGACGGCTTTCCGAGCTCGTCGTCGGTGGCCGTGAGGTCGAGCACGTCGTCGACGATCTGGAAGCACATGCCCAGGTGGCGGCCGAAGTCGGTGAGCGCGTCGAGTGTGGGCTCGGGCACCGCGCACACCATTCCGCCGACACGGCACGATGTCGCGAACAGCGAGGCGGTCTTGCCTTCGATCGCGGAGAAGTAGTCGTCGACGGAACGGTCGACGTCGAAGAGGTGCTGCAACTCGAGCACCTGGCCGCGGCACAGCTCGCCGATCGTCATTGCCAGCAGCGAAGCACACTCGGCCCCGAGTGATGCGGCCAGGGACGACACCGCGTGCGAGGAGATAATCACCGGCGAGGATCGCGACGATGTTGCTCCACCGGGCGTTGACGCTCGGCACACCCCTGCGGACTTCCGCCTCGTCGATCACGTCGTCGTGGTACAGGGAGCCGAGGTGCACGAGCTCGACGGCCGCGGCGCCGGTGATCGCGTCCACATGCACCTTGTGATCGCCGTTCATCGACGCGTACGCCGCGCAGAGGGTCAGCGTCGGCCGGATCCGCTTGCCCCCGGCCTCGATGAGATGGCCGGCCACCTCACCCAGGAACGGGTCGTGCTGGTGGCGAACAGCGTCACGGAGCGCAGTTTCGACCCGCGCCAGGTCGCCGGGCAGGGGCGTCAATTGGAGCGTCTCGGCAACCTTCATGCGTAATGGCCGCACACAGCCCGAGAGCTCGTTCGCATGCGACCACCGTACGCAGGGCCGGGAACAATCTCCAAGCCGGAAGCGTCCTTCTTGGGACCCTGTTCTTTCTTCTCCGGCGCCTACAGCTCCGCCGCTCAATATCCGATCAGGAGAGACCAGAGGAACCAACGAATCCCGCCAATTGGAAAAGAGCACTGGCCGATACACTGTGACCCAGCCGACGTCCGTTCCCACTCGCCGCAACGAACTGGGGACGGAAGCCGACAGCGCAGCATGAGAGGCGGTTGACACCGTGTTCGAACGCTTCACCGATCGGGCCCGACGGGTCGTGGTTCTGGCGCAAGAGGAAGCGCGCCTGCTCAACCACAACTACATCGGCACCGAGCACATCCTCCTCGGCCTCATCCACGAGGGTGAGGGCGTCGCGGCCAAGGCACTCGAGTCGCTGGGCATCTCGCTCGAAGCCGTCCGCGCACAGGTCGAGGAGATCATCGGCCACGGCGGCTCCGCGCCGTCCGGCCACATCCCGTTCACCCCCCGGGCGAAGAAGGTGCTCGAGCTGTCGTTCCGCGAGGCGCTCCAGCTCGGTCACAACTACATCGGAACCGAGCACATCCTCCTCGGTCTGATCCGCGAGGGCGAGGGCGTCGCCGCGCAGGTGCTCGTCAAGCTCGGCGCCGACTTGTCACGCGTGCGCCAGCAGGTCATCCAGCTGCTGTCTGGCTACGCCGGCGGCAAGGAAGGCGCAACGCAGGGCGCCGGTCCCGGCGAGGCGACACCGAGCGGTTCGCTCGTGCTCGACCAGTTCGGGCGCAACCTCACCCAACTCGCGCGCGACAACAAGCTCGACCCGGTCATCGGCCGCCAGAAAGAGATCGAGCGCGTCATGCAAGTGCTGTCGCGCCGCACCAAGAACAACCCCGTGCTCATCGGCGAGCCCGGCGTCGGCAAGACCGCGATCGTCGAAGGGCTCGCGTCCGACATCGTCGGCGGCGACGTGCCCGAGACATTGCAGGGCAAGCAGCTCTACACGCTCGACCTCGGCGCGCTCGTGGCCGGTTCCCGCTACCGCGGCGACTTCGAGGAGCGCTTGAAGAAGGTGCTCAAGGAGATCCGCACGCGCGGCGACATCATCCTGTTCATCGACGAGCTGCACACACTCGTCGGTGCGGGCGCAGCCGAAGGCGCGATCGACGCTGCGAGCATTCTCAAGCCGATGCTCGCGCGTGGTGAGCTGCAGACGATCGGTGCGACGACGCTCGACGAGTACCGCAAGCACCTCGAGAAAGACGCCGCTCTCGAGCGCCGGTTCCAGCCCATCAAGGTCGAGGAGCCGTCGGTCGCGCACACCATCGAGATCCTCAAGGGCCTGCGCGACCGCTACGAGGCGCACCACCGCGTCACGATCACCGACCAGGCCGTCGTGGCCGCCGCCAACCTCGCCGACCGCTACATCTCCGATCGTTACCTTCCCGACAAGGCGATCGACCTGATCGACGAGGCGGGCTCGCGCCTGCGCATCCGTCGCATGCAGGCGCCGCCCGACTACCGCGACCTCGAAGACGAGATCGCGAAGATCCGCAAGGAGAAGGAAGGCGCGATCGAAGGCCAGCAGTTCGAGCGCGCCGCGTCATTGCGCGACCGCGAGAAGGAGCTGCTCGAGCAGCGCGCCGCGAAGGAATCCGAGTGGAAGGCGGAGGGCGTCGATCTCTTCAACGAGGTCAACGAGGAGTCGATCGCCGAAGTCCTCGCGATGTGGACGGGCATCCCCGTCTACAAGCTCACCGAGGAAGAGACCGCCAAGCTGCTGCGCATGGAAGACGAGTTGCACAAGCGGATCGTCGGTCAGAACGACGCGGTGAAGGCCGTGTCACAGTCGATCCGTCGTACCCGCGCCGGTCTGAAGGATCCGAAGCGGCCGTCGGGGTCGTTCATCTTCCTCGGCCCGTCGGGCGTGGGGAAGACCGAGACCGCCAAGACGCTCGCGGAGTTCCTTTTCGGCGACGAAGACTCGCTGATTCAGCTCGACATGAGCGAGTACATGGAGAAGCACACCGTGTCGCGCCTCGTCGGCTCGCCTCCGGGCTACGTGGGTTACGACGAGGGTGGCCAGCTCACCGAAGCGGTGCGGCGCAAGCCGTTCTCCGTGGTGCTCTTCGACGAGATCGAGAAGGCGCACCCCGACGTGTTCAACGCGTTGTTGCAGATCCTCGAAGACGGGCGCCTCACCGACGCGCAGGGCCGCACGGTCGACTTCAAGAACACCGTGATCATCATGACGTCCAACCTCGGGACAGCCGACCTGCGCAAGGCGGCGATCGGTTTCGGCAAGGCCGACGAAGCCGTGACGTACGAGAAGATGAAGGAGCGGGTCACCGAGGAGCTGAAGCGCCACTTCCGGCCGGAGTTCCTCAACCGCATCGACGAGGTGATCGTCTTCAACGAGCTGAGCCAGGACGAGGTCACCGAGATCGTCGACCTGCTCATCAGGCGGCTCCAGGGCCAGCTCGAGAGCCAGGGCCTCAGTCTCGAGCTCACACACGAGGCGAAGGTCCTGCTCGCCAAGCGCGGCTATGACCCGTCGCTCGGCGCGCGGCCGTTGCGGCGCGCCATCCAACGAATGGTCGAAGACCCACTGTCGGAGAAGATCCTGTGGAAGGAATTCAACGCCGGTGCGACGATCGTCGTCGATGCCGACGGTGACGAGCTTTCGTTCCGCGCGATCGAGGGCATCGAGCCCCCACCCGTCGAGCTCGCCGGCAGCGGCTCCGAGGGCAGCTGAGCGCTCGGCGCTTCGCCGCCCCCGGTCGTCGTGTCGCGTCCCCGTTGGCGGCCCGTTCTGGCCGCACTGCTGCTCGCCGTTCTGTTCGCCGGCTGCAAGGTCGACACGACGGTCAATGTCGTCGTCAAGGAGAACGGCAGCGGCGAAGTCCGCGTCCGGGCGGTGCTCGACGCCGCGGCGGTTGCCGCAGCCGAGTCGAATGGCGGCAAGCTCGACGACCGGGTCCGCCTGGGCGACCTGACGAGCGCCGGCTGGAAGGTGGCGCCCTGGGCGCGCGCGCTCGACGGCACGGCCACGTTGTTGCTGGTCAAGCCGTTTGTCAACGTCAGCCAGGTCAACGCGATCATCCGTGAGCTCAACGGCGCGGACGGCCCGCTCCGCGAGGTGCATGTCACGCGCAAGGAAAAGATCGGGACGATCAACTTCGCCTTTCGGGGCACCGCGGACCTGGCTGCGATGAAGACCGGCGTGCTCGCAGATCCGGCGCTCGTCGCGAGCCTCACTGCGCAGCAGGTCGACGTGCGCCGCGATCGATCAGCGGCTGCTCGGAGAGCTGCGCGACGGGTTCACGCTGCATGTGCGAGCCGGCCTGGCGGACCAGCATGTGAGCACGTGGAGCCCGAAGCCGGGAACGAAGCTCGTGATGCGCTCGTCGTCGTCGGTGGCGAACCAGACGCAGCTCGCGTGGCTCGTCATCGGCGCCGGCATCGCCGTGTTCGCGGTGCTGTTCCTGGTTGTCGGTGAGCTACGGGCCGTGCGCCGCCGCCGGGAGCGTCGGGCCCTCGGGCGTCGCTGACGGCGGGGAGCCGGGAACTCGAGCGGACTCTCGGGCATCGGGGTCCGCGATCGGTGTCACACCCCGACGGTACGATCCCCGGATGACCCGAACACATGTTCGATACCGGTGCAACGAGTGTGGAGGCGAAGCCACCCGCTGGCTGGGCCGCTGCCCCGACTGCGCTTCGTGGGGCACCCTTGTGGAAGACCCCGGTGACACGTCCGCCCGCACGGCCCCGCTCGTGTTGCCCGTGGGTGCCGCTCGGCCCGTCCCCATCGCCGACGTCGATCCCAGCGGTGCCTCGCGCCGCTCCACCGGCATCGGGGAGCTCGACCGTGTGCTCGGCGGCGGTCTTGTCGCCGGATCCGTCACCCTGATCGGCGGAGAGCCCGGCATGGGCAAGAGCACGCTGTTGCTCCAGGCGCTCGGTCATCTCGCGACCCGGGGCGCTCCGTGCCTCCTCGTGAGCGCGGAGGAGTCGACCGAGCAGGTTCGGCTCCGGGCGCAACGAGTCGGTGCGCTGGCGCCCGACCTGCTCCTTCTCTCGGAGACCTCGCTGCCCCACGTGCTCGCCCACGTCGACGAGCTCGCACCGCACGTCCTGGCGATCGACTCGATCCAGACGGTGCTCGATCCCGACCTGCCGGGAAGTCCCGGATCGGTGGCCCAGGTACGCGAGTCCGCGCACCGGCTCGTGCGCCTGGCCAAGGAGCGCGGCGTCACTGTCCTGCTGGTCGGCCACGTCACCAAAGACGGCAGCCTGGCAGGGCCGCGCGTGCTCGAGCATGTTGTCGACACGGTGCTCTCGTTCGACGGCGATCGTCATCAGTCATTGCGCATGCTCCACGCGCTGAAGCACCGCTTCGGCTCCACCGACGAGCTGGGGCTCTTCGACATGGGTGAGCGAGGTCTCACCGAGGTGGTGGACGCCTCCGCGATGTTCCTTGCCGACAGGCGCACGGGCGCTTCCGGATCGGTGGTGGCTCCGGTGCTCGACGGCGCGCGGCCGATGCTCGTCGAGGTGCAGGCCCTCGTCGCTCCGAGTGCGACGCCGATGCCGCGCAGGGCCGCGCAGGGGCTCGACGCCGGGCGGCTCGCAATGTTGCTCGCGGTGCTCGAACGACGCGCCGGCGTGACGGTCGGCGGCGCTGACGTGTACGCAAGCGTTGCGGGTGGTGCCCGGGTCGCGGAGGCGGGTGTCGATCTCGCCGTGGCCTTGAGTGTCGCCGGCGCGCGTCTCGATCGTCCGGTCGCGAGCGCCACGGTCGCACTCGGCGAAGTCGGGCTCGGCGGTGAGCTACGGCAGGTTCCGCAAGCTGCCCGGCGCCTCGGCGAGGCCGCCCGGCTCGGGTTCACCCGCGTGGTGGGGCCTTCGTCACTCCCCGACGTCGCGGGCTTGCAGATTCTGCGAGCCGCCGACCTCGCGATCGCGCTCGAGATGGGCCTCGAGCCCCCGGTCAGCGACTGAGGCCAATCCGTGGGCGCCGCGCGGCGACCGCCGGCCGCGGAGAGCCGCCGGGGCCGCCCCGGGGTGGGCTATCTTTGGGCGCTCACACCGCCAGGCCGCGTCTCGAAGGCGGTCCAGGAAGGCACGTCGCCGGTGCCACCGCAGCCTCGAACCGAAGCCATGCTCGCCGCCATGCGGCTGGTCGCCCCGGGCACGCCGCTGCGTGAGGGTCTCGACCGCATCCTGCAGGCCCGCATGGGCGCGCTCATCGTCGTGGGCGACGGCCCCAACGTGCTGAGCATCTGCTCCGGCGGCTTCCTGCTCGACGCCGAGTTCACGCCGCAACGCTTGTCGGAGCTGGCGAAGATGGACGGCGCGATCATCCTGGCGGCAGACACGTCGCGCGTCGCCCGGGCCAACGTGCACCTCGTGCCGGATCCCGACGTCCCCACCTCGGAGACCGGCACCCGGCATCGCACCGCCGAACGGGTCGGGCGCCAGATCGACGTGCCTTGCATCACGGTGTCGGAAGACATGTCGGTCGTCGCGATCCACCGGCGCGGGCTCAAGCGCACGCTCGAACCCACTCCGCGCGTCCTCGCCCGGGCCGACCAGGCGCTGCAAATCCTCGAGCGCTACAAGGCGCGCTTGGATGCGGTCAGCGGCTCCCTCTCTGCGCTCGAGGTCGAAGACCTCGTGACCGTACGCGATGTCGCGACGGTGTTGCAGCGCGCGGAGATGGTGCGCCGCATCGCGGAGGAGATCGAGGGCTATGTCGTCGAGCTCGGCAACGACGGCCGGCTGGTGCTCCTCCAACTCGAGGAGCTCATGGGTGGCGTCGAAGACGACCAGCGCCTGGTTGCCAAGGACTACTTCGCCGACGAGACCGACCTCGACCTGCACGACGTGATGCGTCGGCTTGCCGAGCTCGACACGGAAGACCTGGTCGACCTCTGGGATGTCGCCTCGGTGCTCCATCTCCCGAACGACGTCTCACTCGACACCGCGCTGCAGCCGCGTGGCTACCGTTTGCTCCACAAGATCCCGCGCCTTCCCGAGATCGTCTCTGATCATGTGGTGACACGCTTCGGCGTCCTGCAGAAGATCATCCGCGCCGGCGTGACCGATCTGACTGAAGTCGAGGGCGTGGGCGAGGCGAGGGCGCGCGCCATCAAGGAAGGGCTCTCGCGGCTCGCGGAGACGTCGATACTGGAGCGCTACGTCTGACGGGCGCCCCCGCTACGGTTCCCGCCCATGGCTGCACTCGCTGACGGGCGTCATGAGGCGGAGGTCGAGCGCCTCGCAATCAGGGGGGCCGACCGCGCGCCGGTTGACGCCATCCATGCCGCGACCCACGGGCATGCCGATGGCCGGGCTCGTGGTGCATCCCGACCTCATGGGAGTGCGTCCGCTGTTCGACGACCTGTGCCGCCGGCTCGCGACCCATGGTTTCGCCGTCTGCGCGCCCGAGCCGTTCGCCCGGGTGCCGGCCGACGAGCGTGCCGCGCTCGACCCGCCGGGCCGTATGGCATTGATTCCCGAGCTCGACGACGAGCTCCAGCTCGGCGACCTGGAGGCTGCAGCCGACCACCTGGTCGTTGCCGACGGCGTGTCGTCTGTCTTCGTCGCGGGATTCTGCATGGGCGGCATGTACACGTTGAAGGCCGCTGCGACGGGACGTTTCGATCGCGCGGGTCGCGTTCTACGGGATGATCCGACTGCCGGACGAGTGGCGCGGTCCGGGCCTGGCCGAGCCCCTCGACACCGCGGCGCAGACATGTCCCACACTCGCGATCTTCGGCGACGCCGACCCGTTCACACCCGCAGCAGACGTGGACGCGCTGCGAGCGGCGTGGGCCGGCCTCCCTGATCACGAGATCGTCGTGTATCCCGGAGCCGAGCACGGCTTCGTGCACGATCCCGACCGTCCGGCTCACCGCGCCGACGACGCGGCCGACGCGTGGCGTCGCGCGCTCGAGTTCCTGGGCGACGTGAGCGACGCGAGAGCGGCGCGTAGCCAGGGGCGACGGCCGTTGCTCCGCACAAGGCCCGCTTCTCCGGCCGAGCCCCGGCGCGTCCGGCCTCCGGCCGAACGCGTCCCTTCGGGATGGGTCTCGACCGGGCGGGCCTACGGTGCGGAGCATCGCCCATCGCCCCTCGCCAGGGAGGCGGGTACGGTGCCGCTTCTCCGGCCGAGCCCCGGCGCGTCCGGCCTCCGGCCGAACGCGTCCCTTCGGGATGGGTCTCGACCGGACGGGCCTACGGTGCGGAGCATCGCCCATCGCCCCTCGCTAGGGAGGCGGATGCGCTGCCGCGTCAGCGGTCGAGAAGGCGGGGTTAGAGATTGGCGCGGTCGTCGAGCGCCTTGCGGTCGAGGAAGCGGTAGTGGTTTCGGCCTTCGACCTCGATCCACCCGAGGCGGGTGAAGATCGCGAGCGCCTTGTTGACGCGTTCGCCGCGACGCGCCGACCATCGCCGCGAGCTCCTCCTGCGTGACGGGAAGGGTGAACTCGGCGGCGCCGCCGGCGAGCTCGAGCAGGCGCTTGGCGACGCGCGCGGGCACGTCGAGGAAGACCGCGTCGGCGAGCGCCTCGTCGGTCGCGCGGAGGCGCCGGGCCAGCAGGCGCACGATGATCCAGAGGAGCTCGGGGTTCGCCTCGAGCACTGCCCGCACCGGCGTGAACTCCAACACGACGACCTGCGCGTCGGTGAGGGCGCGGGCGTCGGCTGACCTCGGGACGTCGTCGAAGAGGCCCAGCTCACCGAACAATCCGCCCTGCTCCAACACCGCGACGACCGAGGCGCGCCCGTCGGGTGAGCGCGTCGCGATTGCGATGCGTCCTTCGTGCACCACGAACAATTCTGTCGACGGGTCACCTTGGCTGAAGAGCAGAGCGTTGCGCGGATACGTGCGGAGCTCGGCCCGCTCGCGCAGCGCTGTCAACACACGCTCGGGAAGGGCGGCGAAGAGCTCGGTCGTGTCGAGAAGTCGGCGTTCGGGCACGGGTCGGCAGCTCCTGCGTGCGGGCGGCACAGCGTAGCGGCGAGCGGAGCCGGCCGTCCCGAATGCAACAGTCGCGCTTGGAGGCCGACCGCGGGGACTTTGGTATCATTGGTGTTTGCGCCGCGTTCAGCGGCGACCCCGCGAGGAGCATTGCATGACGTTCGACGTCGGTGACAAGGTCGTTTACCCGCACCATGGCGCCGCGACGATCGAGAAGCGGGAGAAGAAGGACGTGTTCGGCGAGAAGCGCGACTACCTCGTGCTGCGCCTGGCGTACGGCGATCTCACGCTGATGGTGCCGGCCGACAACGCCGAAGAGATCGGGCTCCGCGACGTGATCAACGACGAGGAGGTCGAAGAGGTGTTTGCCGTCCTCCGCAAGAAGGAGGCCCGCATGCCCACCAACTGGTCGCGCCGCTTCAAGAACCACGTCGAGAAGCTGAAGAGCGGCGACATCTATCAGGTCGCCGAAGTCGTGAGAAACCTGTCGATCCGTGAGAAGGACAAGGGCCTCTCCGCCGGCGAGAAGCGCATGCTCGCTCGAGCGCGCCAGATCCTGGTCTCGGAGCTCACCTTCGCCATCGGTGTCGACGAGGAGGCCGCGGAGGCGAAGCTCGACGAAGTGCTGGCGGGCAAGAGCTAGCCGCCGTCTCCGTGCCGTATGAGCGTCTGGGGCATCGTCGTCGCCGGCGGCCGGGGCGAGCGCTTCGGGAGCCCGAAGCAGTTCGAGCTGCTCGGCGAGTCACGTCTGGTTGATCGGGCAGTCAGCACAGCTGTCGCGACGTGCGATCGCGTTGTTCTCGTGCTTCCACCGGACATCAATTGGGACGGCCCCCCAGTCAAAACCACCGTGGCCGGTGGCGTCACCAGGTCGGACTCTGTACGGGCAGGGCTGACGTGTATCCCGGCCGAAGCCGACGTGATCGTCGTGCACGACGCGGCCCGACCGCTCGCGAGCCGTCGTCTCTTCGCCGCTGTCGTGAAGGCTGTGCGCGGTGGGGCCGACGCGGCGGTTCCGGCGCTGCGAGTGAGCGACACGATCAAGCAGGTCGACGGGCAGCGCGTGATCGCGACGATTCCGCGTGACGAGCTGGTCGCGGTGCAGACACCGCAGGCGTTCCGCGCGTCGATGCTGCGTGACGCCCACGCGAACAATCGCGAAGCGAGTGATGATGCTGCACTCGTGGAGACGCTCGGTGGCGCCGTGGTGATCGTGCCGGGCGAGCACACGAACGTGAAGATCACGACAGCTGACGACCTCGTCGTCGCATCGGCGCTGCTCGTCGCGGGGCAGGTACCGGCATGAGCACACGCGTCGGGCTCGGTTACGACGTGCACGCGTTCGGCGGCGATGGTCCGCTGGTGCTGGGTGGCGTTTCGATCGAGGGCCGCGGTTTGCTGGGCCACTCCGACGCCGATGCCGTCGCGCACGCCGTTGCCGACGCGATCCTCGGTCCGGCCGGGCTGCCCGATCTCGGTGCGCTGTTTCCCGATGACGACGAGCGCTACAGCGGCGCGTCGTCGATCGCCTTGATACGTGAGGTCGCGGCCAAGGTGGCAGGGACGGGGTGGTGGGTCGCCAACGTCGACGTCGTCATCGCGGCCGAACAGCCGCGGCTCGCGCCCCATCTCGACGCGATGGCTGTCAATCTGGCCGACGCGCTCAGCCCGGCGCGGGAGCCGAGCGGCGCGGGTGTGCACGTGTCGGTGAAGCCAAAGCGTGGTGAGGGTGTCGGTGCCGTCGGACGCGCCGAGGGCATCGCCGTGTGGGCGGTCGCGCTGCTCGACCGAGCCTGATACGCGTGCGGCTCGCCAATCCGACTCGCGTCGCGTCGGACCGCCGGTAGCCTCCTCGCGGTGCTGCGCATCCACGACACCATGGCCGGCCGCAAGGTCGAGTTCGAGCCCCGGGTGCCCGGCAGGGTGTCGATGTACGTGTGCGGTCCGACAGTGTACGACGTACCGCATCTCGGTCACGGCCGCACCGCGCTCGCGTTCGACATGATGCGCCGCTACCTCGAATGGTCGGGGCTCGAGGTCACACATGTCAGCAACGTCACCGACGTCGAGGACCGGATCATCGCCCGGGCTGCCGCCGAAGGATCGACCGAGACCGACGTCGCGGAGCGTTTTGCGGCGGCCTACTGGGACCAGATCGACCGGCTCGGTGTGCGCCGGCCCGACGAGACGCCGTACGCGACGGCGTTCATCGGGCCCATGCTGGAGCTGATCGCGGAGCTCGTCGCCAGCGGCCACGCGTATGTCATCGAAGGCGACGACGTGTACTTCGCGGTGGAGACCTACGAAGGCTACGGGGCGCTGTCGCATCGCAAGCTCGCCGACCTCGTCGATGCGGCCGGCGCGCGCGTCGCCGTCGCGGAGCGGAAGCGCAGCCCGGTCGACTTCGCGCTGTGGAAGACGGCGAAGCCGGGTGAGCCCGCATGGGATTCACCGTGGGGCCCGGGGCGTCCGGGTTGGCACATCGAATGCACCGCGATGTCGCTGCAGATCCTCGGCGAGCAGTTCGACATTCATGGTGGTGGAGACGACCTCGTGTTCCCGCATCACGAAAACGAGCGCGCGCAGGCCGAAGCCGCGGGCCACCACTTCGCGCGTCACTGGTTGCACAGCGCGATGGTGACGGTCGGTGGGGAGAAGATGGCGAAGTCGCTCGGGAACTACACCATGCTCGCCGACGCGCTCGACGCGCACGGCTCGCGTGCGTTCCGCCTCCGCGTTCTGCAGACGCACTACCGATCACCGACCGAGCTCGGAGCCGACGAGCTCGAAGCGGCGTCGCGGGCGCTCGACGGTCTCGATGCATTGCTCCGGCGAGCCCGCGCTGCGGGCTTCGATGACTCCGACGCGCTCGACAGCGGCGCGGTGCAGGCATTCCGCGACGCGATGGACGACGACTTCGGCACGCCGGCCGCAGTCGCGGTGATCTTCGAGGCGGTGCGCAACGCGAACGCGGCGATCGACAGCGGTGACGCGGCGCGAGCCGCGTCACTCGTCGCGACGGTCAAGGCGCTCGCTGCAGTGCTCGGCCTCGAGCTCGACGACGGCGCCGGCAATGACAACGACGCCGACGTCGACGCGCTGGTCAGCGAGCGTGACGCGGCGCGGCGCGCCGGTGATTTCGCAGCTGCGGATCGCGTCCGCGATGAGCTGGCTCGACAGGGCGTGGCGCTCGAAGACACGCCGACCGGCACGATCTGGCACCGATGAGCCGTCGCAGGCCGGACGGTGGCCGCCAACGGCCCGAGCGCCGCGGCGCCCCGGCGCCCGACGATGGTGCGTCGCCGGGCGGTCAGGTCGAAGGTCGCCGCGCGGTACGGGAGCTCCTCGTGGCCGGTCGGCGGCGGGTGCGCACGCTGTGGCTGGCCACCGGTGGTGATGCGCTCGACGAGCTGGTCGCGCTCGCGGACATCACCGGGGCGGAGGTGCGTTGGGTCGCGCCGGCCCGCGTCGCCGAGCTCGCCCGCACCGACTCACCCCAGGGCGTCGTCGCGTTCGCCGACCCGCTGCAATTCGGCGACATCGACGCACTGCTCGCGGATCCCGAGGCATTCCTCGTCGGAGTCGACGGTGTCACCGATCCGCAGAACCTCGGCGCGGTGATGCGAACGGCTGAGCTCGCCGGTGCAACCGGCATTGTCGTGCCGCGCCACCGCAGCGCGCGGCTGACCCCAACCGTCGCGAAGGCCGCGGCCGGTGCGCTGGAATACCTGCCGGTCGTGAGCGTCGCCGGGATTCCGGCAGTGCTCGACCGCGCTGCGCGCGCCGGCGTGTGGACAGTCGGCCTCGACGCGACCGGCGACACGTCGCTCTTCGATCTCAACGTCGCCGACCGCGCACTCATGCTCGTGCTCGGCGCCGAGGGCCGTGGCATCTCCCGGCTCGCACGCGAGCGCTGCGACGTGCTCGCCGGCATCCCGATGTTCGGGTCGCTCACGTCACTCAACGTGTCCGCCGCGGCTGCGGTTGCCTGCTTCGAGGTCGCGCGACGTCGGCGCGGGTAGCGTTGTCGCACCGCCGGGTTAGCTCAGTTGGCAGAGCACTTCTCTTGTAAAGAAGATGTCGTCGGTTCGAATCCGACACCCGGCTCAGTTCCCGATCGCGCTCCCTGCGCCGTCGGGATACCCGCCGGCTCAGCGTCAGAAATGGTCATGACACGACAGTTGTTGACGCAAGAACGAGGAGCGCGGACGGCGACAATGCTTGACCCGCGCCAGTGGAGCAACAAGGATCGTCTGTCGATGGAGCTCTCCGAGCAGGAACGTGGCATTCTCGAGTTCGAACAGGCATGGTGGCGTGTGCCCGGCTCGAAGGAGGAGGCGATTCGTGAACGGTTCGGACTCTCCAGCACCAGGTACTACCGGCTGCTCACCGCGCTGCTCAATGAGCCGGCCGCGTTCGCGCACGACCCGCTCACAGTGAAGCGCTTGCAGCGCGACCGTGAGCGGCGCCGCCGGCACCGCATCGAAGGCCGTCGAGCCGATCCCGGATCACGATGACCGAGGCCGCCTTTCCACGTCCAACGCCACGCAACGGGGCCCATTTCCAGAAATCCGTCGCGTTTTCGGCGCTCCGTGGTGCCCTGCTCATCGGCCTGGCCGTCATCGTCGGCATCCTGCTCCTACAAGTCGTCGACAACGGTTCGAGCGGCCCGGCCAAGTCGGGCGGGGCCAAGGCGGGAGCAACGTCGACGACAAAGGCCGCCAGCAGCACCACCGCTGCTCCGCCGACGACGGCTGCCAACGCAGGACCCGTGAAGCCGCCGGCGCAAGTTCGCGTGCTGGTGCTCAACGGCTCGGGGGTCACGGGCGCGGCGAAGACAAAGACCAATCAGCTGCGCGCACTTGGATACAACACGCTCACGCCCACCGACACGCAGACGCGCACCGGTACCGTCGCCGAGTGCAAGGTGGGATTCGAGCGCGAGTCGGAGGCACTGGCGAAGGCGGTCGGCACGACCGCGAAGGTCGTCGCCTTCCCGACACCGCCGCCGCCGAATACCGACAACGTCGACTGCATCGTCATCATCGGAAAGTAGTCACATCTCGTGCGCCCGGTCGTGACGTCGCCCGTGGGGCCGAGAACGCCTCGATGACACTGCCGCCGGCACTCCGCCCGTTCGCGCAGCACCCGGCCCGGGCGGCGGTGCTGGTCGACTTCGACGGCTCGCTCTCGCCGATCGTCGACGACCCTGCGGCAGCGGTCGCCCTACCGGCGGCCCGGGACGCGCTCGCTCGCCTTGTCGGACGGCTCGGGCGGGTCGGTGTGATCAGTGGCCGCTCGGTCGAGTTTCTCCGTCGGGAGGTGGGACTCGACGGAGTCGAGTACGTCGGGCTTTACGGGTTCGAGCGCTGGATCGACGGTCGGGTCGCCATTGATCACCGCGTCGAGCCCTGGCGCGACCAGTTCGCCCGTGCCGCGGACGAAGCCGAAGTGGCGCTACCGGGCCTTCTGGTCGAACGCAAGCAAGGCGTGAGCCTCACGTTGCACTGGCGCCAGGACCCGAGCCGCGAGGCCGACGTGCGCGCCGAAGCCCAGCGGCTGCACGAGGAGTTTGGATTCGACGCGCCGCAGCGCGGCCGCATGGCCGTCGAGCTCCGGCCACCGATCGACCTCGACAAGGGCGACGGGGTCGAGATGCTCGCCACCGGTTTCGACGCGGTTGCGTTCGCGGGCGACGATCGTGGTGACATCCCCACGTTCGCGGCGATCGATCGACTTGTTGCCGCGGGTTCGCTGGCGCACGGCGCCAAGATCGTGGTCAGCTCACCGGAGGCGCCGAAGGAGGTGCTCGACGCTGCCGACGTCGTCGTGGACGGCCCGCTCGGGTTGGCGGCGCTGCTCGATCAGGTGGCCGGCGCGCTCAGCGCGTGAGCGCGGCTTCCCGCACCAGATCGTCGAGCCAATCGCGAGACGTGCGCGCCGTGGCGAGATCGCGCAGTGCCGCGGCGCGCGCCGCTCGTTCCTCGCTCGATGCCGAAAGCGCCTGGTGCAAAGCGTCTGCGGTCTGCTGCAGGTCGAACGGGTGCACCGGCATCACGGCGTCATGGAGCTCTTCGTATGCGCCGGCCTCTCGCGAGAGGCAGACAGTGCCGTTGTGTCGGTTGACGGCCGGACCTTCCTTGGCCACGAGGTTGAGCCCATCGCTCATTGAGTTGACGAGCAGCACGTCGTAGCGCGTCAGTCCCGCGACGCTGCGCTCGTAATTGTCGCGGGTGTCGAGCACGATTGGTTGCCAGTCGCGCGTCGCCCACCGCTCGTTGACACGCGCCGCGGCGTCCTCCACCTCCTGGTGGTATGCCAGATACTCGGCCAGCCCTTGGCGCGAGGCGTTGAGCATGGCCACGAATACCACTCGCTCACGCCACTGCGCCTGGTCGGCGAGCAGCGCGTCGTACGCGTGGAACCCCCGCACGATGTTCTTCGACGGGTCGATGCGATCCGACCGAAGGATGAGGCTCCGGTCGCCGACGAGCTCGTCGAGCGCTGCAACCTCGGCTCGCACGGCTTCTGAGGATGCGACCGCGTCGAGCGCCTGACGATCAATGCCCAGCGGGGCGCTGAACGCGGGCGCGACGGGAGAGCCGGAACCGATCGTCGCCGACGCCGACGCCTCATAGCTGCGGGCCCATCGCTTGGTATGGAAGCCGCTCCGCACCCGGCTCATGGAGTCGCACAGCTCCCAGGCGACGTCATCGGGGAGGACGCGCATGGAGGTCGGCCCGCAGAACGGTGTGTGGATGAAGAACACGACGCGTAGATCGGGACGGCGGGCGAGCACCATCCCGGGAACGAGGGCGAGCTGGTAGTCCTGTACGAGCACGATCTCCGCGGGTTGGGCCGACTCGGCGACCCGGTCGGCGAACACCTGATTGACGCTCACGTAGGCGTCCCACGCCTCCCGGAACCGACGGTCGATTCGCGGCCGCCGCGGAAGGTCGAACATGCCGTGCAACAGAAACCACAACGTCGCGTTCGAGACGACGTCGTAGTGCAGGCGGTGCAACTCGGGATCGAGTGCGAGCAGCTGGAGGTCGACGCCATGCACGACCGCTGCACCTTCCCGCACCGCGGCGCGATCGTCGTCGTTCATTGTCGCAGCGACCCAGGTGATGTCGCCAGTTCCGAGAACGAGCGGCGCCAACGCGCTCGCGATGCCGCCCGCGCCGGGCTCCGCCCGAAAGGTGCCGTCCGCCTGCAACGCGAAGCGGTACGGGCCGCGATGCGAGACGATGATCATTTGCGCAACTCCGAGAACAAGCGCAGCCAGTCTTCCATCTCTCGTGTCGACAGGAAGTTATCGCGCACGTGTTCCCGGCCCTGCATGCCCATCGCGTCGGCGCCGACCGGATCGGCCAGCAGGTCGATCGTGCGCGCGGCGCATTCCTCGATCGAGTTGACGAGGAAGCCGTCGTAGCCGTCGCGAAGCTGCAATGCGATGCCGCCGGCCCGCCCCCCGACGACCGGTCGGGACTTCCAGAGCGCTTCGCTCACCGTCAGCCCGAATCCCTCTCGCAACGATTTCTGGATGACGACGTCGGCGACCCGCTGGAACGCGTTGATCTGCACCGAGCCGACCTGCTGGATGTTGGAGAGGAGGTGGATGTCGCGATCGCCGTCACGCGCGGTTTCCGTGAGCTCCCACACATGGAATCCCTCGGGATCGTCGGTGGCCATCGAGCCCGCGAGCACGAGCTGGGCGTCGGTGACGCGCTCCTTGATGATCCGGAACGCCGCGATCACGCCGACCGGGTCCTTCCACGGATCGAAGCGGCTCACCTGGCAGACGATCGGCCGTCGCAGGTCGACGCCGTACTGCTTGGTGATCTCCTCGCAAAAAGGACGGGCGAGATCGAGGTTCTTCACCGAGAGCGGGTCGATGCACGGGGGCGCGTGCACGACCCTGTGCATCGACAGCGATTCGGGCACGAACTCGGCCATGGTCCAGACGGACGCGTCGTACATCTCGATGTAGGGACGAAGGAACTCCCACACCGTCGGGTCGGCAGCGGTGAGGTCGAGATGGCAACGCCACACCCAGTGGGTGTCGACGTTGGTGAGCCTCCCGGTTTCTTGCAAGAAGCCCAAGAGCGCGGCCGGCTGCGGGTCGTGCACCACGATGAAGTCGTAGTCGCCCTCGATCAGCAGCGCGTTGTCGAGTACCCGTTCGAGATAGATGCGTTGCATCTCGTGCGTCCATTCGACGTCACCGCCCTGCAACGCGTTGTGCACCGCCTTGGTGACCGTGAAGAACTCGTCGCTCCCGCGCATCACCTGCCATTCGGCGTCGATGCCGGCGTTGCGGAGGAGCGGTACGTGTGTCGCCAGCAGCTCCGCGACCCCGCCGCCGTAGGCAGTGGCGCTGATATGGAGCACCCGGGCGCCTTGCAGCGGGTCGGCCCCGGCCCGGATCCGCTCGATGGCATCGGCCCCTGCGACCTCGGCGTACTGGGCGAGCTCCTTTTCGAGCAGGGGCACACGTTCGAGCACGGCGGGTTCCTTCGGGGACGAGGGGGCGAGCGCCCCGAGTTGGGCCAATCTATTACGCATGGCCTGTGCCCTCGCGTGTCCCGACAAGTTCCGCGGCACCCTCGAGCGCGGCGGGTGCTGCCGGCGCCATCGGAGCGGGTCTGCGCCGGGCCGGGTTCGACGACGTGCGCGAGTTGCCGCTCGCCGACGGCGGCGAAGGCACGCTCGATGCGCTGCTCGCGGCTCGCGGCGGTTCGAAGCGCGTGGCGCGCGTCAGCGGCCCACTCGGGGATCCGGTCGACGCAAGCTGGGGTCTCCTGTCGGACGGCACCGCGATCATCGAGATGGCACAAGCGAGCGGGCTCGCGCTGGTCGAACCGCGAAACGATCCTTTGCGAGCGACGAGTCGCGGGACCGGCGAGCTGGTTGCCGCTGCCGCGCGCGGCGGTGCCCGCAGGATCGTCGTTGCGGTCGGCGGGAGCGCCACGACCGACGGCGGGCTCGGCGCGATCGACGCGCTCGGCTGGTCGCTCGCCGGCCTTGACGTCACGGTTGCATGCGACGTGGCCACGACGTTCGTCGACGCGGCAGCGACGTTTGCGCCCCAGAAGGGCGCGACCGACGCGCAGGTCGCGCTCCTGACACGCCGCCTTGAACGGCTGGCGGAGCAGTACGACGAACGCACCCGTGTCGATGTGCGCGCGTTGGAGGGCGGCGGCGCCGCGGGGGGCCTTGCCGGCGGGCTCGCCGCCATCGGCGCGCAACTCGAACCGGGTTTCGACGTTGTCGCCCGCGCGGCGGGGCTCGAAACCGCCATGGACGGAGCCGCATTGGTGGTCACCGGCGAAGGCAAGCTCGACACGACGAGCTTCGAGGGCAAGGTCGTGGGCGGCGTGCTCGATTGGGCGGCCGACGAGGGCGTCGCGCACCGGGCCGTCATCGTCGGCCAAGTCACGCCGGAAGCTCTTGAGGAGCTTTCCGTGCGCGGCGATGTGGAGCTGCTCGCGCTGACCGACCGTGTCTTCCAGTCGGGCGAGGCCTTCAGTCGGGCGGCGCTGCTTGTCGAGGAAGCGGCGCTCGAAGCCGGCCGCCACGCCCTCGGTCACGCCGACTAGGCCGAGCCCACTTCATTCTTGCGTCAACAGCCGGGATGTCACCACGGTTTGCGACGCAAGAACGCGTGATCGCCGCGCTCCTGACTACGCCGAGAGCTCGCGTCCGAACTTGGCGCGGTACTCGGGCACGGTGATCATCGGCGGCCGCTCGCGAAGCTCGACGGGCACCCGTTGCTCGCCAAGCGTGTCGTCGAAGCGCACGAGCGTCGCTTCGATCGCCGCGGTCGTGAAACCGGCGCGCCGCAGGACCGTCGCGAGAATCGCGAGCACGGGCGCGCCGAGCTCGTCGAGCCCGCGGTTGCGGTGCTCACGAACACCGAGATCGGCCTGTGTAACACGCTCGATCCCGCCGCGTGCGACGACGTCGACGAGCAAACCGATGTCGACGCCCCACCCTTCGACGAACGGCAACGTCTCGAGGAGCCTGCGGCGCCCCGCATACTCACCCGAGAGCGGCTGGACGAACGGTGTGAGCGACGGGAAGAGGAGCGACAGTGCCGGCCGCGCCATCAGCTCGGTCACACGTCCGCCACCTGACGGCTCACCGTGCAATGGCCGTCGATAGAAGCCCTTCACGAACGCAACCTGTGGCCGGTGCAGGAGCGGCGCGAGCAGCGCGGTGACAAAGTGCGCGCCGAAGTTGCGGATGTCGGCGTCGACCCAGCACACGATGTCGCCGTCGCACGCGTACAGCGACTTCCACATGGCGTTGCCCTTGCCCGTGCCGGCCTCCGCATCGGGGAGCACGTCGTCGACCGCGAGCACGCGAGCGCCTTCCCAGCGGGCCGCCTCGGCTGTGGCATCGGTCGAGCCGTCGTCGAGCACGACCACCTCATCGACGACGTCGACCCGCTCCATCAGGTTTCGGCGCACCGTCGCGACGATGTGGCCGACCGTCGCCTCCTCGTTACGGGCCGGCAGGCATACCGAGATGCCGAGGCCCTGCTCGCGCTTCTGCGCTGCCAGCAGCCCGGGATCCGGATGCTCGGCGGGCGGATCGACGAGGCGCACACCGGCACTGTATGGGTCGAGACGGGCGGAACCGGAGTGCTACCGTTTCTACCAAATACACGCGCTCATCAAGAGCGGCCGAGGGACAGGCCCGACGACGCCGCGGCAACCAGCTCCACCGGGAAACCGGTTGGGCCAGGTGCTAATGCCTGAACGATGAGCAGCCTCCGCAGCGGTTTCCGCTCGGGGCGCTCGAGGGCGCGTCGAGGCACGGGATCGGGCACACGTCCGGTCCCCCGGAGCGAGGAGACCGCGCCATGGCGCACGTGCAAGGGCTGCGATGTCGGGAATGCGGACGCGAGTACGAGGTCGCGCCGATCTACACCTGCGACTGGTGCTTCGGGCCGCTCGAGGTCGCCTACGACTACGACGCGATCACCAAGGCGATGAGTCGCGAGAAGATCGCGGCCGGGCCGCGCACGATCTGGCGCTACGCCGATCTCCTGCCGGTCGACCGTGGCAACGCCGTCGACCTCGGCGCGGGTTGCACACCGCTCGTGCGCGCCGATCGGCTCGCGAACGCGATCGGGCTCGGCGAGCTGTGGATCAAGAACGACACTCTCAATCCCACGAACTCGTTCAAAGACCGCGTCGCGTCGGTCGCGTTGTCGAAGGCGCTCGAGTTCGGCTTCAAGACCGCTGCGTCGCGCGTCGACGGGCAATCTCGCCAACTCTGTGGCCGCGCACGCTGCCCACGCGGGGCTGCGCAGCTTCGTGTTCATACCCGCCAACCTCGAAGCGGCCAAGATCGTCACCACTGCCGTGTACGGCGGCAACGTGGTCGCGATCAACGGCAACTACGACGACGTCAACCGGCTGTGTGCGGAGCTGGCCGGCACGTATCCATGGGCGTTTGTCAACGTCAACGTGCGGCCGTACTACGCGGAAGGCTCGAAGACCATCGCGTTCGAGACCGCGGAGCAGCTCGACTGGCAGACTCCCGATCACGTCGTCGTGCCCGTCGCGAGCGGCTCGCTTCTCACGAAGATCCGCAAGGGCTTCCATGAGCTGCACACGGTCGGCCTGCTCGACGCCGAGCCGCAGGTGCGGGTGTCGGGCGCGCAGGCAACCGGCTGCTCGCCCGTGGCGACCGCGTGGATCAACCGCTCCGACACGATCAAGCCGGTGAAGCCGGACACGATCGCCAAGTCGCTCGCGATCGGTAACCCGGCCGACGGCTACTTCGCCCTCGACGCCGTCCGCCAGAGCGGCGGCGCGCTCGCTGCGGTCACCGATGACGAAGTCGTCGAAGGAATCCGGCTGCTCGCCCGCACCGAGGGGATCTTCGCCGAGACCGCCGGCGGCGTCACGATCGCCTCGCTCAAGCGCCTTGCGGAGCAGGGTGTCATCACGCCCGACGAACGTGTTGTCGCGTACATCACGGGCCACGGGCTCAAGACGCTCGACGCTGTCGCGGCCGAAGTCGGGCCGACCGCCACCATCGGCCCGTCGCTCGATGCGTTCCACGAAGCATTTCCCGCCGACACGATCCAGGAGCAGTAGCCGATGCCGGTCTCCGTCCGCATTCCGACCCAGCTGCGCGAGCTCTCCGGCGGGGCGTCCGAGGTGAAGCTCCTCCCCGGCACCGTTGCCCAGGTGCTCCAGCAACTCGAGTCCGAGCATCCCGGCTTCGCGGAGCGGCTGTTCGATGGCAAGGGCGAGCTTCGCCGGTTCGTGAACGTGTTCGTGGCCGACGAGGACATCCGCTTCGCGCAGGGCCTCGAGACGGCGGTCGCCGAGGGCCAGACCGTGAGCATCGTGCCGGCCGTCGCCGGCGGCTGAGCAGGGCCCCAACAAGGCAGAAGGTCCGGGTTGACCCTCGGCCCTTCGTTGGTTAGGCTGCCCTTAGTAATCGGTCGGACAGTCAACCCCCGGGGCCCGACACATGTCGTCAACCAACGTGGTGCTGCTCGGGGCGATCGCCGGGTTCACGATCTTTCTCGGCCTGCCGATCGGGCGGCTCCGCAATCTCAGCAGCGAGACCCGGGCCCTCCTCAACGCTGTCGCGACCGGAGTCTTGATCTTCCTGCTCATCGAGGTCTTCCAGCACGGCATCGAGCCGGTCGAGAAGGCACTCACCGCTGCGAGCCGGACCAGCCACGGGTCGTGGGTGCACTTCTTGTGGCTGACGGTGGTCTTCGTGGTGTTGTTCGGCGTCGGGCTCCTCGGCCTCGTGTACTACGACCGGTGGCTCGCAGCGCGGGCGCAAGGGCGTCGTTTCGGGCCGGGTGCGGCCGCGACACAAGAGCTGTCCCGCATCAGCATCGCTCGTTTGAGCGACCCGAAACGACTCGCCTTGTTCATCGCGCTCGGCATCGGGCTCCACAATTTTTCCGAGGGCCTGGCGATCGGCCAGTCGGCTGCGAACAATGAGATCAAGCTCGCGTTGCTGCTCATCGTCGGCTTCGGTCTGCACAACGCGACCGAAGGCTTCGGGATCTGCGCGCCGCTCTCCGGTGAAGCCGACCGTCCGACTTGGGCGTTCCTCGCGACGATGGGAGTCATCGGCGGCGGCCCGACATTCGTCGGGACCATCGTCGGTCAGGCGTGGGTCAGCGAGACCCTCGACACGGCGTTCCTCGCGCTCGCCGCCGGCTCGATCCTGTATGTCGTCGTGCAGCTGCTCAACGTCGGGGCAAAGCTCGGCCACAAGGAACAACTGATGTGGGGCCTGTTGCTCGGCATCGTCATCGGGTTCGGCACCGACTTCGTGCTGGTTGCCGCGGGCGCCTGAGTCGTTTACGCGGGAGCGACGAACATCAGCTCCGCGATGTAGCTCGGCACGGTCTGCTCGCCGGCGTCGGTCTTGACGACCACACCGTCGTTGGCCGCACCGACGACCACAGCAGGTGATCCGGGAATCAACGCGGCATCAGCGAGTAGGCGAAGCGCGGAATCGTCGAGCTCGATCTTCTCCGAGATGCGCTTCACCGTGACCGCCCCAGGGTTGGCCTTCGACAGCGTGACCGAGTGCGTCGTGTCGACCTTTTGCTTGGACCCCGGGATCGGGTTGCCATGCGGACACGTCGCGGGATCACCCAGCAGCAGGACGAGCTTCTCTTCGACATCGCCCGAGATCGCGTGCTCCCAGCGGTCGGCTTCGCGGTGCACCTTCTCCCACTCGAGGCCGATGATGTCGGTGAGGAGCCGTTCGGCGAGGCGGTGCTTGCGCACGATCGAGACCGCAACCGTGCGGCCCTTCGGCGTGAGGCGAAGCGTGCGGTCGTCGAGCAGCTCGGCGTAGCCGTGCTCCACGAGCCGGTTGACGGTTTCGGAGACAGCCGGCGCCGACAGGCCGAGTCGCTCGACGAGCCGCGCCCGGATCGGGACGATGCCCTCTTCCTCGATCTCGAGGATCGTCTCGAGGTACTCCTCGGTCGTGTCGTGGAACTCGGCCATCGCGGCGAGGATACCGGTGCCGAACGACGACCGGTTGGGGGCGAGCGCTGCAGAACCGGGACTTGCACTCGAAGAGCCTGAGTGCCAGCATGGCTTAGCACTCGCATATGCTGAGTGCTAAGCCAGGTGGCGATCACGTCGCGGCCTGCTCGCACACCACAACCACGCTGCCCTCAGGAGATGACGCTATGTCCAAGCAGATCGCCTATAGCGAGACGGCCCGCCGCTCGCTCGAAGCGGGCATGAACAAGCTCGCCGACGCCGTGCGCGTCACCCTCGGCCCGAAGGGCCGCAACGTCGTGCTCGAGAAGAAGTGGGGCGCACCCACGATCACCAACGACGGCGTCTCGATCGCCAAGGAGATCGACCTCGAGGACCCCTACGAGAAGATCGGCGCCGAGCTCGTCAAAGAGGTCGCCAAGAAGACCGACGACGTCGCGGGCGACGGCACGACCACCGCGACCGTGCTCGCATGGGCGATGGTGCGTGAAGGCCTGCGCAATGTCGCGGCCGGCGCGAACCCGATGAGCCTGAAGAAGGGCATCGAGGCCGCAGTCGTCACCGCAGTCGAGTCGATCCGTTCGGTATCGAAGAAGGTCGAGACCGACCCGGCCCAGATCGCCAACGTCGCCGCGATCTCCGCGGCCGACGCGGAGATCGGCCAGATGATCGCCGAGTCGCTGGAGAAGGTCGGCACTGACGGCGTCATCACCGTCGAGGAGAGCCAGACGTTCGGCATGGAGCTCGACCTGGTCGAAGGCATGCGCTTCGACAAGGGCTACATCTCGCCGTACTTCGTCACCGATCCGGAGCGCATGGAAGCCGTGCTCGACGACGCGTACGTGCTCCTCGTGAGCTCGAAGATCTCGGCGGTCAAGGACATGCTCCCCGTCCTCGAGAAGGTCATGCAGTCGGCGAAGCCGCTCGTGATCGTGGCAGAAGACGTGGAAGGCGAGGCGCTCGCCACGCTCGTCGTCAACAAGATCCGCGGCACGTTCAAGTCGGTTGCAGTAAAGGCCCCCGGCTTTGGTGAGCGGCGCAAGGCAATGCTCGAAGACATCGCCGTGCTCACCGGCGGCCAGGTCGTGTCCGAGGAAGTCGGGCTGAAGCTCGAGGGCATCGGCCTCGAACTGCTCGGCAAGGCACGCAAGGTCGTCGTCACGAAGGACGAGACGACCATCGTCGAGGGCGCCGGCTCAAAGTCCGACGTCAACGGCCGGATCAATCAGATTCGCGCCGAGATCGACAACACCGACTCCGACTACGACACCGAGAAGCTCCAAGAGCGCCTCGCGAAGTTGTCGGGTGGCGTCGCGATCATCAAGGTCGGTGCAGCCACCGAGGTCGAGCTCAAGGAGAAGAAGCACCGCATCGAGGACGCGGTGCAGACGACCAAAGCTGCCGTCGAAGAGGGTGTGGTCCCGGGCGGTGGCGTCGCGTTGCTGCGTGCGCAGGCCCAGGTGCTCGACCTCGCCGCGACGCTCGAGGGTGACGAGTCGACCGGCGCCCGGCTGGTGGCGCGCTCGCTCGAAGAGCCGCTCAAGCAGATTGCGCTCAACGCGGGCATGGAAGGCGGCGTCATCGTCGAGAAGGTGCGCAGCCTGAAGGGCTCCAACGGGCTCAACGCCGAGACCGGCGAGTACGAAGACCTCGTGAAGGCCGGCGTCATCGACGCCGCGAAGGTGACGCGCTCGGCGCTGCAGAACGCAGCGTCGATCGCGGCGCTGTTCCTCACCACCGAGGCCGTCGTCGCCGACAAGCCCGAGCCGCCGGCTGCTGCCGGCGCGCCTGCCGGTGGCATGCCCGACATGGGAGGCATGGACGGCTTCTGAGCACGCCGGTCGGCGACAACACGTGGATGGGGCGCCCTGCGGGGCGCCCCATCTCTTTGCGTGCAACGTCGGCAGGGCACCGTGCTCCCGATAACCTCGACGACGTGACCGAGCCAGTCGAACCTTCCCAAGGTTGGGGCGTTCTCCATCTCTTCTACCGGATCGACCGGGCCCGCGCGGACACAGAAGCCGGTGGCGCGAAACGGGTGCTCGATGCGGTCGCGTCGCTCGAGGCGGACGGTCATCAGGCACTGGTGTTTGCAGCGCTCGGGCACAAAGCAGACCTCGGCGTCATGGCGCTCGGCCCCGATCTCGCGCGGCTCCAGGCGTTCCAGCACGACCTTGCGGCCGCGCCGCTCGATCTCGTCGACTCCTACGTCTCGTTGACCGAGCTGAGCGAGTACACGTCAACCGAGGCCGACGAACGTGACCGGCTGGCACGCGAGGACGGCGTGACGGACCCGACCGAGCTCGAGACGCGTCTCGCCGTGTGGCGCGAACGCATCGCGCACTACCAGGAGCAGCGGTTACACCCGAAGCTGCCGCTCAAGAATGTGATCTGCTTCTATCCCATGTCGAAGCGTCGCACGGGCGACGACAACTGGTACGCACTGCCGTTCGAACAACGCAAGCAGCTCATGGCGGGTCACGCGCGCGTCGGCCGCACCTACGCGGGACGCGTCCTGCAGCTGATCACGGGCTCTGTAGGGCTCGACGACTGGGAGTGGGGCGTGACCTTGCTGGCCGATGATCCGCTCGCGCTCAAGGAGATCGTCTACGAGATGCGGTTCGACGAAGTGTCGACGCGGTACGCCGACTTCGGTACGTTCATCACCGGCTTGCCGCTCGAACCGGCCGACGCCCTCGCACGGATCGGGCTCACGGGCTGATCGCGCTCCGACTCGCTACGCTGCCGGTCCATTCGAAGCTACCGCGGAGGCGTTGATGGACCGTGAGCGCCTGTTCGTCTGGTTTCCCGAGGACCTCGTCGACCGGCCCATGATCTACGAGATGGTGAAGCAGTTCGATGTCGTTCCCAACATCCGGCGGGCCAACGTCGAGGCGCATTCCGGTTGGGTCATTCTCGAGCTCACCGGCGTCAACGACCAGCTCGACGCCGCGATCGCCTACCTCGAGGGCGTCGGTTGCACGGTCAACCGCATGGAGGGTGACGTCCTCGAGGGCTGAGCAACGTGAGCGTGCGGATGGGCCGTGAACACGAGCTGCCCCACGGCGTGCGCACGGCACGCGATGCGTCGATCGAGCGCGATCCGGTCGCCGCCGAGGCTCGTGGTCGCGAGACGCTCGACGCGACCGGTGCTGCGATCATCGCCGGGGTCGAGCGCACGGTCCCGTCCTGGGTCGCGGCGCAGGTCTCACGGATTGCCGGCGCCTGGGGACGGCTCGACCCCCAAGCTCGTCGCGCACTTGATGACGCCGTGCCCGGAGCGGGCCGGGCCGCGACACAGCGCGTCGTCGAGCGCCTGAGGCCGCTTCTGCGCACCGACCCGGAGTCGCAGGCGTCGACGCCCCTCGAGATCGTGCGCACGGTGTACCGGGAGCCGACCGCTCTCCTCGAGCGCGCCGGCATCCCCCCGGTCGTGCGCGACGACTTCGACGAGCGGGCGTGGCCCGACGACGTGTACGGCCTGGTACCGCGGACGCTCGGCGATCTCGGTGACGACGAGCTCGCACCGCTGCAGCTCGCGTGGGGCGTCGCCAAGGCGACCGTGCTCAGAGCTCGGCGGGCACAGCCGACCTGATCCGTCCTTTTCCTACCCGTAGGCGACCGTTGCGGATTCGGTCTCGACGGCATGGCGTAGGCTCACGGTGCTGGCACTGGTAGTGGTCGGAGAACCGCGCAATGTGGGTTAGCATGCACCGGAAAGGACGCAGTGTCGAACGCTCACGAAGCCGCCCCGGCGATCGGTCCCGGCGGATCTGCCGGCGAGCACGAGCCGCGACTTGTCGCGCAACTCGACTTGATCCTCGAGGCCGGCAGCGAGTCGGAAGCGACCGAGCCTCTCCGAGCGGTCGCCGACGCACTGCGCCGCTCGCGCGAAACCCTGAGCGCGATCTTCGAGAACGCTCCGGTCGCTATCTACGCGTTCGACGGCGACGGCAAGATCGTGCTCTGGAACCTCGCGTGCGAGGAGATCTTCGGTTGGGCCGGGCCCGAGGTGATCGGCCGGTTCTCGCGTGTCGTGCGCGAGGAAGACCTCGAGGAGGCCACCGACGTGCGCGACCGCGTGATGGCCGGCGAGGTGATCCAGCCCACCGAGGCGCGGCGCCTGACCAAGTGGGGCCACGAGATCGATGTCAGCTTTGCCGCCGCGCCGATGCGCGACGAGCACGGCTCGATCACCGCGGTGCTCGAATTGTCTGCGAACATCACCGCCCAGAAGGCGAATGAGCTGGCGCTGCGGGAGAGCGAAGAGCGGTTCCGCGCGCTGGTCGACAACACGTCGGTCATCATCACGATCGTCGGGGCCGACGGTACCGTGCGCTATACCAGTCCCTCGTCGCACCAGATCTTCGGGTATCCGGTGGGTTTCGGAGTGGACGGGAACGCATTCCAGCTCGTCCACCCGTACGACCTGCCCCGGGTGCTCAAGCTCTTCGAGAGAGCGAAGCAGCAGCAAGGTCTGAGTGAGACCGCGCAGTTCCGGATGCACAACGCCGCCGGAGAGTGGCGCGTGGTCGAAGCAGTTGCCAACAACCTGCTCGATGAGCCGGCCGTCGAGGGCACGGTGATCACGGCGCGCGATGTCACCGAGCAACGCAACGCCGAGGAGGCGCTGCGCGCGAACGAGGAGCGCTTTCGTGCGCTGGTCGAGAACCTCTCCGAGGTGGTCACGATCGTCGATTCCGTGGGCCACACGCTTTGGAGCAGTCCGGCGATCGAGCAGATTCTCGGCATCGCGCGAGATGACTATGAGACCGATTCGTACGCGCACGTGCATCCCGACGATCGCGCCCGTGTGCGCGCGGCAATACGGGCACAGCTCGACGCTCCCGACAAACCGGAGCCGGTGGAATTCCGCGCCCGACACGTCGACGGCAGCTGGCGACATCTCGAGTCCGTCGTGCGGGATCTGTCGAATGTTCCCGCCGTCGGCGGGCTTGTCGTCACGACCCGTGACATTACGGAGCACCGCGAGGCCGAGGCGCGGGTGCGCGCGAGCGAAGACCGGTATCGCGGGATCGTCGAGGACCAGACCGATCTGATCTGCCGGTTCCAGGCTGACGGCACGATGACGTTCGTCAACGAGGCATACGCGCGCTTCTTCGGCACGACCGTCGAGGCGCTCGTCGGCACGTCGTTCGAGCCCCGGGTGCCCGAAGAGGATCGCGCGCGGCTCCAGCGTGCGCTGGGCTCGCTGGGCCCTCGCAAACCGGTCACGATGGTCGAGCACCGGGTCGCGCTCGACGACGGTCGTATCCGCTGGCAGCAATGGGCCGAGCGTGCGGTGCTCGACGAGCACGGAGAGGTCGTCGAGTACCAGGCGGTCGGGCGCGACGTCACCGAGCAGCGTCGGGCCGAGGCTCTCGTCGTCGACCAGGCGCGGATCTTGGAGACGATTGCCAAAGGCACGCCGCTCACCGACACCCTTACCGAGTTGTGCCATGTGGTCGAAGCGCACATACCCGACGGTCGCTGCTCCATCATGGTGCTCGACGACGATGGCGCGACGTTGCGGCACGGCGCGGCGCCGAGCTTGCCGACCAAGTTCGTACAGGGTCTCGATGGCACGATCGTCGGACCGAATGCCGGCTCGAGCGGCAGGGCCGCGTTTCGCGGTGAACAGGTCATCGTCACCGATATCGAGCACGATCCCCTTTGGGATCGCTCCCGCGAGCTCGCGGCGGCGCACGGTCTGCGAGCCTGCTGGGCGACGCCGATCGTCGCGTCCGGCGATGATCGGGTGCGCGGCACGGTCGCCATGTACCACTCCGAGCCCACCGCGCCGACCCGGGAGCAAGAACACCTCGTCTCGTTGGCCGTGCAGCTGGCGAGCATCGCGATCGAGCGCAAAGAGTTCGAGGCTCAGCTCGCGCACCAGGCCCATCACGACCCGCTGACCGGACTTCCGAATCGCGCGTTGTTCCTCGAGTTCCTCATGCTTGCCCTCGCGCGCGCCCGTCGTTACCACACGACCGTCGCGGTGCTGTTCCTCGACCTCGACCGGTTCAAGTTCGTCAACGACAGCCTCGGCCACGACGCCGGCGACGCGTTGCTCGTGTCACTTGGCGAACGGCTGCGCGGCGTCCTGCGACCCGGTGACACCGTGGCGCGTTTCGGCGGCGACGAGTTCACCGTGCTGTGCGAGGACCTCTCCGGCGTCGGGGCCCGCCACCAGGCCATCGAGGTGGCCGAGCGGCTCCTCGAAGTGATGCAGCAACCGTTCCTCCTGGGAGGTGAGGAGCAGTTCCTCAGTGCCAGCATCGGCATCGCGCTCGGCGCAACCGGCGGCGAACGGCCCCACGAGCTGCTGCGTGATGCCGACTCGGCCATGTACCGGGCCAAGGAGCTTGGCAAGGGACGCTGGGAAGTGTTCGACGAGGCAATGCGTGAGTCGGCGATCGTGCGCCTCGAGACCGAGAACTCGCTGCACCGCGCGATCGAGCGCGGCGAGTTCCGTCTCTTCTACCAGCCGATCATCTCGCTCACCGAGGCCCGATGCGTGGGGGCCGAGGCGCTCGTCCGTTGGCAGCATCCCGAACGCGGGCTCGTGCCGCCGTACGAGTTCATCAACCTTGCCGAGGAGACGGGCATGATCGTGCCGATCGGCGAGTGGGTGCTCAACGAAGCCTGTCGTCAGGGCGCGCGCTGGAAGGCCGAACGACCGGACGCCGACCCGTTCTGCGTCGCGGTCAACCTGTCCGGTCGACAGCTCGCATACCCGGGTCTGGCGAGCCAGGTGAGCAACGCGCTCGAAGAGTCCGGCTTCGACGCGCCGCTGCTCTGTCTCGAGATCACCGAGAGCGTGCTGATGGAAGATGCCGAGGCGACGATCGTCGCGATCAAGGCACTCAAAGCGCTCGGCGTGCGGCTCAGCATCGACGACTTCGGCACGGGCTACTCGTCGCTCGGCTACCTCAAGCGGTTCCCCGTCGACTTCGTGAAGGTCGACCGCTCGTTCGTCGACGGGCTCGGCACCGAGGCCGAGGATTCCGCGATCGTTGCGGCGGTCGTGAGCCTCGGCCACGCGCTCGGCCTGCGGGTGGTCGCCGAAGGCGTCGAGACCGAGCTCCAGCTCGCGGAACTGATCGCGCTCGGTTGCGACGACGCGCAGGGCTTCTTCTTCGCGCCGCCGCAATCCGCACCCGATCTCTCCCAGCTGATCGCACGCTCGCGACCGTGGCGTCCGCCCGGCACGTCCGTCATGAAGCCCTGACCGCCGGGCACCTGCGACACTACGCACGTGCGACCGCTGCGTTCACTCGAGGCATTACCGGCAAATACCGGGGGAAATCCTCGAGTCAACGAAGATTCGTTACGCGGTGAGGTGTCGGGACACTCACCTAGGCTGCGCGCTGTGACCGAGCCGCATGTCGTTTCCGCCGTCGATCTCCTCCGGTGGGCGGAGACGCTGTCGGGCGTGGCACGCACGGGTCTCGGTTTCACCGAGAGCCTGTACGAGAAGGAGCGCTTCCAGGAGGTCTTGCGCGTCGCGGCCGACATGCGTGCCGCGCGCGATCGAAGAGGCCGAGTCCGACGCCCTGTTCGAGGAGTGGCTGGCGACGGTTGGCGAGGGCGTGGGCGGGTACGTGACGCCGAAGGTCGCGGTCGCTGCCGTCGTGGGCAACGAGGCAGGCGAGATCCTGCTCACGCAGCGGTCCGACTCCGGCGTGTGGCTGTACCCCGTCGGTTGGGCCGACGTCGGCTACTCGCCGTCGGAGGTGGCCGTCAAAGAGGTGTACGAAGAGACGGGGATCGAGGTGGAGCCTCTCTCGCTCATCGCGGTGTTCGACGGCTTGCGCCTCGGATTCGCGCGGCTGCCCTCTACTCACTCGTATTCCACTGCCGCATGCTCGGCGGCGAGTTCCGCGGCCACCCGCTCGAGACGCGCCAAGTCGGCTTCTTCGCACGGCGACGCGTTGCCATGGCCGCTCGCCGGCGGCGACCGTTGGCTCGAGACGGCCTTCGCCGCGATCGGCGGCGAGCAACTGCCGTGCGACTTCGATCACCCGCGCACGCCACCGTGGCGAGGCGGCGGCGACGACGTCAGCTGATCGGCCGAGAGAACTTCAGCCGTCGCCCACCCGCACGATCAACTTGCCGACGTGATCGCCGGTGAACAGCCGCCGAAGTGCACCCGGCGCGCCATCCAGACCTTCGACGATCTCCTCTGCGTACTTCACCTCGCCGGCTGCGACCCACTCGCCCATCTGGAGAATCGCTTCGAGGAACCGCGGGAGATAGTCGAGCACGATGAAGCCCTCCATGCGGCCGCGCTTGGGGACCAGCTGGAAGAGATTGCGCGGCCCGGGGGCGAGCTCGGTGGCGTTGTACTGCGAGATCGAACCGCAGAGTGCAATGCGGGCGCGCTCGTTGATGCGCTGGAGCACCAGCTCGAGCATCTCGCCGCCGACGTTGTCGAAGTAGACGTCGATGCCTTCCGGGCACACGCGTGACAGCACGGCGCCGAGGTCGTCGGTCTTGTAGTTGATCGCCGCGTCGAAGCCGAGCTCGTCGGTGATCCACGCACACTTCGCATCCGTTCCGGCGGTGCCGACGACGTAACAGCCGCGCAGCTTCGCGATCTGGCCCACGATCGAGCCCACCGCGCCCGCGGCGCCCGACACGACGACTGTCTCACCCGGTTGCGGTTGGGCAATGTCGAGCATCCCGAAGTACGCCGTGCATCCCGTGACGCCGTACACGCTGAGAAACGCGGTGACCGGATCAACGGGCGGGATCACCTCGACGCTGCGCGCCTCACTGTCGATGATCGACCAGTCCTGCCAGCCCACGAAGCCCAACACGCGATCGCCGGGGTTGTAGCGAGGAGTGCGCGACTCGACGACCTCACCGATTCCGGCGCTGCGCATCACATCGCCGACATGGATGCCCGGCACGTACGTGTCGGCGCCGTTCATCCACCCGCGAATCGCCGGGTCGATCGACACGTACAAGTTGCGCACGAGTGCCTCACCCTCGTCGGGCTCGGGCACCGGCACGACAACGTGCTCGAAATCGGAGTCGCGCACCATGCCGTCGGGATGCGCGGCGAGACGGATCTGGCGGTTCATGCCGGGCGGACGCTAGTTGGCGAGCTGTTCGCTGAGAAGGCCGACGATGGACGCCGCACCCTTCGAGCGCTCCCACGCGTCGCCGATCGCGGTGTGGTTGACGAGTCCCGCGGCGTCGGGTGGGCGCCCGAGCGCGTGACCGGCGGCTGCTGCGAGCGGCGCGGGCTCGAGGTCGTCGCCGTACGCAGCGAAGCATTCGAGGCCGTCCCAGAGCGTGCTGAGCGAACGGGCCTCGTCGCCGAGCTCGAGGCGGTCGGGATCGCCGCCACGCGAGAGCTGCGACACAACCTGTTCCCAGAGGTCGTAGTGCGAGAGCCCGGCAGGCTGCCGATAGCGAGCAACGGGATGCAAGCGCCATTCGAGCGCTTCCCGGCTGGGGCCGTTGTCGGTCAGCCAGGTCTGCGTGCCGTTCACGTAGGTGTCGACAGGCGGCCCGAGGTGCTCGTCGAGCGCCAGCACGAGCTCGGCCGAGACCTTCCACACTGTGGTGGCAACCCGCGCCGGCTCACTCATCGCGGCGGGTTAGGCCGCGGGGCTCACGGCGATCGCCTGATCGGGATCGATGGTGCCGTAGCGAATGATCGGTTCGAAGAGGTCGACGTCGGTGCGGTCGTCGTCGAGGATGCCCCGTGCCCGTGGCGGCGCGAGGTGCCGGGTCGCGAAGCGCCGTGCGATCACGGCCTTGCGGGCATTGCCGTCACGCGCAAGCGCCCAGCGCGCGTCATCGAGCACCAACGCGCCCTCAGCGAGATCGGCGAGCAGATGCGCAAACCGGCGCGCGTGGAGCAACTGCAGCTCGGTGTCGGCCAGCTCGAGATGCGCGATCGCGTCGTGCGTCTCGCCCAACGTGATCGCGACCGCATCGACGACCGGCGTCAGCACCTTCTCTCCATTTGCCTCGTCGAGCGCGCGTTCCACCCGTGCGATCAACGCCTCGTGTGCGGCGTCGGTACGCATCGCGCGGCGCACGTCGAGGCAACAGATGTTTTCGGTGCCTTCCCAGATGGTGTGGCACTGCCGCGTCGCGCAGCTGCCGGGCCATCGGCCAATCTTCCATGTACCCGTTCCCGCCGAACAGCTCGAGCGCCTGACTCGCGGCGCCGACCGCTTCGCGCGTGGCCCGAACTTTCGCCAACGGCACCAGGATGCGCCGCAACCGCCGGCCCTCGTCTTCGGACGTCGCGCCACGATTGGCCGACGCGCACTCGAATGTGAGCGCGAGCCCTGCTTCGAGCTCCGTCACCAGGTCGATGAGGGTTTCGCGCACGAGCGGGTACCGGTCGATGCGCTGGCCCCACTGTTCGCGGTGCGCGGCGTAGATCGCGCCTTCGAGGAACGAACGGCGATGAATGCCCAGGCCCATGATCGCGACACCGAACCGGCTGCCGTTGACCATCTCCATCATCTTGTTCAAGCCGCGCTGGTCCGCGGCCGCGCTCCCGGCCGCAGGTGCGCCGTCACTGGTGCGGGGCGTTCCGGCCATCCACGCGCGGGCGCCCTCGAGGCTGACTTCGGCCGTCGGCACGCCGACCGTGCCCAGCTTCGGCTTCAGCCGCTTGATCCGAAAGCCGTTGGCCGAGCCGTCGGGCATCACGCGCGGCACGATGAACGTGGCGAGGCCGCTCGCGCCGTCGGGTGCGCCGTCGGGCCGGGCCAGCACGATGAAGACCTCGGCGTCGACGTTGGAGCAGAAGTGCTTCTCGCCGAACAGCCGCCACTCGGCCCCATCGGGCACCGCACGCGTCGTGTTGGCGCCGACGTCGCTGCCGCCCTGACGCTCCGTCAGGAACATCCCGCCTTCCCACGCTTCGTCGGGGTCGAGGTTTCTGAGCCGGCCGAGGAGATCGTTACGCACCGAGTCGGGTGCGTAACGCTCGACGATGTCGGCCGCGCCGGCCGTCATCCCGAGACCGCAGTAGATCGCGGTCTCCGCTTGGCACACGAGGTACGCGATCGCGGCGGTGAGCACCGCCGGCACCGGTCGGTCGCTCCCTGAACGAAGCTCGACGAAGCCGGCCCGCACCAGGTCGGCCTTGCTCTCGAGCCAGGTGGGGTGGTGCACGATCGTGTCGACTTCCTGGCCCCAGCGGTCGTAGCGGGAGAGCACGGGACCGTGCTTGTCGGTGATCTCGGCCCGTGTCGCCAGCGGGCCGCCGGTGAGCGTGCCGAACCGCGCCGTGTGCTCCTCGGCGAAGGCCCGGTCGGACGGGTCGGGCAGGTGTCGGTCGAGCAGGAAGTGCAGGTTGGGATCGGTCTCGTACCAGTCGAGGCCGATCGCCTGCTCGTACGACGCGTAATCGGGGAGCACGGTGTCGAGGCTAGTCCCGCCCGCATCCGGCGGCGTTCGGTTACTCACCCACGCGGGGCGTTCAACTAGCGTGACCTGCTCGACCCGGCACAGCAGGGAGATCACCGTGTGCACCGAAAAGTCGCAACATTGCTACCGGTCGCGCTCTTGCCGGCCCTCTTGCTCGCCTGCGGCAGCAGCGGCAGCGGCAATGGCTCGCTCTCGAAGTCGTCGTTCGCCTCGAAGAGCAACGGGTACTGCACCCAGGCAAGCGCTCAACGCAGCGAGGTCAGCACGGCGGTGCCCTCGGGCCGGCAGCCGACGGCGCAGGATGCGGACAAGGTGATCGCCATCGATCGCGAGTTGATCCGCAAGATCGACGCCCTGGTACCGCCCGACTCCGAGCAGGACCAGGTCGACCAGTTGCTCGACCTGCTCCACCAGCGAATCGCAGTGGAGGAACAGCTACGCGCATCGATCGCGAACGGCACGCCGTCGAGCGACCCGGCAACCGTGAAGCTCGGTGATCAGATCGCACAGATCGATCAGAAGAGCGCCAAGATCGCCAAGCCGTTGGGCCTCACCAGCTGCATCCGCCAGGGCGCGTGAACGTGCGTCTCGCTTGGTCTCGGCCCGGCGGGCGGTTGTGCAAGGTCGGGGTCGCGGTGACCGCGGCCATCACGCTGCTCGCTGCATGCGGCGGCGGGAGCAGCAGTCGCCTGTCGAAACCCGAATACGTGCGCCGCGCCGATGCGATCTGCCGGCAGGCCAACAAGAAGGCCGGCGCCGTCCCGGCACCGGATCAGCATGAGCCGACCGCCCAAGAGAAGGCGATCGGCGAGATCATCGTGATCCAGCGCGCCGCGATGGTCGACCTCCGACACCTCGCGCCTCCCGAAGCCGACAAGACGACGCTCGGCAAGTGGCTCGGGCTGGTCAGCCAAACCGTCGACCAGATGCAGGCGGTTCGCACCGCGCTGAAGGGAGGCGACAGCGCCGGGGTCACGGCCGCCAATGCCAAGGGACGTGCGCTCAACGACCAGGCCGACGAGATCGCCCGCGGCTACGGCTTGAAGCAGTGCTCGGCGAGTGCCGGTGCCTGATGGTGCGCATCGCGATCTTTGTTCGCCAGGCGACATCGAGCCTCATAACATCGCACTCGTGACCTACGACCGTCTGAGCGGGCTCGACTCCAGCTTCCTGCACCTCGAGTCGCTCGAGACTCCCATGCATGTCGGCGCGGTCAGCATCTTCGACGGCGAGCCCTTCTTCGACGACGACGGCCGGTTCCGGCTGGCCGACGCACGCGAGCTCGTCGCGTCGCGCCTGCACCTGATCCCGCGGTTCCGCAAGCGCTTGCAGAACGTGGCGTTCGAGCAGGGCCGTCCGATCTGGGTCGACGATGATCGGTTCGACATCGGCTACCACGTGCGGCTCACGGCGTTGCCCAGCCCCGGTACGCGTGAGCAGCTCCTCACGTTGTGCAACCGCGTGCAAGAGCAGCTGCTCGACCGGTCGCGCCCGTTGTGGGAGCTGTGGTTCGTCGAAGGCGTCGAGGACGGCAACATCGCGTTGATCGAAAAGACGCACCACGCGCTCGTCGACGGTGTGTCGGGCGTCGACGTCGCGACCGTACTGCTCGACTTCACTCCCGAACCGACCGTGCTCGACCCGCCGGAGTGGCGCCCCGAGCCGCCACCGAGTCGTGAGCAGCTGCTCATCGACACGCTGCGCGAGCGCGTCTCGGAGCCGGCCGAGATCGTGCGGAGCGCCGCGAAGAATCCTGCGCGGTCCGCGTGCCGCCTTGCGGCGCGCACAAGAGCTCACTGGTTCCTTCCAGACACTGCTCGGGCGCGATTTCGTGGCACCCCGCACGTCGTTGAATCAGCGCGTGGGCCGGCACCGTCGATTCGAGCCCGTGCGCATCCCACTCGACGACGTCAAGACCATCCGTCACGTGCTCGGCGGCACGGTCAATGACGTGATCCTCGCCGGCGTGACCGGCGGGCTGCGCCGGTTGCTCGAGTCGCGCGGCGAATCAGTCGACGGGCTCCGGCTCAAGGTGCTGTGTCCCGTCTCGGTGCGCGTCGACGACGAGCAGCTGGCGCTCGGAAACCGGGTCGCGGCGATGTTCGTAGCGTTGCCGGTGGGCGAGGAAGACCCGGTCGTGCGCCTGCGTGAGGTCTCCGCGGTCACTGCCGACTTGAAGGAACGCCGGCAGGCCGTGGGCGCGGCGTTTCTCGTCGACCTCACGCGCTACGCCGCGCCGACACTGCTCGGCCTCGCAGGGCGGGCGGTACAGCGCCAGCCGTTCTTCAACCTGGTCGTCACCAACGTGCCCGGTCCGCAAGTGCCGCTGTACTGCATGGGTTCGCGGATGCTCGAGGCGTACCCAATCGTGCCACTGGCGCGCAACCTCTCCGTCGGCGTCGCGATCCTGTCGTACTGCGGCCAGTTGCATTTCGGGCTGAACGCCGATCGCGATGCGTTCGCCGATCTCCCGACGTTCGCTGCGGGTATCGAAGACGCATTCGCGGAGCTGCACAAGATCGCAACCGATCTTCAGCCGTAGCTCCAGTCGCCGGGAGCACGGTCGAACGACTCCAGTAGGGTGGTGTCGTGGCTGACGTGCGCAGTCGGCCGGGCGACCCATCGTCGGCGCCCAGGCCCCGCAAACAGGAGCAAGAATCCGCGTCCGACGACGTGACCGAAGTGGCGCCGGGCGTGTTGCGTATGCAGTTGCCCATCTGGATGCCGGGTCTCGGCCACGTCAACATGTACGGCCTCGTCGACGACCGCGGGCTCGCGGTGGTCGATCCGGGGCTGCCGGGCCCGCAGTCGTGGAAAGCGCTCAAGACGAGGCTCAAGACCGCCGGCTTCCGTGTGCGCGACGTGCACACCGTCATCGTCACCCACTCACATCCCGACCACTTCGGCGGCGCCGGCCGCGTCGCCCGCGAGGCCGACGCGGAGCTCATCACGCACCAAGCGTTTACGACGTGGACCCTTTCGCGCCGCGCGTCGTGCCGGCTGAGCACCCGAGAGGCCGAGCAGCTCGAACGCGACGCGGCAGCCGCGGCGCAGCGCCTTGACGTGACGGGTGACGAGATCCCCACGGTCGCCGAGTTCGAGACGGCCGAGCTCTTCGGCGATCCGCTGCGCGACGACCCGACACAGGAACGCCAACACCAAAGCGTCCCGTGGGGCGGCGACACGCCCTGGGGCGGCAGCAAGCATCCGATGCCGACGCTTCGCAAACGGCTGATGATGCGTGGGCTGCGCATGCTGTTCACGCCGCCCAAACCGACGCGACGCGTCATACACGGTGAACCGCTTCGGCTCGCCGGACGTGAGTGGACCTCGCTGCACACGCCGGGTCACACGCTCGACCACCTCTGCCTTTTCGACCCGGAACACGGCGTCTTGCTCGCCGGCGATCACGTCCTGCCGACGATCACGCCGCACGTCTCCGGTGTCGGCAACGGTGCCGACGCCCTGCGCTCGTATCTCAACACCCTTGATCTCGTTGCCCACCTCGACGGCGTGCGCCTGGCCCTTCCGGCCCACGGCCACCCGTTCACCGACGTGCCGGGGCGGGTCGACGCGATCAAGCGGCATCACGAGCAGCGGATGCGCCAGCTCGCGACGGTGTCGGCCTCGCTCGGACCCGCGAACGTGGTTGCCCTCTCGCACGAGCTGTTCCCGCCGAAGCATTGGGGCGTGATGGCCGAGAGCGAGACGTTTGCCCACCTCGAACACCTCGTGCGCTCGGGACGCGCCGAACGCTGGAAGGAACGCGGCACACTCATGTACCGGGTCGACGCCGTCGACGACCTCATCGACTGATTTGCCGCGATGTCGTAGAGGCGGCGCCGGCCGCAGTGTCGCCAGAGGCGGCGCCGGCCGGCTCCCGGTATCGTGCGCGCGATGACCGCGACGGCTGAAGCGACCGATCTCCTCCAGCAGCTGATCCGCAACCAGTGCGTCAACGACGGCACGTTGGCGTCGGGCGATGAGGTCCGCAGCGTCGACCTGCTCGCGCAATACCTGGGCGACACCGGGCTCGACATCGAGCGCTTCGAGCCGCAGCCGGGCCGGGGCAGCCTTGTTGCCCGGATCGAGGGCACCGATCCCGACGCACCGAGCTTGCTGTTGATGGGTCACACCGATGTCGTGCCCGTCAACCCCGACGGCTGGACCCGCGATCCGTTCGCCGCCGACCTCGTCGACGGGTTCGTGTGGGGTCGTGGCGCGGTCGACATGCTCAACGAGACCGCGACAATGGCCGTCGCGTTCAAGCACCTCGCGGAGTCGGGCTTCACGCCGCGCGGCACGCTCGTGTACCTGGCAGTGGCCGACGAGGAGGCACTCGGCACGTGGGGCGCGAAGTACCTCGTCGAGCACGAGCGCGACGCCGTGTTCGCCGACTATGTGCTCACGGAGTCGGGCGGATTCCAGATGCCCACCCAGGCCGGGCCGCGCCTGCCGGTGCTCACCACCGAGAAGGGCACGTTCTGGTCGAAGCTCACGGTGAGCGGCACGCCGGGGCACGGATCGCAACCGTTCCGTACCGACAACGCGCTTGTCACCGCGGCGGAGGTGGTGCGGCGCCTCGCCGAGTTCCAGCCGCAAACGCAGATCCACGAGACGTGGCGTGCGTTCGTCGAGGGCATGGGCTACGAGCCCGACTTCGCGGCGGCACTGCTCGACGCAGACACCTTGCGCGAATTCTGCGAGACCCTGCCGGTCGGGCTGGCGCGGCAGGTGCACGCGTGCACGCACACCACCTTCGCCGCCACAGTCATCCACGGCGGCACCAAGACGAATGTGATCCCCGACAAGGTCACCCTCGAGGTCGACATCCGCACACTGCCCGGCCAGACCGGCGACGACATCCGCGCCATGCTGCGTGATGCGCTCGGTGACCTTGCCGACGCGGTCACGCTCGAGGCGAACGATGATCCGCCGACCGCATCACCGATCGGCACACCGCTGTGGGATTCGCTGCAGCGCGTCTCCTCGCGGCTGGTCGAAGGCTCCGCCCTCGTGCCGTTCGTGATGGTGGGCGGTACCGACAACCGGTTCTTCCGCCGCGCCGGCTCGGTCGGCTACGGCTACGGACTCTTCAGCCGGCGACTCACCTTCGAGCAGTACGCCACGATGTTCCACGGCAACGACGAGCGCGTCGACCAAGAATCGCTTGCGCTCACGACCGAGCTCTGGGAGGCGGTGGCGCGCGACCTGCTCGACGAGTCGCTGCGCTGACGCTCGGGCGCGGTCAGCCGTCTCCGCTCTCATCGCGCAGAAAACGTTCGAGCTCGGCCGCCAGCGCGTCACCCGTGGGCAGGTCGGTCTCGCGGATGGGGCTCGGCTCGTCGCCGGCCGGCGCGCCGGCGTCGATTGCCTCCTCGAGCTGGCGCACGTAGTTGGCGACGTCGTCGTCACCCGCCACCACCTCGTCGACCTGCTCGCGCCACGCGGCCGCCGCGCCCTGAGGTCCGATCGATCGAGCTCGATCCCGCTGAGGGCGACGAACCGGTCGACCAGCCCCACGGCCGCAACCGGATTCGGCGGTGCCGCGACGTAGTGGGGCACAGGGGCCCACAAGGAGACGGACGGCACACCGGCCTCTCGAAACGCGTCGTGCAGCACGCCGACGATGCCGGTTGGCCCCTCGTATCGCGACCGGGCGAGCCCGAGGCGCTCGATCACTTCGGGATCGGTCGCGGCCCCGGTCACATGGAGCGGACGGGTATGGGGAACATCGGCGAGCAATGCGCCGAGCGTCACGACGAGCTCACAGCCGGTCTCGGCGGCGACGCTGCGGATGTCGTCACAGAAGCCGCGCCACTGAAGGTTGGGTTCCGCCCCGACCACGATGACAAGGTCGTGCTCACCCGACGCGACCGACGCGGCAAAGCAGTCAGTCGACGGCCACGCGATGCCGCGCATGACGCCATCGACCAGCTCGACCTGGGGACGGTTGGACTGGAAGTCGAAGTAGGTCTCGGGGTCGAGCCGCGCGAACCGGTGAGCGTCGAGGTGCGCGATCAGCCACTTCGCGGCTGTCGACGCCGCGTCGGCTGCGTCGTTCCACCCTTCGAACGCGGCGACGAGCATCGGACGTCGCAGCCGCGGGTGGTGGTCCCAGATGAGGCCGGCCATCACGTCACGTTAACCCTGCGCGCCCGTTGTGACGCGACGCCCGCTCAATGGGTGGCGCGCCGGACCGTGTTACGGAGCGTGCCGGCGTGCTCGACCGTCACTTCGACGACGTCGCCGTCCTCCAGCCATCGTGGCGGCGTACGGCTCATGCCGACACCTGCCGGAGTCCCGGTCGAGATCACGTCACCGGCCTCGAGTGTCACACCCTGCGAGAGATGAGCGATGAGCTCCGGAATCGAGAAGATCAGCTCGCTGGTGTTCGACGACTGCACCACCTCGCGATTGACTCGCGTCTCGATCGAGAGTCGACCCACGTCGAGCTCGTCGAGCGAGACCAATTCGGGTCCGAGGGGGCAGAACGTGTCGAACGACTTCGACCACGACCACTGACTCGTCGTGAACTGATGGTCGTGTGCGCTCACGTCGTTGGCGCAGGTGACGCCGGCGACGACGTCGAGCGCGCGCTCGACGGGCACATCGCGACAGCGATCCCCGATGACGATTGCGACCTCACCCTCGTAGTCGGGCTGGGCGACGTGGTTGGGCACGACGATGTCGGCGTCGGGCCCGATGACCGATCCGGAGGCCTTGGTGAACACGATCGGCACGGTCGGAATCTCCGCACCGCTCTCGGCTGCATGGTCGCGGTAGTTGAGCCCGATCGCCCACACCATTCGAGGCGCCGGCAGGCCTTCGAAGCTGCCCTCTCCCCACGTTCGCCGCATCGCGCCTCCTCTGGCCCGGATCCGGCAGCATATGGCCCGAGATCTCAGGAGCCGGCGACGAGGAGTTCCGATGGGCCAATGGCACGACGTCATCGAAGAGCTGCGAGCCCCATCCCGCGCGTTGCGCGACGCGGTGCCCGATGCGTGGTCGGGCCATCTGCGCGTCGGCGCGGGCGCCATGGCCGACGGAGCAGTTCCGCGTCGCATGAAGGAAGCCGCCGCCTTGGCGATGTCCGTGGTGAAGCACTGTGACGGCTGCATCGCGTACCACGTGTACGCGGCGCGGTTCAGGCCGGTGCCTCGCGCGAAGAGGTGGCCGAGTTGCTAGGTGTCGCGCTGCTGATGGACGGCGGACCGGCCGCGGTCTACGGCCCGCGCGCGCTCGAGGCGTTCGACGAGTTCGCGGCCGACAAGAGCGGGTAGTCGGCCGGAGAGCGAGCTCAACCGCGAAGCGTGGCGATCGACGATTGGTTCGCGATCTCGAGCGCGGCATCCACGAGTCCGGTCACCATCACGCCGATCGTGTCGAACCCTTCACCCAGCGTCTTGCCCATCTGGAAGCGCGCGTTGATGCCTTCGAGGATGACCGCGAGCTTGTACGACGCCAACACGACGTAGAAGTCGAGCGTGTCGATCGTGCGCCCGCTCTGTTGCGCGTAGCGAGCGGTGACCTCGTCGCGGCTGAGAACACCCGGGACACCGGTGACCGCCCACGGACTCACTGCCGCGCCCTCGTGATGGCCCCAGTACAGGAGGAAGAGGCCCACGTCGCTGAGCGGGTCGCCGATCGTCGACATCTCCCAGTCGAGCACCGCGACGATCCGGCTCGGATCGTCGGGCGCGAGCATGGTGTTGTCGAGTCGGTAGTCGCCGTGCACGATGGCCGGCGGTCCCGATTCCGGCATCGCGGCTGTCAGCCGGCGCGCCAGCTCGTCGACGCCCGGAAGCTCACGCGTCTTCGACCGTTGCCATTGCTCGCCCCATCGACGCACGTTGCGCTCGAGGAAGCCATCCGGGTGGCCGAAGTCTCCGAGGCCGATCGCGTCGTAATCGATCGAGTGCAGCCGCGCGAGCACGTCGATGAGCTGCCGTGAGCATGCCGCGGCCTGGTCGGGCGAGAGCACCGCCAGCTCGTCTGCGGTGCGAAGGATCACACCGTCGACGAGCTCCATCACATAGAACGGCGCGCCGTTGAGGTCGGCATCCTCACAGAACGCCAGCGCGGCGGAACGGGCACGTCGGTATCAGCCAGCGCGCGCAGCACGCGATACTCCCGCGCCATGTCATGCGCGGTGGGTAGGACGTGCCCGAGCGGCGGACGGCGCAGAACCCAAGCGTGCTCGCCGTCGGTGACCCGGTACGTGAGGTTCGACCGACCGCCGGCGATCAGCTCGGCCGAGAGCGGCGCGCCGGACGCGCCGGGAACGTGATCGGTGAAGTACCCGCGCAGCCGCTCGAGGTCGACGCCCTCGGGGGTGGTCACAACCCGGACACTACCGGCGGCGCGGCGCGCCGCCGGTCGTCCGCGACGCAGTGGTTACGCGACGCGGGGTGCGCGCGGCTCGACGGGTGAGCCGTTGCCCTTGGGGTAGCGAGCCACCCGGCCGACGGGCATGTCGACCCGATATCCGGCCGCGGCGCGTTGCTCCTCGGACTCGGCGCCCCAGAAGCCGTACTCGCGGTGCTCGCGGGCCCAGTCGCGGCAGGGCTCGAGCACAACGCAGGTGAGGCAGATCGCACGCGCTTTTTGCTCGCGTACGACGCGTGCCTCGGGGCGCTCACCGGCCGGCGCGAAGAACAGCTCGCTGCGGCCCGGGCACGCGGCATGCATGGTCCACGTGAGCGGCCCCGTGAAGACGAGGGTCGAAAGGTGTTCAGCGGCCACTGTCGAAACCTCCATAGGAAGAACCGGGAGAAGGTCCCGGGGAGCCGGCGGGGGGTCACCGGCTCCCCGAGCGTGCTGCGAGCAGTCTTGCTTGCTGGCAGCTAATCTGTCCAGTCGTTCCTTTTGATGGGATCCATCGTTTAGACTGATCCCATCAGGGCTGGTACCCGGACGAAACGCCACCTGGAGGCACACTCTATGGAACTCCGCCATCTCGACGCTCTGCTTGCGATCACCGACGAGGGTTCGTTTACGGCGGCCGCCGCGGCCCTCGCGACGGTGCAGTCCAACGTCTCGGAGCAGGTTCGCCAGCTCGAACAGGAGCTGGGGGCATCGCTGCTCACCCGGGGGCGGCGGGGAGCGACTCCGACCGAGTGCGGCGCCGTCGTGGTGGAGCGCGCCCGGCGGATCCGCCACGAGCTGGAGGCCATGAGCGCCGACCTTTCGATGCTGCAGGGACTCCGAGCCGGTCACGCCAGCCTGGGAGTTGTCGGTACCGCCAGCCGGTGGATCATTCCTGCGCTCGTGGCCGATCTTCGCGTCTACGCGCCCGGCGTGCGCCTCCGGGTCAATGAGGGCGCCTCGGAGCGCCTGTCGGGCGAGGTCCTCGCACAGGAGCTGGCGCAGGCCGTTGTGACCGAGCCGGTCACCGACGCACGCCTGAAGGTCGAGCATCTCCTCGAGGAGGAGCTGGTCGGGATCGCGCCGTTGGGCACGCTGCTGCCTCCCGAGCCCGTCCCGTTGAGCCTGCTGTCGGACTTTCAAGTCGTGCTGCCGCCGGCCAACAATCCGCTGCGCACCGAAGTGGAGGCGGCGGCGGCTGCAAAAGGTGTCGCGTTCGAGGTACCGGTCGAAGTCGAGGGCGTGCGTCTCATCGCCGACCTGGTTGCTGCCGGTGGCGGCGTGTCGGTGCTCCCCGAGACGGCCGTCCCGCCCGAGATCACTGGAATTCAGACGTTCGCGTTTGCCGACATGCCACCTCGTCGGCTCGCGCTCGTCACCGAGCGCGACACGCAACTGTCACTCGCGGACGCGGCGGTGCGGGAGCGAGTTCTGTTCCTCGTGCAAGGGCACCCTTCGTTGCGCGAGCTCGCCGGCGCGACGAAGTCGCTGTCGCCGGGTACGGTCGGAGCAACGAACCGGGGGTGAGCAATGGCGGACGATCCGCACGGCACGAGGATGAACGCGCGGCTCGTTGTCGGAGCGATCGCGGTCATCCTCGTGGTGGCGTTCGCGTGGGCCAAGAGCAAACGGGTGTCGATCAACTTCCTCGTCGGCACGCACGACGCGCTGGCTCATCTGATCTTGGGCTCGGCTCTGCTGGGTGGGATTGCCGGGTCGCTGTTGCGCCGGCGCCGGCACCGCAACGACTGACGAGACCGGCGCTAACCGGGCAGGTAGATACCGCGTCCGGCGCGAGTGAAGATACGCGAGGCGACATAGCCGATGCCCAGGATGAGAAAGCCGCCGGCCGCATCGAGGACGTAATGGTTGCCGGTCAGGACGATCGCCGTAACCGTGCCGACCGGGTACAACGCCGCAAGCACCTTCGCCCAGGTGTGCTTGAGGCGCGGGACGAGCGCGCAGGCGCACCACAGCGCCCAAGCACAGTGCACGCTCGGCATCGCTGCGTACTGGTTCGAGATCTTGCTGACCGCGCCCGAGTTGAACGACCAGAACGCCGGGTACTTCGCCAGGGTGTCCTGGAAGCCGTAGAAGTGGGAGTGAACATATGGGTCGAGCAGCCGTGGTGGCATCAGCGGCCAGAGCACGAAACCGATCAAGGCGGTGGCGGTCGCGATCCCGATCGCGTTTCGCCAGAGTGGGTAGTCATCACTCCATTTCCGGAACAGGTAGATGGCGACGCCCGCGGTCACGATGAAATGCAGTGAGCCGTAGAAGTAGTTCATCGACACGATGAGCGGTTTGAAGTGCAGCGCCCAGCTCTGCAACGTCTGCTCGTGGTAGATGCCCAGCTGGTGTTGCCACTGGATGAGCTGCTTCGCGTGATGAAACGCAGCGCGCTTGTCGCCCTCGTTCGCGTTCCTGATGAAGCTGTAGATCCCGTAGAACGCGAGGACGCCGAGGATCTCGACCCACCAGTAGATGTAATGCCCGTCGCTCAGCCGGTGTCCGTGTGGCAGCGGTCGCTTGTCCGCCGGCGCCTCGGTGGTCTTGGTGTTGGTGATGGTCACGGTGCCGGTGTTGACGGCTCGCGCGACGAGACGTGCTCCTCTGCATGCGAACCGGCACGGTGGCGGTGTCCGACCGCGAACGACGGGGCACCCAAGAGGCTCACGATCAGCATCATCGCGTACCAGAGGAGGCCGAGTCCGACGGCCTGGCCGTGCGACACACCGGCGAGTGGGGCGAGGAACACGACGAGCAACCCCTCGCGCACGCCGAGGCCGTTGAGCGACAACGGAAGCACTTGCGCCATCGCCACCGCGGGGATGAACGCGAAGACGGCCGCGACCGGAATCGAGATCGCGAGCGTGTGGACCGCGAGAAGGACCATGAGGACAACCGAGAGCTGATACGCCATCGCGGCGATCAGCACGCCGACCGCAGCGCGCGGCTCGTGCCGGAGGCGGCCGATACCGAGGTGCACCGCGCCCACGAAGCGCATGAAGTTCTCGTGCTCGGCGAAACGGCCCGCAAGGCGCGGGTGGCCGGCTGCGTACAGGATGACGGCGAGGGCGACGAGCGTCACCCCCGCGATCGCGAGCGCGACCCACGCCCATGATTGCTCGACGAGTGACGGTCGCGCGAGGAAGCCGAGAAAGGTGAGGAGCGGCAGCGCGACGAAGCCACTGAGCCGCTCGAGCGCGACCGACGCGAACGCGATCTCGGACGAAGCGACAGTCTTGGAGCCGCGGCTCACGCGCATCACGTCGCCACCGATCGTCGACGGGAGGACGTTGCCGACGAACTGACCCGCGAAGTAATGCGAGAGGAGCACGCGTAACGGCACGTGCTTGTCGAACACCACCAGCACCCGTTGCCAGCGCCACGCGGAGAGGGAGATGCCGAAGGCCGCCATGAGCAGCGCGGCGGCGAAGAACGCGAGCGTGGAGAAGTGCGAATGCTTCGGGAGCACGTTTTCCGGATGGATCTTCGACACGAGCACGACGAGCAGCACGCCGCTCACGCCGAGACGGGCCCAGAACTTCCAATGCGCCCCTCGGCGGGACGCGCTTTGGGTCACGGCCATTTCCTCAGCTTACCGGGGCCCCCTCGGCGATTTTGGTTGTGGAAAGCGCGACGATGGTAGTCCCATGATCCCGACCTGGTGGAAGGTGCAGACGTGCGGGTGACGGTCGACGACGGCGTTGCACTCGAGGTCGAGGCGACCGGCTCGGGCCCGGACCTGGTGCTCGTGCACGGCTTCGGAGGGGCGAAGGAGGACTTCGCCCTGCACGTCGGCGCGCTCGCGACCACGCATCGGGTCATCACGTTCGACCACCGCGGTCACGGCGCGAGCGACGGGCCCGCCGAACTCGGCGCGTACTCGCTCGATCGACTTGCCGCGGACACGGTGGCGGTGGCGGACGCCGTGGGCGTCGAGAGGTTCCGGCTGCTCGGCCATTCGATGGGTGGAATGGTCGCCCGCCGGGTGGTGCTCGCACACCCTGGTCGCGTCGAGGCGCTCGTGCTGATGGACACGTCTCCGGGACCTGTGCCCGGCATCAGTGTCGAGCTGGTCGAGTACGGCGCGCGCCTCGCGCTCGACAAGGGCATGGATGCGCTCAAGCGCGCCCAGGACGAGCTCGACCCGCTCGGCAGTCCCGCGTATCAGCGTCTGCTGGTCGAGCAGCCCGGTTACAAAGAGTTTCAAGAGCGCAAGTGGGCGGCGCTCTCGCCGTACATGTGGGCGGCGCTGGCGATGGAGCTTGCGACCCAGCCCGACCAGGTTGACGCGCTGCGCCAGGTCGACACGCCGACGCTCGTGATGGTCGGTGAGCAGGACGAGTCGTTTGTCGGACCCTCGCCGCGAGGCCGCTGCCGCGCTTCCCGACGCACAGCTCGTCGTCATCGCCGGCGCCGGCCACTCACCTCAGTTCGAAGCGCCTACCGAGTGGCGCGAGATACTGCTCGCGTTCCTCGACGGGCTCGATGCCGACGCGCGTGAGGCGGTCTGAGCATGCGTCCGGGGCGTTACCGGCTGATGTTCGAGAACCCGCACGGCCGCCAGTCGCCATCTTCTTTGACCAACTGGAGTGTCTGGTCCCGTGCGCGCCCGTTCCCGTAGTTGACGGTGAAGTCCACGCTGACCCGATCGTCGTGGAAGCGCACGCCGAACGGGTTCACGCTGTAGCCGGTGAAGGTACCGAAGACGAGATCGCCTTGGAGGGCCGCGCGCAACGTCTCCTCGCTCAGGCTGCGCTGATCGGTCGCGCACAGCTGACGGTACGCGCTCGCGTAGTTGTGGTACCGAATGTCGCGGACGAACGCGTTGGTCGCGTCGATCGGCGGCTTGATCTTCTGCGTGAACAGCACGCTGTCGACCGCGTAGAGGGCGACCACTGCGATGACCGAGGCGACGAGCACCCAGATCCAGCGCCGGCGCGGTCGCGTCACCGGCTGGCCCGGCTGGCCCGGCGTCATCGATGGTGGCTCCGAGCCGACGCCGATCGGAGGTGTCGGCGGCGCGCTGCCCCACGCGGGCGCGGTCGGTGTGGGTGCTCCGGGAGGCGGCGCGTCCCAACCGGGGTTGGGCGGTGGGGCGGCCCAGCCGGGCTGGGTCTCGTCGTCGTCGGGCGCCATCGGCGTGGACGTTACCGCGACGGTCGTGACGAGCTTTGCTGCACTCCGATCAGGTTCCGGTGGCCTTCTCGAGGAAACGCGCCCGATCCACGATGACCCGGGTGATGCGTCCGGCTGCGACCAACCCGTGGCCGTCGCTGACCGACACTCGGAACGTGAGCCGCCGGCCCTCGACGGTTTCGAGCATCGCTTCGGCTTGCACACGGCCGCCGACCGGCGTCGGCGCGAGATGATCGAGTTGCACGCGGTACCCGACCGTGGTGGTGCCCGCGGTCACATGATCTTCCACAGCGAGGACGGTGGCCTCCTCGGCGAGCCGCACGACGCGGGGCGTCGCGAGCACCGGCACGTCGCCGGTCTTGAGCGCGAGCGCGGTGTCAGCCTGGGTCACGATGAGCACGGCTGAGGCGAGCAGGCCGGGTTCGAGAGGCATCGGCGTACCATAGGAGCCGCGTCGGGCCGCAGGCCTACTGAGCCGTCGCTCAGTGTCCGCCGTGAGATCGTCTCCGTCCGGCTTCGTAGGGGTGTACCGGTGATCGACGACGCTGTGCTCCAACGAACACTCCACGACGCCCTGCGCAACGGTGGCGACTTCGCCGAGGTGTTCGCCGAGGACCGGCGCATCTCCACGGCGCGCCTCGATGACGGCAAAGTCGAGGAGCTCGTGTCGGGGCGGGAACGCGGTGCCGGCGTACGCGTGATCCGAGGCGAGACGACCGGTTACGCACACACGGCTGATCTCAGCGAGGAGAGCCTGCGCGACGCGGCCGTGGCTGCGGCGTCTGCGGCGCGCGCGAGCGACAGCGGCACGCGGGTGGTGGCGCTGGAGCGGTACGCGACGCGTCGGTCGCACGAGGTGCAGGTGTTGCCGGAGACCGTCGACAAGGCCCGGAAGGTGCAATTGCTGGAGCGCGCCGACGACGCCGCGCGCGCCGAGGACGCCGCGATTCGCCAGGTGAGCGCGTCGTACGCCGACTCGCATCGCCGAATCCTGGTTGCCAACTCCGACGGGCTCCTCGTCGAGGACGACACGGTGCGCACACGATTCTTCGTGCAGTCGGTCGCGGTGGGTGACACCGGCCTGCAAACCGGCATGGAAGCGCCGGGCCGTACGGTCGGCTTCGAGCTCTTCGACGAGATCCAACCCGAAGCCGTCGCCCGCATCTCGGCGCAGCGCGCCCTCACGATGCTGCGGGCGCGGCCGGCCCCCTCGGGGCGGCTCCCGGTCGTGCTCAAGCGCGGCGCGGGTGGCGTGCTGTTCCACGAGGCCTGTGGCCACGGTCTCGAAGCCGATCTCGTGGGCCGCGACGCGTCGGTGTTCAAGGGTCAGGTCGGGGAGCGCGTCGCGTCGCCGCACGTGACGTTGGTCGACGACGGCACGTTTGCCCGCGAGTGGGGCACCGCCGCGATCGACGACGAGGGCGCGCCCGCGCAGCGCAACGTGCTCATCGAGAACGGTGTGCTCACCGATTACATGTGGGATCTCGTCAGGGCGCGCAAGGACGGTCGCATCAGCAGCGGGAACGGACGGAGAGAGACGTATCAGCACCTGCCGATGGTGCGGATGACCAACACGTACCTGCTCGAGGGGCCCGACGATCCCGACGAGATCATCCGTCAGACGCCGCACGGGCTCTATTGCGTCGCGCTGGGCGGCGGCCAGGTCAACACGGCCACTGGCGACTTCGTGTTCGGCATCACGGAGGCCTACATGATCGAGAACGGCGAGATCACCGATCCCGTGCGCGCCGCACAGCTCATCGGCAATGGTCCGGAGACGCTCCGACTCGTGGACGCAGTCGGGAGCGACTTCGAGACATGGGCGGGCACGTGCGGCAAGGACGGCCAGGGCGTGCCGGTTTCCGCGGGCCAGCCGACGTTGCGGGTCGCGGAGCTGACCGTGGGCGGCACGGCCGGTGCCTGATCTTCTCGACGTCGCTCGACGCGTCGTTCGCGGCGCGCGCGGCGACGAGCAGATCGAGGCGTACGTGGTGCGGTCGAGCGAAACCGACGTGCGCGTGTTCGACGGCGACGTGGAGTCGCTCTCGATCGCAGGCGTTGATGGCGTGGGCGTGCGCGTCGTGGTCGACGGGCGGCAGGGCTACTCGTGGGCGGGATCGCTCGACGACGACGTGATCACCGAGACGCTCGGTGAGGCGCGCGACAACGCCGGTTTCGGGAGCCCCGACGAATGGAACGGGCTTGCCTCGCCCGACGACCTCGGCGCGGTCGATCCGCCTTCACTCGATGTGTGGCGGGAGTCGCTGCTCTCGGTGCCGACGAGCGTGAAGGTCGACCTCGCGCTCGAGCTCGAGCGGGCGACGCGCGCCGCCGATGCTCAGGTGCGTGGGGTGGAGGCGGCGAGCTATGACGATGTCGCGATCGAGAGTGCGGTCGCCAACTCACTCGGTGTGGAAGCGGCGACGCGCCGCACGTTCTGCTCGTGTTCGACGTTCGCGATGGCGGGCGAGGGTGTCGGCACCCAGACCGGCGCCGGCTTCGACGTCGCCCGCAGCTTCGACGACCTCGACGCGGCCAAAGCGGCGCGAGAAGCGGGCGAACGCGCGGTGCGGCTCCTGGGCGCGACGCAGCCGCTGTCACGCCGGCTTCCGGTCGTGTTCGATCCGTTGGTGACGCGGTCCCTGGTCGGGCTCATCGGTGCCGCGTTGAACGGCGAGGCGGTGCTCAAGGGCCGTTCGATGTTCGTCGGACAGCGTCGACGAGGAGGTGGCCGACGTGGGCGTCACACTCGTCGACGACCCGACACTGCCCGAAGCCCTGGGTGCGGTATCGCACGACGCCGAGGGTGTGCCGACGCGCCGCAACGAGTTGATCTCGGCCGGCGCGCTGCGCGGCTTTCTGCACAACGTCTATACAGGGCGGCGATCCGGCCTGGCGACGAACGCCGCCGCCGTGCGCGGCGGCTACAAGTCACCGCCCGGCGTCGGCGCGCGTGCCCTCCATCTCGTTCCAGGCACGATGGGCCCCGACGAGATCCTCGCGGCAGTGCCGGAGGCGCTCTACGTGCAGTCGGTGAGCGGGCTGCATTCGGGCACCAATCCGGTGAGCGGCGATTTCTCCGTGGGCGCCGAAGGCCTCATGGTGCGCGACGGCGCGTTCGCCGAGCCGGTGCGCGAGGTCACGATCGCCTCGACGCTCCAGCGCATCCTGCTCGACATCGTCGAGGTCGGTTCTGATCTGACGTGGCTCGGTGGGGGCGCCGCGGGTGCCACATTGCTCGTGCGCGAGATGTCGATGAGCGGTGCGTGAGCCGCCTCGACCTCCTCGTTCTGGGATGAGTTTTCGACCGCTACGGTCGAAGACTCTGCCGAGAAGCAACCATCGGGAGGCGCGTGAGCCGCCTCGTCAGCCGAAGTCGCTGATCCGCGCGTAGATCGCTACACCCCGCACGGTCGCGACCTTCCGGTAGTCGCGTTGCAACACCGTGTCGAACTGCGGGAAGCGCGACGGCGGATAGTCACGAGCGTTGCGGATGTCGGCCGTCGACGTCTCGATGATCAGCGCGGGCGGATGCTCGTGCAGGTCGCTCTGAAACATCTTCCACGCGCCGGGCACCGCGCGATCTTCACCCACGAGGCTTGGTGGGCGTCCGCCGCTCTCGCCCGTGAGCACGCCTGTGGTCACGAAACGCGTCGCCGGGCGGCGGTCGGATGCCCAGTACACCTCCGGGAAGTGGCCCCACACGAAGATCGGCTGGTCGGGTGAGGTGTGGCGGTCGACGTAGCGCGCGACGTCGCTGTAGGCCGCCACCTCGTGTGGGTGCGACGTGTGTAACCCGTCGCCCACCGACGAGAGCGCGGGCACGAGCGCGACCACGATTGCGACTACGAGCACGGGACGCGTCACGCGTTCGAGCTGACTCGCCGCGAGCAGGGCGAATGGAGGGAGGAGCTCCAGGTAGTAGTGGCCGAAGAAGTGGAACCCGGCGACGACGCCGACAATCGCCGAAGCTGTCCAGAGCCACAGGTCGAGATCGTTCCGGCGTGCCCGCCAGGCCAACCCGGCGAGTAGGAGGAGCACGACGTTGGCGCGCACGAAGAACCCGGTGTTGTGCAGGCCGAGCCGCCAGAGGTAGCCGATCCCGACGCCGGGGCTCAGGTAACCGCCGTTGCCGGTCCACACCCAGAACATGAAATCGTGCACGCCGAAGACGAGTGTGGCCGCAGCGATGGGCACGAGGAACGAGACCCCCAGCACACCGAGCCCCCGCCAGCGGTGCCGGCGCCACGCCCACCACGCGAGCGGCAGCAGGGTGAGCGCGGCAGTCTGTTTCGTGAGTGTGGCGACCGAGAGTGCGAGTCCCGAGTCGCGCACACGTCCGCGCGCCGCGAGCACCATCGCGGCCGTGATTGCCGGCAACATGAACACTTCGAAATTGGCGGCCTGCGCATCGGTGGGACGTAACGCCACTGCCGCAATGAGAAAGAGCGCACCGGCGTACAGGGGCGTGCGGCCGCCCCACCGGCGACGAGCCTCGGCTGCGAGGAGCAGCGCCGTCGCGACGTCGGCGAGGGTCGCGAGGACGTGCATCCAGCGCAGATCGCTCGATCCGGTGACCGTGAACACCGCGGCGTACAAGTACGGCGCGACCGGCGGCTTGCGATCGACGGTGTCGTGGTAGAGACGGCCGCCGTGCTGCAGCACTTGCGCTTGGGTCGCGAGGTACGCCTCGTCGGGATTGAACACCTGCTTGTACATGCCGGGCAGGTGGAGCACGGTCGCCATCAGCACGAAGAGCAGCGCGAGCAATGCGGCCCGCGGCGCCGCGGCGTGTACCGGCGACGGCCGTGGGTCGGCGTTGGTGCTTTCGTGCTCGGCGAGCGCGGGTAGGGGCGGACCCGTCGTCTCAACTCGCACGGGCGACACCTCGCCGGTCGAGAATCGCGTCGAGCTCGTCGATCGCAGCCCACGGATCAGCGTGGAAGTGCACCGCCTCCATACCGAGCGCGGCGGCGGCCGCGACATTGTCGGCGTTGTCGTCGATGAACACGCAGGCTTGCGGCTCGACGTTCAGACGTGAGCAGGTGAGCTCGTAGATTCGGGCGTCCGGCTTGCGGAGGCCGACCTCACTCGAGTCGACGACGACCGGGAACAGCTCGTCGAGCGGGATCGTGGCCTTCCAGTGGTCGCCCCACTCCTTGACGTTGTTGGTCAGGAGCGCGAGCGCGATCCCGTCGCGCTTGAGGCGGCGCGCACGCGGTGCACGAGCGGCCAGTGCACGCCGAACGGCATGTCGCGCATGAATGCGAGGTACGCGTCGAAGTCGAGCGGCTTGCCGAGCACCGCCGGGGCCCGTGCGACGACCCCTGCGAGGTACTCGGCGAGCGATATCGCGCCGATCTCGAGCCGGTGCCAGTCGTGGGTGACGGCCGACGCTTCGGCGGCGCCCGCGTTGCGAGCGGGCGTCGCAGCGGGCGCGTCCTCAGCCATCGCCACTCCCTCGACGCCGATATAGGCGGTTTCGCCGAAGAGAAGTTCGAGCACGGCACCCGACGGATAGCCGAGGTCGGCTTCGAAACGGCCGACGCCGCGAAACAGTGGGCTGGAGAACACGCCGCCATAGTCGAAGATCACGGCCTCGATCACGGGCGCAGGCTACCGAGATGCCCGGGTCTTCTTGCGGCCGAGGGTCACATGCGCCGGGCACTCCGTGTGCCGTGTCAGCCGCCGGTCGTCGCGCTGCGGCCCGACCCGTCCTCGGGCGGCACGAGCGCAAGCGTGATCGTGCCGGTCGCCGCCGCGTACGCGAGTCGACGTGCCTCCGGTTCCTGCACGAGCAGCGTGACGCCGGTGCCGGTCCCGCTGGTGCTCGACCCCGTGTGGGTGGCGTCATCCGTTGCGAGCACCGTGACGCCGTGGGCCACCACGACCGCGGGCTCCGACCCGGTGGTCGCGTCCCCGGTGGCGCCGGTCGCCTGACCATGCTCGAACGTCGCGAGCACGTCGACAGCGGCGCCGCGCGGCGGCCGGAGCGAGTCGGATGCGACGACGCGGATCACGCGCATGCCGGAGGGCACGATGCCGTCGAGACCGGTACGGCGCCGCGGCGCAAGATTGCGAGTGGAGACGAACTCGCCCCGCAACACCGGCGCTGCGACGATCCGGCCCGCGAGACGATGGACGTTGCCCTCGAGCACGCCGCGCGGAAGCTGGGACGCGTGCACGCGCCGTGTGTCGAGCGCGCCGTCGCCGATGGTGACGCCGAGCGCGAGGTCACGACGGGCGACGACCACAGCACGCTCGGGTCCGAGGTCGTGGGCGTGCCGGTGCAGGGCCACGAGGTCGGAGGCGACGAAGAGCGCCGTCAGGAGAGCGAGCGCCAACGCGCCCGCCCACAGGAGCAGCACACGAGGTGAACGGCGGAGCATGGGTTCCCCCTGGATATGGGCCACACGCCGGGCGCGCGCGGCCATACGGGGGAAACTGCAGGGGAAGTGCTGGCGGGAATGCCGCCGGACAGCACCTTAGGTCTTGGTGGGGGCTTTCTTCGAGGGCGACGGCGGATCCGTCCGCGTGGACTCGCCGCCGCTCGATTCCTTGGAGCCGCTGGAGCCGTTGGAGCCGTTGGAGTCGCCGGACCCGCGGGACGATTTCTCGGCCGCAGGCGTGGTTTCCTTGGCCTTGTCGCCGTTGGCAGGTGCCTTTTCGGTCTCGCGCTTGTCGCCGTTGCTGCGCGCCGGCGACCGGTGGTCGTTGCGATAGAAGCCGCTGCCCTTCAACACGATCCCCACGGACCCCATGACCTTGTCGAGCTTGCCGCCGCACTGGGCATGACGCTTCAACGGCGCGTCATCGAACGTCTGATAGAGCTCGAACTGTTCGCCGCATTTTGCGCATCGGTATTGGTACGTCGGCATCGCTCGTCACTTGGCACTCGGGGTTCCTGACTGCTAATGGTACCCGATCGGTCGGCCCACTCGTTTGCCGGGGGGCGGGCTACCTTGCTCTGGCATCTACCGAACCGGCCCGCGAATGCTCAAGCTTTTCTTGAGTGAATGGGGACCAGTTCGAACAGACAGGGCACCTGAGGAGAATGTGCAACCCGTGACGGTGGTGTTGATCCTCACTCCACTGGCGTACCTCCTCGGCACGTTCCCGAGTGCCCAGCTCGTCGCCCGAGCCGGCGGCCACAACGTGCTCACGGAAGGCTCCGGGAACCCCGGTGCGTCGAATGTGACCCGCCTGATGGGTTGGAAGGCCGGCTTCCTGGTGCTGGTCGCCGACTTCAGCAAGGGCGCGATCGCGGCCGGCGCCGGCTATGCGATCGACGGGCGTTTGGGCGCCTACGTGCTCGGTATGGCCGCGATCCTCGGACACGTCCTGCCGGCCACGCGCCGGTTCAAAGGCGGCAAAGGCGTCGCCACCGCCGGCGGCGTGCTCGTCGTGCTGTTCCCGTGGATCGTGGTCGGCCTCGCGGTGGTCTGGGTCGTCATCGCGCGTGTGTTCAAGAAGGCCTCGATCGCGTCGATTGGCTGCACGATCGCATTTCCGGTTCTTGTCGCGCTGAGCGGTTACGACTGGCAGGAGACCGCCGTCATCTCGGCGCTGGCCGTGCTGGTGCTCATGCGCCATCTTGCCAATCTGAAGCGTCTCCTTGGGGGCGGGGAACACGGCCTCGGTGGTAACAGCGGTACCGTTCCCGGCTGATGAGCACGCCCTCCGTTCGCAAAGCAGTCATCCCCGCGGCTGGTCTCGGCACGAGATTCCTCCCCGCCACCAAGAGCCAGCCCAAGGAGATGCTGCCGATCGTCGACAAGCCGGCGATCCAGTACGTCGTGGAGGAAGCCGTGCTGGCCGGCCTCCGCGACGTGCTCGTGATCACGGGGCGCGGCAAGCGCGCGATCGAAGACCATTTCGATCGCAACTTCGAGCTCGAGTACTACTTGGAGAAGGACGGCAAGGCAGAGCTGTTGGCCGAAGTGCAGGCGACCACGGAGATGGCCGACATGCACTTCATCCGTCAACGTGATCCGCTCGGGCTCGGGCACACGGTGAGTGTCGCCCGCGACCACGTGGGGTCCGAGCCGTTCGCCGTGTTGCTCGGCGACGACATCATGGTTGACGACGCGCATCTGCTGCGCTCGATGCTCGATGTGCACGCGCAGTACGGGAAGACGGTCCTCGCGCTGAAAGAAGTCTCACCGAGCGAGATCTCCTTCTACGGGTGCGCGGAACCCGAAGTGGTCGGCGACGGCCTCGTGCGAGTGAAGTCGGTGGTCGAGAAGCCCAAGGCAGAGGACAGCGCTGTCCAATCTCGCGATGATCGGCCGCTACGTGTTCACGGAAGACATCTTCGACGCGCTCGATCGCATCACACCCGGAGCCGGTGGTGAGTTGCAGCTGACCGATGCGATCGGGCTGCTCGTCGAGTCGCAGCCGGTGTACGGCTGCACGTTCGAGCACGGTCGCTACGACATCGGCCAGAAAGTCGATTTCCTGCGAGCCAACGTCGAGCTTGCGCTCGACCGCCCCGATCTCGGGCCCGACGTCAGCCGCTTGGTCGTCGAGCTGGTGCAGCGACGCGGATTGCTCTGATGGGCGCGGCGTGATCCCGCTGCCCGAAGCGCAAGCGGCGATCCTCGCGGCTGTTCCCGCGCTGCCGGTCGACACCGTGGCGCCGCGCGACGCGCTGGGGCTCGTGCTCGCCGAGGACGTCACCGCTCCGTCGCCCGTTCCGCCGTTCACGAACACCGCGATGGACGGGTACGCGGTCCGCGCCGGTGACACACGCGGCGCGACCGACGACTCGCCTGTGCAGCTCCACGTGGTCGGCGAGCTCGCGGCCGGGAGCGCGCCGACGACACCGGTGCAATCGGGTGAGGCCGTGCGCATCATGACCGGCGCGCCGATGCCCGACGGCGCCGACGCGGTCGTCATGGTCGAGCGCACTCGCCGCGCCGGCGACGATGCGGTGTCGGTGTCGGCGGAGGCAGAGCCGGGCCAGCACGTTCGCCGAGTGGGCGGCGACCTCGAGGCGGGTCAGCTCGTGTTCGCCGGCGGCACCGTGCTTGGTCCCGCGCATCTCGGCGTTCTGGCGAGCATCGACCAGCGAGACGTTGCCGCGCGGCGTCGGGCGCGCGTCGGCGTGTTGTCGACCGGTGACGAGCTCGTCGCCTCGGGCCCTCTGCGGCCGGGCCAGATCCGCGACTCCAACCGGCCGATGCTCCTCGCCTTAACCGAGCGAACGGGCGCGACGCCTACGGACTTCGGGATCGTCGGCGACGACGAGGCCACGATCGTCGAGACGCTCGAACGCGCGTGCCACGAGTGCGACGTCGTGCTCACGAGCGGCGGCGTCTCGGTCGGCGACTACGACTATGTGAAAGCCGCGCTCGACCGGCTCGCGCCTGCCGGCGCGTTCCACTGGTGGCAGGTGGCGATCAAGCCGGCCAAGCCGCTCGCGTTCGGGATGGTCGGCGACGCCGCCGTGTTCGGGCTGCCGGGCAATCCGGTCTCGTCCCTCGTGAGCTTCGAGTGCTTCGCCCGTCCCGCGATCCTGCAGATGATGGGCTACACCGGCGCGGCCCGCTTTCGAGCCACGGTGACGGCGACGGCCGGGCGCGCGCTGTCGCGTCGTGCCGACGGCAAGTTGCACCTCGATCGTGTGCTCGTCCACATCGACGATGGTCGCCTCGTTGCCGTTCGCAGCGGCGAGCAGGCCAGCAACGTGCTCTCGGCGACCGCGCTGGCGAACGGGCTCGCGCTGGTGCCCGATGGTGAGGGGATTGCCGAAGGCGACGCCGTCGAGGTGATGCTCCTCGAATTGCCGTCGTGACGCGGCGATGCCCGGAGCTCTCGCTCCGGGCATCCGCCGCTGTTCGTTTCGAGGCCTCCCAGCCTCCGTGCTTCCAGGCCTCCCAGCCTCCGTGCTTCCAGGCCTCCCAGCCTGTGAAGGTTTGGGCCTCCCAACCCGCCCCGAGAGCTCCTTACGCCGCCGCGGTGTGCACGAGCTTGACGCTCACGGTCGTTCCCGCCGGCACCCTGGCGCGCACGCCCGTCAGCCCGCCCGCGTCGGAGACAGGGTCGCCCCCGAACACCGCGGTCAGCGTCGAGTTGGTCGCGCTGATCTCGTCGACGGTGCACTCCGAGTCGGCGGCGATGCCGTTGACCCTCGTGGTGCGCGTCTGGTTCGGCGCGAGCGTCACGGTGCGTCGTTGGGCGGTTGCCGCCGAGATCTCGGTGCCGTTGCCGCTCGCGACGGTCGGGGACTCGCATGTCACTTCGAGTACCAGCCTGGTCGGCCCTGCTCGGGCGACGCTCCTGATGACGAGATGGCCCCGCTGGGGCTGGGTGTCGCGGGGCACGGAGGTGCCGGCGCTCGATCCGGGGCCCACAAGGCATCCGCCGAGTGCCACGACAGCGATGGACAGCGTGCCGATGGCGGCCAACTTGCGCATCTGCGCCCCCGTTGAGATCCGGCCAGAAAACGAAAACGACCGACCCCCCGTGACGCTGGGGCCGGTTTCGCTTTGACTCCCCGCCGGCTGATGCGACCAAGTGGACGCCGGCGGCTCAATGTCTCCCCGAGATCTCTCGGCTCCGCCGTCTGGCCTTGTGACGGAACATAGCCATCTAACCACGGATAGTGGTCAAGCGCAAACACGGGCCGTTCTCGTCATCGTGGCGCTCCGGGCCGCCGAAACGGCCCGGACCATCGCCGGGAATGGCGCGTACGCTGCAGACATGGCCACGCGCGGCGACCTCGTCGATCCATTCGGGCGGCGCGTGCGCGACCTGCGCCTCTCGATCACCGACCGCTGCAATTTTCGCTGTACGTACTGCATGCCGGCCGAGGGCATGCCGTGGCTGCCCCGCGAGGAGATCCTCACCTATGAGGAGCAGGCGCGCATCGCCGCGGTCTGTGTAAAGCGCTTCGGGTTCGACGCGCTCCGGATCACCGGCGGCGAGCCCACGATCCGGGCCCATCTGCCTCGTCTGATCACCATGCTCGCTCCGCTCGGTGTCGATGTGGCGATGACGACCAACGGCGTGAAGCTCGCGGAGATGGCACACGACCTTGCTGCCGCCGGCTTGCAACGCATCAACGTGTCGCTCGACTCGCTTCGGCGCGACCGGTTCCTCGCACTCACTCGACGCGACGAGCTCGACCGCGTGCTGGCCGGCATCGACGCGGCGTGCGATGCCGGACTCTTCCCGGTGAAGGTCAACTGCGTCGTGATGCGCGGCGTCAACGACGACGAGGTCGTCGACCTTGCGGCGTACGGGCGGAGCCGTGGCCTCGGCGTGCGATTCATCGAGTTCATGCCCCTCGACGCTGATGGTGCGTGGAGTGCCGACAAAGTCGTCCCCGCGCAGGAGATTCTCGACCGCATCGACGCGGTGTTTCCGCTCGAGCGCGACGGCGAGGAACGCACCGATCACGACGCGCCGGCCACGCGCTACACGTACGCCGACGGAGACGGCGATGTCGGGGTCATCCCGAGCGTGACGGAGCCGTTCTGCGCGCAGTGCGATCGCGTGCGTGTCACTGCGGAGGGGAAGTTCCGCACATGCCTGTTCGCTACTGACGAGATCGACCTCCGGGCCATCGTGCGCGGCGGCGGCAGCGACGACGACCTGGCGGGCGCGATCGAGAGCGCAGTCGGCACGAAGTGGGCCGGGCATCGCATCGGCCAGGTCGATTTCGTGCGTCCGGCCCGCTCGATGAGCCAGATCGGCGGCTGACGGCTCCCGTCCGGCTGCGCTCGTCGCGCCGCTACACGTTGATGAGAACGCGGCTCGCTCGCTGATCGGCTTGTCGCAGACGAGCGCCGAGCACAGAGATCATCTTGCGGGTGACCGAGGGGATCGCGTCGAGGATCAGCTCGTGGAACTCGGGCCGGCTGAGCACGAGCACGGTCATCACCGTCGAAGCCGTCACCGTCGCGGTGCGCGGCCCTCGGTCGAGGAGCGCCAGCTCCCCGAAGAACGATCCCGGGCTCAGCGTGCCGACGAGCTCATCATTGATCTTCGCCACGGCGGTACCTTCGACCACTACGAAGAACTCCGAGCCGCCCTCGCCCTCGCGGGCGAGCACCTTGCCCGGGGTCACGCTCATGGGCGTTGCCAGACCGGCGATGCGGTCGAGCTCCTTCATCGAGCAATTGGAGAACAGCCAGACCTTGCTGAGCAGGTCGATCCGTTCGTCTCGCCGAATATGTGCCATCAGACGCCCCCCAGGCCGGTTGAGGCGTTCAGTCTGCGCCGGCGCCCGACGGCCGTCTGCGTACCAGTACGCAATCGCGGGGTGAGACTGGATCAGCCGGTCGCACGTGCTCGGAGCGCGCCGTCGTCGAGCACGGTGAGCTGCCGCCCGGCCGATTGCACCCAACCGAGAGCCCGCATTGCGTGCAATCCCTTGACGACGGCTTCTCGCGACAGGCCCGTCCACGCGGCGAGCTCCTGTTGCACCAGGGGGATGCGGAGGCGGCGACCCGCGTCGCTGTCGCGTCCGTAGCGGTCGGCGAGGCTGAGGATGCAGCGGGCCAGCCGCCCGAGCGCGTCGGCGGTGCCGAACTCGAGTTGGCGCTGTGATGTCTCGCGCAGCCGGGCGGCGATCGTGTGCAGCAGGGCGTTCGCGATCTTTGGGTGCTCGTCGACGAGCGCGGCGAAATCATGCAGCGATAGCGCGAGCACTTCGACGTCGCTGATTGCAGTCGCGCTTGCGGATCGAGGGGTGCCGTCGATCGCCGACAGCTCGCCGAGCAACTCGTCAGGATCGAACACCGCGAGGATCACTTCGCGTCCGTTGGGCGCGGTGATCCAGATCTTCACCTGACCCGAATGGAGGACGAGCACCTCACGGGCATCGTCGCCTTCGAAGAACAGCGTCTCGCCCCGCGAGAAGCGGCGCGGGTGGGCCGACGCGCGCAGCGTGGCGGCATCCTCGTCGGGGAGCCGGGCGAGAAAGGCCGACGGATGCGGGCCGGGCATGTACGGATGCTACGACCGCTCACAATCCCGCGCCCGAGCACGAGACGGACCGCCGCGTCAACGAAACGGGGCGGGGCAGCGGCGCGGCGTGCGGTCCTAGACTCGACCGCATGTCGGCCTCCGAATTCACGCATCTCGACCCGCTCGGCCGGGCCCGGATGGTCGATGTCACTTCGAAGGAGGCGAGCCACCGGCGCGCCGTGGCCCGTTGCCGGGTGCACATGGCGGCCGAGACCGCCTCGAAGATCGCAACCGGGGCCATAACCAAAGGCGATGTGCTGGCCGTCGCCCGGGTTGCAGGCATCCAGGCCGCGAAGCAGACGCCGGCGCTGATCCCACTGTGCCATCCGCTTCTTGTCGGGTCGGTCTTCGTCAATTTCCGCATCGAGGACGCCCATGTCGAGGTGGAGGCCCAGGTCGACACCATCGACCGCACCGGCGTCGAGATGGAAGCGCTGACGGCGTGTGCCGTGGCGGCATTGACGATCTACGACATGTGCAAGTCCGTCGATCGCGCCATGACGGTCGGCGAGCTGGCGCTCTGGGAAAAAAGCGGCGGCCGCTCCGGCACCTATCGCCGCACCGCCGGCAGTGACGCAAGCTTGGATCGCTGAGCAGTCGCAACGGCTCTCGCGCGCTCTGACCGGCACCACGGTCCGAACCTCACAAAGCCGCGTGAAAAGTCACATTCTTCGGCTTGACCTTTGCACCCCGACCACGGTTAGCCTCGAAGTGATCGCGCACCATCCACCGTTCGCGCGTCATGCCTTGTTACCTTCCACGACACAGAAAGCAGTCGAGGAGCGTTGACCATTTTCGTCATCCTGATCCTGGCAGTGCTTTGGGTCGCCGTGCTTGCTCCGCCCGTCATCCGCAGCCGGAGAGAGCACCGTCGCAGCGACTCCATCGGTGACTTCAACTACCAGCTCGGTGTCCTCGGCAAAGCAAACGGTCAGCCTTCGAAGCGCCGCACGCCACGCGCGGCGTCGCTCAGCGGCCCGATGCGCGTCGCCCCCATCGGGCCTGCGTACACACCGCCAACCCGGCGCCCGCGCGTCGCTTCTCCGGGTCACGCGCCGAAGGCGCCGGCTCAGATGACGCCGGCGCAGCGTCGCCGCCGCGACGTGCTCCTCGCGCTCGGTGCCGTCGTGATCGTCACGTTCCTGCTCGCGCTCGTCGCGGGCTCGATGCTGCTCTGGTCGGTACAACTCCTCGCTGACGCGCTCATCGTCACGTACATCGTGCTGCTCGTGCAGATGCAACGCCGGCTCGCCGAACGGCAGACAAAAGTGCGTTACTTGTCGCACCCCGCTGCACCGCAACTCGTCGGCCTGCGCCGCACCGCGTCGTCATAGCGCGGCCCCGTGGGCAGCCGCTCCGACGAGATCGCATCGGCCGGTCGTACCGCTCAGGCCATCCTCGAAGAGAAGCACGCAGCGCGTGAGACCACGCTCGGCGCTTCCCGCCTGGCGATACGTGCGTGCTCGTTGGCGATCCGCGCCGTGCACCGAGATGAGTTTGCCGACGCGCGCAAGCTGATCGCCGAAGCTGCCGCGTTCCTCAACGAGGCCGACGCCGCGCTCGCCATTCATCCCGACGTGAGGTACGCCGGTTTTCTTCACGACGCGAAGAAGGAGTTCGCCGAAGCCAACCTCACGCTTGCGTTCGTCAGTGACAAGCCGACGCCGGCAGCCGCCGAGTTGCGCGTCGAGGTGCAGGCGTACCTCAACGGCATGGCCGAGGCGGCCAGTGAGCTTCGGCGGCAGGTACTCGACTGCCTCCGTCGCGGTGAGCTCGCCGACGCCGAGCGTCAGCTCGGCGTCATGGATGACGTGTACGGAATGCTGGTCACGATCGACTATCCCGACACGCTGACCCGTGGCTTGCGTCGCGCGACCGACGCGCTGCGCGCCGTGCTCGAACGCACGCGAGGCGATGTCACCACGGCGCTCGTCGCGGCGCGCCTGCAACGTGCGATCGAGTCGGCGAGTGGCACCTCGACCGACTGATCGCGAAATGGCCGGTGGTACCCTGCAACTTCCTTCGGGGGTGTAGCTCAGTCCGGTAGAGCGCTACGTTCGCAACGTAGAAGTCGTGGGTTCAAGTCCCATCACCTCCACCTTGTGATGTGTCGCGTCATCGGCGACGCATGTGTCAGGTCATCGTAGAGATCCAGCCGAGGGTTTGGGGCTGGTAGTCGCGGGTGGGGTCGAGGGTGAGGTGGCGGAGGAGTTCGCCGTCTGGTGTGACGACGCGGATGTCGCGGTCGGCGATGAGGAGGACGACGGGCTGGTTCTTGAGGTGTGCACCCATGCCGATGTGGTGGAGTTTGGAGTCGTAGCGCAGGGTGATCGAGCCGTGCTTGTCGACCTTGTCGTGACGGATGCGGAAGTGTGTGTTTGAGCCGTTGGTGTCGGGGTGGGCTTTGACTTTGGTGTTGAAGACGTCGTGGGGTGTTCGCCTGTGCAAGGCGCGGTGGGGTCGGCTGGTGTTGTAGTAGGTGACGAACCGGTCGATCTGGTGTTGCAGCTCGGTGAGGGTCGCGGCGGCGGGTTGTTTGGTGAGGAACTTCTTTTCGGTTTGGTGGAAGCGTTCGATGCTCCTATGTTCGTCAAGCCGCGGATCGAAGCGAGTCGGCTTCGTGTGCTCGTGGGTTTGCGCGCGGGAGGTTGTTGTAGATCTCGCGGGCGATGTAGCGCTTGAGGCAGCGGATGATCTCGCGTTTGGTGAGGCCTTCAGCGGTTCGCCGCTCGAGGTAGTCGCGGGTCGGCTGGTGGTGGCGCATCCTGACGATGGTCACGATGTAGAGCGCGCTGTTCGCGGCGCGGTCGCCGCTGCGGCTGAGCCGATGACGACCACTCGTCCGGCCGCTGCTGGCGGGTTGGGGTGCGACTCCGCAGAGCTTGGCGAAGGCAGCTTCGCTGTGGATCCGCTCGGCGTTGTCGCCCGCAGTGACCAGGAACTGCCCGGCGACCTCGACGCCAACGCCGTGGAGTTCAACGAGTGTCGGAGCGGCTGAGCGGACAAGCGCTTCGATCTGCTTGTTGAGGGTCTTGATCTCCTCGTCGAGCGCCTTCCATCGGCGGGCCAGATCTCGCAGCGCGGTCTTGATGCCGGCCGTAAGCATCCGGTCGGGCTCGTCGGCCATCGAGAGGAAGTCATCGGTCTCGGGCGGAGTCGTAGGCACCGGTTGACGAGCGTCCGCTTCGTGAGGACAACGAGCTCGTCGCGCAGCGGTGACGGTGCTCCGATCATGACGCCCCAGAGGGTGTTGAACGCTTGCGTGCGTGCCTTCACCGCGCTGGCTCGGGTCACACGGAGGGTGCGGATGACCTCGACGATTCCTGACTTGGCCTTGGGGATCGCGGTCGAGATGCGCCCGAGGACCGCCCGGGCGATCTGCTCGGCGTCGAGCCGGTCGGACTTGCCGTCGAGACGTCGGGCCATCCGGTTCGACCGGTTCACTTCGATGACTTCGACGCCAGCCTTCGTGAGCGCTCGGGTCAACGTCGCCCCGAATGATCCGGTGCTCTCCACGCCGATGGCCTGGACTTCGCCGTGGTGACGCATCCAGTGCAGCAACGCGATGTAGCCGGCGTCGGTCGCCGGGAACTCACGATGCCCAAGGAGTCGTCCCTGGTCATCGATCGCGGCGGCGTAGTGGGTGTGCTTGTGGGTGTCGACGCCACCGATCACGGTGACAGTCGTCGTCGGGATTGCCATGCTGGACTCGCTCCTCCGTTAGGACTCATCTGACGGAACGAGCGAACCGGCCGGGCGGGCGACAGGTCTGTGACGGGGCTTCTAGTCCAAGCTCCTATCAGGTCAGTTCCGCCTGGCCGGTGCGCGTCGTGGTGCTGCACCAGCACCGGCCGACAAATCGAACGCAGGACACGATGGTCATACCTTGGCCAGGGTCAGACCGGAGCCGATGCAGCACCGCTGCAAGTCTTCACAGACCTTCCCGCAGGTTTGAGGGTGATAGGCCGCGCGTGCTTGAACGTCACGCCCAGTCGTTCGAGCTCGGTCTCCATCGCGACTTTGCCGCCGCGATATTTTTGGCGTGTAGATGCAGCCGTTGTCGCTGAGCACCGCGGCCGGGATGCGTAACGGTGGTTGCCGCGAGGACTGAGGGACTGGTGCGATGACGCGGAGTTGGAGAATCGTCCGCGTCTTCATCAGCAGCACCTTCCGCGACATGCACGCAGAGAGAGATCACCTGGTCAAGGTGGTCTTCCCGGAGCTCCGGGAGCGGATGGCGGCTCGACACCTCCGCCTTGTCGACCTCGACCTGCGTTGGGGGATCACCGAGGAAGACGCCGAGCAGGGCAAGGCCTTGGAGATTTGCCTCGATGAGATCGGCCGCTCGCGGCCGTTCTTCATCGGGATGCTCGGGGAGCGTTATGGGTCGCTGCTCAGCTCGCTGCCCGAGGACGCCGAGTTTGACCACCCGTGGCTTGCAGGCCACGAAGGGCACTCGCTGACGGCGCTCGAGATCGCCCATGCCGTGCTACGAAACCCGGATCTGGCGCGGCGCGCCTTCTTCTACTTTCGCGATCCGCGCTTCATCGACCAGATGACGGGGCCGGAGCGCGCCGACTACGCGGCCGAGGATGCGCGGGCGGCGAGCAAGCTCGAAGCGCTGAAGGTGGAGATCCGCGGTTCCGGCAGGCCGGTCCTGGCTGACTACCCGTGCGGTTGGAACGAAGACGAGAAGCGCGTCGTCGGTCTCGATGCCTTCGGGGAGCGGGTGCTGGAGGACCTGTGGTGGGCGATCTGCGCCGAGTATCCCGAGGAAGAGCCCGAGCCTGATCCGCTCACCATCGAGCGGGAAGCCCACGAAGCCTTCGCCGAGGAACGCTCGCGTTTGCATGTCGGGCGCGAGCACGAAGCCGCGCGGCTGACCGAGTACGTGCAGGGGTCCGATCGCCGTCCCGCACTGATCACAGGCGAATCAGGTTGCGGCAAGTCGGCCTTCCTCGCCAGCTGGTCTCGCCACTATGCAACCGAGCACCCAGACGAACTCCTGCTGTGTTACCACGTCGGCGCCAGTCCCTCCTCGACGGATCATCGCCGTCTCTTGCGCACGATCTGCGCGGAGTTGAAGCGCGAGCTGTCCCTCGAGGAAGAGATCCCCGAAGAGGACGAGAAGTTACCTGCGACATTGGCGGCCCTTCTGCAGGCTTCCTCGCGCAAGCGCCCGCGTGTCGTGCTCGTGATCGATGCGCTGGACCAGCTCGCTCCGGTTGAGGGCGCGCATGGCCTCGGCTGGTTGCTCGAGTACATCCCCGAGCAGACCCGCCTGGTGGTCAGCACGCTCCAAGGCGACATCCTCGATGCATTGCGCCGCCACCAGGCAGAAGAAGTGACACTCCCCCCGTTGCGTGCACAAGAGCAGCAGCGAATCATCGAGAATTTGCTCGGCGAGTGGCGGCGCGAGCTCGACACGCCTCAGTTGACCGCGCTGCTCGAACACCCCGGGGTCAGCAGCCCGCTCTACCTCCGTGTGGCGCTCGAGGAGCTGCGCCTCTTCGGCAGGTTCGAACAGCTCCTGCCCCAGATCGAGAATCTCGCCGCAGACGTGACAGGGCTGTTCGACGATGTGCTGGAGCGACTCGAAGACGACCACGGGAGAGAGCTCGTGACCGAGGCCTTCTCGCTCCTTGGCTCGTCGCGCTTCGGGCTGAGCGAAGCGGAGCTCCTCGACCTGTTGCGTAGGGAGAATGAGGAGCAGCTGCCGCGCGCCCTCTGGGCGCGGCTTGCCCGCGGCGCCAAGGCCTACCTGGTCGAGCGCGGTGAGCTGGTCGGCTTCTTCCATCGTCAGCTCGCCGAGGCGGTGACGACGAGATACCCCGACCGCAAGGAATCCCACGCGAAGCTCGCGGCTTACTTCGCCGATTCCCCGCTCGAGCGCAAACTCGACGAGTACCCGTACCAGCTCCAACAGGGAGAAGACTGGCAAGCCCTCTCCGCCATGCTCAGCGACCTCGACTTCCTCGAGCAGGCCTGGGACCACGAGCGCAAGTACGAGTGGATGGGCTACTGGCGCTCGCTGGAGGGGCGCTTCGAGCCTGGCGCCTGCTACCAGGCCGCGCTCGATCGACGGATCGAGACCGACGGAGAGAGCGAGCCCGTCGCCCGCGCCGCGGCGGCCATCGGCCTGTTACTTCTCGACATGGGCCTGTACCCGTCGGCCTTGCCATTCATGGAGCGCTCGCTGGCCATCGACGAACACACGCTCGGTCCCGACCACTCCGAGGTTGCGACGGGCTTCAACAACCTCGCTGCTCTCTACCAGGCCCAGGGCGATTACACCCGCGCGCTGCCGCTCTACGAACGTGCGCTCGCCATCTGGGAACGCGCCCTCGGCCCCGACCACCCCCACGTCGCGGCGAGCCTCAACAACCTCGCCGGTCTCTACCACGACCAGGGCGACTACACCCGCGCCCTGTTGCTCTACGAGCGTGCGCTCGCCATCTGGGAGCGCACCCTCGGCCCCCACGACCTTCAGGTTGCGCAGGGCCTCAGCAACCTCGCCGGTCTGTGCCGCACCCAGGGCGACTACGCCCGCGCGCTGCCGCTCTACGAACGTGCGCTCGCCATCTGGGAGCGCACCCTCGGCCCCGACGACCCCCAGGTAGCGACGGGCCTCAACGGTCTCGCCCTCGTCTACCAGGATCAGGGCGACTACGCCGGTGCCCTGCCGCTCTACGAGCGTGCGCTCGCCATCTTCGAGGGCGCGCTCGGTGCCGACCACCCCCAGGTGGCACAGAGTCTCAACAACGTCGCCGCCCTCCACCAGGATCGGGGCGACTACGCCCGCGCCTTGCCGCTCTACGAGCGTGCACTCGCCATCTTCGAGCGCGCGCTCGGTGCCGACCACCCCCACGTCGCGGCGAGCCTCAACAACCTCGCCGGTCTCTACCGCGCCCAAGGCGACGACGCCCGCGCCTTGCCGCTCTACGAGCGTGCACTCGCCATCGTGGAGAGCGCGCTCGGTGCCGACCACCCCCACGTCGCGGCGAGCCTCAACAACGTCGCCGTTCTCTACCGCGCCCAGGGCGACGACGCCCGCGCGCTGCCGCTCTACGAGCGCGCGCTGGCTATCTCCGAGCGCGCCCTCGGCCCCGACCACCCCGAGGTGGCGACGAGCCTCAACAACCTCGCGGCTCTCCACCAGGATCGGGGCGACGACGCGCTCGCCCTGCCGCTCTTCCAGCGTGCGCTCGCCATCCGCGAACGCGCCCTCGGCCCCGACCACCCGCAGGTGGCGACGAGCCTCAACAACCTCGCCCGTCTCTTCCAGGACCAAGGCGACGACCCGCAGGCGCTGCCGCTCTATGAGCGCGCGGTGAAGATCGACGAAGCCACCTTGGGCAGCAGCCACCCTCGCACGCAAGCACTTCGGAAGAACATGGAAGCCTGTCGGGCCGGCGAGAGGGGGCAAGGTGGGGGCCGGGCGCAGACTGGGCCGGCCATCGGGCCGGTGGGCGGAGATGGCGGTGAGCTCGCCCGGGTCCTGACCACGCATCTGCAGGCCATCCGCACGAACTACCCCGAACTCAGCACCTTTCTCGGCCAGTACTTCGGCGACTCCGATGTCGCCAAGATCGCCACAGCCGCTGCGGACAAACTTCGCCTGACACTGGCTGACGGTGAACAGCACAACGCCGTGCTCGAGCGCGGAGAGGTCGCTTACCACGTCACGACCCTCCCGGTGGACATGGGCCAGGCCAAGGAGTGGTTTGGCCGCACTGCCGGTGGCTACACGAAGTTCCTGGGAGATGTGTGGGACTCCCTGCTGCCCAAGACGACCGCCTCCGTGTGGTGCCACGTGATCTATGGATCGTCCGCCGGGCGGACCTGGGTGCACATGGCCGTGTGCGCGGTACGTCAGCCGGCGCCCGTCGGTATCATGGTGATGCCAATCGAGTTCCTCACACCTGAGGAGCGGGAGGCTATCGGCGTGTAGCACGTGCCGCCGCGGCCCGGCAGTCGTGCAGCGCCTTCGGCGCTCCGGGCTTCATGATTCAGCGTCCGATTGCGCCGTCGACGAAGGGGGAAACCGAGGCCATGGGGCTGTTCGGAAAGAAGAAGTCGAAGGAGCCAAACATCCAAGCGTTGGTGCTGACGCAGGCGGAGGTGGAAGGCCTGGTTGCGGGGTTAGGGAGAGAGGATGTGAGCCAGGCCGCAAGTGCCGCGCTCACCCCGATCAATAACGACCCGCGCGTCGTCACTGCGCTGATCGCTGCGCTGCAGGACGACGACTACAACGTGCGCACGCACGTCACCATGATCCTCGCCACCAGCTCCGACCCGCGTGCCGTCGAGCCGCTGATCGCTGCGCTGAAGGACGAGATTGAGGGGGTGCGACTTGGTGCCGCCATGGCCGTCGGCACGGTTGTGGCCAAGACCCCCGGCGGCGATCCGCGTGCCCTTACGGCGCTGAAGAACGCATTGGATACTGAGCAGAACCCCGCTTTGAAGAACGTGTTCAAGATCGTCGTCGCTATCGCGGAAGAGTTGTCCAGCAGCACCCCCGGCGCCGATCCGCTACAGGACAGTCGAGAATTGGCCCGTATCTATGCGGCGCACAAGAGCGGTCCGGTCCCTGGGGAGGACCCCGTGGCGCGGGACGCCATGTTGAAGATTTGGGAAGCTGTCTCGGCAGGGGAGGCCGGCAGCACCCCCACCTAGAGTCGGCTCGCGCCTTATGCAACTGACTCGATCATCGCGTCTATCTTCTGCTCAACCACGTTGTCGGTAATAGTTCCACCGTTTGGGAGCTCTTCATAGATTTCGAGCAGAAGATTCTCGACCCCGGAGTACACACGGCACGCTTCTTCTGGTGGAACCGGAGATCCTTCAGCCACCGTTCTTGTGCGGAGGCGGTAAGGCAACAGGAAGAAGGCTTGCACCTTTGGGAGAGACGCATAGTGCTCGATCGCGTCGAACGCCATCCTCGCCACGACGGTGGTATCGCTCGCATCGACGTCTTCGTCAGGCAGACAAGACGCGACGCTGACGATCTTCATGTCGACGTGAGGTTGGCTTTCACGTCCAACACTGCCTTGTACGACCTTGTACACGGGCTTTGTCCGCTGCACGCCGAGCATCTGCATCGTGGAATCCATCGGATGATCCCTATCTATGTAGCCTTCGCAGAGCTCGAGTGCTCGTTGCGTCTTGTCGGGAGCGACACTCTCGTACTTGACGCCTGCTGACATCTCCCCCTCCCCTCCGGATGCAGGAGCCGGGCTGGTGGTGGCAGCTTCGTCGGCCGCTCGTCCTTCTGCCGCCTGAGACTCCCTCACTAGCGTCCCAAGCTCGTTGAACGCCGAGTTGCTCGCTTCTGCTGCGAAGTGCGGATCGAGCTTCACATTGCTCGGGTGCTTCCGATTCACGATCACCGGCAGCACGTAATTGGGCGGGAGCGGCAGCGCGGAGTGGGGCAATTCCGCGATCAACTCAACGGACGTCGGCTCGAGCCCCTCGGCTTGCACGATCACCTGAGCCTGCAGTGTGTCGAGCCAACTGTGGTGCGTAACTTCGTACGTCACCACCGTCGCCGTGCCGGGGACGAGGTTCTTCCGGCGTCCGAACATCGACTGCAAGACTACTTCGACCGCGTTCCGAGTCCCTCCGCGCTCGACGCACAGCCGGCCGGAGATCGTCGGGTGCGCGGGCTTCCGCGATCATGACCTTCGACCCTGGCTTGCTCTACCGCCGTCCGTCATTGTCAACGTCGGGAAGGTGGGAAGCTGGGAAGCGAGGAGGAATCGTCCGATGGCGTCACCCGACCGGAGTGACGGGAATGCGCTTGCACACCGAACCAACGGACTTCGGCGCGTGGTCGTCGCGGGGGACGTGACGATCGACTGGAACCTCGCTCGCACCCGCAAGCTGGTCGATGGTGGTACGGCGTGGAACGCCGACGATCGGGCCGAGGCTTACTCCGGCCTCGGTGGGGCGGCGGTGCTGGCTCGTCTCGTCGAAGAAGTCGGCACGGCCTGGCCGAACGACGGGCTCGCGGTGGAGGTGTGTGGCCCACCGGTGGTCGCAGGATCGACTGCTCCGGGCGATCCGAGGTTCCACCATTCCTACGCGATCTGGTCTCAGTTTCCGCGCCGTCGGGGCGACCGCGACCGCAGCGTCTGGCGAGTCGAGGAGTTCCTGGGTCTGGACCGCTCCCGCGCGCAACCGGCGGTGCCCGAAGCCGGCGACCCTGCATCCAGCCCGGCTGACGCGGCGCTCGTCGTTATCGACGACGCCAATCTCGGCTTTCGAGACAGTCCGAACCTGTGGCCGTCGTCGTTGCGGCTGACCGCGGACGACCCGCGTCGTCGACGCCGCCGTCGGGCCCAGCCTCCGTGGGTCGTGCTCAAGATGGCGGGCCCCGTCGCCGACGGCGCGCTGTGGCAGCAACTGCTCGGCCACCACGCCGAGCGGCTCGTCGTCGTGATGACGCTCAGCGACCTGCGTCTGAGCGACGTCAAGATCAGCCGGGAGCTGTCGTGGGAGCGAACGGCCGGCGATCTCGCACGCGAGCTCGTCCGCCATCCCGCGGTCAACGGCCTGGCGCGTTGCGCCCACGTGGTCGTCTCGTTCGGCACCGGCGGGGCCGTGCTTCTGTCGCGGCCGGGCGCGGTGAGCGACGGATCGGCCAGGCTCGACCAACCAGACTGCCATGTCTTCTTCGACCCCGAGTCGATCGAGAACAGCTGGGCCGAGCAGTACCCCGGTGCGATGATCGGCTACACGACCTGCCTGGTCGCCGGCATCGCCCGCGAGCTGCTCCTCGCACCGGACGCGCCCGACGTGCACCGCGGCGTGACGCGCGGCCTCGCCGCCGAGCGCGCCCTGCACCTCGCGGGCTACGGCGACCCCGACGGTGAAGACAGGCCGGGCCGGCCTGACCTTCCCCGCGCGCGGAATCGCCGGACAGCTGCAGAACGGAGGCGAGGAGTTCGCGACGGCCCGCATCGAGCAGCCGGTCCGCGACTCGTGGTCGATCCTGGAGTCGCGCTACCCGGAAGGTCTGGAGCCGGTCGCGGAGGCCGTGGCGCGCGACGGCGTCGAAACGGCCCTCTCGGCGTGCCACTGGGCAGGTTCGGGAAGCTGCTGACCCTGGATCGCGGCGAGATCGAGGGCTTCCGGAGCATCCGCGCCCTGATGCGCGAGTACGACTCCGAGCCCGCTCCCACGCCCGCTCAACATCGCCGTCTTCGGTCCCCCGGGCGCCGGGCAAGTCCTTCGGCGTCAAGGCAGTGGCGAAGTCGGCGATCGACGGCGACCGCATCGAGGACCTGACATTCAACCTCTCGCAGATGAAGGACGCCTCCGACATCGCCGACGCGCTCCACCAGGTCCGCGACGCCGGCTTGCGCGGCAAGCTCCCGTTCGTGCTCTGGGACGAGTTCGACTCCGACCTGGCCGGCAGCGCCTTCGGCTGGCTCCGTCACTTCCTCGCCCCGATGCAGGACGGCGCCTTCCAGCAGGGCCAGATCCTCCATCCGATCGGCAAGGCGATCTTCGTCTTCGCCGGCGGCACCAGCTCCCGCCTGGCCGAGTTCGCGCGACAATCCAAGCGCCGAGTTCCGCCTCGCCAAGGGCCCCGACTTCGTGAGCCGCCTCAAGGGCCACGTCGACATCGTGGGTCCCGACCCGCGCGGCGGTGATCGGGATGCCGATCCGCACTTCCGCATCCGGCGGGCGATCCTGCTGCGCTCGATGCTCCTGCGGGACCGACCGAGCCTGTTCGCGGCCAGGCGGCCGGTCGGCCCACCTGCAGATCGACCCGGGTGTGCTGCGGGCGTTCCTGGAGGTCTCGTCGTACCGCCACGGCGCACGGTCGCTGGAAACGATCGTGGCCATGAGCACGCTCCACGGCGAGAGCCGCTACGAGCGCTCCGCGCTGCCGGCCGCGGACCAGCTGAACGCCCACGTCGATGCCGGCGAGTTCCTGGAACTCGTGGAGCGCTACGTCCCCGACGGCGACCTGCTCGAGCGCCTGGCCGAGGCCGTCCACATCACCTACTGCGAGGAGATGCTCGGCCAGGGCCACGCCTGGGCGGGCAGCTCGCAATACCTCGCGGGCCGCCCGTTGCTGGCCGAGTTCGCGGGCAGGCCCCCAGGAGGGCCGGTGCTTCCGGCATTGGTGGACTGGGCCGACCTGCCCGAGCACCTCAAGCAGATGAACCGCGACGCTGCCCGCGACCTGCCCGAGAAGCTGGCGGTCCTGGGTTACGTGCTCTGCCAGGACGCCCCGGCAGGAGGGTCCACAGTTGCCATCGACCCGAAGGACCCACAGGTCGAACGACTGGCCAAGCGCGAGCACGAACGTTGGCTGCGGCGCGAGGTGAAGACCGGCTGGCGTTACGGCGACCCACGCGACGACGCGCGGCGGCTGCATCCGTGCATACGCCCATGGGAGGAACTACCGGAAGACGAGCGGGACAAGGACCGACTCATCGTCGTGGAATTGCCCAAGATCGTCGAAGCCGCAGGGATGGGCATGGCCCGGATCGACGAGCTCGGCGAGATGACGATCGGCGTGACGGGGCATCGCGTCCTCGCCGAGCCAGAGCGCGTCGCTGCCGGCGTCGAGGCGGCGCTTGCCCAGATCGCCGCGGCCTATCCCGGCCGGTCGCTGACGTTCGTCTCTGCGCTCGCGGAGGGAGCGGATCGACTTGTGGTGGGGCAGGCGCTCGAGCGTGCCGGAACTCGAGTGGTGGCGGTGCTGCCGGTGCCGAGATACGACTACCTCGCCGACTTCGACTCGGCCGGATCGAAGGACGAGTTTCTGCGCATTCTCAGCTCTGCCAACGAGGTGATCGAGTTGCCGGCGCGGTCGAGTCGCGAAGAGGCCTACGCGGCCGCCGGCAACGCGGTGCTCGAGCAGGCAGAGGCCTTGCTGGTGATCTGGGATGGCCAGGGCGCAGAGGGCCAGGGCGGCACCGGTGAAGTGGTGGCTCAGGCCCGAGCACGCGGCAAGCCGATCGCGTGGATCCATGCCGGCAATCGAAAGCCGGGCACGATGGAGCCGACCTCGCTCGGGGCGGACCAGGGTCGCGTCACGTACGAGAACCTGTAGCGGATCGCAAAGACCGTGGGTGCCGCGTCGGGACGAGGGAGATTCGCGGTGACCGCGATCGATCAAGGCGCGGGCCCGATGCTGCGCTGCCCGGCCTGCGGGGTTGAGCATCCGCTCGACGAGACCTGGCTCGGTCAGGTGATCGACTGCCCCGGCTGCGGCGCTCGGCTCGAGATCGTCGAGCCGAGCGCGCTCGGCGCCGGCCCCGCACTGCACCCATCGAGCCCACCTGCACCACCGGAAGCACCGATCCGCGTCCTGGCGGGGCACACCGAAGCAGTGTGGGCGGTCGCCTACTCCCCGGACGGCGGCCGCATCGTGTCCGCCTCCCGAGACGAGACCCTCAAGATCTGGGATGCCGCCAGCGGCGCGGACTCGTCAAGCTCATGGGCCACGCCGACTCGGTGTGTGCCGTCGCCTACTCGCGGGACGGCACGCGCATCGTCTCCGGATCGTTCGACGAGACGCTCATCATTTGGGACGCGTTCAGCGGCGCGGGGCTCGACAGGATCACCGGCCACCGAGGCGCGGTGTGTGCCGTCGACTACTCCTGCGACGGCACTCGCATCGTGTCGGGTTCGGCCGACAAGACTCTCAAGCTCTGGGATGCTGCGAACGGCAAGAGACTCGCGACGCTCAGCGGCCACGCGTACGGCGTGAACGCCGTCGCCTTCTCGCCGGACGGCAGCCGCATCGTGTCCGCTTCCGGCACCTACTCCGAGAACTACATCCGCGAGGAGGATTGCGCGCTCGTGCTCTGGGACGCTTCCAAGGGCAAGCGGGTCGCGACCTTCCCGGGCCATCGCAACGTGGTCCGCGCGGTCGCCTACTCCGCCGACGGAAGCCGCATCATCTCCGGCTCCGACGACTGGACGGTGCGGGTGTGGGACGCCGCCAGCGGCGTGCAACTCGCCGACTTCCTCGGCCATAAGGGACCGGTCCGGACCGTCGCCTACTCGCCGGATGGCAGCCGCATTGTCTCCGGCTCAGCCGACGGGATCATCAAGGTCTGGGAAGCCGACACCTTCACCGAGTCGCGCACGTTCCACCATCCCCCGGACGGCGTGCAGATCACAAACCTCCGCGGCCAGGCCGAAGGAGTGACGGCCCTCGCCTACTCCCCGGACGGCAGCCGCATCGTGTCCGGCTCCGTCGACCACACCCTGAAGATCTGGGACGCCGCCATCAAGCACGACCCGTGACCGCTGTCGCCTTCCTCCGATGACGGCCTCCGGAGCGTCTCGGTCCGCCGCGAGGGTTGTCATGCCCAGGCGATGAGGCCGAGGCCACGGTCGGCGCAGATCCGGAAGAAGGTTCGCAACTGGCGCACCTCAAGGGCGGAGGTCTCGTAGATCCGGCCCGCCATCTCTCGCTCAACCGCCTCGGGATCGCAGCGATCGAAGGTCTCCGCCATCGCCCGCACGACCTCCGGTGGGATCCACTCTTCGTAGAGGCTGACACCACTCACGTGTTTGACCACGTCGGCGTAGACCTTGCCGCGGAACGAGCCGCCACTTCCGCTGTTCATCCCGCCACACAACTGGATCTCGACCTTGTCGAAGGCCTGCTCGTCGTCCTCTCGAAGGTCGCCCTCTGGCGAACGGGCGGCGTACGTATCGAGCCCCATTGGTATCTCCGAACGTGCTCCCAGTACGGGGAACAACTCCGTCTTCGTCGGCAAGGTCGTCTACTTGCGCCAGAACTACCACTTCGGGCCGCAGAAGATTCAGATGCACTTGAAGCGCTACCACGACGTCGAGATCAGCGTTTCGGGGGTGTGGCGCATCCTCAAACGCCTCGACCCGAGCCTCTGGGTGCCGAAAACTCGTCGGGGCCGCTGACCTGCGGCTTTGCCCGAGCGGCCTTCATGGTGCGATGGAACTCTGGAACTCCGCGATCCACCCGAATCATCCTGTCGCTGGGCACCCTGGGTCTCTCGCGATCGTCTTCCGGGTGGACCGAGGGATCGAACTGTTTCGGAGTATCGCGGTTTGAGCGATCCGCCCGTTCATCGGGGGTCGAGCGAGCTTCAGGGCGGACACGCGGCTTCGCCAAAATCTGATCGTTCGCCGCGAAACCCCTGCTCAGCCTGCCCGGACGGGTTTCCGGCACCCACGGGCGGTCCCTCCTGGCGCTTCAGCGAGTGCCACTCCGCTGTTTCGATCCGGCGTTGGGAACCGGGTAGGCAGCGGCGAGCAGCTTCATGAGTTTCGGGAAGGTGGGGGTGAAGCGACCCTGGCCCCATTCGAGGTCGGGCTCGTTGGCCATGGCCTGGCTGAGCACTCCGACGATCAGCGTCGAGACGAGACAGACGGCTTCTTCGGAGTCGGCCTCGGGGCCGAGCTGGCCGGCGGCGACGGCGTCGGCCATCGCGGCGCGCTGGAGCGAAACCATCTCGATGCTGGGGGAAGTACTTGTAGATCGAGGGGGGCTGCACGCCGAGTCGGCGGGCCACCTCGGCCAGGCTGAGGCCGTTGACCCCTTCCTCGGTCATCACCTCGGCGGTCGCAGGGCCAATCGAGTTACGTCGGCAACCCACTCTCAAAATTGCGGCAGTTGTCGCGCATCGGCACGTCCCCAGTCTCCCACAGTGAAGGTTCCCCGAAGTCCCCCGCCGGCCGCGAGGATGACCTGTCACGCGCAGATCAGGTGCGCGGAACCTCGCCGTGCTCGTCGTCGCGGCGTACCGACGATGGAAGGTCGAGCGCGCGCGTCGCCGGGCGAGCCCTCGGAACCGACGGCGTGACGTCGTGACGACCCCGATGACGGTCGGCGTTCCACGCGAGGTGGAACAGGGCGAGTATCGCGTCGCGGCAACACCCGATGGCGTGCCCCGCAGGTGCACTGGCGATGTCAGGCCGCCCGGCGGACGTACACCTGTCCTTGGGCCGCCGCGGAGCCGTACTTCCACGTCCCGGACGCGGGTGTCCAGAGACGTCCGGCGAAGCCGACCTCGGTGATCCGGTACGCGTAGGCATGCGCGACGAGCCAGCTCGCGACGGTCCAGCCGCGCGCTGTCGTGAGGGAGGCGCTGTCCAGTGCGGGCGACCCCAGTTCGGATGCGACTGCCGTGCCCAACGGGATCGTCGCCGTGACTCCCGCCGGGACGTCGAAGTGGCAAACCAGACCGGCCGGCACCTCTCCGGTCAAGACTCTGGCCAACGCGCGGGCTTCCGGTTCCCACAGCGCGTAGGCGTCGGGTGCGCCGCTGTGTTGCACTCGTTGAGCCGCTTGGGTTACCGACATCGTCATCCAGCCTGGAACTCCGGAGAGGCCGCGATAGAAGGCCGACGCGGCGTAGCGCGGGTTGATCAACTGCGAGGGCGTGCCCCAGCCTTGTGACGGCCGCTGTTGGAACAAGCCCACAGAGTCTCGGTCACCGTGATCAAGGTTCCGCAGCTGTGACTCTTGGAGAGCGGCGGCGAGCGCGATCGTCACCGCATGGTCCGGCAAACCAGCTCGTTTGCCCACCGCCGTGATCGTCGCGGCGTTCGCGGCCTGCGACGGGTCGAGCCGGTAGCTGGGCGAAGCCGCCGTCGCGGTGCACAACGGCTTCACGCTCGTATGTCGAGCCCGCGTCAGCACGACAGCCAGGCCCGACACCAGCAGCGTGCCCGCGACCACGAACGCGGCGAGCTGCCGTCCCTTTCGATGCTTGGGCGTGCTGACCCCACGACCGCCGTCCGACATGAAAACGGGCTAGCTGAGACACTCTTGGCAGCGCCCGATGCCGCTCCTCGGCTCGCTGCGCTCCCCTCGACGGACTCGTGTCGTGATCCCAGCTGCCACAACCGGACTCTAAACAGGCCTGACGAACCGTTCCCATCGGCCCGCGGCCGAGATGCGGAGAAGTCGAGATGCACTGGTCGGTCGCATTCAGTCCGATGAAACACTCGATGGCGCAGAGCTCGTGCTCGAAGGTGCAGACGACGGGGGGCCTTGTTGACGAACCCGGCCCGCCGCCGTCGGAGCGAACGCAATCTCGTGCACGATGCTCGTGAGCGACGCGGCGCCGCGGTTCTGTTCCCAGATCCGGGATTTCTGTTCCCGGCCGCTGGCTCGCATCTGTCACGCCGAGCACCGCGAAGGTCTTCTCCATGCCCCACGGGGCGGGAGCGATACGGCGTCGAGGCCGCGGGCGGCGAACAACCGCTCGGCCGCCCGAACGTCTCTTCTTTCCTGGACCGCGGCACGAGCGGCACCGCCGCGCATGAACGCGCCCTGTACCGACAGAGTCAAGGATCGTAGAGTGCAATCGCGTCCAGCGGTACATCTTGGACGAGGCGGGAGTCGGGATGGTTCAGCGGAGCGTTGCCCGCGAGAGGCGGGGCGATGGCGGCTGGCGGCGAGCGGTCGTTGGCGTGCTTGGCGCGGTGGTGCTCGTATCGGCGTGCAGCAGCAGCGGTAGCTCGAACAACAAGGCGAGCGCGACCAGCGGGACGTCGACCACGGCCTCCAAGGGCGTGAGCTCCTCCAGCGTCGAGAAGCTCCTGGGAGCGCCGAAGCAGGCCACGGGTGAGCCAGTCAAGGTCGGCGTCATCAGCGACGGCCGCAACCCCTCGGCGGACAACTCGATCGAGGAGGACGTCGCGAAGGACACGTTCGCCTACCTCGACGGTTACGGCGGTATCGGCGGCCGGCCGGTCAAGTTGTACATCTGCGAGACCCACGGCGACCCGGGCGGCGCCACCGACTGCGCCAACCAGATGATCCAAAACGGCGTCGTGGCCGTGGTGATCGGCCAGAGCCAGGTCGTGACGAACGTCTACACGCCGTTGCACGCCGCCCACATACCGACGTTCTTGTACGCGGTTTTCGACCCGACAATTCTGGGCGACACCACCTCGACGTTCGCCCTCTCGAACGTCTTCGCCTCGTTGGCCGACTTTCCGATCGCCGTCGCGAAGGCGAACAAGATCAAGAAGGTCGTCGCCACAGTGATCGATGTTCCGGCGGCGACGGGGTTCTGGGAAACGGAAGGCCCGGCACAGTTCAAGAAGGCGGGGATCGACCTGCAGGTCGTGCGGATCCCGATCGGCGCCGCCGACGTGACGCCGCAGATGCAACGCATCGCGTCGAGCGGCGAGAAGACGCTGGTACACACGATCGGCGCCAACACCACATGCATCGCGGTGCTGAACGGCCTCCACGCCGTTGGCTTCACCGGTAAGGCCACGCTCATCCAGAATTGCGTCGACGACTCGACCCGCAAGGCGGTCCCCGCCTCCGTGCTGAAGGGCGTCAACATGTCGGCTTCGGCGCCGATCGGCGACCCGACCGACCCCGGCCTCGCGATCTACCAGAAGGAGATCGCCCCGAAGGTGAAGGGCCAAGCCAATCCCGGCAACGCGGCGGAGCTCATGTTCATCAGCATCATGGCGTTCCACGTCGCCCTCGAAGGGATCACGGGTGACATCACGCCGCAGACCGTCAACGCGACCATCAAGAAGATGCCGTGGAAGGTGCTCCCGGGCGGCGGCCTCCACTTCCGGTGCAACGGCAAGGCAGTTCCGGCGTCGCCGGCGCTGTGCGTCCGCGCCGGGCTGGTCACGCAGCTCGACGCCAAGGGTCAGCCGACGGTGTACAAGGCGGTCGGCGACACGCCGATCCCGGGCTGAGAGGACTGGGAGGGCTGAGAGGATTAATCAGCACCGGGATCGCCGCTGCGACCCGGGACACGCCGGGCCGCAGCCGGAGGTAGGAGCGCGCTCGGGTGGAGCACCTGGGCGCTGTTGCGTTGATCCGGGTCGGGCCGCGCAGGACCTCGAGACGGTCGACGTCCCATCAGATCGTCCGGGCGAGTTGGGTGAACGCTGTCGCGACAGCGCCGGTGGCACGGGTATCAAGCCCGAGTTCGTAGTGACCGCGACGAATGTTCTGCATCAGCGCATGACCGCGCATGATCACCCGCGCGGTGTGGTCGCGTTTGAGGCCCCGCATCGGTCGAAGCCAGGCTTTGAGCCGGCCGTGGTCGCACTCGACGCCGTTGTTCGCGTACTGCTCGGTGTTGCGAAACGCGGCGGGCGTGAGCTCATCGATCGCAGCCCGTAACGCCGGGGCCCGGTCGGTCACCACCTCGGTCGGCTCGCCGTGGGCGCGGAGCGCAGTCGTGACGAACTGGCGTGCCGCTCCGATGTCGCGTCGCGGGGAGACGTAGGGTCACCTGGCAAATGCAGCGACACAAGTGTCAAACACAAGTTGCGCTCGGTAGAGGGAGCGGCGGGAAGCTCAAGGGCCGCTCCGTCGAACCCGCGCTCTTCACTGACGACGTGCGGAGCTTCTTCCGAACTGTGCGCTGATGGAGCTCGTACGCGACTGCAACGACAAGGGGATTACGGAGATGGGTGAGCTGGACGGGAAGGTGGCGGTCATCACGGGCGCGGGGTCCGGCATGGCCAAAGCGTCGGTGAAGATCTTCGTGCGCGAGGGCGCCAAGGTCGTCGCGGCTGACCTCAGCGGCGCGGAGAAGGACACGGCGGCCGAGGTGGGCGAGCGCGTCCTTCCGGTCCACTGCGACGTGACGAACGAGGCCGACGTCGAGGCCATGATCGGCGCGGCGGTCGAGGAGTTCGGTCGGATCGACGCGGTGCTCAACGTGGCGGGGAATCGCCGACGCCTTGAGGGTCGCGGACGTCACGATGGAGCACTACGACAAGGTGATGGACGTCGACCTGCGCGGCGTGCTCCTCGGCATGAAGCACGGGATCTCGGCGATGCTCAGGCAGCGCGAGGGCGGGGCCGTCATCAACTGGTCGTCGGTCGGTGGACTCAACGCCGCGCCGTTCACGGGTGTGTACTCGGCGGCCAAGGCCGGGGTCATCTCCCTGACCAAGTCCGCGGCGGTGGAGTACGGGCACAAGGGGATTCGCGTCGAACGCGATCTGCCCCGGGTTCATCCACACCGAGATCATGGGCGCCAACTCCGGCGCCATGCCGGGCATGCTCGAAAAGGCGGCGCTGCAGCGCGGCGGCCAGCCGCACGAAGTCGCCGAGGTCGCCGCGTTCCTCGCTTCGGATCGAGCGTCGTTCGTCTCCGGCGCGGTCATCCCGGTCGACGGCGGGTGGGCCGCCAAGCTCGCCTGAGCTGTCGGCATTGGAGCCTGCGCACCCGTGAAGCCCGCACCGTTCGAGTACCACGCCCCCTCGACTGCAGCGGAGGCGGTGACCCTCCTCGCCGATCTCGCTGAGGAGGCGAAGGTGCTCGCGGGCGGCCAGAGCCTGATCCCGATGCTGGCGTTGCGGCTCGCGGTCTTCGAGCATCTCGTCGACATCGGGCGCGTCACGGAGCTGCAGGGCGTCGAACGTCGGGGCTGGGAAACGCTCCCGACGTTCACGGCGTGAGCGATGACACCAAATGGTTCGCGCAACATCATCAGGTGAGAGTCCGAGAGGGAAAATGAGATGAGCACAGCCAGGGCAACGACGACACCCGTGCGCCATGCGGACCGGTTCTTCATCGGAGGGGAATGGGTCCAGCCATCGTCCGACGCGACCTTTGACGTGATCGACTCGGGAACCGAGGAGCGCGTACTACAGCATCGCGGCGGCCGCACCCGACGACATGGCCCGGGCGATCGCGGCGGCGCGACTCGCGTTCGACCACGGGCCGTGGTCGCAACTGACGCACGCGGAGCGGGCGGACTACCTCCGCGCGCTGGCCGCGGCGCTCCAGGAGCGCGGCGACGTGCTCAGCCAGCTGTGGCCGCGCCAGTCGGGAGTGCTCTACAAGGTGTCGCAGCACGCCGGAAGGATCGGCTCACGGTGCGCTGGCTGTCGTACGCCGCGCTGGCCGACACGTTCCCGTTCGAGGAGGAATGCCCGCCGACAGGTGGCGGCGCGTTCGGGCTGCTCGTACGGGAGCCGGTCGGCGTCGTCGGCGCGATCATCCCGTGGAACGCGCCGGTGGCGCTCATCTGCCACAAGATCGGCCCCGCGCTGCTCGCCGGCTGCACCGTCGTGCTCAAGTCGGCACCCGAGGCGCCCGGCGAGGGCTACGTGTTCGCGGAGGCGGCGGAGCAGATCGGCTTGCCCGCCGGAGTGCTGAACGTCGTCACCGCGGACCGCGAGGTGTCGGAGCTGCTCGTGCGCGACCCCGGCGTCGACAAGATCACGTTCACGGGATCGACCGCGGCCGGCCGGCGCATCGCGTCGCTCTGCGGCGAACGGATCGCCCGGTGCACGCTCGAGCTCGGCGGGAAGTCGGCCGCGGTCGTCCTCGACGACATCGATCTCGAGACCGCGGCCGCGACGCTCGCGAAGGCCGAGTGCGGGCTCAACGGCCAGGTGTGCTCCTCGCTCACGCGGATCATCGTGACGCCAGAGTCGCCACGACGAGCTCGTGGAAGCACTCGCCGCGAGCTTCGGCAGCACCCGCGTCGGCGATCCGTTCGACGAAGAGTCGCAGCTCGGTCCGCTCGTGTCGGAACGCCAGCGTGACCGGGTCCTCGGCTACATCGCCAAGGGACGTCGACGAGGGCGCCACCCTCGCCACCGGTGGTGGCCGGCCCGAGGGACTCGACCGCGGCTACTTCGTGGAGCCCACCGTCTTCGGGAACGTCGAGAACGGATCGACGATCGGGCGAGAGGAGATCTTCGGACCCGTCCTCGCCGTCGATCGCCGCGGCCGACGAGCACGACGCAGTCCGGATCGCGAACGACTCGATCTACGGCCTGAACGCTTCGGTGTTCACGGACGACGTCGATCGCGCTCGCGAGGTGGCGCGTGAGCTCCGGTCCGGCACCGTCGGCCACAACGCATTCCGCACCGACTTCGGCATGGCGTTCGGCGGGTTCAAGCAGTCGGGGATCGGTCGCGAGGGTGGCAAGGAAGGTCTGCTGCCGTTCCTCGAGACCAAGGCCGTGATCCTCGAAGCCCGCCCCGACGCCTACCCGGTCATTTGACAGATCACCGCAGTGCGACCTCGAACGGCCCGAGTGGTCCGTTCGCGGCGGTGCGCCGCCTCGTGACTTGGACGGCCCGGACAGACCTGCGCGTCGTGAAGCCGCGGATCACGCCGAAGCCGTACAGCCGGGCGCAGTTGGTCGCGATGATCTTCTGCCGGTCCTCGACAGGCAACGTGCCGAGCGTCTCTTCGATCGCCTGCTGTGACTCGGGAAAGGTGCTGTCGGTGTGCGGGTAGTCCGACGCCCACATGCACGAATCGGCGCCGAGGAGCGGGACGAAGTCGGACGCGGCCGGCTCCTCCTCGAATGTTGCCAGCACTTGGCGGCCGAAGAGCTCGCTCGGTGGCACCTCGGGTGCGTAGTCGAGGCTCTTGCGGAGGCTCTCCCACTCGAGATCCATCCGGGTCAGGAAATAGGGCAGCCAGCCGAGCCCTGACTCGGCCAGCACGAGCTTGAAGCGCGGGTGCGCCTCGAGGGCGCCGCTGAAGACCATGGTCGCCAGTGCCTCGTCGAACTGGAGCGGCATGATGCTGGCGAACGCCGCCGACTGCCACTTGCCGAGCCGGTAGCTGAGCCCCGACCAGCTGCCGCCCTTGATGTGGAAGCTGATCGGCAGGCCTGTCTCCTCGGCGGCGGCCCACAGCCGATTCCAGGCCGGATCGCCGACGTCCACGGCGAACACGTCGATGATGGCGCCGCGGTGGCCGTGCCCAGCGGCGCGCTGAGCTCGGCGGCGGCTGCGTCGGGGGAGTGGCCCGGCAGGAATGCGAGCACGCACAACCGATCGGGGGCGGCGGCGTTGAACTCCTCGACGGCCCAGTCGTTCCAGGCGGCGTAGCAGGCTTTCTGGAGCGCGGGGTCGTCGATCGGCAGGCCCAGCGCAAGCGGGCCGTAGATCACCGACACCGCGAGCCCGTCGCGGTCCATGTCCGCCAGGCGGAGCTTCGGGGTTCCGGCCCGGTAGCCGTCGTCGTCGATCCCGGCGCGCCCGATGGCGTTGAGCGCTCGGGACGCCGCACCGCCCTTCGACGACTTCCCGCTCCGCCCGAGCACGTGGTCCTCGCACACCCAGACCCGCTCCCCGTCGCGGCGTGACCACCCGCGGACCGCGCGCGGCCTGGTCACGGGGAAGACGCGCTTCCAGACCCCGGGGGGCACCGCCGAGAGGTCCAGGTGGTCGTCGCAGGAGTAGACACCGCCGAGGTCGACGGCGGTCACGCCGACGGCTCCTTCGCCGGCGCGGTCCGCAGTTGGTCGACCGGCAGGTCTTCCTCGATCCAGTAGGCGGGTTTCGTGTCGACGCCGTGCCGCTCGAAGATGGCGTCGACCTCCGTCCGCCCATCCGGTCGCCGTTCCACGCACCGCCTCCTCGTTCGAACCTGATCTAACGCTCGTGTCACTGTACCGCAGGCACCGCCTCGCTCGACAGCACCTGTTGGCGGCGGCGGCACAGGCCGCCGACTAACGCTAGTGTCATCCCCTGATGCCCCACGGTCGTACGAGACCCCGCTTGGAAGTCGCTGCAGGTGCCCTGGATCGCCACCTCGACAGACTTCGCGGCGCCCCTGGACGGGGGGCAGGCGGCGGGTGTCGCGCTACCTACGGCACCGTGGCTTCGACGACGTCTATATGGACGCCGTCGTGATGGTTGCGCTGCTCGGTGTGTTCGGTGCCCAGCGGCGGAGATCGAAGCCGCTGCACACGTTGTCGAGCGTGGGCTGCTAGGTCGTGAACCCTGATGATGGGAGCACCGATGGACACTCTCCACTTCGAAGCCGTCGATTTCTTCCGGGCCCGGGAGGCCAAGGATCTCTACCAGAACCCGTACCCTTTCCACGAGTACCTCCGGTCGCACGGGCCGGTGTGGCGCGAGCCGCGTCGTGGCGTGGTCATGGTTACCGGGTACGAGGAGGCGATGGCGGTCTACAGCGACTACGCCACCTTCTCGAGTTGCAACACCGTCGCTGGACCATTCACCCCGCTCCCAGGCCTCGAGGCCGGAGCTGAAGGGCCGAGGTTAGAGCGGGACATCAACGAGATCATCGAAGAGCATCGCGACACGCTGCCGTTCAGCGATCAGCTGCCCTCGTTCGATCCCCCGAAGCACACTGCCCATCGCGGGTTGCTGATGCGGCTGATCACACCCAAGCGCCTCAAGGAGAACGAGGAGTTCATGTGGCGCATCGCCGATCACCAGATCGACGAGTTCCACGGCCGAGGGTCGTGTGAGTTCATCAACGACTACGCGGGGCCGTTCACACTACTGGTCATCGCCGACCTGTTAGGCGTTCCCGAGGAGGACCACGAGACCTTCCGCCGGGAGCTCCAGGTCGAGCGGCGCCCAACCCAACGCGGCGCAGGCGGGAAGATGGCGCACAAGCCGCTCGAGTTCCTCTACGACCGGTTCACCGCGTACATCGAGGACCGCCGCCGCAACCCACGAGACGACGTGATGACCTCCCTGGCGACCGCGACCTTCCCCGATAACTCGTTGCCGGAGGTCGACGACGTCATGCGGATCGCCGGCAACCTGTTCGCGGCCGGCCAGGAGACAACGGCGCGGCTGCTCGGCACCATGCTGCGCATCATCGGCGAGCGCCCCGATCTCCAGGACCGGCTGCGACGTGAGCGCGACGTGATCCCGCGGTTCGTCGAGGAATGCGTGCGGCTGGAGAGCCCGCTGCAAGGGCAGTTCCGGCTGGCCCGCCGGCACGCGTCGGTTGGCGGGGTCGACATCGCTCCCGGGACGAGCGTATACGTGATGCCCGGCGCCGCCAACCGCGATCCGCGCCAGTTCGACCACCCGAACGAGCTCCGTCTCGACCGTCCGAACTGGCGCCAGCACCTCGGCTTCGGGTTCGGGATCCACACCTGCGCCGGTGCGCCGCTCGCCCGGGCCGAGGCGCGCGTCAGCACTGAGCGCCTCCTGGACCGTTTCGCGGACATCAGGATCTCGGAAGTGCACCACGGCTCGCCCGGGGCCCGTCGCTACGATTACACGCCCATGTACCTCATGCGCGGGCTCGAGAATCTCCATCTCGAGTTCACACCAGGCGACTGATCGTCCGTCCGGCATATCCGAACGGATGGAACGACGTCGCGATCGCCAACGCCACCGGTACGGGCTGGCCTCCTACGTCGACACCCAGGACCTGGCCCAGGTGAATGGTCATGGCGCGAGCGAGCTCCACGCAGGCGCCAGGGCCGTCGGCTTCGACGACATCCCGGACGCCCTCGGGCACCTCGATCGTGGCGGCGTCGTCGGTCGCATCGTCGCCACCGCGGGCTGACGCGTATCGAATGGAAATCAGCTGCGGCCGCTCATGTCGAGCTGGCCGGTCGCCCGCGCCGCGGTGAAACCGCCGTCGACGTTGAGGTTGACACCGTTCACGTACGTGGCCGCCGGCGAGCCCAGGAACGCGAGCACACTCGCGACTTCGCCCGGTGAGGAGGGCCGGCCGAGCATCTCGCGGATGTTCCAGTCGATGGCCTCGTCGCTCGCCGTCTTGCGGAAGTCGGGAAGCAGCGGCGAGTCGATGGACCCGGGGCAGGCGCAGTTCGTTCGCACGCCACGCCGCACGTTCGGCCGTGACGTGCGCAGCGTGTACAGGACCACTACCTCCTTCGAGAAGTTGTAGGGGCCCTGCGCGAGCGACGAGAGGTTCTCGTCGAGCCAGTGCAACGCAGGTTGCCAGCCGTCGGCGACGCCGAGGTCGAGCAGCTCCTCGATCAGCTCCTGGTGCTGCGCCCACGGGTTCCCGGAGAGCGAAGCGGTGTTCACGATGGCGCTGCCCTCCGGCATGTGATCGAGAAGTCCCTCGGACAGCGTGCGCAGCGCCAGATAGTTCACCGACAGCACGGTCGCTGGGGGCTGGGTATCGGCCACGCCGGCGTTGTTGAACAGCGCGTGGACCGGCCCCTCGATGCGCTCGAGCGCGCTACGGACCGAGCCCTCGTCGGCGAGGTCCGTCGGGAGGAACTCGTCGTGTGACCCGTGCGGCGACTCGCGATCGAGGACGCTCACGTGCGCGATGTCGAGCTCGGCCAGGACGTCGAGCAGCGCGGCACCGACGCCGCTGGCTCCGCCGGTGACGACGACGCGTCGGTCCCGATAGCTGAATGGTTGGGTCATCGGCACATCCTTTTCCCTGGATCGCGGCGCGTCCAACCGACGTAGCATCCGCCGCGTGCTCGATCTCGTGATCCGAGGCGGAGACGTAGTTGACGGGACCGGCGCCGCCCGGCGGCGCGCCGACGTCGGCATCCGGGCTGGGCGCATCGCGCAAATCGGCGACGTCGATAGCGAAGCCGCGTCGACGATCGACGCGAGCGGCATGGTCGTGTCGCCGGGGTTCGTCGACGTGCACACGCACTTCGACGCGCAGGTGTTCTGGGACCCCGCGCTGAGCCCGTCACCGCTGCACGGCGTGACGACTGCGCTCGCCGGGAACTGCGGTTTCACAATCGCACCGCTGTCCGATGACGCCGCCGACGGCGAGTACCTCATGCGGATGCTGGCCCGGGTCGAGGCCATGCCGCTCGCGTCGCTGCGCGACGGCGTGCCGTGGTCGTGGCGCAGCACCGCCGAATACCTCGACCTGCTCGAGGGCAACGTCGGGCCCAATCTCGGCGTGATGGTCGGGCACTCGGCGATCCGTCGCGTGGTCATGAAGAGCGACGCCAACCGGCGGGCGGCGACACCCGACGAAGTCGCCGGCATGGCGCGGCTCCTCCACGAGGGCCTCGACGCCGGCGCCATCGGCTTCTCGTCCTCGTGGGCGCGGACGCACAACGACGCCGACGGGCAGATGGTCCCGTCGCGCCACGCCACCCGCGACGAGCTGCTCGAGCTCTGCCGGGTCGCGGGCGCCCACGACGGCACGTCGCTCGAGTTCATCCCGATGGTCGGCCCGTTCGAGGATTGGACCCGGGAGCTCATGGCCGACATGTCGAGGGAGGCGCAGCGACCACTGAACTGGAACGTGCTCGTGGTGAACGCCGCCAACCGGAAGATGGTGGACAGCCAGCTCGCCGCAGGCGACGTCGCCGCGGAACGTGGCGGGAAGGTGGTCGCGCTGACGCTCCCCAAGCCGTTCGGCATCCGCATGTCGTTCGCGTCGGGCTTCCTGCTCGACGCCATCCCCGGATGGGAGACGGTGATGGGCCTGCCCACGCCGTACAAGCGGGCGATCCTGGGGGACCCGACGGCCCGAGCCGAGCTCGAGACACAGCGAGCACGCGGTGGCGGCCCGTTCGCGGCGCTCGCCGACTGGTCGAGGATGACGGTCTTCGACGTGACCGCCGACGACAACCGGGAGCACGTCGGCCGGCTGGTCGGGGACATCGCGACGGAACAGGGCCGGACGCCATGGGACGTCCTGTGCGACATCGCCGTCGCCGACGATCTCGTCACCAGCTTCGGCCTGCGGCCCCCCGAGGACACCGACGAGGACTGGAAGGCCCGCGTCGACGTGTGGCGCGACGGGCGTGCCGTGATCGGCGCGTCCGACGCCGGTGCCCACCTCGACATGTTGGCCACCTTCAACTACACGACCGTCCTCCTCGGCGAGGCGGTGCGTGAGCGCGGGTTGCTACGGCTGGAGGAGGCCGTCCAGCTGCTCACCGACGTCCCGGCCCGGCTGTATGGGTTGGTCGACCGGGGACGGGTGGAGGTCGGGCATCACGCCGACCTCGTGGTGCTCGACCCCGACGTGGTCGGTACCGCCGAACCCGAGCTCCGCCGAGACCTGCCCGCGGCGGCGGCGCGGCTGTACGCCGAATCGCGCGGCATCCACCACGTTCTCGTGAACGGCCGCCCAATCGTGTCCGACGGCCGGCTCACGTCTGACCGGCCCGGCACGGTGCTGCGGTCCGGCCGCGACACCCGCACGCCCGACCTTGCTTGAACTGAAGAGGCCCCTGCAGGGCACCTTCTGTTCAAACCATGGTGTCGACCGCCGGGAGCACGACGTCGGGGAGCGGATGGTTGTAGAGCGCAGCCGCGTTCTCGCAGCACATCGCCCGCACCTCGTGCGGCGGCACGTGGCCCCACGCCTGCTCGATGACGCGTTGTGTGTCGGGCCAGGTGCTATCGCCGTGCGGGTAGTCGACCTCGACCATGATGTTCTCGACGCCGATGCGGTGGCGGGTGTCGATCGTCGACCGGTCCTCGAGTGTGCAGAACCAGAAGTTGCGCCGGAGCACGTCGGAGGGCCGCTCGCTCCAGCCGAGGCCGTAACTCGAATGGTCGACGATGTAGTCGAGCCGGTCGAGCAACATGGCAACCCAGCCGACGCCGCCCTCGCTGAGCGCGATCTTCAGGGTTGGGTGGCGCCGCGGATACTCCGACCACAGCCACTCGGCGCAGGCGGTCAGCGCCTGTTGGCCGAAGAGGGTGGCGCTGAGCTGGCTCGTCGGGGCCCCCGGCGGTGCCTGGTGCACCCCTGAGCTACCCACGTGGAGAGAGATCACGGTGTCGGTCTCGGTGCAGGCGGCGATGATCGGATCCCAGTGCTCGCGCTCCCAGAGTGAGGGCAGGCCGACGGCGTGCGGCCGCTCCGGCAGCGTCACCGACCGGAAGCCCCGGGCGGCGTTGCGCCGAATCTCGTCGGCGGCCATGGAGGGGTCGGCGAGGTAGGCAACGCCGAGCGGGATGATCCGCTCGGGATACGGCTCGTACCACTCCTCGAAGAGCCAGTCGTTCCAGGCGCGGATGCACGCCGCGCCGAGCTCGCGGTCATCGGTGCCGAAGAACACGGTGCCGCAGAAGCCGGTGATCTGCGACGGGAAGTTCAGCGACGCCCAGACACCGTTGACGTCCATGTCGCGGATGCGCGGCTCGATCGCGTAGCAGCCGGGTCGCATCTGATCGAAGCGGAACGGCTCCAGCTTCACTGTCTCGGGGCGGCGGCCCACCACCGCGTTCATCCCCACCTGCGTGTAACGCCGGCCTTCGAACTCCCAGACCTGATGACCGCGTCGTGTCTCGACGCTTCTCGGCGCGCGGTCCTGCAAGACGCTCGGCAGGCGACCCTCGAACGTGTGCGGCGGCTCGACGACGTGGTCATCGACCGAGATCACTGTGTAACGAATCTCCCGCGGCTCCGGATCGGGCAGGAAGAGATCGTCGACGGTGGTTGTCATGGCGCTGCGGTCTTCGCTGTCCTCATAATAGGAAGCGCCACCAGAACCCGCTCCTCATGGCCAAGAGTCGGCTGCGAGCCTCGACTGGCTCTCGAACGGAGGGTTCGTCCTCGGTCTCGGAACTGGCTACCACAAACCCGAGTACTTCGCCCTGGGCGTCGAATTCGAGGAGCGCGCCGAGGGACAGCACTTCTTGGCGCACGCCGTCGTTCAGCGGCCACCGCCGACGCAGCCACCGATCCCCGAATGGATCGGCGGCAACTCGTGGTCATCTCGAGGCCGCCGGGGGGCACCGAGCGAGATCCTCGAGTTCATCGACGCTTTCGGCGAGTGCGGCCGCTGAGATGGACGCCACTGGCGGGATCAGGGTTACGATCGAGCCTGACATCCGTGTCAGGTAGCGACCCCGCCCGGAGACCGCATGACCCCGATCACCTACGACGGCACCGACTTCCCGGGCCGGTTCCCGGTGCCGAGGGAGTACGAGGCTGCGGTCGAGTACCTGCGCGGAATGGTCGACGGGTTCCACCGCGCCGCGAGCAGGTAAGGGTCGACGTGGGTCCGGAGGAACTACTCGATCCCGATGTCGCCGCTGCCATCGAGGCGCTGCCGTTCGACGACCTGAACGAGGCGTGAAACCCACGACCGAAGAGCTCTTCGGTCCGGCGGGGACGCCCCGCGTGGCCGTGGTGGGCGCCGGATTCGGCGGGATCGCCGCCGGAGTGAAACTGCGGCAGGCTGGCATCGACACGTTCACGATCTACGAGTCGTCCCTCGGGATCGGCGGCACGTGGTGGGACAACACCTATCCGGGTGCCGAGGTCGACGTGGGATCGCACCTCTACTCGTTCTCGTTCAAGCCGCACGACTGGACGCGTTCGCACGCCCGGCAGCCTGAGCTCCAGAAGTACCTCGAGGAGACGGTGGACGAGTTCGGCCTGCGTCCACACCTCCGGCTGGGCGTCGCCGTCGAGTCGGCCACGTGGGACGACGTACGTCACGTGTGGAGCGTCGTGATCGACGACGGCACCGTCGACGAGTGTCACGTAGTCATCAGCGCGGTGGGCTTCCTGAACGTGCCGCGCTATCCGGACTGGCCCGGGCTCGACGACTTCGAGGGTAGGGCGTTCCACACCGCCCGTTGGGAGCACCAGTACGACGTGACCGGCAAGGTCGTGGCAGTGGTCGGCACCGGATCGTCGGCCACGCAGGTGGTGCCCGCCATCCAGCCAATGGTGCGGCAGCTCTACGTCTACCAACGCGAGCCGGGATGGATCCTCCCTAAGGGCGAGCGCGACTTCACCGACGACGAGCGCGCGACGCTCGCCCGAGCGTGGCGACGCCGGTGGGAGCGCTGGCGGCTGCGCTATCTCGCGGAGAAGAGCCTGTGGAGCGGTCATCTGTTCCGGCCGGGCACGAAGCTCAACCGGGCTCGGGAGCAGCTGTGCCGCGAGTACATCGACCGGAAGTTCGCGGACCGGCCCGACCTGCGCGCCGCGGTCACGCCCGAGTACCCGTATCCGGGGAAGCGGCCGGTGCTGGCGAGCACCTTCTACTCCGCACTGAAGAAGGGCAACGTGGAGCTGGTCCCTCGGGCGGTGTCATCGGTGAGTCGCACCGGCATCGTCGACTGCGACGGCGTGGAGCGGGCCGTCGACCTGATCGTGATGGCCACAGGCTTCCGGGCGGCCGACTACCTGTCGCGCCTGCGGGTCGTCGGTCGCGGCGGGCGATCTCTCCACGACATCTGGGCGGGCGAGTCGCAGGCCTACCTCGGCATTACCGTGTCCAACTTCCCGAACTTCTTCATGCTCTACGGGCCGGGCACGAACGGCGGCGAGATCGTCATCATGCTCGAGAGCCAGGCCGAGTACGCCGTGCGGGCAGTGCGCCGCATGATGCGCATGGGTGTCACCGCCATCGAGGTGAAGCCGAGCTTCGAGGCGGGCTGGAGCCGCTGGCTCCAGTCGAAGATGAAAGGCACGTCCTGGACGATGACCAACAACTACTTCACGTCGCCGAGCGGTAGGGTCGTGACCCAGTGGCCGTACGGCAACCTGCTCTACCGGATTCTCACCAAGACGCTGGGCCGGGTGTCCGAGACCACGCGGCGGCGAACCGACCGCCCGTCATGACGACTGACTCCTCGCCGACCAACACGACGAATGGGCTGTCGCCCGCCGCTACCTCTCCGACACCTCCACGGCACGCCTCACCAACCCGCGCGACGATGACCCCGCCCAGCCCGCCGAAGAACTCATGGGCGGCTGAGCAACACCAGGGAACGCGTCACCGCGAACCCCACCACACCACGGGGCTCGGTCTTCGCAAGGTCGAAGGAGAGCGATGGCTTGTCAGTGGACGACAAGTGATCTACCGGATCTATCGGGGCGCACCTTCATTATCACGGGGGCCAACGCCGGCCTTGGCCGGCACACCGCTGCCGCGCTCGCCGAGGTCGGTGCCCGAGTGGTTCTCGCATGCCGCAACCTCGACAAGGGACGCGCTGCTGCGAGCGAGATGACCGGGCTGGTCGAGGTGCTGTCGCTCGACCTGGCTGACCTCGCCTCCGTGCGCCGCTTCGCAGACGAGGTTGGCGACGGGGACGTTTTGGTCAACAACGCGGGAATCATGGCTGTGCCCTTCGGTCGCACCGCCGACGGGTTCGAGCTGCAGTTCGGCACCAACTACCTCGGCCACTACGCGCTCACCGCACTGCTGCTGCCCCGCTTGAGCGAGCGGGTCGTGATCGTCACCAGCATCGCCGCCCGGAGCGGCAAGCTCGACTTTGACGATCTCAACTGGAGGCAGCGTCGCTACAAGCGGTGGGGGGCGTATTCGGCGTCGAAGCTCGCCGATCTGGTCTTCGCTGCCGAGTTGGACCGACGCCTGGACAAGGCAGACGCGAACCTCGAGTCCATCGCCGCCCACCCCGGGGCGGCGTCAACGGACCTGATCGGCAAGACGGGGACCTTCCAGGACTGGCTGGCCACGGCAGCACGGCCGCTCTATCAGTCGCCGGCCATGGGAGCATTGCCGATCCTCTATGCCGCTGCTGCGCCGGAGGCCCAGGGTGGGAAGATCTATGGCCCCGACGGCTTCAGGCAGATGAAGGGATATCCGACTGGGGTCCGGCTCGGGCCCGCAGCTCAGGATCCGGATCTGGGGCGGCGCCTGGTGGACGCGAGCGAGCGGCTCACCGGGGTGCCCCTGCCGGTCTGAGGATGCGGTGGGCTTTACGAGGAGCCAGTGCGACCACGGCGCGCCGCGTCCTCGTCGACCGAACCGCCGAGCGCCGCAAGGCAGAACTCCCAAATCCGCTCCGCTTGGCCCTCAATCGAGGCACTCGCCTCCGCGTAAGCGAAGTGGTGGTACATGGCGGCCACGAGGTTGGCCACCAGCCACGCGTCGCCCTCGATGTGTCGGGGTCGCAGCAGACCCGCGTCCTTCGCTGCCCGTACTTCCTCGATCAACAGGTCGACGAACGGCTGACGGGCCTGCTCGAGCTGCTGCGGGTACAGCTGGTGCAGCCGCCAGTACTCGCTCGTGATGAATCGCGACTGGGATTGGGCGGTGACTCCCACTACAGCGTGCACCGTGTCGGTTACGTAGAAGTGCAGCCGGTCGAGCGGATCCGATAGGTCGCGCGCTGCGACGGCGAGCTCGCCAGCCGCCCGCTGCAGGACGTCCTCGACGACGGCGAGGACGACCTCGTCCTTGCTCAAGAAGTGCTGGTAGAAGCTGCGAAAGGAGATGTGGGCCTCTCGCACCAGCTCCTGCGTTGTGAAGTTCGCGCCTTTGGTCGCGAGCAAGCGGTGCGCCGCCTGAACCACCTGCTCGGCCCGCTGCACTCGACGGGCATGCGCCTGCTGCGCCGCCGGTGACAGCGCGGCGGCCCGCTCGGCCCACGCCGCCGGCCGCCGTTCCGCCGTAGCACTACTCATGTTGCTCCTCGATCGCGTGCGAGCCAACTTGGCAGACACGACCCCTTGCAACCGGGGAAATGTCGGCCCTACAGTATGGGAATACCTGCTATTTCCATAATGATAGTTCACTTATTTCAAACGGTTGCCCATGGCCGCAAACGAAACTCTCCAGGACCCCACTCAGGACAAGGTCGCGGCGCGCTTCCTGGCGCTGATGGTGGACGACGCCCAGTTCGCTGCGGCGGCACCGGATCCCTCGGTAGCCGAGGCCGCCGGGAAGCCGGGGTTGCGCTTGAGCCAGGTCGTGCGGACGGTGATGGACGGGTACGCGGATCGCGCGGCCCTCGGCGAGCGCACGCGCGAGCTGGTGACCGACCCGACGACCGGCCGCCGTGTGTACCGCCTCCGCCCCTCGTTTGACACGGTCACCTACCGCGAGCTGTGGGATCGGACGCGAGCCATCGCAACCGAGTGGCATGCCCATTCCCGGCACCCGCTCGCCGCGGAGGAGTTCGTCTGCGCTCTGGGAGTCGGCAGTGTCGACTTCGCCGCCGCCGCGCTCGGCCTGCCTCCATCTCGGTGTGACGATCGTGCCGCTGCAGACCAGCGCAACGACGCGTGACGTGGTCGACATCATGGCCGAAACCGAGCCGGGCATACTGGTCGTCGGCGTGGAGTTTCTGGACGAAGCGGTCGCCGCGCTGGCGGCAGGGGCGACGCCGAACCGCGTCATCGTCTTGGACTACCGGCCGGAGGACGACGACCAGCGCGACCGGTTCGAGGCGGCCCAGGCTCGTCTGGCCGAGTCCAACTCGCCCCTGGTGCTCGAGCTCTTGCCCGACGTGGTCGACCGGGGCCGAGCCGTGCCCGAAGCGCCCCCTCACGTGCCTGACGAGGACGAGGACCCGCTCGCGCTTCTCATCTACACGTCGGGCAGCACCGGCACGCCGAAGGGCGCCATGCTCACCGAGCGGCTGAGCCTGCTCTCCTGGCACACAGTCATTCCGGCTCCGGTCATCAGTCTGAGCTACATGCCGATGAGCCATCTGATCGGCTACGGCTGGCTGATGGCCGCTCTAGCCAACGGAGGCACGACCTACTTCGCGGCGCGGAGCGACCTCTCGACGCTGTTGGAGGATCTGTCGCTCGTACGGCCGACCTTCATGCAACTCGTCCCCCGCACGTGCGAGATGATCTACCACCGCTACCTGAGCGAGGTCGACCGCCGTATCGCCGCCGGCGACGACGCTGCGGATGCCGAGGACGACGTCAAGGCTCAGCTCCGCGAACAGGTCATCGGCGGCCGGGTGCTCTCGGTGGGGTGCGGCTCGGCGGCGCTGGCCCCGGAGATCCACACCTTCATCGAGTCCATGATGGATATGCACCTGATGATCGGCTATTCGACCACCGAGATCGCCGGGGGAATCGTGCTCGCCGACGGCAAGATCCAGCGCCCGCCGGTCCTCGACTGGAAGCTGGTCGACGTCCCCGAGCTCGGCTACTTCACGACAGACAAGCCGTACCCCCGCGGCGAGCTTCTCGTGAAGAGCGAACGCTTCATGGCCGGCTACTACAAGCGATCCGAGTTGACCGCAGAGCGATTCGACTCGGACGGCTTCTACATGACCGGCGACATCATGGCGCAGATCGGCCCTGACGAGCTCACCTACGTCGACCGGCGCAACAACGTCATCAAGCTGTCGCAAGGCGAGTTCGTGACGGTGTCGCGACTCGAAGCGCTGTTCACGCAGAGCGCCGCTATCCATCAGATCTACGTGTACGGCAGCAGCGAGCGAGCGTTCCTCATCGCCGTCGTCGTGCCGACGCACGATCTGGCGAATCGCCTCGGATCGGAGGGCGAGGCAGCGGTGAAGGCGGAGATAGCCCGGTCGATGCAGGAGATCGCACGGTCGAACCAGCTCGCCGCCTACGAGGTGCCGCGCGACTTCCTCGTCGAAGTCGAGCCCTTCACCCCGGCCAACGGACTGCTCACGGGTGTCGGCAAGCACCAGCGCCCGGCTCTGAAGGAGAAATATGGCCAGCAGCTCGAGGAGCTCTATGCGCGCATGGCTCGCGACCAGCTCGACGAGATGCGCTCCCTGCGCGCCGAAGGGGCAGACCGCCCGATCCTCGAGACGCTCTCGTGTGCCCTGCAAGCCACGCTCGGCATCTCCCCCGCGGAGCTTCGACCGGAGGCCAGGTTCACCGACCTCGGCGGCGACTCGCTTGCCGCCTTGGAGCTGTCGCAGCTGCTCGAGGACATCCTCGGCGTCGATGTCCCCGTTGGTGTGATCGTCAACCCGGCCGCCGATCTTGCGACGCTGGCAAACCGCCTCGACGCCTTGCGAGCGACGGGTGACGAGCGGCCCACGTTCACCACCGTGCACGGCGAAGGCGCGACCGAGGTGCGCGCCAGCGACCTCCAACTCGGGAGGTTCCTCGATGTCTCGAGGTTGTCGCCCGCATCCGGACCAGCGGCAGAGACACCGCGTATCGTCCTGCTCACCGGTGCAACGGGATACCTAGGCCGGTTCCTCGCGTTGCACTGGTTGGAACACCTCGCCACCACCGGAGGGACGTTGATCTGCCTCGCCCGAGGTCGTGATGCCGCCCAGGCACGCGAACGCATCGAGGAGGTCCTGGCGTCGGACCCAGCGCTACTCGACCATTTCCGCGCGCTCGCCGATGAACACTTCGACGTACTGCCCGCCGACCTCACCACGGCTGGCCTCGGCTTGGACGAACCGACCCATCAGCGACTGGCGGACACCGTAGATCTGATCGTGCACCCCGCGGCGCACGTCAATCACGTCCTGCCCTACAGCCAACTCTTCGCCGCCAACGTCGCCGGCACCGCCGAGTTGATCGAACTCGCTCTCACCGGCCGGGCGAAACGGTTCAACTACGTCTCTACCCTCGGCGTGAACCAGGTCGCCGACCACCTGATGGACGAAGACACCGATATCCGAGCGTCGGCTCCCGTCGTCCGGCTGAGCGACGACTACGCCAACGGCTACGCCGTCAGCAAATGGGCCGCCGAGGTGCTGCTGCGAGAAGCGCACGAGAAGTACGGCCTGCCCGTCGCCGTCTTCCGTCCGGGCATGATCCTCGCTCACAGCACATACGTCGGGCAGCTCAACGTTCCCGACATGTTCACCCGGCTGCTATTCAGCCTCGTGGTCACCGGCGTTGCCCCCGGGACCTTCTACGACGAGGACAGTTCTGCGGGCCGCCCGGCCGCTCGGTACGACGGGTTCACCGTCGACTTCCTCGCCGAGGTCATCGTCCGGTCCGGCATCGCCACCGAGGGGTTCGCCACGTTCAACATGTCGAGCCCGAACGCGGAGGGCGTGTCGCTCGATGACTTCGTCGACTGGATCGTCGCGGATGGCTACCCGATTGAGCGGGTCCCGCGATACTCGCAGTGGGTCACTCGCTTCGAGACAGCCATGCGAGCCCTGCCACCCGAGAAGCGCCAGGAGTCCGTACTCCCTATCCTCGACCCCTACCGGCAGCCGCAGCTGGCCATGACGAAGACGCTCCTCTCCGTCGATCGTTTCGCCGAAGGCGTCCAATCTGGCGGACTGGCCATGGAGACGCTGTCCACGGAACTCACCCGCAAGTACATCCGCGACCTGCAACAACTCGGATGGCTCGAGCTACAGGGCGTCGGCGACTGAGCCCGTCGGCGGTCCCCGGTGCCCCTGTGCGCTGCGGGCTGTGGCGCGGCCGGCGGGAACGCGCTTCGAGTCCTGGCTCGCCTTCAGCATCGAAACGCACGACAAGCTTCTGCACCCAGCGGCGCGAAACCCGGTACTCGCGGGCCACCTCGCTCTTGGACCGCCCTTGAACCTTGACTGCAGTGACCACGAGCCGGGCCAGTGACATCGCCACACCTCCAAAGCCGAGATGTGAACGATGTCCCGAGACAGCTGCGAACTATGTGCTCAACTCAGACACCATCACCTCCACCGTCCGCGTCGCCCCTGGTCACGCGTCGGATCAGTCCCCCACACGGCCCCTGTTGGCACAGAAATGACACAAGACGTCCGCGAACCCGGGGAGGAATCGGCCATGGGCACCGAGGCAACCCGACCGCCGAAACATCCCGCCGCCGTGGTTCGTGCACGTGGCTTGGCGCGTTCATCGAGCGCTCTACAGGCTCAGTGGCGGCCGCTTCCTGTGGACCACGTCGAACAAGCGCGGCTGGGGCGCGCTGCGCCTCACGACCGTCGGGCGGAAGTCCGGGCAAGAACGCAGCGTCATCATCGGCTACGTCGAGGACGGCCCGAATCTCGTCGTGCTCGCGATGAACGGCTGGGACGAGGGCCATCCCTCGTGGTGGCTCAACCTCGAGGCGCACCCGGATGCCGTCGTTCGCCTGGCGGGCCAGCATGCGCGCCCGGTGCGCGCGCTCCCGGTCGCGGGGGAGGAGCGTGATCGACTGTGGCAGCGCTGGGTCGCGGTCGAACCGCAGCTCGACGGCTATGCCGGCCGGCGGTCGACCGAGACGCCCGTGATCGTCCTCGAACCGCGCGACGGGACCGACCGGTGAGGGGGAGGGGAACGGCCCCGGAGCCCACCGCCGCGAGCCGTTCCCCTGACCGGTTAGCTCGCGCCGCAGTACGCATCCGCGACGTCGACCGCGCCCACGCCAGTGTCGCAGAGTGCCGATTCGATCACGAGGACACGTCCGACCGGGTCGCCGCGGTCACGCAGCTATTCGGCCCGCAAGGCGCGACGGCGCTTCGACATTGGCCGCCCGGTGGGAGCGCGACCACCGCGACCGTCGTGAGCTACCTGTTCCCGAAGGCTCGTTCGCGGTCGCCGATGGTGGCACGCTCGATCTCGGGCTCGTTCGCGCGACAGCGCGTTGAACGCGACGAACGACGCGATGTTCTTCTCAGAGTCGTGGGAGTGCATCGTGCCGAAGGTCATCAAGTCGTTCATGGTGCCCCGGACCGGCACGCCGTGTGGTCCGCACGCGGTTGCGCAAGGCGGATCGTCAGACGCTGTTATCGGAAGAGCTGACGTAGCGCACGGACGGCGGTGGTTTGAGCTGCATGGCCACCGGTGGCGACAGCGCTCCCGACTTCTGCGCCGCGCGGCAGGTTTGCCTTCGCCGTCTCGACGTCAGCGTCAAGCTCGAAGATCGCGAGCAGCGAGTCGCCGTCAAGCGGCGCGAAGAGTCGCGCCGACGCGAACCCATCGATCGCGAGTACCTCCGGAACGTGTGTTTCCTTGTACCAGGTGCGGTAAGCGGCGGTGTGCTCAGGCGATTCGGCCTTCGATTCGACGATCAGCATGCCGTTGGTCATTTCGATCTCCCGGTGCTTCGTGTCCGCGGGCCCTCGAGGGCGCGAATGTGGCGTTCGACGAGCTCGACGGTCTCGTCATGCCCGAGCCCGACGCCGAATGCCTCGTCGGTCCTGAGGTATCGCGAGATGCTCGACATCAAGACGATGACCGCTGCGGGCGGCCACTCCTTGGGGTCGAGGCCGTAGCTCTTGAGCACGTCGGCAAGGCCGTCGAGCTGCATGCGCCGGAACTTGCGCGAGTTCTCGACCATTACCGCCTTGACTTCCTCGCGGTGGTTGGCCAACGCGATGAACTCCGTCATCAACGCCGTACTCGACTGGTCGTGCATCGCGTCCCAAACCGCCCATAGCGGCTGTGGCGACGCCAGCGCTTCTCCGAGGCGCTCCGCGCCGAGTTCCGCATTGCGTCTGAAGAGCGCGATGAACAAGTCGTCCATCGTTCCGAAGTAGTAGTGGACCAGTGCTTTGTCGGTGCCCGCCTTGGCCGCGAGCCGTCGCGTGCTCACTGCGGCGTAGCCGTCGTCGAGCATGATCGCCTCGGTGGCATCGAGCAGCGCGTCACGCGTCGACGGCGTTCGCTCCCCGCTGGGTCGTCCACGAACGCGGCGCGGCCGCCGTGCGTCTTCCGTTCGCCGCGGGACCGCGCGGGTTGCCGGTTTCGTCATCTGGTGAATTATAGTTCGTCGAGTGACGAATTTCGCAGCTGGAGAGAGGGTGCGGCATGAGACGTTGGCCCAGACCTGCTGAGGGCAGCTGGACGCAGCACTACCCGGAGCTCGGCACGGGCCCGATTTCGTTCGACGACTGCGTGTCCCCGGAGTTCTACGAGCTCGAGCGGGAGGCGATCTTCAAGCGGGCGTGGCTGAACGTCGGCCGTGTCGAGCAGCTGGCGAAGGTCGGGAGCTACTTCACGAAGAACATCGAGATCGCGAACGCATCGATCATCATCGTGCGCGATCGTGACGACGGCGTGCGCGCATTCCACAACGTATGTCGTCACCGCGGCAACCGGCTGGTGTGGAACGACTACCCGCGCGAGGAGGCGCAGGGCTTCTGCCGGCAGTTCGTGTGCAAGTACCACGGCTGGCGGTACGGCCTCGATGGTGCCCTCACCTTCATCCAACAGGAGAACGAGTTCTTCGACGTCGACAAGGATGCGAATGGGCTCGCGCCGGTCCACTGCAGCGTGTGGAACGGCTTCATCTTCGTCAACCTCGACCGCGAACCCCGTCACACGCTGCGTGAGTTCCTCGGGCCGATGATCACCGCGCTGGACGACTATCCCTTCGGCGCGCTGACCGAGCATTACGACTTCGAGGCGCGCAACAACAGCAATTGGAAACTGTTCGCCGACGCGTTCCAGGAGTACTACCACGTGCCCTCGTTGCACCCGCAGCAGATTCCACCTGCGGTGCGGCGACCGAACATGAACGTCGAGTGCGCGCACTTCCAGCTCGAGGGCCCGCACCGTGTCGTCAGTACAGCGGGCGCGCGCCGCTGGACGCTGCCGCCCGAAGCGATGTACCCGATCGAGCGCGCGACGCGCAGCGGACTCGTCGGACCGTGGGAGACACCCGATCTTGGGCCGCTGCCGGCCGGGCTGAATCCCGGCGGTGTCGAGCCCTGGGGTATCAGCAACTTTCAGATCTTCCCGAACGTCCAGATCTTGATCTACGGCGGCTGGTACCTCGTCTACCGATACTGGCCGACGTCGCCCGGGACGCATCGTTTTGAAACCACGCTCGCGTTCCATCCTGCGCGCAACGTTCGCGAGCGCGTCGAGCACGAAGTCGCGGCGGTCGTCTTCAAGGAGTTCGCGCTCCAGGACGCCGGCATGCTCGGCGGGACGCAAGCCGCGCTCGAGACCAGCGCCGTGAACGAGTTCCCGCTCAGCGACCAGGAGATCCTGGTGCGTCACTTCCACGCGGTCGTCGCCGACTGGGTCGCGCAGTACCGCCCCGAGACCGTGGGGGAAATCAGATGACGGCGATGCTGCCCCCGGCGTTTGCGGAGCTCGAGCCGTTCGCGTCGACCTGGTGCCTTGCGACGGAGGCGGAGCGCTGGCGTCAACGACACCTGAGCCCGATGGCCCAGCTCAGCGCGTTCTACGATGCGTTCTTCCCTCGTGTCGAAGAAGCGATCGAGTACTGCGACAACTTCCCGCTCGACGACCTGCCGGCTGAGGTCACGAACCTCTTACGCTTGATCTACTCGCTCGTGATGGTCTCCATGGCGATCGAGATCTTCGGGCAACCGAAGACGATCGATGCCGCCGACGCAGTCCTCGACCGCATCCGCGAGCCCGCGCCGTGACGGCGGTAGAGGTTCGGCCGTTCGGCGCAACGGTTGGCGCCGAAGTGCTCGGTATCGACGCGGAACGGCTTGCGAGCGAAGCAACGCTCGCGAGCGCGCTCGTAGAGGCGCTCGAAACCCACGGCGTCCTCGTGTTTCGGGGTGCGCACCTCGCTCCCGAGCAGCAGATCGCGTTTTGCCGCCACATCGGCGAGATCGATGCCTCGAACGGGAACACCGACGTCCCAGGCATCTACCGCGTGTCGCTCGACCCGACGAAGAGCGGCCGTTCGGCGTCGTACCTCCGGGGAACGTTCGCGTGGCACGTCGACGGCTGCACACCCGACGGCGACGAGTGCCCCCAAATGGCGACGGTGCTGTCGGCCGAAGCGGTTGCCGAACACGGCGGCGAAACGGAGTTCGCGAGCAGTTATGCCGCGTACGACGACCTCACCGACGACGAGGAGGTGCGCTTCGCGAGGTTGCGCGTCGTCCATTCACTCGAGGCGTCGCAGCGGCGCGTCAACCCCGACCCGTCACCGAAGCAGCTTGCCGCGTGGCGATCGCGACCCACACACGAGCACCCCCTCGTGTGGACGCACCGTAGCGGCCGTCGCTCGCTGCTACTCGGGGCGTCGGCTGATTACGTCGTAGGCATGGATTTCTGCGAAGGCCGCGCACTCCTCGCGGAACTGCTCGCCAGCGCGACGACGCCGAAACGCGTCTACGGCCACGAATGGTCCGTCGGCGACACGGTGATCTGGGACAACCGCGGCGTGCTGCACCGCGCCGCGCCCTACGACCCGACGTCTGGCCGCGAGATGCTGCGCACCACCATCCTCGGCGACGAGCCGATCCAGTAGAGGACCAGCGGAGGACCACATGCCGCGCTTTGCCAAGCCAACCGAGGGCACATGGACCGAGCACTATCCGGAACTCGGGACCGAACCCGTCGGGTACGGCGACTCGATCTCCCCCGACTTCTACGCGCTCGAGCGTGAAGCGATCTTTAAGCGGGCCTGGCTGAACGTCGGCCGCGCGGAGCAGCTCCCGAAGACCGGCAGCTACTTCACCAAGGAGCTCGCCGTCGCCAACGCCTCGATCATCGTCGTGCGCGACCGCGACGGCGGCATCCGTGCGTTTCACAACATTTGCCGCCACCGCGGCAACAAGCTGGTGTGGAACGACCTCCCCCGCGAGGAGACCGAGGGCGTCGCTCGGCAGTTCGTGTGCAAGTACCACGGCTGGCGTTACGGCCTCGACGGGACACTCAACTTCGTGCAGCAGGAGAGCGAGTTCTTCGATCTCGACAAGAGCTGCCACGGGTTGGTGCCCGTCCATTGCGACGTCTGGGCCGGCTTCGCCTTCGTCAACCTCGCGAAGGAACCGGAACAGTCGCTGCGCGAATTCCTCGGGCCGATGATCACGGCGCTCGACGGCTACCCGTTCGACCGCATGACGGAGCGGTTCGGTTATCGCACCGAGGTACACGCGAACTGGAAACTGTTCATGGACGCGTTCGCGGAGTTCTACCACGCACCCGTCCTGCACGCGAAGCAGTCGCGCGAGCGGTACGCGGCCGCGGGTCAGAAGCTCGGCTTCGAGGCGCCGCACTACCGCATCGACGGTCCACATCGGCTCGTCAGCACCTCTGGCGTGCGGAACTGGGAGATGGGCGACGACGCGGTCAAGCCGTCCGAAATGTTGACGCGCGGGCGGCCTGTTCGGCCCATGGGACAAGCCCGACCTGGGGAAGATGCCCCCGGGCGTGAACCCGGGGCGCTGCAACCCGTGGGGGCTCGACTCGTTCCAACTGTTCCCGAACTTCGTGATCCTCATCTGGAGCCAAGGCTGGTACCTCACGTACCACTACTGGCCGACGTCGTACAACACGCACATCTTCGAGGGGAACGTCTACTTCCTGCCGGCGCGCACGGCACGAGAACGGATCGCGCACGAGATGACCGCCGTCACGTTCAAGGAGTTCGCTCTGCAAGACGGCAACACCCTCGAAGCGACGCAGCTCTCGCTCGAGACCCGCGCCGTCGACCGCTTCCATCTCAACGATCAAGAGGTCCTGCTGCGGCACCTGCACAAGGTCGTAGCCGACTGGGTCGACGACTACCAACGCGCCAAGGGTGCGCTCGCATGAGGCTGCTACCCGAGGAGTTCGCCGACCTCGAATCGTTCGCCGAGACGTGGTGTCTCGCGACCGAGCCGGAGCGTTATTCGACGCGTGTCGCAAGCCCGGTGTCGGAGCTGCAGACGTTCTACGACGCGATGACTCAGCGTGTCTCGGCCGCAATCGTCTACTGCGATCAATTCGCGCTCGACGACATGCCCGAGAACGTTGTCAATCTGATGCATCTCGTCTACTCGTTCATCAACGTGTCGTTCCCCGTCGAGGTGTGGCTCCAGCCGCGCGTCCCCGACAGCGGATCCGCGTACTTCACCTGCTTCCGGGAGCCCACGCCATGAGCGACGCCATCCTCCTGCGTGCCGACCGCTGGGTCGACGTCGAAGCCGGGGAGGTTCGTTCGCCTGCCGTCATCGTGGTCGAGGGCAACCGCATCGCCGCTGTCAGCTCGGCCGACGTGCCGTCACCGGCGGCGGAGATCGACCTCGGTGACGTCACGCTCCTACCGGGCTTGATGGACATGGAGATCAACCTCCTACTCGGTGGACCCAACACCGCGTCACCGGTTCGCCGCGCGGTGCATGGCGTGCAGGACGACCCCGTCTTCCGGACGCTGCGCGCCACCGTCAACGCACGCACGACACTCCTCGCGGGCTTCACAACAGTCCGCAACCTCGGGCTCATGGTCAAGACCGGTGGCTACCTCCTCGACGTGGCTTTGCAGCGATCGATCGACGCCGGTTGGGTGATCGGGCCACGCATCGTCCCCGCGGCGCACGCAATCACACCCACCGGCGGTCACCTCGACCCGACGATGTTCCAGCGAATGGCACCGCACGTATTGCCGTTGAGCGTCGAGGAAGGCATCGCCAACGGCGTGCCCGAGGTACGCAAGTCGGTGCGCTACCAGATCAAGCACGGCGCCCAGGTCATCAAGATCTCCGCCTCGGGCGGCGTCATGTCACACAGCGGCGCCGCCGGCGCACAGCAGTACTCAGACGAGGAGCTCGCAGCGATCGTCGACGAGGCGCACCGCGCGGGGCTGCGCGTCGCCGCCCACGCGCACGGCGACGCCGGTATCCGCGCCTGCATTCGCGCCGGTGTCGACTGCATCGAGCACGGCTCACTCGCGAGCGACGACACCATCAAGCTCATGGTCAAACACGGAACCTTTCTCGTGCCAACGAGCTACCTGGCCGAAGGCCTCGACATCTCGATGGCCGCACCCGAGCTGCAAGCCAAGGCAGCCGAGGTGTT
>CAWEZO010000007.1:937500-1095100 GCA_963813635.1 uncultured Actinomycetes bacterium | reverse complement strand
TGAGGAGGCTGGCCCCTTGGGTCCTACGAAAAGATCAGGATGGGTGCCCGTCGAACGCTCCCCCGTCGCCTGCCGCGAGTCGGCGCCTCTGGTCCTCCGATTCTGCTGGCCTTGCGCGTTCAGCGTGGAACCGCCTTCGCGCCGATGCGATCAGCGACAACGAGCGGCCAGATGACCCACTTCTCACTTCTCCGACATTCGCGCGAAAGGAACGACGGACCCGATCCGGGCGCGGAGCCTCGTGGCGCGGACGCCCGGGGTGTGAGTCGTGGACGTCGACCACGCCGACGGTTCCCTCAAAGCTCGCCCCGCCAACCGGGGGCGACAGTTCTTCTCTTCTCTTTCCAGTCGCCCTTCAGGGATGCGCAGAATGCCCCGGCCGGCCTCCTGAACGCCGTCTCAGGAACAACCATCCTCCGACGCCTGCGACAATCAAGGGGACCCAGAAGCCCAGGTACGTCCACCAGCTGCCTGACCGGAGGATCAGGCGAAAGGACTGCTCCGGACTCACGATGTTCGCGAGCTTCGTCACCGCGCCTGCACGCACCTTCAGGTTGTAGTCGCCCGGCACGGCGTCTGCTGCGGCAGTTAACCTGACGGAAATGCGAGATCGTTGCCCAGGATCGACAACAGCCAGACGCTGCGGTGCTATCACAGCATTGAAGCCAATCGGGAGATCGGTCTCGACACTCACGTCTCTCGCAGCGACGCCTCCGGTGTTCTCGAGAGTCAGGAATACGTCTATCGAGCCCTTGCGATCCATGTTCACAAGCAGGTTGTCCGCGGTCAGCGCGAGCTTGGGTGCCCCGACGGGGCGTAGCTGAAGGTCTACGCTCCCGCCGCACTCTCTCCATCGCGGACCTCCGCTCGGAAGGCCACGACGCGGCCGAACCAATCGGCATTCGCGTTCGCGGGAACATAGACTCTCAGAATGATCCGGGCCCCGTTTTGCGCGTCGGCAAACCGAAGAGAACTCAGCTTCGCTTTCGTCGACGCGTCAATCCACTCATAGGACATCTCTACCGGCAGGCCGACCACGAGCAACTTCACATCACGACTTCCGTACGAGAAGCGCTCCAGCTCGAGAGCGTAGTCCGCCTTGTCGTCGAGCGCCGCCTCCTGCGAGAAATTCTGGGCACGTACACTGATGGACCGCTCGCCGCCGCCGCGCTGAAGGAGAATTGGGATCTCCTCGCGTCGCGTCCCCGATGCGATAACTACCGTGAGTTCGTCAGTATCCTTCAACAGCCGAAAAGTGAGAGTGTGCCGGCGCGCGCCGTAACCATGCAAAGTCAACGATGCCTGGTACGGCTCCGAAATGATGCTGCTCGCGTCACGGAGGCTCACGAGATACTGCCGCACACCGCCGGAATACGGGGCAGCTCAAAACTGAGGGCAACCGTAAGGCGCCCACCTTGCGGTGCGCTCTTCCTTGCGGCGACGATGCGGAACGATGGCAGCTCATTCGTGTAGCTTATCTGTGCCCGCATCGTCTCCAGCTCGGCCAGCCTCAGCTCGGCTTCTGCTGTCTTCAGATCGGCTTCCGACAAGAGCCCCTGCTTAGCAAGGGTGCGCTTCCTAATGAGCAGTTCCCGCGAGAGCTGCTCTTTCAGCTCCGCGTGCTCGACGTCGATGCGGAGCTGAGCCTCAGAACGGCCTTGCTGCGCCGACATCGGTCCGCCTCCAGCGAAGGCGAGAACGAGAGCGGCGAGAACCCTCTCAAGACTCCTCGTATACCTTTCGACGTCGTCCTGGCTCATGCCCCCGCTGGCGCGCTCACTTACGAGATGCCCGTCACGCAAAAGGGCGATTCGATCCGAATAGGCGAGAATGTTGTGCGCGTCGTGTGAAGCGATGAGAATCGCCGCTCCTCTCGCGCGCAGAGTGTCGATCGCTCCCCGGAGCTGCCGTGCGCTCAAAGGATCCAGCCCCGATGTCGGCTCGTCGAGAAGAAACACATCGGCGCGCTTCACGAGGCCCATTGCAATCACCACTTTCTGCCGCATTCCCTTGCTATAGGTCGACAGTGGCCGTCGACTCGCTTCCTTCGGGAATGACAGACTTGCGAGCGCCTCGGTCACCGTAGCGTCCGACGGCGTAGTGCCATTCAGCCTCTCAAAGAACTTTATGTTCTCGAAGGCGTCCAGGTGGCCATACAGCCGAGACACCTCAGGCACATAGGCCAGCCGCCGTTTCGCGCCGATCGATCGCTCCGATGTCCACGCCTGCCACGCTGATCGAGCCTCTGTCGGGGCGAAGGAGCCCCAGGCACAGATTGATCAGCGTGGTCTTCCCTGCGCCGTTTCCCCCGAGCAGCGCATACGCTGATCCCGCACCCACGGCCAGGCTCACGTCGAACACGCCGCGCGATGAACCCCTGAATACGGCCGTGACCCCGAGCACCCGCAGCCCGTCGCTCATGGCCGCACGTCCATTCGCTCTGCCCCGCTGATGGCCATCGCGACGGCTCCGACGGCGAACAGCGACAGAAGCGACAGCGGGACCATGCAGGATCGCAGGATGGCATCGGAAGACGCCCAGGTCGGCTTGAAGGGCACCATGAAGGCCCGCACGTCGTCGTGCACGACGAGTGCGCGGCCGCGATTCTCGGTCTCACGCGCGTAGAAGAAGTCCCGGCTCTCCGCGAGTCGGCGACCGATCTTCTCGTCGTAATTCCTCGCTTCGTAGACGAAGTGCCGCCGCTGCTCTACCCCCGTCCCAGGCCAGCTCGGCCCCCGCCTGCTGGAAGATCGCTGCCGGAGAGCAGACAGCGAAGATGCGGGCGTACCGTTCCCGGGCTTCCTCGTCCGCTCGCTGCTCATCCCATATCTTTCCAAGCACCACGCGACGTTCCCTGCGCAGTTCGTCCATCGAGTCGCGCCGGATCCGATCGAACTCGTCCCTTCTGCTCGCGGCCTCGGAGTCGCCGCTCATGTAGAGCAAGAATGCCTTCTCCAGCCGGCGATTGTGCGCGAGACGCAACCGCGACAGCATTTCGTCCTCGCGAATGGACAGTTCGACCGCACGCAGGGGAGGGCGTACCTGGTTCACCACCAGCGCCACGACGCGCGGCAGCACGAACACCATCATCACCCAGACGAACAGTGAGACCAACTGCGCATCGACGGGCTTTCGCGCTCTGGTGCTTATCGCGACCCCCGTAGCGACGAACACCAGCAGGTACAAACATGCGAAGGCCATATAGACGAGCCAGTGCCACGGGCTCATCGTGCCAACCCCGGATGCGAGTGCGAACAGGTATGTCACTCCAAGGGCGGGCAGGAAACTGAGTGCCGCCACAACCACGTTCCCTGCTATCTTGGCAGCGACGATCGTCTTTCTCTCGGCGGGATAGGACAGCAGCAGCGCCAGCGTGCCGTCCGCCCGCTCACCGCAAACCGAATCGAACGTCAACGCGATGCACAGCAGCGACAGTAACGTCGTTACGACGAAGGAGATGTCCAGGTATCCGAAGAGAGCGTCGATCGAATTCTGGGCGCTTCGGCTCTGTCCGAAACGCAGGCCCTCCTTCGTCGAGCTGAATCGAAAGGGCACGACCGGCTCGAGCCCGACTGCAAGTACCGAAAGCGGTGACACCGCTCGCGTATTCTCGACCTGTACGACTTCGTCTCTCTCCAGCTGTTCCGTGACCGACGGCACCCACCGCTGAAGGAACAGATTCCGCTCCTGATGTGCCTGCCGGAAATCCCCAAACCGAATTACCGCGGCCAGAAGGCAAAGGGCCAACGTCATCACAGCGCCAAGCAGGAATCGCCGTCCCCGTGAATGATCGCGGATCTCTTTCGACGCGAGGTGCCAGAATGCGTCCCATTGACCGCTCGCCGGGACACCCCGCGGGACCGCGGGCTTCTCAGGCACGGTTTGCATCGAGGTCGGACCGGCCCTACTGCTTTACGATCGTGGGATTGTTCTTCCGGGGGTCTTCGCAATCCGGCCCGATCGCCACCAGAACGTCGCTCGCGTTCATTCCTCTCCGGAACTGAAGGCAGGGCGAAAAGGACTGGGCCGGATCCGGCGGCACCTTCATGGCAAACGTGGAGTCTCTTGTCCTGGCCCCACAGTCGGGAGAGGAGGGGCCGCAAGTGAGCGAATAGTGAATCGGAAACTCCATGATCGCTGCCATTCCCGCCGGCGCAGGGGAGAGAGGTTTGTCGAAGAGGATCTCCGCCGTCGTCTTGGGCCGCGCCTTTCCTGACGCGGGAACAGTCACGTCTATGCGGAGCACGCCCACGCCCTTCATCCGAAGTACCTCGGACGGCTGACCGGGCTTCCCTGATCCAGGAGTGAGATCAAGCAGCACATAGTCCGCTCGCATCTCCGCTGTAAGGTGCGTGCCGCGCTGGACTCCGTCCACGAGTGCGCTGACCTTCATGGAGACCGGCGGCGTTCCTTGGGCCGAAAGACAGAGCATGGCAACCGAAATGCCCGTTAGCAGGCGTCCTCGCATATCTTCGCTCCGAAATCTCCCACGTCTGGCACGTGCCGGGCCCTCGGGCCCGGCACGTGCCAGCGCGACTGTCTAGCCTAGCACGTGTAGTAGCAGTAGTTGGCGTCCTCACCTATCAGGGTGCAGATCACTACTGGGCATGGCGGGTCAGCGCACGTGTCTCTGTTTGCAATCATGTGTCTCGCGCAAGCTACCGCCGGTGGGGCGATGGTCGCTGTCCCCACGAGTATTGCGATGGCGAGCAGGAAGTTCGTGACTTTTCTCATGATCTTCTCCTTCCCTAGTGTCTCGTCCCGAAAGTCAGGTTAATTCGCACGTCGGGCCTTCTGGAGGACCTCATCAGCGGGTTTCGTCCAGACGAATGGCGTCGGGTTCTCGTTCCAGTGGGCAATGAAGGCCTCGATGTGCCGGATGAGTTGTGCGACGGAGTCGAATGAGGCTCTCCGCACGGACTTTCTCGTCAAGAGACCAAACCAGGACTCGACGAGATTCATCCACGAGGCGCTCGTGGGTGTCCGGCGTCAATAGAAATACCGGCTGACGACAATAGGAATTACCGGGTCGGGGTCTCCTGACTGCTGATCCGCCAGGGCGCCGTCGTGGCGACCGGCGGGGCTGCTCTCGATCTCCTTTCCTCAGAGAGAAAGTGGTAGCGGGGCGGTGGAAATGTGGGAATCGTGAAACGCAGCGAAGCGGAGTGGAGCGATTTCCACATTTCCACGGCCGGTGCTCCTCAGGCGATGTCCTTCGGGCCGCGGGAGCGCTGACGGGCCGCCTCGGCCCTGTAGCTCTCCATGTTCAGCTCGAGGATGACGGCGTGATGGACGACGCGGTCGATAGCGGCCGCCGTCGTCATCGGGTCCTTGAAGATCTGGTCCCACTTGGAGAAGACGAGGTTGCTCGTGATCAAGACCGAGCGGCGCTCGTAGCGCTCGGCCAGGAGGGTGAAGAGGACCTCCATCTCCTCGCGGCTCTAAGCCACCCGTTCACGGCGACCATGAACGCGTAGCAGATCGCCATCGCGAGCCAGTAGGCCCGCCGCGCGCAAGAGCCCGGTGCGCAACCAGTAGTGCTCCAGCAGCACGACAGCGACCACGCTCGCGAGTGCGGCGATGGTGTATTCCCGCATCAGCGCATCACCGGGCCGCGCGGTCGAGGATGCGGCGGACGGCTTCGAGCGTGAGGAGGCCGCAGATCGGGATGACCACGAAGAACGCGAGCTCCTCGACCGGCACGTCGCCCGGAAGACGCGCGCCGGTCACGTAGCGCGGGTTGAACGACCAGTCGCCGCGCGCGATCGCAACAACGTCCCACAGGTAGAACACGATCACCGGCGGCACGAGCGCGTAGAGCAGTCGCCGTGGCCTGCTCCAGACCCGAGCGCCCAGCACGAGCTCGAGCGGCAGCGTGACCACTGCACACATGCCCATGAGGAGGAGGTACTGCCAGTCCATGCCGCGCCCATTCTGTCCGGCGCGTGGCACACGAGCCGCGTCGGGGCGCCGCGACCGGGCTTCGCTAGGCTCGCCCGCGATGACCACGGCGACGCTCGCGATCGATGTCGCCGACCTTCGCAAGCACTACGGCGAGACCCGCGCCGTCGACGGCCTCTCGTTGCACATCGCGCAGGGCGAGGTCTTCGGCTTGCTCGGCCCCAATGGCGCCGGGAAGACCACCACGGTCGAGATCCTCGAGGGCTACCGCCGTCCCGATGCGGGCACGGCAATGGTGCTGGGGCTCGATCCATGGCGCGAGGGCGCGCAGTTGCGGGACCGGATCGGCGTGATGCTCCAGTCCGGCGGCCTGTACCCGGGTATCCGGCCGCTCGAGGCGCTGCGGCTCTTCGCGTCGTATTACGACGATCCCGATGACCCCGAGCGGTTGCTCCACGTCGTGGGGCTGCGCGACAAGCAGCGCACGGTCGTGCGGCGCCTGTCCGGCGGGCAACAGCAACGGCTGTCGCTCGCGCTGGCGTTGATCGGGCGTCCGTCGCTGGTGTTCCTCGACGAGCCGACCGCAGGCATGGACCCGCACGCGGGGTGACCACGTGGGCCCTCATCCGCGGGCTGCGCGACGACGGGGTCACCGTCGTGCTCACGACCCACGGCATGGACGAAGCGGAGCACCTGTGCGACCGCATCGCGATCATCGATCACGGCCGCATCGTCATCGAGGGATCACCCGCCGAGCTCACCACCCGTGGCGCCGGTGACGACACGCGCTTCTCCGCCGCGCCGGGGCTCGACGTCCTCGCGCTGGCGGGTGCGCTCCACCTCGGTGCCGGCGAGGTCGTCGAGCCACGGCCCGGTGAGTACCTCATCGCCGCGCCGGGCACACCCGACCTGGTCGCGGACCTCGCGGGCTGGCTGCGCGATCACCACGTCGCCCTCGGCGAGCTGCAGGCGGGCCGGCGCTCACTGGAGGACGTGTTCCTGCGGCTCACCGACGACAGCGCGTCATGAGAGCCGCGGCAGTGCACGCCCAGACCCGCATCGAGCTGACGCTCACCATCCGTCAAGGCGAGGCCCTGCTCGTCGCGATCGGGATTTCCATCGGCATCCTGATCTTCTTCTCGCAGGTCGACACGATCAGCAACATCAAGAACCCGGTCGATTTCCTCGTGCCGGGAGTGCTCGCGCTCGCGGTGATGTCCACCGCGATGGTGAGCCTCGGAATCGCCACCGGCTTCGAGCGGCGCTACGGCGTGCTGAAACGCCTCGGGTCGACACCGCTGGCGCGCGACGGGCTGCTCGTGGCGAAGACGGCCAACGTGCTGGTGATCGAAGTGGTGCAGGCGATCATCATCCTCGCGACCGGTGTCGCGCTCGGCTGGGATCTCACGTGGCGGATCGTGCCGGCGATCGGCGTGCTGCTGGTGGGCACCGTTGCGTTCGCGGGCATCGGCATGTTGCTCGCCGGCACGCTCCGGGCCGAGGCCAATCTCGCGGTCACCAACGGTTTGTATCTCGTGCTGCTCTTTCTCGGCGGGATGGCGTACCCCTTGTACAAGCTCCCCGGCGGGCTGCAAGCCGTCGCCAAGCTGCTTCCCGCCGCCGCGTCTCGGAGAGCGTGCGGGCCGTGCTCAACTCTCGCGTGGCGTTTCCGGCCGGAGCATTGCTGGTGCTCGTCGTGTGGGCCGTCGGCGCGCCGCTGCTCGCAATCCGCTTCTTCCGCTGGGAGGACTAACGACTACCGACCGCGGTCGTCGGTGTGGTCTTCGCGGGCACGATCCGTTCGATCTGGCGGTCGAGCCCTTCGGCCGAACGCAGCCCGAAGATCCGCTGGTTGATAATCCCGTTCGGCCTGATGAAGAACGTCTGCGGGATCGCGGCGCACCCTGATACGCGATCGTGGTGCTGCGGTCACCGTCGACGCCGAGGGGCCAGGTGGCCTTCGTCTGCTTCGCGAAGGCGCGGGCGTCACCGGGGATGTCCTGATAGACGACGCCGACCACCGCGAGCCGGTCCTTGCGGTATTTCGCCAGCGTGTCCTTGAGGAGCGGGAATTCCTGGCGACACGGCGCGCACCACGACGCCCAGAAGTTCACGATCACCGGCCGGCCCCGCAACGCCGCGAGTTGCACCCGCTTGCCGTCGAGCGTGCGCAGGTCGAAGGCGGGGGCGTCCTTGCCGACACTGGCGACCCCGGGTGTGGCGACCTGCGACTCACGAGGGTCACGCGTGGTCGCGGCGGTACCGCCGTTGGTGCTGACGGCGTAGATGACGGCTCCCGCGGCGATGAGCAGCGCCAGCAGCCCGGCGACGAGCGCCGTGCGGCGGCCCGAACTGCGCCGCGGGCGTATCGCCTCAGGTGGCGTGGCGGATGAGCGTGTCGACGGCAATGGCGGCAAACAACAGCGCCAGGTAGGTGTTGGAGTACATGAACAGCTTGATCGCGCGCTCGCGGCGTGGCGTCGTGAGCGAGGCGCAGTGCCTGCCAGATGAACGCGCCACCGAGGCCGATCGCGGCGACGAAATACACGAGACCCATCGGCTCGACACCGAAGAGCAACAACGTGACCGCGACCACGACACCGGAGTACACGACGATCTGCCGCGCTGTTGCCTGGGTGCCCTTGACGACGGGAAGCATCGGAATGCTCGCGGCGGCGTAGTCGTCGCGGTATCGCAACGCAAGCGCCCAGAAGTGCGGGGGTGTCCAGCAGAACACGATCGCGAACATCACCCACGCGGGCGCGGCGAGGTCACCGGTCACAGCAGCCCAGCCCACGAGCACGGGCACCGCACCGGCCGCGCCACCGATCACGATGTTGTGCGTGCTGCGGGGCTTCAGCCAGATCGTGTACACGAAGACGTAGAACAGCATGGCGCTCACTGCGAGCGTTGCGCTCAACAGGTTGACCGTCGACCACAGCCATCCGAACGCGGCGGCTTCGAGCAGCACACCGAAGACCAGCGCGTGGCGGGGCGCGATCTCGCCGCGGGGGAGCGGTCTGTGATGCGTGCGCCGCATCAGCTGGTCACGGTCGCGTTCGATCCAGCAGTTGATCGTGTTGGCCCCACCGGCAGCCAGCGCGCCACCGAGCAGCACGGCCACGATCAACTCCAGCGACGGCATCTTGCCGGCGGCGAGCACCATCGCGGGAACGGTCGTGACGAGCAGCAACTCGATGACGCGGGGCTTCGTGAGCATGAGGTACGCCCGTGCGGTACCCGCAACGCGCTGGAGCCGGGAGCTCAAAATCGGCGCGTCGCACCGCGGCGTCAGGAGACGTGGACACGGCCGGAATCTAGCCGCTGGGTCCGGCCGCGCCCGGAGTCAGCGCGTTGCGGCGGCGGCAGTAACCTCCTGACGTGCCCGAAGCTCCCGACCTCTCCAACCGCGACGACAAGCCCTCGATCCATATGACCGCCGACCGGTTGCTCGCGCTGCCGTCGAAGGAGCTGGGAGAGCACAAGTCACGCTCGGGCATCCTCATCCCGGCGACGGCCAACGTGGAACGCCGGCTCGCGTGGGCGGAGGTCGTGGCCGTCGGGCCGACCGTTCGCAACGTCGAGGAAGGTGACCTCGTGCTCTTCGCCCCCGACGCCGGCTATGAGGTCGAGATTCGCGGCGACGAGTACCTGATCCTGCGCGAGCGAGACGTACACGCGGTCGCGTCGAAGCGCCAGGAAGACCAGACCGGCCTCTACCTCTAGCGTGCGGCCGTGAACTTCGATCCCGTGACCGCGTTCCGTCTCGACGGGAAGGTCGCGCTGGTCACCGGCGGCACCCGCGGCATCGGCCGTGCCATCGCCGAGGCGTTCGTCAAGGCCGGTGCGAGCGTCGCCGTCATGGCCCGAAAGCCCGACGAGCTCGAGGAAACCGCGACCACCCTTCATTCTTGCGTCGCAAACCGGGATGTCACCCCGGCTGCTGACGCAAGAATGGGAACGGGGGCGCGGGTGACGACGTTTGCGGGATCGGCGGGCGATCCGGCGGCGATCGAGGCGGCGGTCGCGCACTGCGTCGCGGAGCTCGGGGCGCTCGACGTGCTGGTCAACAACGCGGGCACCAACCCGGTCTTCGGCCCGATGATCGAGGTCGAAGAAGCCGCGGTGCGCAAGGTGCTCGAGGTCAACATCGAAGGCCCCTTGTGGTTGGCCCAGGCGGCATGGCGGTCGTGGATGCGAGACCACGGCGGCGTGGTCATCAACGTCGCGTCTGTCGGCGGCATCCGCCCGTCCCCGGGCATCGGGATCTACAACCTGTCGAAAGCGGCGCTCATCCACCTCACGAAGCAGCTGGCGATGGAGCTGGGTCCGACCGTGCGGGTCAACGCGCTGGTGCCCGGACTGGTCAAGACGCGGTTTCGCGCGCGCTCTACGAAGCCGACGAGGAAGGAGCCGCGGTGCGCCATCCGATGAAGCGTCTCGGTATGCCCGATGACATCGCGGGTGCGGCGTTGTTCCTTGCCTCCGATGCCGCGTCGTGGCTCACGGGCGAGGCCATCGTCATCGACGGCGGCGCGCTCCTCGCGTAGAAGGGGTCAGAGGTAGGCGCCGCGCGACATCGAGCGCGGCGCCGGCCACGTCGCCTTCGGCGCGCAACCCGGTCGCGGCAGCGCGCGGCATGCGCTGCACGAACACCCGGCAGTACTCGGACGCGGGACCCGTGATGCGGTTGGGGGCGTCGGACGGCCCATGCGCCCACATCGCACCGGACGGCAACGTGAGCTCCACGCGCAGCGCACCCTCAGGGGGCTCGCGCCCCGCGACGGTGTAGGCGTAGGGGAGCGCCCGCGTCGCGATCCAAGCGACATGACGGAGCCGGTCGGTGTCGGCAGCCGGCAGCGCCAGCGCGTCTCGCACGTCGAGCGAGTGGGCCCAGCACTCCATTACACGGGCCGTGACGAACGACGGCGGGCGCATCCCGAGGCCCCATGGCACCCGCAACGCCTGGTCGAGCGTCGCGAGCACGTCGATCTCTGCCCGAGAGGTGCGCTCGTACCACGACCGCACCTCGGCGCCCGGCATGCGGCGACCGCGCAGCACGCCCCACAGCGTTGCGTCCTCGGGCGACGCCAGGCCGAGCGCGAACTCGTTGAGGGGCCGCGCGCCACCGGTGCACGTGTCGATCGCGATCTCGTCGGTATCGGCGAGGTGGGCGACGACGTCGCGGACATCCCAGCCCTTCGCCGGCGTCGGCGTGAACCACTGGTCGTCGTCGATCAAGGCGATCGCGGCAAGCAGGGAAGCCTGCTCGTCGGCGAGGTCATGCAGCAGGGCGGCGTAGTCGTCGGCCATCGCCACTCCGCAGCTCCGGGTCTCCGGGCCTTCAGCGCACGATCGCCACGGCGGCACGACCGTTGGTGCGGGTCGGCCCGATCGTGACCTTGCGCTCAGTCGGGTGGACGACCGGCGCCAGCAGCGCAGCTTCACGCGTCTCGAGATACTCGACCACCCGGCGGTAGAGCTTCGTGCCCAACGTCTTGCGCAGCTCCTCGGCGAGACTGCGGTACACCGGCTCCGACCCCGCGAACGCGGCGGGCGCCTCGGTACACCACCACGCAAAATCGTCGCCGCCTTCGCCCCAGCCGTCACGGCCGAACTCGGAGAGGATCGACACCACGGTGCCGTCGTCCTGCTCCTCGTCGGTGCGTCGCAGTGGCAGCTGCCAGCACACCTCGGGCTTCAGCTCGCTGTGATGGATGCCCGTGCGCATCGCGTGCAGGTGGAGCGCGCAACCGGCGCCGGCGGCGAAGCCGGGCCGGTTGAGGAAGATGCAGGCGTCCTCAACGAGCCGGGTGCGCCACTCCTGCTTGCCGTCCTCGTCCTTGCCCGCCTTGGCGAAAATCCCCTTCTTGCGGCCGGCTTTCGCGAACTGCCAGTCGGCATCGGTGAGGAGCTTCGCGGCCTTGACGGTGTTCTCGCGGTCGCCCCGATCGGCGAAGTGGGCGCCGTACGAGCAGCAGCCCTGCACCATCTCGGGCGACTTCTCGGTGAGCACACCCTGACAGCCGCAGCCGAAGATGCACTCCCAGTGCGACGTGAGGAACGTCACGTCGATCTGCCAGCGACGGCCCTTCTCCTTCGGGTCGTCGAACGTCACCCATTCACGGGTTGGGCCTTTCATCGATCGCGTCCTCCATGTGTCGAACGCCGATCGTACTCAGCCGTGTCGGTAGTCTTCGGCAATCGAGCCAAACTTCGCGCCCGCCGCATGACCGACCGCGACGAGCTGATCGCGCAGCTGGTCCGGATCGAGGAGCAGCTGCGCGACCTCGCGTACGACCGGCTCCGGGCGGCGGCCACCGATGGCGACGCCCACGCCGCGGCCGACGAGAAGAAGGTGCAGCAGGCACGGCGCGGCATCGAGAAGGCCATCCGCGCGCTCGGCGGCACACCCGAATCGCCGTTCGGCTGACGGGGCGGCGCGCTCAGCCGGTGACCGGTGGGCGGCCGTTGAGCCGGTCGATCAGCTCGCGAAGGCGCGACCACCCGCGGCGGTCGAAGACGAACGCCAGGCGCTCGCGATCGACATGATCGTCGTCGGCCAGCTCGGCCTTCGTGGGGCCGGTTCGCTCGATGGTCCCCCGGGCGACGATGTCGGCGAACTCGACATTGAGCGCGGCGAGCTCCGCGTCGGAGGGTGCGTGCTGCATCCGCATGACGAGGCGACCTTCCACGAAGCGTTGCGAGTCGTAGTTGGTGTAGAAGCTGACGACCTCCTCGACGGCGACCGCAACGTCGTCGGTGATACGTACGAAGCGGAGATCGCTCCCGGAGATGTAGCCCCGGTCTTCGAGCTCGGCGCGGACGAACTCGGCCCAACCCTGCCAGTACGTACCGTCGGGCACGTCGAGAAGGACGATCGGCGCGGGTTGTGACTTGCCGGTCTGCACCAACGTGAGCAGCTCGAAGGTCTCGTCGAGGGTGCCGAACCCACCCGGCAGCAACACGAACCCGTGCGACTCCTTGATGAACTCGAGCTTGCGAGTGAAGAAGTAGCGGAAGTTGATGAGCTTCGGGTCATCGGTGATGAACTGCGCGCTCACCGATTCGAATGGCAGGCGGATGCTCACACCGAACGAGTTCTCGGGTCCCGCGCCTTCGACGCCGGCCTCCATGATCCCGGGACCGGCGCCGGTGATGACCATCCAGTCGTGGGCCGCGAGCGCACCCGCGAGCCGGCGGGTCTGGTCGTAGAGCGGGTCGTCGGGCTGCGTGCGGGCAGATCCGAAGATCGCGACCTTGCGCTGGTTGCGATACCCGGCGAAGACGTTGAACGCGTAGCGCATCTCTTTCAGCGCAGCATTCGCGATCTTGAGATCGCCCCGGCCGGCGTGGTCGAGCGCGAGGCGGAGCGCGGACGTCACGAGCTCGAAGATCAGATCGTCGTTGTCACCCGGGGCGAGCTGGTTGACGAGCACCAGGATCGCCTGGTCGAGCTCGGCGTTGCCGGTTCGGTATCGGGGAAGTCGCTCCACCGCGCCGCGGCTCAGTCGAGTGCCTGTGCGGCAAGCGTTGCCAGCGGCACCTCGGGGCGGGCGCCGAGGTGCCGGATGACCTCGGCCGCGGCGAGCGCGCCGAGCCGGCCGCACGCCGGGAGCTCGTGACCCTGCGTGAGCCCGTACAGAAACCCGGCGGCGTACTGATCGCCCGCGCCCGTCGTGTCGACGAGCTCGTCGATCGGGACCGCGTCGACGACGTACTTGTCGGCGCCGCACACGATGACGGATCCCTTCGCACTCCGGGTGAGGACGGCAATCTCGGTGTGGCGATAGACATACCCGAGTGCCGCGTCGAAGTCGTCGACCTCGTACAGCGAGCAGATCTCCGCCTCGTTCGCGAACAGCACGTCGATCTCGTGCTCGACCAGCGCTCGGAACTCGGCGCGGTGACGCTCCACGCAGAACGGATCGGACAACGTGAACGCGACGAGCCGTCCGGCTTCGCGGGCGAGGTTCGCGGCGTGGCGGATCGCAAGCTTGGCGTCGGGCTGGTCCCACAGGTACCCCTCGAGATACGTCACCTGCGCGCTGGTGACAGCCTCGCGGTCGATGTCGTCGGGATGAAGCTCTGACGACGCGCCGAGGTACGTGCACATCGTGCGTTGCGCGTCGGGCGTGACCATCACCAGGCAGCGCCCGGTGCCGGCACCAGCGGTCGCCGGGCTGACCTCGTAGCGCACGCCCAGGGCGCGCAGATCATGCGCGAAGACCTGACCGAGCTGGTCGTCGCGCACCCGACCCACGTAGGCGGCCGATGCGCCGAACGATGCGAGACCCGCGATCGTGTTGGCGGCCGATCCGCCCGACGATTCGGTCGCGGGCCCGAGGTCGGCGTACACGCTTTCGGCGCGCGCTTCGTCGACCATCGTGGCCGCGCCCCTGGCGAGCCCGTGCTTCTCGATGAACGCGTCGTCGGCGTGGGTCACCACGTCGACAAGCGCGTTTCCGATCCCCACGACGTGCACGTCGCTCACCCTCGCGCCACGGCCGGCGCGCGGATGGCGACCGGCACCGCCACGACCCCCGATGCAAGGAGGTCGTCGTCGGGTGGTCGCAGACGGCGGCCGACAGTGTGGACCCGGCCGTACAGCGTCGTGCGTTGCTCGAGCCTGCGGCCGATCGGCTCGACGATCTGGCGGAACTCGTGCTCGTCGAGCTCCTGGCCATGGCTCGCACCCGCAGCGCGGGAGATGTTCTCGTCCATCAGCGTGCCACCGAGATCGTTGGCGCCGGCCTGGAGCACCTGGCGTGCGCCGGCCGCGCCCGTCTTGACCCATGACACCTGCACGTTGTCGAGCGCGCCGCGGTACGCGATGCGACCGACGGCGTGCATGAGCAAGACCTCGCGGAAGGTTGGGCCCGGCCGAGCTTTGCGCTGCAAGAACAGGGGAGTGGCCATGTGGACGAACGGCAACGGCACGAACTCGGTGAAGCCCCCGGTCTCGCGTTGCAGCGCACGGGTGCGGAGGAGATGGCGCGCCACGTGCACCGGCCGTTCGACGTGACCGAACATGATCGTGATGTTCGAACGCAACCCGACGGAATGCGCGATGCGATGCGCGTCGAGCCACTCCTCGGTGTCGACCTTGTCGGGACAGATGACGGCGCGCACGTCGTCGTCGAGGATCTCGGCCGCTGTGCCGGGCAAGGTGGCGAGCCCCGCTTCCTTGGCGAGGAGCAGGTACTCGCGCAGCGGCATGTCGAGGCGCCGTGCACCCTCCGTGACCTCCAACGCCGTGAAACCGTGCACGTGAATGCCGGGAGCGACCTCCTTCACGGCGCGCGCGACAGCGAGGTAGTAGTCACCGTCGAAGTCGGGATGGATGCCGCCCTGCAGGCACACCTCGGTGGCACCGCACTCGACGGCCTCGACGACGCGCCGCTGGATCTCCTCGCGATCGAGGAGGTAGGGCGTGCCCCGCAAGTTGAGCGAGAGCGGCCCTTTGGAGAACGCACAGAACCGGCACTTGAACGTGCAGACGTTCGTGTAGTTGATGTTGCGGTTGCGCACGAAGGTGACCGCGTCGCCCACCGCGACGCGTCGCAGCTCGTCGGCCAGCTCGGCGACGCGGGTGACCTCGGGTCCACGCGCGCCGAGCAACGCGACGATCTCGTCGCAGCCCACCTCCTCGCCCGCGAGCACACCATCGAGCACCTCGCCGACACGATCACCGGCGCGTGCGGGACGCGACGCCGGCAACAGCGCGGGCGGTGCGTCACCACGGCCCGGAGCCCACGTGTCATCGCGCGCCAGGCCCTCGCTGTCGGAGCGCAGTTGCACTGCGAACCGCACCTCGGGGTGGAGCCAGCGGCTGTCGTCGCGCACGTACTCCGGATACACGGTGAGGCGCGGCGCGAGCACTTTGCCGGCGGCCTCGGTGGCGGCCCGCAGCTGCTCGAGCGCCGGCCACGGTCGCTCCGGGTTGACATGGTCGGGGGTGACCGGCGACACGCCACCCCAGTCGTCGATGCCGGCGTCGAGCAGCGCGCGCAGCTCGTCGGGATCGCTGAGGTTGGGCGGCGCCTGCACGTGTACGGTCGCGGGCAGCACAAGGCGCGCCGCGGCGATCGTCCAGCGCAGCTCATCGAGGGTGCACGGGGGAGCGCGGTGCATCGCAGTGTCGGGCTTGGGCAGGAAGTTCTGGATGATCACCTCGTGCACGTGGCCGTGACGCGCGTGGCTCTCGCCAATTGCGACGAGCGCATCGAGACGTTCGGCACGCGTCTCGCCGATCCCGACGAGGATGCCGGTGGTGAACGGCACTGCCGCTCGGCCGGCGGCCTCGAGCGTCGCCAGCCGCCGTGCCGGCGTCTTGTCGGGCGCACCGTGATGGGGACCGCCGGACTCGCCGAGGCGCGCCGCGAGGTTCTCGATCATCATGCCTTGCGACGGGCTGACTGCTCGGAGCTCGGTGAGCGCGGTTTCATCGAGCGCGCCGGCGTTCGCGTGGGGGAGCAGGCCGGTCTCCTCGAGCACGGCCGCGCAGGCCGCGACGAGGTACTCATGCGTCGACGCGTATCCGTGTGCGGACAGCCACTCGCGGGCGGCGGGATACCGGGCCTCCGGTGCCTCGCCCAGGGTGAACAGCGCCTCGGAGCATCCCACCGCCGCGCCGCGCCGTGCGATGGCCAGCACCTCGTCGAGCCCGAGGAACGCCGCGCCCAGCCGGGCCGGCGGCTTGGCGAACGTGCAGTAGCCGCAACGGTCGCGGCACAGCATGGTCAGCGGGATGAAGACTTTCGGCGAGAACGTGACCCGCGATCCGTGGGCGCCGTCACGCCGGCGGGCCGCTCGGGCCGTGAGATCGGCAATCGGCGCGTCGAGCAGCTGTCGGGCGTCGGATTCACTGAGCACGACGGGCAGCCTAGGCGGCCCCGGCCGGATCGACCGTTGGATCAGGCGTTTGCCGCGGGGTCGACGAACCAGAGCACTTCGTCGGCTCGCACTCGAGCCGCGGGAAGATCGTCGCCCGCTCGTATCCGCGCCATCGCCTCGCGCTTGTCTTCACCCGCGACGGTGAACACGGCGAGGCGCGACGTTGCGAGCCCCGGGTAGGTGAACGTCAAGCGGGGGTGCGGGTGCTGCTCGTCGCCATTCGGCACGACGTAGCGCTCCCGCTCCTCGAGCGCCGGAGAACCCGGGAAGAGCGAGGCGGTGTGACCATCGGGCCCGAGGCCGAGGTGCACGATGTCGATCGGCCCGAAGCCCCGCACGAGGCGGTCGTAGCTCTCGGCCGCGGCCTCGATGGTGTCGCCGGCGCCGCGCATCGAATGCACCGCGTTCGGCGTGACCTTGTCGAGGAAGGCGGTGCGCGCCAGATGCTCGTTGGAGCCGGGATCGTCGGTCGGCACCCACCGCTCGTCGCCCCAGAACACATCGACGCGCGACCAGTCGACGTCGGCATCAGCGAGCAACTCGTAGCACTGACGCGCGGTGTCGCCACCGGAGAGCGCAAGCGAGCGGGGCGCGACCCTCACCACCAGCGCGGCAAATGCCCGGGGGACGTCGTTGACCACTTGCACCTCGCCCGGGAGGCTCACAGCGCGCGCCACGTGTCGCCGTCGTCGAGCAGGTCGTCCGCCTCCGCCGGGCCCCACGAACCCGCAGGGTACAACGGCAACGGCACCTGGCCGCCTTCGAACGCGTCGAGGAGCGGCTGCACGATCCGCCACGCCTGTGCGACCTCGTCGGAGCGGATGAACAACGTGGCGTCACCGAGGAACGCGTCGAGCAGCACCCGCTCGTACGCCTCGGGCGCGGCCTCGGAGAACGCCGAGTAGTTGAACTGCAGGGGCACACTGCGCACGCGGAACGGCGAGCCCGGCACCTTCGCCGCGAACGACACCTCGATGCCCTCGTCGGGCTGGATTCGCAGGCACATCGTGTTGGGCTCCACCGACTCCACCGCGCTCGCAGGTAGGGGCAGGAACGGCACCTGCTTGTACCGCAGCGCGACCTCCGTCACGCGCGTGGGGAGCCGCTTGCCCGCGCGGATGTAGAAGGGCACGCCCGCCCAGCGCCAGTTGTCGATCTCGAGGTGCAGCGCGAGGTAGGTCTCGGTCGTGCTGTCGGGCGCGACGCCCTCTTCGTCGCGGTAGCCGACGACCGGCTCGCCGTTGATCTCGCCCGGCCCGTATTGCGCCCGCACCGCGCGCCCGGAGAGCTCCACCGGATCGAGTGGCCGCACCGATTTGAGAGCCTTCACCTTCTCGTCGCGGATCGCATCGGCCGCGAACGACGCAGGCGCCTCCATGGCGGTGAGCGCGAGCACTTGCAGCACGTGGTTCTGCACGATGTCGCGGAGTGCACCTGCCGTCTCGTAGAACGTGCCGCGGTGCTCCACGCCGAGCTGCTCGGCCACGGTGATCTCGACATGGTCGACGTACCGCCGGTTCCACAGCGGCTCGAAGATCGTGTTGGTGAACCGCAGCGCGAGGATGTTCTGGACGGTTTCCTTCGCGAGGTAGTGGTCGATCCGGTAGATCTGCTCCTCGTGGAACCACTCGTGCAGCCGGTGGTCGAGCTCCGCCGCACTGTCGAGGTCGTGGCCGAATGGCTTCTCGACGACGAGACGCCGGAACGTGCCCGGCGGCTGCTCGGCCAAGCCGACGCGACCCAGGCCCGCCGCGATCGTGCCGAATGCCTGCGGCAGGGTCGCGAGGTAGAACAGCGCGTTCGCCGACGTGCGGTACTCGAGGTCGGTCTCGTCGAGCACCCGAACGAGGCGCCCGAACACCGACCCGTCGTCGAACGAGCCCCGCACGTAGCGGAAGCGCACCGCGAGCCGGTCGAGCGCGCTGCTCCCTTCGGCCGCGCCGGCAGCTGCGAGTGTCTTGCGGACCTCGCCCGCATAGTCATCGTCGGTCATCTCCGTACGGGCGACGCCGACGACGGCGAGCCGCCCCGGAAGCTGGCCGCGCTCGGCAAGATGCGCCAGGGCCGGATACAGCTTCCGGTGCGCCAGATCGCCGGTCGCGCCGAAGACCACCAGGGCCGCGGCGCGCGCAACGCTCTCACCGTCGGCGCCGACCGTGCTCACCTCGTTGATTCGCCCGCGCGGTCGGGGCGGATCACTCGGTATCGGGACATCTCGGCGATGATACGGCGGTGCACAAGGAGACCGCACGGGTCTACGAGACGTCGGCGCGTGCATGGGAGTCGCGCCGTGGCGCCGAGGGGGTCGACCAGGCTCGGGTGTTCGCGGCCGGGATCGAAGCCGGCGTGCTGCGCGCCGATCTCGGGTGCGGGCCCGGCTTCCATGCCGAGGTCCTCGGCCACCCACTCGTCGCGCTCGACGTGGCGCCCGCGATGCTGCAACTCGTGCGGGAACGCTCCCGCGACGCGCTCGTGGTGTGCGCCGCGCTCGAGCAACTCCCGTTTCGCGACGGCGCGCTCGGCGGCGCGTGGGCGGCGAAGAGCTACCTGCACGTCGCGCGTGTGGCGACGCCGCTCGCGTTGGCGCGACTTCACTGGGCACTCACGGTCGACGCGCCGGTGGGGATCCGGGTGCGCCAAGGCGCCGCCGAGGGACTCCTCGCGAGCGACGACTTCCCGGGCCGGTTCTTCTGCGAGTGGGAGCCCGAGGAGTTGGAGCCGCTGCTGGTGGGAGCCGGGCTCACCGTCGAAGCCATCACGCTCGACGGGCGGTGGATCGATGTGCGTGCCCGGCGCGCGCGCGGAGTCTGCCCGACACGGTCGGGCCCGACATGCGGCTCCTCGTCTGCGGCCTCAACCCGAGTCTCTACGCGGCCGACGCGGGCGTCGGGTTCGCGCGCCCGGGGAACCGCTTCTGGCCGGCTGCGGTCGCTGCCGGCCTGGTCACGCGCGAACGCGATCCGCTCCACGCGCTGACACAACACGGAATCGGCATGACCGATCTTGTGAAGCGGGCCACGCCGCGCGCCGACACGTTGCGCGCAGCCGAGTATCGGTCCGGCGCCGCGCGGGTCGAGGAGCTGGTGCGCTGGTTGCGGCCGGGTACGATCTGTTTCGTCGGGCTTGCGGGCTGGCGCGTTGCCGTCGACCGATCCGCGAGAGCCGGCGTGCAACCCGAGCACTTCGGCGGCGTGCCGGCCTACGTCATGCCGTCAACAAGTGGCGTCAACGCGCACAGCCGCCTCGACGACCTGGTGGCCCATCTCCAGGCCGCGGCCGCGCTCGTGGGCTGACCGGGCGACGACCTCGACGGCGCGCGACGCGTCAGGCGACGACTTCGGAGCGGCGCGCGTCAGGCGACGACTTCGGAGCGGCGCTTGTCGAGGCTCGCCAGGCAGTCATGGTACGAACGGGCGAACGAGTCGACACCCTCACGCTCGATCGTTGCGGTGACGTTGTCGAAGTTGACGCCGCCCGTCTCGAGCTCGTCGAACGCACGTCGCGCGCCGTCAAGATTCTCGACGATCGTGTCGGGCTTGGGGTCACCGTGGTCGCGCAGGGCCCAGACCGAGGCTTGCGCGAGCGTGTTGACCGTGTGCCGGCCGACCAGCTCGTCGACGTACAGCGTGTCGGAGTACACCGGGTTCTTGGTCGACGTCGAGGCCCACAACGGGCGTTGGACGCGTGCGCCCTTGCCCTCGAGCGCGGCCCATCGCGCGCCCGAGAAGCGCTGCTGGAACAACTCGTACGCCAGCTTCGCGTTGGCCACTGCGGCCTTGCCGCGCAGTGGGCTGCCGTCGGGGAGGCGGCGGTCGACTTCGGTGTCGACGCGGCTCACGAAGAAGGACGCGACCGAATTGACCGTGGAGAGGTCACCGCCGGCCTCCGCGAGGCGCTCGAGACCGCGGAGATACGCCTCGATCACCTCCGCGTGGCGGGCGAGCGAGAAGATCAACGTCACGTTGATGTTGATGCCCAGCGCGATCGAGTCCTCGATCGGCTGGAGCCCTGCCAGGGTGGCCGGGATCTTGATCATGACGTTGGGCCGCGCCAGACGCGTGAACAGCTGCTGCACCTGCGCCGCCGTCTCGGCCGAGTTCATCGCGAGATCAGGCGACACCTCGACCGACACGAAGCCGTCGGCCCCACCGAGCTCGTCGAACGTGGGGCGCAGCAGGTCGGCGGCGTTGCCGATGTCTTCGAGCACCAGCGCCCAATAGATCTCGTCGGTCGAATGGCCGGCGCGCGCGAGCTCCACCAGCTGCTCGTCGTAGCCCTCGCCGCTCGCCATCGCCTTCTCGAAGATGGTCGGGTTGGACGTGACGCCGCGGATGCCGTCGCCGGCGATCAATTCGGCGAGGCCCCCCTCGGTGACGAGCGCCCGCGTGACGTTGTCGCACCAGGGGCTCTGGCCGTAGTCGTTGAGGCGTGCGATCGCGTTCACCATGTCAGCCTCCGATTCCGAGGAGCATGCGCGCCCGGTTGGCCACATCCTCCGGTGTGTAGCCGAAATTGCGCAGTACCTGGTCGCCGGGCGCCGACATCCCGAAATGGTCGATGGCGACGACATCGTCGGCGTAACGCTCCCAGCCGAGGCTCACGCCGGCCTCCACCGCGAGCGTGGGAACGCCCGGTGGGAGCACGGACGACTGGTACTCGCCCGGCTGGTCGGCGAACAGCTCCCACGACGGCATCGACACGACGCGCGCCGAGAGCCTGCTCGCGAGCAGCTTCGCCGCTTCGACACATACCCAGACTTCGGAGCCGGTGCCCACGAGCACGAGGTCGAGCGCGGCATCGCGCTCGTCGACGAGCGCGTATGCGCCCTTCGCGACACCGCGACGCTCGGAAGTGCCCTCGAGCACGGGCAGCTTCTGACGGGTGAGCGCGAAGGCAGTGGGTCCGTCGCCGTCGATGTGCACCTGCCAGGCCTGCGCGGTCTCGTTGGCGTCGGCGGGGCGGATGAGCGTGAGGTTGGGGATCGCGCGCAGCGCCATCAAGTGCTCGACCGGCTGATGCGTCGGCCCGTCCTCGCCGAGCCCGACCGAGTCGTGCGACCAGAGAAACGCCGTCTTGTAGTTGGAGAGCGCGGCGAGGCGCGCCGCCGGGCGCTCGTAGTCGCTGAAGATGAGGAACGTGCCGCCGAACGGCAGCAACCCGCTGACCGCCATGCCGTTCATGATTGCGCCCATGCCGTGCTCACGGATGCCGAAATGGAGCTGGCGGCCGCTGAAATCGGACGGTTCGATCGCCGTGGTGCCCTCGAGCTCCGCGCCGGTGTTGCCGGTGAGATCGGCGCCGCCGCCGACCAGGCCCGGCACGACGTCGATGATCGCGTCGAGTGTCGAGGCACACGCGGAACGAGTGGCGACCGACGCACCCGGCTCCCACGACGGCAGCTTCGACTCCCAACCCGCGACGCCGGTGCCCGCGAGACACGCGTCGTATCGCCGCGGCGCGTGCCGCGTCGCTGCCGCGCCACTCGGCCACGCGTCGCTCCTGCTCCACTCGCACCTTGGCGCCGCGCGCGCCGGCGGCGCGGTAGTACCCGAGCACGTCGTCGGGCACCCAGAAGTGTTCCGCCGGCATGTCGAGGATCTCTTTGACGCGCGCGACCTCGTCGGCACCGAGCGGGCTGCCGTGCGCCTTCTCGCTGTCGGTAAAATTGGGCGACGGGTAGCCGATGTGGCTGCGAAGCACGACGAGGCTTGGCTTGTGCTCCTCGTCGGCTGCGGCGCGGAGGCCGGCCTCGAGCGCATCGAGGTTTTCGGCGGCCTCGCCCAGCTCGAGCACGTGCCAGCCGTAGGCCCGGAAGCGTTCGGGCACGTTGTCGGTGTACGCAAGCTCCGTTGGGCCGTCGATCGTGATGTGGTTGTCGTCGTACACCACGTTGAGCCGGCCGAGGCCGAGGTGCCCCGCGAGCGACCCGGCCTCGTGACTGATGCCCTCCTCGAAGTCGCCGTCGGAGCAGATCGCGTAGATCCGATGGTCGGACACCGTCTCGCCGAAATGGGTGCGCAACCACCGCTCCGCGACGGCCATACCGACCGCGTTGGCGACACCCTGCCCGAGCGGGCCTGTCGTGACCTCGACGCCGGGGGTGTGGCGGTACTCGGGGTGCCCGGGCGTCTTCGACTCCCACTGGCGGAACTGCTCGATGTCGTCGAGCGTGAGCCCGAAGCCGGTCAGGAACAGGAACGAGTACAGCAGCATCGACGCGTGCCCGCACGAGAGGACGAAGCGATCGCGGTTGGGCCACTCGGGCGCGCCCGCGTCATAGTTCATGATCGCGCGTGTAGAGCACATGCGCCAGCGGCGCGAGCGCCATCGGCGTGCCCGGGTGCCCGGAGTTGGCCTTTTGCACCGCGTCCATCGACAGTCCGCGCACGACGTCGATGGCCTTGCGCTCGAGATCGGTCCCGGTGGAGGCGATCACGTCGGACACGTCGAGGGCTCCTTCTCGGTTGGCGCGGCGGCGCGCAGCCGGAGGCTACGCCATCAGAACAACGCCAGACTCGCCGTAAAGCCGTGCACGAAGTTGCGGCCACCCACCGGACCGATCTCGCCGGCGCAGAACGCGCCGGTCACCGGTATCGGGCCGAGCATCTTCGCCACGAGCGCGGCATCGTGGTCGGGCACGCCGAACAGATGCCGGCCACGCCCGTTGCAGGTGAAGAGCAGCGCGGCCGAGGCCTCGACGCCGGTGAGCATCTCGCGAAGGTCTTCGTCGGCGGCATCGGCGTCACGCACATGGAACTGCACGGTCTGGCCGACGGTGACCTGGTCGCCCACGACCAGCGCGCCCGACTCCTGGTCGGCGCCCATGACGTTGCGCACCAGGAAATCGCCGCGCGTGAAGTCGACCGCGTGCTCGATCGACGACCACGCCGAGGTGGAGCCCGTGCTGGAGGAGCTGGCGTTCCTCGTCGGTCGCATTGGCGGCAAGCTGATGGAGACGCGCGAGCGGGGTCTGGCCGCCCAGCTCGTCGATGCGATTGCGTTCGGAGCGCGTGACCGTGAACGGATCACCGATCGGACGGCAGCCCTGCGCCACGACCGTGCGCACGGCCACGCCGTCGACGAACACACCGACTGCGCCGGCATCGACCACCGACCCGTCGACGACGAGCCGGTTGCCACCGGGGTGGTTCGCGGCCGACGCCATGCCCCCGATCACCTGAAGGTCCGGGAGGTCCTGATCGAGTCGTGCCAGGAGCGCATCAACCGGGAACGTGAACGGATCCGCGAACAGCAGCAGCGTCGACGGCGGCTCCGCAAGCTCGGGCCAGCCCGTGATCGCCGCGCCGTCGGGCGTCTGCTCGACGCGCAGCAAGGTGGGCGTGAGGCGGGCATCGGGCAATCGGGCCGCGAACACCGACACAGCCGGCTCGTCCTCGAGCTCGCGTTCGCCGGCGACGACCGTGACCGCGGTGCCGCCCAGGAGCACCTGCGGCTCGAGCAGCCGCCGGACAGCCGGCGCGATGTCTTCGAGCGCGCCCGCGTGGTGCGGCGAGACGAACGTCACCACCAGATCGGCGCGATCGCCGTCGAGCTGATCGAGCACCTCACCGAGGACTTCGCCGACAGCTTGGGTGGGAATCGGATGTTGCGAGACGGCGGCGGCGAATGTGCTCACGAAGGCGAGGCTACCGGCACGTCCGATTGCACCAACACGAGCTCCACGGTCTTCGGACCGTGAATGCCGATCGTCGGCCGCATCTCGAGGTCGGACGTGCGGCTCGGGCCACCGATCCACGTGAGCGCGCTCGGCAGCGTGCCGGCATCGAGTCGCGCGATGGCGTCGGCGAACTCGGCGACGATCGTGGCCGCGTCGATCACGCAGATGTGAACGGGCGGGAGCAGGCTCGTCGCGCGCGGCGCGCCCACATTGGTGCCCAATACAACCGTCCCGGTCGCCGCGACGGCAAGAAGCGAGCCGGTGATGCCGACGGCCACGTTTGGCAAGCGTGCGGTCCAATCGGCCTGTGCCGGTGTGAGCACACGGTCCACGGTCGCGCCGAGCGCTGCGTCGAGCTCGAGGCGATCGAGCAGCGGGTCATCGACCGTCAGCGCGATCTCTCCCGGATGCCGCCCGGCGATCTCGACGACCGCGGCGGTCGCCGACTCACGCGGAAACGGTCCGTGCACACCGCACACGTTCTCCCTCGCCGTGGCAACGAACCGCTCGATCACCATCGGTCATCATCGGCGCGGCGCGCGTCCCAACGGTCACGGAAGGAGCGCGCCGCAGGCAACGGGAGGTCGCGCCCGGCGGTCCAGCCCCGGAGCCCGGGCGCGCGATGCGCCCATCCGTCGCGACCGAGGATGCGGCGACCGAGACGTGCCGCAGCCGTCGACGCGCGGTAGCCGGCCGGCGACGCCCATGCAACCGCCCACGCCCCGAAGCCGAGGCGGCGGGCGCGCGGGCGCGTGCGCGTCGTCCGAACCGATGGCGCTCCGGCGACGAAAGAGCCCGGCGAACGAAGGTCCCCGCGCAACCGCACGAGCAGATCGGCCAGTGGTATCTGCACCGGGCACGCCTCGGCACACGCACCGCACAACGACGACGCACCCGGGAGATCGCGTCCGTCCGCACCAGCGCTCAGCAACGGCGTGAGGACCTTGCCCATCGGCCCCGAGTACACGGAGTCGTACGCGTGACCGCCGATCTTGCGGTAGACGGGACACACGTTGAGACACGCGCCGCACCGAATGCACGCGAGCATCGACTCGTACGGGGTGCCGAGCAGCTCCCGGCGATTGTGGTCGAGAAAGATCACGTGCAGCTGCTCCGGACCGTCGACCTCACCCGCACGTCGCGGCCCGGTGACCATCGACACGTAGTTGGACAGGCGCTGACCGGTCGCGCTCATCGTGAGCAGTGGCAGCAACGTTGCGAGGTCGGCGAATCGCGGCACGACCTTCTCGATCGGCATCACGCACACATGGATACGGGGGAGCGACGTGCAGAACCGGCCGTTGCCCTCGTTGGTCACGACCACGATCGTGCCCGTGTCGGCGGCCACGAAGTTGGCCCCCGTGATGCCCATGTCGGCCGCTACGAACTTTGCCCGCAGCTTCTCGCGCGTCCATTCGGTGAGCGCCTCACGCTCGACCGCCAGCGGTGCGCCCGCCTCGCGTGACAGCACACCGGCGATCTGGGGCAACGTCTTGTGGATCACGGGGGTGATGATGTGTGACGGGCGCTCGCCGGCGAGCTGCACGATGTACTCGCCGAGGTCGGTTTCGATGCTCTCTACGCCGTTGGCTTCGAGCGTGTCGCTCAGGTCGATCTCCTCGGTTGCCATCGACTTCGACTTCACCACCCGCTGCACACCCTCGCGGCGGGCGAGCTCGAGCACCACGCGACGCGCGTCATCCGGTGTCGCGCAACGGTGCACCGTGACGCCCAGCGACACGAGCGTCGCCTCGAGCTTGTCGAGCCATCCGTCGAGATCCGCGAGCGTCTGGCGCCGAAGCGCCGCCGCCGCGTCCTTCAGCGCCCGGTGGTTGTCCTCGACGGCGCGGGCGGTGAAGAGGCGCACGTCGAGGTTGTGCAGCGCACGTTGGAGCTCGGGGTCGGCAACCGCGCGCGTTGCCCGTTCCTTGAGCGTGCGGCCGGGTGTGACGAGCCCGTGGGTCACGGCAGTCCTTCGCCCAAGAGTGTTGCCAGGTGTACCGGTTGCGGTCCTACCCCGGTGCGGCGGCGGCGGCCGTCGAGGTGCATCAGGCACGACTGGTCGCAGCTCACCAGGTAGTCGGCCTCCGTCGCAGCCGCGTGAGTGAGCTTGTCGTCGGCGAGCGGCACGGAGATCTCGCCGTGGGCCGCCGCGAACGTGCCGCCGAAGCCGCAGCAGGTCTCGGGCTCGACCATCTCGACGATCTCCGCGCCGGCACCTTTGAGCAGCCGGCGTGGCGCTTCCTTGATACCGAGCGTGCGCAGCATGTGGCAGGCGTCGTGCACCGTGACCCGCGCGTCGATACGGGCGCCGAGATCGGTGCGCCCCAGCTTCTCGACGAGGTACTCGGTCAGCTCGTACGTCTTCGCGGCGACAGCTTCGGCGCGTTCCTGCCACCGGCCTTCGAGGATCTCCGGGTACCAGTGGCGCACCATCGCCGCACACGAGCCGGAGGGCGCCACGATCGCGTCGTACCCGTCGAACACGTCGACGAAATGGCGGGCGAGGCGCACGGCGGCCTCGGGCTCACCGGCATTGAGAGCGGGCTGTCCGCAACAAGTCTGTGCCGGCGGGAACTCCACGGTGCAGCCCGCGGCCTCCAGGAGCCGCACCGCGCCCACCCCGACCTCGGGAAACAGGGCGTCCGCGACACACGTCACGAAGATCGCGACGCTCACGGCCGATGCTCCGGATTCACCCGAGCACCGTACCAACGCGTGGCGTCAACCTGGGGAAACGCGTTGAGGCCGGCGCGCCACACGCCGCGCAAGGCCAGGGTCGAGGGGTCGAGCGCGAGCACATCCGCGCGCCGGCCGGCCTCGAGGCTTCCGCGGTCGGTGAGCCCGAGCAGGCGAGTCGGGATCGTGCTCGTCACCTCGACCGCCCGCTCCACCGGCACACCGATCGCAACGAGGTTGCGGAGCGCGCCGTCGAGCATCGTGGTTGCGCCGGCGAACGTGCCATCGCCGAGACAGACCGCGCCGTCTTTCGACATCATGCTCCCCGCGCCCGTCGCGACCGTGTCGCTCACGACGGCGACATTCGCTTTGGCCATGAGCGCGACGCGCAGCACCGCCCGGTGCACGTGCGCCAGATCGGCGATCAATGTCGGCGTGAGGCGCTCGTCGTCGAGCGCGGCGCCCGCGAGCCCCGGCTCGCGGTGGTGCATCGGTCCGGTGCAGTTGAAGAGATGGGTCACGACCGACGCGCCCGCGTCGGTGGCCGTCACGGCTTCGTCGTACGTGCAGATGGAGTGGCCGAGCGCCACGGTCACTCCACGCGCTGCCAAAAGGCGAATCGCGTCACAGCCGGGATCGGCCTCGGGCGCAAGGGTGACCATGCGGACGAGGTCGGGTACGTAGTCGAGCAGCAAGGTGAGCGCATCGGTGTCGGCGGTGCGTATCGCGTCGCGCGGGTGCGCGCCCGGCGCGAGCCCGAGAAACGGCCCCTCCAAGTGCACGCCGAGGATGGCCGCACCCGGGTTGTCGTCGTCGCCGGCAGCGCGCGCCGTCGCGGCTCGTTCGAGCATCGTCGGATACTGCTCGAGTGGCGCGCTCACAAAGGTGGGGAGGTAGGAGGTGACGCCGCGCCGCAGCAGCTCGGCGCCAACGTCGCACCAGCCCTCGTTTGCCGCGGTCGCGAGGTCGTTCGTTGCGAGTCCGTTCACTTGGAGGTCGACCAGGCCCGGCGCAAGCAGTGTTTCGCGCAGATCGATGTCGGGACGGTGTGACGGCGCGTCGACACCGACCTCTGCGATCAACCCGTCATCGTCAATCGCGAGCCAGCCGGGCTGTGGCCGGCCCGGCGGGCACAACCGTCCCGCGACAACCGTCGTCACTGGCGCGGGACATGACGGAGCGCGATGCGCAGGCGCACCAGGCCGATCACGGTACGCGGCACACGTCGCAAGATGGGCGTGCGCGACGGCCGGCGCTGCAGCACGGTCACCGGGAGCTCGGTGGTGTGGAGCCCGGTGCGCTCCGCACGCAGGATCAGCTCGGTGTCGAAGAGCTCCTTGCCGAAGTGGCATTCCCGCGCGATCGACACGATCTGCTTCCGGTGCAACACCTTCATCCCGTGCGTATCCGACACCTGGAGACCGAAACCGACACGCAGGATGGTCGAGAACACACCGGTCACGAGCCGGCGGGACCATGGTCGGGTGTCGTTCGCGCCGGGTGCGCGCTTCGAGCCGACGACGATCGCGGCATCAGTGTGCTCCAGCTCCTCGACGGCGCGAGTGAGGAAATCGAGGTCGTAATAGTCGACGTCGAACACCACGACCACGTCGCCTTCCGCCGCCAGGACACCGGTGCGGAGCGCCTCGCCGTAGTCGGCAGCACGTAGGGTGTGCACCGACATCTCCGGAATCACGCGGCGAGACGTTCGGCGAGCGCGGGCGTGCCGTCGGTCGATCCGTTCTCGATGACGAGCAGCTCGAACGGGCGGTCCTGCAGGCGTAATCCGTCATTCACGTCACGCACGGCGGTTTCGAGGAAGCCCGCCTCATTGTGCGCGGGCATCACGATCGTCAACACGGCATCCTCAGCAGACACCGCGCTCGAAAGACGCGCCGGCCACAGCGGTAGGATACCGGCGCTTCTGGAGGGTCCCGACCGATGAGCAGAGCGCCCGACGTCCTACAAGTGCACGCCGCCGCGCGCGGCGACAAGCCGGCGGTCATTGTCGACGAAGCCGGTGGTGCGCGGCCGTCGGCCACGTCGTTCGCGGAGCTCAACTCGATGGTCAACCGGCTTGCCGGCGCGTTTCGCGACCTCGGCATCCAACCGGGTGAGCGACTTGTGTGGTGCGGTCCCAATTCGCTCGAGGCGATCACCATCCTCCATGCGGCCCGCAAGGCAGGTCAGGTGGCGGTGCCGCTTTCGTACCGGTTCAACGCCGACGAGATGCAGTACGTCATCGACAACTCCGACGCGACGCTCGTCGTCATCGACGCGGAGCAGGCGCCACTCGTCGCCGAGGTCCGAGACCGGCTCCCGCACGTGCGCGAGGTCCTCGTCTTCGGCGGCGACGTGCCCGATGGCTTCGTCGGGTGGGACGACGTGCTCGCCGGCCGGCCTGATGAAGAACCCGTGGCGCAAGACATCTCCGCGGCCGGCGCCCAGATGATCTACACGTCGGGCACCACCGGCAAGCCGAAAGGCGCGCTGCGCACCACCACCGACCCGATGACCGTCTTCGCGCTGTTCGGCGAGCTCGGCTTGCAGTTCGCGAACGAGGTCCACCTCACCACCGGGCCGCTGTACCACTCGGGGCCGCTTGCCTTCGCTGCCCTCAACCACGTGCTGGCGTCACCGATCGTCGTATTGCGCAAGTTCGATCCGATCGCATGGCTCCGCCTGGTGAAGGAGCACGAGATCACCAACACGTTCTCCGCGCCCACGCAGCTCAAGCGCATCGTCACCCAACCCCCGGGTGAGCTCGAGCGCGCCGACCTGTCGTCGATGCGCTGCCTCATCGCGAACGCGGCACCCGTGCCGTACGCGCTGAAGCAGGAGATCATCGCGAAGCTCGGTGACTGGTTCCTCTACGAGGTGTACGGCTCCACCGAGCTCGGCATCGTGACCGTGCTCCAGCCCGAAGACCAGCTCCGCAAGCCGGGCTCCTGCGGCAGGCTGTACGGCAAGATCGAGGTGAAGCTCGTCGGAGACGATGGTGCGGAGGTGCCGCTCGGCGATCCCGGGGAGCTGTACATCCGCAGCGGGCTGGCGATGGACGGCTATCACGCGACCGACGAGCGGCTGAGCCAGCTCGGAGACGCCGAGGAAGGTGAAGACATCGATGAGCAGGGCCTGTGGAAGTCGGTCGGCGACGTCGCCTATGCAGACGAAGAGGGTTACCTCTACATCTGCGACCGCAAGACCGACATGATCATCTCGGGCGGCGTCAACATCTACCCGGCCGAGATCGAAGCCGTCATGCACGAGCATCCGCAGATCCTCGATGCGGCCGTGTTCGGCGTGCCCGACGACGACTGGGGCGAGCGGGTGCACGCGGTCGTACAGCCGAAGCCGGGGGAGACGCTCGACCTCGACGAGCTCCGCAACTTCGTGGACGCACGGGTCGGGGGCTACAAACGCCCGTGGGAGTACGAGGTGCGTGACGAGCTCCCGCGCACCGAGGCGGGCAAGATTCTCAAGCGCCTGCTGCGCGACGAATTCTGGCGCGACCGCGGCTCCGCCGTCTGAGCGCCGGCCCGATGACCACGCTGTCAGAGGCGGCATCGAAGCGCTTGCTCGCCGCGCACGGCGTGGCCGTCGTCGACGAGCGCACGGCCGACACCGTTGACGCCGCGGTCGAGGCGGCGGTGGAGCTCGGCTTCCCGGTGGTGGTGAAGCTGTGCGGCCCCGCGATTGCCCACAAGACCGAACGCGGGCTCGTTCGGCTCGGCCTCACCGACGTGGCGGCCGTGCGCGCGGCGGGGGAGGCGCTGCTCACCGCGGCGGCGCCGGAGGACGGCGCGGTGGAGCTCCTCATCGCGCCGATGCTGTCCGGTACCCGGGAGCTGATCGCAGGCGTGACCGACGATCCGCACTTCGGCCGCTGCGTGATGGTCGGGATGGGCGGCATCCTGACCGAGGCGATCGCCGACGTGTCGTTCCGGCTCGTGCCCGTCGAACGGGTCGATGCGGAGGAGATGCTCGACGACCTCTCGACGCAACGGCTCCTCGGTCCATTCCGTGGCGAGCCGGCCGTCGACCGCGGCGCGCTCGTCGGCGTGCTGCTCGCGCTCTCGGACCTCGCGCAGCACGAGCCCGACGTGCGCGCGGTCGACGTCAATCCCCTCATCGTGGTCGACGGCCGTCCTGTCGCAGTCGACGCGCTGGTCGAGACGGTCGACAAGGACGCGGCGCTCTGATGCGCGCCACCGATCCGCGCTTCGCGGCATTGTTCGATCCGAGGGGCGTCATCGTCGCCGGTGCGTCGAGCCATCCGGGCAAGTTCGGTTTCGTCGCGCTCCACAACATCCTCGCCAACGGCTATGCCGGCCCTGTCTTCGCGACCAACCGCGACGGCGGCGAGATCCTCGGCGTGCACGCGATGACATCCATCGAGGAGCTGCCCCACGGCGCAGCCGACCTCGTCTTCGTCTGTACGCCTGCATCTGCCAACGCCGAGCTGCTCCGCGCGTGCGCGGCCAAGGGTGTGCGCGCCGCGTTCGTCACATCGGGCGGCTACGGCGAGGCGGGCGACGCGGGGCGGAAGGCCGAACAGGATCTGGTGGCACTGGCCGACGAGCTCGGGCTGCTCGTTGCCGGCCCCAACGGTCAGGGCGTGGTGTCGACGCGGTCGTCGCTGTGTGCGCAGATCGTGGCGCCCTACCCGCCGCGTGGTCACATTGCCATCGCCAGCCAGTCGGGAAACTTCATCTCGTCATTCGAGAACTACGCCGTGCATTCCGGCGTCGGGGTCAGCCGCGCGGTCCGGCGGGTAACGCGGCCGCGGTGACTGTGCCCGACTTCCTCGACTACTACGCGAGCGACCCCGAGACTGCCGTCGCGCTCGGCCTACGTCGAAGGCGTCGCGCGAGGGCCGCGACTTCTTCGACCGTATCCGCGCGGTGACGGCGCAGAAACCGGTCGTGATCCTCAAGGGGGGTACGACCAGCGGAGGACAGCGCGCCGCGGCGTCGCATACCGGTGCCCTCGCAACCGATGACCGGGTGTTCGACGGCGCGTGCCGCCAAGCGGGGGTCGTCCGCGCGGCAACCGTCGAAGATGCGTTCGAAGCGGCCGCGACGTTCGCCACCCAACCTCGCCCGAACGGGCCCAATGTGGCGGTGGTCACGACTGCCGGCGGCTGGGGTGTCGTCGCAGCCGACGCCATCGCCCGCAGCGAGTTGCATCTGGTGACGCTGCCCGACGACTTGCGCGCCGCGCTCGACGAGAAGCTCCCGCCCCGGTGGAGCCGCAACAACCCGATCGACCTCGCCGGTGCGGAGACGCGCGACACCATCCCCGAGGTCCTCGACCTCGTTGTGAATCATGAAGACATCGACGCGGTGGTCTACCTCGGGCTCGGGATCCAATCGAACCAGGCCCGCATGATGCGCGCGGGTCGTTTCTTTCCCGACCACGGGCTCGAACGCATCGTCGCGTACCACGAGCGTCAGGATGCCCGTTTCGCGAGCGCGGCCGCCGATGCGTCTGCCGCGGCGGGCAAGCCGATCCTCACGGCGACCGAGCTCGCGGTCACCGACCCCGACAATGCCGGTCCGCGCAGCGTCCGCGAAACCGGCAGGCTCTGCTATCCGTCGGCCAACCGGGCCGTCAACGCGCTCGAGCACCTGTGGCGCGACGCCCGGTTCCGCCGCCGGCGGGCTCCCACCGAGTGAAGGATCCCCGCTTCATCACCGACGGCCGGCGCCGGGTACTGGTCGTCGTGTTGGTGCTTGCGTCAGCCGTTTGCCTCGGCGTCGGTTTGTACGGGCCGAGCACCGCGAAGGCAGCCGGCCGCGGGCGTTCCCTTGCGACACCGGTGTGGTCCGCGCGCCGCGTGCCGGAGCCGATCGTGGACCTCGTGTCCGCCACGCGCCTCCAGACGCAACTCGACGCGGAGCTCGCGGGCACCGACGCGTGCGTGATGGTGAACGGCAGCGCGGGCACCGTCGCGAGCCGGTTACCCGCGCAGCCACTCGCACCCGCATCGACAGTGAAGCTCTTGACCGCGACTGCCGCGCTCGGCGACGCTCGGTCCCGACTTCAAGTACGAGACCAGTGCCGTTGCCGCCGCGCCGCCCGCCGGGGGCACCGTCGACCGTCTCTGGCTCGTCGGCGCAGGCGATCCCGTGCTCGCGACGCCCGATTACGACCGCGTTCCTGCAGTCCGCACCGGGTACCCGCGGCGACGCCACCACGTCGATGGCCGCGCTCGCGGATGCGATCGTCGCCGGCGGCGTGCGGCGCGTGACCGGGGGCGTGCAAGGCAGCGACACACGCTACGAGTCGCTGCGATATCTCCCCGTGTGGAGGCCGAACTACAGCACCGACGGCGAGGTCGGCCCGCTCGGCGCGCTCACCGTCAATGCCGGGCTCACCGAGTGGCCGCGGCAAGAAGACTCCTGCCGACGACCCTGCTGTGTACGCAGCGGCCGAGCTCACCCGGCTTCTGATCGAGCGGGGCGTCGCCGTCGACGGCTTCCCCGGCCACTCCGATCCGCCGCCCAACGCGACCAAGGTCGCGAGCGTCACGTCACCGCCCCTTGCCGACATCATCGGCGCGATGCTGCGCTCCAGCCAGAACCTCACCGCAGAGCTCCTCGTGCGCGAGGTCGGCGTGCGGGCAAGCAACCAAGGCACCACGGCCACGGGCACCCACGCCATCGCGGCCAAGCTCGCTGCCCTGGGGCTGCCCACCGAGGGGCTCGTCATGCTGGATGGCTCGGGTCTCGCCCGCGACGACCGGGCCACGTGCGCGTTGCTGCTCGGCGCGCTGCATCTCGGCGCGCGGCCCGAGTTCGCCGCGTTGCGGACCGGCCTTCCCGTTGCCGGTGAGAGCGGCACGCTCGCGCCGAGCTTCGTGGGCACACCACTCCAGGGGAAGCTCCGGGCGAAGACCGGCTCGCTCGACGGTGTGACCGGCCTCGTCGGGTTGCTCGACCTCAAGACGCCCCTCGAGTTCTCGCTGCTCGCGAACGGCCCGTTCCCCGAGGTGGCGGGTATCGGCCTGCGCCGACTGGTGGCGCTCACGATCGCCGGCTATCCGGACGGCACGCCCGCGCAGACGCTGGTGCCCGTTCCGGCCCCGAGTCGTTCCTGACCGCTCATTCCGGGGCATCCTTGCGCAGGACGGCCAGTGCGGCGACAATTTCCGCCCGACTCCAGTCCCGCCCGTGCCACCGAGAGATTGATTGCGAGGAACCACCGTGGAGCCAATCGACGCCGGCGCCGCAACGTCACCGGGCCCGCCACGCACGAGCGCGCCGCCGGTCCCACCGCTGCCGCAAATGGTCGCTGAGCTGTGGGAGCTGGTGGTCGCGTACTTCAAGCAGGAGACCGTCGTTCCGCTCCAGAAGCTCGGCCGCTACCTCGGCCTCGGTGTCGCCGGTTCGCTCCTCCTGGGGCTGGGCGTCGTCTTCCTGGGGATGTCGGGTCTGCGCGCGCTGCAGACCGAGACCGGCGACACGTTCACGGGCGACTGGTCGTGGGTGCCGTACCTGATCGTGTTCGTCGGCCTGATCGTGGGTGCGGCCATCAGCTGGAAAGCCCGCAGTGCGCTACGCAAGGAGTCGACATGACCGCGTCAAGCCCGATTACCGACCGGCCGATCACGAAGGCCGACATCGAGGCCAAGTTCGCCGAGTTCGACCGCATCACCGAGGCCGGCGCCGAGACCGCCAAGGGTGTCGGCGTGGCGGTCGTCGTCGTCGCGTTCACCGTTGTCGTGGTCGGTGCGTACCTCCTCGGACGGCGGCGCGGAAAGAAGCGCCGCACCCTGCTCGAGATCCGGCGCATATGAGCTTCGTCGGCCAGCTCGCACGCACCGGCCTGCGCAAGGGCATGCTCAGGGGCAACCGCCGCTGGCTGTACATCGGCGTCGCGGCGACGACCGTTCGGATCGCCCGGCGCTACCTCAGCGACAAGCCGGAGACCCTCTTCGCGACCGAGCTACGGCGGGGCGACATCATCGAGGTCCGGGCGACGCCGCAGCCCTGAATGAAGGGCGCGGCCGGTAGCCTGGATCCGGTGAAGGTGCTGCTCCGCAACCCGAAGCGCGAGGTCGAGATCGAAGGGCCGCTCACGGTCGACGCCTTGCTCGTCCGCCTCGAGCTCAACCCCGAGTCGGTGCTCGTGATCTCCGGCGACACCCTCGTCACGCGCGACGCGCGGCTGTCGCACGACGACACGGTCGAGATCCGCTCCGTCATCTCGGGCGGCGGCCGATGAAGTGCCGGGTGTGCCGCGGTCCGGCGGTGATCGACATCCGCCGGCACAACGCAGGGTTCTGCACCGATCATTTCGTGCACCACTGCGAAGCGCAGGTGCGGCGGGCGATCAAGGACCACCACATGATCGAGCCCGGCGAGCGGGTGCTTGTCGCGGTGTCGGGGGGAAAGGATTCGCTCGCGCTCTGGCACCTCCTCGTCGCCCTGGGCTACGACGTCGACGGCTTGTATCTCGGCCTCGGCATCGGTGAGTACTCGCACGATTCGGGTGCGGCGGCGCGCGCCTACGCGAGCAAACAGGGCGTGAAGCTGCACGAGGTCGACCTGTCGACGGACTACGGCTACGACATTCCCGCGGCGGCAGCAGCCACACACCGCGCGCCGTGCGGCGCCTGCGGGTTGTCGAAGCGGCACCTGTTCAACGCGGTCGCGCTCGAGCACGGCTACGACCTGGTCGCGACCGGCCACAACCTCGACGACGAGGCGGCGGTGCTGCTCGGCAACGTGCTGCGTTGGGAAGCGGGCTACCTCGGCCGTCAACACCCGGTGCTCCCGGCCGCGCCCGGCTTCGCCCGAAAGGTGAAGCCGCTCTATCGCCTCGGTGAGCGGGAGATGGCCGCGTACTGCATCCTGCAGGGCATCGACTACATCGTCGACGAGTGCCCGATGGCCGCCGGCAACAAGCATCTCGGTTTCAAAGATGTGCTCAACGCGCTGGAAGACCGGTCGCCGGGTTCGAAGGCTGCGTTCCTGTTCGGCTTCCTCGAGCGCGGACACGATCGTTTTGTGGCTGACGCCGGAGAGGAGCGCGACGCGCTGGGCGCATGCGCCGTGTGCGGTGCGCCGACGCCGGGCGAGATCTGCGCGTTCTGCCGCCTGCGACAGCGCGCCGGCGTGCTCGACGTCGACGCGATGCCCGTCGAGCTCCGGCAGGGATAGCTCCGATGGACCGCCCGTTCGCCGTGGGGGACCGCGTGCTGCTCGTCGACGCGAAGCAACGACGCCACCTGATCACGTTGGAGGCCGGCGGTGCGTTCCACTCGCACACGGGGATCATCGACCACGACGCGCTGCTGGGGCGCAGCGAAGGCGTCACCGTGCGCAGCACGATGGGCGCGCGGCTGATCGCCGTCCGGCCCACGCTGTCGGAGTACGTGCTGAAGATGCCGCGCGGCGCGCAGGTGATCTACCCGAAGGACCTCGGCCCGATCCTGATCATCGGCGACGTGTTCCCGGGTGCCAGGATCCTCGAGTCGGGCGTGGGATCGGGCGCGCTCACCTCGACCCTGTTGCGGGCGATCGGCCCCCACGGTCACCTCACTGGATACGAGATCCGCGACGACTTCGCGGATCGCGCTCGGCGCAACATCGAAGGCTTCCTCGGTCCCGACCTGCCGCTCGACATCGAGGTGCGCGATGTCTACGAGGGCATCGAGCTCCATGATCTCGACCGCGTCATGCTCGACCTCCCCGAGCCGTGGCGCGTCGTGAAGCACGCCGAGGCCGCGTTGCGGCCGGGCGGGATCCTCGTCGCCTACCTGCCGACCATCGGTCAGGTCGGTCGATTGCGCGAGGCGTTGAACGAGTCGGCGTTCGGCATGGCGGAGACGATCGAGGTGCTGCAGCGTTCCTGGCACGTCGACGGACAATCGATCCGCCCCGACCACCGGATGGTTGCGCACACCGGATTCCTCACGCACGCGCGTCTCCTCGTGTCAGGCGAGTGAACTTCCTCGACGTCCTGATCCTGGCGGTCGCGATCGCGGCCGCGTGCGGCGGTTACCGGCTCGGGTTCCTGGCCCGCGCCCTGTCCTGGGCAGGGCTTGCGTTGGGCGTCGTGCTCGCGATCGCATTCGTCGACGAACTCGTCAACGCGTTCCACAACGCCCCGCCGAGGTCGCGGTTCCTCGCGGCGCTCGCATTCATCTTGATGCTCGCGGTCATCGGCTGGACGCTCGGAGTCGCTGCGGCCGTCGGATTGCACCGCCAGCTCAACTGGGGACCGAAGGTGCACGCGGGAGATCGCGTCGCCGGTGTGATCGTCAGCCTCGTCGGCGTGTTCGTGGCGGTGTGGCTGCTCACTCCCGCGCTCGCCAGCACGCCGGGATGGAGCGCGCACGAAGCCCGTGACTCCGCCATCGTGCGCAGCGTCGCACGACTCGCGCCGCCACCCCCGCGCGCCGCCGAGGCGCTCGGCCGTTTCGTCACCGACGTCGCCGGGCCGCAGGTCTTCGCCAACCTCGACCAGCCCGATTTCAGTGGACCACCGCCGGGGACAGGTCTCCCGCCGGCGCTCGCGGCGCGCGTGGCGGCGAGCATCGTGCGCGTCGAGGGGCAGGCGTGCGACCAGATCCAAGAGGGCAGCGGCTTCGCCGCGGCCGACAACCTCGTCGTGACCAACGCCCACGTCGTGGCAGGGGAGCAGCACACCGCGGTGTTCACACGTGACGGCCGGCGCTTGAACGCGTCCGTCGTCGCGTTCGATACCGACCGGGACATTGCGGTGCTACGGGTGCCCGGCCTGCGACTCGTGCCGCTCGTACGCGGGGTCGCGAAGGTCGGGACCACCGGCGCCGTGTTCGGACATCCGAATGGCGGTCCGCTGCAAGAGTCGCCCGCGCGTGTCGCACAGGACATCACCGCGACGGGCACTGACATCTATCGGACCAGCCGCACGAATCGAGACGTGTTCGTCCTCGCCGCGCGTCTCGCGCCCGGTGACTCAGGCGGCGCGTTCGTCGACGCGCAGGGACACGTCGACGGTGTGGCGTTCGCGATCGACCCGAGCCAGTCGGCGTCGGCCTACGCGCTGACCCGCGAGGAGCTCGACCCGGTGCTCGACCGCGTGATCGCGAGCGGCGCGGTCGGCTCGATCAGCACCGGTCCGTGTCTCGTCTAGCGAGCGAGCGTCAGTCGACCTCGATGAAGATGCACTCGCCCGGGCACTCCTCGGCCGACTCGATGACGGCTTCCTCCATGCCACCCGGAACATTTGCGAGGCCATCGGCTCCGCCCGGCTCGTTGAAGACCTTGGCGCCGTCCTTCACGTAGGCAAGGCCGTCGTCGAGCAGCGTGAACACGTCGGGGGCGATCTCTTCGCAGAGACCGTCGCCGGTGCAGAGGTCCTGATCGATCCAGACCTTCATCGTTCCGTCCTCACTTTGGGGTTCTCGGGGCGAACGGTTTCGTCCGGCGAGTCGGATTCAAGCCTACGGATGGGCTTTCGGCCCGTCAATTTCTCAAGCCATTACCGGTTAAATGACAGCCTAGACGATCCGGAACATGGAACAGTAACGAAGCGAGCCGGTGTTATTGTCCGCCACGGAACAAGACCGTAGAGGAGGTGGTCCCGTGGCTTCCGAGCACGAGCGGCGCCTCAGCGAGTATGAACGCCAAGTCGACGAGCTGCAATCAGGGCTCAAGGATCTCGAAGAAGAGGTCGTCGTGCTTCGCCGCCGTCTCCAGGACGCGCCGAAGCGGGTACGCACGCTCGAAGAGCGGCTGCTCGAGACCAAGGGCCAGCTCGCCCAAGCCGTCTCGCAGAACGAGAAGCTCTCGGCAACGCTTCGCGAGGCGCGAGAGCACATCGCGGCGCTGCGCGAGGAGGTCGAGAAGCTGACCATGCCGCCGTCGGCGTACGGCACGTTCCTCGGGGCCAACGACGACGGCACCGCCGACATCTTCACCGCCGGCCGCAAGATGCGCGTCGCGGTGCACCCCGAGGTCGAGTCGGAGCTGCTCGAGCGCGGCCAAGAAGTTGTGCTCAACGAGTCACTCAACGTGGTACTTGCGCGCGGCCTGGAGATCTCCGGCGAAGTCGTCGTGCTCAAGGAGCTGCTCGCCGACGGCCGCCGCGCGCTCATCGTGGGCCGCGCCGACGAAGAGCGGGTGTGCGAGCTGGCCGAGCCGATGCTCCTCGAGAAGCTGCGCGCCGGCGACCACCTCCTGATGGACGGCCGCTCCGGGCTGATCGTGGAGCGGCTGCCGCGGCCGGAGGTCGAGGAGCTCATTCTCGAAGAGGTCCCCGACGTCAGCTACGTCGACGTGGGCGGCCTCGACGAGCAGATCGAGCAGATCCAAGACGCCGTCGAGCTGCCGTATCTCCACGCCGAGCTCTTTCACGAGCACCGGCTCCAGCCGCCAAAGGGCATCCTGCTGTACGGCCCGCCGGGATGCGGCAAGACGCTCATCGCCAAGGCCGTCGCGAACTCGCTGGCAAAGCGGGTCGCCGAGAAGACGGGCAACGACAAGACCCGCTCCTACTTCCTCAACATCAAGGGACCGGAGCTGCTCAACAAGTATGTCGGCGAGACCGAGCGCCAGATCCGGTTGATCTTCCAACGCGCGCGCGAGAAGTCGGAGGAGGGCGTGCCGGTCATCGTCTTCTTCGACGAGATGGACTCGCTGTTCCGCACGCGTGGCACGGGTATCTCATCCGACATCGAGAGCACGATCGTGCCCCAGCTGCTGGCGGAGATCGACGGCGTCGAGAGCCTGAAGAACGTCATCGTCATCGGCGCGTCCAATCGCGAAGACCTGATCGATCCCGCGATCCTGCGGCCGGGTCGCCTCGATGTGAAGATCAAGATCGAGCGACCCGACGAAGGCGCCGCCAAGCAGATCTTCTCGCGGTACCTGATCACCGAACTGCCCCTCGACGTCGACGAGGTGAAGCGCAGCGATGGTGACGCGCCCAAGGCGGTGGCGGCGATGATCGACAACGCGGTCGGGCACATGTACGGCGCCGACGACGACAACCGGTTCCTCGAGGTCACGTACCAGAACGGCGAGAAGGAGATCCTGTTCTTCAAGGACTTCGCCTCGGGCGCCATGATCGAGAACATCGTGCGCCGCGCGAAGAAGCTGTCGATCAAGCGTGAGATCGCGGGCGGCGTCCGCGGCATCGGCACCGACGACCTCATCGCGTCGATCCGCCAGGAGTTCCACGAGCACGAGGACCTGCCCAACACGACGAATCCCGACGACTGGGCCAAGATCTCGGGCCGCAAGGGCGAGCGCATCGTGTTCGTACGCACGCTCATGTCGGCCGGCGAAGAGGCCCACGGCGGCCGCCAGATCGAACGCGTGACTACCGGTCAGTACCTGTAACGGCAACACAACGGAATCGCAGGGGCCGGGTAGTCTGGCGCGTGTGACAGTGCCGAAGGTGTGCGGCATCGAGACCGAATACGGCGTCGCGTTGCGCGGCGCGGCCGATGGCAACCCTGTGCTCGCGTCCTCGATGCTCATCAACGGCTACGTCGAGCATCGAAAGGTCGGCTGGGACTTCGACGACGAGTCACCCGGCGTCGACGCCCGCGGCTTCGCGCGTGAAGGCTCGTCGCCGCCCGACATCGAGACCCATCTCGTCAACACGGTGCTCACCAACGGGGCCCGCTACTACGTCGACCACGCACACCCCGAGTACTCGACTCCCGAGTGCGCCGACGCGCTCGAGCTCGTCTGTGCCGACAAGGCAGGGGAGCGGGTGCTGGCCGCGTCGATGAAGGCGGCGCGTCGCCTGCATGGGCGCCGACCAGCAGATCGTCGTGTACAAGAACAACTCCGACGGCAAGGGCAACTCGTACGGCTGTCACGAAAACTATCTGGTCGACCGCGCGCTGCCGTTCGCCACGCTGGTCCGGCACCTGCTCCCGTGGTTCGTGACGCGCCAGGTGTTCACCGGGGCCGGCAAGGTCGGCAGTGAGAACGGCGCGGCGGCCGTTGGCTACCAGATCAGCCAGCGGGCCGACTTCTTCGAGGAGGAGGTCGGGCTCGAGACGACGTTGAAACGTCCGATCGTCAACACGCGAGACGAGCCGCACGCCGACCCGCAGAAGTACCGGCGGCTCCACGTCATCGTGGGCGACGCGAACTTGTGCGAGGTCTCCACGTTCCTGAAGGCCGGCACCACGGCCATCGTGCTCGCGATGATCGAAGACGACTTCATCGACAAGGACTACTCGGTCATGGCGCCGGTCGCGTCGATGCGCACCGTCTCGCACGACCTGTCGTGCCGGGCGCCGCTCGAGCGTGTCGAGGGCGGCACGATCACCGCAGTCGAGATGCAGTGGGAGTTCCTGCGGCTGGCGCGCAAGTACGCCGACGACACCGGCCTCGAGCTTTGCGGCGGCGACGAGGTCGGCATGCAAGTGCTCGACCGCTGGGAGGCGACACTCGATGCCCTCGAGCGCGATCCCGCCGCTCTCGCCGGGCAGCTCGACTGGATCACCAAGCGGCAACTGTTCGAGGCATACCGCGATCGCGACGGGCTGGAGTGGGATGACCCGAAGCTCGCATTGCTCGATCTGCAGTACCACGACGTGCGGCCCGAGCGGTCGCTGTTCGAGCGGCTGGTGCGGGCGGGTAAGGTCGAGCGTCTAGTGGAAGAAGCCGACGTGATCACCGCCATGACCGAGCCGCCGGGCAGCACCCGGGCGTACTTCCGCGGGCAGTGTCTATCCCGCTGGGGTGACGCCGTGGTCGCCGCGAACTGGGACAGCATCATCCTCGACGTCGGCAGCGACCCGTTGCGCCGGATTCCGATGATGGAGCCGCTCCGGGGCACCCGGGCCCATGTCGAGCCATTGTTCGAGGAAGTCAACTCGCCGGCCGAGCTCGTCGCTCGGCTCGCGGGCTAGAGAGAACGAGCAGGAGTCATGCCCGAGCGAGAGCGCAAGCAGAAGCCGGCGCCCAAGGAGCGCGAGCAGGAGACCGAAGAGGTCGACGCGCCCGCGAAGCAGGGCGAGAAGTTGAAGGAAGAGCTCGACGATCTTCTGGACGAGATCGACACGGTGCTCGAGGACAACGCCGAGGAGTTCGTGAGAAACTATGTTCAGAAAGGGGGGGAATAACCCCTAAGTCCGTTTCTGGTGCAGGCCCTCCGAAGTGTCACACCCCCGCTCTACGATCGGCGCGTGAAGCGGTGCAACAAGTGCGGCGAAGTCAAGCCGCTCGATGATTTCCACGGCAGCAAGGGCGGGCGCGACGGGAAGCGGCCCGAGTGCAAGCCGTGCAACCTGGCCGCTCGCCGCCGCTGGTACCAGGCGAACCGCGAGAAGGTCATCGCCCGCGCGCTGAAATGGCAGCGGGAGAATCCCGAGCGCAACAAGGCGACGCAACGCGCCTACCAGCGCGACGCCGACAAGGACCGCGAGTATCACCTCAAAAAGCAGTTCGGACTGACCCAGGCCGAGTACGAGCAGCGGCTCGAAGCACAGGGGGGCGGCTGCGCGGTGTGCGGCCACCCGCCCGGCAAGACGAGCCTCCATGTCGACCATGACCACGACACCGGGGCAATACGCGGCCTGCTCTGCATGCGGTGCAACAACGCGCTCGGGCTTTTTCGGGAGCAACCGCGGCTCCTCGAAAATGGCATGCGCTACGTGGACGGCGACCTTGTGCCCGAGACGGCTCGGCGTGAGCTCGAGACACTGGCGCGTACGCGAGCGGACAAACTCACCGAGTTGCAGCCCGAGTAGGCTCGCCCGCCGATGCACGAGCCACCCATGCCGAGCTTCGAATCCGGCCACGACCCCGGGCCGTCCTTCGCCGAGCTGCTGCGGCGCGTGTCGCCCCAAGACCTGCCCGGGGTCGGCTACGGCGGCGCACCCGCCGGTACCCTCGAGGTCACGCACGGCACCACGGTCGTCGCGATCCGCTTCGCCGACGGCGTGGTCATGGCGGGCGACCGGCGGGCCACGTCGGGCTACACGATCGCGAGCCGCCGCATCGAGAAGGTGTTCCCGGCCGACGACCACTCCGGCGTCGCGATCGCCGGTGCCGCCGGTCCCGCCGTCGAGATGGTGCGGCTCTTCCAGGTGCAGCTGGAGCACTACGAGAAGGTCGAAGGCGAGACCCTCACGCTCGAGGGCAAGGCCAACCAGCTCTCACAGCTGGTGCGGGCCAATCTGCCGGCCGCGATGCAGGGCTTCGTCGTCGTGCCGTTGTTCGCCGGCTACGACGAGCAGCAGGCGACCGGCAGGGTCTTCAGCTTCGACGTGACCGGTGGCCGCTACGAGGAGACCGATTTTCAGTCCAACGGCTCGGGCAGCGTGCACGCCCGCAACTGGATCAAGGCGCAGTGGCGTGAAGACCTCACCCGCGACGACGCCGTCGACCTCGCGCTCCGGGCCATGTTTGCCGCCGCCGACGAAGACATCGCGACCGGCGGCCCCGACCTCATCCGTCGCATCTTCCCGACCGTCGCGTTCATCGACGCCGCCGGCTTCCAGGCCGTCGACGACACGACCGTCGAGGCCCGCGCCGAAGCCGTCATCGGCGGGCGCGAGGAGGGATCCGGGCTATGACGATGCCGTTCTACGTCTCGCCCGAGCAGGTGATGAAGGACCGGGCCGACTACGCCCGCAAAGGCATCGCCCGCGGTCGCAGCCTCGTTGCCCTCGAATGCGCGGCCGGCGTCGTCATCGTGGCCGAGAACCCGTCGCGCACGCTGACCAAGATCAGCGAGATCTACGACCGCATCGCGTTCGCCGGGGTCGGCAAGTACAACGAGTTCCAAATGCTCAAGATCGCAGGAGTGCGCCACGCCGACCTCAAGGGGTTCTCGTACTCACGCGGCGACGTCACCGCCCGTTCGCTCGCCAACGCGTACGCCCAGACCCTGGGGCAGGTGTTCACGCACGAGATGAAGCCGTACGAGGTCGAGATCCTCGTGGCCCAGGTCGGTGAGACGCAGGCCGACGACGAGTTGTTCCACATCCTCTACGACGGCACCGTCATGGACGAGGAGGGCTTCACCGTTCTCGGCGGCCAGGCCGAATCGATCATCGAGACGCTCACCGCACGCTACGAAGAGGGCCTCGATCTCACCGCCGCGGTGCAGCTCGGTGCCTCGGTGCTGAGTGGTGACGCCGCCGAACCCCTCACCGCAAAGCAACTCGAGGTGGCGTACCTCGACCGCACTCGTGAGCGGCGCGCGTTCCGGCGCATCAAGGCCGACCTGGAGGCGCTTCTCACCGCCTAGTCCACCCGACGCGACGCGCATCGCGCGCCCCGCGTGCGACACTCTCGTCATCGACGCGAAACCGGGTTCGGAATACCTCGACGGTGTCGTCGCGCGCGAGCCGTTCGGGGACCACGACGGCCGGTCGGGCGCGTTGCTCGAACGGGCGCAGCTCGCCGATGGCCGCCACCTGATCGTGAAGCGCTTCGATCCGCGCCACGACCTCGTGATGCGCATCACAGACGACGACGTCGGGCGCGAATACGCATTGTGGCGTGCCGGCGCGCTCGACGGGTTTCCACCGGGCGTCGCGCATCCGATCGTCGCCGGTTGGATCGATGGCGACGCAACGGTCCTGGTGATGCGCGACCTCGGTGACACCGTGCTCGGTTGGGACCGGATACTCACGCGCGACGACTGCCGTCGCATCTTTGCCGGAATGATCGCGGTGCACCGGAGCACCGCGCTTCGCCCGCGCCCCAACGGTTTGTGCCCGCTCGAGACGCGCGTCGGCATCTTCGCGCCGCAACGCGTCGCGGCGTTCGCCGGCTCGGACAACCCCGTTCCGGGCGCGATCGAGCACGGGTGGGAGCGATTCCATGATGTCGCCGAGCCCAGCGTCGCGGCAGCAGTCGCTGCAATCCACGAGAACCCTGCGCGGCTCGCGGGCCCGCTCGGGGCGCGTCCCGGCGCGTTGCTGCACGCCGATCTGTGGCTGGTGAACATCGCGCTCGCGCCCGACGAGGTGACCTTCTTCGACTGGGGCCTCGCCACGTGGGCGCCGTCGTGGCTCGAGATGACGATGTTCCTCATCGGGGCGATGTCGAACACGGACGCGACCCACGACGAGCTGCTCGCCGACTACCGGGAGCTGTCAGGTGATGACCACGACGACACTGCGATGCGACTCGCGTTGCTCTGCACGCTGTGCGACCTCGGATGGAACAAGGCATTGGACGCGACTGAACACTCCGATCCGGCCAAACGCGCGCACGAGCGCTCCGAGCTCGACTGGTGGTCCGCGCAGGCGCGTCAGACGCTCGACGCCGGGCTCGTGGAGATCGGGTGAGGTCGATGACCTCGGCCGCGTAGCAGGCAGTCGAGGCCGCGGCGTCAGTCGCGTCGAGCAACCCGGACAGCGCCAGCGAGGAGTCAGGTTCCTCGAGCGGCGCGTACACCACGTCGCCGACCACGTCGATGTCACCGATGTGCTCGTAGCCCCGCGCCCGCCACTCGGGCGGGATCGCCGGTCCGTTGCGGACCCGGACCGTGAACCGCTCGTCGGTGCATACCAGGACGTCGGTGTTGGGGAGCGGCGAATGGCCGAGAGAATCCAGCCGTCACGGATGTGCACGATTCCCTGGTTGAAAAGGATCGGAACCGCTTGCTTCGACTGCAGGCGCGCCTGTTGCGGGAGAGTCGTCGGCAGGGTTGTCGACGCGATCGCCGGCGCTGCAAACGCCGTGACGAACGCCGCCGCGCCGAGTGGCACGCGGAATCGCGAAACGGCCGGCAACGGACGCAGCGTCAGTTGAAGGCGGAGCGCACGATCGGAGCGGCGATCGCGGCCACGATCGCGACGAGCAAGACCCAGTACGGCCACCGCACCCGCCGGCGGACAGGTGCATCCCAATCGCGCGGCGACTCGAGGATGGCGTCGACCTCGTCGGCCAGCAGAACCAAGCGCGCATCGTCGAGCTGGTCCGCGGGCACGTAGACATCGACGCGGGCCATGTCACCGACCGTCAGGCCATACGGGCTGTCGATCGCGCCCCGGAGCTCGACGTCAATGCCCTCGGATTGGAGCCGGGCCGCGACCACGTGCGCGGAGAATGAGCCGCTCACCCACGTGAGATTGCTCATCGGCACCATCGCGCGATTGTAGGCGAGACTGCTTTTCGCGCCTCTTGATCCGGACCGCGCAAGCTCTCGGCGCGACCGGACGCAGTACCGTGGGCGAATGGAGCGGCGCATCTTCGGTCTCGAGAACGAGTACGGCGTCACCTGCACCCTGCGCGGCCAGCGCCGGCTCAGCCCCGATGAGGTCGCCCGGTACCTCTTCCGCCGCGTCGTTTCGTGGGGCCGCTCGAGCAACGTCTTCCTCGAGAACGGCGCCCGCCTCTACCTCGATGTCGGCAGTCATCCCGAGTACGCGACCCCCGAATGCGACTCGATCGCGGACCTCGTCGTGCACGACAAGGCGGGGGAGCGGATCCTGGAAGGCCTCGTGCGCAGCGCGGAGCAGCGGCTGCGTGAAGAGGGGATCCGCGGTGAGGTGTTCCTGTTCAAGAACAACACCGACTCCGCCGGCAACTCGTACGGCTGCCACGAGAACTATTTGGTCGAGCGCGACGGCGACTTCTCGAAGTTCACGGATGTGCTCATCCCGTTCCTCGTCACCCGTCAGATCTATTCGGGCGCGGGCAAGGTCCTGCAGACCGCACGCGGCGCCATGTACTGCGTGAGCCAGCGTGCCGAGCACATCTGGGAGGGCGTGTCGAGCGCGACGACTCGTTCCCGTCCGATCATCAACACCCGCGACGAGCCGCACGCCGACGCCGAGCGCTTCCGGCGCCTCCACGTGATCGTCGGCGATTCCAACATGAGCGAGTACACGACGTTCCTCAAAGTCGGCGCGACGTCCATTGTGCTGCGCATGCTCGAAGAAGATCCGAGCCCGTGGCGCGACCTGAGCCTCGAGAACCCGATCCGCGCGATCCGTGAGATCAGTCACGACATCACCTGCCGCCGGCGCGTGCGCCTCGCCAACGGTCGCGAGCTGTCCGCGGTCGAGATGCAGGCCGAGTACCTCAACCGCGCGTTGCGCTTCGCGAAGCGGCGGGGGCTTTCACCCCTCGAGCAGAAGGCGCTCGAGATGTGGGAGCACGTCATGACGCGTCTCGAAGACGACCCACTGAAGCTCGAGACCGAGATCGACTGGGTGATCAAGTACCACCTCATCGAGCAGTACCGGAAGCGCGACGATCTTCCGCTCACCCATCCGCGGCTCGCCCTGATCGATCTCTCGTATCACGACGTGACCCGCGCCCGGTCGCTGTACTACCTCCTGCAGCGGCGCGGCAAGGTCGATCGCACCGCGGACGACGACGACATCGAGACCGCCGTCAACACCCCACCACAAACGACACGGGCGCGGCTGCGGGGCGCGTTCATCAAGCGGGCCAAGGAACGAAAGCGCGACTACACGGTCGACTGGGTGCATCTGAAGCTCAACGACCAGGCGCAGCGGACGGTGCTCTGCAAAGACCCGTTCAAAGCGCGTGACGACCGCGTCGAACGGCTCATCGCGAGTCTCTGACGTGCCGTCGTTCCGCACAGGAACCGTCAAGCGGATCCTGGAAACGCGCGCCGGACTGCAGCGCGTCGAAGTCGATCTCGGTGACGGGCCGGAACGCGCCTACGTGCTCACCCACCTCACCGGCGACGTTGCCGACGGTGACCGCGTCGTGGTCAACACGACCGCGGTCGAGCTCGGGCTCGGTACCGGTGGCTGGCATGTCGTGCACTGGAACCTCGCCCGCGACGACTGGCACGAACAGGGGCCCGGTCACATCATGAAGGGCCGCTACACGAGCCTCCAAGCCGACGTGGGGAGTGCCGAGGAGGATCTCGAGGCACTCGCGGAGGTCGACAGCATCGGCGGGATCCCGGTCGTCGCCGCGGCGCTGCACAGTCAGGTGCCGGCGGTCGCCGTCGCCTTCAAGCAGGCCGCGCCCGACGCCCGCCTCGTATACGTGATGACCGACGGCGCCGCGCTGCCACTCGCGCTGTCGGATCTCATCGCGACGCTGCGCGACCGCGGCTTGCTCGATGCCACGGTCACGTGTGGTCACGCATTCGGCGGCGACTTCGAAGCCGTGTCGATCTTCTCCGCCCTTGCCGTCGCCCGGTATGCGGCCAATGCCGACGCGGTGGTCGTCGCGATGGGCCCCGGCATCGTCGGCACCAATACCCGGCTGGGGTTCTCGGGCATGGAGGTGGGACCAATCCTCGACGCCGCGGCGGCACTCGAAGGCGACGCGATTGCGTGTCTGCGGGTGTCGTTCGCCGACCCGCGCGAGCGTCACTTCGGTCTGTCGCACCACAGCGCGACTGCCTTGCCGCGTCGCGTGCCGCGAACGGGTCACGGTGGCACTTCCGGCGGTCGGCGGCGAGCACGAGACGCGGTTGCGCGCGGATCTCGATGTCGCCGGCATCACGCAGCGCCACGATGTGGTCGCGGTCGAGCCGCCCGACGTGCTCGCGCTCTTCGCGGCGCACGATCTCCACATCTTCTCGATGGACCGCCCGGCCGCGGCCGATCCGATGTTGTTTCTCGCAGGCGCCGCCGCCGGCGCGCTCGCGGCGGCACGTCGACCCGGAGCCGCGACCGCGCCGTGACCCCGACCTTTCGTTCTTGCGTCGCAATCCGGGATGTCACACCGGCTGTTGACGCAAGAATGGGGGAGTCGAATGGCTGATCGACTGGAGCGGCTGCTCAACCTCACGGCCACGCTGCTCGATACTCGCCGTCCGCTCACGCTCGACGACCTTGCCGAACGCGTCGAACCGCGGTACCCGGCCGACAAGGCGGCGCGGCGACGGCAATTCGAGCGCGACAAGGAAACCTTCCGCGAGCTCGGCGTGCCGATCTCGGTGGAAGAGATCGATCCATTTGGTGGCGAAACCGGGTACCGCATCCGGGCGGAGGACTACTACCTCCCCGCCCTCGACCTCAGCCTCGAAGAACGTGCTGCGTTGCACGTAGCCGTGACCGCAGTCCGACTCGAAGGCGGCCAAGGGCGCGACGCGCTCCTGAAGCTCGGTGGGCTCGAAGGGGAGGCGGCGCCCGCGCTCGCGGAGCTGGAGGTGACGCCCGCGCTGGCCGTTCTCTTCGAAGCGGTGCGACGACGCGCCGTCGTTACGTTCGGGTATCGCGAATCGCAACGCCGGCTCGAGCCCTACGGCGTCGTGCTCCGGTTCGGCCACTGGTACGTCGTGGGCCGCGACCTCGAGCGCGACGCCCCGCCGCGCGTTTCGGGTCGACCGCCTAACCGGGGAACCGGAGGTCGGGCTGCCCGACGCGTTTGCGCCGCCGGAGCACCTCGACCCTGCGTCGCTCGTGCGCGCCGACCCACTCGCATTCGGCGACGACGAGCCCATCGTCGCCCGTGTGCTCGTCGACGCGGCTCGCGCCGGCTGGGTGGTCGACCAGCTCGGCGAGCCGGCCGTCGTCGCCCGCCACGACGACGGTGCAGTGGAGGTCGAGCTGTCGGTCGTCAACCGGCCGGCGTTTCGAGACTGGGTGCTCGATCTGCTCGACCACGCCGAGGTGATGGCGCCACCCGAGCTCCGCGCCGAGATGATCGACTGGCTGCAGCATCTCGCCGCCACGTCGCCATGAGCCCCCGCCCAATGGCCGGAGCGCGCTTACGTCGCGTGCTCGCGCTCGTTCCCTGGATCCTGACCCATCCGGGGGAGAAGCTCGACGCGCTCGCCACCCGCTTCGAAGTCCCGCGGGCCGAGCTCGAGCGTGATCTCGAGCTCCTTCCGTTCTGCGGCCTTCCGCCGTACACCGCTGATCGCTTGATCGACGTGCTGGTCGTCGACGACCGCGTCACGATCCGCCTCGCCGAGTACTTCGACCGCGCGTTGCGTCTCACCCCGACCGAAGGACTCGCCCTGCTCGCCGCGGGTCATGCGCTCCTCGGCGTCCCGGGCTCCGACACCTCGGGCCCGCTGGCGACGGCGCTCGAGAAGCTCGAGGTCGTCGTCGGTGCGCGCGGCGGCCTTGCGGTCGACGTCGGCGAGAAGGAGCACCTCGCGGAGCTGCAGCGGGCAGCCGCTGGGCGCGAGGTCGTGGAGATCGATTACTACTCGTACTCGCGCGACGAGATGTCCACTCGACGCATCGACCCGCACCGCGTGTTCCACGCGTTCGGCACGTGGTACGTGGAGGCGTGGTGCCATCAGGCCCGAGCGGGACGGCTGTTCCGGGTCGATCGCATCCGCGCCTTCCGGCAAACCCAGGAGCACTTCGTGGACGATCGGTTCCACGATGACGATGCGTCCGAGATCGCAAGTCTCGTGTATCGCCCCGGTGAGCATGATCTGCGCGTCACCATCGAGCTGCCGCCAGAGGCCACGTGGGTCGCCGAGAGCCATCCCGTGGAAAAGGCCGAGGAGCTGCCCACCGGGCGCCTACGGGTCACGATGGCCATCAGTGAGCGCGCCTGGCTCGAACGGCTCCTGTTGCGCCTCGGTGCCACCGCGCAAGTCGTCGGGCCGGACGAAGCCCGCGAGCTGGCGCCGGACGCGGCGCGACGGCTCCTCCAACGGTATGTCTGAGGCTGTGATGCAAGGGGAGCGCCGGCGCGTGCGAGGATGGGTGCTCGTGGAGCAGCACGGGTGAACCCCCCCGAAGACAGTCGCATCAAACCCGGTGACCCTTGGTCGACAGTCGCGACGGACGCGCCGGATGCGCGCGGCACCGCCCTCGAGCCGACCGAGGCGGCGGCTTCGGCCCCGACCGACGGCGCTGCAGCAGACGGTGGCGGCGGCGACACCGAGCGTCCAGACGGCGACCAGGCGGCGGAGTCCTCTCAGAAGAAGCTCCTCCATATCGCCGCCGAGTGGCTCGTGCTCATCATCTCGGCACTCGCCATCGCCTTTCTCGTCAACCACTTCCTGTTCCGGGCCTTCTACATCCCGTCGGCGTCGATGTACCCGACGTTGCAGAAGAACGACCGGGTCCTCGTCAACAAGCTGAGCTACAAGGTCCACGACGTCAACCGCGGCGACATCGTCGTGTTCAGCAAGCCGAAGGGCGAGGTGCTGCCCGACATCGAGGACCTCGTGAAGCGGGTGATTGGCCTGCCCGGCGACACCATCACCGAATGCGTGCCCGGCAAGGTGTGCATCCAAGCAGCGGGGGCACGCACGGCTCGGCCGCTCACCGAGTCGTACCTTCCTGCCGGCACGCGTAGCAACTTCTCGACTGTCGCTCCGGGGTGCGGCAAGCCGGCCAACGGCGCGCCCGGTTGTGTCGTGCCGGCAAGCTCCGTCTTCGTGATGGGCGACAACCGAACGCAGTCGCAGGACTCCCGCGTCTTCGGCCCGATCAAGCAGTCGACGATCGTGGGTCGCGTCTTCTTGCGCATCTGGCCGGTGACGCGCCTCAGCCTCCTGTAGCCGCGTCGTTCCAGTCGCGCACCGCCGCGACCATTCGATCGACGCGGTCGCAGTAGACGGCGTCGACGTCGCAGCGCAGCATGTTGCGCAACTCGCGCACCTCTTGTGTGTCCCAGGCGAACGCCTTCACCTCGAAGCGATGGAACAACGCGACCAGTCCGGCGGTCCACTCGCTGTGGTGAAAGTTCATCGCATCGACGTGCAGCGCGCCGAGCTGCGCCGTGTGCCGCTCGAGGGGTACGTCGATACGCCGACGGCTGGTCGAGTGCACGAGGCGCACGTCGGGCACCTCCTGGCGCACGTCCTCGAGCAACGAACGCGAGGGGGAACAGAGCCAGAGGCGGCGCAACGCGTCCTCGGCAACCGACCGGGCGACCGCGATGATGGGCGCGCTGCGCCGTGCTCCTGTACGTCGATGGACAGCTCGTAGTCGTGACCGAGCGTCTCGTAGAGCTCGCGCAGTCGCGGCACGCCGACCTCCGCGAGCTCGGCGGACGACGTGCGGCCGACCCGAATTCGACGCCAGCCCCGCCGGATCACTGCGTCGTGCACGAGCACCACCTCGCCGTCGGCCGCGAGCCAGGCGTCGGTCTCCAGCCCGGTCGCCCCGAGCTCGAGCGCACGGCGGAATGCGTCAATCGTGTTCTCGGGTCGCTCGGTCCGAGCGCCTCGGTGGGCGAAGGTGATCGGTCGCAAGGGAGCGCCATCTTGGCCGATGGGGGACGTCTCGGCTCGCCCGGGGCCGGTCCTGCGCAGCCACAGCCCCGCCCGAACTGGCACTGGTGCTCAAGTGCCCCGGAAACGGTGTCGAAAACAACATCAGCACGGGGACCGGAGGGACCGAAATGACCACGATTCGAGCGCACTGCCCAAGCTGCGGAGACGTACAGCTGAGGGCCAGCCAGCTCACCGTCCGCGTGTGTTCCGACGACGACACCGGCTCGTATTGCTTCCGGTGCCCTTCGTGTGAGACGGCGGTAGCCAAAGCAGCCAGTGCCCGCATCGTCGACCTCCTCGTGTCCTCGGGCGTGCGCATGCAGGTGTGGCGCCGGCCGGCCGAGCTCAACGAAGCGCACGACGGCGAGCCGCTGACACCCGACGATCTCCTCGACTTCCATCTGCTTCTGGAAGGCGACGACTGGCACGAAGACTTGACCGAAATGGTCCGTCGATCCCGATCCGTATAGCCTTCGGGGTCATGTCGCCGCTCTGGGTGCTCGTCGTCGCATTGATCGCCCTTGGCGCGATCGTCCTCGCGCTCGCGTTCCGGCGTACGCACGACGAGATCAGCCCCGCGATCCAGGCCTTCGCCGAGTTCCGCGCCGCACTCACCCCGGCGGTCGCCCGCCTGAAGCGTGAGACCCGCGACGCCCGCGGGAACGTCGGACGCGGCGGCATACCGCGATCACAGGGCTAGCATCGACGCCGCCACCACAGCGTTGGAAGGAGCCTGATGCCGAGTCTCGGTGCGCCCGAGATCCTCGTGATCCTGCTCGTCGCGCTGCTCGTGTTCGGGCCCAACAAGCTGCCGGAGATCGGGCGGCAAGTGGGGAAGGGGGTGCGTGAGCTCCGCAAGTTCCAGGATCACATCAAGAACGAGATCGACGACGTCATGGGTTCCGACTCCGAGTCGGATTCCGGGCCCGACGAGGCGCCCGGCCTGCCGCCCAAAGAGGTGGTCGTCGGCTCGGGCGAGGAGCCCCGGCCGATCGGTTCGACCGAGCCGCCGCGAGGCCCACACGAGGGGATCGAAGGGCCGACGCCACCGCACCCGGCGCTTCCCGACGACCCGACGCCCTAGCCATAGCTCGTGACCACACCGGCCGACGGCCGCATGACGCTCGTCGAGCACCTCGCCGAGCTCCGCCATCGGGTCTTCATCTGTCTGATCGCCATTGCGATCGGCGGCATCGTCGTCTTCATCTTCTCGAGCCACGTCATCAACTTCTTCTTGACCTTCTACCGAGACGCCGTTCACGACAAGCACCGAACCCTTCAGGCGCTCGGACCGCTCGACCCGTTCCTCGTTCGACTGAAGATCGCGACCTACGGGGGGATTGTGCTCGCCCTGCCGGTCTGGCTCTGGCAGCTGTGGCGTTTCATCACTCCCGGCCTCAACCCCAAGGAGAAGAAGTACGCGGTCCCGTTCGTGACGTCGTCGATCGTGCTGTTCATTGTGGGCGGCGCGGTCGCGTTGGTGACCCTGCAACCGGCACTGCATTTCCTGCTCGCGATCGGCGGCCCCGGAATCGTCGCCAACCTCACCGCCGACAAGTACCTCTCGCTCGTCGGGCTGATGATCCTGGCGTTCGGGATCGCGTTCGAGTTTCCGATCGTGCTGATGTTCCTGTTGCTCGCGCACGTGTTGACCACTGCGCAGCTGCGCCGGTGGCGCCGCCCGGCGATCCTGATCATCGTGATCTTCGCGGCGGTCATCACCCCCAGCCAGGACCCATACTCACTGTTCTTCATGGCCGTACCGATGTACATCTTCTATGAGCTGTGCATCCTCATCGGGAGGATCCTGAAGCGATGACCCCTACCAAGCGAAAGTCGACGACGCCGTACCGCGCGCCACGTCCCACCCGCGAGATCGTGATCGCTGTGGCCGCCGCGGTTGCGGTGCTCGTTCTGACGGCGACCGCGATCTTCCTCGTCAAGCCGAAGCACCCGGCGGCCTCCACCACGTCCAACTCGGGGCCGACCAACTCGCTCCCGGCGGTGACGGGCACCACGCCCGCCACGTCGGGCTCGGGCCTCGTGCCTCCGGGGGCAACGGCAACCGCACCACCGGTTGGGTCCACGCCGGCGTCGACGGCTCCGTAGGCTCCGCCGGAGCCAATCCAGTCGACGGCCCCGCACCCGTAAGGATTTCCGCATGAGCAGCGCGCTCCGCGAGGCATTCGAGGCCGAGCGCGACTTCGCCCTCGATCCCTTCCAGTCGCGCGCGCGCTCGATGCCCTCGACGCCGGCCAGTCGGTGCTCGTGGCCGCGCCCACCGGCTCCGGGAAGACCGTCGTCGCCGAGTACGCGATCGCCCGCGCGCTCGCGACCGGCGGGAAGGCGTACTACACGACACCGCTCAAGGCGCTGTCCAACCAGAAGTACGGAGAGCTCGTCGCCCGCCACGGCCCGGAGCGGGTGGGCCTCCTGACCGGCGACAACTCGATCAACGGCGACGCGCCCATCGTCGTGATGACCACCGAAGTGCTGCGCAACATGATCTACGCGGCGTCGAGCACGCTCGGCGGCCTCCGGTACGTCGTGCTCGACGAAGTGCACTACCTCCAGAACCGGTATCGCGGCGCGGTGTGGGAGGAGGTGATCGTGCACCTCGCGCCCGAGGTCGACCTCGTCTGCCTCTCGGCGACCGTGTCGAACGCGGAGGAGTTCGCCGAGTGGATCCAGACGGTGCGCGGGCGCGACCGAAGCGATCATCGAGGAACGCCGGCCAGTGGAGCTGGTGCATCTGTACCTCGTCGGCGAACGCGGCGCGGACCGACTCCACCTCCTGCCGACCTTCGTCGATCGCGACGAGGCCGACGGTCTGCGGCCCAACCCGGAGGCAGCGCGGCTCGACAGCCGGGCGGCGCAACGCCCCGGATGGCGAGGCCGGCCCCGTGGCCGGTTCCACACCCCGACCCGAACCGAGACGGTGGAGCGCCTCGCCGCCGAAAACATGCTTCCCGCGATCGACTTCATCTTCAGCCGCGCCGGTTGCGACTCGGCGGTCGAGCAGTGCGTCGCGGCCGGGCTCCGCCTCACGACCCGCGACGAGCGTCACCAGCTCCGCCGCATCGCCGACGCCAAGACTGCCGCGCTCTCCGACGCCGATCTCGAGGTGCTGCGATTCGCGGAATGGCGCGAGGGCCTCGAAGCCGGGATCGCCGCGCACCATGCAGGCATGGTCCCCCCGATGAAGGAAGCGGTCGAGGAGGGCTTCGCGGCCGGCCTGGTCAAGATCGTGTTCGCGACCGAGACGCTGTCGCTCGGGATCAACATGCCGGCGCGGTCGGTCGCCATCGAGAAGCTCTCGAAGTTCACCGGCGAACGGCACGAGTTCCTCACTCCGGGGGAGTACACCCAGCTCACCGGGCGCGCCGGCCGGCGGGGGATCGACGAGGTGGGCTACGCCGTCGTCTGCTGGAGCCCGTTCGTGCCGTTCGATCAAGTGGCCGGCCTGGCGTCGCGCCGGGCGTCGGCGCTGACGTCGTCGTTCCGCCCCACCTACAACATGGCCGCCAACCTGGTGCGCCGGTATCCGCCCGATGTCGCGCGTCACCTGCTCAACCTGTCGTTCGCGCAGTTCCGCGCCGACCGCGACGTGGTGGCGCTCGAACGTCAGCTTGATCGCAGCCGCTCCTTGCTCGCCGCGCAGCACGGCGGTGCGCACAGCGACTACGGCGACGTGCAGGAGTACCGCCGCCTGGTGACGGCGCTCGAGTCGGAGCGCAGAGAGCGCGGCAGCTCACGGCGGATCGGCGAGGCCCTCGAGGCGCTGCGCCCGGGCGACGTGCTCACGGTCGGACGCCGTGGCGGACGCGTCGCCGTGCTGGGTCACGACCACCGGCGCGGCGGCGGTACACGCGTCCTCGCGCTGCGCGCCAACCGAGAGCTCGTGCGGTTGAGCGCCGATGATTTCGACGGGCTCCCCGAGGCGGTCGGACGCATCGAGCTGCCGCAACCCCACGCGCCGCGGAATCCCGGCTTCCGGCGGGCCGCCGCGGAGGCGCTGCGCAAGGCGCGATTGCGCACGGCCCATCCACCGAGGGAGCACAACGGGAGCCGCAACGAGCTTGCAGCGGCGGTGGCGCAACATCCGGTGCACCGCGATCCTGAACGTGACGTGCGCCTGCGCGCCGCGGGACAAGCGGAACGGCTCGAACGCGACATCGCCAGGCTCGAACGCCGGGTCAAGGGTCGCACCGAGAGCCTGGCGCGCCAGTTCGACCGTGTGCTGCGCGTCCTCGAGGCATGGGGATACGTCGACGGCTGGGAGCTGACCGAAGCGGGCGGGCTCCTCGCTCGTCTGTACGCCGAGACGGATCTGATCGTTGCGGAAGCCTTGCGTGAAGGGCTGCTCGATCGTCTCCGACCGGCCGAGCTGGCCGCGGTCGTGTCCTGCTTCACCTTCGAGCAGCGCGGACCCGACGACCAGGGGCCGGCACCGCCGGCGCATTGGCCGACGAAGGCGGTAGCGAAGCGCTCCCGCGAGATCGAGCGCATCTGGCGTGACCTGCACCACAACGAGGACGACGCGGGCCTGCCCGAGTCCCGTTCACCCGACCCCGGGTTCGCACCCCTCGCCTACGACTGGGCGGAAGGCGACGACCTCGCCGACGTGCTCGACGACGACGAGATGACCGGCGGCGACTTCGTACGCAACGTGAAGCAACTCATCGACCTGCTCCGCCAGATCGGCGAGGTTGCGCCCGACGCCGCGACGCGCGCCGCCGCGCACGCTGCCGCCGACGCCTGTTTCCGTGGTGTGATCGCAGCGTCGAGCGTGGTCAACACGTGAGCGACGGCGGCATCCGCAAAGGGGTCACGTGGGGCCAACCGGCCTCCGGAGCGTGCGATCTCACGGTTGCCGGCACCGATGCCGACCTCGCGGCAGCGGCCCAAAGCCGACCCGGGTCGTCGATCTGGTGGCAACCGACGCCCGGCGCCGATCTCGCTCGGGCCCTCGGGCTCGTGACGACGCCCGAGCCCGGCGCGAGCGAAGTCACGCTCGACGCGTTGGTGCTCGACGCGGCCGGGTTCGACCCCGGCACGTTCGCCGTCAACATGGTGGTCCTCGGCACTGCACCCGACCGGTTGCGCCGGCTCAGCCTGAAGCGCTCGATACACGTGGAGATCGACGGCCGTCCGCTGTGCGCCGGCCCGGCCACCACCGTCGTCATCGCGAACGGCGAGTTCCTCCGGGGGGCCGACCTCGTGCCGCGCGGACATCCCGGGGACGGCCGCATCGAGGTACAGGTCTATGCGTTGCGAGCGGGGGAGCGGCGGGCGATGCGCTCCCGGCTGCCCCAGGGCGTGCATCTGCCGCACCCCCGCATCACGACCGGGTCGGGCCGCGGGGTGCTCGTGACCGTCGCCGGTGGGTTCCCACTGGAGGTCGATAGCGTCGACTGTGGCGCTGTCAATCGGCTCCGGCTGCACGTCGAGCCGGGCGCGCTCCGGCTGCGGCTGTGAGGCGTTCTGAGCCCGGCGCCATCCGCGGGGGCATCGGAACGCCCCGGTAGGATCGGCGACCCTGTCCGTAGCCGCGGAGGACCCGATGCAGTACGTGGCGGAGCACTTCTCCGACGAAGAGGCCGCCACGCTACGCCCGTACTTCACCAATCTCGACGGGCCCGTCTTCGCGCTCGTGAACCTGCCGGAAGTCGTGAAAGGCGCGCTCTTCGCTCGCTATTCGCGCAGCCCGAAGAGCCTGCGACGGCTGTTCCTCGACGAGTTCGTCGTCGACCTCGACCTCACCGGCGATCTGTCGGTCGACGCGACCGTCGGCTTGAAGCGCGCCGAGGATCTGTACGACCGGGTGTTTCTCGAGTACGGCGACGATTCGGTCGCGCAGCTCGGCGGCGTGCACCTCGCGTGTGAGCAGGCGTCCAACGTCTTGACGAAGATTCTCGAGTGGGGCCGGCTGATGGCATACCTCGAGCAGTCGACCCGCTACATCCCCTACGACATCCGCCTCGGCGGCCGCTACCGGTACCGGCGCGATCCTGCCGTGCTCGACTCGCGTCTCGGCGCGCGGTACGTGACCGACATGGACGCGCTGTTCGACCTCTACGCCGGCATGTTGCCCGCGCTCCTCGAGTGGGCCCGAGAGCGGTATCCGAAGGATCCCGCCGACTCCGACTTCGTGTACAAGCAGACGATCAAGGCGAAGGCGTGCGACGCGGCACGCGGGATCCTGCCCGCCGCCACGCTGTCGAATGTGGGCATCTATGGCACCGGGCAGGGCTACGAGGCCCTGCTGTTGCGGATGCGTGCCCATCCATTGCCCGAGGCGCGCCACTACGCCGACCTGATGCTCCATGAGCTCCGCAAGTGCATCCCGTCGTTTCTCACCCGCGTCGACGTTCCCGAGCGCGGTGGCGCCTGGAGCAGCTACCTGGCAGCTCTTCGGTCCGACACCTCCGGGGTCGTGGCCGGCATCTTCGGCGACGAGGAGCCGGAGCCCCGGCCGGCCGTCATGCTCACCGACTTCGACCCCGAGGGTGAGAACAAGCTGCTGGCGGCCATCTGCTATCCGCACACGAATCTGCCCGAGGATCAGGTGCTCGCCCGGGTGCGCCGTCTCGACACCGACGAGCGCGAGACCTTGCTGCGCGCCGCGGTGGGGGAGCGCACCAACCGGCGGCACAAGCCGGGGCGCGCATTCGAGCGCACCGGGTACCGCTTCGACGTGCTCGCCGACTACGGGGCCTTCCGCGACCTGCAGCGCCACCGCCTGCTTACGATCGAGTGGCAGCAGCTGTCGCCGCGTCACGGTTACGTCGTCCCGGAGGCCATCGCCGAAGCCGGCCTCGCCGACCAGTTCGAGGAGGCGATGGTGCGCTCCGGCGCGCTCTACGAGGAGCTCGTGGGCCCCTTCCCCGAGCAGGCTGCATATGCGGTCTCGTTCGCATACCGGCTGCGTTTCATGATGCAGTGCAACGCGCGCGAAGCAATGCACATGCTCGAGCTGCGCACGGCGCCGCAGGGCCATCCGGCATACCGCCAGGTCTGCCAGGAGATGCACCGGCTCATCGCCGAGGAAGCCGGACATCACACGATCGCGGGCGCGATGCGTTTTGTCGATCACACCACGTACGAGCTCGAACGGCTCGCAGCAGAGCGCTCGGCGGAGCAACGTCGCGCCGCGCCACGATGAACGCGCCGCGCGGTCGATCAACCCCACGGAACTGGCCCGCGTTTGCTCAAGAAATACTTGAGTGATCGCGGGCCGGTTCGATGGGGGTTGCGCGTTGACACGCTGCGCGTTGACACGCTGCGCGTTGACGCGCTGCGCGTTGACGCGCTGCGCCGCGCGTGAGCTGCGCGCGGGAAAAAATCCCGCTCGGCGCTGACCAGGATCGACAGACGCGACGGCGCTGGTCACGGCGACGGCGGCGCCTCCGGATCGCGCTTGACACCGCGGCGATTCTCGGGCGTACTACACATCGCCCCTGGGTCCCCGCTGCCGGTCGTCGGTACGCGCTGCGAAGATCGTCGGCACGGGGGGCAGCACGGGCATGGGGTCCAGGAGACCAAGTAGAGAACGCTGAAATAACCCCGCTGCTTGGTCAGCGTGGGCCAAACAGTGGCCCCAACGGTCTCCTGGACCCCGCATTTCTTTCGGGCGCGCATCTTCGGCCGGTTTCGCAGCATGCTCGAGGGAATGCAATGGGGCTCCGGCGCGTTGCGCGCCGTGCAAAAGAGGCGGCGTTATACTCCGCACCCCCCTAAAGCCCAGAACGGCTTGCGAAACCATGAGTGACGAAGAGTTCGAAGACGACGAGCCCGAGATCGATGAGGAGCTCGACGACGACGCCCTCGTGCTGGCCGACGACCTCGACGACGACATGGTGCTCGACGACGACCTTGCGGCCGTCGAGATCGCCACTGAGCCGGCCGAGCTGGTCGCCGACGTCGACGCCGAGCCGCTGATCGACGTCGAGGTCATCGCGCCGAAGCCACGGGCCAAGAAGGCCAAGAAGAAGGCGGCCACGACCGACGAGGAAGACGACGACGTCGTCGACCTCGACGAAGAACTGTCCCCTGACGACGTCGAGGAGCCACTTGACGTGCTCCTCAAGGAGAAGACTGCCGGCGCGACCCTCGAAGACGACGAGGACGAGGTCGAGGAGGAGGAGCCCGAGGTCGACGACCGCGGCGAGGTCTCGACGAAGATCGTGCCCCGCCGGCCGGGTGAGTTCCTCTGCTCGTCGTGCTTCCTCGTCCTGCCCCACAACCAGCTCGCCGACGAGAAGAGAATGCTCTGCCGCGACTGCGCCTGAGCCGCGACGCTCGCATGTGGCGCCGTCTCGGGGCCGCGGTCGCCTCGGGGTTGCTGGTCGCAGCCGCATTCCCGCCTGTCGACTTCGGTCTGCTCTCGCTGGTCGCGTTCATCCCCCTCCTGTGGGCCTGGCGCGACGCGACACCGAAACGAGCCGCGCTGTACGGCCTCGCCTGGGGGGTCGCCTTCTTCGGTGTCCTGGTCTCCTGGGCGTGGTACTTCGGTGCCGTCGCGATCGCGCCGCTCGTGGTCGTGCTGGCGTCGTACGCCGCGATCTCCGGATTGCTGGTCGGCTTGTTCGCGAAGTGTGGCATTCGCTCGCCGTGGCTGACCGCCGCCATCTGGGTGACGCTCGAAGCGGTGCGCACCCGATGGCCCGTCGGCGGGTTCGCGTGGGGCGAGGCCGGTGTCTCCATGCACAGCGTGGCGTTCGGGCGAGCGCTCGCGAGCTGGGGCGGCGTACCCCTGGTGAGCTTCCTCATCCTCGCCTGGAACGGCTTGCTCCTCGACGCGCTGATCGGCGGACGGGTACGCCGGCAAGCGTTCACGGCCGCGGGCATGGTTCTGATCGTGGTGCTCGTCGTGGCCGGCGACGTCGCCCGCTTCGAACCCACGCCCACGGGCACCGTGCGGTTCGCGCTGCTGCAAGGCAACAATCTCGATCGCGTGCTGACGCCGGAGGAGATTGCGGGGCAGTACTTGACCAACCAGCACTTCCGCCTCGCCGACACGCTGCGCGGCCACTACGACCTCATCGTGTTCCCGGAGTCGGGGCTCGACACCGATCCCGAGCACGACCCCGCGCTGCGCGCCCGCATCGTCGCCCTCGCGAAGAAGCACGATTCGTACGTGCTGGTCAACGCGCTCACACCCGCCGGCGGCGTGCGGGTGTTCAACACCAACCTGCTCTACGACCCCGACGGCAAGCTGCAGGGCACCTACTCGAAGCAGCACCTCGTGCCGTACGGCGAGTACGTGCCGTTCCGCCAACAACTGGGCTTCATTCAGGAGCTCCAGCAGATTCCACACGACTTCAAGGCCGGCACGAAGCGCCGGGTGTTCAAGGTGAATCGCCACGAGATCGGGACGGTTGTGTGCTTCGAGTCCGCGTTCGGGCCGCTCGTGCGCGGCTTCGTACGCGATGGGGCCGAAGCGATCGTCGTCACCACCAACAACCGCTCCTACCGGCGCTCCGCCAACTCCGCGCAGCACCTCGCGCTCAGCCAGATGCGCGCTGCCGAAACCGCCCGACCCGTGCTCCACGCTTCGATCTCGGGCAGCACGGCCGTCATCGACTCGAGCGGCGTCGTGCACCAGAGGACGCACCTGTTTCACAATGCCGTCGTCAGCGGCAGGATCACGACGGAGCGGGGGGAGACCCCGTACGTCCGCCACGGCGACTGGGTCGAATGGGCCTGCGTCCTCGCCGTGCTCGCCGCCGCGCTGGTCGCCTCCACCCGGCGACGCCCCGCCTCCGAATCGCCGGCCGCCGACGTACGCACCGTAGAATCGGCGCCACCAGCGACAGACACACCGGTAAGGGAGCGGTTGTGACCGACAGGAGAAATCAGAACCCACTCGAGCGCGCGCTCGACGTCCTCGTCTACGGACCGGTCGGGGTTGCGCTCTACGTTCGCGACACGATGCCGGCCTTCTTCAAGGTGTTCGTCGCCCGGGGGCGTACGGAGCTCCACCAGCACCGCAGGAGGGTCGAAAACCAGGTCAGCGACGCAAAGACAAAGGGGCAACACGTCGCTCGCAACGCTCCCGACGTTCGCGACATGGTGACGGACGGTCTCTCCCAGGCACGCAGCCAGCGCGGAAGACACGTTCGGCTCCCTCGTGAGCCGGGGCCCTGCGGACGGAGGCTCCACCGAGACACCGGCGGCCAAGCCGGCCGCGCCGGCACCACGCGCCACGCCCCGGAGCCCTTCAAGCGACGGCGACAGCACGTCGGCCAACGGCGCGACCCATTCCGAGCCTGCCCGCGCCGATGCGCACACGCAGGGTTCACAAGGGCGAACGTCCGACGCGCCGGCAGTCGCGGTCGAGACACTGCCCATTCGTGATTACGACGAGCTTTCCGCGTCCCATGTCGTGGAACGCCTCGAAGGCCTCGCCCCGGCCGACCTCGTGGCCGTGCGCGAGTACGAGCAGCAGCACCGCGGGCGGCGCACGATCCTGGGCAAGATCGAGCAGCTCACGAGCTGATCTTGGAAGCGTGCCGCCCGGCCGCGTCGCGCGACCTCGAACGCATCGCCGCACTCGCGCGTGAGATGCAAGCCGAGCTCGAAGCCATGCGCGGCGGCGCGGTGTGGGCGGCACGCGAGGCTCGACCGGAGCCGCTCGTCGACGGCTACGCCGCTCTGCTCGACCGTAACGACGCGCGACTGATCGTCGGCACGATCGACGACGTGCTCGTCGGTTTCGGCGCCGCGCAGATCGAGCAACTTCGTGACGGGACCGTGCTCGGCGTGGTGACCGATCTCTTCGTGGAGCCGCCCGCGAGGGCCGTCGGCGTCGGCGAGACGATCAACAACGACCTCATCAGCTTCTGTCGCGCGCACCAGTGCATCGGTATCGACGCGTGGGCCCTGCCCGGCCACCGCGCCACCAAGAACTTCTTCGAGGAGTCGGGGTTCACCGCTCGCGCCATCATCATGCATCACCGCCTCGCCCGGTCCGACGATGAACCTGCGGACGAGTGAAGCCTGAGGTTGCCGTCGGTGCCGTCGCGCGCCGCGGCGACGAGCTGCTCCTCGTCCGACGGGGCCGGGCGCCGGCGGCGGGGGAGTGGTCACTGCCGGGCGGCCGGGTGCTGTTTGCGGAGACGTTGGACGCAGCAGTGGTACGCGAAGTCGCGGAGGAGACCGGCCTCGAGGTGGTCGTCAACCGGTTCCTCGGCTGGGTGGAGCGGATCGGCACCGACCCCGAGCCGTACCACTTCGTGATCCACGATTTCCTCGTCGAGCTGTGTGACCCGTCGAGCACGCCGGTAGCCGGTGACGATGCCGCGGCCGTGGAATGGGTGCGGGTCGATCGACTCGAGGACCGCCCGGTCGTCGGCGGCCTCGTTGCCTTCCTCGGCGAGGTCGGCATGTTGGAGCGCTAACCGACGCAGGCTCCACGCGGGCCTGGCACGAGGGTCCGCGTCCGCGCCGGTGCGAGTCGCTACTTTCGTCACCGTGACGCAATCGACCGAAACGCGCCGATGCCGGTGGTGCCGGCGCGTCTTCACCGTACCGGACGGATCGGGCCGTCCCCGCGAGTTCTGCAAGCGGAGCTGCCGCCAGCGCGATTACGAAGCTCGCCGCCGCGCCAGTGAGCGCGGGCTGGACGAGACGGATCTCGTCGTCACCCGCAGCGAGCTCGACGAGCTTCGCGATCGCATCTACGTGCTCGAGTGCGCGCTCGAAGACGTTGCGCGCGATCTCGCGGGTTCACCGGATGCCGGCGAGGTCCGCGAGGCGCTCGACTGGCTCGTGCAAGCGGCACGCCCGGTCGTCGAGCACGGTTGATCCTCGGGACGTCTTTCGTCACGGTGACGAAATGACACCCTGGATCAGCGAGCGCCTATAAACCACGTTATGTTAACTAGACCATGGGCCAACGCATCCGCTCGCTCTGTGCCTGTCATCGAACACCATGGGCCAACACATCCGCTCGCTCTGTGCCTGTCATCCAGTCCCGCCGACACAAGCGAATAGCCATCGATCCGGCTCCTTTCGGAGCCGGCGTTCGGAGGAGCTGACATGGCTGACAACATCGAGGTTGTACGAGCTGCGTACGCGGCGTTTGGCCGGGGAGACATCGGGGCGATCATCGAGCTGGTCGACGACTCGGTGCAGTGGTCGTCTCCGGCAACGCTGCCCCAGGGTGGCGCATTCACGGGCAAGGACGGTGTGCGGAGCTTCTTCCAGGGAGTCGGTGCGGCCTGGGAGCCCTTGGAGATCGATCTCGAGTCCCTTGGCGAGATCGGCGACAACCTCGTCGTCGGGATCATGCGGGGTTCCGGCTCGTTGCGAAGCGGTGGGCCCGCCTGGTACGGCGCCATGCACGCCTTCACCGTCGAGCGCGGCAAGATCACGAGGTTCCGCGAGTTCGTCGACATCGACAAGGCGCTCTGAACACCTTGCAGCGCTAATGGGGGTCGACCACCTCGTGCGCGGAGCGGGTGAGGATGGTCCCGAGCCGCCGGCAGGTCAGCACTCGCCAGCGCAGGACTTTGAGTTCTACGTCTAGATCGTGCGCCTGCTGGTTGGTGAGGTCGACCTTGGACGGCTGGTGGGATGACGTGCCTCGAGCACTGAACCATTAGCGAGCTGCTGGTCGCCTCGGGCTCGACAACCGACGACGAGGAGGACTTGGAGTGGTGAAGGTGTTCGTGGGTCATGACTGGGCCGAGGCCCATCACGACGTCCATGTCGAAGACGATCAGGGTCGGCGGCTCGCCGAGGCTCGACTGCCCGAAGGCGTCGAGGGCGTCGCACGGTTCCATGAGCTCCTCGCGCCGTTCGTGGAAGAACCGGCGAGGTGATGATCGCGACCGAGACCGACCGGGGCCTGTTCGTCGCGGCGTTGGTCGCGTCCGGGTATCGGGTGTTGGCGGTGAATCCGATGTCGACGTCTCGATATCGGGAGCGGCACTCGACATCGGGCGCGAAGTCCGATCCGGGCGACGCGTTCGTGCTTGCCGAGCTCGCTCGCACCGATGGTCACAATCATCGGCCCGTCGCTGGTGACAGCGACCTCGGAGAGGCGATCAAGGTGCTCGCGCGGGCGCATCAGTCGATTGATCTGGACCCGGCAACGTCAACTCAACCAGCTGCGCTCGACGCTGCGGGAGTTCTATCCGGCCGCGCTCGAAGCGTTCGATGATCTCGGTTCCGGTGACGCGTTGGCGGTGCTGGCGATCGCGCCGACCCCGACGCTGGGACGGGGCCTGTCACGGTCGAAGATCGCCTCGGCGTTGCGGCGCGGTCGCCGCCAACGACGCATCGACGAACGCGCGATCGAGATCCAGACGGCGTTGCGGGCCGAGCAGCTCGAAGCCCCACCGGTCGTCGCTGCCGCGATGGGCGCCACCGTCACCGCGCTGGTCGCGGTCGCCGTCGAGTTGACCGCCCAGATCGACCGGCTCGAGACGGAGCTGGCCGACCATTTTGAGCAGCACCCGGACGCCAAGATCATCCGATCCCTGCCAGGACTGGGGATGACCCTGGGCGCCCGGGTGCTCGGCGAGTTCGGAGATGACCCGAACCGCTACGCGAACGCCAAGTCTCGCAAGAACTACGCCGGCACGTCACCCATCACCCGCGCCTCGGGCAAACACCGAGTCGTGCTCGCCCGCTACGCCCGCAACAAACGCCTCGCCGACGCCTGCTACCTGTGGGCGTTCTGCCGCGCTCACCGCCAGCCCCGGCGCACGCACCTTCTACGACCAACACCGCGCCGCCGGCGACACCCACAACCGGGCCCTACGCGCGCTCGCGCAACCGGCTCGTCGGCATCCTCCACGGCTGCCTCGACCACGGCACGCTCTACGACGAACACACCGCCTGGGCACACCGCACCCAACTCGCCGCTTGACACCTACGACCCGTGGGATGTCTAGACGGGCAGCACCTCGGCGAGTGCTTCGAGCGACGGCGCGAAGTAGAACGAGCCGCTGACCGGCGTGGTGAAGTCGGTGAGGCGGTCGTGCACGCCGTCGCGGGTCGTGTCGAACATCCGGGCGAGCATCTTCTCGAAGCGGCTCAGATCCGCGCTGAAGGCGATGAAGTAGAGCCCGTGCTCCCCGACCGTGCCGTAGGGGACGCTGCGGCGGTAGATCTCGAGCTCCTCGCCGTCCTCCTCGATGACGACCCGGCTGATGTGGGCGGTCGGCGGCTTGTCGTCGCGCTCGATGCTGTCGGGCTTCGTGCGGCCGATGACCGCCTCCTGCTCGGCCACGTCGAGCGCGTGGAACGCCTCGAGGTCGTGGATCCACTTCATCGTCATCACGTAGCTGCCGCCCTCCCCCACCTCACCGTCGGGAACGCAGGCGACATCCTCTGCCTCCTCGACCGGCGGGTTCTCCGTCCCGTCGATGAAGCCGGTGAGGTCACGGCTGTCGAGATACACGAAGGCGGGCTGCTCCAGCGCGAGGTCGGCGACGGGCGCGAGCACCGCGACCACCGCGCGCGCCGCATCGAGCAAGACGTCGGGACCGGTGCCGTGGAGCCAGACCCACACGTCGTGCTGGGTCGACGGTGCACGGCCGTTCGGGCCCTCGACCGTCTCGAAGGGCCGCAGCGCGGTTGGGATCGCGTCGGGCGCGAGCGCGCGGCAGAGATCGGGACCGAGACCGACGACAAGGTTGAGCCCACCTGCTGTCACGGTCGGCTCCCGGAGACCCGCCAGCGCCCTGCCGACGGCGGACGGGTCGCTCCCCGGTCGCAGATCAAGTTCCAGGTGGTAGTGGGACCGGGTCCCCTGCGCAAAGATTCCGTGCTGCGGCGTCGCCATGGTGCTCCTTCGGTGTCGGGTGCCGGGCACCGTACGCCGTTCGAGCCACGGCCACCCGTCCGCTCGGTCTTCCCGCTGCGCTACTGCTCGTAATCCGTCACCGGCGGGCACGAGCACATCACGTTGCGGTCGCCGTAGGCGCTGTCGATGCGGCTCACCGGCGACCAGTACTTGTCGTCGCGCAGCGAGGCCACGGGATACGCGGCCTGCTCGCGTGTGTACGCGTGACGCCACTCGTCGACGACGACATCGGCGGCCGGGTGCGGCGCGTTGTGCAGCGCACTGTCGTCGAGCGGCACGCTCCCCTCCCCGATGGCCCGGATCTCGTCACGGATCGCCACCATTGCGTCGCAGAACCGGTCGAGCTCCCGCTGGTCCTCCGACTCGGTCGGCTCGATCATCAACGTGCCCGCAACCGGGAACGACATCGTGGGAGCGTGAAAGCCGTAGTCGATGAGCCGCTTGGCGACGTCGTCGACGGTCACGCCGGTGGCAGCAGTGATCGGCCGTACGTCGATGATGCACTCGTGCGCGACCAGACCATTCGCCCCCGTGTACAAGACCGGGTAATGCGCCGCGAGTCGGTGCGCGATGTAGTTCGCGTTGAGGATCGCAACCTGCGTCGCCGCGAGCAATCCGCCGGCGCCCATCATCGCGATGTATGCCCACGAGATCGGGAGAATGCCGGCACTCCCCCACGGCGCGGCCGCGATCGCGCCCGGGCCCGTGGACGGCCCCGCGGCATCGGTCTGCGGATGGTTGGGTAGGAACGGCGCGAGCAGCTCGCGCACCGCGATCGGGCCGACACCCGGTCCCCCACCGCCGTGCGGGATGCAGAACGTCTTGTGCAGGTTGAGATGCGAGACGTCGGCGCCGAACTTGCCCGGGCGCGCCACGCCGACGAGCGCGTTGAGGTTGGCGCCGTCGAGGTACACGAGGCCGCCGTGCTCGTGCACGAGCGCGCACACATCGGTGATCGTCGACTCGAACACGCCGTGCGTCGACGGATACGTCACCATCAGCGCGCACAGGCGCTGGGCATGGTCGTGGGTCTTGACCTTCAGGTCGTCGAAGTCGATGTTGCCGTCGCTGTCGCACGCGACGACCACGACGTCGAGACCGGCCATGGCGGCGCTGGCGGCGTTGGTGCCGTGCGCCGACGCGGGGATCAGGCACACCGTTCGCTGCTGATCGCCGCGAGACTCGTGGTACTTGCGGATCGCGAGCAGCCCGGCAAACTCACCTTGCGATCCCGCGTTGGGCTGTAACGACACTGTGTCGTAACCCGTGATCTCGGCCAGCGCTTCCTCGAGCTCCCTGAACAGCTCGAGATACCCGGCCGCCTGGTCGAGCGGCGCGAACGGATGCAACCGCCCGAACTCGGGCCACGTGATCGGGATCATCTCGGTCGTCGCGTTGAGCTTCATCGTGCACGACCCGAGCGGGATCATCGTGCGATCGAGCGCGAGGTCGCGGTCGGCGAGCCGGCGCAGGTACCGCAGCATCTCGGTCTCGGAGTGGTAACGGTGGAACACGGGATGCGTGAGGAGCTCCGACGTGCGCCGCAGCGCCGCGGGAATCCCGGCGGTCGTATCGGCGTCGGCGTCCGCTAACGCGCGACCGTCGACGCCGAACGCGGCCAGCACCGCGACCACATGCTCGTCGGTGGTCGTCTCGTCACATGAGATGCCGACCGTGTCCGCGTCCACGCGCCGCAGGTTGATGCCGCGCGCACGCGCGCCCGGCAACCACTTCGTCGGCACCGGACGGCACCCGAACGCTGAGCGTGTCGAAGAACGTGTTGTTGAGCACGTCGACGCCGGCGAGGCGCAACGCGCCGGCAAGCGCCGCGGTGCGCCGATGCACGGCACCCGCGATCGCGCGCAGACCGTCGGGCCCGTGATACGTCGCGTACAGGCCGGCGATCACCGCCAGCAACACCTGGGCCGTGCAGATGTTGCTCGTCGCCTTCTCGCGCCGGATGTGCTGCTCACGGGTCTGGAGCGCGAGCCGCAGCGCGCGCCGTCCCTTCGTGTCGACCGATACGCCGACCAGGCGTCCCGGCAACGTACGCTTGTACCCGTCGCGGGTGGCGATGTAGGCCGCGTGGGGCCCGCCGAACCCGAGCGGGACCCCGATACCGCTGGGTGTTGCCGACGATGACATCGGCGCCGATCTCCCCCGGCGGCCGCACGAGCACGAGTGCGAGCAGATCCGCAGCCACCGTGACGAGCGCGCCCTGCGCGTGCAGCCGCTCGACCAGCGCAGCGTCGTCACGCAACGCACCGCTCGTGCCTGGATACTGCAGGAGCACACCGAACACGCCGTCGCTCGGAACGTCCGTATCCGGATCGCCCACGATGACGGCGATGTCGAGCGGCTCGGCGCGCGTCTGCACCACCGCGATGGTTTGAGGATGACATTCGGCGTCGACGAAGAATGTGTCGCCGGTCTTCGTGAGGCGCCGGCACATCGCCATCGCTTCGGCCGCAGCGGTGCCTTCGTCGAGCAGCGACGCGTTGGCAAGCTCCATCGCGGTGAGGTCGCTCACCATCGTCTGGAAGTTGAGCAGCGCCTCGAGGCGTCCCTGCGAGATCTCGGGCTGGTACGGCGTGTACGCCGTGTACCACGCAGGGTTCTCGAGCACATTGCGCAGGATCACCGTGGGCGTGACCGTGTCGGCGTAACCCATGCCGATCAGCGACGTGAGCACCTCGTTCTTCGATGCCAGCTCACGTAGGCGCGTCAGTGCTTCGGCTTCGGTGCGTGCCGCGGGCAGGCGGAGCGGTTCGGTCGAACGGATCGAGCTCGGCACGGCTTGGTCGGTCAGCTCGTCGAGCGTCGCGAGCCCGAGTACGTCGAGCATCGCCTGCTGCTGGTCGGCATCGGGCCCGAGGTGACGCGGAACCAAGTCGCCGCCCTCTTCGTCCGGCCCACTCCTGCGAGTGCGCTTCTCCCCCATGGCAACCCCTCTCGCCGCGATCGGATCCGGTCCGCCCGTGGCGTCCCGTTCCCCCTCTGTCGCGGTACCTGAGAGATTCGCCGGAGGTCCGGCTTTCCCCGTCGGTGAGCTCGACGTGCGAGCTGCTCTCCAGAGTTGCCTCACCCGAGCGGTTCTTGGGCCTGAGAGATTCCGGGGAGGTTGCTCCTTCGGCGTCCCACACGGGGACTCTCCCGCCCAGGGTCAGCGGCTTGTCCGACCGACGATAGCCGCCGAAACCCTCGATCTAGCGCTTGGCGACGAATGGGAGCGGCACGACGAGCGCCGGCACCGCCTTGCCCCGTACGTCGATCGTGACGTCGGCGCCTTCGGCAATATCGGGCCGCACGAAGGCGAGCGCGATCCCGCATCCGAGCATGGGCGAGAAGTTGCCGCTCGTGACCTCGCCGACCGGGGTGCCGTCGACGAGCACGGCGCATCCGGTCCGGGGCACTTGACGCCCCTCGACCCGAAGTCCGCGCAGCCGGCGGGCGATCCCCCGTTCCCGTTCGGCCAGCAGCGCGTCGCGGCCCCGGAAGTCGCCCTTGTCGAAGCGCACCACCCACCCGAGCCCCGCTTGCAACGGCGTGATACCCGGCCCGAGCTCATGACCGTGGAGCGGCAACCCGGCTTCGAGCCGGAGCGTGTCGCGCGCACCCAAACCGGCGGGCGCCACTCCCCCGTCGATGAGCGCCTCCCACGTCGCACGCGCCGCGTCGACCGGCACGTGCAGCTCGACGCCGTCCTCACCCGTGTAGCCGGTCCCCGCGACCAACCCGTCGTGACCGTCGAAGCTCGAACGGGCAACATGAAACCGCCCAACGTTCGCGAGCGCGGCGTCGATCCCGGCCAGTCGGGCACGCGCTTCGGGACCCTGCACCGCGAGAATCGCGCGGGTCTCGGTGATGTCCGCGACCACGCACTCCCGGCCGACGCGCGGGCCACCCTCGAGCGCGTCGAGCAAGGGCGCGGTGTTGGACGCGTTGGGCATGACGAGGAACTCGTCATCGGTGAACCACCACACGATGATGTCGTCGACGACGTGCGCGTCGTCGGGATCGAGCAAGTGCGTGTACTGGGCGCGCCCCGGTCCGATCCGGCGCAAGTCGTTGGTGAGAACCCACTGCAGCACGTCGAATGCGCCCGGCCCCTGCACCCGCACCGACCCGAGGTGCGACACATCGAACACGACCGCGTGCTCCCGGCACGCTCGATGCTCGGCGAGCACGCCGTCGGGATACTGGATCGGCATCTCCCATCCCCCGAACTCGGCCATCCGCGCGCCAAGGGCGTGGTGCACGCCGTCGAGGGGCGAGTGCCGCAGTGATTGGTCGGAGGCACTCATCGGGGGCGGATCCTAGGTTGCGCAGTCAGGCAGACTCCGCAGCGCCTCCGGACTCCCGAGGCCCGGCACTGCCGAATAACCCGAGCGGTTGTCCTTCTCCGAGCTGCTCGCTGAGCTGCGACGGGGCCTCCAAGCCGTACTTCACCAGCAGATGGAGGTAGTCGCGCTGGTACAACACCTTGATCTCGATCTCGGGGTGGAGCTCGCGCAGGCGGCGCGCCTTGCGGTTCTTCTTCGTGACGAGCTTCTGGTTGAGCGTGGTGATCTCGATGTAGACGTCGTACGCCGGCAGGTAGAAGTCGGGCGTGAAGGCCTGCACCGGGTTGCCCTCGCGGTCACGCTCGAGCGTGAAGGTGCGCGGCTCGTACTCCCAGTCGATCCCGTAGAAGTCGAGCAGCTTGGCGAACTGTCGCTCGGAGTTGTGCGCGAAGTGCACGCCTTCAAGGGAGAGACCGTCGTCGGTCACTGCACGACTACCCTCCGCCCGACGCCTTCGGCGCACGTCCGCGCGTCGGACGTGCCGGACCTGCCGGCGCCGCCGCGGCTTCGGGACCGAGATCGTGGATGCTCGCGTCGAGCTCCTCGACGACGGAGCCCAGCGGCACGATGTTGAGCACGCCTTGACCGTGGCGCACGAGGTCGACGAGGTCATCGCCGGTGCGCGCGAGCACCGAGTTGGTGCCGTTGAGCACGAGGCTCACCGTGCCCCAATCCTCACCGACGTCTTCGCGGAGGTACTCGATCGCCTTGCGCGCCACCTGCAACTTCACACCGGAGTCGAGCAGGCTCTTGATCACTTTCAGGCGAACGAGGTCGCGGTACGAGTAACTGCGTTGCGTGCCACTCCCCTGCGCGTCGGCAAGTGACGGCCGCACGAGTTCCGTGCGCGCCCAGTAGTCGAGCTGCCGGTACGAGATGCCGACGATCGCGCACACCTGCGGACCGCGGAACCCGGCCTCTTCCTCGCCGGCGAACGTGCCCGGCAGAACTTCCTGTGTGACGACGGGGCGCTTGGCTCGTGTCGCGGGCTTCGGTCGAGGCTTTGATGTGGACTTCCGTGCCGCCAATGCCGGCTCCCCCGTTGCCGCGTCCGGGGCCCCCAGCGGTCCCGAACGCGGGAATCACACGTGCGTAGTTACGAGACTGTCAACCGTACAGTGAGGCTCCCTCGAGGTCAACGTTCTGTTGGGGTCAACCACAGCTCGAGGGTTGCCCGCCGCCCTACTGTGCGAAGTCTTCCGGACGGACCTGGTCGAGGAACTCACGGAACTCCTCGATCTGCTCCTCGTCCTCCTCGTCGTTCTCGAAGAGCACACCGGCCTCCTCGAGCACGTCTTCCTCCGCGAAGATCGGCACGGTCTCCTCGTATCGCACCGCAAGGGCGATCGCGTCGGAAGGCCGGGACGAGATGCGATAGGCGTTGCCGTCGCGCACGAGCTCGAGCTCGGCGTAGAACGTGCCGTCGTGCAACTCGGTGATCACGATGTGCTGGAGGTGCACGGCCATGTCGTCGAGCACCGTCTTGAACAGGTCGTGTGTCATGGGTCGGGGCGTGTCCATGCCCTGCAACGCATACACGATCGCCGTTGCCTCGGGGGGTCCGATGAAGATCGGAAGGTACCGCTGGCCTTCATCTTCGCGGAGCAACACGATCGGTTGGTTCGTCGGAACCTCGACTCGTACTCCTACCAGCGACAGACGGATCACGGGCGCCTCCGGCTCGGACATGGAACTGTACCACCGGGCCTCCCCTGCCCAACCGCTACCCGATCGGCCACCTTTACGCAGGTCGGGCGCCCGCGGGGCGACCCGCGCGCCTCGGGTACAGCACATCGACGTATGCGTCGGGACGTTCACGCAAGACCGTCCGGTCGGCCTCCACGATGAACGGAAGGTTGCGGTACAGCTCGAGGTGGTGAAGCCCGAACCCCAGCACGAACACGTCACCGCCGATCTCTTCGCCGACATAGCGCACCTCGGTGGGCACGATGCGACGCGCGGAACGATCGAGCAGCGTGCACACTTCGACGCGACGCGGTGACCGCTCCTCGAGATGGCGCCGCAGGTACGCGAGCGTGAGCCCGGTGTCGACCATGTCCTCGACGATGATGACGTCACGGCCGGTGATGTCGATGTCGACATCCTTGAGGATTCGCACCCGACCCGAGTCGGGTGCGTACCGCGAGATCGCCATGAAGTCGAACTGCACGTCGATGTCGGTGATCGCACGCGCGAGGTCGGCGAGAAAGATCAGCGCGCCTTTCAGCACACCGACGAGCAGCACACCATCGGGATGATCGCGGCTGATCTCACGGCCGAGGGCGCGCGACGGTCGCCTGCAGACCGGCGCGATCGCGCAGGACGGGAGGCGCGCTGACCAGTGGCGCGGGGGTGTTGGTCACTCGGAGAATGACTCGTGCACCGCGCGGCGGAGCGACACTCCTCGCATGTTGGCACCGAGCCGTGCCAGCTCCGCAAGATCCTCTTGAGCCTTGCTGCGCGCGTCGGGATTGCGCTGACGAAGATACGGCAGCAGCGCTTGGCCGAAGAGCAGCGCCTCCCGCTCTGCGAACGTCTTGTACATCCGCAGATGCCGGGCCCTGATGCCGTGAGCCGCGAATCCGGCCGCGAGCCGCGACACGGCGAGGCCCTCCTCGTCGAAGAGCACCCGGTCTCCCGCTCCGGCCGCCGGCACCAGCAGGCCGAACGACTCGAGCTCTGCGATCGCGGCGTCGTCGAGGCCCGTGGCCTTGGCCAGCTCGCTGCGCGTCAGGCTCACACCCCCCTCCAGGGTGCGGGCCACCGGCTCGTCGGGTTCGCGCTCGGCTTCGGCGAGCGGCAGCGTCGGAACATCGAAGAGCGCCGTGCGAACCTCGGCGCGCTTCGCCGACTTCCCCGCCTTCTTTCGTCCCTTGCGACCCGTCGCCGGAGCCTCGGGCGCGCTCTCCTCCACGGGGTCGGCCGGGATCTCGCCCGGCCCGACTTCGTCGAGGCGTTCCTTGATCACCTTCAGGGGCAGGAAGTGCTCCTGTTGTTGGAACAGGATCCAGCGCAGGCGGGCGAGGTCACCCGAATAGAACTTGCGGTAGCCCGACGCCGTGCGCTCGGGGTCGACGAGACCCTGGCTCTCGAGGAATCGGATCTTCGAGATCGTGATGTCGGGAAACTCCTCCTGCAGCTGCGCGAGGACCTCACCGATCGACAAGTGCGCACCGGACTCGCTCATTCGGCATCCTCGAGCGCGCCGCCTTGCAGGAACGTCAGGACGAACCTGCCCACCTGGAGATCGTCGCCCCGGTGCAGTGGCGCGACCTCGACCCGATCGTGGCCGATGTAGGTGCCGTTGAGCGACCCGACGTCGCGGACCTGGTAGCCGCCCTCGATCCGCTCCACCACCGCGTGTCGCCGCGAGACGGTGATGTCGTCGAGGAAGATGTCGGAGTCGGGGTGGCGGCCGACCGTCGTGGCGTCGCGCTCGAGGAGATAGCGGCTCCCGGCATTGGGGCCCCGGCGGACGAGCAGCACGCCCACGCCCTCAGGGAGCCCGCCCAGGAGCTCGCCGAACTCATCCTCGAGCTCGAGCCGGTCCTCGATCGCCGCGATGCTCAGCGTCTCCTCGTCACCCCCGAGGGACGCCCCGCAGGAGGAACAGAAGTTGGCTCCTTGCGGGTTCTGGTGGCCGCACCGGTGACAGATCATACCGAGAGGGTATCGACGCCCGGTTCAGGCGGCAATGCACAGTCGACCTCAACTGAAGGTCGAGCACCGTGGGCGTTACTCCTCCTCGACGAGCCGGCGGTACGCGGCGGCGTCCATCAGGGCCTCTACCTCGGCGGGATCGGCCATCTCGACCACGAAGATCCATCCCCCGCCGTACGGCTCCTGGTTGAGCTGCTCGGGGGCGTCGCTCAGCGCGTCGTTGACCTCGCCCACCCGGCCCGACACCGGCGCGTAGATCTCCGACACCGACTTCGTCGACTCCACCTCCGCACAGCTCGCGCCGGCGATCACCTCCAACCCGACATCGGGCAGCTCCACGTACACCACGTCCCCCAACGCGTCCTGCGCAAAATCCGTAATGCCGACCCGCGCCCGCTCCCCCTCGACGTTCACCCACTCATGCTCCGACGAATACCGCAACCCCTCCGGAAACTCCATCTCCACGCCCTTTTCTCAGCGAACAAACCGTGGGCGAAGCACAAGACACGCAACGCGCCGGCTCGTTGCACAACAAGACGACCGGCGCATCCTACGCGCCGACCGGCCGCACGACGTTCCCCGCGACGAACGTGGAGCGGACGAGCGCAGCGAGGCCGGAACCATGGAGGCCGCCGAAGAGCGACTTGGGGCAGGCGCCGAAGGCGCCGCCCCACTGGAGCGATGAGGTGGTCGCAATGGTTCCGGCTGCCGCGCGGCGCAACTCGCGCAGCCGCAACTCGCGCGCAGCTGCTAACGCAGCACCTGGCGGATGCGCCGGGCGTACTCCTGCGCGAGGTGGCGCGCGTCCTTGTCGCTGCCGGCTTCGGCCCACACGTGCGTGAGCGCTTCGGAAGGATCCGGGAGCACGAGCGCCCACCCGTCCTCGTCGACCAGCTTCACGCCGTCGACAAGAACCAGCTCGCGGTCTTTCGCGGCGTGCTCGACAATCTCGCGCATCACCGCGCCTTTGCGCTCCCACGGGGTCACGACCGCCTCGTGCGCGACGTGCACGCGCGGGAGCCCGCGTACCACCGTGGACAGCTTCAGGCCCGTCACGGCCAGCAGGTCGAGAAGCTTGGCCAGCGTCGCGGTGGCGTCATACGCGGGAAGGAAATCGGGCCAGATGAAGCCCCCCTCTTGCGACGCGGCGAAGTCGACGCCGCCGTGCGACGCCACCTCCATGAGACTCGCCGCAGCGAGCTTCGTCCACACGATGGTCGCGTCGTGCTCGCGCGCGATCCGTTCCGCTTCGCGGCTCACGGCGACCGGCAGCGCGATCGAGGCGTTGGGAAACGCCGTGCTCACCAACGTGACGAGCGCGAGGAGCGCCTGCTCCGAGTCGAGCACGTGCCCTTCGTCGTCGATGATCACGGCTGTCTCACCGTCGGGATCGAGCACCATGCCCAGGTCGCTCCCCGAGGCGCGTACGAGATCGGCGAGCCGTTCGACGCGTTGCTTGGGTGCTTCGAGCATGCCCGTCGCGCCCTGGGTCGCGGCATACGGATTCACCGCGAGCACCTCGGCTCCGATCTTCGCGAGCACTGAAGGCATCACGATCGATGCGGCCCCGAACGTGAAATCGAGCACCACCTTGAACGCGCGCTCGCGCAAGACCTCCGCGTTCACGGTGCGCTCCAACGCGGCCGTGTAGAACGCGATCGACCGCGGTGGGAAGACGATGTCACCGATGTCACCGGCAAATGCCCGTCGATAGTCTTCACGTGAGAGCAGCCGTTCGATCTTGCGCTGCATCGACTCGTCGATATCGCGGCCGTCGTCGTCGAAGATCCGAATCTCGACCGAGTCGGGGTCGCCGGGAGCGAGCCGCACCGTGATGCCCCCCACCGCCTGACCGTTGCGCACCTGGAACCGGGTGAGCGGCACGCTCGCCAGCTCCACGTCCTCGACGCTCACCCCCGACAGGTTGAGCCCACCGATGATGGCGCGCTTCAGCGCGCGGGCGATGCGGCTGGTGTCGCGGCTCGTCGTGACGGTCGAGCCTTTCTTCAGTGCAGTGCCGTAGGCCATCGCGAGCCGCACCGCGACCTCGGGGGTGATGTCGACGTTGGCGAGGCCTTGCACGCCTCGCCCTCCAAAAAGGGTGCGGGCACCGCGGCTCTCCCACACGATCGACGAGTTGACGACCGCGCCCGCCTCCACCGTCTTGAACGGATACACCTTGACGCTCGGGTTGATCACGGCGTGCTCCCCCACGAAGCACTCGTCACCGACCACGACGCCTTCCTCGATGCGCGCATTGCCGCGTAGGTCGGTGGAACGTCCGATCACACAGCCGCGCAGGCGTGTCGCGCTGCCGACGTAGACGTGGTCGTGACAGACGGCGCGCTCGAGGAACGCGTCGTGCTTGACGACCACGTCGGTGCCGAGCACGGTGTACTCGCGCAGGTGCGCGCCGGCCTCGATCCGGCAGTTGTCGCCGATCACCACCGGACCTTCGATGCGGGCGTCGGGATCGACGTCGGCGTCCTCGCCGAGCCAGATTCCGTCGCCCATCTCGAAGCCACCGATCTCGACGTCGACGCGGTGGTCGAGCACATCGCTGTGCGCCCGCAGGTACGACTCGAGGGTGCCGACGTCCTCCCAGTAGCCGTCGACGATCTCGCCGTGCAGCTTCAGGCCTTTCGCCAGCACCGCCGGGAACACGTCGCCCGAGAAGTCGACCACAAAGTTGTCGGGAATGAAGTCGAACACGTCGGGCTCGAGCACGTAGATGCCGGTGTTGATGGTGTCGGAGAACACCTGGCCCCATGTGGGCTTCTCGAGGAAGCGCTCGATCGTGCCGTCGGCGTGCGTGATCACGATGCCGAACTCGAGTGGATTCTCGACTCGCTTCAGCGCGATGGAGCCGAACGCGCCGGCATCGCGGTGGGCCTTGACGAACGCGCTGAGGTCGATGTCAGTGAGCACGTCACCCGAAATGACGAGAAACGTGTCGTCGAGCTCTTCCGACGCGTTGCGCACGGATCCGGCCGTACCGAGCGGCGACTCGTCGGTCGCGTACCGCATGCGCACACCGAAATCGGAGCCGTCGCCGAAATAGTTCCGGATCTGGTTGGCGAGGAACGCGACCGTGACCACGATGTCGTCGAAGCCGTGCTGCGCGAGGAGCCGCACGATGTGCTCCATCATCGGGCGGTTGACGAGCGGCATCATCGGCTTGGGCTGATTGCTGGTGAGCGGACGCAGGCGGGTGCCTTCGCCGCCGGCCAGGATGACGGCCTTCATGCGGAAGCTCCTTCAGTGCGCGCCTGACGCCCGTCGCGCAGCGCACGGCGCGCGAGCGGCAGGTACAAGGCGGCGGCGTAGTAACTGAGCACCAGGCCCCCGATCGTAAAGCCCCACGTGACCAAGAACAGGAGATCGTGGCCCGTGCTGGTGGAATCGAGCAACAAGAAGCACGGGAGGGCGACCATCAGGGCGAGTGCGCCGGCCTTCCCGCTCCATTGCACCTCCATACGGCTACCGCCCGCAGCAGTCAGCGCGAGCACCACCACGCTGACCACGACCTCGCGACCGAGCACCAGCACACCCACCCAGATCGGGATGCTGCCGTTGACGAGCAAGGCCACTGCGGCCGCCACGAGCAGCACACGATCTGCGACCGGGTCGATGATCTTGCCGAGTGTGCTGCCCTGGTCGAAGTGCCGCGCGATGTAGCCGTCGACCCAGTCGGTGGCCCCGAGCGCGCCCAGGAGCACGGCGGCCGCGACCGGATCATCACGACCGAGCAGCAACCAGAGAAACACCGGGACGCACAACAACCGGACCAGCGTGATCACGTTGGGAACGGTGAGGATCCGCGAATCCTTCGCTCGCGCCTCATCGGACATGTCCACGATGGTACGTCGGTGCCTACGCGATGTCGTGCTGCACCGCGGCGCGACCGGCGAGAATCGGGCTGATGTGCTCGGCGATCAGCGCACGGTGCACGGGGTGGTCACGGTAGACGAAATAGTCGTCGACAGTGTCGAAGTCGGCCACGATCACCACATTGTGGTTGCCTTCGTTCACACCTGCGTCCGTACCCACTGTAAACGAGCGGATCTCCGGAATCTGGCCGGGTAATGCGCGCAGCGCGTCCACCACGGCCTGCTGTTGCTCTGCAGTCGTGCCGTCGACCCACGACAGCATCACGACGTGACGGAAGCTCACAGCAGCCCCGCGTAGCTCCCACCGTCAACGGCGATGGCCGAACCGGTGATATAGCGCGCGTGCTCGGAACACACGAACGCGGCGACGGCACCAAAGTCGGCGGGCTCGCCGATCGCGCCCGCGGGCACGGTCGCGGCCAGCTCGTCGACGTTGCCGCCGCCGGCGATCCGTTCTGTCGCGTGCAGACCGGGCTGGAGCGAGTTCACAGTCACGCCGTCGCTCGCCACCTCGCGCGCAAGCGTCTTCAGAAACCCGGTGACACCCGCGCGGGCCGTGTTGGACAGGATCAGCGTCGGGATGGGTTGCCGCACTGCGATCGAGGTGATCGCCACGACCCGGCCCCAACCCCGTTGCTGCATCTCGGGCACGAGCTCCTCGCACATCGCGATCGTGGAGAGGCAGCTCAGCTCGAACGCGGCGGCGTACTGGTCGAGATCGATCGAGGCGAAGTTGCCGAACGGCGGGCCGCCGGCGTTGGCCACCAGGATGTCGACCACACCACCGAGGGCCTGACGCGCTGCCTGGGCAAACTCGGTTGCGCCTGCGGCAGTGCTCACGTCGGCGACGATCGGCGTCGCTTGTGGCCCGATCTTTGCCGCCGCGCCCTCGATGCGTTCGGCGTCGCGGCCGCAGATCGCGACCTGCACGCCCTCGGCGGCCAGTGCCTGCGCGCAGCCGAAGCCGAGGCCCCGTGATGCCGCGGCGACAACGGCGCGCCGTCCGTTGATGCGGAGATCCATGCGGGCTCCTCAACCGTGGATAGGGCCCGAAGTGTCGCGCAGCGACGCCGCCGCGTGGCCCGTCCGCGACGAGATGATCTCGGCGCAGATGGCAACCGCCGTCTCTTCGGGCGTGCGGGCCCCGATGTCGAGGCCAATCGGCGCCATCACGCGGGCCAGATCGTCGTCGCCGAGCCCGGCCTCCCGCAAACGCGCCACGCGCTCCTGGTGGGTGCGCCGGGATCCCATCGCGCCCAAGTACCCCACCGCAGTCCCGCACGCAGCCACGATCGCCGGCACATCAAACTTGGCATCGTGCGTGAGCACGCACACCGCGTCTCGCGGTCCGAGCCGTTCGGCCACGGTCGCAAGGTAGCGGTCGGGCCACTCGTTGACGACGTCGTCCGCCATCGGAAACCGCTGCACGGTCGCGAACACCGCGCGGGCGTCGCACACCGTGACGTGAAAGCCGAGCACCTTCGCGACGCGGGCCAACGCGGCGGTGAAATCGACGGCGCCAAAGATGATCATCCGCGGTGGCGGGGCGAACGACTCGATGAACACCGACACCGTGCGCTCGCGTGCCTCGCCGTGGGCGCCGTAGTGACGCGTCACGGTGGCCCCGCTCTCGAGCTCGCCGAGCGCATCGCGCGCGACGACGCGGTCGAGACCGGCCTCCCCGAGCGAGCCGAGCGGCTGGGCATCTTGCTCCACAAGGAGCTTGGCCCCCAGCGAGGAACCTTCGATGACGGTCGCCAGCGCGATCGGGCGCCCGGCTTCGAGGGCGACTCGCAATTGGTTGAACACCTCACCCATGTGGGGCTACCAGTCGACCGGCTCGACAAAGAGGTGGATCGTGCCACCGCACGTGAGACCCACCGCGAACGCCTCGTCGTCGGAGTAGCCGAAGGAGATCACGCCCCGATCGCGCTCCCCCGCGAGCACCCGCAGGGCCTCCCGCACGACCGCACCCTCGACGCACCCGCCCGACACGGAGCCCACGACCTCGCCGGCGTCGTTCACGGCCATCGCAGCCCCCGGATCGCGCGGGCTCGAGCCGTCGGTACCGACGACGCGCGCGAGCGCCACCTGGTGGCCGCCCGCCTGCCATCGGGTGATGTCATCGAGGACGTCTCGCACTGCCCACCTCCTCGTCGGCCATCACGTCGGCCAGCGTCTCGAGCGCGGCCAATGAATGCCCCTCGACGAACTCGTCGATGTACGGCAGCGCGGCCGCCATGCCCCGCGCGAGAGGTGCATAGCCCGGTGACGCCTTGAGCGGGTTGACCCACACGATCCGGTGCGCGACGCGGCCGAGCCGCGCGAGCTGCTCCGCGATCACGTCGGGTGCACCGCGGTCCCAGCCGTCGGACACGATCACGACGACCGCACCCCGCGCCATGCCGCGCACTCCCCATTGGTCGTTGAACTCGCGCAGGCACTCCCCCAGCCGCGTCCCGCCGGACCAATCCGCAACCCGCTGCGCAGCGCCAACCAGCGCAGCATCGGGACTGCGCACCGACAGCTCGCGCGTCACACGCGTGACCCGCGTCCCCAACGTGAACGCCTCCACCCGACTTCGACTGACGACCGCGGCTTGAAAGAAACGGAGGAACGCGCGCGCGTAGGGCTCCATCGAGCCGCTGACGTCGAGGATGAGGACCACCCCGCGTCGCCGCGTGCTCGCCTCGCGGAAGGCGCGCACGACCGGCTCGCCGCCGGCTCGGAGTGCCCGCCGGACCGTGCGGCGGAGATCGGGGCGTCCCCGCTGATGGCGCGACCGCCGGGTGCGGCGCGATCTTCGGAATGTGCCCGCGAGGCGGAGATCGCGCGTCAGCCGGCGCGCCTCGGCGAACTCCGCCTGCGTGTAGGTCGCGAAGTCGCGATGACGCAGCACCTCGGTTGCGCTGTAGCGAACGCGCGCGACCGGCGTGCCGGCACGATCCGCGCCGGCCTCCGGCTGGTCGGCGTGCGCTGCGTCGAAACCGAGCACCACCTCTTCCGGCTCCGGCGCCCCGGCACCGCCGGCGTCGTCGAGTACAGAGTCGACCCAGAACGCGGCGAACGCGCGATCGAAGCGAGCGATGTCGTCGGGCCGGGTGAGCAACGTCGTGCGCGCGGCCCAATACACGCCGTCACGCTCCCGCATCCCGACGGCACCGAGTGCGCGCACGAAGACGATCGACGCCCCGATCGGCACATCGAAGCCGGCACCGCGCAACACGCGCACGAACGCGACTGCCATGCGCTCGGCGTCGCTTGGTGCACCCGACCCGGCCGGGGCGCCCGCATGCGGGTCAGGCACTGCGCGCGACCGCCTCGTCGACCAGTGCAGCAATGCCGTGCTCGCGCACCCGCTCCTCGTCTTCGCGGTACTTGAGAATCGTGCCCAGTGTCACCCCGACCGTGCGCTCGTCGAGATGGGCGGCGCCGAGGGTGGCGAGCGCCTGGGCCCAATCGATGGTCTCCGCGACGCCGGGCGGCTTGTACAACTCGAGCTCGCGGAGCACCTCGACCGCCGCAGCGACCTGGCGCGCGAGCGCGTCGGAGACGTCGGGGGCGCGCAGACGCACGATCGCAAGCTCACGCTCGAAGTCGGGATGGGCGATCCAGTGGTAGAGACAGCGGCGCTTCAACGCGTCATGCACGTCACGCGTACGGTTCGACGTGAGCACGACGATCGGTGGTACCTCGGCGCGCATCACACCCAGCTCCGGCACCGAGATCGCAGAATCCGAAAGGATCTCGAGCAGGAATGCCTCGAACTCATCGTCGGCGCGGTCGATCTCGTCGATCAGGAGCACGGGCGGTACCGCGCTTCGGTGATCGATCGCGCGCAGCAACGGCCGCTTTACGAGAAAACGCTCGGTGTAGAGCTCGTCTTCGATGACGTCCGCGCCGCTTGCTTCGACAGCACGCAAATGCAGCAGCTGGCGTGAGTAGTCCCACTCGTAGACGGCTTGTGACGCATCGATTCCCTCGTAGCACTGCAACCGCACGAGCTCGCCGCCGGTCCAGCGCGCGAGCACCTTGGCAACCTCGGTCTTGCCCACGCCGGCCTCGCCCTCGAGGAGCAACGGTCGTTGCAGCGTGAGCGCGAGGAAGATCGCGGTCGCCAATCCCTCGTCGGCCAAGTACTCGTGCGCGGCGAGCGCCTTCTGCACCTCATCGACTGTGCTGATCACGAGCTCGATCCTATTGCTGGTCAGAGGCCCAATGCGGTGCCCTCACTCCGTGGGTCGGACGCCACCGCGTACCCGCCCGAATCGATCAGCTCGATCGCGTGCGCGTGGCCCATGCCGGAGTCGAGCGGCCGGCTCGTGCGCACCCGATGGCCGCGCGTCTCGAGTGCGGCGATCGTGTCCGCACCGAGACCGGGCTCCGCGTGCAGCAGCCAGGTGCCGGGATCGACACGCCAGCGGGCTGCATCGATCGCGTCCTGAGCGTCGGCGCCGCCGTCGATCATGTCGGTGAGGAGCTGCACGTGCACCTGAATCTGCGCGTCACCACCCATGCTGCCGAACACCAGCCACGGCGCGGCGTCCCGCAAGGCCATCGCGGGAACGAGCGTGTGAAGCGGACGCTTCGAGGCCCCGAACGTGTTGACGCGATGTGGGTCCAGGCTGAACGAGGATCCGCGGTTGTTCAGGTTGATCCCCCACTCCGGCACGTGCACGCCCGAGCCGAACCCGAGGAAGTTGGATTGGATCAAGCTCACGAGCAGGCCGTCGGCGTCGGCCGCGCACAGGTACGCCGTACCACCGACGTGTGGCAGGCCCGGCTCCGGAATCATGGCGATGTCGGGGTCGAGGCGCTTGCGTCGATCAGCGATCCACGCTTCGCTCACGAGCCGTTCGGCGGCGACCGGCATGTGGTCGGGATCGGTCACGAACGTGTCGCGATCCGCGAGCGCGAGCTTCACTGCTTCGATCATCAGGTGCTCGCGCGCCGGCCCGGGCGCCGGCAGATCAAAGCCGTCCAGAATGCGCAGTGCCTCCAGCGCGCTCACACCTTGCGTCGGTGGCGGCAGCTCCGCGATCTCGACGCCGCGATATCTCGCGCGCATCGGTGTGGTCCACTCCCCCACGTGCGCGGCGACGTCATCGGCGCGATGAAAGCCGCTCTGCTTCTCGAGCGCGGCGGCGATGGCCGATCCGATCGGGCCGCCGTAATACGCGTCGCGTCCATCGGCCGCGAGTGCGTCGATCGTGCGCGCCAGCGCGGGTTGCCGGAGCACTGCGCCGGTCTCGATTGCGCCGTAAGCGGCCATCCACTCGGGAAACTCCGTGTAGAAGCCCCGGCAGCCCGTGATGATGTCACCCGCCGGCGCCGACACCGCGAACCCGTCGAGCGCGTCACGGCGCGCCGCTGCTGCGAGGGCACCGAACGATCGTGTGCCCCACCGGTCGAGGAGCGCGAACCACCCGTCGACCGCGCCGGGCACGGTCACGCTGTGCGGGCCGAAGTACGGCATGTGCTCGCTCGGCACACCGGAACGCAACGCGTCGATCGAAGCCGCGGTGCCCGAGCGCCCCGAGCCCAGGTAGCCGTGCAGCTCCCCGTCCCACACGATTGCGAACAGGTCACCACCGAAGCCACAGAGGTACGGCGTCACGACGCCGAGTGTGAGGTTCGCGGCGACTGCCGCGTCGATTGCATTGCCTCCCGCGGCGAGCACGTCGCGACCGGCGGCCGATGCCAGGTGGTGCGGGGTTGCGATGCCTGCCTGCTGAAACCGTCGGGCACTCGCCATTGCGCCGAAATCTACGCGCCGCGAGTGCCATCCGGCGCGCCGGGAACGGCAGGCTCAGATTCCCGGCTGGTCGGCGAAGAGCAGCATCGTCACGTGCAGGGTGAGCACCTTTACCGCGTAGAACGGGTCGGTTGCCCAGTTGCCGCCGCCCATGTCGCTCCAGTTTGGTGCCCGGCCCTTGGCGAAGAACGTGTCGAAGTTATGCGCCGCTATCAGCGGGCTGGCCCCGTACCACGCGCCCACCGGTGGATTGTGGAGAAACACCGTGCGCGACAGCGGATTCGAATAGTTGAGGAGGTGCTGGATCTGGGCCCGCACGCCGTCGCGGGGTGTCGGGAACACCCGACCCTCGGAGCAGCTGTCGCACGCTCCCATCCCTGCGAAGTCGTTGTCAGTGATCTTCACCTGACCGTTGGTCGGGAAGTTGAAGTAGCCGGTCTCGATGATCGATTGGGCGAAGGCCACATCGCCACGCACGTTCTCGGCTGCGCCCTCTTCGATGTAGATCTTCGTAAGGTCGTCGATCGTGGTGCCCGGCACGAGGCGGGCGACGTGGCCGGTCGACTTGAACCAGGCGGTGAGCTGCTCGGCGGTGAGCTCGGACGGCCCCATCACGCTGACGCCGCCGGCGTCGTCGAGCTGTTGCTGCTGCTTCGCGCTCGATGGCGACCAGCGCGGCGCGAGTCGCGTCGAGCAGCGACTTCTCCGACTGTGCACTCGCCTGTGTCTTCTCGAGCTCGGTGCGCAGGCTCGTGAGATCTTTCTTCGTGCGGCTCAGCCCGTTGATGAGATCGTCGTTCGCCTTGGCCGCGGCCTCGCCGTAGCTCTTCGTCGACGCGAGCTCGCCGACATTGGCCACATTGAGCACCGAGAGGCCGGGATTGCCGTCGGCGCGCTGGTATATGTCAGCCGCACGACGGCGCAGCAGCGCGCGGAGTCGCTTCTGGTCGCGCTTCGCCGATTCGTAACGCGCTTTCGAGTCGGCGACCGCTGCCGTCGCCGCGTCGTAGCTCTTGCTGGCCTCGTCGTACCGCTGATTGATCTCCGCGAGCTGGTTCGCAGTCGCCGCGATACGCCTGCGCAGCACTGCCATCTCGACTGCGTTCGCCGCCGCGAGGTCGGGCGAGGGCTGCACGGGTGCAGCCGGTGCCGCGCCGGGCGCGGGTGGCGGGGCATCTGGTGGCGGTGTGCCGCTGCCGTCAGGCGCAGGCGTTCCCAGGCCGTCTGATGGCGGTGGCGCGGGCGTGGTGGTCGGCGGCGTGGTCGGCGGCGTCGTGGGCGTGGGAGCTGCGGTTGCCGCCGCCGGCGCGGCAAACGCGACGATTGCCATAAAAGCCACCGCGCCACCCGCGAACCGCCCTGCCAAGGAATTCATAGTGATCGCGCCAGTTTAGGGCTTGTGGGGCCGGAGAAAAACCGCATCGGGGAGATTCTGGATGAAGAGGCGGCAAACCCGGACCGGAAAGGGCGGCTCCAGCGATTCATTCCTGAGGGATATCGACCCCTGCGGTGCCGGAGTTGAGTCTCACCGGGTGGCCGGGGTCACGGACTCGTGCACGTGAGGAGTACACGAGCGGCCGCCGGCCGGTAGCGTGGGTCACATGACAGGTGGCGTATGGAGATGACGGCACTGCGCCCGATGGAGCGGCGCATCCTCCGTCTGGTCGATGCGGGCATCGACGACGCCGAGATCGCGGGACGCTTCCGCCGAAGCCCCGAGTTCATCGGACGCGTGATCGAGCTGGCGAGACTGCCGGGACGGGCCGCGAGCACCGGCTCGCAGCCCTTGCGGCCGGTGGAGCGTTGCATCCTGTCGTGGCGCGACCAGGGCGCCGGGTACGCCGAGATCGGGCCGCGCCTGCGCCGCACGCCCGACTTCGTGGAGCGGGTCGAAACCTTGGCCCGCTACAAGCTCTCGGCGCAGTAGGGCCACCGCGTGGGCTTCGCGCCCACAGTGAGCAAGGCCCGATGGACACCTACGAAGTTCTGCCGATCGGCGCCAGCAGCACGGACCCACGATGCAACCAAAACGCCGGACGTGCGCGCCTCCAACGGTTGCGGCGCCTGACGCCGCCCGCCGCAATCATCGCCGCCGGCGTCATCGTCGCCGCGGTCGGGGCGAGCAGTTGCGCCAGTCCTTCACATTGCCGGCCAACGTCTCGGCGGTACCGGCGATGCTGGTCGACCCGCGAATCTGGCTGGGGATCGGCGGCATTCTCCTCCTGCAGCGTTTGATACCCGCGCGTCAACCGCCGGCCGAGCCAGTCGCCGTGCGGCACGACGTCTCGTGGTTCCTGTTGCAGTTCGTGGTGTGGAACGTCTTGGTCAGCGTCGTGCTGGCTGCGCTCGACGCCCTGTTCTCGAACCAGCTTGCCCCCTTCCAGCTCCACGGCGAGCGGTACGCCCCGAGCACCATGATCAGAACTTCGCAGACCTCTTCTCCTTCTGGGACCGCCTCTTCGTCACACAGCACCACGACGCGCACAGTCACCCGGCGACCGGGATCGCAGACGAGACCTTCCCGATCGAAGGCGAGTACGGCGCGGCGGAACATGGCGCGCACGTACGTGCCCAGCTCGCCTATCCGTTCCGCCGGCCGCCCCGCTACGCGCAGCATGCCGAGCCAGTTCTCGCGGACGCCGAGTCGGGGCACGACCGATAGCCGAGCCGCCACGCCCGCGTTCCGCGCCGGCACCTATTCGGTCGCAGCGTGGAATCCGCGAGGTCCGTCTCGGTTCTCCGTCCACGCTGTCAGCAGACCTCCCACTAGCAGCGCGCCGGCGATCAACATCGCGATCGTCGCGGGAAACTGGTGACGTTCGATCTCAAAGGTGTCTCCGACCCATGTGACGACGACAGAGAAGGGATACAAGGCGATGATCGCGATCGCGACTTGCATGCCGCCGACAACGCGTCGACGGCGACGCTGCACGAGATATGCCGCCAACGCGAGCATTACCAATGCTGTCAGCAACACCCAGGGTCGCGGCTGCGCGACTGCATGTCGGGACACCCAGCCGAACGGTGGGTCGTACCGGGAGTTGAAGACGTGAACCAACGGGGCCACCAGCGCCGCATCCTGTGTGAACGACTTACGCAGGACCCAGTCGGAATGATCGGCTATGTAGCCCGCGTACGTGCTCTGGCCTCGTTCGTCGACCCATCGCCTGAAGGACGCGAGGTCTGGATCATGGCGAAAGGCGTCGTCGCCCCGCGGCGAGGGCTGCAGCGCAGGTGTCACAGGCATCCCGTGCGCGACGAAGTACCGCTTCGCTTCGGGATTCGGCAGGATCCGGTTCGTCGTGACATGGAAGAACGGCACCGTCCAGCGTGATGCGGCATCGATCGACCAGACACCGAGCGCGCCCATGATCAACATCGGCACCGCGAACCACACGGCGCGTCGAGGCACCAGCCAGAGTCCAATACAAATGAGCGCGCCGAGACCGAGGACCAAGACGATGTACGCGTTGGTGTCGCGCGACAACATCCAACATGCGGCAATCACGATGAAGGCAACGAACCGGCGAGTCTCCCAACGTTCGGCGAGCAGCAGGCCCGCCGCGATCAGCAGAGCCATGAGCGAGAGTGAAAACGACTCCGACAGCAAGACGACGTCCCACGTCGCGACCTGCGCGGACACGCTCAGGAACAGAATCGCGACGAACGCGAACCATCCGCCGACACCGCCGACGATTCGTCGGCCCGTCAACGCCAGTACTCCCCACGCCAACGCACCGAACGCAGCCTGCACGAACGCGATCAGCCCGTAGTTGCGGGCGAGCAACAGGTAGACGAGCGGCGTCAACGGCGGTTTCGCGCCAAGAAGATGCGGCGTCGCGAGGTAGTCGCGTGAATCGGGAAGAAATGTTGGCGGCCGTGGGAGCGCCGCGGCAATCCGCAACGCGGACACGATGACGACCGCGGCCAACGCGATGACCTGGCTCCGGGAAAGACTGGGACGCGACCTCGCCTCCGCGCGTGAGATCCGACTGACGCTCACGGACGAGCCCGCACGCGGCAAAGCGGTTCGTGAGGCATCGCGAAAGTCTCCCCTACGCCCGCGAACCATGCTGGGTTGGTAGCGGTGCGGGCTGAACGGCGCCGAGGTTGCGGATGCGTAAGTCTTGCGGCAACCGACTCGCGGATCAGGAGGGAATCGATGCGGACTCGGCTGGGACGCGCGACCGTGGCAGCCATCGTGTTGGCGACCGCGCTCGCGGCATGCTCGTCCTCGAGCTCCTCGAGCTCCTCGAGTGCGTCGAGCTCGAAGAAGTCGACCGGCAACCCGCCGACGACCGCGCCGAAGGGGCTTCCCGCGTTCTATGCGGTGCCGACGACGGCCCCCGCGGACCAACCCGGCAAGCTCGTCAAGTCCGAGAAGGTCGCGGCCAAGGGATTGCACGGCACCGTGTACCGCGTGCTCTACGTCTCGCACGACGTGCACAACAAACCCGTTTACGTGACCGGCCTCGTCATCGTGCCCGACAAGGCCGCGCCCGACGGCGGGTACCCAGTCGTGACGTGGGGCCACGGCACCAACGGCATGACCAACCAGTGCGCGCCGTCCCTCGCCCCCACCACGGCGGTCCCGCTCACGAACCAGTTGCTCGATCAGGGATGGGAAGTCACCGCGAGCGACTACCAGGGTGAAGGCACGCCGCCGGGACTCCTGCCATATATCGTCGGCGACAGCGCCGCGTACAACACGATCGACATCGTGCGCGCCGCCCGGCACCTCGCAACTGCGCACGCGAGCACGGCCTACGTCGGCTGGGGACACTCCGAAGGCGGCCAGACCGCGATGTTCGTGTTGAAAGACGGCCCGAGCTACGCCCCCGACCTTCAGCTCAAGGGTGTCGTCGCGGGTGCGCCGCCGTCGCAGCTCGGGCTCATCTACGACTTTCTCAAGACGAGCCCGTACCGCTACTACCTACTGATGGCGGCCGGCGGGTTCAACGTCGCGTACGGCAACCAGGCCGCGCCCCTCGGGTCCATCCTCACCAAGAAGGGCATCGCGCTGCTGGCCGACTTGAGGAAGGGCTGCGCCGACTACCTCGGAAAGGTGGCGAAGTCGTACACGACGAGGGAAGTCTCGAAGGGGAATCCGTTCGACGTACCGGCATGGAAGACGCTGCTCGCCGAGAACGATCCCAACAGCTTCGCGACCGCGAGTCCGTCACCGCTGCTCATCATCCACGGCGGGAAGGATCAGGAGATCCCCACCGTGTCGTCACAGTTGCTCGCGCAGCACCTCTGTGGTCTCGGTCAAGGCCTCGAGCGGTGGGTCTATCCGGGTCAGAGTCACTCGGGCGTCATTGCGCCGTCGGCCGGCGACATGATCCAGTGGATGCGCGATCGCTTCACGGACGGCCCGAATCCCGACCCGTACCAGCCGACAGGACAAGCGGACATCACGGTCACCCGCTGCCCGGGCTGAACCGAACGGGTTCACGCTCGCCCAGGCTCTTGGTCACGAGGGATTTCAGTGCCGAAAGACCCTGTTGCGACACGCGCGTGCCTGACACGCTGAATTGCGAAACACTGCGGGCATCAGGCGATAGGACGACGCGATGGATCGGTTGGGCACGCTCGACGCGGAGTTCCTCCACCTGGAGGACGGCGTCGCGCACATGCACATCGCGGGGGCGTGCGTGTTCGCCGATCCGCCGCCGTCGTTCGACGATGTCAGCAGGCTCGTCGCCGGCAAGCTGCACCTGATCCCCCGCTACCGCCAGCGGGTGCGCGGCGTGCCGTTCGAGCTGGGCCGGCCCGTCTGGGTCGACGACCCGCACTTCGACCTCGGCTACCACCTGCGGCACACGGCGCTGCCCGCACCCGGTGACGACGCGGCGTTCTGCCGGCTGATGGGCCGGCTGATGTCACTGCCGCTCGATCGCGAGCGACCGCTGTGGGAGACGTGGCTGGTCGAAGGCCTCGAGGGCGGGCGCTGGGCGCTCGTGTTCAAGATCCACCACTGCCATGGTCGACGGCATCGCCGGCGTCGAGCTGCTCGCCGTGCTGCTCGACACCGAGCCCGACACCACGGTGACGGTTCCGGAGCCATGGAAGCCGCGGCCCGAGCCGCGCGGCGCCGCGAAGGTGCTCGACGCGTGGGGTGGCCTGGTCACTGACGCGGTCGCGACGGCGTGCGGGCTCACGCGGGCCATCACCGACCCGGCGGGTGCGCTTCGCTCCGCGGTAGGGGCCGCCCAGGGACTCGCCCGTTTCGCGCGCGGCCTGGGCGCCACACCGCCGCGGTCGATCGAGGGCACGATCGGCCCGCACCGCGCCTGGGCGCATTCCTCCGCGAGCCTCGACGACGTGCGCATCGATCCGCTCGGCGTTCGGTGGCACGATCAACGACGTCGTGCTCGCCGCGATCAGCGGCGGCTACCGGGAGCTGCTGCTCTCGCGCGGCGAGGACGCCGACCAGCGCAGTGGTCCGCTCGTTGGTGCCGGTGTCGACGCGACACGACGACGGCCTCGGCGTGCCCGACAATCGGGTCTCGACCCTGCTGTACGACCTGCCGGTTCAGGTCGCCGACCCGGTCGAACGGCTCGAGCTGGTCCACACCAGATGACCGAGCTCAAGGCGTCGCACATGGCGGAGGTCGGCGAGGCGGTCACCATCGGTCGGCAACCTCGCTCCGCCGATGGTCGTGGGTGCACTGAGCCGTCTCGCGATCCGCGCGATGCACCAGCTGTCGCAACGCTCGGTCAACACCATCACCACCAACGTCCCCGGGCCGCAGTTCCCGCTCTACTGCCTCGGTCGGGAGATGCTCGAGTACCGGCCGTTCGTACCGATCAGCCACGGCATCCGGGTGAGCACCGGCATCCTTTCCTACAACGGCCGCCTGCAGTTCGGCATCACCGGCGACTACGAGACAGCACCTGACGTGGACGTCATCGCATCCGGATCATCGAGGGGCGTCGAGCAACTCCGCGAACGCGCGCTCGCGCAACTCGACACGGCCCCACGCGGGGCGAGCCGATCGGACACGGGCGCATGAGCACCATCCCCGTCGACCTCGGTCGTTCGTTCGTCCATGACGGACACCGGCTCGTGTACGACGTGTACGGCGACAGCGATCAGGTGGTCATCTACACGCACGGCCTGCTGATCGACTCCGAGCTCAACCGCGGCATAGCCCAGGCGCTCGCGGAGCAGGGCGACCGTGTCGTGCTGTTGGACCTGCTGGGGCACGGCCGCAGCGACAAGCCGACCCGCGCCACCGACTACCGCATCGACAGCTACGCCGACCAGGTCATCGGGCTCATGGACCACCTCGGGCTCGACCAAGCCGTGCTCGGTGGCATCTCACTCGGCGCCAACGTCAGCTTGTTCGCCGCCGCACGGTACCCCGAGCGCGTTCGCGCGCTGGTGCTCGAGATGCCCGTTCTCGAACGCGCCGTGCCGGCCGCCGCGCTGCTCTTCGCGCCGATGATCCTGCTCGCGCACTACGGGCGACCGCTCATGAGGTTCACCTCCGACCTGCTCGCGCGGCGCCGCGCACGCGCTTCGGACCGCTCAACAGTGTGCTCAACAGCGCCTCGCTCCCACCCGAGACGATTGCCGCCGTGTTGCACGGCGTGCTCGTCGGACCGGTCGCTCCGACCCAGGAGCAACGACGAGCCATCACCGCACCAACTCTGGTGCTGGCCCACCGCTACGATCTCATCCACCCCTTCAACGATGCGACCAACCTGGTCGAGCAGCTGCCGCGGGCCGTGCTCGTGCGGGCCCGCTCACCCGCTGGAGCTCAGGCTCCGGCCGCAACGGCTCACTCACGAGATCGTGACCTTCCTCGGCGACCTACGGCCCGCGACCATGCGACCGCGGCCCCGTCATAGCGCCTCGAAGTGACATCGCACTGCGGTCGTCGGGGTGCTCGCCGAAACCCGTGCCGCCACAGAAGCGTCGTCAAGACGCGGCAGCCGCGCCAAGTACGGTACGCGCCATGCCGACAGCGCGGAGTGCAGATGAGATGCCGGAGCGGCGCGATGCCAGGCAGCGGCGGGTCGCCACCCGGATCAACACCGTGGCCGACGCACGGCGGCTGGCGCAACGGCGCGTGCCCCGCCCGGTCTTCGATTACATCGAAGGGGGCGCCGGCACCGAGTCGACCGTGCGTGCGAACGAGCGGGAGGTCGAGGCGGTCCGGTTTCGTCCCCGGGTAGGAGCGACCGCGGGTGTGCCCGGCCCCGACCTCGCGACCACGGTGCTCGGCACGCCGGTCGCGATGCCACTGCTGCTGTCGCCCGTCGGGTTCACGCGGATGATGGACCCACGCGGCGACGTGGCCGGCGCCCGGGCCGCATCCGCCGCGGGCACGATCTTCACGCTCAGCTCGATGTCGGGCCACACCATCGACGAAGTTGCCCGGGCCGCCGACACGCCGCCGTGGTTCCAGCTCTACTTCCTCGGCGGTCGCGCCGGTGCCGAGCAGCTCGTCGACCGGGCGAAGGCGGCCGGATATGCCGCGCTGGTCGTCACGCTCGATACTCCAGTTCCCGGCAACCGTGAGCGCGACCTGCGCTACGGCCTGTCCCCACCACTCGAGGTCAACGCCAAGACCGCAATGAAGATGGTTCCGCACGTGGCATTGCACCCGCGGTGGCTGGCAGACCTCGTCGCCGATCGCTTTCGGCTCGACCTCGTCAACGCGACGAGCCTCGAGCTCGATCACAAGCCGATGTCGGCCGGCGATGCCTTGATTCATTGGCTCGCGTACCCGGCGCGCTGGGAAGACTTCGCGTGGCTGCGCGAGCAGTTCGACGGTGCCGTGATCGCCAAGGGCGTCACGACCGGTGACGACGCGCGGCGAGCGGTCGACTGCGGTGTCTCCGCGATCGTCGTGTCCAACCATGGGGGCCGGCAGCTCGACGCGGCGCCGGCCACCATGACGGCGCTCGTCGAGGTGCTCGACGCCGTGGGGTCTGACGTCGAGGTCTTCGTCGATGGCGGGTTCCGACGGGGTGCCGATGTCGTCAAAGCAGTGGCCCTCGGCGCTCGGGCGGTGATGGTCGGCCGTCCATGGGCCTATGGCCTGGCCGCTGCCGGGGAACCCGGCGTCAAGCGGGTCCTGTCGATCTTGCGCGATGACATCGACCGAACGCTGCGACTCCTCGGCGTGTCCTCGATCGCGGATCTCGACCGCGAGCTCGTGGACGTACCGAGCACCTGATGCGGGCCCGTTTACTTGTTTTGGCTTCAGGAGTAGAAATGGGCGTCTGCTGTTGAGTTCAATCGGAGGACGAGCATGGCTGGAATCGCGAAGAAGAGCTTCGAGTCGCCTGATGAGCGTCGGGCTCCCGACAAGACCCAGGTTGAGGTCGTCGATCTCGGTTCGGTGAAAGCGGCGCGGATGACGCTGCAGCCGGGCTGGCAGTGGTCGGAGTGCATCAAGCCGGTCGCAGGTACCGAGAGTTGCCAGACGCATCACGTGGGCACGGTCGCGGCAGGCCAGTTGCGGGTGCGTCACGAGGACGGCACGGAGATCGACGTTGGCCCGGGCGACGCCTATGTCATCGAGCCTGGCCACGACGCGTGGGTCATCGGCTCGGAGCCTTTCGTGTGTTACGAGTTCGACAGCAAGGCTGCTGAGACCTACGCCCGGAGTTGACCAGGAAGGCACTCGCACACACGCAACGCCAGCTAATACATTCTCGCCACCCGAACCGGACAACAAACCTACGAGAGGCCACGATCATCTGAACGGAGACGGAGCGCAGCTCCGTCTTGCACGGCCAGTTCCGACTCAACGCAACAGAGCCCGTTCGCCTCAGTAGGAATTGCCGCCGACGCCCTGCACACGGCCACGCCCGCCCCCGGCTATGCAGTCGGCGTGCCGTAGCCGCTTCTCGAGGTCGGGTCGGCGTCGGACACACGCCACGAACGGTCGATCGGGGCCAGACGCCGGCGCAGATCCCGTCTTCGAGCCACACACATCAGGCAGATAGGTGCGCTCCGCGGTGTTCTTGGCTGTCCGCACTCATTCGCTCGGACGGTACGTCTCCTGCACCATCTCGTCGATGTTGGCCCCGCCCTGCTCGATGGGCTCCATGTACAGACGTCCCCAAGCGATCTGGTTGCGCTGAACCCCGGTCACGATCACACCCTGCATACCAAACGGTGAGCCGTCCGTGTGCGTACCGCGCCAGCGCCACTCCCCGACCTCGACGCCTTCCTCTGTCACTGCGGATAGGACGAGCTCCGCGGTGAAGTCCGGGACTCCCGCGAAGACGCCTTCCCAGTTCTTCCGGACCTGCTCGCTCCCTCGGAAGGCCCGGCTCGGGTGAGCCGGCTGCTGGCTCTCGTAGTCCGCCGCGAAGCAGGCAACGAAGGCGTCGAGGTCATGTGCATTCATCGCCAACAGCAGCCGATTCATGATGTCACCCACGCCGACCTCCGGGACTCGACATCCGCGAAGACAATCATGCCGCATCGCGAACGACACCCCGTTCGGGCACCGTCGAAACACCCGTCACCAGCGCGGACCCTGCGTCCGTTCGCGTCGCCCTCCGAACGGTCGGCGACGATTCGGTCGAGACCGGCCGCCCCACCGCGAGTTGCGCCGACGGTTGACGGTTCGGCACGGTCCGCCACGGTACGCCAAACGTGAAGCGCACCTGGCGCTCGGGCTCCCCGCGCCACCCACGTGGTCACGAGCCCGGACGGCACGCTCCGGTGTCTCTTCGATCAGCTCAACGGTCACCCCCTCATTGCAACCGCGATCGCTCCGCGCCACCAAGGGCCGAAGGACCAGGACCGGCGAGTCGAACGCCGAGCACGCACGAGCGATGCGACCGGCGACCTCGTCGGGCCATCCGTGCCCGTCGACGGTCACGAGCAGCCCTGGCTCGCATACCGGGCAAGAAGAGGCTTGGTTTGCTGCTCGTAGAGCGCGAGCGTCGGGCGACCACCGACCCAGGGCATTCGCGTGCTAGGAACGGCGCTGTGCGGCGGGTCGTGATCATGGGCGCGGGCGGACGCGACTTCCACAACTTCAATGTCGTCTTCCGCGACGACCCCGAATGCCTCGTCGTGGCTTTCACGGCCGCACAGATTCCTGGAATCGACGAGCGGACCTACCCCCCGTCGCTCGCCGGAGCCCGGTATCCGACCGGGATCCCCATCGTCCCCGAGCACGACCTGGCGGAGATCGTGCGGCGCAACAATGTCGACGAAATCGTCTTCGCGTACTCCGACCTCTCACACGAAGACGTGATGCACCGTGCGTCGATCTCGCTGGCCGCAGGCGCCGATTTCACGCTGCTGGGGCCGCGTTCCACGATGCTGCAGTGTCCCAGGCCAGTCGTCGCAGTGTGTGCGACCCGTACCGGCGCCGGCAAGAGCCAGACGAGTCGCCGAATCGGTCGGATGCTGCTCGACGCCGGGCTTCGAGTCGCGCTCGTGCGCCATCCCATGCCGTATGGCGACTTGGAAAGGATGCGCGTGCAGCGATTCGCCAGCCTCGCCGACATCGATGCCGCCGATCCCACGATCGAGGAACGCGAAGAGTACGAGCTCCCTGTCGCGCTCGGGATGGTGATGTATGCCGGTGTCGACTACGGCGCGATCGCCGCGCAGGCGGCCGCGGAGGCAGACGTCATCGTCTGGGACGGCGGCAACAACGACTTCGCGTTCCTCGCGCCCGCTCTCCTCATCGTCGTCGCCGACGCACTACGCGTGGGCGACGAGGAACGCTTCCATCCCGGCGAGACGTGCCTTCGGATGGCCGATGTCGTCGTCGTGAACAAGATCGATGCCGCTGAGCCGGACGCGGTCCGCCGACTCCTCGCGACCGTCGCCGAGACGAACCCAGGCGCCGCCGTGGTGCGGGCCTCGTCGCCGGTCACGCTCGCACCGGGGCCCGACCTCCGCGGTTGTCGCGTGCTGGTGATCGAGGACGGCCCCACGATCACCCACGGCGGCCTCCCCTTCGGCGCGGGGACGGTCGCGGCGCGTGATGGCGGCGCCGAAATCATCGTCGACCCGCGACCATGGGCCGTCGGCTCAATTGCCGAGACGTTCGCACGCTACCCGGGTATCGGGCCGGTGCTCCCCGCGATGGGCTACTCACCCGGGCAACTCGACGACCTCGCGCGCACGATCCGGGCCGTCGACTGCGACGTGGTGGTCACCGGGACACCGATCGACCTCGGACGGTTGCTCGAGATCGGGCACCCCCTCCGCCACGCCATCTATGAGCTGCGCGAGATCGGCCACCCCGACCTCGCCGACACCCTCGCCCCGCTCGTACGGGAGGCGCTCGACCGCAGGAGGCGCGACCGCGGGTTCAGGGAGCCGCCGACCAGCCGAGACTGATGAGCTCCATCCCCTTGGTGCGCCCACTGATCGTCGTTCCCGCTTCACCGCGCAGCACTGCGGCGGCATCTTCAATCGAGCCGATCGCCGCCCATCCCGCCCCGGACGCCGCGAAGTCGATAGCCGCCTCGACCTTCGGACCCATCGATCCGGCGTCGAACTCGATGTTGCGCAGTGCGTCGGGGTGAGCCCGACGCACGAGTTTCGCTTCCGGTGTCCCCCAGTTGAGGTACACGCCCTCGGCGTCGGTGAGCAGCAACAACGTATCGGCACGCGCCGCACTCGCGAGCAGGGCAGCCGACAGATCCTTGTCGACGACCGCCTCGACGCCGCGCAGCACGGATCCCTCGTCGACCACCACGGGGATACCGCCACCACCCGCGCACACCACGACGACGCCCGCCTCGACGAGCAGCGCGATCGTGTTGCGCTCCACGAGCTCGAGCGGCCGAGGCGACGCGACGACGCGACGACGCGCCCCACCGACGTCCACGAAGTGCCAACCGAGTTCGCGGCCGAGGCGCTCCGCGTCCCCGGTCGTGTGCCGCGGACCGATGGGCTTCGTGGGGTGGCGGAACGCCGGGTCCGACTCCGACACGATGACCTGCGTGAGGAGCGTGGCGCACTCCCGACCGGGCAGATGATTGCGCAGCTCCTGCTCGAGGATGTAGCCGATCATGCCCTCGCTCTCGGCGCCGAGGATATCGAGCGGGGCCGGCGCCATTCCCGGCGAAGCTTGGCTTTGCATCGCGAGCATCCCGACTTGGGGTCCGTTGCCGTGCGTCACGACAAGCGCATGCTCCCTCGCGATCTGAGCCAACGCGGCCGCCGCCGCTGCGACGTTCCGGCGCTGGTGCTCGGCGTCCGGAGGATCACCCCGGCGCAAGAGTGCGTTTCCGCCGAGCGCGACGACAACCCGCACCGTCATCGTGCTCTGTCGCGCGCCGGGTCGAGGATGACACGGCGCTCAGCAGCACCGATCGCCTGCCGCGCCGACTCGACCGCATCGGGATTCACGGAGATCGAGTCGATGCCGAAACGAACGAGCACCACAACGGTCGCGCCGGTTTTGTGAGCAAGTGCGGCAGCCGAGCCGAGCGCGCACGTTCGGCAAACGCCGACCCATCGAGCGGCACGATGATCGTGTCGGCCACGGGCGTCGCCCTCACGCCGCAACGCGCTGCCATCCGGGAGATTCGGCTTCCTCACGTTCGCGGCGATCGACGCTTCCGGCCCGTGAAGGCACTCCGCGCAACCCACGACCGGTCGTGCAAACGGTTCGATCAAGGGTGCCATCGGTGGATGATCCGCCGGACATCCTCGTTCCAGCAACGCGCGCAAAGCCCGCGCTTGACGGCTTTCTCTTCGTGACAGCGTCGACACATCTTCACCATCTTCGAGCCTCCGAGTTCGCCACGTGCGCGACCTCGTCGCCGAAATCACTCGCTCAGTCCACGATCGCTCCATGGGCGGCACATCAGCCGTGTAGGTGGACGCGGCGGCCTTCGAACTCCTCGATCTCGACCGCCGCAGCATCGAGCAACTTGTGCGCGAGCTCGGAGAGCGCCCGCGCGGTCGCCAGCTCCTCGCCGACGCGCGGCCGATCCGGATCCCGCGAATTGCGGCGGGCTCGGCCCCACCCGGCCAACTCCCCCCCGCCCACGCGCAGGAGCGCTTTGGCCTCGGTTTCGACGTCGTCCTCCTCGATCAGCACCTCAATAGTCCAAACCCTGCTCTCACTGTGGGGCTTCACGGTGCTCCCCCTTCCTCGCGCGTCGTACTTGCAGCATGGTGGAACCTCAGGATCGCTCGGTAGGGTCGGAGGTCACAACGCGTGCACCCGCGCACGGTGCCGGCGAGGTGACCGGCTCCTGGCACTGTGGAGACGTCGGGACGCTCGCCTAGGCCGACCGCGCTCGTGGCAGCGCGTGCACATCGGTGACCGTGCGCGTACGTTCGTGCAGGTGAGACCCCGTGCGTTCGGGCAACGCGTGCGCGTCCGTATCTGCGCGCGCGGCCCTGATAACGGGGGTTCGCGCGCACGTTGCTGGAAGACTGCTGGCCAACCGACGCCTCCCAACGGCTCAACGTCGCACCGCTACGCGAGCTCGAGGTGCACGAGCTCTCACGCGATTCCGCCGCGGCGGTCGGTGACTCGATGATCGACCGGCTTCGCTTCGAAGCCACGGATCGCAAGTGACATGAACATCACCAGGGTGACAGGGCCGACCCGCCCGCTCTTACCCCTCGTGCCGACACCCGCTCGCGGCCTTGGAGTTATTGAAGGTCCGAAGTGCGACGGCGCAGCGTGTGCGATTCAGCCTGGGCGCTTGAGGCTGTCGGTGAGGGCTCGCTGATCAGTGCGGGACCTGTGCGGCGTCGCGACGAGTAGATGAGTGCCAGACCCGCGATGGCAAGCCCGGTTGCGATCGCGGTTTCACTGGCGGGGTTCGAGCCGGTGAACGGCAGCGTGCCCGTGGCCGTCGCTTCGGCGCCGGTCCCGGCTGCCGCGGCCGCGGGCGCGACCACGTTTTCCGGCGTCGGAGGCGTCGGCGGTACGACCGGACACGGGTCGATGACGCCGTCCCCGTTGGTGTCGAAGCCGATATTCCATGTGCCGGGTGTAGCGGCGGCACCTGGCACCACGCTGGTCGGCTCCACGCGCCCAGTGATGATGTCGGCAGCGAGGCTCACTTGGCAGGTCGCATGGAGCGCGGCGAGCGCGCCGACGAGCGGAACCCCGGTCGGGGGGCCGCTATCGAGTGGTGTCGAGTCCGGCCATGGTGATACTTGCTTGATCCAGGCGCTGCCGTTCCAGAACCAGATGGCTCCCAGGACGCTGGGCGCGGTGTTGGTCCCGCCAAAGTTGAGTCCGCCGACGAGCAGGGCACCTTGGTGGGCAGGGTCAGGACTGGCGAGCTCGGAAAAGCCAGCCAGCACCCGTGGAGCGGGACCGCACGGCGCCAGCGGATCGCCGCAGGCTTGGACCCATTCGGCGCCAGTCCAGATCCAGGTGTCGGCGAGCGCGGTGGGGTTGCCGCTGCCGTTATCGGGAAGGATTCCCCCGAACAGCACGAACTGGTGACCGTCCCACGCCATCGAAGCACCGAGACGCGCCCGCGGCTGACCCGAGCCGCCGGCGTTCAGCTGGTTCCAGGCGTTGCCGTCGAACTGCCAGGTGTCGCCGAACGCCGTTGAAGGGCCGTCACCGCCGATGGCGCCGCCGCCGAAGAGCAACACGATCACTCCGTTGCCGGCCATCGCCGGAGCGGCGCGCGTGCCTGGGGCGCACGAGTTGCAGATCGGTTGCCAGGCCGTCCCACTCCACAGGTAGCTGTCACCGACCGGAGTCGTGTTGCCCATCCCGTCGGTGGTCTGCCCTCCGTAGAGGACCACCCCGGTAGGTCCGGTCGCCTCTCCGACCAGGTCGCGGGGGCCGGGCGCGCACGGGTCCGTCGCGCCCGGGCTTGTCGTGCCGCACTTCGGGGTCCACGTCGCGCCGTTCCACACCCAGGTGTCACCCAACGCCGCTCCGTCGCCGAAGACGTCGCCGCCTCCGTAGAGGACCGCCTGAGTTCCGTCAGGCGTGGCGGCGAAGCCGGACCCGTTACGTCCCGCCGGTCCCGACGCCGCCGGCGGCGGTTGCGGCGGATCAGGGCGCGGATCAACGGCGATCGGCGGCAACACCGAGTTCGCGTGCACCTCGGGAGTATTTGCGGCGCCGACTTGGTCCCCAGGGCTTGCCCGAGGCGTCGCGCTCGCCACCAACGCCACGACCGGCAGGTTCGCAATCGCAGTCGGAGCCGCCGATGGCGCCACGACCGCAGGGTCCGGTGACGTGGCCGCACCATCCGCGAACGCCGACCCCGCGGTGCCGAGAACCACCACACCGACCACCACACCGACGAGCAACACCCGGCCAAAGAAACTATGCATCCGCCAGACATCGGCCACGAGCCGCGAACCTTAAGGAGCTTTCCGACGCGGACCCCCACGAGGTCTCAACGGTCGCCTGAGCCTGCGGCGGGCTCCCGGGCCGCGGCCATGAGCTCGGCCTCGCACGACCCGTCGGCGAGCATGCGCTCCTCGTCAGTCGGCGACAACGGCGGCCGACCCGGCGATCGGGGATGCCACGCGGCCTTGGGTTGCCTATGGGCTTCGAACCATGCCTCGGGCAATGACGCTGAGAAGATCGGTGCTGGCCGACACAGTGACACGCCCGCCGTTCAGAAACCCAGACTCCGGTCGTCGAGCGAAAAACGCGGAGGCTGCACGGGCATGGGGAAGGGCGCGATCCCTCGGACCAGGTCCGCGAAGCCGTTGATTGGCCGGGGGCGGGCGAAACGGTAGCCCTGGGCGACGTCGCAGCCCATGGCGACCAGCTCGGCGATCTGGGCGCTGGTCTCGACGCCTTCCGCGATCACCCCGAGGCCCAGTGTCCGGGCCAAGCCCACCACCGCCGCGACGATCGCCGAATCTTTGGGGTTCGCGCCCAGCCCGCCGATGAATGAGCGGTCGACCTTCACCCAGTCGACCGGGAGCCACTTGAATTGGCTCAGCGACGAGTAGCCCGTCCCGAAGTCGTCGATGCTCAGCGAGCAGCCCAGCGACTTCACCCGCTGGATCATCGCGAGCGCCGCGTCGGTGTCCACCGTGAGCGCGCTCTCGGTGATCTCGAGGCACAGCATCTGCGGATCGACCGCGTGCAGCTCGAACAGATGCTCGAGCTGCACGACGAGGTCGCCTTGTTCAAGCTGGCGGGGCGACACGTTCACCGCAACGACGAATCCGTCGGGGGCATCGGGCGCCCACCGTGCTGCGGCACGAACCGCCTCGTCGAACACCCACGCGCCGAGTGACACGATCAGGCCGCTCTCCTCGGCGAGCTCGATGAAGTCCGCGGGCTCGACGATGCCCCGAACCGGGTGTTGCCAGCGGACCAGGGCCTCGGCGCCGATGCACCGGCCGTCTCGGAGGTTCACTATCGGTTGGAAGAAGAGACGTAGCTCGCCCCGCCCTATAGCGCTGCGCAGCGCGCGCTCAATGGCGTCGCGGTCGAGCACGCGCTCCCGCAACTGGTGGTCGAAGACTGCGATGCGACCCGGACCGGAGGCCTTGGCGTGGTACATCGCCGCGTCGGCATCGCGCAGCAGCTCGTCGGGGCGGTCGTCGGCGCTGCCGATCGCAATGCCGACGCTCGTGCCGAGGAAGACCTCGGTTCCCCCCGCGACGAAGGGACGCGCGATCGCTTCACCAAGACGCTGCGCGCTCTCACGCGCCCAGGCCTCGGCGTGGGCGGCGGGCAGGTCCTCGCACAGCACCATGAACTCGTCACCGCCGAAGCGGGCGACGGTGTCGCCAGATCGGACCGCCTTCCTCAAGCGCCGTGCAACCTCGACGAGGAGCGCGTCGCCGGCATCGTGCCCGCGGCTGTCGTTGACGTTCTTGAACCGGTCGAGGTCCAAGAACAGGAGGCCGACGCAAAGCCCGCTTCGTCGGGCCCGGGCCAAGGCCTGCTCGAGCCGATCGAGAAGCAGCATCCGGTTCGGAAGCCCCGTCAGCACATCGTGCAGTGACAGATGGGTGAGGTCCCGTTCGACGCGTTCCTTGCCGACGGTGCTCCAATGAAGCAGCACGATTACGACCCCGGAGCCCAACACGGCCAGGACCGCCACCCCATGGACCTGCGGCTGCGGGACGAGCGACGGGATCCAACCGAAGGCGATGGCGAGTTGCCCGAGCAGGGTCGCGCCAACCATCCAGGCGATCGCGGGCCAGGCAACCCGCGAGCCGTCGACCCGGATGTTCTCGGCGGCGGCGAACACGTACCCGAACGCGAACACGGGTCCCCAGCCAGTGGCGTAGATCGCCACCGCGACGCCGCCGACCATGACCCCGACCCGCAGCACCATCTGCCAGGTGCGACACCCTGATGGCCAGAGTGCGTGGGCGACATCCGAGCCCAGCTGGGCCACAAACATGGTGCCGACGAGGACCCACAGGGAGACATCGGCGACCCAGCCGCGGTCCCGGGCGAACACAAAGACCGGGATCAGCGCGAGCGGAATGAGCTGTAGCGGGGTGAGCAAAGCGGAACGCACGCCCGCGCGGCGCTCCGCTGGGCACCGCAACTCGGCCACCGGCGCCATTGGGCGCGGCAGGCCCGTCACGTTCCCCATAAGGTCTCCATCGGCAGCCCACGGCCCCGCCATGAACGCTTCTCGCCCGCATCCGGCGTCCCAGCTGCGATCGCGGAACAAGACCCGGAAGGTGACGCGAGCGTGCTTGCGCAACCGCTCGTCGAAGACCTCGGTCCGGAGGGTGTCGTCTTGTCGTTCGCGTCAGCGATTGCGCACGAGCAGACGGTCTTCTCGGAGATGACGCGTGAGGAGCGCGCCGCGGCTATCGCGAGGCCCATGAGATCCACCTGGGTCTCGGCAAGCCGGTCAGTAGTGTCATCAGCGGGCAGGCGAAGAGATGTACGGGGACACGATCCGTCGAATGACATACGTGCCTGGTCGCGACGATCCGGGCAAGAAGGAAGCTCTCATCGACCTGACAACCGCACGCTCGATATACCGCGAAAAGCTGCGCCAAGCGCAGTCGCAATCGAAGCCACGCGACAGAGCGGTTATGAAACGCGCGAAGCCTCGGCCGTCGCTCACCGCAACGCCACCTGGCTGCCGCCGGCGAGCCCGGTGAATGTGATCGCCCCTGACGGCACGGTGTGGATCGAACTCGCGGAACCGACACGCCAGCGGTGCAGCGGGACCGGTGACCGACCTCGACGACGGCTCCGACCAGGACGAGGAGCGCGGCCGGGTAGTGCCCGGACGGTTCGCGAACGGCGGTTAGATCAGCTCGGAGACGCGCTGCCAACGCGCTGACAAGTTGCGACGGCGCACAGCACCGTCTGTCAATGCAGCCACGCGGGCGTGCCCCTAGATCGTGTCGCACCCGGCGCCGGGCGGGCTACGTCAACGTCGTGAGCACGGTGACCGCCTCGACCGCGTCGCCCGGCGAGAACTGCGTGTAGATCGCGGTGGTCGGCGAGACGTGCGGCCTGACTTTCAGGCGCGGGTAGCGGCGCGACTCGCGCGCTTATCGCCGAGCTTCTTGAATCAAACCGACCCACTACCGACGGGCAAGGCGCCGCCGATGTGCTCGCCAGGCTCCTCGACGACTAGGCCAGACGGCCCGCGCCACCGATCACCCGGTCCTCGTCCACGTCCCGCAAACGAGTGGCGTCGAAGTATTTGCCGGCCGGGAGGTCGATCGTCGCAGGGCCCGGATGTCGTAGTGCTTGCCCACCGGGATGACCGACGAGTCGTTCAGGTTGGCGAGCGCCGGGAGCACGTCCTTGGCGAACGCAGCGCCCGCGCTGGTGGCGGTCGGGAGGTCGAACAGAATCCCGCATCGTCGCCGAGGTGGTCGACCTCGCGCAGCGCACGAGCGTCGCCGCGTACCAGCTGGTCGGCGCCTACGAGATCGCCTCCCGGCTCGGTGTCATGCACGCCGAGACCGTGCACACCTCGCGACGGCGTTACCCGACTTCACGAACCCTGTTGCGCGCCTTCCGCCGGCGATGGTCTGGCACTGGGCCTGACGTGGAGAAGTGGGCGCTTGCGCCTCGCGCTCCATATTGGAAGGCTACGCATCGGAAGCTGGCTCATGAGGCGCCCGGAGTCGGCGCCGGACCCAGCAGAGGGGGCAACCATGTCTCGTTCATGTCACAACCTCACGCGCCGCTTGGGCGTCGTGGCTCTCCTCGCCGCGGTCTTCGCCGTGGGGGCGCCCTCGGTTGCGCAGGCCAAGGACAAGCGCGAACTCAAGGTCATGACGCAGAACCTGTATCTGGGCTCGGACCTCGCGCCGGCGACCGCCGCGATGAACCCAACGCAGTTCCTCATCGGTGTGGCCACGATCTACGGGACTGTCCAGTTCACGGACTTCCCCGACCGCGCGAAGACGATCGCAAACGAGATCCAGGTGAACGCGCCTGACGTTGTCAGCTTGCAGGAAGTGTCCAAGTGGATCACGTCGGGCCCGACGCCGTCCCCGAGCCTCGATTTTCTCGCCATTCTGCAGACGGAACTCGCGAACCGGGGACTCAACTACTCCGTCGCCGCGACGTCGAACAACGCGAACATCGGTCCCGTGCCGCTCGTCGCACCGTGCAGCGTTCCGATCGTTGGTGCATGCCTGCTCACCTTCCAGGATCGTGATGTGATTCTGGTCAATGGCAACAATTCGAGCGTGCACGTCACGGCTTCGAGCAGCGGGCGCTACACGACGCAGGAAGTCCTGACGACGGCGGTCGGTGCGTTGTCCTTCGATCGCGGCTGGGCCACGATCGACGGGACGTTCGAGGGCAAGAAGTTCCATCTGGCGAACACGCATCTCGAGACCGAGGCCTACCCCGCGGTTCAGCAGGCCCAGGGCCGGGAGTTCCTCGCGGGCCCGGCGCGGTCCGGCGGCGCGGTGATCGCGACGGGCGACTTCAACTCGGCCGCCGACGGCAGCACGACGACCACCTACGCAGACCTGACGAAGTCCTATTTCGACGACGCTTGGAAAACGAACCCGGGCGATCCGGGCCTGTCGTGCTGCCAGAACGAGACGCTCACGAACACCTCGTCACTGTTCACTTCCAGGATCGACCTCGTGTTGACGCACGGCGCGGCCCGGGCACTCGACGCGCATTTGATTGGCAAGGTGCCGTTCCAGGTGCTGGCGTTCCCCAGTCCGCCGTTCTGGCCGTCTGACCACGCCGGCGTGATCGCGACCGTGCGCGTCCACTAACGACCTCGTGGCAATCCTCTCCGGTGCGAGTGGCCTCGCCGGCTCCATCTCGCCAGGACTCAGCCAGATCGTGACCGACATGGTCCCAGGTATATCCATCGTCGCCTTCGTGGTCGGGCTGGCGGGACTCGAACCCGCGACCTTTGGTCCCCCAGACCAACGCGCTAACCAAGCTGCGCCACAGCCCGTACGGCCGGTGAGTGTATTCCTGCTTCTGGGCGACGGGTCGCGACGCGCAGCCGAAGTCAGGTCACGACAACTGGTGCACCAGCCACTCGATGCCCTGCCAGAAGCGGTAGCCGAGGTACACGACGACCGCGCCGCCGAGCAGCTTCAGGTGCCACGGCATCGGCCCGGGGTCGTCGACATCGTCGACCTTGTCAACGCCCTGCACGCCCGGCGCGCTCGAGACCGCGGGCGCGTGGGCCCGTCCGGGGTCGACCGGCCGGCCACAGTTGGCGCACGTGCCGTCGGTCCGCACGGTCGACGGGTTGAGATACCGGTCACACGACGGGCACCACGGCACCGCAACGACCGCCGATCAGACCGGTGGCACGCCGTGATGACGCGGAAACGTCTCGCGCTGCCGCGAGCGTGCGAGCGCGAACCGGCGCACCAGCTCGTCACGCAGATCCTCGGGCGGCACGACCGCGTCGACCACCAGCTCGGCCGCGAGGTGCACGATGTCGACGTTCTCCTCGTATTCGGAACGCCGCTCGGCCACGTACGCGGCGCGCTCGTCGGGATCGTCGATCGCCTGGATCTTGTTGTAGAAGACCGCGTTGACGGCCGGCTCCGGGCCCATCACCGCGATCTGCGCGCTCGGCAGCGCGAGACACGCGTCGGGATCGAATGCCGGACCGCACATCGCGTAGAGACCGGCACCGTACGCCTTGCGCACGATCACGGAGATCTTCGGCACCGTCGCTTCGGTGACCGCGCTGATCATCTTGGCGCCGTGGCGGATGATTCCCTCGCGCTCCACCTGCGATCCGATCATGAAGCCGGGGACGTCGGCCAGGAACAGCAGTGGCACGTTGAACGCGTCGCAGTACCAGATGAAGCGCGCCGCCTTGTCGGCAGAGTCGACGAAGAGCACGCCACCGAGATGCATCGGGTTGTTGGCGACGATGCCGACGACCTCGCCCGCGAGCCGGGCGAAGCCGATGACCAGCTCCTTCGCGAACAGCGGCTTGATCTCGAAGAAGCTGTCGTCGTCGACGAGCGCGTCGAGCACCTGGTGCATGTCGTAGGCCCGGCGCTCCTCGATCGGCACGATGTCACCGATCGCCCGCGCGCCGGCGCGAGGAGCGCTCGCCGGCACCGCAGCCGGTCGTGCGCGCCAGTTGGTGGGCAGGTACGAGAGCCACCGGCGCGCGGCCGCGATCGCCGCCTCGTCGTCGACCACGAGATTGTCGCCACAGCCGCTCACGGTCGCGTGCATGCGGGCGCCGCCCATCTCCTCGAGTGACACGTGCTCGCCGATCACCTCCGCGGCCATGCGCGGCGACCCGAGGTACATCGAGGCGTTGCCCTCGACCATGAACACCGCGTCGCAGAAGGCGGGGATGTACGCGCCGCCGGCGGCGGACGGACCGAAGAGACAGCACACTTGCGGGACGCGTCCCGACAGCCGTACCTGGTTGGCGAAGATGCGGCCGGCGCCGCGCCGGCCCGGGAACAGCTCCACCTGGTCGGTGATGCGCGCGCCGGCCGAGTCGACGAGGTACACGACCGGAAGCTCGTGGCGGAGCGCGTGCTCGGTGAGTCGCACGATCTTCTCGACGGTGCGCGCGCCCCAGGAGCCGGCCTTCACGGTGGGGTCGTTGGCGATCACGCAGACGGGCCGGCCGTCGATCGTGCCGACACCCGTGACCACCCCATCCGCGGGGAGATCGTCCGCGAGCGCGTTGGCCAGCAACCCGTCTTCCGCGAACGAGTCGGGATCGAGCAGGAGCGCGAGCCGGTCGCGCACGAAGAGCTTGCCTTGGCGCTCGAGCTTGCCGTCGTCGCGTTCGAGGTTGCCCTGTCGGGCCCGCTCGAGCCGGGCCCGCACATCCTTCTCGGTCACGCTGTCAGGTTAGGCGGGTGCGCCGGCGGCACCGGCACCCGCTATTCGATCAGGCGCACGGGGTCGCCTTCGACGTACGCCTCCCATGTGGTGGTGTCGGTGACATTGCTCGTGAAGGTGAACTTGATCTTGGACCAGCAACCGAGGGGGTCGAGGTACGCGCACGTGTAGTCGTCGGGTATGGGGATCCGCACCTGTACCCACTGGCGGTCGAAGGACGTCCGCGTGACTCCGGTGATCGTGCAGGTGGACGAGCCCGGTGTCGCCACGAACGCCCCCCATGGTGGACCGACGATATTGCCCGGCGGCGGCGTGTACATGCAGCCGGCCCAGTTGGTGATTGGTCCCGCAAGCGTTGTTGCGTCGGGGGGTGGCTGGATCTGCAGGCTGTTGCTTCCGTCCGCGTCACCGATGTCGAAGAAGCTCAGCACCAGCACGCGCCCCTTTGCACCCGGCAGCACCCGCGCGAGATAGAAGGTCGGGACGGCCGACGGCGCGTTTGCGTAGATGGACATCTTGTCCTGGCCGGAGACCTTGACGTTGCCGGTCACGTAGCTTCCGCCCAACCCCGCCCGGATCGAGAACCGGTTGTGCCCACCGCCGGCAGGGGCGGCATTCCCGTTCGCCTTGGTCGCGGTCTGCACTTGCAAGAAGTACGCGCCTTCGGTCGGGTTGGCCACCGTGCAGATCGAATACCACTGGCGGAAGTACTTCACGAGCGTGGCCGGCGCGCCGGCGATCGGAGTCGTGGAGGTCAGAAGCGTGTTCAGGTTGCCCGCGGTGCCCGGGAAGTCGATCGCGGGGCAGCCCGCGACCGGGGGGTTGTTGGTCGGATCGGCCGGCGTGTCGTCGGGTCCGAGCACCCTGTAGGTCGTCCACGGCACCACGAGCGTGCCCGACGCCTTGCCTTCGGTATTCCCGAGGAACGCGTTGTCACCGGTGCAGAACAGGCTCGTGCTCAAGGGGCTATAGCGCAGTGACGATGTCGGCCGCGGTCATCGGGAAGCCCGTGTTGAAGTTGGCCGGGAGCTGCCCACGCATCTGAAAGATTGCTGCTCGGGAGCCGCCGGCGGGATCGCTGTCGTCGCCGCAGTTGTCGCCCACATGCACGAATGCGGGATCGAACACCTGCACGACGAGAGGCGTCGACGCCGCCGGGCCCACGTCGATCGTGTAGTAGTAGCCCTTCGGGTTGTAATCCGTGTTGGGTCCGGCGCTGCTGTTCGAGCAGTTGTCCGGATGGTCGCCGGGCGCGCTGCACACGTTTGCCAGCGTCGCGTCGCCCTTGTTCTTCTCCGACTTCGGGCCGGCGACATTCGCCCAGAGGTCGGGATACGTCGGCGTGCCGTGCAACGGCGCCGGTACGATCGTCGGATCGTTGCCGAACTGGTTCGTCGGGCTCCCGAGCGCGACGGGCCGTTCGTATTCGGCAACCGCGTGTTTGGCCACAGTTGTCGTCGGGTAGCCCGCGATCGCGCCGAACAGATTGGTGACCGGCTCGCTGATCACCACCTTCAGCTGGTTCGATCGCGCACCCGGGCTGACGGTCACCGACACACCGTTCACGCCGTCAGTGAACCCGTTCTTCGTCGCGAGCTCGCGTGCCGTCGTGTACGCGATGTTGCCGAGGTTCTGCGGCATGAATACCGATCCGCCGAGCGCCGCCGCGTCCGCCGCCTTCTGGACTCGCCTGCTTTCGTGCGCCCAATGGTTGGACTCGATCGCAAGCGCCGTGACGCTCAACAGCGCGATCAGCATGAAGGCGAACCAGACGAGGATGAAGCCGTGTTCGGAGTTGTCGCGTGCGCGCGGCGCGGGCGGTCGACGGCGACTCCCGGTCACGAGCATGTCGCGCTCGGCACCGGCTCGAAGCGGAACACGCTGTGATCGGTCAGCACGACGTTCGACCCGAAGAACGTCGTCATGTACTTGTGATTGATCCGCACGAAGACGCCGATTTGGTCGAACGGCTCCGTAGCACACGTTGTGGGTCGCCGCGACCCAGCCACTGCCGCCCGGCGTCGAGGTCTTGAACGTCTTCGTTGCCGCGTCCCACTGGTAACTGATGCAGTTGGTTGTGCACGAGCTGAAGTCCGTGCCGCCGCCCGGATAGCCGTTGGTGTTGGCCTTGTAGATCCAGACTTCGATCGGCGAGTCAGAGGGCACGTCGCCCTGGAGCACGGATCCGACCGCGTTCGCAGCGTTGATCGCGAAATTGGCGTTGCGGGCCTGGGCGGAGCCGGTGCGGGCACCGGCACGCGCCGCATCGGCGACCGATGACGCGTCCCGATACGCCATCGAGAACTCGATCATGCCGAACGTGATCAGGATGATGAGCGGCAGGATGATCGCGGTCTCCACGAGGGCTGCGCCGCGCTCCGAGCGTCCGCGGTGCTCTGATCGCTTCTGGCCCCCGTTGGACATCTTCGCTCCAGGCGCCGATCCGGCAAATCTGCGATTCACTCCGTCAGCCGTATATCGACCAAAGAGCCCGCTTGACTTGAATCGCATCCCCGCCCGGCGAGCGCGCCGGGCATTGCGCGGAGCGTCTTCAGGAGGTGCGGCGCCGCACCCGGAGCTTGATCGGCGTCGGACCGAGCTCGAATGCCTCGCGAATCCGGCGTTCGAGGTAGCGGAGATACGTTGCCGGCAGCGTGTGCGAGGCAAAGAGCGTGAAGGTCGGAGGGTCGCTCGCCCCTTGCGTGGCATACAGGACCCGGGGCCGGTGCCGTTTGCCGGCGGGCGGCGGATGCTGCGCCTGCGCCTCTTGGATCAGGCGGTTGAGCGCCGCGGTCGGCACCCGTCGGTGATACGCCTCCTCCGCCTGGCGGAGCGTGGGCAACACGTATCGGGTGTTGCGACCGGTGAGCGCCGACACCTTGAGGACGGGGGCGTACGAGAGGAAGGCGAGCCGGTCGGCCACGTCGATCAGCACGTCCTTGCGCTTCTCCGTGTCGATTTGGTCCCACTTGTTCAGCACGATGACCGTCGCGGTGCCCGCGGCATCAACTCGTTCGCCCAGCCGCTGATCCTGGTGCGTGATCCCCTCGGTCGCATCGATGACGAACAGTGCGGCGTCCGCCTTGTCGACGGCCTGCAATGCCCGCACCACGCTGTAGAACTCGGTCGGCTCATCGACCCGTGAGCGGCGGCGCATGCCGGCCGTGTCGATGAAGCGCAGCGGCCCGTCTTCGGTCTGCGCGATCGTGTCGATGGAGTCGCGAGTCGTGCCCGGCAGGTCGTGCACCACCGCCCGGTCATCACCGACGAGGCGGTTGAACAGCGTCGACTTGCCGACGTTGGGACGCCCGACGATCGCGACCGAGAAGATGTGATCCGCAGGATCTTCGGCCGCAGCTTCGGCTTCCCCGAGCGTGTCATCACCCGTCGCCGGCGGCAGCGCCCCGACGACCGCGTCGAGCAGATCGCCGCTCCCCCGTCCGTGAATCGCGGATGTCACGTGCGGGGCACCGAGGCCGAGGCGGGAAAACGCCCAGGCGTCGACCTCGCGGCTCTCGTCGTCGACCTTGTTGGCAGCGACGACCACCGGCTTGCCGGCGCGTTGCAGGATCCTGGCCACCTGGGCGTCCTCTTCGGTGATCCCCACGGTGACGTCGACCACGAGCACGAGCACGTCGGCCTCGGCGATCGCACGCTCGGCCTGCTTGCTGACCTGGCGGGTGAGCGCGGACGGGTCGTCGGTGTTGACCTCGGGCGAGAGCCACCCGCCGGTGTCGACCACCCGGAACCGCCGGCCTTGCCACTCGGCCGAGAGCTCCTTGCGGTCGCGCGTCACGCCGGGTCGCTCCTGCACGATCGCCTCGCGGCGACCAATGATGCGATTCGCGAGCGTCGACTTGCCGACGTTGGGCCGGCCGACGATCGCGACGACCGGCTCGCTCATCGCAGCGACGCGACGAGCGACCCGCCGTCGGTGCCGACGACCTCGACCGGCCGGGCCAGATCGTCAACCCCGACACCGTCGAGAAACCGGCCGTTGGAGAGCGCGACGTCGGGGAGCACGTAGCGATGGTCCGCGGGCTCGTGCTCGAGGGCCAGAGACAGGTCGGCGCCGGTGAGCAGTCCGGTCACGGCGATATTGCCGCCGAAGAAGCTGTTCGCGACCGGGAGCACCCGCACCGGCGCCCCGGCGACGCGCTGGAGCGCGGGAAGGAGCGGCTCGAGCACCCTGGCGCCGTACTCGCCAGTGATGAGCGCGACCGGCTGCTCCCGCGAGATGGGGCGGACCGCGAGCGTGTCGCCGTTGGTGCGATCGGCGCGGTATCCCTCGGCCGGTGCACCGTCGACCCAGGCGAAGAACCCTGCGCGTGCACCCACGCCGGCAACGGGCGCGCCGACGAGGGCGCGCTGCACCTCGGTCTCGAAGGTGCGCGCCATGCCGATGCCGTTCTCGTGTTGCGCGAAGTCTTCGTACGCGTCGGCGGGCGGGAAGGCACGGCCGGCCAAGAGGTAGTACTCGTCTGCCGCGAACACGACCCGGCGCCCGAGCGCGTCGAGGAACAGCTGCTGCCAGTGCTCGACGGTGTCGATGACGTGGGCGGCGTCGGCCGCGCTGTGCTCACGAAGCTCCGGCTCGGTGGAGTGCGCGCTCACACCGAGGGGAACGACACCGAGCGTCGCCAGTCGGGGGAACCGATCGAGGACGCCGAGCAGCGTGTCGTCGAGCACGTCACGGTCATTGATGCCCGGACACACCACGACCTGGCCGTGTACCTCGATGCCGGCGTCGAGCAACGCCCCGAGCCAGCGCAGGCTCGTGGCACCGCGCCGGTTACGAAGGAGCCGGGCGCGCACCTCGGGGTCGGTGGCGTGGATGCTGACGTAGATCGGGCTCAGCCCCTCGGTGATGACACGTTCGAGGTCGGCTTCGGTGAAACGGGTGAGCGTGGTGAAGTTGCCGTAGAGAAAGGACAGCCGGTAGTCGTCGTCCTTGACGTAGAGGCTGCGGCGCATGCCCTTGGGGAGCTGGTAGATGAAGCAGAACGGGCAGTGGTTGTCGCACGTGCGCACCTGGTCGAACACGGCACTCGACAGCTCGACGCCCAATGGCGCGCCCGCGGTCTTCTGCACCACCACGAGCCGCTCGAGGCCACCTCGCCGTAGCTCGATCTCGACGACCGCCTCGTCGGCCTGCACCTGGTACCGGATGACGTCGCGCAGATCCTCGCCGTTGACCGCGAGCATCTCGTCGCCGGCCAGGAGGCCGGCCGTGTCGGCCGGCGACCCGGGCGCGACAGCAAGAACTCGTGCGGGAGGCATGGCCGGATTGTACGTGACCCGATAGCGGACCCTTCGTGCCGGGCCTTCGACCGCTACTACCCTCGCAGGCGATGTCGGTTCGCAAGGTACTGCTCGCCGAGCCGCGTGGCTTTTGCGCCGGCGTGGAGATGGCGATCAAGGCGCTCGCATGGATGGTGCGGGTGTTCGAGCCGCCCGTGTACTGCTACCACGAGATCGTGCACAACCGGCTCGTCGTCGACCGCTTCCGCGAGCTCGGCGTCGTGTTCGTGGACGACATCGACGACGTGCCCGCGGGCGCGCCGCTCATGCTGTCCGCGCACGGCTCGGCGCCCGAGGTCGTCAGCGCCGCTCGGGACCACGATCGGTTCGTCGTCAACGCCGTATGTCCGCTCGTCACCAAAGTGCATCATGAGGCCAAGGTGCGCGCGGCGAAGGGCTTCACGATCCTGTACGTCGGGCATGCCGGCCACGACGAGGCCGTCGGCACCCTGGCGGTGGCGCCAGACGCCATCCGGTTGGTCGAGACCGAGGCCGACCTCGGGCGAGCGCTGCCCGACATCGAGGATCCGTCGAAAGTGGCGTTGCTCGCCCAGACCACGCTCTCGCTGCACGAATGGGAAGGGATCATGGACAGGACGCGAGTCGAGTTTCCCGACCTGTGGACGGCCGCTCGCAACGACCTGTGCTTCGCCACCACCAACCGGCAAGCTGCGCTCGTCGCCGTCGCCCGCGACGCCGACGCGCTCGTCGTGATCGGCAGCGCCAACTCGTCCAACACCATCGCGCTCACCAAAGTGGCTCGCGAAGCCGGCAGCGAGGTCGTGGTGCGCGTCGACGGCCCCGAGGAGCTCGACCTCGAGTTGCTCGGCGACGCGGAGGTCGTCGGCGTCACGGCCGGGGCCAGTGCGCCCGAGGACCTCGTGCAAGCGGTCATCGCGAAGCTCGCGCCCGTCGAGGGTGTGCAGCCGGTGTTCGTGACCGGTGAAGACGAGTACTTCCCGCCGCCGCGCGAGCTGCGGGAGCTGATGCCGGCACTCGACGCGCTCACCGCGTTCGCATTCGGCGGCGACCCGCAGGCCGCGCGCGGGCAGGGCGGCCCGTTTCGCGATGACCGCTCCGTCGATGCGTCCGACGTGCTCGCGGGCCTCACCGACTGAAGCACACCGGACCTGAGCGGCTCAGGCGTGCGCGAGTGCCTGCGCTTCGTCGAACAGCTCCTGGATCTCGCCGTGGAGTCGTTCCGTGAGCGCGGCGATCTCGACACGGCTCGCGCCACGCGCGAGTGGTTGGATCGGCTCCCCGACCACGACGACCACGCGTTTGAATCTCGGAAACTTCGCGCCTCGCGCCAGGATCTCCTCGCTGCCGCCGATGCCGACCGGCACGATCGGCACGCCCGCCTTCGTCGCCAGGTATGCCGCGCCTTCGAACAGCTCGCCGATCACCGGACCCGTCCGGCGCGTGCCCTCGGGAAAGATCGCGAGCGGCTCGCCGCGCTCGAGCAACGCTCTCGCCTCGCGGAGTGCGCTGCGGTCGACGGTGCCCCGCGCGACGGGAAAGGCACCGAGTGTGCCGAAGAGCCAGGCAACGAACTTGTTGCGGAAGAGCTCCTGTTTCCCCATGAAACGGATCCGGCGGCGGGCGATGAATGCGCAAAACGGGGTGTCGACGTACGAACGATGCGATGGCGCCGCGACGAACGCGCCCTGTTTCGGTACGCGCGCTTTGCCGATGATCTTCACCCGGAAGCACATCTTGCACACGCCCCAGACGACAGCGTGGGCAAACCGGTAGAAGATCATGCCGGGCCTCCGCCTCGGAAGCGTCGCACGATATCGTCGACCACGTCACCGACGGGCCGTGCGGTCGTGTCGACGATCACGGCGCCCGCGGCAGCCCGCAAGGGCGAGGCCTTGCGCTGGGAGTCGTGCGTGTCACGCCGGGCCATGTCGCTTTCGATGTCGCCGACCGCTCGATCGCGTTCGGCGGCCGCCTCGTCACGGTGACGCCGTCGCGCGCGTTCCTCGTTGCTGGCGGTGAGGAACACTTTGAGCGCGGCGTCGGGAAACACGACCGTGCCGATATCTCGTCCCTCCACGACACCCTCTCCTCGACGCTCGATCCACTCGCGCTGCCGGGCGACGAGCGCCTCGCGCACGGCCGGGTGCGCGGCCACCGTGGAGACGGCCGCTGTCACCTCGGGCCCTCGGATCGCGTCGGTGACCTCACGTCCGTCGAGGAGCACGCGCTCGGCGTCGGCCTCCACGGTGACCTCCCTCGCGATCTTCGCGGTCGCCGCTTCGTCGTCCAAGTCGACGCCGGCATCGAGCGCCGCCACCGTGACCGCCCGATACATGGCTCCGGTGTCGAGCACGGCCCAACCGAGCGCGGCGCCGACACCTCGCGACACCGTTGACTTTCCCGAGCCGGACGGGCCGTCGATCGCGATCACCGTGACGGCGGTCATCGAAGTGCTGCGATCCCGGTCGCACGGGCCCGGCTCACGTTGCCCTCAGCGTCGCGAGGTCACGCTCGAACTCCGGATACGAGCTCTCGACCGCACGCCAGCCGCGCACCGTCGTCTCGCCCTCGATACCAAGGCCGGCGATCGCACCTGCCATCGCGATCCGGTGGTCACCGTGGCTCTTGAGCGTCGCGGCGCGAGGAGTGCCGCCCCGGATCGCGAGACCATCGGCGGCGGCCACAACCTCGATCCCCATCTGCGTCAGCTCCTCGTGCAGCGTGCCGATCCGGTCGCTCTCCTTGACCCGCAATTCGCCGGCGTCGCGAATCTCGGTGGTGCCCTCCGCGAACGCAGCCGCGACCGCGAGGGCCGGGATCTCGTCGATGAGCCACGGCACTTCGGTCCCTTCGATCACTGTCGCGCGCGCAGCGGGGCCGCTTCGACCGTGAGCTCCCCCACCGGCTCACCGAGCCGCTCGCCCGTCTCGTGCACCTCGATCGGCGCGCCCATGCGGCGCAGCACATCCACAAACGCGATGCGAGTCGGGTTGAGACCCACCTCCTCGAGCACGATCGACGACCCCGGTGCGATAGCTGCCCCAACCGCGAAGAACGCTGCTGACGACGCGTCGCCCGGCACTTCGAGCTCGAATGGGCGGGGCGCGCCGTGGTGTACCCGAAGCGTGGTTGCGTCCACGCGTTCGACGGGCGCGCCGAGTGCGGCCAGCATCCGCTCGCTGTGATCGCGACTCGGCAGCGGCTCGGTCACCACGGTGTCGCCCGTCGCTTGCAACCCGGCGAGCACGACGGCCGTCTTCACTTGCGCGCTCGCGACCGGCAGCTCGCACCGCACGCCGACCAGATGGCCGCCACGGATCTCCATCGGGGCGACGTCGCCCTCGCCGCGACACTCGATCTGCGCGCCCATAGCGCGCAACGGGTCGACGACCCGCTTCATGGGTCGGGTGACCAGCGAGCCGTCGCCGCTGAGCACGGCCCGGAACGGCCGGCCGGCAAGCAACCCCGCGAGCATGCGGATCGTCGTGCCCGAGTTTCCGCAATCGATGACACCGGCGGGCTCGTGCATGCCCTCGACGCCGGCCCCGTCGATGGTGATCGCGTTCTTGCCGTCAGTGTGGAGGGGTACGCCGAGATCCTCGAGTGCCTGCGCCGTGCGGCGGACGTCGTCCCCGCTCGCGACATTCGTCAGGCGGCTCGACCCCGTGGCCATCGCCGCGAACAGCAGCGCGCGGTGCGACATCCCTTTGTCGCCGGGCGTCTGCAACCGTCCGCGCAGTGGGCTGCCGCCGCGCACGACGAGCTCGGCGGCGCCGCTCACGGAAGCTCCGTGCGCGAGTGGTGGTAGCCGCGCTCGGTGAGCCCGGTCTCGAGGGCATCCACGCTCGCGGCCGCGACGACGAGCACGAGCACACCGCCGGCCCCTTCCATCGAATGTGCGATCTCGACATCGGCGATGTTGACGCCGAGCTCCCCCGCGAGCGTGGTGACCTCGGCGAGCACTCCGGGACGGTCGGGCACCGGGACGCGTAGCTCCACGAGGGCCTCGCCCGTCGCGATGCCGACGGGCAAGCTGCGCCGCGCGGCGTGCGCCCGCTCCAGAAGCGCGAGCAGGCCGGCGCGATCACTGTCGGCGACAAGGCTGCGCACCGCACCCAGCGCGTCGACGTATTCGTCGAGTGCGGCGACGATTGCAACTTGATTCGCGACGCAGATGTCGGGCCAGATGCCCGGATGGCCGGCGGCGATACGAGTCATGTCTCGGAACCCGCCCGCGGCGAGGCGAAGCAACGTCGCGTGTTGCTCCCCACTCGTCGCGGCAACGTCCATCAGCGTCGTGGCCGCAAGTTGCGGCACATGACTGACCACTGCGACGAGCGCGTCGTGATGTTCGGGCGTCACGGCGACCGCTTCGGCGCCGAGACCGCTCACCAAGGTTCGGACGGTCGTGAATGCCGTCGGCTCGGTGCGCTCCGTCGGGGTCAGCACCCACGTCGATCCGACGAACAGGTCGGGGTCGGCGCCGTCGAGGCCTTCCTGCTCCGAACCGGCCATCGGGTGGCCGCCGACGTACCGGGCCGCGGTGTCGGGCCGAACCCGCTCGACCGCCGCCACGATCGGCGCCTTGACCGATCCCACATCGGTGACCACCGCGCTCGCCGGCATCGCGTCGAGGACCTCGACGACGACCGCGGTGATCATCGCGACGGGCGCCGCAACGACCGCAACATCAACCGCCGCAACGGCGGCCTCTACCGACGACGCGAGCTCATCGATCGCGCCGAGCTCCCGGGCGCGGTGGACGCGCCCGTCATCAGGGTCGAACCCCACGACGGTCGTGCCGGCGCGCCGAAGCGCGAGTCCGACCGAGCCTCCGATCAAGCCGGTGCCGAGCAGCGCGACACGACTCACGGCGCCGACGCCTCACGTTGCTGCATGGTCGCTACTCCGGGAGGTCGTCACGTAGTGCGCGCGCGCCGTCGAGATACACGTGATGCAGCTCGTCGCGGGGACGGTCGGTGTAGCAGTGCACGAGCACCCGGATGCACCGGGCCATGCCGTGATCGATACCGAGCTCGCGGGCGCAGAGCAGCGGCACGTCACCCAACCCGAGACCGCGCGCCGCAACGGCAGGAAACTCGGCGGTCAGGTCGTCGGTCGCGGTGAAGATGATGCTCACGAGCTGGTCGTGATCGAGCTCGTTGCGCGCGAGCAGCTCCTTCATCATGCGCTGGGTCTTGGCCTCGATCTCGGCCTTCGTGTTGTCGTCGCAGGTGATCGCGCCGCGCACCGCCAGGAGTCTCACGTCGACGGAGGTTAGCCGGACGGGCCTTCACGGCCGGTCGACATCGGGCGCGGCGCCTCGGCATTCGACTGCGTTGCCGCCGCATACAGCGTCCGCACCTCGTCCGCGCGCAGCGCGCGCCACTCCCCCGGCGCGAGGCGGAGATCCGCGAGCGGGCCGATGCGCGTACGCACCAGCCGCCGCACCGGGTGTCCTACCGCTTCGCACATTCGGCGCACCTGCCGGTTGCGGCCCTCGTGGATGACGAGCTCGACGGCCGCGCTGTCGCCGTGCTCCTGCACGAGTCGCACCTCGGCCGGCGCCGTCCGGCCTTCGTCGAGGTCGACGCCTTCGCGCAGGCGACGCAACGCGCCGCGGCTCGGCACGCCGTCGACTTCCGCGAGGTAGGTCTTGTCGACGCCGTGGCGCGGGTGCGTGAGGAGCTCGGCGAGCTCGCCATCGTTGGTCAAGACGAGCAATCCCTCGGTGTCATAGTCGAGACGACCGACTGTGAACACGCGCGGCTCGGATGGCACCAGCTCGATCGCGGTACGGCGCCCTTCGGGATCGCTCGCGGTCGTCACGACACGCGCGGGTTTGTTGAGGAGGTAATAGACGAGGTCGGTGCGCACGATGACCGGTACGTCGTCGAGGGTGATGCGATCGTGGGTGGGATCGACGCGCCGGCCGAGAATGGCGATCTCCCCGTCGACGGCGACACGTCCGGCGGCGATCAGCTCCTCGCACGCCCGGCGGGAGCCAAGCCCGGCGCGGGCGAGCACCTTTTGGAGCCGCTCACCCTCGTGCGGTGCGCGACCCGGCTCGGCCACGCCGGCGATCACCCTTCGGCGGGCGAACCGGGCGGCGCGCTGTCGATCGACTGGTCAGCGGTGACCGGGTCGTCACTCAGACGCAAGCCCCGTTCGAGCGCCTCGACGACATCGGGTGCGGGAACGAACTCGCCGAGCGCAGGCAACTCGTCGAGCGAGTCGATGCCGAGTCGCTCGAGGAAGGTGCGGCTGGTGCCGTACAGCACGGCGGTGCCGGGACCCGGGTCGCGACCGACCTCGTCGATGTAGCCGCGCTGCAGCAACGTGGTCAACGTCGATTCGACGTTGACGCCGCGGATCGCGGACAGCTGCCCGCGCGAGATGGGTTGCTTGTACGCGATGATCGCCAGCGTCTCGAGCGACGGCCCCGACAACCGCGTGCTGACCGACGAGCACGAAGCGCTCCACGTAGGGAGCAAGCTCCGGATGGGTCTGGAAGCGGTAGCCGCCCGCGACCCGCACGAGCGCGAAGCCGCGCCCCGACCGTTCGTAGTCGTCGGCGAGCTGCGCGCACAGCTCCTCGATACGCGTGACCGGGAGCTCGACGAGCTGTGCGAGCAGTCCGGGCTCCACCGGATCGAGCGAAGCGAGCACGACCGCCTCGATGGCGCGGCGCGCTTCGTGCGCACGCAGCTCGTCGTCGGTCACCGCGCGATCAACGTCGTCGGTCGGTTCCTCGTGCATCACACCTCGATCGTGGTCTCGTCGGGATCTTCCAGTCGACCGGAATCGATAGCCTGCGCGTCGCCGACATCGACAGCACCGTCGTCCCAATCGGCGAGGCTCGTGGCATCGAGCTCGCCCTCGGCGAGGCGCCGCACGCGGAGCTCGCCGAAGTTGGCGATCTGCTCGAGGTCGACGAGGCCCTGCTTGAACAGCTCCAGCACCGCAAGGAAGCGCACGATGATCTCGAGGCGCTCCTCGATCCCGTCCACCAGCTCACGAAACGTGATCGGGTCCGACTCCGGCAGTCGATCCAGCACGACCTGCACGGCATCGCGAACGCTCGCCCGGATCGGTGCGACGTGATCGATGTTGACCACCGGGCTGGGCTTGTACGCGAGCGACCGCAACGCGGCGCGGCGCAACGCTTGCAGCGACACGCCTTCGAGCGGGTCGGGCGCGAGCGCGAGGAACTGCTCGTCGAGCCCCGCGACACGCGGGACGCTCTTGCCCGCGACCCGGATCATCGATTCGAAGCTGTGGGCAACGTCTTTGAACGTCTTGCACTCGAGCAGACGGCCGAGCAGGAGATCCCGCTCCTCGAAGCGCAACAGCTCCTCGTCGAGCTCCACATCCTCGAGCCCGGGAAGCAGACGCCGCGCCTTGAGCTCGACGAGCGTCGCCGCGATGAGCAGGAACTCAGTGGCGACGTCGAGATCGAGCGCGCCCATACGCTCGACTTCGCCGAGGTACGCATCGACGATCGTGGAGAGCGAGACCTCCCAGAGATCGACTTCCTGCTTGAGGATCAGGTGCAGGAGCAGGTCGAAGGGCCCCGCGAAGACCTCGGTGGAAACCTCGTACGGCACGCGCGTCAGATTACCGGAGGGCACCCCGGAAACTGCGCATTCCACCCGACCGGGCAACCCGGGGGCAGAGCGAATGTCAGCCGGGGAACTGCACCGTGAAGTTCTGCGCCGCGCGGTCCCTCCCGCCCGAGCGACCGTCCGTCGCCGCGGTGACCGTCATGCGCACAGCGTGGCTAGTGCGGCGAACTTGCACTCACTCCTTACCTCACCTGTTTCGTTGGAAGTGCGGCGGGGCACTTCACCGCGCCAACTGCATCGTGCTCTACCCCAACGACGAAGCGGCGCGTGACGGGCGCACCGCCTCACCTCATCCAGGCTTCCATCGTTGTTCAGCCGTGGTCGGCGCCGTCGGCCGCGCTCGCCGGCCATGAGCAGTCTGGTCACCGATGGGCGCTTCCTTGCTCCAGACGACCTCTCCGGTTTCGAGGTCGCGGTACTCCTCGACGTAAGTACCGCCGTCACTATCAAAGGTCCGCTCGACCTCCTCCCATTGACGCCTCGTCGACGAGTACTCACGCTTGATTGTCTTCTTCAGATGGGGCTTGACTTGGCCACGCTCGCCGTGACGTGCCTTGAGATCAATCGACGACTCAATCCCGACGCCGTCATCGAACACTTGGTCGATTTCGCGGTCGAACGAACCACAGGCCGGGCAGCGGGATTCCTCGGGCGCGAGCTCTTGTTGACACGCGAGACAGCGGATTCGCATCGGTGCCAGGATCGCGCGTGTCCGCCTCCCTCGACGACGGGCACTCCCACCTGGCGAGCCGACGACGCAAGAGGGCAGTGGGCGCAGGCGCACCAACAAACGACCGAAGCCGAGGCGCCTCGCTGAGGGCCGGAGTTACAGCGTCAGCCAGTCCTGGACCAAGCGGCGGATGAAGGTCCGTCCCTGTTCAAGAGTCATCGTTCGAGTCGGAGGCGGATCAATCAGGGGCTTGTGCCTCGCGTCGTCACCGTTGACTTCGATGCGGTTGGCCGACGTGCCACACAGACCTGCACGTCGGCGTGCGCGCGACGAAATAGGTGAGGCCCAAGTTTCTCCGGCGGGTAGACGGTTAGCGTGAAGACGGCCTTGTTGGTGAATGTCGAGCCGACGATGGAGCCAGACTCTCGTCCGTCCTCAGAGTGGAATATTCAACCGCGCCTGCGCACCGTCTATGAACTTTTCGCGCGCTGCGCGGTACTCGGCGCTGTGCGCTTCCCACGCCTCGCAGTATTCACGCAGCTCCACTGAGCGGTGAAGCGGTTCCAGCTGCTGTCGAACGTCGCGGGCAGCGGCCCGAACCGCATCACTTCTGACGCCAGTAAGTAGGGTCACAGCCTCCGAGTCGGCGTGAACTTCCTCGAAGACCTGTAGTGCCTCCGTTCGCAGCCGGTCAGTCTCCGGGTTCCCCTTCCCGATCGCATCAAGGGCATACATCAAGGCGCGATGCGCCTTGTTGGCGGTAGTCAGGTACTTCCCGAACACGTTGAGGCGGGCCTCGTCCCAGCGCATCTGAAGAGCGCGACGGTGAGCTGCGCGTTCGCGCCACCAGACGAAAAGTTCGGTTAACACGACGCCGAGCAGTGCCGCGGAGGCTGCGACGATCGCTGTTCCCACGCCGCGAGACACTAGGCGCGGGCCGCCGGCGACGCTCAGCAATACACGCATGCTTGTTCCACACCGCGACGCTCGAGGTCACGCCGACTATCGCGCGTGGCGCATACGCACGGTGCACAGATAATACGGACTGCAACGCATAACGCGAGCAGGTGCGTTCGCAGGCAAGGGCGTTCTTACTCAACGCTTAGCGTTCGAGAATCCCAAAGACGTTGCTCGACCACGCCTCACCTGAGACGACCGCTATCTACACGGCGTTTTCACGGGGCGACGCGGTCGGAGCGGTGACCGGCCTCAAGGTGTAGCGACACAACCTCGACTCGCCCGGTCCTAGTACCCGGACCCGTTCCTAACTCGCCTTAGAACGAGCCGTGTACGGATACGATCCGACCGGATCGCTGGCATCCTCACAGATTGACGGTGGTATCTAGTGACACGCGTGTTCTCCGGCATCAAACCCTCGGGCGACCTGCATCTCGGCAACTACCTGGGGGCCGTTCGCCGCTGGGTCGACGACCAGGACCGCCACGACGCCATGTATTGCGTCGTCGACCTCCATGCGATGACGGTGCCGTACGAGAGCGATGAGCTCGCCGACCGCAGCCGTCAGCTCGCGGCGTTGCTCATGGCCGCCGGCCTCGACCCGCAGCGCTGCATCCTGTTCGTGCAGAGCCACGTGGCGGAGCACAGCCGGCTCACCTGGATCCTCAACTGCGTGGCCACGTTCGGCGAGCTGCGCCGCATGACGCAGTTCAAAGAGAAGTCCGAAGGCCAGGAGTCGGCGAGCGTCGGGCTGTTCGACTATCCGGTCCTGATGGCGGCCGACATCCTGCTCTACGACACCAACGAGGTGCCGGTCGGCGACGACCAGCGCCAGCACGTGGAGCTCACCCGCGATGTGGCGCTGCGCTTCAACCATCGCTTCGGCGACACGTTGGTCGTGCCGGAGGCGACATTTCCGCCGGTCGGCGCGCGCATCATGGACCTCCAGATCCCCACGGCGAAGATGTCGAAGTCGGAAGACTCGCCGCAAGGCACGATCTCGGTGCTCGACCCGCCGGCGCGCATCACCAAGAAGATCAAGTCGGCCGTCACCGACTCGGGCACCGACGTGCGGCACGACCGCGACGAGAAGCCGGGCATCTCGAATCTGCTCGACATCTACGCCGCCGCGACCGGTGGTTCGCGCGGCGGCCGAAAAGGAGTTCTCGGGCGCGGGGTACGGCGCGTTCAAGACGGCGGTTGCCGAGGCGGTGGTCGAGTTCCTCCGGCCGCTGCAGGAGCGTTACGAGCTGCTCGCCGGTGATCCCGCCGAGGTTGACCGGCAACTGGCACTTGGCGCCGGCAAGGCTCGTGCACTCGCCGGCCCGGTGCTCGGGCGGGTGCATCGCGCTGTCGGGCTCTTGCCGCCTGCGTAATCACCGGCGCCGCTAGCGTCTCCGCTCGTGGCCGACCCGTCGAGCGACTCGGGAGCGCACTACCGACGGCCCAAGGGCGTTTTCGAGCGCCACGGTGAAGGGCTCGAGTTCGACCGGGCCGCGAATTTCAGCGACGCGGTGTTCGCGATCGCGATGACCCTGCTCGTCGTGGGCATCGCGGTCCCCGAGCTGCAACACGCCAGTGACCTTCCGAGAGCGGTCGGCGACCTCCGGCCGCAGATTCTCAGCTTCTTCATCAGCTTCGTGGTCATCGGCTACTACTGGGTCGCGCACCATCGCTTCTGGTCGCAGCTCCGCGGCATCGACACGGTGATGTTGATCATGAATCTGGTGTATCTCGCCGCGATCGCGTTCATCCCGTTCCCGACTGCGCTCGTCGGCAAGTACACCGACCAACCGATCTCGGTGATCATGTACGCGTCGTGCCTTGCAGTCGCGAGTTTCGTGGAAGTCTTGATGTTCGCGCGTGGCGCGTTCGATTGGAGCCTTGCGGCACGAGATCCCGGACGACGTGTATCGCTACGGCCTCTTCGTGTCACTCGTGCCCGTCGTGGTCTTCGCGATCGCGATTGTCATCGCGTTCCTTGCGACACCCACGCTGGCGTTGTTGTCGTTCCTTCTGACACTCCCGTTCGAGGCACTGCTCGACCGCTTCGTCAAACCGGAGAACGCAGGCCAGTACTTCTGAGGCTCAGTCGTTGTCGGCGGCGTCGAGCGCGCCGGCCACGGGCGGCGGAACCGCGAGCGCGTCCCACCGGCCGGGATCGTGGTGGGCCGCGGCCCAAGCGGCTGCTTCCTCACGGCCATCGGCCATGCGGATCATGTCGGCACCGAGCTCGCCGTGGCGGAGGTACAGCCCGACCCGGCGGGTGAAGCCCGCCTTCGCCGACCATGCGTCGGCCATGTCGTGGCCGCCGACACCACCGGCGACGGTCGCGACCACCCGCCCGTACACGCCGAGGTGTGCGTCCAGCTTGCCGACATCGTGCAGCAGCGCGGCTGCGGTCCAGCGAGAGTCGCCGGCCCACTCGGTTGCTTCGAGCCGGCGGGCCATGTCGCGCGCGACCCGGATGGAGTGTCGCTGGTCGTGATTGGGCATACGCCGCCACAGCGCGAGCTCGCCCGGTGTGAGCGCCGCTGCGACCCACGCGAGGTCGTCGGGCTTGGGTCGCGCCGGTGAAAGAGCGCCAAAGAACCGCCGCCCGAGATGGAGCACTCTCAACCGACGACGAAGTTCTGCAGCGCGGTGATGAACGGGTCGAGCACGGTGGCCAGCGCGTTGGTGAAGAAGATGAGACCGAACAACACGAGGAAGCCGTACGTGCGGTAGCGGTACCAGGCCGGGAGCCAGTCGCGCGGCAGCACCCGTTCGATGAGCGCCGAGCCGTCGAGCGGTGGGATCGGCAACAGGTTGAAGAGCCCGAGGGCGAGATTCACGAACGCGAACACGAAGAGGAGGTCGAGCCACACATCCGGGCCGGTGCCGGAGAGTCCGCCGCCGAGCACGCCACCGTGGTGGTACACGTACCGAGCGCCGTACGCGGCGATCGCCATGAGCGTGAAGTTGGTCGCCGGGCCCGCCAGGCTCACGAACACCATGTCGCGGCGCGGATTGCGCAGGCGCGCCGGGTTCACTGGCACGGGCTTCGCGTAGCCGAGGATCGGTAACCCGCTGAGCGCGCCCAGCGCGGGAAGGATCAGGGAGCCGAACGGATCGATGTGCGGGATCGGGTTGAGGGTGAGCCGGCCGGCCCGTTTCGCGGTGTCGTCGCCGAGCCACAACGCGACGACACCGTGACTGATCTCGTGCAGGATGACAGCCGTCACGAGGCAGACGAAGAAGATCAGAACCTCGCGCGGTTGCATGTGGGACCTCTCAGCGTCGCTTGGACGCGCAGGTGATGCAGTACCGCGCGGCAGGCATCGCCTCGAGCCGGGCGGCAGCGATCGGCTCGCCGCACGACTCGCACCGGCCGTAGTTGCCGGCGTCGAACTTGATGAGGGCGTCCTCGATCTCCTGGAGCGTCTCGAGCAGCGTGCTCGCCAGCGTGTCGACCTCGCCGCGCTCGGCGGTCACCTGGCCGGAGTCGGCAAAGCCCCCATCGAACGAGAGGCTGTCGTCGGAGCCGTGGCCCATCTGGCGGAGCTGGTCGCGAAGCCGGGTGCGCTCCTCTTGCAGCTGGTCGCGCAGTACCGCATGGGTCGTATCGGCCATGCAGTCATCCTACCCACCCCGGGCCACTCTTGACCTTCCAGTTGCTCGCGGGTGGGCGGCCTCGTACACGGCCCGGAGCCGCTCGGGCGAGACCTTCGTGTACACCTGCGTGGTCGACAGGCTCGCGTGGCCGAGCAGCTCTTGCACCACTCGAATGTCCGCCCCGTGGTCGACCATATGGGTCGCGCACGAATGGCGGAGGACGTGGGGCGAGAGGCGACCGCCGAGGCCGGCGCGCTCCCCCGCCGTCCGCACGATCTTCCAGCACGTCTGGCGGCTCAGCCGGCCGCCACGCGCGTTCAGGAACAGCGCGTCGACGTCGCGACCGATGTTCCGCGACCTCTGCAGAGCGGGACGGCCGTTCGCGAGGTACGCGTCGGCGGCGGCGCGGGCCGTGCGTCCGAGCGGCACGATTCGTTCCTTGTCGCCCTTACCGAACACCCGCATGAGCCTGGCCTCGAGGTCGAGATCGGCCCGGTCGAGCCCGACGAGCTCGCTGATGCGAATGCCGCTCGCGTACAGCATCTCGACGATGGCCCGATCGCGCTGCGCCCGTGGATCGTCACCGATGACGCTTCCGAGCAGCGCGTCGACCTCGGGCTCGGTCAGCGCCTTTGGGATGCCCGCCGGCACGCGTGGGGCACCGACCTCCTCGCTCGGATCGACCGTGACGAACCCTTCGTCGACGCAGAAACGATGAAACGAGCGCACCGCGACGAGCGCGCGCGCGATGGACGACGGCGCGTAGCGTGGGCGGCCCTCATCGTCGGTCGCCGCCTTCAGCTGCTCGACGTACTCGAGCACCATCGACTCGCCGACGCCGGCGGGGTCGGCAACCTTGCGCCGGCGCACGAACGTCGCGTACCGACGAAGGTCGCGTCGGTACGCACCGAGGGTGTTGGCAGAGAGCCCCCGTTCGACGGTGAGCCACATCTCGTGCTCCGCGAGCAACTGGCTCAGCCGGTCTGGCTTCGAGCCGTTGGAGGCGGTCACCGGAGCCCTTCGTACTCCCCCGCGAGATAGCGGCGTGCGAGCTGGAGCCCCACGATGCTCTTGGCGTCGATGATCTCGCGCGTCGCGATGAGTTGATCGACGTCGCGTAGCGCAACGCGCTCGACTGTCATCTCGCGTTCCTCGGCGTTGACCGCGACGGGTGCTGCGAGCTCGGCCAGGTCGAGCGCGAGAAACAGGTGCGTGTACTCGTCGCAGAAGCCGGGTGAGTTGAAGAACTCGCATAGCTTGACGAGCCGGCCCGGCTTGCGGGCAAGCTCCTCTTCCAGCTCGCGCACAGCGGTCTCCTCCGGGAGTTCACCGTCGACGTCGCGCTTCCCGGCTGGAATCTCGAGGAGGTCGCCGCCCGTGGCCGCCCGAAACTGCCGGAGCATCAACACCGTCTCGCCGTCATCCTCTACCGGCACCATGACGACCGCTCCGGGATGGCGCACGACGTACCGCGTGAACGACTCGTCGCCGGGGCCCGCGACGTGTTCCTCGGTCACGGCGAGAAATCCGGCGTTCACCACCGGCGTGGAGTCGACGACGCGGAACTGGCTCACCGCGCCCGAGACTCGACCGGCTCGTCGATGGGCAGTCGCGGGGCACGGCCCTCCGCGCGGTCACGCGCCGCCGCGACGAACGCCGCAAACAGTGGGTGGGGACGATCGGGCCGGCTCTTGAACTCGGGATGCGCCTGCGTGGCCACGAAGAACGGGTGCACGCCGCGCGGAAGCTCGATGAACTCGACCAGCCGGTCGTCGGGCGACGTGCCCGAGCACACCAGACCCGCTTCCTCGAAGCGACGGCGGTACTTGTTGTTGACCTCGTAGCGATGCCGGTGCCGCTCGTAGACGACCTCTTGGCCGTACGCCTCGTAGACGCGGGTGCCCGGCGCGAGCTTGGCCGGATAGGCGCCGAGGCGCATCGTGCCGCCCATGTCGACGATCTCGCGTTGCTCGTCCATGAGGTTGATCACGGGGTGCGGTGTGTGCGGGTCGAACTCGCTGGAGTTGGCCCCCGCGAGCCCACACCCGTCGCGCGCGAACTCGATCACAGCGCATTGCATGCCGAGGCACAGGCCGAGGAACGGGATGTCGTGCTCCCGCGCGTAGCCGGCGGCCGTGATCTTTCCTTCGATGCCCCGGAAGCCGAACCCGCCCGGGATCACGATGCCGTCGAGATCACGGAGGCGGCCTTCGGCGAGCAGGCCTTCGGCGTCGTCGGACGCGATCCAGTCGATGATGACCTTCGCGCCGCAGAGATAGCCCCCGTGCCGTAGTGCCTCGACGACGGACAGGTACGCGTCGGGCAAGTTGACGTACTTGCCGACGAGTCCGATGTGCACGTCGAGGTCGGCCGCGGCAACTCGTTGCACGAGCTTGCGCCACTCGGTGAGATCGGGCTCGTGTTGGTCGAGACACAGCACCCGGCAGACGTAATCGTCGAGACCCTCGTCGTGGAGCACGAGCGGGATCTCGTAGAGACTGTCGGCGTCGACCGCGGACACGATGCCTTCCTCGGGCACGTCGCAAAGTTGCGAGATCTTCTCCTTGAGCCGCGTGGCGATCGGCCGGTCGGAACGGCACACGATCGCATCAGGCTGGATGCCGCGGCTGCGGAGCTCCGTCACCGAGTGCTGCGTCGGCTTCGTCTTCTGCTCGCCCGACGGACCGATGAACGGCACCAGCGTGACGTGCACGTAGAACACGTTGTCGCGGCCGACATCCTTGCGGAACTGCCGGATCGCCTCGAGAAACGGGAGGATCTCGATGTCGCCTACCGTACCGCCGACCTCGGTGATGACCACGTCGACGTCGTCGTCGGCGAGACGCACGATGCGATCCTTGATCTCGTTCGTGATGTGCGGGATCACCTGCACGGTCTGTCCGAGGTACGCGCCACGCCGTTCTTTCGCGAGCACTTCCTGGTAGATCGAACCGGTCGTGGCGTTGGACTTCTTGGAGAGCGGCACGTCGACGAAGCGCTCGTAGTGGCCGAGATCGAGATCGGTCTCGCCGCCATCGTCGGTGACGAAGACCTCGCCGTGTTGGAACGGGTTCATCGTGCCCGGATCGACATTGATGTACGGGTCGAGCTTTTGCATGGTCACCCGGAGACCCCGTGCCTTGAGCAGCCGGCCGAGCGAAGATGCGGTGAGGCCCTTGCCGAGGCTCGAGGCCACGCCACCGGTCACGAAGATGTGCTTCGCCACTCACAACCCCCCGGAGCTTCGGACACGCCCTGCGGACGACTCCACTTGACCCCTTCCGGCCGCGCGATCCGAGCGATCAGATCGACGGGCTGGACAACGAGCGAAGTTACCATGCGCCCCGCTCGATACCCGTGACCGGTGCCGGAGTCACCGACGGCTGGTTCGGTACGGTGCTGGGATGCCGGCATCGACTGTGGCAAGCGTGGAGGTGCAGTCAAGCGCGACGCGACACGTCTGGCGGCGCGACGCGGCGATCCTGGCCGCGGCCGCAGTCCTCATCCGTGTTCCCTCGTTCTTCGCGACGCGGCACATCACGTTCGACGACGGGGTGTTCGGCTCCTCGGCGCTCGCGATGCGCGCCGGCCAGCAACCGTTCAAGCAGATCTTCTCGCCACAGGGCCCGCTCTTCCTGCCCCTCGTGTGGCTGGCCGACGTGCTGGGGTTCCGCACCCTCGACGGCCCGCGCCTCGTGCCGGTGCTGTCGGCGGCGGCGCTGACGGTCGCGACCTACGCGATCGGACGGCGAATCACGACACGCTACGGCGCCGTGCTCGCGGCGGTGCTGGTGACGACGAGCGGATCGGTGCTGTACACGACCGCTCCGATCACGTCCGACGGGCCCGCGCTCGCGCTCAGCCTCATCGCGGTGGCGTGCGCCTTCGCGTACCGAGCCGAACCATCGACACGCCGCGGCGTGGTCTGCGGCCTCGCGCTCGGCGCCGCGCTCTCGATCAAGGCCCTCGTGCTGCCGGCCGCGGTGCCGATCGGACTGCTGCTGCTCGCCCGGCGCCGGGTGGCCGACTGCGCCGCGGCGGTGGGCGCCGCAGTCGCCGTCGGGCTGGCGGCCACACTCCCCTGGGGCTTCTCGCGGGTCTGGGACCAGTCGATCGCATACCACCAGGACGCCAAACGCATCGCCTCGTACGCGGGCAATGCGAGCAAGATCGTCTCGACCCTGTGCACCCGCGATCTGGCAGTGGTGATCTTCGCGGCGCTGGCCCTGGTGACGTTCGCGCTGACGCGCCGGCGGCCGACCGCGCCGCCGTCCACGCCGTCGGTCCCCGGGATGCCGGCGGTGGGAGTGCTCGCGCTCTGGCTCGGCGCGCAAGTGCTGTTCCTCATGCTCGAGCCGGCGATGTGGCGACCACATCTCGCGCATCTCATCGCGCCGATCGCGCTCCTCGCGGCGCTCTCTCCTCCGCCGGGGCGGGTGCTGATCGTCGCGGCCGTACTGGTCGCACCGCTGTACTGGCTCAACGCGCGCCCGATGCTCTGGCCCCGGCCGTATCGAGGGGCCGCCGCCGCGGTGGAGCGCGACCTTCGTCGTCTCCCCTCGGGTGCGCTTGGGATCAGCGATGAGCCCGGCTTCCTCTGGCGCGCCGGCGTGCGTACCCCGGGCTTCTTCGTGGACGGGTCGGTGCAGCGGATCCAGCAAGGCGACGTCACCGCCGAAAACGTCGCGCGCAGGCGCGAACGCGCCCGACGTGTGCGCGGTGCTCGTGTGGTCGAACCGGTACAACCAGTTACACGGTCTACCCGAGCGGCTGGGAGTCGCGGGCTACCACGTCAAGGCCCGCTACGGCGGCAAGCGTGTGCTCTACGAGAAACGCAACTGCCGGCCGACGTGAAGCTCAGGGACGCCGTCCCCAGTGGTCCACCGCGCGCACCGGCGGGACCCGGTCGATCACCGCGCCGAACGACACCAGCTCCGCGGCGATATTGAGCGCGGCGACGACTATCAGCACCGTAAGGCGCGCGGTTTCGCTCAAGCCGATGACCACACCAAGCCCGAGCACCGCACCGATGACGTTCGCGCCCGTGTCACCGAGCATGAGGTGTTCGTACAGATCGTCGCCCAGCAGACCGAAAGCGGCGCCCATGACGAGCGCGATGGCGACGCCAATGTCGCTCGGACCGAGCGCGATCGCGAGCGGCACGTAGGCGACGATGCCGACCTTGATGACGCGTCCCGGCGCGCGGTCGAACAGGTTGGCTAGGTTCGCTGCGAGAGCGATGAGCAGCGCGTCGACGAGCAACCGGCGCCCGGTGGCGAATCCGGGGCTCGCGACGAGCACGACCGCGATGCCGGCGCCTCCGAACAGCTTCAGGAATCCCGTGGTCAGCCGGCCTTCGCGCAGGGCACGCAGGTGCCCGCGAAACCCGCGGTCGTCACCCTGAGCCAGCAGGTCGTCGATCAAGCCGAGCAGGGCGAACCCGAACGCCGCGAACAGCACCAGGCTCCGAGCCTCGGTGAGGCCGTTGCGCCCGATGTCGATGGCGCCCAATGCCACGCGGCCCGCTTCGACCACCAGGACTGCGAGCACGATCAGCACGCCACCCGCGGTCGGCACGATGCGATCGCGATAGTTGTGTCGCATCAGCGTCGGGGCACGCAACATGTCCTCCGCGCCGAGCCGGAGGCATCGCACCGTGATCACACCGACCACGAGCGCGGCGACGACGCTCATGGCGTTGGCACGGGCAACTGCGGCGCGCGCGTCGTCGCGACGTCGTCGTCGACCGGCGCCTCGGCGTCGGGGACGCGCACCAACACGTACACCAGCACCGGAAGAAACACGCCCAGCATCACGCCCGGAACCGCGATTCCGGAGTCATTCAGCCCGAATCCGAGCACGGCGAGCACTGCCAAGCCGATGCACGCGGCACGCCATTCGGGAATTGCAGCCTTCACCGCCACCACCCGTCCGGGCGCACGGTGCATCAAGTACGCCATGAAGATGAGCACCACGACGGCGATCGGTACCGTCCAGGCCCACACCGAGGTGAACAGCGTGCCCATGTTGGCGGCCAGCTTGCGGTGGATCGTGGTCGACACGTTTGCTTCGCCGCCGCCGCCGAGCTGCTCGAACAACCGGCCGAGGTGGGTGCGCTCGTCGGCCGGCCGCGACAGGTCGAGGAGACCCAACGCGACGAGGGCAACGATGGCGGCGGCGGCGGCCGCGACCGCCGTCCGCACGCGCACCCGAAAACCGAGCAGCAGCCAGGCCATGATCGCGAATGTCGGCACCATCGAGAGCACCCCGCCCACATCGCCGCCCCAGAAGGGCATGGCGTCGGCAACCATTGCGATCGCGAGCACGGCGATGCCACACCAGGCGCCTCGTCTGCCACCGACGCGATGGGCCACGAGTGCCGCGAGCAGCACGGCTGACGCGGCCAGCGAGGAGAACGCGAGATTGCCGTATCCGGCGAAGCGACCGGCAACAGTCGGCGAATACCCGAACGCACTATTCAGCTGCAACGGCGCACCGGCCAACACGTCGCCGATCAGCACCGCGATGGTGAGGCCGAGCGCACCGAGCAACGCGTCGAGCGGGTTCCGCCGTCCGACGCGCATCCACAGGCCGGCGAGCACCGTCGAAACCAGCACCACGAAGGTCCAGTAGGCCACCGTGCCGTATCGATAGAACGGCAGCAACCGCGCGAGATAGATCGCGGGGACGAAGCCGAGGACGGCGACAGCGAACCACGCGAGCCGCCACCGCGCGCGGGTCGTCGTTCGGCGCAGCAGCGCCCACGCGGTGAGCACGAGCAGCGCGAGCTGCGCGACGACGAACACAGCGGCCGCTTCGCCGACACGCTCGTCGCGGAAGACCGCGGCGCGGTTGGCGGCGATGAGGAACGAACGCCGGTCCGCCGCCGATCCCCCGGTCGCCCCTCGCTCGAACGGGCGTCCCTCCATCGACTGGGGCCGGTCAATACCCAGTTGTGCGAGGACCGTCGGCGCCACGTCAACCAACTGCACGAAACCGGATCGGCGGGTGGTCGCGGAACGAAGGAGGCCCGGGCTGAGCCCCGGCGCGTGCAACCCGGCGACCGTGAGCCCGACGGCGCGCTTCGGGTTGGCGGGCCCGATCACCATCACGACATCGCGCTCGAGATCCACGTGCCGGAGCAGACGACCGACGAGCTCGTCGGTGCGCTGCAGCGCCTGGCGGAGTTGTGCATTGCGTCGCGCGGGCGTCGCTTTCACGCGGTACACATCGGCGCGCACGAGGTCGGAGGCCTCGACCAACACGACCGATCTCGGCTTCCAGACCGCCTGGAACGACTGCTCGACCTGTTGGATGTCGAAGCGCTGACCGAACGGGGCATTCGTATCCCGCTGCAGGAGCGCGGGACCGACGCTCCCTGCCGGAACCGTGCCGGCCGACCCCATCAGCGCGTTCACGGCATACCGCCGGCGTGTCGGTGCCCCCGTGGTGAGCGTGTCGGGATCGTCGCCGTCGCCGTTGCCGATCACGGCGCGCGAGTACTTCGCAGCCGCGAGGGCGTCACCGAGCGCCCCAATCTTCGCGTCGAACAGCAACGCGCCGTTCTTGTCGAGAATCGACGCCAGGTCGAGCTGGACCAGGCCGTGCGTGACGGTGCGGCCGGTTCGCTGCTGGAACACCTCGCCGGCGCTGTCGCGCCCGAAGGGCTCGCCCACCTCGTAGCCGTTGCCGTCGGTGACACCGTCGCCGATCGCCCGGGTGCCGGCGCTGATGGTGAGGTAGCCGTCGCCCAGCTTCGTGCTGCGCCGCACGGCACGGGTGGTCAGATCCGCGATGGCGGAGTCGTCGAGCAGAGGATTGAGGTTGGGCATGGGTCCGATCCCGAGGTTGTCCCACACGACGTCGGGCAGCGAGATGATGAGCAACCGTCGCGGCCGCGCTCGGTCGGCGACCGGCACGTCCGGCGCGGCTGCCGCCGGGCTCACGACGCCCGCGAGGACGCACGCTCCCATGAAGGCGCCGACCGCGGCGCGCTTCCATCCGCTCATTCGTCGACACCCGTCGTGATGGGATGCAGCGCCGGCCGCGGGCCACCGAGCAGCTTCAGTCCGGCCCAATACAGCGCGGCGCCGATCGCGGTGAGCACGACCAGCACGATCAGGGTCGCAACGCGACCCGTGGGCGCGATCGTCCGCTCGACCCACCACGCGGCCGCACCGATGCCGACCGACAACACGAGCACTCGCGGCAGCGCGCGCGGGATCACGGGATGGCCCGTCTCGCGGCGACAAGCCGACTGCGAGCCAGGTCGCGCCGAGCAGGTAGGCGACGCTATTGCCGATTCCGAGCGCCGCGACCTTGGCCGAGCCCTCGGTCAGTGCGCCGCCCACTGCCATCACCCCGACACCGACGAACGCGGTCACCATCGCCACGACAGCGGGTGTGCGGCTGTTGCCCAGCGCGTAGTACGCCCGCGCGAACAGGAGGAACGCGCCGTAGGCGAACAATCCAATCGAGAGCGAAGCCAGGGCCGCGGCGAGGAGGTCCACGCCGCCCGACTGGTCGGCGTGCCCGAACGCGACAACCCGCATGATCGGCACTGACAGCGCGATCATCCCGGCCGATACCGGCACGACGAGCACCGCCATGCTGTCGAGCGCCCAGCACAGCGAACGCGCGGAACGCGTCGTGATCATTGCGCGCCGCGTCGATCGAGATCTCGGGGAGGATCGTCGTGTGGATCGGCTGCGCGAGCACCGCGTACGGCGCGAGGAAGAACACGAACGCCACCTGATACGCGACCACGCCACCGGCGACGCCGTTGCCCACAATGAGCGAGGCGCCGAGCAGCAATCCGAAGCCGGCGTGCTGGAAGATCGCCCAGCTCGACAGCCGGAGCAGCCGGTGCACCTCCGGATCGTTCCGGGTGAGGCGCGGTCGCAGTCGAAAGCCCCGCCGCCACAGCGCGATGGTGGGTACGGCGACGAAACCGGCGACGCCGAGGGTGCCCCCGAGGGCCAGGGTGAGCTTCTCGGCGGTCGTGAGATCGAGACCGGGCTCTCCCGGTCCCACCAGCAGCCGGAACACCACCATTGCGATCACGATGACCACGGTGCTGGCGATCGGCGCGGCAGCGGTGACGACAAATCGGCGCTGCGCGTAGAGCACGGCGATTGCGACGGCACCGAGCGCGTACAGCAGCAGTTGTGGCACGAAGAAGCGAAGCAGGAACGTGGCGAGGCTCGCCTGCTCGGCAGCGATGTGCGCGTCGCTCGCACCGCTCGACAGCACCTGCGCGAGCCAGGGCGCCCCAATGACTCCGACCAGCGTGATCGCGCCGAGCACGACCAGGGCAAGCCCGAGCACGCTGTTGGCCAGGTGTTCGGTGCGCCGCTGGTCGCCACGGTCGAGCAGCTCGACGAACGTCGGGACCAACACGGCCGAGAGCGCACCCGCGGCCAGCAACTCGAAGAGCACGTTCGACACGGAGTTCGATGCCTGGAACGTGTTGCCGAGGTACGTGGTGCCGAGCACCGCCGCGACGACGAGCACCCGGACGAATCCGAAGCCACGCGAGACCGCTGCTGCCGCACCCATGCCTGCCGCGGCTCGCGCCACCGAGCGCGACGACGTCATGAATGCGGCCAGGCGGGCACGCTTCGGTTTGCTCCTGCTCCGTAGCCGTAGTGCCCAACGGCACCCCGACCGAGATCAGCCAAGGCGAGGACCCCGATCACGCGGCCCTGCTCGAGGTCGAGATTATCGACCGTCGCGACGACTTGGTCGAGCGACTGATCGCTCCGGATGTCGGCGAGCAGCGCGCCCCGGCCGGGACCGTTGTCCTGCTGCTGAAAGATCTCCGACGCGACGGTCGGGACCTTTGCCGCGCCAAGGGCGCCCGCCGCCGGGTTGATGAGCACCGCCGCACTGACCTTCTCGCCCGTCCCGGCGATCAGCAACGCGCACGCCTGGCGTCCCGGGTAGCCGGCGAACGAGAAATCCGAGGTGCTGACGTCGCCGACACCTTCGAGCTTGATGAAGCCGGCGTCGCTGAGTCGTTGGAGGACGTCGGGATGACCACCACCGACCTGCGCGGCGGCGGCATCGCCGACCGCCAATCGTTCCGCAACGGCGGTCCACGCATCGGCACGTAGGGCGGCCGGGTCCCGTTCGGTCTTGTCAATGGCGTCGGCGAGCGACCTCACATCCGTCGCGTTACTGAGCGACCACTTCGGCTCGAGCCAGAAGACGCCCGGGACCTTTGCTCCCGCCTGTCGGAGCAGCTCCACCGTCTTCGTCACCGAGTCGGCATTGACGCCGCGCGGCCAGCACCACGACGGTGACGCCGTCGAGTCGGCCGGCCGTCGCGAACTGCGCCGTGCCGTCGACATATCCCTGCAACTGGTTGAGCTGGTCGTGCAGGTCGTCGTTCTCGCGTTTGCGTTCGTTCGCATTGTTCTCGACCGTGTCGATCCGATGCTGCAACCCGGAAACGGTCGGCTGGCTCAACACGCCGTATCCCATGAGCACGCCGAGTGCGAGCGCGAGGAAGACCGCGATGAGGGAGGCGATATGGAAGCGAAAATTGATCATGCCCTGCGGCTCAGAATTGGTCGGAGATCGAGAACCAGATGTCTCGGAAAGACAAACGTACGCCGTCGATCAGCGTGTGGATGGGCGCGGCCACGATGCCCACCACCACCATGGCGAGCAGGGCCGCCGCGACGAGCAGCACGAGGTCGAGTCTCCGCACCCGTCCCTCGTACAGCCGGCTGACACCTTTGGCGTCGACGAGCATCGGCCCGAGACGCAGCCGGGTCAGAAACGTCGACGACATTCCCGGCCGGCCCTTGTCGAGGAACTCGACCATCGACGCGTGGGTGCCTACGGCGACGATCAGCTGCGCGCCCGCCTCGTACGCAAGCATCATCGCGACGTCTTCGCTCGTGCCGTCGATGAAGAACTCCTCGTAGGGCACACCCCAGGCTTGCAACGCTTCGCGCCCCGGTGCGCGTCCGTCGAGATGCACGTGGTGCAGCAGCTCGGCGCCGACCGTGAGGGCCTGCTCGGAGACCGAGTCGAAATCGCCGATGATGACGTCGGGCTTGAATCCCATCTCGAGCAGCGCGTCGGCGCCCCCGTCGACCCCGATGAGCACCGGCCGGTACTCGCGGATGTACGGCTTGAGCGCCTTGAGGTCGCTACGGTAATCGTGCCCGCGCACCACGACCAGCGCGTGGCGGCCCTTGAACTCGACTCGCAGCAGCGGGAGCTGGACAGGCTCGAATGTGAGCCTCGCCTCGCGCTGGATGTACTCGAGCGTGTTGGTGGCGAAGCGCTCGAGCTCCCCGCCGATCGCGGCTCGTGCGGCTTCCATCGCCTGCTCGACGACCGACGGCGACAGCCGTGTCCCGGTCGCGACCAGCTCCGGGCCGCGCCATACTTCGTCACCGACAATCGTGAGCCGGTCGCCCTCGCGCACACGGTCGAGCAGGTCGGCGCCCGCGTGATCGATGAGCGTGATCCCGGCGCCAAGCACGCGCATCGGCCCCTCGTTGGGATATCGCCCGGAGATCGACTCGGCCGCGTTGATCACCGCGAGCGAGTGCGTCGCGACGATCCCTTCGGCGGCAACGCGATCGAGGTCCTGGTGGTTGATCACCGCGATGTCGCCCGGCTGAAGCCGCTTGATGAGATCCTTGGTGCGGTGATCGACTCGGGCCGTGCCGGTGAGCGTCAACGACGGGCTCGGCCGGACCATCACCCACGCACCAGCGTGTTACGGCGTTCCGCGGCGACCTGCAAGAGCTCGGCCGCGTGCCGGCGGGCTGAAACCGACTCGCCGACACCCGCGAGCATGCGCGAGAGCTCCCGCGAGCCGGCGGTCGCCGGTCACGGTCGAGGCGAGCGTCACCGTGCGGCCGTCGAGATCCTGTTTGTCGACGACGATCTGCGCGCCGGCGGCTGCGGCCACTTGGGCCAGATGCGTGACGCACAGCACCTGATGCCGTCGGGCCAGATCGGCCAGCAGCTGTCCGACCGCTGCGCCGGCCTCGCCCCCGATACCGGCGTCGACCTCGTCGAACACGAGTGTGGGTGGCGCATCGGACAGCACGAGCCGCAATGCCAGCATCGCCCGGGACAGCTCGCCACCTGAGGCCACCTTCGCGAGCGACCGCACCGGTTCGCCGGCGTTCGCCGACAGCAAGAACGTCACGTCGTCCGCACCGGTATCGGCCAGCTCCGCAGACTGGATGTCGACCACCAGCGTGGCGTCGGGCATCGCGAGCTCGCGGAGGTGCTCGGCAACCGCGCCCGCGAGCTCGGGGGCCGCGCCCCGCCGCACAGATGTCAGCATCGACGCCGCGACCTGCGCGCGGGCACCGGCCTCCCGCAGCTCGCGATCGATCGTCGCAGCACGGGTCTCGTAGCTCTCCAGCTCGCCGATCCGCCGGCTCACGTCGTCTGCGTACCCGACGATGTCGCGGAGGGTCTCGCCGTACTTCCGCCGCAGCTCGCGCAGCTGCTGACGCCGCTCGCGGACGGCGGCGAGACGCTCGGGATCCACGACGACGCCCTCGCGTGCGTGGCGCAGCTCGATCCGCAGGTCGGCAAGCTCCGCGTGCACCGCCTGGAGGCGCGCCTCGAGGTCGGCGAACGGGCGGCGATCATGGAGCAGTGACTCGGCTTCGCCGACCGCGTCGAGCGCCCCGCCCTCGATTGTCTCGTACGCGCTGGCGAGCGCCTCCAGGTGCGCGGTCGCGTCGGCCAGCAGCGCCTCCTCCGCCTCGAGGTTGCCCTCTTCATCGATGTCGTCGATCCCGGCTGCGGCGATCTCGTCGAGCTGGAATCGCAGGAGGTCGAGCTCCCGGGCCCGCGCCCGTTCGTCGCCCCCGAGCGCGTCGAGGTCGGCGCGGAGCCGCTTCTCTTCGCCTCGCGCGTCCTGAAGATGGGCCCGCGCCGCGCGCGCCGGCTCACCGGCGAAGTGGTCGAGCGCGTCGCGCTGCGCGGCCGTCGCGAGGAGGGACTGGTGGGCGTGCTGGCCGTGCAAGTCGACGAGTGAAGCCCCGATCGCCGCAAGCTCCGCCGCGGTCGCGAGCTTGCCATCGATGTAGGCGCGGCTCCGCCCGTCTGCAGGCACGACGCGGGTCAGGATCGTCTCGCGCCCCGTCGCATCGGCAAAGCGACCTTCGACGCGCGTCTCTGCCGTGCCCTGACGCACGAGACCCGGGTCGGCGCGTCCGCCCATCAGCAGATCGAGCGCCTCGACGAGCAGCGTCTTGCCCGCACCGGTCTCACCGGTGATGGCGGTGAGACCGGCGTCGAAGAGCACCGACAGATCGGCCACGATCCCAAGGTCGACGACGTGCAGCTCGTACAGCATCGGGGAGTTCACCGATCGGAGAGGCCGAACTTGGCCTTGAGGATCTGGTGGAAGTCGCGGGGTCCGAACGTCACGATGCGCGCCGGCTTCGGGCCGCCACTGCAAGTGACGATGTCGCCCTCGGCCAGGGTACCGAGCTCACGGCCATCGAGCGTGAGCACGACCGAACGCGCGTCGGTCACCTCGAAGCGCAGCTCCTCGTCGGGGTGGAGCACGAGTGACCGGTCGAACAACATGTGCGGCGACACCGGTGTGAGCAGCAGACATCGGTGCCGCGGCGACACGATCGGGCCCCGAGCCGAAAACGAGTACGCGGTCGACCCGGTCGGCGTCGAGATGATCACGCCATCCGCGGCGTAGGTCGTGAAGAACTGCCCGTTGATCGCGACGGCGAGCCGAACCAGCCGGCCCGTGCGCAGCTTCTCGAGCACCGCTTCGTTGAGGGCCCACCAGCGTCCGCCCGCGGGCCCGTCCGAGGTGACCTGCACTTGGAGCATCATCCGTTCGTCGACGGCGAAGTCGCCGGCGAGGATCCGCGCGATCGCGCGGTCGAGCTCGACGGGCTCGACCTCGGTGAGATAACCGAGTTGGCCGACGTTGACCCCGAGCACCGCGGCGCCCGTCTCGTACACGAGGTCGGCCGTGCGCAACATCGTGCCGTCGCCTCCGAGCGAGATCGCAAGGTCGAGGCCGACCGGGAACGCTTCGGCGGCGACCGCGAACTCGAGCAGGCCCGCGGCGTCGGCGTCCTCGGTGCGCACCCTGACTTCGACGTCGGCCGACGCGCAGTTGCTCCGCGGCACGACGCGCGAGCTTCGCCGCCAGCGGTCGCTCGCGGTGCAACACCAACCCGGCGCTGCGGATCGCGGGTGCGGTCATGGTGCGCCGGCTTCATGTGCCGTCTCGACGAGCGCATCCAATTGGTCGGATCCGAGGGGCTCGACGCCCTTGCGGCAGTGGATCATGAACTCCACGTTGCCATCCGCGCCGCGCAGAGGGGATGGCATTGCCGCGAGAACGCCCAGACCGGCGGCATCGAGGCCCGCCGTGACCCGCTGGAGCACCCACTTGTGCACCGCGGGGTCACGCACGATCCCACCCTTGCCGACGTGGTCCCGCCCCGCCTCGAACTGGGGTTTGACCAGGAGCAACAGGTCGGCGTCGTCGGTCGTGCAGCGCGCCAGGGCCGGTGCGACGGTGACGAGGGAGATGAACGAGAGGTCGGCCGTACAAAGGTCGACGGGGCCGCCGAGCCGTTCGGGCTCGAGGGTGCGCACGTTGGTGCGTTCGAGCACCGTCACGCGCGGGTCATTGCGCAACGACCAGTCGAGCTGGCCGCGTCCGACATCGACCGCGATGACGTGCCGCGCCGGCGTGCAGCAGGCAGTCGGTGAAGCCGCCGGTCGAGGCGCCGGCATCGAGCGCGCGACGCGCCGACACGTCGACGCCGAATCCGTCGAACGCGGCCGCGAGCTTCTCGCCGCCACGCGACACAAAACGGGGCCGTTCGCCCTGCACCACGATGGGCTCGTCGGTCGCGACCTGACGGGCCGGTGTGTCGCCGGCAGCGCCCGCGACGACGACTCGCCCGGCCGCAATCGCCTCGACGGCGCGTCCCCTGCTCGACACCAACCCCCGCCGCACCAGCTCGGCGTCGAGGCGACGACGCATCCCTACCGGCGCGTGGCGGCCTTCTTGGCCGGCGCCTTCTTCTTCTTGGCTGCCGTCTTGGCCGGCGCCTTCTTCTTGGCTGCCTTCTTCGGCGCGGCGCGTCCCGACAGCTTCGCCTCGAGCCGTGCGAGGTCTGCCTTCGTGGCGATGCCCAGCGCGCCGATCTGGCGCTGGACCTCCTTGCGCATGGCCTCGGTCAATTCCTCGGCACGACGCCGGCTCGTTTCGACCAGCTCCTCGACGAATGCCTGGGCCCGTTCCTGTGCGAGCTGGCCCTCACGGATCAGCTCTTTGGCTCTGCGCCGCGCCTCCGTTCGCGTCACCGCGCTGAAATCCGCGCCGGCCTCCAAGAACTTGTTCACTTCGGGACGTTGACGTTGCGGCATTTGTTGGCTCCTTTGCCGTGCTGCGGAAGATGTCAGGTTAGAGCGCCCGACCCCCTCGGGCCAGCATTGTCGCAGCACGACCCTACAGAGGTCACGGATCCTCGGCTCCTCACCGAGCGCGCCGGGGACCGGTTGCCGCGTTGTTCCGGCGCTGCTACTCATATGGCGGTGCCAGAGAACCTCGTCTGGTTCGCCGAAGGTCGCACGGCGGACGTGTTCCTTCGCCCGGACGGCTCCGTGCTCAAGCTCATGCGTGATCCCGATGCCATGCCGCTCATCGAACGCGAGGCCGCGGCACTCGAGACAGTGCGGCAGGCGGGACACCTTGCTCCGGCCGTCATCGAGATCGTTCGCATCGACGGCAGACCGGGTCTGGCGATGGAACGGGTCGAAGGTGTCGACTTCGGCACGCTGCTCGGCCGGCAGCCATGGATGATGGGGCGGGCGGCGCGCGTCATGGCCGAAACGCACGTAACGATGCATCGGTGTCGTGCCCCGGGCACCTTGCCACGCCTCAGCGACGAGCTCCGCCGCGATATCGATTCTGCTCCGGCATTGCCGTCGCCCCTCGCGCAGTTCGCGCTCGAGACGCTCGACTCGCTCCCGCAAGGCGACCGTCTCTGTCACGGCGATTTTCACCTCGCCAACATCCTCGGCACTTGGGTCGCGCCGGTCGTGATCGACTGGCCCAGGGCCGCCAGCGGTGACCCCACCGCCGACGTCGCCCGCACGAGACTGCTCCACCTGCTCGCAGACCCGCCGCCGGACACACCTCGTGTTGCACGAGCACTCCTGCCCGTCGGTCGCAAGCTCATCGTCCACCGGTACATGCACGTCTACCGGCGGCTTCGTCCCGTCGACGAGCATGCGCTTCGCAGATGGGAAGTCGTCTGGGCCGCGGCGCGCTTCAACGAAGGCATCGAATCGGAGCACACGATGCTCACGCGATTCTTGGAGCAACGACTCGCGACCGGTCGAGGTGTCAGCCGGTGAGCGCCTCGATGATCCGCGGCACCAGCCCCGCCAGGTTCTCCCCCACGAACGGCGGCGCAGGCACGGGGATCGCCTCGTCGGCCGGTCCGGGCGTCGCGCTGGCCACGCCACTGAGCACCAACGCGAACGGCCATCCGATCGTGTCGGCGAACGCACCGTCGGTCGACGGCCGGTCACCGACCACCAGGCCCGACGAACCGAAGCGTCGGCGAACGAGGTCGGCCATCGGCGCCGCCGGCTTCCCCGCCACTTCCGGCGCTTGCCCGGCGGCAGTCGCGACCGCCGCGGCAATCGCTCCCGCTCCCGGGATCACGCCACCGGGAACGGGGTACGTCGCGTCGAGATTCGTGGCCACGAAGCGCGCTCCCGAGCGCACCGCGCTCGACGCGCGCGTCATGGCGTCATAGTCGAAGTCGCGATGCCAACCGACCACCACGGCCTCGACATGATCGTCCACGACAGGCTCGAGCCCCGCGGCTTGTAGCGCCTCGACCACGCCAAGACCCGCACAGGCCAGGACCTTTGCGCCCGGCGCAAGCTGCCTCGCCAACAGCGCGGCAGCGGCCTGCGCGCTCGTGACCAGCGCGTCGGCCTCGACCGCGATGCCGAATCGTTCGAGCTTCTGCAGGTAGTCGCCGACGCGCAGGTTGGAATTGTTCGTCACGAACGCGACGCGCAGCCCCGCCGTGCGGAGACGCGCGAACGCGTCGGCCGAGCCGGGAATCGGCTCGTCACCGCGCCAGAAGACGCCGTCGAGATCACAACACACGACGGGCGTGCCGTCGCCCCCCGGTGTGCCCATCGGTCAGCGGTCGGCCGTCTCGGTGCGGCCGAGCGCGTCGCGGTACTCGTCACGCTCCGGTCGCATCGCGACCGCAAGCTTGAGGTGACGGCGCGCGCCGAGCCGGTCGCCCTCGCGCAGGCAAGACAGGCCAAGACCGAAGTGGGCGTAATCGTTGACCGGATCGAGCTCGAGCGCGCGCTCGAACTCGCGGCGGGCCGCGACGAAACGCCCGCTCCGGAAGTACGCACGAGCCAGGGTCTCGCGGATCGAGCCCTTCTCCGGCTCGAGCGAACGCGCCCGCTCGAGGGCGACGACTGCCGCGTCGCGCGCTCGAGCCGGCGAGGAGGCGGCTGCCCTCCTGAAAGGCTTCGAACGCTTCGTACGTGCTCATGAGATCACCACCATCTTGGGCGAAGTGTCTGACCGACGCCATTGCTGCAGCTCGGTCTCGCGAGGTTGCGCGACAATCGGGCAACCTTCGGAAAGGCAACGCCGACGTGGCCGACTTCCTTCCCTTTCGCGGGATCCGGTACGACCCGGAGCTCCTCGCCGGTGCCGGTCCCGCCACCCTCGACGCCGTGGCGGCGCCGCCCTACGACGTCATCGACGACGAGGAACGGGCTGCGCTCGAAGCCAGGGATCCCCACAACTCCGTCCGTCTGATCCTGCCGCGCGACGAGGGCGCGATCGACCGCTATCAGGTCGCGACGGCGACGCTGACGGCGTGGAACCGGCTGGGGATCCTCCGCACCGATCTGGCGCCGCAGCTCTACGGGTACGAGATGCGTTTTCACGACGACGCCGGACAGCCGCGGCGCACCCGAGGGGTGCTCGGCGCCCTCGCGCTTCCTCCCGCCGGCGATGCGGGTAGCACCAACGCGATCCTGCCCCACGAACGCACACTGCCGAAGGCCAAGAGCGACCGGCTCGAGCTGCTCCGTGCCACGCGCGCCAACACCGACCCGATCTGGGGCCTCTCACTCACCGACGGGCTCACCCAGTTGCTCGACCCCCTCGGCGATGCCGCGGCGGCGTGCGTCGACGACGAGGGCGTCGAGCACGAGCTGTTCCCGATTCACGAACCCGATCGCATCGAGGCAATCCGGGCTGCGGTCGCGCGCACGTCCGTTGTGCTGGCCGACGGCCATCACCGCTTCGAGACCGCGTGCACCTACCGCGACGAACGGCTCGCGGCCGGTCTCGACGACGACGGCGCGGCGGCGATCATGACCTTGGTCGTCGAGCTCGTCGACCACGAGCTCTCGGTGCGCGCGATCCACCGGTTGCTCGACGGGATCGCATCCGTCGACCTGCGAATCGCGCTGCGCGACGCGTTCGAAGTAATCGACGCGGGGGTCAACGAGCCCGATGCCGTCGCCGCGCTCAGGCAGCGCATGGTCGATGAAGGGGCGCTCGGGCTCGTCGACCGCGCCGGCCTCGCGTTACTGAGGCCGCGGCCAGGGGTGTTCGCGGAACGGTTGCTGGACGTGCCCGTCGAGGCGCGCGACGTCGACGCGGCGCGCTTCGAAGGCGGAGTGATGCCGGTGATCCCCGGCGCCCGAGTCACGTACCGAAACGACGCCGCGGCCGTCGCCGCGATGGTCGACAAGGGTGGCGCGGATGCTGCGGTGCTGTTGCGGCCGGTCACCGTCGAGCAGATCCGCCGCGCCGCGCTCGCCGGTGTGCGCATGCCGCAGAAGACGACGTTCTTTCACCCCAAGCCGCGCACGGGCATGGTCTTCCGCAGCCTCGACGACTGAGCGAGTCGGCGTTACGCGACGTCCCAGGTGGCGCCCGAGTCGAGGAGCGCGCGGAGGTCGCCCGGGCCACTGCGCTCGACCTCGGCCACGAGCTGGCGCTGCACTTCGCCCTCGTATGTGGGGCGCTGCACATCGCGCAGCACGCCAATCGGCGTCGGCTCCGTGGGTGTGTCGGCGAGCCGCGACAGCGAGAAGGCCACCGACGGATCGGGTCGGTACTCGTCGTGGACGAGCAGCGCGTCGACACCCACGTCGGCCACGTCGACGACGTGCGCCTCGCCGTACTCGTTGAGCACCACGCCCCGCTCACCGTCGGCGCCGAAGCGGATCGGCTTGCCGTGCTCGAGGGGGATCAGCATGTCGGCGCGGTGCTCCTTGGCGGTGACCGCGGCGAACGCGCCGTCGTTGAATACGTTGCAGTTCTGGTACACCTCGACGAACGCCGCGCCCTTGTGCTCGTGGGCCCGTTTGAACATCTCCATCAAGTGCTTGCGGTCCATGTCGTGCGTGCGGGCGACGAAGCTCGCCTCGGCACCGATCGCGACCGAGATCGGGTTGAACGGGTGGTCGAGCGACCCGAACGGCGACGACTTCGTGATCTTGCCGACCTCGCTCGTCGGCGAGTACTGACCCTTCGTCAGGCCGTAGATCTGGTTGTTGAACATCAGGATCTTGAGGTTGACGTTGCGGCGCAGCGAATGGATCAGGTGGTTGCCGCCGATCGACAACGCGTCGCCGTCACCACTGATCACCCACACGTCGAGATCGGGACGGGCCAACGCAACACCGGTCGCGACGGCCGGAGCGCGCCCGTGGATGCTGTGAATGCCGTAGGTGTTCATGTAGTACGGGAAGCGCGCCGCGCAGCCGATGCCCGACACGAAGACCATGTTCTCGGGCTTCACGCCGAAGTCGGGCAACAGGAACTGCATCGCGGCGAGGATCGAATAGTCACCGCACCCGGGACACCACCGCACTTCCTGGTCGGACTGGAAGTCTTTCCGCGTGAGCGCTACGGCAGTGGTGTCGCCGTTGGACGCGAGTGAGGTGTCGTCAGCCATCGATCATCTCCAGGATCTTCGCTTCGATCTCGGCGGCTCGGAATGGCACGCCGTGCACCGTGGTGAGGCTCTCCGCGTCGACGAGATACTCGGCGCGCACGAGCTTCGAGAGCTGGCCGAGATTCATCTCCGGCACGAGGACACGGTCGTATGCGGCGACGACCTCACCGAGATTCGCGGGGAACGGGTTGAGGTGGGTGAGCTCCGCGTGCGCTACCGGCTTTCCTCGCGCCCGCACGCGGCGGACCCCGGCAGTGATCGAACCCCACGTGCTGCCCCAGCCGAGCACGAGCACGCGGGCGCCGTCCTCGCCGTCGACCGGCACGGGCGGAATGTCGTTGGCGATGCGCGCGATCTTCTCGGCGCGGATCCGCACCATGAAGTCGTGATTCTCCGGGTCGTAGTTGACGTTGCCGGTGCCGTCCTGCTTCTCGAGACCGCCGACCCGATGCTGCAGGCCGGGCGTGCCGGGAATCGCCCACGGTCTCGCGAGCGTCTCGGGATCGCGCAGGTACGGCCAGAACTCGTCGCCGTGGTTGGGCGCGTCGGCGAAGCGCACCGTCAGGTCGGCCAGCTCGTCGACGTCGGGCAGGCGCCAGGGTTCGGAGCCGTTGGCCAGGTAGCCGTCGGTGAGCAGGATCACCGGCGTACGGTATTTCACCGCGATGCGCACCGCTTCGTACGCAGCGTCGAAACAACGGCTCGGCGACGATGCGCACACGATCGGCAAGGGCGCTTCGCCGTGACGCCCGTACATCGCGAGCATGAGGTCGCTCTGCTCGGTCTTCGTCGGCAGTCCGGTGGACGGGCCGCCGCGTTGCACGTCGACGATGATGAGCGGAAGCTCGAGGCTGATGGCGAGACCGATGCCTTCGGACTTCAGGTCGAGACCCGGGCCACTCGTGGCGGTCACGCCGAGAGCACCGGCGAATGCGGCACCGATCGCGACACCGACCGCGGCGATCTCGTCTTCCGCTTGCAGCGTGCGGATACCGAAGTTCTTGCGATTCGACAGCTCGTGCAAGATGTCGCTCGCAGGCGTGATCGGGTACGACGCATACACCATGGGAAGCTTGCTCGTCTGCGACGCGGCGATGAGGCCGTACGCAGTTGCGAGGTTGCCGTTGATGTTGCGGTAGCGGCCGGGCGCGAGGTCGACGGCCGGCGCGATCTCGAACGGATGGTCGAAGAGCTCGGCCGTCTCGCCGAAGTGGTAGCCGGCCTTGTACGCGGCGATGTTCGCGTCGCGCACCATCGGCTTCGCCGCGAACTTCTGCTCGATCCAGTCGATCGTCTGCTTGCTGGGCCGCGTGTACATCCACGAGACCAAGCCGAGCGCGAACAGGTTCTTCGAACGCTCTGCGTCGCGGGGCTTGACGCCCAGCTCCTTGCACGCCTCGAGCGTGATCGACGTCATCGGCACCTGGATGATCTTGTAGGCGGAGAGCGAGCCGTCCTCGACCGGGTTGGATTCGTAGCCGACCTTGGCGAGGTTCTTCTCGCCGAACGCGTCTTCGTTGACGATCAGCGTGCCGCCGACGGGAAGATCGCCGATGTTGGCCTTGAGCGCGGCCGGATTCATCGCGACGAGCACGTTGGGCACGTCGCCGGGGGTCACGATGTCGTGATCGGAGATGTGGACCTGGAACGACGACACGCCGGCGATCGTGCCCGCCGGGGCGCGGATCTCGGCCGGGAAGTTGGGCAGCGTCGCGAGGTCGTTGCCGAATGCGGCGCTCACGTCGGTAAAGCGGTCGCCGGTGAGCTGCATGCCGTCGCCGGAGTCACCCGCGAACCGGATCACGATCCGGTCGAGTGTCTCCGGTTCATGGGAGTCAGTCGTCTCCGTGGTCACGCACCCTCGCTTGCGTCGCAGATGACGCGGTTGCGGCTACTTTCGGCCCGGGCGGATGGGCATCCGGATGCTCTCGGGCCGGCCACCAGCATACGTTCCTGCTTTCCGCGACAACAGGACAGCGGGACGGAATCGACGCGAAATGGCGCGCCGCGCGCGCACCGTATGCTCCGGGGCCGGAACGGGGTCGCATCGCGGCGTGGCTTCGAGGCAGGAGCCTCAGACCCTCGGCTACGAGCGCAGCCTCTTCGTGCTCGCGTTGGACCGGCGCGGATCACTGCCCCGGCAGATGTTCGGGTTCGGCGCCGCGCCGACACCGCAGGAGACGGCAACGATCGCCGACGCCAAGTCGGTGATCTTCGACGGGTTCTCCCGCGCGCTCACCCAGGGCGCCCCCACCGACACGGCCGGAATCCTCGTCGACGAGCAGTACGGCGCCGAGATCGCCCGCACCGCCCTCGCCCGCGGCTGCATCGTCGCGATGCCGGTCGAGCGCAGTGATCGCCCGTCGTTCGAGTTCGAGTACGGCGACGAGTTCGCCGCGCACATCGAGGCATTCGACCCGACGTTCTCGAAGGTTCTGGTGCGGTTCAACCCCGAGGGCGACGCCGCCGACAACCGCCCGTTCGATCGAGGGGCTCGAGGTCCTGGCCGACTGGCTTCACTCGCGCGAACGCAAGTTGCCTCTCGAGCTCCTCGTGCCCCCCGAGGCGCACCAGGTGGAGGCGGCGGGCGGCCAGGAGGCGTTCGTCGTCGAAGCGCGTCCCGCGCTGATGCGCCAGGCGATCGCGATGCTGCAGGCCGCCGGGGTCGAGGCTGACATCTGGAAGATCGAGGGCGTCGACCGGCGCGACGACTGCCGGATGATCGCCGACCAGGCTCGCGCCGGCGGACGGGAGCGGGTCGGATGCCTCGTGCTCGGCGCGGGTGCGAGTGAGGCGACGGTGCACCACTGGCTGCGCCAGGCCGCGGGCGTGCCCGGCTATCTCGGGTTCGCGATCGGGCGCACGATCTGGTGGGATCCGATCACCGGTTACGTCAACGGCGCGCTCAGTCGCGACGCAGCCGCCGCACAGGTCTCGGCCAACTACCGCCGCGCGATCGACGTATACCTGGGTGCGGCCGAACCGTCCGCACGTGCCGACGGGGCCGGCGTCGGGTCAGAAGGCCGGCGGGATCACGGTGTCGATGAGGTGCGGGCCGGGTTCGGCCATCGCCCGCTCGAACTGCGCGCCGAACTCGTCGGCCGTGTCGGCCCGACTCGCAGGTACGCCCATCCCCCGTGCGAGCGCGACGAAGTCGAGATCCGGACGCGAGATGTCGAGCATGTCGAGCGCCTTCGGACCGGGCTCCTCTGCACCGACCCGCGACAGCTCGAGATTCAGGATCGCGTAGGAACGGTTACCGAAGACCACGGTGGTGACGTCGAGACCTTCACGCGCCTGCGTCCACAGTGCCTGGAGCGTGTACATGGCGGACCCGTCGGCTTCGAGCGCGACGACCTTGCGGTCGGGAGCAGGCAACGGCCGCGCCGGTGGCGACCGGGAGGCCCTGGCCGATCGCACCGCCGGTCAGCGTCAACCAGTCGTGCGGGGGCGCGCCGCCGGTCAGCATCGGCACGAACAGCCCCGACGTGTTGGCCTCGTCGGAGACGATCGCGCCCTCGGGAAGGTGCGCGCCGATGGCCTGGGCGATGGTCTCCGCGGTCAATGAACCACTCGGCGCGTCGGGACGCGCCACCGGCGCGGCTGTGGCCGCGTCGTCGGCCGCGCCGAGCCCGTCGGCGAGCTGCTCCAGCGCGAGCTCGGCGTCGTCGGCGCCCGACGCCAGCACGTGCACCTCGCAGCCTTCGGGCACGAGATCACTCGGCTTGTCGGGATAGGCGAAGAACGAGACCGGCGCCTTCGCGTCGACGAGCACCAGGTGCCGGAGCCCGTCCATCTGCACCTGCGTGAACTCCGCGAGGTAGCCGAGGCGCTCGATGCCGGGAATGCCGGCGCCGCGCTCGAGCCGCGCCGGGAACGTCTCGCCCAGCAGCTTGGCGCCGGCCGTGTTGGCGATCCGGCTCGCCGCGTTGAGGCCCCGGACGCGCATCGCGCTCCCACCGAGGAGCAGAGCCGCGGGCTCGCCGGTGCGCAACACCTTCGCGATCAAGTCGATCGTGTCGCCGCTGACTTCACGTCTGGGGGTGAGGGCCGCTCGGTGGGGCGGGGCCGGGCGCGTCGAGCCACGACACGTCGGCCGGCAGCACCAGCGTCGCCACCACGCCCGGGGGACCGATCGCGGCCGCAACCGCCTCCGCCGCGTCGCCCGCGACATCGTCGGCACGGGCGGACGTGCGGAGCCAGCCGGAGACCGCACCGGCGATGCTCTCGATATCGGAGTCGAGCGGCGCGTCGTACTTCTTGTGGTATGTCGCGTGATCGCCAACGATGTTGACAAGGGGTGTGTGCGCGCGGCGGGCGTTGTGCAGGTTCGCGAGCCCGTTGCCCAACCCGGCGCCGAGGTGCAACAGCGACGCCGCGGGCTTCTCGGCCATGCGCGCGTAGCCATCGGCCGCGCCGGTGACGACGCCCTCGAAGAGACCGAGCACGCCTCGCATCTCGGACACGGCGTCGAGCGCGGCGACGAAGTGCATCTCGGAGGTGCCGGGATTGGTGAAGCACACGTCGACATCGCTGTCGACGAGGGTCTGGATCAGGGCCTGCGCGCCGTTCATTGGTGGGTGCCTCGGTTCCGTCCGGTCGGGCCGGTCAGTCGAAGATCTTGCCGGGGTTGAGGATGCCGTTGGGATCGAACGCGGCCTTGATGCGCTGCATGAGCGCGACCTTGACCGGGTCTTCCAGCTCGAGGAAGTAGCGCTTCTTCTCGGAGCCGATGCCGTGCTCCCCCGAGATTGCGCCGCCGACCTCCATGCCGGCCGCCAGGATGCCGCGCATCACCTCGGCGCGTTCTGCGGGATCGGGCTGGAAGATCGCGAGGTGGACGTTGCCGTCGCCGGCGTGGCCGCAACCCGCGACGAGCGACTCGTGCAGCTGCGCGACCTCGGAGACGCGGGTCATGTACTTCGGGATCGCGGCCCGCGGCACGACGACGTCGACGATGTCGTTGGCGCCGTGGGCCTTGGCCACGAAGAACGACTTCTCGCGTGCATCGATGAGGTGAGCGGCCGCCTGTGGGGGCAGCACGTAGACGTCGATCGCACCGAGGTCGTTGACCATCTCGGCGACCGTCTGCACGTCGACGTCGAGACGATCGGAGTCGGTGTTCTCCATCACCACCACCAGATATGCGAGCGCGGTGTCCTTGATCGCTTGCGGGATGCCGAGGTCGAGATCGACGTTTGCGGTCATCGCCGCCATCGTGAGCAGGTCGATGTACTCGAGGATGAGCGGGCCCACGCCACTGTCGACGATTCTCGGCACCGCCGCGGTGACATCGTCGAGGGTGCGGAACGGCGCGAGCACGGTCGCCGCGTGCTCGGGCCGGGGAGACAGCTTCAGCGTCGCTTCCGTGACGATCGCGAGGGTGCCTTCGGAGCCGACGATGAGCTGGGTGAGGTCGTAGCCGGTGGTCGCCTTGACGAACTTGCCGCCGGTGCGGATCACCTCGCCGGTCGCGAGCACGGCTTCGACACCGAGGACCTGATGGCGGGTGACGCCGTATTTCACCGCTCGCATCCCGCCCGCGTTCGTCGCGACGTTGCCGCCCAACGATGCGCTGTTCTCGCCGGGAAACACCGGGTACACCAGCCCGTGCGCAGCCGTCGCCTCGTCGAGCTGCGCGAGCGTGACGCCGGGCTCCACCACCGCCGCGTGGTTCTCCGTGTCGATCTCGAGGATGTGGTTCATCCGCTCGAACGACAGCAGGATGCCGCCCGCGCCGGTCACGCACGCGCCGGACAGACCGGTGCCGCTCCCGCGCGGTGACCGGCACGCCCAGCTCGTTGGCCAGCCGCAGCACCGCTGCGACCTCGCCGGCCGATTCCGGTCGCACCACGACGTCGGGCACGTGCGGCGTGGCCGTCAGTGCCTCGTCGTGGGTGTAGTCGTCGCCGATGCGATCACCCGACAGGAGCCGTTCGGCCGCGATGACGCCGCCCAGCTGCGCCTCGAGGTCTGTCATTCGTGCCTCCCGATCGTGGATGCCTTTGCTAGACCCGCCTGCTCGCAGGGTCAAGCTGCACGATGCCGGCGACGGTCAGGACTCGATTGTCTCGATGACTTGAGTCGCACGCCGCACGAGAGTGGCGACGCGGCGGCGGTCGGATGCACGGGCGACGTGCCGGGCCTCGACTTCAACCTTCGCACCGGCCCCGCCCCCACCGGTGCGGAAGAAGCGGCGCCGCACGACTCCCATGACCACCAGCACGTCGCCGGCCTCGAGCGCGTCGGCCCACGCCGGTGGATCCCACCAGGTGATCGGGACGGACGTGCGCGGCGTGCCCGCGCTGATGTGCACGCGCAGCGCAAGGCTCGTGAGGCGGCTGCCCGACTCGAGCGTCCGCGGCTCCGGCGCGGCGGAGCACTCTCCACGCAGGACGACGAAGTTGAGCGACGTGGTGGTGGTTGCTACTGGCATGGCTTCCCCTTCGCCGCGCGACGAACGGGCGAGGGGGAAGCCGGGGAAGCTCGGGCGCAGCGTACCGACGGGGTGTGACAGCTACGGCGCCTCGGGCCGACCTCGGGGACTGGAGGATCGCCCGTCCCGGGACGGCACGTACCCGGCTTGCTTGGCGCGAAGCTCTCAGCCCAGGGCCGCAAGTCGTTCGGCGACGTCGACGAAGGTCGGGTCGTGCTTCCGGACACGCTGGAACAGCGTGCACGCTCTCGACAGGTTGCCGGCGCGCTCCTCGAGGTCGGCGAGCGCGTACCAGAGTCGCAAGTGGTGCTCCTTGGGCTGTTTGAGGTCGCGTTCGCGGCGTCCCAACAACGTGATCGCCGCGTCGAGCTCGCCGCGGTCGGCGAGTGCGCCCGCAGCGACGATGCGGCCCTCCGTCACCGCCTCGGGCGAAGGCGACTGGGCGGCGAGCTCGAGCCACAGCACCTCCACCCGGTGCCATCGCCGCTGCGCCCGGTAGCAGTCCATGAGGACGGGATGCTGATCCGCGGCGCCCGTGAGCTCGACGTACACCTCGAGCTCTTTCGCGGCGGCACCGAAGTTGCCGGTGCGGTACTGCGCCAGGCCGAGCAGCTGTCGAACACTCGGCGAGTCGGGCACCACCTCGCGCAGAGGCCGCAGGACGCGCGAGCGCGTCACGGTTGCGGTCGTCGGCGAACGCGTCGGCAGCCTCGACGAGCTCCGCGTAGTAGTGGCCGCCTTTGCGGCCCCCGAGACGCAGCAGCTCCTCGCGGACGTCGTCAGAGCCTCGACGGCGACGGCGGCGTCCGCTCGGAGGTTGGGTGCGCTTCGCCGGCGAACGGCGTCGCTTGGGCCCATCGCCCCCCCGCTTGCGATCGCCTACCAGTCGCAACGGCGCGGGGCCACGACCCGGCCGCGGCGCTTCATCAGGGCGCCTGACGCGCTCGGGGCCTTCGGCGTCCGACTCCTTGGCCCACGGGCCGAACCCGCCGCCGCGCCCCGTCGCGCCCCGCGCGCCCGGCTTGGCCCGGGGTTTCCCCGTCCGACCGTCGCGATCACGACCCGCGCCACGATCCGTACGCCGGCCGTTCCGGGCGTCCTGGCCGCGAGAGGGCTTCGCACTCCCGGAGGCGCGTCGTACCCCGCGATCACCTCGAGGACCCTTCGGCGCATCCGATGACCGGTGCGTGCTGCGGTCCCGATCCGCGGAACGGGGCGACCGGGGACGGCCCGCGCCGCCGCGACCGCCCGACCGCTCCGGTTGGTCGCCGCGACGGGTTTCGTCGCGTCCACCCTTGCCGGCGTCTCGCCGGGGCCGTCCGGGGGCTGCGCCACGACGGGGTGCGCCACCGCCCGGGCGACGGGGCGGTGCGCCGGGCTTGCTCGAACGTCGGGACGCAGACTCGTCTTCGCGCCGGCCGCCGCGCTCGCGGCCCGGCTGGGCTCGGCTGCCCTTGCGCCGGGGCGGGTCACCTCGCGGCGAACGGGGCCGTTTCGGCTTGTCGTCGTCGTCCTCGTCTTCGGGGCGCGCCACGTCGGCCTCCTTGGTGAGCGCGGATCGTACCGGCCGGGTACGTCCCGCCTGCGATGAAGTCGCGCGCGACGAACGCCCCGCGCGCACACCGGATTTGGGTGCAAGCGAGGGGCGCTCGTCTGAGAAATCCCGGCGGCGACCTACTCTCCCGGGGGGCTACCCCCCAAGTACCATCGGCGCTGGCGGTCTTCACTACCGTGTTCGGGATGGGAACGGGTGTTTCCCCGCCGCTATTGCCACCGGAAACCTATGAAATTGTCAAGTCCTTTGACGGACTCCAAAGCGAGCACAAGCAACAAAAATCCCAAGCCCTCGGCCGATTAGTACCGGTCAGCTGAACACCTCACGGTGCGTACACCTCCGGCCTATCAACCTGGTGGTCTACCAGGGGCCTTACCCGGTTAACCCGGTGGGAGATCTCATCTTGAGGCCGGCTTCGCGCTTAGATGCTTTCAGCGCTTATCCATTCCGCAGGTCGCCAACCAGCCATGCTCCTGGCGGAACAACTGGCACACGAGAGCTGCGTCCGTCCCGGTCCTCTCGTACTAGGGACAGCTCCACTCAAATCTCCTACGCCCGCAACGGATAGGGACCGAACTGTCTCGCGACGTTCTAAACCCAGCTCGCGTACCGCTTTAATGGGCGAACAGCCCAACCCTTGGGAGATGCTTCACCCCCAGGATGCGACGAGCCGACATCGAGGTGCCAAACCTTGCCGTCGATGTGGACTCTTGGGCAAGATAAGCCTGTTATCCCCGGGGTACCTTTTATCCGTTGATCGACCGCGCTTCCACACGCCACGGCCGGGTCACTAAGCCCTGCTTTCGCACCTGCTCGACTTGTAAGTCTCGCAGTCAAGCTCCCTTGTGTCTTTGCACTCGACGCCTGATGGCCAACCAGGCTGAGGGAACCTTTGGGCACCTCCGTTACTCTTTAGGAGGTGACCGCCCCAGTCAAACTACCCACCTGACGCTGTCCCCGACCCGGATAACGGGCCTGGGTTAGAGCCTCAACACGAAAAGGGTGGTATTTCAACGTTGCCTCCACCAAAGCTGACGCCTCGGCTTCCCAGGCTCCCACCTATCCTACACAATCCGTACCGAAACCCAACATCAAATTGTAGTAAAGGTCCACGGGGTCTTTCCGTCCTGTTGCGGGAAACGAGCATCTTTACTCGTAGTGCAATTTCGCCGGGTCTCTGGTTGAGACAGTAGCCAAGTCGTTACGCCATTCGTGCAGGTCGGAACTTCGCCATATTCCTCTATTTCTAGAGGGGCAGACTATGCCTTCATCTCAATATCAAGGCTCTGGATGAGCCTCTCGATTGAGAGCCCGCGTGTTGCCCCGGCCGTAGATTTGCCACGCTCCAACCGTACGGATGGGGTGTGACAGTGACCGAGGCCTCTCCCCGAAGGGATCAGTCGTTACGGGGTCATGCCTCCGAGGAGGCAGAGGACTTCCCACGGCATTACCCGCCGTCTATCGCCTCGTCCTTGGGGCGAGGCAGCCGGTGAGGGCTTCGCCGTTATGAGCGGGATTTCACACGGAGTCACCTCCGTGCTGGGCAATTCACTTACCCGACAAGGAATTTCGCTCTAGTGAGTCCCCATGTCGCCATGAGGCTAGGACCATATCTTCGGCTCACTATCGGCGTGAGTCGGCTGGCGTATGGCCTCTGAGGATTCCGACGATCGATTCAGTCCCATCGGCGATCAGCTCCTGATTGGAGCCGCCGACGCCGTCGGGATCGAACGTCGGCCTTTCCTGCTGATTGCCCGCACCGGACGGATTTTCACTTACATACTTTGTAAGTACCACCGGATGCTCGGGGTTTCCAGCATATAGCCAGCTGCACATCAATACGTCGCCGTATTGAGGGGCAGCACCCAGGCACGTTTCTGGGTGTTGTCTACCTTAGGCATGTTTGTTACTCCGCAAATAGCCGGCTTGCTATTCCGGGGCCAGGTCATTTCTGCCTGACTCTGCATGTCGCCATGCAGATCGGACTGTATCTTCACCACTCAAGCTTCCGCTCGAGTGGCGCCCAGCGTGCAGTCTCTGAGGATCCCACAAGGATATGAGGTGTGGACCATATCTTCATCCCTCTGCTTCACGAGGGAGCTCTGCGTATGGCCTCTGAGGATTCCCAATTCCTCAGCGTCGTGATGATCTCGTCATCACTCCGCCGGCGCTTGCCGCCGCGGTTCATCGGGCCTCGCACGGCGAGGATTTCGATGATCCCGTCGGTCGACAGGTGCCGGCCTGCCTGGACGAGCTCGGTGATCTGACGAAAGATCGCCAGGTCACTGGCCTTCGCACCACGAAGCTGAAATCGCTCGAAGAAGGGAAATGCCCTCCTGACGAGCTCATCGAGCCTCGTGACCTCGAAGTACCAGACACCGTCGCCACGTGCTCGCACCGTTCCGGCGCCGAAGTCGACTGCAGAAGCACAGGTGCTTCCGAGCCGAGCTGCGACACGTTGAACGACAACGAGACACGCCAGGGCAGTCCCCGATCGCGCTCACGACGGATTGGAACGTTGAAGCTTCCTTCTCCGTCGACGAATCCCGCGATGTAATGACCGAGGTCATGCGGGATTGCGTCCAGCCAGTCCGAAGGACTGGGCCTTTCCTGCTGATTGTCCGCACCGGTCGGATTTTCACTGCGCACCGTCGCACTCTCGCATGAGGGTGTGACAATGAACGAGTACCGCCGGATACACGGGGTTTCCAGCATATAGCAGAGTTTGTTCTCACGGATTACTCCACGAGAGCCGCAACAATGCTTTACGGCCGCCATTCACTGGGGCTTAGGTTCAGAGCTTCGCCTTGCGGCTAACCCCTCCCCGTAACCTTCCAGCATTGGGCAGGCGTCAGAGCGTATACATCGTCTTACGACTTCGCACGCTCCTGTGTTTTTAGTAAACAGTCGCTTGGCCCTGGTCTCTGCGGCCTCCTCGGGCTCGGGGAGCTAGTCCCTTTACCCTACTAAGGCCCCCCTTCTTCCGAAGTTACGGGGGCAGTTTGCCGAGTTCCTTAACCAGAGTTCTCCCGATCGCCTTAGTATTCTCTACTTGCCCACCTGAGTCGGTTTGGGGTACGGGCACCATGTCAGCTCACTAGAGGTTTTTCTCGGCAGCATGGGATCAGTCACTTCACCTAAAACGGTTCGGCATCACATCTCGAGGTTACGCCCGACGGATTTTCCTATCGGACCCTCTACCTGCTTACCCCGGGTCAACCAGCGCCCGGTAGACCTACCCTCCTGCGTCGCCCCATCGCTACCCGTCGCGGGGTGGGTCGGTTCGACCCGAAGGTCAGCCCCTTAGCAACCCCGCTTGGGTTTGGCGCGGACATGGTGGTACAGGAATATCAACCTGTTGTGCATCGACTACGCCTCTCGGCCTCGCCTTAGCTCCCGACTAACCCTGGGCGGATGAGCCTTCCCCAGGAACCCTTGGGCATTCGGCGGAGGGGTTCCTCCCCCCTCGTTCGCTACTCATACCGGCATTCGCACTCGACCACGCTCCACGTCTGCTCGCGCAGCCGCTTCACAGCTGAGATCGACGCTCCC